>JAUVXV010000001.1 GCA_030603365.1 Candidatus Heimdallarchaeota archaeon
TAAAGCACCATTAGAGACATTGGGGTCGTAACCATAGAACACTTCCCATGCATCATCACAACCATCATTGTCAGTATCTGTGTCATTTGGGTCAGTACCATAAGTATTGACTTCCTCTCCATCAGAGAGACCATCAGAATCAGTATCAGGATCAGTAGGATCAGTTAAACTAGTACACACTTCATAGCCATCATATAATCCATCATCATCAGTATCTATGTCATTTGGGTCAGTACCATAAGTATTGACTTCCTCTCCGTCACTTAATCCATCATTGTCAGTATCTGTGTTATTTGGATCAGTCTCATAGGTATTGACTTCCTCTCCGTCACTTAATCCATCATTGTCAGTATCAGGGTCATCAGGGTCAGTATCATACAGATATATTTCATGAGCATCATAAACTCCGTCACTATCAGTATCGGTAAAATACAGTTCAGCAGCATCAATTGCTACGTCAGCCTTAAGTACACCCCAACCATAATAATCATCTTTCCCTTCAGCACCTATGTCAGTAGCTGTGATTTTGAGTACATCCTTAACTTGCGCAGGTGTGAGAGTTGGTTGAGCTTCTAATATTAATGCACAAAGCCCAGCTACATGAGGTGCTGCCATAGAAGTTCCAGATCCTTTGGCAATATCATCATTTAAAAAAGTGCTCCAAATTTCTGTACCAGGAGCAACAAAATCAAGAGTCTCACCATAATTACTTGCTTTGCCTGGATCCCATCCCCAATCGGGATATCCAGCTCTTATGTAGTCATCTGAAATGGCACCAACAGAGATTACCTCAGGATATTTCGCAGGGTAAGCTACACCAGTATCCTCATTACCTGCAGCAGCTACGAGTACAACACCTGCATCATAAGCATCCTCAATTGCATTCTTTATTGCTGAACGATCAATATAACCTCCCCAACTCATGGAGATTATATCTGCACCATTGTTGACCGCCCAATCTATTGCAGCAGCTACTTCTTCAACGTCAACAAAATCTCCGTCGCTATTCATAATTCTTGCTATTAGAAAATCACATTCAGGTGCAACACCAATCATGCCATCATCATCATCTCGAGCTCCTATAGTTCCTGCACAATGCGTACCATGACCTAAACCATCATCTGCATTGCTATCACCATAATAAAAGTCCCATTCGTCTACAATTTTACCTACAAAATCATGGTGTAAACCACAAGATTGTTTATCTATACCACTATCAATCACAGCAACGGTTATCCCATCTCCCGTATAATCTCCTCCAATATCTGTAGCATCTTCATAACCTCCAAAGACTCGTTCTGCTTCAATGTTATCAACACCCCAATCAAGAGTATCTTCAGAAAATAGTGAGAAACCTCCTTGGTTTTGAGCTATTGACTGGATTATTATTACTTCATTTACCATTGATAATACTCTTTCTACTTCAGGTACAAAAACAATATCACTATCTGTTCTTGTAATAGAATAACCATTAACGGTTAAAATAGAAAATATAATTAAAAAATTTAAAGAGTATATCATAATTTTCTTTCGAATTTTACAATCTCCCATTCTAGTACACCAAATTGGAGTTAAAATTTTATCTTTATAAATATTACTGTTTCTTTTATCAATTTAACCGTTTGTTAATTTATAATGGAAAAACTAATATGTTTAACACAATATGTTAAATATAATGCGTTTTAAGGTTTCTTCCAAACAAATTATGATTACCTTGATTCTGTGTCTTATTGTTACTTCAGTAACTGGACTTGTTTTTTCTCTGATTGAACCATATGATGAACCTTATAATTTGTATATTAGACTGACTGACATATCATGGCCTCCTTCTCCAGATCATACTTCACAAAAAGAAACATACGTTACTTATGGGGTTCCTATGGTTTTTGAGCTATGGAATCCTTCGAATAAAACCTATGTACACTCAACACCACATAGCAATTTATTAGACCCTCAAATGAAAATAAAATTAGACGAAAATTATACTTTTGATGCAGGTTATATGTTTTGGATTCATCTATCAACCCATGAAATTAGACCAGGAGTAACTGTAAAAGAAGCAATTATGTCGGTACAGATAAATGTTTACAATGAATCTATCCCTCCATCTGGTAACTATACTGTTTGGGCAGGAATTGTTGGGGATCCTGAACTCTATGGTATCCCACCATTCAACTACACATTTTACAAAACAGTCATCTATCAGGATTATAATGACAGCATAATAGAGTATGCACCTGTTCCTGAAAATTGGGGAGCAATTTTCCCTTCATATTGGAAGCACCTCCCCACTCTTCTTTGGTCTTTCTCAGGTGTTGAACTCACGGCAATTGTCTATCTGTTGATAAGGAATTATAAGAAAAAAACTAGATGAAGATCTGTTAGTGTTACGCTGTTACACTTGTGTTCAGAAAATATGATTTTTGGTAAATAATCATGTTATATTCACATCCACTGAATCCCTATTAGCTTTGGTCAAATTAAAGATTCTAAAGACCTATTTAGAACCCTATCTATAACGTATAGAAAGAATCTTCCCAAATTCTGAAAATATCCTTGGTAATGAAAGAAGAGACGAAATTCACATGTTTTGAGATTTCTGAATGAGTAGTTCTAGTTGTATCTTCAATAATCTCATAAGTCAGAACCGATGATTTTCCAATATACTGCGCAAAATACTTATCCACAGTATAGAAAACTGCCACTGTAAAGGTATAAGGGGGATACTGTTTTCGTTTTGATGCAGGTATTTTCTGTAATATTCGATCACTTATCATTAGTAGAAGTTTCTTATATGCTTGAATATTCATCTTGTATTTATTTAACACCCTTGCTCGTACCTTTAGGCTAGAACTAATAAGTGAAAGAACAGTGGTGATATAATCTTCACTCTCTAGAAAAATTGTTTCTACTTCTTTTAATTCTAATTTTCTCAACATCTTTACTAATTGACTCTCTGATATACTTTGTCCCATAATTTTGAAAGCTGTAATGATCTTAATAGGCAAAATATTACTATTGTGTTCTCTTAAAGCAAAAAGAAGGCATAAAGCTGATAAGAGGATACTGTTAGAAATATTCTCTTGATATACTTCACTGTAGTTTTCAAATAAGAATAAGGCTCGCTTCTTTATTTTTCCAGGTATACTAAAGAACTCACAAATAGATTCTATAAGTTCCTGATTGCTTACATCTGGTGGTGATGGTTTAAGTCCTTTAGCCATATGTAAGTGAGTTCTGATGTCTGCATAAAGATCATCCGTACAGTATTTGAAAGCGAATTCCGAGTGTTCTCGAATAATAAATTCTGCAACTTCAGTAAGTTTTCCTGTTGATTTTTGTTACAGGATTGGTTTGGATTATGTTTCCTGTAGTCCTTTCAGAGTACCTATAGCACGTCTTGCAGCAGCACATGCAACTTTGAAAAACAAATAATTCTATTTTTCTTTTTTTCTTCTTTTCTATTTTTCTATAACGTGATTATTCTATCAATACTATCTAAGAAAAATCCTACATCTTCTATGAATTCAAAAAGCAATCTAACTAAATCTGACTTAAGCGAAGTTCTATGTAGTGCAATAAGCTCATCTAACATCTGTATGTTTGTTTTTGTATTTGCAAATTCAGTGTAAATTCCAATAATGTCTTTTTCTTGCAAAGTGCTTAATAGATTTTCTAAAATTTCCAAAATGAAATACATTTTGTTATTTATATCCCCTGATTCACTGTAACTTTCAAGCATGATTTTTGTAGATATCTCTTGAGCTTTAGAAGCAATGTCCTCATAAGCTATATCGAGCATTTCTACAACTAAATCATCAACCATTATTTCATCTGGTTTCTCTTCAGTTGGTACCTCTGACACTTCTAACTTGTGAGTTGTTTCCTTAATCTCTTCATCTAACCATTTAACAAATGATGGAGTAATGATAGGTTTTCGTTCTAGAAGTGTGTCTGCGGAAGTAAAATCTTCTTGCTTTGGTTTGGGATGAAAATACTGATTCTTAATCGTCGAATGAGTGGTATATTCAGGATAATTCTCATAAACGTACTCTATTAACTGACGTAAACCATAGTTTTTGAAGTCATAACATAGATCTTGGATAACTTGATCATATATCTCTCCAAAGTCATTTTCAAGGATGTATTGTTCTCCATAATCAGTAATTTGATAGCGATGTAGGACTTCTGGACCAGATTTTTCAACTTCTTCGTGCTCAATGTACCCGTAATCAATCAGGTGTTGGATGTCCTCTTGCACCACCTGACAATAGGGACCAAATTTAAAGGGTATGAACCCATATCCCGTTTGAATGTGATAATTCTTCTCTAGAAGAAATAATAGCTTCTGAAACTGCACTCTCCCATTAACAAATCCCATGTGTTTCAGTAATAACAATAGTGTTGAATAACGGGACATCTTAATATATTAGTAAGAGATTAATATATAAACTCATAAAAACCTAAAGGACATGCAATTAGGGTGCTTTTTTCATACTGCAATTCTATACACAATATTTTCACGATATCCTGTAACTACCCTAACATACCCACATAACAAGCTGTCTAATTCATTATCTCCTGTATCAACTAGTAATGGTTGACCACTTAGTGAGTTAATTTTCTGTTTTGTAGCAACTACTATAATGTTGTTTTTTCCTACATTCCTGATTACTGCAGGGCTTAATTGCTGATTACCCCTACCAAGTAAGAAACCTTGACCACCGATGGGGGTGACTATCAATTTAGCTTTTTTTTCCTTTATGTGTTCTAGCAACTTCTTTTCGTTCAGATCCTTTTCAATGAGTTGCTTCCTATAAATGAGATCTACACCCAACAATGTATACTCAAGTTCTATATTCTCCATAATTGTTCTAGTAGTTGTTCCAGGACCAATAATATAGAAGTAATCTTCATCCATATTTTCTATGATTTCTTGAGCTAATGCTTCTTGGGAATAATGTTCATCTGCTAAACTACTTGCTTTCAATCCTTGGACATGTTGTTTTTCATAAGGGATTTTCAAATAACCATAGAGCTTTGCAGATATAATCCCTGTTCTAAAAGCTTCTTCATCAATATCCATAACTTCTGCTTCTTTCAGCTCTTTCACTCTTCCTTGGATATATGAAACAGTTAAGTCACCAGCTCTAAATGGATTGCAAGCATAAACAGCTGAATGCATTTTAACTCCCGTGGGGATACCAAGTACAACTACATCATCTCCAATAGCATTGTAAATGTCTCGCGCCGTTCCATCTCCTCCAGCAAAAAGTAAAAGATCAATTTCAAGCTTACACAAATCTCTAGAAGCTTGTTGAGTGTCGTCAGCAGTAGTGTTCCCTTTTACTATGGACCCAATAACTTTCGGATCGAAACCACATTGCCTAGCTACTGTCTCTCCCATTTCACCTGGATAAGTTATTAACTCAATCTCATTTTTAAGAAAAACAAGCCTTTCCAGCGTCTTGATTGTACGTTGTGGTGATATTTGTTCGGCCCCCAATTTTATAGCTTCTTCCAGAATCGCTAGTCCATCAGTCCCTTTAAGTCCAACTTTACCACCCATGCCGGCAATGGGATTTACAATCAAACCTATTTTTTTCAATCAAATCATCCTTTTACAATTCTTACTTCTTACTTTTCTTCAGATAAGACCTCCAAGTAATAGCCCATCTAGCAGGATCATCTAACGGATCATGATTAATTTTATGTACAACACTTCTGTGAGGAGCGCTCTTGACAAAATCTGGTTTTTCATATGCTTCCTCAACTACTTTTTTTAATCCAGCAATGTATTCATCAAGTTCAGCTTTCGAATAGGATTCAGTGGGTTCAAGAGTGAAAGGTTGAGGGACAATAAATGGATGATGACTAGACCACATATGGAATCCAAAATCTGCCATACGACAAGTAATGTCTTCAGTTGTTACTCCTGTCTCTTTGTAAAGCTCATCCCAACTATAACGAACTTGTTCAATTCGATGCCTTCCTTTCGCATATGGAGCACTTGCTCCACGAATTTCTAGTATCTTCTTCAAAAGATAATTATTATTTAGTACAGCTATTTCAGATACTTCTTTTAACCCATCCTTACCTAAACTCATAATCCAAGAATATGCTTTCAATATGGCAGGAACTACCCCAAAGAAAGCTCTAACCTTACCAATGCTTCTTGGGATATTATAGTTAAGATAGTATTTTGTTTCATCATATTCAACCAATGGAACAGGTAAGAATTGTATGAACTCTTTGGATACACCAAGAGCTCCAGATGCAGGACCTCCACAGCCATGAGGAGAAGAAAAAGTTTTGTGAAGATTAAAGAAACAAAAATCAAAATCAGCTTCTTTAGCTCTAGTAATCCCTAAGATACCATTAGCATTAGCTTGGTCATAGCCACAAACACCACCAACCTCATGAACAATTCTAGTAAATTCTTTTATCTTAGGATTAAAGATACCTGTATCTTCTGGATTAGTAATTAATAGACCTGCAGTACGGTCAGAAACAGCTGTTTTAAGAGCTTCAACATCGGGTAATCCGTCTTCATTTGGGTAAATATTGATGACTCTGTATCCTTTTACGTTAGGCGCAGCAGCATCTGAAGGATGAGAAAACATAGTAGAAATGATCTCATCACGTTTTTCTGATTCTCCATTAGCTTCATGGTACGCATGAATAATAGAAACCATAGCGAATATTGCTTGACTTCCACCACCTGGTTGGAATGTAAACTTATCTAGACCTGAAATTTCCCTGAGAAATAGATCTAATTTGTAGATTATCTCCAAGATTCCTTGGACAGTGCTTTCATCTTGTGACGGGTGAAGTTCCGTAAACTTTGGCGAGGTAGCAAATTGTTCATTGATTTTTGGACTATATTTCATTGTGCATGTTCCTTGCCCAATATCAACATTCAAATCTGCTCCAAGGGTTTGTTGAGAAATACGAAGATAGTGTTTTAGAACTTGCATTTGGGAAAGTTCAGGTAAATTCGGAGGTTGTTTTCTTATCATATTTTTTGGAAGTTTGGAAATTCCATTACCAACAATTTCCTTAATCTCCTTCTCAATCTCTGGAAATAAAATACCGCGTTCACCTTTACTACTTAATTCGTAAATAACAGGTTCATCCCATTTAGCTTGATGAAAATTCCTTACTTTGGTTTTCCTTTGCATCTCAAATCCCTCCTTGATTTAGGATTTCATCTAACGTTTGAACAAGTCGATCAATATCTTCTTTTGAATGAACCTCTGTTATACAATAGGCGGAACAGTTTCCTAGCTCTGGAAACTCTCTAGAAATATTTTTACCACCAAATATGCCTTTCCTGAGAAGGGCTTTGTTTATATTATCAACATTTTTTCCTGTATCATTGAAGTCCACAATAAATTCTTTGAAGTGAGATGATTGAAGGAATGGTATTCTTACTCCTTTAATTTCTGAAAGCTTCTTTAGAGCATATTGTGATTTTTGCACGATTACTTGACCTAATTCTTGTATTCCTTGTGGTCCAGCCAATGCCAAATATACTCCCGCTGTAATCCCCCATAACGCAGTAGCTGTTCCTATAAACTCTTTACCTTCAATTCTATCATGAAAAGATGTTCGATCATATGTTACATCCCCAAACCCATGCTCACCTTCAACAATAGTAGTAGTAATACCAAAAAGTCTAGAAGGATACTCCATTACAAAGCGTTCTTCATCTCTGGTTGCAATAAAACCTGCTTGTCCTCCACCAAATTGCATGTGTATACCTAGCGCTTGAATATCCCCACAAACGATATCTGCACCATAATTGCTGGGAGGTATAAGGATACCAAGGGAAATAGGATCTACTCCTACAAGACTTAATGCTCCATATTTGTGTGCAATATCTGAAATAGTCTCGCCTTGGTCATCTATAATACCAAGGTATGAAGGATTTTCAAAATATACTGCAGCTGTTTTAGTAGAAATTTTCGACTTTAAATCTTTTAAGTCTAGTTTTCCAGTTTCTTTATCATAACCAATTAGTTTAATTTCAACAGTAGGTGAGCAATAATTTCTAATTATAGAGAGTCTATCAGGAGAAATTGATCCAGCTATAAGTACTTCAAAACGTTTAGTTATCCTTCCAGCCATTCTTATTGAAGTACTAGCAGCTTGTCCCCAATCGTAAGTTGGCACATTCACTACATCCATGTCCAAAAGCTCTCCCATCATACTAGCATATTCAAAAAGCGATTGAAACCTTCCATGGTCCTCATAGGGTTCGCCAGCATAGGCTGTTAGAAATTCGGATCGTTGATTAATTTCATCACATATTGCGGGAACATAATGTTGCCAGCAATCTCCTCCTAAGAAACTAAGGTTTTCTTGACAAGTTTGATTTTTTGATAGAATGTATTCCACATGTTTTTTTAGAGCATATTCCGATAGTAAGGGGTCAGGCAAATTCATTTCATCTTTAAACCTTAAATCATCAGGAATATCCTCATACAGTGTTTCAATATCTTTAACACCGATCTCTTCTAGCATCTTTTCTTTTACTTCTGGAACAGAATTCGGGATGTAGGGGTGAATAATTGTTTTCTTCTTATCCATAAAATGCTCCTCCGATATAATCTATACATGTATTTTCTAGAACTATGAACTCAAGCTAAACCTCCACCATCAACAATTATTGAAGTCCCAGTTACCCAACTTGAAAGGTCACTTGCAAGATAAAGAACAGTATTTGCTACATCTTCAGGGATCCCTACACGATTGAGAGGGCGATCTGCAGCTTCTTTCATGAACATTTCTTCATCTACACCTAGCTGTTTTGCTTCTCCTCGTAATAGTGGAGTATCGATATCGCCAGGACAAACACAATTAACACGAATGCCATCTTTACCATGATCAATTGCCATAGCTCGTGTCATGTTTACCACGCCACCCTTGGCTGCACAGTAGGCAACTGCATTAGGTCCTCCTTTAATGCCCCAACCAGAACCAGTATTAATAATGCTCCCACCTTTCCCTTTGATCATAATTGGAATTACTTGCTTGGAAAGGAGATAAATTGCTTTCAAGTTAACATCCATTGTTAAATCCCAGTCTTTTTCTTCTAAATCTAAAACGTTCTTTCGACGTATCACACCAGCATTATTAAAAAGAATATCAATTCTTCCAAACTCTTTGTAAATATCTTCAACTGTTATCTTGCTTTCAGAATCAGCAGTAACATCACAGAGGAAAAATTTGGCTTTTCCCCCTGTTTCCAAAATTTGTTCCATTACTCCCAAACCATCAGATTCATTAATGTCAATTAAAGCAACAGTAGCACCCACTTCTGCTAGAAGTTTTGCTGTGATTAATCCGATACCAGATGCTGCCCCTGTAACTATAGCAACTTTTCCTTCTAAAGAAATGAGGTCTAAAATCCGTTTATATTTTGTTTCCATCGCGATCTACTCGAGTGTTTTTCCTAATCATTCATCCATTGGTGTGAATGGTCCTGCTGTTTCTCCACCATCAATAGCTATTGCTTGACCTGTAATATAAGCTGCTTCGGAAGATGCTAAAAATGCGAATAAATTGGCAACTTCTTCAGGTTCAGCATGACGATTTAAGGGTATTTTTGAATTAACTACTTTTAGCATCTCTGGGGTATACTCTGCCTTTTGCATAGGTGTAAGAACATAACCAGGACAAATGGCATTTACTCGTAACCATGGAGCAAATTCTAGAGCTAAAGATTTGGTTAGGAGGATTACGCCTGCTTTTGAACTGTTATAATCTGCGTAAAAGGGATGCCCTTTAATACCATTTGTAGATGCAGTGAATAAAACAACTCCAGAACGTTGCTTCTTCATCCTTGTTATTGCTTCTTTTGCACAAAGGAACATTCCGTCTAGATTAACTCGAAGGACCTTGGACCATTGCTCATACTCAATCTTCAAGAAGGGTTTACGAAAACTTATACCTGCATTAGAAATTAATATGTCTAAGCCTTCTAATATTTCATCTATTTTCTTGAATGCAGTTTTAATCGCATCTGGATTACTCACATCTGCATGAACTCCTCCTTTAAGTTCAGGGATGTTTGTTAATACTTTATCTAGCTCTTCTTGATTCCAATCAATAATAGCAACTTTAGCTCCTTCATCAATAAAACGTTTAGCTGTTGCTAAGCCAATACCACTTGCACCACCAGTAATGACAACTCTTTTGCCTTCAAGATTTTTGTATATACCCACGTTAACCACTACTTGTACTTTAGATAATCCTATATTTATTCTTTCGCTGATAATTATACTGTAGGAAAACTTCGGAAATTTAAGAAAATGGTTCTTTTTTAGAATCAGAATTCCATTCTGACCGTTTCCTCATTTAACAGCTGTTCCTGTGCTTTCATTTTCTTTTATAAAAATTGAGAACTTCATAAATAATACATTAAGAATACACAATATTCTGTAGCAAAACATTTTTGTAAAAGTTAACTAATAACTTATCTATTATGAAAAAACGTAACATAATTGCAATTATTCTGATTGCAATAGGTACTGCACTTATTATAACTGCAGTTGCGATTGTATACAGTTTTGATCCATTAACTCATAATAATCCTATTGATGAACCCCTAACTAATTTCTTCTATATCAACAGGAGCAAAATCTTTGGGGGTATTATGTACCTTATTTCTTACCTGGGGCAATCTATAGTCTACATTGGAATTTTACTTTTACTTTATTACCTATATGATAAAAAGAAGGCTTACAGAGCTATGGCCTTTGTAGTAACATCATCAACAATAAATTTCTCAACTAAAACTGTGTTTAATCTAGAAAGACCAGAACCAAGTTTACAATATGGACACAATCTAGAAGAAACAATGTTTTCAAAAGCAGATGAAATTACAACTGGAATACCAAGTGGTCATACTCAGAATAGTACAACTTTTTGGGGTTCTTTGATGATTTTTATTAAAAGGTGGTGGATAATTGTAGTAGGTTCGATTATTGCCTTTTTTATTGCTTTCTCCAGAATTGCACTCAGGGTACATTGGTTTACAGATGTAATTATGGGGCTTGGAATAGCACTGGTAATATTAGCTATATATCTTCTTATCAAAGATCCAGTAGAGAATTTTATAGATTCTAGAACACTATTTGTTAAAATACTTCTATGTATTGCAATGTTTATTGTTTTCGCAATACCTATAATTTTCTTAAACTACAATAGAGTTGAAAATGATTTCGAGATTATATCTGAATCTTTGAAACTTATAACCCTTTTCACAACAGTTTCTATATCTTATGCACTTGAAGGAAAATTAGTAAACTTCCAGACTAATATTGACAAATGGTGGAAATATCTTGTGAGAATACTGATAGGAGCCGCTTTCTTTGCAGCTTTCTATTTTGGTTTATCCCTTTTATTTGATTTAGTAATCAATAATGTTGGATGGATCGGAATAGAGTTAACACTTGATTTGATAAGATATGCAATTGTTGGGCCTGTTGTTATTCTGCTTGCCCCTTGGGTAATGATGAAATTAAATGTATAAATGATTTGAGGAAGAATTTCCTCTTTTTCTTTTTAATACACATCTACATAAGCTATTCTGTCTTTCAACATTAGATTTTTAAACAAAGCTTGGTTTTGCTAATTTGTCTAAGAGGATTCAAAATGAGTGAAGAAATCAAACTCTTTGGTAAATGGGATTTAGGTGAAGTTGCTGTATCCGATTTAGGTTTACAAAGATATATCTCATTAAAACCTGTTTATTTTCCCCATTCAGGTGGACGTTACCAAGTTCAACGTTTCAAGAAAGCAGAAATGAATATTGTTGAAAGGTTCACTAATAAAATCATGAAAAAAGGAAAGAATGCAGGTAAAAAGCAAAGAGCAATAAACATCGCAAGAGTTGCATTTGAAATAATCCATGAAAGAACAGGTAAGAATCCAGTTCAAGTTCTTGTAGATTCAATATGCAATGTTGCTCCAAGGGAAGAAACAACTCGTTTAACTTATGGTGGTGTAGCACAACATATTGCAGTTGATATTTCTCCTTCAAGAAGAGTTGATTTATCATTAAGATTCTTAGCCAATGTAATTAAACAAAAAAGTTTCAACAATATTAAAAGTGTTGAAGAAGTTGTTGCAGAAGAACTCATACTTGCAGCCATTAGGGATCAATCTAGTGCTGCTGTGAAAAAGAAGCAAGAAATAGAAAGAATTGCTTTATCAGCAAGATAATATTAGGTGTATAAAATGGGTAAAAGACCAGCAAGATGTTATAGACATATAAGAGGTCCAGCGAATACACGAGTAGGCAAATATGTAAGAGGAGTTCCAGATGCAAGAATCAGAGCTTATGATACTGGAGATCGAAAAGGAATCTTTCCTGTTCATATTCATCTAGTGTCAAAGGAGAGATGCCACATTAGACATACAGCTTTAGAGGCTTCAAGAATGGCTGTTAACAGAGTTTTACAAAAACATCTTGGACCAACAGGTTATCACATGACAATCAGAATCCATCCACATCACATCTTAAGAGAAAACAAAATGATGGCAGTAGCTGGAGCTGATAGAGTACAAGATGGTATGAGATTATCTTTCGGCAAACCTACAGATAGGGCTGCAAGAGTAAAAGAAGGACAAGAACTTGTTACAGTTAGAGCCGAAGCAGAAGATTATTTTATTACACTCGATGCTTTAAAGAGAGCAGCTGATAGATTTCCAATTCCCTGTAAATACGTAATTGGTAAGGGCGAAGAGTTGGTAAAAGAGTTTCTTAAGAAAAGAAGTAGAGCTATGTAAACTCTAAAAACCCTTTATTTTTTAGATTTTCAAAAGAAAATAACTTCATGAATTCAATTTTTGGTTTTTTAATGAATTTCTCTAATAGTATAATGAAAATGAAGATGTTATTTCTCCATACTACTGGGGAATTACAAGAGAATAAATTAAGAAAAACGTAGTTGAAATTAATGACAGAAGAAAATGATTATGGCATAAAGTATGGAATTATCTCAGAACTTGAAGAACAACTGAGTTTAACACTCCTTAAATGGTTAGAAAAACGAGCTTTGAAATTAGAAGAAAATGAAGACAAAAAAATAATCATTGATTTATTACAGGGAGCAGAAGAAGTTTTGAACAAATGGTTATAGCAATAATTTACTTTTACTACTAGAGATCTTCATCAACTCTTGCTTCCCAGTCAACTATATCCACAAATTCTTCATTTAATGAGACAATATCCTTTTCTGTTATTGGGTTATACTCATCAACAGAGAATTCTATTGCTTCATCTTTAACCGCTTTGGCTTCGCTTTTAGGATTATAATTTCTTCTAGGCATGATTCTGGAGAACTATATAATTGTGAAATTCTTAGGACAATCTATTCTACAACAAATGAATGATAAAGAACAAAAGAATTAAAAATGAATCAGAAAGATAAAAGGTGAACACGGCTCGGTAGCTCAGTTGGCAGAGCGCAAGACTCATAATCTTGACAAAATAAGGGTTAGAACTGCAAATGTGAACCTCAGATGAGAAATCTTGAGGTCGGGGGATCGAGTCCCCCTCGAGCCACCATACTTCTTCTTCTATGCTTTTATGAGTTGATAGTTAGCTATTGTATCTGATTCATCTTCGATGGTCATTTTAACCATATGATCTCCCTGATCAATTTTCAAGATTACATCCATTCCATCAGACACCTTCCCAAATACTGTATGTTTTCCATTCAAATGTTTGCAATTATTTGGATTTAGGACAATGAAAAACTGTGAACCGTTTGAATTGGGCTGACCAGTATTTGCCATACTGAATGCCCCTAGTTCATGTATCTGAGCAGGATTATCAAATTCATCAGGAATATTATATCCTGGTCCTCCTTTTCCTGTTCCTGTAGGGTCTCCTCCTTGTACAACAAACTCAGAAATTACTCTATGGAACTTAATCCCATTGAAATAATTTTCCTTTGCTAATGATACAAAACTCTTTACAGTATTAGGGGTATGTTCATCATAAAACTCAATTGTAAAAGTTCCTTTATTTGTCTCAACTATTGCTTTAGTCATAATGCTTCCTCATATCTTATCCAAATTTCTAGTTTTATATCTTTACTGATGTGTCAAGGTTCTGAAACATTTTTATTTGCTTGATCCAACTTTTAGTAGGACCAGCTGAGATTAATGACCTCTCCTTCTGTATTATCTACAATACAACCAAAACCAACTCTTAAATTTCCTCCATGGATAATTGCTGTGCTGAGTTTAATCTACACTGTAATTGTACAATTTCTTTTCATAGCAAGTTTAGAAAAAGCTTTTCCTTATTTCGAAAACTTATTTGAAACTCTTTCATCAAATATCTGGTTGGTTGAAATTCCTATTCCTCTAATAGTTGCATTAATTGTATTTTATTCTACTCAAAAAAGTAGAACTAAAAATATAAATTCTTTTGTTCTATGGTCAACTGCTCTAGGTGCTGTTTTGTTGGGTCTTATAGTTTATGCTATTATCTATCAATATCCTATTGCGGCTAATTCAGATTTTGATTTCATATTTTTCTCTGTTTCAATAGCAATTTCCCTAGTTCTTGCAATATCAGCAATTTTCATTCTTAAGACAATATCAAAGAAGAAGACCTTGCATGAAGGTCCCATGACTGGAAAGTGACCTAAACAGCAAGGTTGTTTTCAAAACAATTTACTCTTCTAATAAGGAGATAATTAACTTAACACTGGGTTTTCATAATTTTAAGCGAATCTTTAAATTAAACCAGTATAGTAAAAGACAAAATTCGACTTAGAAAGATAATTATAGGTGAAAAAATGTCAAATATAGATGTTGTTTTAGATGACAAAGATGTAAAAGAAACTAAATTAGAATCAAAACAGACCAGCGGTAAAAATGCTTGGTTATGGTACAGCTATGATATGGCCGATACTTTCTTTTCGCAATCCGTAATAAGTCTAGCATTTACTCCATTTGTTCTTCTGCTGGGTGTACAAATGGGTTGGGCGTTTTCTACAGTATTTATTGTAATGTCAGTTTTCATGGCTGGTTCAAATCTTTTGATAGCAATACTTGGACCATTCTTAGGAGCAATCTCTGATAAAGCAGGGAAAAGAAAACCAGCAGTACTTATCTCAGCAGGTATAATGGTGACCGCAACTGCAATGATTACGATTTGGCAGAACTTCTGGTGGGCATGTATTTTATTTGTTATAGCAAACTTCTGCTATCAAGCAGGTAGAATGTTTTATGATGCTCAAATCCCATTCATTGCTGAAACAGAAAAAAGAGGTTTTACTCAAGCTATTGGTGGTGCACTCGCAGCATTTGGTTCAGTAATAGCAATACTTTTGAGTATGGTTATAGCAATCCCAGGTTTATTTGGTCCCCATACTGAAGTGAACACTGGAATCTGGCAAGTAGGAGACGAAGTAATAAATCCAGCAACCATTAATTATGGTGGCTTAAGATATTTATTCTTAATATCTGCCGTGATTATAATTCTGATTAGTATTCCTTATCTTTTCCATAAGGAAGTAGAAAATCCACCTGAGAAACCTATGTCAGCTGGAGAGTATGTGAGATCATCACTATCCGATTTCAAAACATCACTCAAAGCAATTGTTTCTGATAAGAATTCATGGTTGTTCTTCTTAGCTTGGTTCTTCATCACGGATGCTGCAAATACAACGATTCTTTACATGGTACCTGTGGTTTCCATTATGGGTGGTACAGCACTTGAAGGAAAAACTTTCTATGTTATTCTAGGTGGAATAGTTTTCTCTATAATTTTTGGTATTATTGTTGGAAGACTTATGAACAGATTAGGACCAAAGAAACTTTTCTTAGGTGTTGGAATATCTTGGTTCATTGCTATAGCTATATTCTGCATAAGTGGATTACAAATAGGTTCAGTAACCATTCCTTCATGGGTAATATTCTTTGGTGCGGTATTCATTGGTGTAGGTTTTGGCGGAATATGGATTGTTGGAAGACAATTTATTATGGTTCTTGCACCACCTTCAAAATTAGCACAGTACGGTGGTTTCCAGAAAATTGCTGGAAGAGTGAGTGCAATTGTATCCCCACTCTTATTTGGTTTGGTGATTTTTCTTACCGATCCATATTTCCAAGGTTCTCAAGAAATAGTTGATCAAGCCATTCCTATGAGAATTGCTCTTGCAAGCTTATTGGTACTTTTTTCATTAGGGATTCTTATTGCATGGTTTATCAAAGATCCACATGAAAGATATATGAAAGGTGAAAGAGCACCATATAAAGGAATATACGACAAAAAAGAATAATTCTCCATTTTCTATTTTTTTACTTTTTTTATTACTTGTTCAACAACTTTAGGAAGATCATCCATGTGATTTACATGAAATTGAAATGAAGGTTCAACTTTTTCTGTTAAACAGGCTTGAATTACATTCGCTCCAAGTTTTTTGGCACTTTCAAGGAATCTTGGCTTATCATCAATTACAACAGCTTTTTTTGGTTCAAGGCCTATATCACTGAAAATAGCTTCATAAAATGATTCATCTGCTTTATGAATATTGATTAAATCTGGACCAAAGAATTTTTCAAAACAACTATCTACTCTCATACCCCTGAGATATCCTTTGAGCTCTTCGGAATGTTCAGCAGACGATGTATACAATTTTAATCCTTGGTTGTGGAGAACTTTAATGCTATTGACCAAGCCAGGAAAGGAAGCTTTGACGTTTGGTGTAATCATATCCACAACTTCAAAGTAAATTTCTCTGTGCTTTTTTTCTGGTGGAGACTCTATTCCTACGTAATCAAACATCGAGGTTATCCATCTGTGAATGCAATGAATATAGAATGTTTGGTAATCAGGTAGCTTTTTTACTTCCAGATTGATATTGTATTCTGCTATTATTCCATCAATAAACTCAATATTTCCCTCAGCCCATTGATGTGGTCCCCCTCCATATATGGGGGTGAAGTAATCGCCAATCATCTTCTGCCATTGTATGCCTCGAAGCCTGTTATCATTCATAACATCTCCATCATCAAAGAAAACAGCATACTCCCAGAAGTTAGCTTTATTCATTCAAATAAATCAAAATCATTGACTAAATAAAGCTATCCCCTTAACATCTAGATATTGACTACTCCTTCTAATAAGATACATAATACTTTCAGTGTCCTCTGGTTCTTTTAGAACCCCCCTTTTTCGACTGGAGAAATGACTAGAACTTCTTGGAAGGTCATGTTTTATTCACTTTTCGATTCTTTAATCAAATGAACTGTAGATTATACCTTTGAAATAACAGAAATTTTGAGAATAAGACGTTTTTGAGGAAACTAAGATGAATAACAAACAACAAAATAGCTCAAAAAAAGTACTGGCACTTTTGATAAAGTACATAATCAATTTGACTATCCCAAAATAGCTGCAGAATTGCCAAATGGACGATTCATCTACATGGAAACAGATGAAGCACAAAGAGAAAAACTAATAGGACTAATTACACTAGAATTTTCGAAGATATCAAAAGAAGAAGGTATGCCTTCAACTTTACTGAAATTTGAAAAACAGCTTACTACAATAAATTGAAAGTTACGGGTTGTTCAAAGAACTAAACCGCCACAAATAGTAAAGCAACCATCATAACTATAATTCCAATAATTATTATAATCTCACTAGCTTTTCTTCTTTTTTCAATATCGGGTTTTAATTTTTCTTCTGTTTCCCAAAACTTTTCAACATTCTTTCGATTTTTTATCATCTGCTTAATCAATGGCTGACCTTGAATTGCCAAAGAACACAAAATTAGTAGAATTGCAGTTGTAGCCATAATTGCATAAGCAACAAATTCTGGTCCTTCTGAGCCTAAATTTATCACGGTTGTGATATCTAGAGTAGTTATTATTACCCAGAAAAGTAAAATTACTATTGTTAATCTCAATCTCTCATTTGTTAATCTCAATTCTTCCTTAATCACTTCAGAAACCATTTAATCACTCTTCAACAATTATTTTTTCTAACTCTTTAACAATGTTTTCTATCCAATCAAATCGTGCTTGATCGGGTGCTTCATAATATATTCTAATTTTTGGTTCTGTACCTGATTTTCGAATTAAAATCCAAGTATTATCTTCAAGATCATATCTTAAACCATCTATGGTTAATTCTTTCTTTGTCTCATTTTCTAAAGATTCCTTGAGTTTTAATTTACATTGTTCGAATATTTCTTCTGCTTTGTCTATTTTTACATAGTATGCATTTCTCTTAGCAATGTGGAGAGGAACATCTTTCATGATATCAGATACAGTAGTTTTACGATTTGAAATCACTTTCAAAATTTTGAGAAGACCGTATAAACCATCTATCCAGAAACCCCATTTTGGGAATATTGGTTTCCAAGGTTCAGCTGCAAAAACAATTTTTTCTCCTTCTTGAATTAATTTTGTTCCTTTAGTATGAAGTTCTCCAAGTTTTGTTCTTACAACA
The DNA here is from genome assembly GCA_030603365.1 of Candidatus Heimdallarchaeota archaeon. Lineage (GTDB taxonomy): Archaea > Asgardarchaeota > Heimdallarchaeia > Heimdallarchaeales > Heimdallarchaeaceae > UBA460. Next base: position 18,488 of record JAUVXV010000001.1, read on the forward strand.
ACGCCCCCTTCTTTTTCAACAGTTCTATCTATAGTAGTAGATGAATCGATACTGACTATTACTTTTCCAGGTCCTCCTTCTTCTATTGCTAATAATGCAAGTAGGGCATTGACTCTAGATAATTCAACAAATTCTCCCTTTTCATTGATTATTGCTAGTCTATCTCCATCTCCATCAAAAGCTACTCCCAGTGTTCTTTCACTTTTACACAAACTAATAAGCACTTTAAGATTTTCAGGACTAGGCTCAGCAAGTCTTCCTGGAAAGAAACCATCAATATGTGAATTTATGGTTGAAGTTTGAAAACCGTAGTGTGTAAGTAGAAGAGGAGCAAGCTCTGACATCGGACCATTTGCACAATCAACAATAATTTTCCTTTCTTCTCCTTTTATCGTTAATTCTCCTGTAATTCTCTTGAAATACTGCTTATTAGCATCTGTTACTGATAATTGTGTCTGAATATTATCCCAATTATCATGAATGAATCCAGATTTTTCGTCTTTTTTCTGCTTGATAAAGGCTTCAATTTCATCTTGTTCTGACATCACAAATTCTCGACCATTTCTTAAAACCTTTATCCCATTATCTGTTGGAGGATTGTGAGATGCTGTAATATAAATGGCAACAGAATGTTTTGGGTTTAATGTTAAATTAGCGATAACTGGAAATGTACATAATTCTACTTTGAAAACCTTCCCTCCTGATAAGGAGATAGCGGCACTTGCACATTGGCTCAATGCTTCAGATGAAGTTCTGGCATCATTACCAACTAAGATTCCCTCTGAAGGGTATAACTTGGAAACAGCTTGACTAACATGAAAAACTAATTCAGCAGTAACCTTGGAACCAAAAGGCCCTCTTATTCCAGCTGTACCAAAAAGTTTTGATTTTTTCGCCATTAATCTATGCCTCTCAACTTTGATTATAAATCATTCTCTCTTAAATAAATCTCAATTCTTTGAATAGCTATTACCCAAAAAAATCAGTTAAGGATTTTTGTTCACTATGCAATCCAAGAATTTTATTCTTCTGCGATTTTATGCCTTCTGCACTTGGTACTTCATCATAAATGTCTTTTAATTTCTTAAAATGATCCTCGTAGAGTTCAAGTAAGTTATAATTCCTTAGAATATAAGCAGGGTGATATGTTACGAAAAGTTTTACTCCAAAGTCGGTATCGTAAGCTTCTCCTACGTACTTAGTGACAGTAGCAGAAGGTATAAAGAATTTCAACGAAATGCTACCTATAGATACAACAAGCTTTGGAGCAAGAATTTTTAATTGCTTAAACAACCATCTCTCTCCACAAAAACGAAGTTCAGATTCAGTAGGTGTTCGATTTTTCCCATCATCTGTTGTAGGACGACATTTGATTACATTAAGAATACTAACATCCTCTCCTCTCTTGAGCCCTATGCTTTCTAACATTTTATCTAACAATTTTCCAGAACGTCCAACAAACGGTATTCCTTGTTGATCCTCATAATAACCTGGAGCTTCTCCAATAATACACAACCCATTAACTGGTCCATAGATCCCAGGAACGATTTTAGTTCTACTATCTTTAAGATGACATGCTTCACAAACTAGAACATTTTTTGTAAGCTCTGCCAGTGGATTGTCAGACATCTCTATCTCCTTATCAAAAATACGAAAAGAATAGGATTTATTAAGTTATTCGCAATTAAACGAATGGTAATATTGAAAAACATGATTCTGGAAGCGGATATACTCATAACTTGTGATGCTCAAAATACTATCATTAAAGATGCTGCTGTATTTGTGTCAGATGGGTTAATAGCAGATTTAGGACAAAGAGAAAGAATACATAAAGATTATTCAGCTGATAAGGTTATAGAAGGAGAAAATAGAATCTTACTTCCTGGTTTAATTAATACTCACAGTCACAGTGTACAAACTTTCTTAAGAGGTAAAGCAGATGATCATACTCTTCTAGATTGGTTAAGACAGGTTGTTTTACCAGGTGAAGCAAATTTTACCCCCGAAGAAGTCTATTCTTCCTCACTTCTAGGGTTTGCTGAGATGATAAGAACCGGTACAACTACAACCAATGATATGTTGACAAGCCATAATTCTGACTATGGAATAAAAGCAGCAGTCGAAAGTGGTATTCGAACAAGAATTGGTAAGATGTTAATGGATGTAGATAATGATTTTCCAGATATTATCAAAGAAGACACAGAAACAGTGATTGAGACTGCAAGAAAGCAGATAGATCAGTATCATCAAACTCAAGATGGACGAATAAAATATTCACTAAATCCCCGTTTTCTTCTTTCATGTTCTCCAAAACTCATGAATTTGATTGTTGAGACTCAGCACGATTATGAAGATTTGATGATTCACACACATGCTTCTGAATCACAATCAGAATGCATTGAAGTGAAAAAAATGTATAATGATTCCTATATTAGAGCTCTAAAAAATCTAAAAGCACTTGGATCCGAAACAATCTTAGCTCATGGTATATGGTTGAATAAAGAAGAGTTTGAAATAATTCAAAAAACGAATACAAGAATAACACATAATCCTAGTAGTAATTGCAAACTCGCTTCTGGAATATGTGATGTTGTAAAATACCATGAATTAGGTGTTTTAGTAGGGATAGGAACAGATGGTCCTCCTTGTAATAATAATTTTGATATGTTTAGGGACATGAGGTTAGCAGCATTTCTTCAGAAGGTTAAACACCTCAATGAACAAGCTCTCCCAGCTTCCAAAGTGCTTCAAATGGCAACAATTGATGGAGCAAGAGCAATCAATTGGGATAAAGAAATCGGTTCTATTGAGCTAGGTAAGAGAGCAGATATGATTATGATAGATATTGACCAAGTAAATGCTATGCCATTATATGATCCTGTATCTCATTTAATTTATTCTTCCTCGGGAAAAGATGTTAGCCTGACAATGATTAATGGTAAAATAGTCTATCATGATGGTCACTTTAAAACAATAGATTTCAATAAAATAAAAGTCGCTACTCAGAAATATCAAGATAAATGGGAGTTATAGGACTATGGAAATAATCACATCATCACCAGGAAGGGTTTGCCTTTTTGGAGAAGATGTTGACTATATGGGTTTAGAAGTTATAACTCTGGCAATAAACCAAAGAGTAGAGGTTAGAGGACAAACAAATACAAGTGGAAGAATTTCTGTAAAACTTAAAGATATAAATCAGAAATTTAGTTTTTCAAATGAAAAGCAGAAATTAATAAGGAAACGAGATTATGTGAAATCTGCCTTCAATATCTATCAAGAATTCTTTCCTAAGAACTTTGGAGCTACTTTATCAGTTAAGTCAAATCTACCAATTGGTAAAGGTCTTTCATCTTCTTCTGCATTTTGTTCTGCCTTAATTGGCTTTTTCGATAAAGCCTCAGAGTATAATTCTTCAGGCAAAGAATTAGCATGGAATGCATATTTAGCAGAAGTTGTAAATTTAGGGGAGCCAGGGGGAATGATGGATCATTATGCATGTGTAATAGGTAATCTAGTTTATCTTGAATGTCGTGAACCATATGAACTAGAAAAATTGGACCAAAAAATAGATGGTATAGTTATTGGAGATACTTTAACAAAAAAAGAAACTATACAAACTATAATAAAAAGAAAAAGCGAAATTAATCTAGGAATTGAATGGATGAAAAAGAAAGATGCTTCCTTCAGTTTGGAGAAAAGCTCATTTCAAGATGTACTAGAAGAATATGATAGAAGCAAAAGTATTGGTCTGCAAAGATTGTTAGGGGTTTTAGGGATTAGAGATGTTGTAAGAGAGGGATATAAGATAATGAAAACTAAGGATGCTAGCCAAAATGAAATAGCATCTCTGATAAGTAAGCACCATGAATGTCAACACGAATACTTCGAAAATGTAACCCAAAAAATGCAAAATTTAATTCATGATGCAAAAACTGCTGGAGCTAAAGCATGTAAACTCCTTGGAAGCGGGAATGGCGGCTCATTTTTTGCCTATTCTCCAGGAAAGGAAGATGAAGTTGCAGAGGCAATAATTCGTGGAGGAGCAGCAGCTTATATTCTAAAACAAGATGATGGTTTAAGAATTAACATTCATGACTCTTAATTTATTCCTAATTTGATTTTTTTATACAAAAAACTGAAAAGGAGGTAATGTAAACAATTAGGAAAAGAAGAGAGAGTGACTTAATGGTTGATGATTGTCTTTTCTGTAAGATTATTCGAGGGGAAGTGCCTAGTTACACACTTTATGAAGATGAAGACGTTAAAGTGTTTCTAGATTTATTTCCAGTATCAAGCGGACATAGCTTGTTTTTACCAAAAAAGCATTTTGAACAGATATTTGATGTTCCTGAACAAGATATGATTTTTATGAAGAAACTCCCAATGATTTCTACAAAATTAAAGGAAGTAACTGGAGCTACTGGGCTAAATATCTTTCAAAACAATGGGAAAGATGCAGGTCAAGTTGTTAGGCATATTCATTTCCACTTAATTCCAAGATACCCAGAAGATGGTCTTATGAAGTTTCCACCTCAGTCTGACTTAGACGAAGAAGTGGCAAAAGGTATAATGAACAGCTTCAAAACATGAAGAAATTTGATAAAAGACAAGCACAAAATTAATAACAAATGAAAAAAATGACAACAGACAAGGGGAAAATGATGGCAGAAGAAGAGGGACAAGGTAAGAAATACATATTTAAGATAGTTTTATTAGGGGATCCAGGAGTAGGTAAAAGTTCACTAATTAGAAGATTCGTTCATAATCAATTCCAAGCATCATATCTAATGACTATTGGTGTTGATATTCTAAGCAAACAGTTATTTGTTGGAAAAGATGAGGTTTTGTTCTTAATAAGTGATATTGGTGGTCAAGAGCGATTCGCTTCTGTGAGAGAAAAATTCTACCGTGGTGCAAGAGGTTGTTTCTTAGTCTTTGATTTAACAAGAAATAATACTCTTAATTCCGTCAAAGCTTGGAAAAAAGGTTTAGAGAGTGTAGAAGAAGATGTAATTTACTTCTTAATTGGAAATAAAGCCGATTTGAAAGAACAAGTTACAGTATCTCAAGAAAGTATCAATGCAATAATTGAGGAATTGAATTTACCAAAAGAATCATTTTTCATTACTTCTGCGAAAACTGGAGAAAAAGTAGAAGAAGCTTTTGTAACATTTTCAAAAGAACTTATGAGAGCAGTTGAAAAGAAACGCGTAGAAGTTGGACTAGAATAAATCTTTGGGGTATTTTCAAAAATAATTTTTTTTTTCATAAATTTAGAGAACTATACTAAACGACAAGTTTAAAAGAAGAAATTGAAAAAAAAGGATGTCGAAAAGACGGGGCAGTAGTTTAGCTCGGCCTATGATGGGGGACTGTCAAACTCAAAGCAATAGCTGAGAGTGCGGAACTCCTTCGACCCGGGTTCAAATCCCGGCTGCCTCGCCATTTTGTTTTTCTTTATTTCTATAATATTTGTTAGGTTTTATATAATTACTATGCAGACCCCGGGTCTATTAATCGTTGTAATAATATTTTTTAACTCATTTGTATACATTACAATTCGATAGCTTTTTATTTTTCTAACATTTCCTTCTCTCAATGAAGCGCGATGCTTTGTTATTTATGATCCTAACTTCGATTGTACTGACCACTAGTGTTGATTATAGTACTCCTTGCTATGCAGACGAATATAAAGTACACGACGGTGATTTCGTTTATTTTGGTTATCAGTTAATAGTAAATTCATTAACTATAGAAACTAAAACTGAGTCTGACCCAGTTCAGGTTAATTTTGCACCTGAAACCCTTAATCCTCCAGGATTGTATGATGCTCTTAAAGGAATGAAAAATGGTCAGATAAAATCAACTGTGACAATTTATCCAGGAGAAGATGGATTTTCTCCCAGTGATCCCGTTTATGGTGCATATGCAGAATCAATATTAACTTATAAAAATCTTCAAGTATACAATATCAATGGGTTTCCTTATACTGATGTGTATCCCGAAGGTGTAGGGAGTTTTGGTAGAACTTTACTTATTGTTGTAGGTGTGATACTTGGTATTGGTGGAGTGGTTGGTATTTCATATGTAATATATCGTTTCTCACCAAAAATTTTTGGTAAAAGATGTTTAAAATGCAAAACTCTTGCTATAGGATCATGTAAAAACTGTGGTGCAAATTTTTGTGAGAAATGCTTTTCGAATGGTTGCACCTCTTGCAAAGGTCGTTCATTAATTCGTTTTAAGTAATTCCTCCCCCTTCGAAATTTTTTTAAGGTTCTATCCTTCTCTTCTCTCGATGAAACGAATTCTCCGATATACAGTTATTTTAAGTATTTTTTCTATTCTTCTATTTAGTTCCTTAGTTTTAGTAACTGCTTATGATAATTATGAAGGTATTGAATATGACGATATTGTAGATGTAGCCTTTGTAAGTTACAGAAACGGTGAGTTTGTTATTGAATATACGGCAGAAGGTTCAATCAGAATTGAAGTAAATACAAATGCAGTGAATCACAATTTCGTTAATCAGATTTTAGGGATGAAAATAGGAGAAAAAAAACCTTACATAACTTGGAATGTTGGTGCAGATTTGATAGAATACTACAATACAACAATTATAAGTCTCTTTAAAGATTCTACCCCTCCAACAAGTCCTCTTTGGAGAGTTTTAAGACCAATCCTTATCGTGGTAGCTGTACTGGGAGGAGCTGTTGGTGCAGTATATCTTGTAATAAAACTCAAGGGTAGAGTTGTTCTAAAAGGTTGTACAAGTTGTAAGAATACAGGAACAACACAATGTGCTAAATGTGGAAAACATTATTGTTCAAATTGTTCTACTAAAGGCTGTACAAACTGTGGGAGTAATAAGTTCATTAGATTAAAGAGCTAGATTTCACTCACACAAAGATTTTTTTAATCATCTATTTACTTAAAGCAGGAATCAATACGATTTCAAGAATGTTATTCTGCCAGGATAGCCAAGCGGTACGGCGGGGGTCTCGAAAACCTCTGGCATCAGCCTCCGGGGTTCAAATCCCCGTCCTGGCTCCATTTCAAATAATACAATTATTCTCCGAAAACTTATTTAAAACTACTAATCAGAAACTTTGATTTCATTAAGTTTTTATTCGCCTTAACTATTTTCTGCCTATAGGTGACTTTGTAATGGTTTTTCCAACGTTTCGTGTAAGGAGCATTTATGATATTGCTCTAATTAAATTGATTTCTGAAAACTTGAAGTACAATCTTGTCCAAACTCTTCCTGAACAAGTTAGTGTGTTTGGTATAGAAGACAAATTAGATCCATATGATATTGAAATTCAAGATATCCTAGGTGGATATGGCGTATCTATTGAAGGTGAGGAAGAATATGTTTCTGCAATCACAGCGCTTTTACATAAGAAAATTCCTGATTCAATTATTCTTCAACACCCGGTTCAGTTACATGCCGTATATAATGGGAAGGTTGTACATATTAATAATGAGAAAAATCTGTCTGTAATTGATATTGGAGAAAGTGTCAATGCAATTTTGTTTGGTTCCAATTTCCACAGAAGTCAGAAAGTTGTAGTTCAGATAAAACAATTAAATGTCTTTGAGGACCAATTACCTGTTTGTTCAACAGTCATTCATTTTCCAGGTCAATCTGTTATTTTGGAGCGTGATGCAAATTTTGTAAGGGTTTCTCGAAAATTACCTAAAAATGACAGAGATAAATTATTTACTTTAGGAAAAGAACTACGCCCTAGAGATCATGGTTTAATAATGAGAACAAGTGCAACAAAAGCTTCACAAGAAGCTATTCAAGCAGATATAGATCAACTAGTTCAAAGGGCAGAAGAACTTGATTTACTTATATCAGGATCTTCCTATGGACCTGGCATTTTACAACCTGGACAAACAGTTGCACATATTCTACTAGTGAAAGATGCAAAAGAAAAAATAACTGCTATTCGCAGTGCAGTAGTTTCAAGTATTCCCATGTATCATTGGTTTATGTCATATTCTCCTGAACTAAAATTAACTACTCAATTCGCTGAAAAAGTAGCTTCTGATATAGATGGTAAGAAGTTAGCTAATATGCTGAAACAATTAATATTAGACAAAGATTTCAGTGAAAACGCAATTATCTATCTTCAAGAGTACAAATTGACTTCTCCCCCACAAGAAAGGATTCTGGGGCAGCTAAACTGGGTTGATGATGTCTTGCATATTAAGAGAAGTTTTCGTTCTTCTAGAGGTGTGCATCACAATTTGGATATAGACATAAAACAGGGGGATACATCATCTATTGCAGTAAAAGAAGGGAGCTGGTCAGTCCATATGAAAATCTTGAGAGATGAAAACTTGCTAGGAGAGATAATTAAAGTTGTCACTCCAATAGATTTATGCAATGGTGGAAACCTGCGATATATAGACTTAGGACTGAATCTAGTCAAAAAGAATGGTGAGACACAAGTTATTGATGAAGGTGTAATAAACCAATTATCTGAAAGAGGAGTTATATCATCTCAATTAAAAGAAGAAATCTATTCTATATTTGATGAATGTAAGAAACAATTATCTGATGGAAAAGAACAGATACTAATAATGTCTAAAAAATAAAAGTGGAGATGTTGTTGAAGGAACATTTAATCGCAGTTAAATGGGATCCAAAAATTCCACCTTATGCCTTTCTTTATATTAGAGATTTAGAGGAAGAACCAGCACAAACTAATAAAAAATATTTGTCTCCTGGTGACTCTTTTCATCTTAAAATATCGAAAGAAAAGAAGTGTATTGGTCATTCTGTTAATAAAAAAGAATATTATTTGTGTGATAAAAATATCACAGATCAATACAATAGGTGTTATAACTGCGATCAGCAGGATTTTGAAAAGTGCTTTCTATTCTGTGATGCTAGCAAACCTTTTGGTAATTGTTCCCATAATCCTGAGGCTTATGAATACTGTAAGACCTATCCTTGTTCAGTTTATTTAGCTCTTATTGCAAATGATGTTAAGGTTGGAGTATCGTTTAACCCATTAAAGAGGTGGATAAACCAAGGGGCTGATATAGCAGTAGAGGTTTTGAGAGCAAAAAATGGTTTTGAAGCTAGGTCATTGGAAAAGACTATCTCTTCCGAGTTTCAGATATCTCAGGCAATTCGTAAATCTGCAAAAGCCAGAAAACTGAATTTTGATCTTTCAAAATCTATTCTTGGTTTCCGAAACATTGTGGGTACTGTAATATCCTATCTTGAGAAAAATGGATATGAATCAGAAGACTCAGAACTGTTGCATGAAGAAACAGAATTATTATCATTTTATGGTAACATTCCTTCTTTAGAAAGTAGTCCTATCTTAAACGAAGTTGAGAAAACTTTACAGATAACAGGCGAGATTGTGGGAGTTAAAGGAAAACTTCTCGTAACTAAAGTCAATAACAGTTATTATGTGACTAACATATCTAGGATTATAGGTCATTTAATGGCTTTTTCATCTACTCCATTAAAGCTAAAAGGTCAAAAATCTCTCTCAGAATTTTTCTAAAAAAACTCTTTTTTTCACTTTACATTAGTAGAATAATTTAAATTGTTATTAAAAACTGGTTTCTATGATAATATGAGCGAATTCAAAGATCAAAACGTAGAATGCATAGTTGCAATACTGAAGAAAAAGAATCCTGCAACAACAAAAGAAATAATGGCTATGAGAGATTTGTTTCCTGAGTTATGTGCTGGATGTTCATCAGGTGGTGATGTCATTCTTGCAGGAAAACAACTCGTCGAAGAGGGATTTGTAGAAAGAAAATGGACCTCTGAAGGATTTGCTTGGAAATTAATCAAAGATTCTGAAGAATAATGGTGATAAAATGGTTGTTTGGGCTCGTATAAGAAAAGATTTTCCGGTTTTGAATCAGCTTTATGAAGGAAAAAGTCTGATATATTTTGATTCAGCTTGTATGGCACTCAAACCTGTTCAAGTTTGGGAAGCAATGGAATATTATTACAAGTATTTGGGTGCATGTGGTGGAGCTGGTAGATCAACGCACAGTTTAGGAGAAGAAACAAGTTTACTTACCCAAGAAGCCCGTGTAAAAATTGCTTCTTTTATTAATGCAAGAAGCCAAAATGAAATTATTTGGACAAGAAATGCAACAGAAGGATTAAACATCATTGCTGCTACTCTGCCAATAAAAAAAGATGAAAACATTGTTACAACTTCTTTAGAACATCATAGTGGAATGCTTCCATTTTTCAAAAGATGCCAAGAAACTGGGAGTGAATTAAGAATAGTTAATGCTAGTCCGGATGGAACTTTTGATGTAGCAGATTTCGAAGAAAAAATAGATGATAAAACCAAGATTGTATCATTTGTACATGCATCGAACTTAACTGGAACTATTGCACCTCTTGAAGACGTTGTTAAAATCTCTCATGAACATGGAGCATGGGTAGTTTCAGATGAAGCTCAATTTGCCCCACATGATAAATTAGATGTTAAGAAACTCGATGTGGATTTCAGTGTTTTGAGTATTCACAAAGCTTGTGGTCCTACTGGTATAGGTGTACTTTATGGTAAGTATGAACTCTTAGAAGAGCTTGACATGTTTCTTGTTGGTGGAGATGTAATAGAAGATGTCGTCTATGAAGATGGAAAGATTATTCCAAAGTATTTACCTCCTCCTCATAAATTTGAAGCAGGATTGCAAAATTATGGCGGTATGTTAGGTGCTGGTGCAGCAATAGATTATCTTCAAAAAATTGGAATGGATAATATACATAACAGAGAACAATCTTTCTCAAAAAGATTATTAGAGGGAATTCTAGAACTAGAAAAATTCGAAGTTTTAGGTCCTCTAGATTATAAACAAAGAGCAGCACTTGTATCTTTCAGACCAAAATCAGATGTAATGAATCATAATGATGTAACTGAATATTTCAATGATATGATTCCTAATCACAAAATTCTAATGCGATCAGGAAACATGTGCGTACATCCATTCCAATATCAAATTGGAATAAATCCTGGAAAAGGAGAAGGTGTAACAAGAGCATCTCTCTATATCTATAACACTATGGATGAAGTTGAGATATTCTTAACAGAGCTCGAAAACTTTGCTAGAGCTCTTGATTAGTATATAGCGGGGGTTAAACTCATCACAAAGAGCATTTTGGTTACTGGAGGATGTGGCTTCATAGGCTCCCACGTAGTGGATTTACTAGTTACAAAAGGGTTCTATGTTACAGTTCTTGATGATCTATCAGCAAAAACTGATTTAAGATATCTTAAACCACATTTGGAGAAAAGAAAAGCTGATTTTCATAAAATTAGTGTACAAAATTACGACGATTTATTATCGCTTAATATGGATTATGACTGTATTTTTCATCTAGCAGCACAACCTGATGTAAAACTAAGCGTTAGCAATCCTCGATTTGATTTTGAAACTAATGTTGTTGGAACTTTTAATATCTTGGAATATATGCGAGAAAGAGATGTACGCAATTTAATTTTCGCAAGTTCTGTTGGTACAGTATATGGAGAACCAGATGTTTTTCCTACACCAGAAAGATATCCTTTGAAACCGATAAGTAACTATGGAGCTGCAAAAGCTGCATCTGAAATGTACTGTTCTAGCTACACTTCACTTTACGGTTTTAACATAACTTCCTTGAGGTTAGGAAATATTTACGGACCTCGTTCTACTCATGGGGTAATTTATGATTTTTATCACAAATTACAGAAAAATTCATCAGAATTGGAGATACTTGGAGATGGTAGTCAAACCAAAAGCTATCTTTACATCGATGATACAGTTAATGCTTTCAATATAGCATATGAAAATCTGCAGGAAGGGTTTGATGTTTTCAATGTTAGTTCAGAAGAAATTACTACTGTTAAGAAAATTGCAGACGAACTAACAAATATTCTTGGCTTAAATGATGTTACTTATACATTTACGGGTGGAAAAAGAGGATGGAAGGGAGACGTAGTCTATAGTTCAGTTGCTATATCAAAACTTCAATCTCTTGGTTGGGATGCTCACACTACCCTAGAAACTGGTATTCGTAAATACGTGGAATGGCTAAACCAATTTTAGTCGTTTTTCCAATTTTACGAAATATTTAATATTTTTCTTAATTAAATTTGTATTTCAAACCGAAATGATTAAAAAACCGAGAGTAACACAAATTACTGGATATAAGTTTTTAAAGGGGTGTTAAAAGTGAGTGAAGAAACGCTCGAGCAAATAAATGAAGCCGTTCAGCTATTAGAAAGAATAAGTGAGGACACAACTGTTCCAAGAAACATCAGAAGAGCAGCGACCAACTCACTCGAAATCATAAGAGAACCAGATCCTGAATTAAGTATAGCAGTAAAAGCTAACAATGCAATAGAAATCCTAGATGAAATATCTCAAGATCCAAATTGTCCAGCTCATGCACGAACAATGTTATTACAAATAATAACCCTACTTGAGATTACTGATTATGATTACTAAGAACTGAAAGACACTCTATCTCTAATCTTCTTTTTCTTTTATTTGAACTCGTCTTAAGAATTATTTTCCAAGATATCCTCTTTTATTTTTGTACCAGGCATCACAGTGCTATTTGAAGCAATTCTTCTTCCAGGGAAAATTAAAGAATTAACACCAATATCACAGTCATCACCAATGATTGCACCAAGTTTTATACAACCTGAATTGAGTGTTTGACCATTGATATTCATGGTAATCTCTCTTTTTGGTGTTTCAGTATTTACTGTTATGACTCCAGAGGATAGATGGGTATTCTTACCTATGACACTATCTCCAACATAACAAAGTCCAAAGGTTTTCACTCCATCAAAGAGGACAGAGTTTTTGATTTCACTTGAAAAACCAATGATTGCTCCTTTACCTATAGAGCAATGATCTCTAATAAGCACATTATTTCCAATATAAGTCTCAGGTCCTATGTAAATTGGGCCATTAAGAACGGTACCAGAACCAATTTCAGTTCCTTTTTCAATAATAACGATGTTTTTTAATTCTACATTGGCACCAATTACAACATCTTTAGCAATTCTAGATTCTTTAACTTTAGAGAGTAAAAGTCTGTTAGCTTCAATAATATTCCATGGTTTACCGATATCAAACCATTCTTTTTCCCAGATTGCAGCAATGACTTTATCTCCCTTCTCAATTCTATTGTTAATAGCTTGACCTATCGATGGTTTTGTTTTTACTTCCTCAAGTATGTCAGGCTTAAGTATAAAACAACCAGCATCAACATAATTACTGCGCGAAGATGAATCAGCTTTCTTGATGCCTGCTTTTTTAACAAGACCCATAGAATCTATTTCTACAATACCAAAATCGCCTGTATCACCACGAAGAGTAAGAGTCATAGCCATATCTGATTGAGTATTTTCAAAGGCATTAAGAGCCCTTAATATCAAACCTTTTTCTGATACAATGTCTCCAAATAATAACATAAACACTGATTCATTCTTTACAAAATCCTCGGAAGCTAATAAGGCTGCTTCAATACCTTCGTTATCTCCTTGGTCAGCATATTCAATAGAGACTCCAAATTCGCATCCTTTTTTGAAATAATTGATTATTTGCTCTCCTTTATAACCAGTAACAATCAAAATATCTGTTAAACCAACTTCTTTTAATTCTTTGATCAAATACTCTAAAATAGGTTTTCCCAATAAAGTTATCATGGGTTTTGGTCTTGTTTGAGTGAGGGGGAAAAGGTCCAAACCTTTGCCACCTGCAAGAATAACTACTTTCATTTTCTTTTACTCCTTTGTCATTACAACATTATATTCTTTTCTTCATTTGTGAAACTAAAGTACCGTTAAAGTTTTACTCAAGTTTTTTGGAGTGTCTATAGCACATCCCCTACGCATAGCTGTATAATATGACAGCTGTTGAAGTGGAATTGCGAATGGTATTGTGCTTAATGTCTCTGAATATCCTTTTGGTATTTCGAACTTCCATTTTCCTAGTTCTTCTATATCTTTGTCCCCTTCTTCAATTACAACGATTGCTGTAGCTCCTCTTGCTTTCATCTCCATTATGCTTCCAATCATTCTTTTGTTTGTATGATCTTTTGGAGCAACAAAAACAACAGGGTAATCTTCCTCAACTAGAGCAATTGGTCCATGTTTTGACTCTCCTGCTGGGTAAGCTTCACTATGAATATATGCTATTTCCTTCATCTTCAAAGCTCCCTCTTTTGCAGTTTGAAGATTTAATCCTCGTCCTAGAAAGAAACTACTGCTTTTCTTAGCAAACCAAGAAGATATGTGATTTGCTCTTGATTCATTTCGAACTATTGTTTGTCTGATAACAGTAGGTATATTCCTATAGAGTTCTCTAGCACTATCATACTCACTCTTATCTAGTTCTCCTGAAATTTTTCCTACTTCAAGACCAATATCCCACATTGAGAGGGTTTGTGCAGTATACGTTTTAGTTGCCGCTACACCTATTTCTGGTCCTGCATAAAGATACAATACTTCATCTGAATAGCGTGTGATTGTGCTTCCAATAACATTAACAACCGATAAAACAGTTGCGTCCAACTCTCTTGCATGCTTGATTGCCATAATGGTGTCCATTGTTTCTCCACTTTGACTTACTGGCAATATTACTGTGTTCTCATCTACTAAACCGCTGATTGCTTCGTATTCAGATGAAATAATTGATGTTGCAGGTTTCTTTGAATACTTTCGAATAAGATTTTCTCCTGTTAAGGTAGAATAATGGGCAGTTCCTGCTGCTAAGAGAAAGACTTTTTCTGCATTGTGGATTTTTTCTGCTATCTTAATAAGCGATGGTTGATCAATTCTAATGTAATCTGCTAATGAATTGGGTTGTTCATGAATTTCTTTCAACATAAAGTGTGGAAATCCGCCTTTTTGTGCCATTTCTGGTTTCCATGAGACTGTATATGGTTTTCTGACTATTTTCTTCATGCTATTGAAATCTATTATCTCATATCCATTACTAGAAATTGTTACAAATTCGTCATCATGCAACAAAACAACTTTTCTAGTATGTTCAAGAAATGCTGGAATGTCTGAAGCACAAAACATTCTGTCTGAGTTAATCCCTATTACAAGCGGACTATCTCGTTTAGCACAATAAATTCTATCTGGTTCTAGGCTGGAAACAACACAAATTGCAAAAGTTCCTTCTAGTCTTCTAACTGTTGTAATAATTGCTTCCTGTAATGATTGATTTTCTTTTTTCACCAATTGTTCTATCATATGGGGGATGACTTCTGTATCTGTTTCAGACTGAAGAACATGCCCCTGTTTTAACAGTTCTTCTTTCAATTCCTGGAAATTTTCTATTATTCCATTATGAATTACTGAGATTTCCCCGTTACAGTCTGTGTGTGGATGCGCATTTTCTTTAGTTGGCGGTCCATGAGTTGCCCATCGTGTATGACCAATTGCAATTTTACCTTGTATGCTATCAATATCAATTTTTTCTGCTACTTCTGATATTTTTCCCTCATCTTTAGTGATCATAACCTTTCCATCAGAAATCGATGCTATCCCTACACTATCGTATCCTCTGTATTCAAGCTTGGTTAAAGCCTCAATAATTGTTTTCCCAATCTTTGTTTCACGCTGCTGAACTATGCCTACAATACCACACATAAGTAACACTCAAAGAAATTAACTGCTTTTTACTCTAAAATAGTAAAAACCTACTTCTTATTAAAACTTTTTGTTAAGCTTCATTCCAGAAAGAACCAGAGATTGATTAACCAATATCCCTCTCTATCCTATTTTGAAGGTTAATCTTCTTTCTTAGGACCTCTTTTAAAACATCAATACTTGGGGTTATTGAAGGATCAATTTCGTATAAGATGCCAAGATAAATGCTTGTTAAATCAATGAGATAGGTGGAACTTATCTGTTTTGATAATTTTGATTTGCCTTTAGGATAAATTTCCAATACCTTTTCCGTTTTCTTCTCGACTTGTTTTTTGAATTCTTCAACTCTCACCTTTATGGAATCAGGTTCACTCTTATCTCTGAAAAGAACAACAGCAATATCATTTAACGCTGTTTTCGGATTATCCCAGGCAACTATTCCATTGTGGTTTTGCTCGGGTATTTCTTCACTAATAGCAAGTAACTTACTATTTTCATTTAATTCACATTTTGCCCTATATGCAATTGGAGAAAGATATGTATGACCTACAAAAACTGGTATTGTATTGTAAAGTCCATAAGCAATATTCTTAGGCAAGTTTGATTCTGTCTTCTGGTCAATACTGTATTCTTTAGCTAGTTTCTCCAAGATCTCTGAGGTTTCTTTAAGGTCTGAATCCATATTATCAATCAAATTAAACTTTTCTAGAATTGTAATCAATGCAGTATAAATCAGCGGTAAACCACTTCTTGGGGGGATACCTTCCTTTATCTTAATGTGGGGAACTTCAATTTTTTTAGATAGTTTCTCTAATAATCCTCCAGAAGAAACAGAAATTATCATTGCAGATTTTAACAAAGCATCTTGAAAACATGATAGTGTTTCTTCAGTATTTCCTGAATAGCTCACACAAATGACCAAAGTTTTTTCAGAAACGAAATAAGGGAGTTTATAGTTTCTATTAACAATAATTGGAATTGAAAGATCTTCTTTGAGTAAGTGATAAAGATAATCCCCTGATATTGCTGAACCTCCCATACCACAAATAACTATGTTAATTGGAGTGGAATATACTGTTTCTTTTTCTTTCCAGACAATACTGCTAGGAATGTTTAGTTTCAAACTTTGTTCTCTAGCTTCTTTGAATAATGAAGGCCATTGAGTCAAAATTTGCAGTTGGTTAGATTTGTCTATCTCTTCTACAACGTTTCTATCATCTAAATTTAACATTTTATTCACTTCCAACTAAAAAACTGTTTAGAGTGTAAATTCTTCTCCTTTTTCCCATAGATATTCAAAGTTATTTGAAAAGATTTCAATGATTCCTGAGTTAGAAGAGAAATGGGGTCGATAAACATATTTCTCATGAGGGACAGGAGAAACCCAGATAACAAAAACAACCTGTTCTTGATCGACTAGAGTACCTCGAGCTAGAACATTTCCTTCCGAAAGACTTGTCACGCTTGCTCCAATCTTCAAAAGATTTTCAGCCACTTTCTTAGACTTATCATCTTCAGTGCTCATTATCACTCTAATATTTACCCCTCTTTCTTTTGCTTCATTTATTTCTTGTTTAACTTGATCAAACCAGTAGAACACATTTGTAAAAATATTAATTTCCTTCTCTGCTTTTTTGATAATGTCCTTAGTTTTCAATTGCATTTCTTCCAATGAAGAATAAGCTTCAAGCAATTCATCTGGTTTGATTATTAACCTTGATTGATAATCTGGATCATTTAAGAGGGCGATAATGTCACGAGAAACAACTGCAATCTTCTCTAGTTCATCATGATATTCTTGTTCGACGAATCTGAAGAGATTGTCTAAACCCTTCTTTAGATTAAATGCTTCAAACCTCATTGGTCTGCCTGATATTGTGCGAGCAAGTCCTTTCTTTGCTAAACTATCAATAGTATCGTAGATTCGGGGTGTAGGTATATCGGTTTGTTTGTGTATTTCCTCGGCAGTAGCAGAGGAAAATGCAACTAAAGTAATGAGTGTTTTAACCTCATATTGAGTTAAACCAAGAGCTTTGAGCTTTAAGGTGAGTTCCTCGGCATCAGACATAGGTTTTCTCCAATTTCAAATCTATTAAAAGAAGTATATAAATCAGTCGTATGAGATGTAGAGAGTAAAATTCATTAACCAAAAGTTTAAAATGAAATCTGTGAGCAAAAAAGATGTAAGAAACAAAACAAGGGGCAGTGGTCTAGCCTGGTTATGACAACTCCCTTACACGGAGTAGGTCAGCGGTTCAACTCCGCTCTGCCCCACCACTTCTCAATTTTATTCATTTTTTGTTAACAATGCTTAAAATAATACTTAATGATTTTTTGAATATGTGGGACATTATAATTGGTATTCTTCTAATACTCCATGGTCTTATTTTTGCAATGTTTCTAGTTTACGTTAAATTGCCTGAAGAGGAGCAATATTTTGGTTGGTCAAGAAAATCCTGGTTATTGGATAGGGTTCTAGGCGAGAAAGCAATAAAGATAATGGGATTAGTTCTTTGGTCCTTAATCATAGGCGGTTTCATAGTTTCAGGTATTGTACTATTCACAGAAACTGAAGCTTGGAGGTTGGTAACTATTATTACTTCATTTGTATCACTTCTCCCATTCATATTCTTCTGGACTGATTTACAACCAAAACCCAGATATTTTGTTGTTGGTCCAGTTGTTGCAGTAGGCGCAATAATTGCTCTGCTCATATTTAATTGGCCAACAGATGTGATGTTGTTTGGATAAGAAGGTAGAAGCAAAAATATCAAAACCACAAAGATCGAACATTCAAGGATATGGTATAACCATCTCCAAATTTTTTTGTTCGATGTCAGTCTTTAATTAAATCCACGTGATACTAAATGTAGTAAGTTCTTTTCTTTAATTTATGAAGAAGGAGATATAAAATGGCTGAAGAAATTAATTTAGAAACAACTATACTAGGCGGAGGGTGCTTTTGGTGCATTGAAGCAGTATTTAGTGAACTCCAAGGTGTTCAAAAAGCTGTATCAGGTTATTCTGGAGGAAAAAATGATAATCCTACTTACGAACAAATTTGCTCTGGAAAAACAGGACATGCAGAAGTTGTTCAAGTAACTTTTAATCCCAAAATTGTATCTTTCAAGGAAATACTAGAAGTATTCTTCACTATACATGATCCAACCACACTTAATAGACAAGGTAACGATGTTGGAACCCAATATCGATCAGTTATCTACTACCATCTAGATGAACAGAAGGCAATAGCTCAAAAAACTATAAAGGAATTAGAGAAATCTGCAAAATGGTCTAGTCCTGTAATTACTGAATTAAGCCCTTTTGAGAAATTCTTCGAAGCTGAAGCATATCACCAGAATTACTTCAAGCTCAACGCCTCTCAACCCTATTGTAGAGTAGTTATAGAACCGAAAGTCAACAAGTTTAAAAAATTGTATTTCAACCAATTGAAATAAGATTATTTTGTACTTGCGTATTCTTTAACTTCAGAAACATTCTCGAATATCCTTAGTTCCACCTTCTTTTCTCTTAAATAATCTACAAGCATTTTGTCTATTTTCAAAACATCTTTTGTAATTTGTTCAAAGTTTTGTTTTGTAATACTAACACTCAAGTCAGGGAAACCAAGTCTGTTGTAAGTATTGTTGACTTCAAAGTAAGTGTCAAAACCGATTGAATTAACATCTTTGTTAGTTTCAGTTCTTTCTAATTCATCTGCAATGGTTAATTGAATCTCTGTAGCTGCATAACTAGCAGCCAAAATATCTTTCTTTGTACAAGCGGAAAGAATCTTGTTCAAATATGATTTGAAATCCAAATAACTCTGCGCAAGTTCTTGAATGTGCTTCTTAGGATCTATCTCAACTCTATTCTTCTTTTTGAGGATCTCTCTAATTCTACTATTCAATCTCTTTCTAGACAGGATTAATTCATCAAAATCATCTGATGTTGCTAATATAGAAATATCTCTCTCATAGTCTTCTGGTAGAATTTCAAATTTGAATGTTTCTTGCAGATTCGATCCCCAATTCTTGAAGAGTATTTTACTATTTGCAAAAGCCAGCATACATACAGTTCCATTGATGAAATTCCATGCTGCCCATCGAGCAGTTAAGATGTCATTTTCCTTTTTAGCTAATTGTAATTCATGAATGAGATTATTGAGATGGTAGAAATTATTCCTTGCTAACTGTATCTGCCTATTCTCTGCAATTGTTGTTGTCTTCTTTATTTCTTCAAATCGTAGACTATCTTCATCAGATCTAGCATAGATTATTCGATTGTTTAATATTAATCCTACACCAACTGGGAACATAATAGGATTTACTTCAGCATTTGCAATTTTTTCTATTCTAGACCAAGAAATACACCAAAAGTCCACTGTTTTGTTGTCAAAAACGAATTCTACTGAAAATTTCTTCTCATCGTTGTCAATGATTGCAAACATATCAAGATCTGAAAATTCATTATAGTCTCCTGAAGCTCTTGAACCATATATGACTATGATTGCAATTTCCGGATGATTCTTTATAGTTTGTTCCTTGAGAATTTCAGCGATTTCCTCAAAATCCATGATAACTAAGGTGGAATTGTGCTTTAAAATTCTACCTACAATTCAATTTGATTTCTTCACCTGAAGTTAATTTACCTTTTCCCATAACATTTGCTGCTAGACAAGCATGAACTGGTAAAATTAAAACAGTATCTCCAACGGTTATTTTGTTGAAATATTCTTCACTAGCTTTTACTATCCCATGTTCTTGGTTCAATGAAGAGACATATGAATCAGTAATCATGGTACCCCATTTTCCCTCGTTCATCTTTGTAAGATATCCAAAAATTTGTTTACCCTCCTCATTTATAATGAAATCCTTAGAAAAATGAATGGCTCCTCCATCAATTACTAACTCTAATCTTTCTTCATTCTTAGCAACAACTGGACAAGCAAATCTGATTGCAATTTCATCTTCGGTGCAAGAGCTAATTTGAAGTTGTTTTAAATCATAGAAGACAAAATTACCTGGTCTGATTTCATCTACATCACTGAAATCTTTAGCAATACTTGCTGTAGGTGTATCTCCCACAGAGATTTTTGCATCTCCTAAGTTGTTCTCAACTAGCTTTGATTTGAGTGACAACATTCTAGAAATTGTTTCTTTATGAATTTCAAGGATCTGAGTATTAGTTCTAGACTTATAGGAATGGCCTGCATGAGTAAGAATACCCATTAAGTTAAG
Source organism: Candidatus Heimdallarchaeota archaeon (assembly GCA_030603365.1). Classification (GTDB taxonomy): domain Archaea; phylum Asgardarchaeota; class Heimdallarchaeia; order Heimdallarchaeales; family Heimdallarchaeaceae; genus UBA460. The sequence continues at coordinate 39,384 of JAUVXV010000001.1, forward strand.
TTGTGACGAATTACTTATTTCTTTAGCAATCTCAAATATCTGTTTTTGTTTATCCCATTTGATACCTGTTCTATGATAACCTGTATCAATTTTAATCCAGAGATCTATACTAGTTTCAATGTTCTTCTGTAGGAATTGAATACTTTCTTTAGTTTCAACAAGAAGATTAAGCTTTACTTGTTTAGCAAGCTTGTTGATTTCTTCAATCTCTAAAATATTAACAGGAAAAGCTATAGTAATATCATCCCATCCTGATTCAGCAAAACATTTAGCCATTCTTACAGACGAAACAGAGATTGCTTTAACCCCCAATTCCTTAAACCATTTACCAATCTCAGCTGATTGATGAGTTTTGAAATGTGGTCTGAGTAAGACTTTGTTTCTTTCAGCTTTTTCAACCATTTTGCTTATATTTTTCAGTACTAGTTTTTTATCGATAAGCAATGTTGGGACTGAAATTTTCATTGTACCACCAAAACTACTCTAGTAATTCCTTTACTCTTGAATAAACCTGAGCACCAATTTTAGCTCTACCCAAGAGATATCCTATTTCAGGAATTATTCCCTCTGCTCTAGTTCCTCTTTTGCAAACCAAACGATATTCCAGAAGCCCTATTCTTTCTACTTCTTCTATGTCTTCAGTATGGTTAGATGTAATAAGTGCATTTTTTATTGCTCTTCTTGTGATTCCACAAATAATCAAGGCATCCTTCTTTTCTTTTGACGGTTTTGTTAACCAATTCAGAGATTTTTCAGTTAGTTTCACCCAGACTTTAGAACCTATTACATGTCTCTTAGTAACTTCAAAGAATAAAGGTAGATTTTCTGTAAACCCATAAGCTCTCATTATATTAACTAGTGAAATCTTTTTCCCATCAGCTAGTTGTTCTCTTAGTTCAAAAAGCGGATATAGTGCATCGATTTCTTCTGTTGTGCTTAAAATCCCCCCATCAATAAAGAAACCAAACTTTACTCCACCAACATCTTTACATCTTCCATAAATTTCATCGCCTAACTTGATATCACTAATGCTACGTTTTGCCCCATAATTCTTGATTAGAAGATTTTTAGCAACTTGCTCATCTTCACCGTCTAGAGTTATTTCAGCATATTTCTTCTTGTTAAAAGTGATTTCTTTGATTTCTACTTCTAGATTTTTCAATTCTTCAGTTAGTATAAATGTTAAAGCCTTGATCGAGCTGTGTCTAGCTACATTGTATGTTTTTTCTAAAATAACTACTTTTAACATGTTTTTCACTCTATTTCTTCCATTCTTTTCCCTGTTTCTGAAGGAATTATAACGTTCTTGGCATTCTTGAATTTTCGTTTTCTTGCTTTGCTTTCTGATATTTGATCCAGAAAAACTGCAAGAGCTGCAACTTCACTATGTGGTTGATTACCTATTGCTATATTATAATCTGTGAGTTCATATATTGTACCCGGAACTTTGACTCCTCCAGCTACAACTAGCATCTTCTCTTTCTCTTTTAACTCTGCTAATTTATCTGTTAAGTCGATACCATACATTGTCAAATGTACTATAGTTCCTCCAGTATCTTTCCATTGCTTAATAAAACTCCAAGAACTTTTTATGTGAGATACTTTAATTTTCCCTCCCCATTCTAAACACATTTTTTCTACACTTTCTTCTAAATGTGAATCATGATCACCAGTATAGTAGAATTCGTCAGCTCCAAAAGCTCTAGCTGTAAGCGCTAAATGGGTTGAGATTCTTCTATCTCTAAAAACTCTATGTGATAATCTTAATACAGCTAGCATTATGGGTGATGATAAAGATTAAACACTTAAAGTTGCTGTTTTTGATGTTCTTTAGGTTTAGGGAGACTGATGTGAAAAAGAGTGATTGACATTAAATCAATGTGTAAGGCAAGGCATGACCAGAAAACAAAAGTTATTATATATTTCTGCTGTAGAAAATATTGAGTAAATACGAGGGTGCTAAAACTGTCAAAAGAGAGATCTGAACCAGATCAAACCGACCCAGCATATTTAATTTCTTATGCTCATCATCTTGAGAGACAAGCTAGGCAATTAGAAACAGAAAAGCAGATGGTCGAAAGTGAGAGATTAAGACTCCAAAGAGAAGTGAATAACCTCAAAGTTGAGCTTGAAAGATTAAGATCCCCACCCCTATTTATGGGAACAATCGTTGAACTTCTTGATAATAAAACAGCAGTGGTACGTAGTACAACCGGTCCAAATCTTGTTGTATCTATTTCTCGTCAAATTGATATTAATGATTTAAAACCTGATACACGCGTAGCACTCAACCAAAGAACCTTTGCTATTGTCAATATTCTACCAACTCTGCAAGATCCAATAGTTCAAAAGATGGAATTAATTGAGAAACCTAAAGAAAAATACGCTGATATTGGTGGTCTTGATGCACAAATTCAGGAAATCAAAGAAACTGTTGAATTACCTTTATTGAAACCTGAATTATTTGAGAAAATTGGAATTGATCCTCCTAAAGGAATACTCCTCCATGGTGCTCCTGGAACAGGAAAGACCTTACTTGCAAAAGCAGTTGCTCATGAGACTGAAGCAGCGTTCATACGCTTAATAGGTAGTGAGCTTGTACAAAAATTCATAGGTGATGGTGCTCGTTTAGTACGAGAATTATTTGAATTTGCAAGAGAACATGCTCCTAGTATTTTGTTTATAGATGAGTTAGATGCCATAGGCAGTAGAAGAATAGATTTAGCTACTAGTGGAGATAGAGAAGTACAAAGAACTCTGATGCAACTTCTTTCAGAATTAGATGGTTTTAATATAAGAGGCGACGTAAAAGTCATTGCCGCAACAAACAGGATAGATATACTGGATCAAGCTTTATTACGACCTGGAAGATTTGACAGACTCATCGAGATTCCGATTCCTAACGCTGAAAGCCGAATGAAAATTTTTAAAATTCACACATCCGGAATGAATCTTAAAGGTGATATTGATTTAGATTATCTTGTTCAGATGACAGAAGGTACTAGCGGTGCAGATGTAAAGAATATCTGTACTGAAGCTGGAATGTTTGCTATCCGAGCTGAAAAAGATCATGTAGTAAACGATGATTTCGTAGATTCAATAAAGAAGATAATAGGTGAAAAAGAAACTTCTGCTAGAACAACTACTGGTTTCATCTAATTGTGATCAAGGCTCTCCATTTAATCAGACATTAGCATCTCTTCAACAATTTTTCTCTGTTTATAGAAACCTTCTACTACTTGGGAATTTTCTCCAAATTTACTAATAAACTGTTCAAGGACTTCCTCAAAAGAACATCTTTTGCTTCCGTAAGCAAGATTGTCAGAATAAGAAACCAATACTTCTTCTCGTGTAATCGGTATATAATCTTCATTAGGAAGTCCTAGTTTGACTGCTTCTTCCTTATTTATACCTGTGCCAATGTGTCGTTTTACTATTGATAGTATTCTTTGATCTAGATTTTCCTGTGCAAGAATCTTAACACCTTTGATTGCATGTAGTATTGAATGATCTACTGACCGACCTATATCATGTAACATCGCACCAGCGATGACAAGTTTATTGTTAATTTGTTTAATTTTGAAACAAAAGTTTTCTGAAATTTCTGTTACCAGTAAACAATGTTGGATTATATTAGTTGGTGTATTGTATTTTTCCAATATTTTTATACACTGTTCCTTCGAGGGTATTCTTAGGTCGGTCATATTTCTATATCTCTGATTTCTGCTTGGTTTTTTATAGTTTGTTGAAAAATCAGAAAAACCTCTAAATCAAAACTTTTTTAATGAATTTCAATCGTTGCATCTCGAAGCAAAATGCCTAGTGAAATATCTAAAGATAGATTAGAAGAAATTATCCAACTTACTATTGATCAAGGTGGAGAAATAAGAACCAAACGTTATAAAGATGATATTAAAATAAAATTCAGAACAAAAACAAGACTGTATACAATCAAACTTCCCATGAAAGAAGCTGAATCAATAATCAATGATATCTCTTCTAAAATTGATGTTATACCATTCTAAAGAAGTAGTAGAACTGATTTATTCTTCATCATCCTTCTTCTTTTTGATTACTACTATGTCTCCAAGTGTTTGGAAAGCTGGACCTTTTAGCTGATCTTTCTTTCCAACTGAAAGAACATCTTCTGTTATTTTAATTTTGAAGAATTTTTCAAGCCTCTCTATTAAATTATCAGAGGGTCTCATTTTTCCTGTTTCTATACTTTGAAGCTCAGAAATTGATATTTTCGTTTGAATAGATACTTCTTTTTGAGTAAGTTTCATCTTTTGCCTTTCAAGTCTAATACGTTCATTATAGTCTGTTACTAATTGTTTATCTGCACCTAAATCTCTTCGCTGTCGGGTTGGAAAAGTTCTAGTTGTTGTAGAAGAACGTTGTGTAGAAACGCTTGCTCTAGCAGTAGGTGGCTTTGGTTTCGGTTTCACTTCTTTCTTTTTCCCATGTTTGGCGCAACCAGGACATACTGATAATTCTGCACCTTCAATTTCTATGGAAATGGGCCTTCCATATATTTCACGACCACACATCTCACAAGTTGCCAGTCTTATCACCATATGGGTTTATTTTTTGTTTGACAAATAAAGACAAATTCAAAAACATTTTTCTATGAGACTAAAATGAATTAATATTAGTTAATATACTATTCAACAAAGGTGATACCTGTGGACTTTTGTCCTGAGTGCGGAAAATTACTTCATACAGATAAGAACGAAAAAGGCGGAACTATTCTTATTTGTTCAAAATGCGGATTTAAAAGAGATTTAGCGAAAGATGAAAAAGTCAGTCATACTGAAGAGATACCACACGATTTTGTAAGAGAACTGACCATTGTTATGGATGAAACCCAAACAGACTCAACAAAACCAACAAAGGAAATCTATTGTTCTAAATGTAAGAAGAATCAAAAAGTAAGTTTCTGGATGGTACAGACAAGAAGTGCTGATGAATCGCCAACACGTTTCTTTAGATGCTCAATTTGCGGAGAAACTTGGAGAGAATATGATTAACTGGAGAAATTCTAATGAGTAATTCAGTATCTGAAAATGAGTATAAAATCAAACCATTTGTTGATATAAATATCGCAGAAATCCAAAAACCTGGTAAATATAGAGTCGTGGGAAAGATTGTAAATATTGCTGAAAATTCTTTGCAAATAGATGATGGTTTTGAACAATTATCTATTACAATTCCTGAGGAAATTGACTTGAAACTTGAAGAAGGACTTAAAATTCGTGCTTTTGGTTATGTCAATATTCAACCAGAAAAACAAATGAAAACAACATTCATTCAAGATTTTAGTGTTGTCGATTTAGATTCATACAGGCAAATCAATGAACTTGAACAATCTTTAAGAAAAGCTAATACTTAAGAAGCTTTGATGTGCGATTCCCTTATATAGTGAAATAATAAAAAGGAGAATGAGAAAACTTCTAGGTAATAAAAAGAAAATCGGGGTATTATGATGACTTTTGAAATGGTATTAGAGGACGCAAAATTAATGTCCAACATATGTTCAATTATAAGTTCAATTGTTGCAGAAAGTAGTATAAATGTGGCAGAAGATGGGATTAGAATCAAGGCTTTTGATGCTACTCGTATTTCTATGATTGATTTCTTCATGAAAAAAGAAGCTTTCCAGAAATATGATGTAAAGGAATCAGCGATTGTTGGTCTAAGTTTAGAAACACTCAATACAATTCTGAAGACTGCAAAAGCAAATGAACATCTGAAAATGGCTTTAGACGATACAACAAAGAGATTCGTCGTAGAATTCCTAGGTAAGAATCAAAAAAGGAAATTTGCCTTATCTCTAATTGATATTCCTGAAGAAGGTAATATACCAGATTCCATTCATATCGATTTTGATACAAATTTCGAAGTAAAAGCAACATTCATACAACAAGTGCTAAAGGATGCAGAGATGGTTAGCGATTATCTAAAGATAAGAGCAAAAGAAGATGGAATTTTCTTTGGAGCTGAAAGCGATACAAAGGAAATGGATACATTCATAGAGCCAAAAAGTGAAGAAATGGAAACTGCAACTTTTCAAGTAACAGGTGAATCTGAGGCTATGTATTCATTAGATTTTCTTTCTAACTTTCTCAAAGGTATACGATCATCGGATTATGTCAAACTTTCTTTTAATCAAGAACAACCTATAAGATTGATTTATGAAATTGAAGACAAAGGACACTTAATTTATTTCGTAGCACCAAGAATTGAAGAAAGTGAAGAAATCGATTAAAAGCATTAAAACTACCTGAGGGAGTAATTTTATTTCATTACAACTGAATGAGGAAAAACGTTGTTCGATAGAATTCAAAATAAATGGAAAGAAGAAAGAGAAAAAATACAACTCACTCCAATGAACGAAGCATTCTATGGAGCTATGAGAGACTTTCTAAAATCACGATCCTTAAGGGCTAAGGAAGAGATTAATCCTATAATAAAGAAAGTCCTTGAGGAAAAACTAAGTAGAATGCGTTATGTTATTGACGATCTTCTTGCAATACGAACAACGAAAATACTTCAAATTGTTTTCAATAAAGAGGAAATCACCTTTAATCTAGCAAGAGAAGAACAGAATTTTTATGAGAGAATGAAAAAACTTTATGATGTTTATCGAAAAGATGTTTTTTCTCCAAAAGATATCGCTTATACTGACATAGATTCCATTGTAAGCAAAGAAAGTATAGATGAAGAGGAAGAAGATATTGAATACGTAGCTATTAAATTTCTAAAACGCACAAAAGACAAAATACAAGGGCTTGATGGTAAAGTCTATGGTCCCTTTGAAAAAGAAGACATATGTTTACTTCCCAAAGAAAATGCTGTAGGTCTTGTAAGAAGGGAATTTGCAGAAAATATAGAAATGGTAGAACAAATAAAAAACTAAGATAGAACTTATAAAATTTCTCCTATAATTTTTGCTTTTCCTCCACGAGGTTGAGTCAAATCCTCGCTGCAAACATTACATTTGACCACAATTTTTGCTGAATCAAAAACAATTTGCTCATTATTACAACTTGTACATTTGACTTTCAGGAACTTTGTTGTTGGATATGGTATCTTTGACATGGTTGAGTTTTGAGAACTACGCTTTAAAAAAATGTTGTTATTAAACAAGTTCGTATTTTATTCACAAATTGAGCAAAAAGTGGTGCGGGGAGGGAGATTCGAACTCCCGAACCACTAAGGAACGGATTTCTCATCTGACTCAGATTTATTGATCTTGAGTCCGTCGCCGTTGACCACTTGGCTATCCCCGCAGGTTTATTATTTAATCAAGCAGTATTTGAGAAGTCTTTCAATACTTATTTAATCTTTTCTTTTTCTTGTTTTAAAACGTAGAATAACTAATTGGAATAATAGAAAAACTAGAACTGACACCGTAAATTCAAATGGTGCTGTATCGGTGTTTCCATTATACTTTACAAGTGTGAAATTTACATTTCTATTTGTCCATTCATCAACTGCTGCCAACGATACGTTGTAGTTATTATTTGATTGAACTGCTAATTCATACGTGTAATTCCATAATTCCTCACCTGTAGCTGCATGACTGTCCCAATCTACTAGTACTTCATCAACATAGCAATAATAATCAAAATTAGATTGATCACTGATTTGAAAGGTTATATCAACAAAGCTGTCTTCTTCAGCAAAATACATTATTTCTTGAGAATTAATCTTAGGACCTTCCAGATCATCTTCCAAAATATATTTTTCGTTATTTAGTATGAATTCAGTTGCATTTAGAGTTATTTCATAATGTAGATTGTTTACAACTCTGGGATACGGATAATTTTCTGTATAACCTGCAACATTGTCTACATAATCTGCTAAGTCAGGATATAGCTCGAATGTCTCATTATAACACTCTCTAATGGCAGGTAAAGAATGTTCATACATTTCTTGTAAGCTTACAACACCATCTAGGGAAGTATCAGCATCAATGTTTGTGAGTGATTTTGCCCAAAAATGTGAAGAAATACCTCCAGCAAAAGGTGGTTCACTTAGAACCCAAGTTCCATTTTCTCCAGGAAAAACTCCAATTGCAATTTCATATTCACCAACACTTCCCATCGCAAAACATGTACCATAAAAATTCCTAACGAATTCTCCTGCATAACAAGAATCCATCAAATATATTTTGTTTTTCGTGTTTATTTGGAAAAATTCTGTTTGAAACCAAGTATTAAACTCTAATACATCTCGACAGTAAGTGTGTCCATGAGCCATAACATAAATAAAAACCAGATCATTCTCATCTACTACTTGTTCAAGATAGTTTAACTGCTCTAGAAAAATCGTTTTAGTTATATTTTCGTCTCCCAAGAACAAAGAGATATTTTCCTCATTCCAACCTAAATTAAGAAGCGTACTTTTGAGTTCTATAGCAGAACAAACAGTAGTACCATTATCATCGTATGGGAATTGATCAAAAAGAACTGCGTATGTTTCAACAGGATTTTCATTATTTTGATGTTGAATAGCAACTGAATTTGAAGTATGAGCTGATAGTGAAATAGAAAATAAAAATAGGACTATAATCGCTAATGAATTCTTCCTCATATTTTTTACCTTGCTTAAACACTTATATCATTAGCGAATTATAGCTTTAACAAAAGTAGCTCAAGTTGTCTTTTTGAGAGAAATTCACAACCATCTTCTGTTACAAGAACATCTTCTTCAATACTGCAATAACCATGATCCTCAACATAGACATGAAGTTCTAAGGTAAATGCTTGTCCTTTTTCCACGTAATAGAAGGGTGATTCACCATATTTTTCCCATCGTGGACCCAACAAACATCCACCATCATGAACATTTCTTCCTATCTGATGACCAAGAGCATGCATGAATTCAGTATAACCAGCATCGGTGACTATATTTCTAGCTATAATATCAATTTCCCAGCCTTGAACTCCAGGTCTTAGTGCTTCTGCACTTGCTGTAATAGCTTTAACTACTGTTTCAAAAGCTCTTATCACTTCTTTTGGAGGAACATCCTCATCTTCTCCTAAAACGTAATTCATTCTTTGAAGATCTGATGCATATCCTTCGAAGAAAACACCATAGTCGACATTAATGAGGTCTCCTCTCTTAACTTTAATATCTGGAGAAGCTTTGCCATGTCCGATAGTTGTTGTAGGTCCAACATGAATTAATGGTGGATATGATACAGTAACTCCTTCATCTTTTGTAAATTTCAAAAGCATTTCTTCGATGTTTTCTTCCGACACTCCAACTTTAATAGTTTCAGTAACCTTCTTATGACCCTCTTCACTGATTACCACTGCTTTCTTTATTCTATCGATTTCAGAATCTGTCTTTCTTCCTCGTAATGCTGCTAACAATTTTTCTGAGGATATCAACCTATCAAGGAAGATAGAACCTTCTAATATTTTATTTAATCTTAACCACATACCATGGGTTAAACCATCAGCTGCAATATTGTCTTCTGAGTAGTTTATGGCAATACTTTGAGGTTTAAGTTCGTTCAAAACATTAAGCAACGGTTCTTTTATGCTATCATCATAACCAATGACTCTATCATAAATTCCAGACTTCTCTATATTTTGTGCGTCATATCTTCCGCATATAGCTACTTTTTGCCCATCTTTGCTAATAATCAAAGCTGATTGCCATGTTAACCATGAATCTTCTAATAGAAAATATAATGCAGGATCATGAATTTCTGAAGTTTTCCTTACATATGTTAGCCATACATCAACATTTTGCTCTTTTAAGATGTTAATTGCTTGGTCTGTTTTTTGCTTAATTATACTCATATAATACTGATTCATTAGGGACTTTATTTGTTTTTTTCATTATTCATAAATGAACATGATTTTTCTAGGATTTACTCCACGAAGAAAATTACCCCCATAAGAGAAAATTAAAGAAGGTTTAAATATATAATATTTTGTTGATTGATATCATAATTCTTCAAGAGTGATTTTGTCTATGTCTAGGGAAGCAGTAAGTAATTTTGATGAGGAAAGTGATGTTGGTGCTAATAAAATGGCATCGAAAATAAATATCTCTGAAAGACAAAGACAAACTCTTATTGAAGTTGTGGATGATATCGCTGGGGAAGAAGTAAAACAAGTAACACTGGTTCTATTAAATGCTGATAAAGAAACAACAGATGAAGAAATATCGGAAAAACTTGATATGAGACTAAATCAAGTCCGAAAATCCTTGTATAAACTGTATGACTTACAGTTGGCGACATTTAGAAGAATTAGAGATAAATCAACAGGTTGGTTTGTTTATTTCTGGACATTACATCCAGAACGAATCGATGTATTTGTTGAGAAAAAGCAACAAGAAGTCATGTTTAAGCTACAAGAAAGATTGGACTATGAAGAATCTAATATGTTCTTTACCTGTAATAATCCTGAATGCCCTCGAGTTACATTTCAAGAAGCGATGGATAACAATTTTGAATGTGAACATTGTAGTGGGCGATTAGAAGCGTTTGATAACGAGCAGTTGAAGCAAGTATTGACAGACAAAATCAATGAAATGAAAGAAATAAGGGAAAAGACTAAGAAAATAATGAAAGGGGAAAAGTAATCCACTTAGTTTTTTCAACCAGTACTTTTACTCAATCGATGCTGTACATCTTCACTTGTTAATTCTTTAAGTGCATCACTTGCTATCCACTTAGCAGCTTTTGATTCAATTTGGTGTACTTCCTTTGATAATTCAACAGTAAGTTTATTCAATCTTAAATTCCTCTTTCCTATCTGTCGAATTGCCCAATTAACTGCTTTTTTTACAAAGTTTCTATTATCTGTGACCCCCCTTAAGATGTGGGGAAAAAACTCTTGAAATTGTTCATCCTGAGCTTCTTTGTCACTAACAGCCAAACGGGCCATCATTACATAACCTGCTCTTTTAACAAATTCTTCATCTCTGAAACTCCATTCAACAGCTTTTTCATATGCTTCTTGCTTCTTTTCAAAGAGATTCATAATAGCTTGGTCACATATTTCCCAGTAGCTAAAATCTCCAACCCATTTCTCCATTTGTTGTTTAGTTACTTGTGAAGGAACATCAATCATTGATGCTAGTATCATTGTTTCTCGATATCCAAGTTCCCATAATTCTAGTGCTAGTTCGTGATCTTTACCAATTTCCTTGGCTATTTTTCGTAAAATAGGAATCTTTACTCCAAATGTTTTGTCTGGATTAATTCCGTATTTTGCCATCCCCCTAATGTTATCTAAATCTTTTAGGGATTTGAGCTTTTGTAGGACTTCTTTTGACTTCATCTAACTTCTAAGTTATATAGATCAACTAGATAAAAATATTTTTCTTAGGAAATCTTATTTTGGAAATCATAAACTTTCAAATATTACTTCGAATTATGAGATATTGTAGGTGAAGAATACATGCTAGAAAGTGTTTCAAAGATTCATAACGAAATAAAAGATACTGGTTTAAAAGATCTAATAATCAAATTAGACCACGTAGCATATAGAGTTAAGAAAGGTGAAAGAGAAAAAGCAATGGTAGAGTTAGCAAACTTGGTGCCCTATAAGGATTATAAAACCTTCAAAGTTATATCCATGAATGCGATTACAAGTACATTAAAACTTCATGAAACGCTACCTGTCATTGTTGTAAGTGAAGGCTTAACCAATGATTCTATTGTTGAAAAATATGTTAAAAAATTCGGTGGTAGAATTCATCATTTTGCTTATTTAGTCAAAGATATAGAAAAAGTAGTTAAAATCCAGATAGAAAGAGGAGTTAAGTTTACAACGGATCATATTATCGGTAGTGAAGAAGAAGGAATTAAGCAAATTTTCACTTTACCAACAGAAGCAGCTAATCATATAATTGAGTATGTGCAACGTTTTGGGGGTTTTGATGGCTTCTTTACACCTTCAAATGTAGGTGCTTTAATGAAATCGACAGAACAACTAGGTGAAGCATAACACGGGAAAAACTTATCTTCTAAATTACTTTTATCAGTACGATGAACATGAAGAAATTACAGGAAAGACCAGGATCAGCACTTTATCCTAATCCAGTGATGCTAGTAACAGCATCTTATGAAGATAAAGAGTCTATTATAACTCTCTCTTGGGGAGGAACATGTAGCTCAAATCCACCCTATGTTGCTGTAGCTATAAGAAAAGAAAGGTTTACATACAATCTAATTTACAATTCCAAGGAATTTGTTGTAAATATACCCACTGCAGATTTGAAGGAATCAGTAGAATTTTGTGGAACAAAATCTGGTAAAGATTTCGATAAATGGAAGGAGTGTAATTTTACAAAAGAACAAAGCGTGGAAATAAAAACTCCATTTATCTCTGAATGTCCTGTAAACATGGAATGTAAACTACACCAAATTGTTGAATTGGGTTCTCATGACTTATTTATCGGTGAAGTAGTAGTTTTACACCTAGATGAGAAATGGAAAGATGAAAAGTATCCCAATTTACTTACTTATGTAAGAGGTATTTACAAAACGAGTAAGTGATTACAATCAAAATTTGGTGATTGAACAGGGATTTGAACCTAAGCTCTTTTACTCCTGAAACAAAAATCGTACCAAACTAGACTACTAAATCTGCGTTACGCACGTTATGAAACTTGGTTAAACTTGCAAGAGGCTTTATAACCGTCGTTTAAGTGGATCCCCTCACGTGCGTTGAGGGGAAGGGATCATGAGGATTATGAGGGAGTGGAGAAGAATCGGAGTTTGCACGTGCTCCAGCTTCTTTACTACTCTTGTGCATAGTGCGTCTTGGTTCTGTTGATACTAACTGAGGGGCAGTTGTTTGAACAACTGCGAACCAAGCTATAGGTGAGTGTTCACCCAGCACTACTCTCTTATTCACACTTTCATATGTAAACTCGTGAAAAAGACCGTCCCATTAGGTGCACTAACTCATCCGTGCTTGTATCCGATTACACAGGTAGTAGAACGCTAATGGTAAGATTGAACAAGTTTTCACCCTTCAGTTGCCTATGGTTTAATTCTCTCTAAATATTTTTTATGTTCTGCACCTATCTTGTAAATCCTTCCCTAAATATTTTATACCTTCAATTGGTGCTAAAACTCTATTACTATTGGAATCTAATAGTCAGGTTTATCTTGCTGCTCTCGTGAATATGTCCTTTGTCGCACAAGAAATTAGTAGATTAACTGCAAAGATTACTTCTGATATAATACTTATTCCAGCTGGTTATCATGATGATGACGATAATTATACTCTTGAAGATTGGATAACAGCTGTGATTCTAGCTGAAAAGATTTCAAAAATGACTTCATATCAAATAGAAGTCAAAGATGATTTTTGGAAGAGAACCCAAACAATTCTTAAGAATCAAACAAAAATTGAAGATCTTCTTAAAAACTCAAAAAATGGCATATATTTACAGAAACTAGGATTTGAAAATGATGTTAATTTCTCTATTTCTTTAGATAAGATAAACAATTTTTTGAAAGTGAAAAAATGGCAGAATTTCAATGGTTTAAGATGTGTAGAACTAGAATAAGTTCAAAATATACAAGATTTAATCTTCTAATGAAGAAATGAAAAAAGAAGGAGATTTGTAAAATCAGATATCAACTGAATTGAAATCTGTTTTATCGTCTCTTTTATCCATGTGGAATTTATCAATGATTTCTGAAGGAATACGTTTGAGAACTCTGTGGGGATCATCGAAAATGGATAACATTTCCCAACCTATGTCTAATGATTCGAATATGGTTCTGTCTTCATGATAATCTTGATTAATAAATCTCTGCTCAAACAGATCTGCGAATTCTAGAATCTTTTTATCAGTCTCTGAAAGTGATTCATCTCCTACAACAGCAACTAAATCCCTTAGATCTCTACCTGTTGCATAAAGTGCATAAAGTTGATCTGATACAAATTTGTGATCGCTTCTTGTAGAACCCTGCCCTATTGTGTCCTTCATAAGCCTTGAAAGAGAAGGCAATGGGTTTATTGGTGGATAAAGACCTTTACGATTTAAAGCAACATCTACATACACTTGCCCTTCAGTAATATACCCGGTAAGATCGGGGACTGGATGAGTAATATCATAGTTTGGTAGAGTTAGAATAGGAATCTGTGTGATTGATCCTTTCTTATCATGTATTCTCCCTGCTCTCTCATAAATAGTTGAGAAATCTGAATACATATATCCTGGATACCCTCTTCTACTTGGAACTTCACTTCTAGCTGCTGCGACCTCGCGTAATGATTCTGCGTAAGCAGTCATATCTGTTAGGATTACTAAAACATGATAATTATGTTCATAAGCAAGATATTCAGCAACTGTTAATGCCAATCGAGGAGTCAATAACCGTTCAATAGCTGGATCATCAGCTAAATTAAGGAAAAGGACTACTTTGTCCAAAGCACCAGTTGCTTCGAAATCATCACGGAAAAACCTTGCTTCATCAGCAGTGATACCCATAGCTGAAAAGATAACTGCAAATTCCTCTTCTGTTCCTAATACTTTAGCTTGACGAGCAATTTGGGCTGCGAGCATATTATGAGGTAAACCACTTCCACTAAAGAGCGGTAGCTTTTGACCTCTTACAAGAGTGAGTAAAGTATCAATTGTACTAATCCCTGTTTCAATGAATTCTTTTGGGTACTGACGAGCTGATGGATTGATTGGAGTTCCAGCTACATCTAATATTTTATCAGGAATGATGTCTCCTCCACCGTCTATAGATTCACCTCTTCCATTAAAAACACGGCCAAGCATTTCTTTGCTTACACCTATTTTCATTGTTTCTCCGAGAAACCTACAAATGGTGTCTTTTGTTTCGAGACCAGAAGTACCTTCAAAACACTGTATTATAGCAAGATCTTTGGACACATCTAATACTTGCCCTCTTCTTCTTTCTCCTGAGGTGGTTGTGATTTCAGCCATTTCACCATAAGATACTTCTCCCATTCCCCTTAAATTAACAAACATTAATGGTCCTGAAACTTCTGTCACTGTCTGAAATTCTCTTGCTTCATATCTCTCTTTTATTGTCATTTTTATCCCTCTGTTATTTATCCTCTACCTCAAAGTTTTGAGGTGTTAATCCATCAATTTCTTTCATAAGTTCATTCAAGCTAGTTTCAACTTCACTTTTTTCAATATATTTCATTCTAGCAATTCTTATTACCAAATCACTTTCAAAGATATCAGCAACATTTGTACCTCTTCTGTGAAGATCTTTGGCTTTTTCATAGAAACGCAGAATTGTCTTTAACATAAGGTATTGTTTTTCTAGACTGCAGAAACTATCAGATTCATGGAAAGCATTTTGCTGTAGAAAATCTTCTTTCAGCATTCTTGCAGTCTCAAGAATTATTTTCTCACTTGGTGGTAAAGCATCTGGTCCAACAAGAGCTACAATGTCCTGGAGTTCCTTGTCTTTTTGTAATAATGCGAGAGATTGTGTTCTTAATTCTGGGAATTCAGGATTTACATTCTGTGAATAGTAATCTTCTAATGCTGACCAATAGAGTGTATAGCTCAATAAGTAATCAATTGCTGGAAAATGCCTGCGACTTGCTAATTCTTTTGAAAGAGCCCAGAAGACTTTGACAATTCTTAAAGTATTTTGTGTAACAGGTTCGCTGAAATCTCCACCAGGAGGACTTACTGCTCCTACTACAGTGATACTAGCTTCTCTTTGTTTTGTACCTATTGTTAAAACACGACCTGCTCTTTCATAGTATTGGGCAATTCTCGATGCGAGATAAGCAGGGAATGATTCTTCACCAGGCATTTCTTCCAAACGACCTGAGATTTCTCTCATTGCTTCAGCCCAACGGGATGTACTATCAGCCATCATAGCAACATCATACCCCATATCTCTAAAGAATTCAGCAAGAGTTATACCAGTATATACACTTGCTTCACGAGCAGCTACAGGCATATTTGAAGTATTTGCAATTAGAATAGTACGATCCATAAGAGGACCCCCTGTGTAAGGATCTACAAGTCTTGGAAATTCTTGGAGTACATCGGTCATCTCATTTCCTCGTTCTCCACATCCAACATAAACTACAATTTTCGCATCTGACCACTTTGCAAGCTGATGCTGACTGACAGTTTTTCCAGTTCCAAAACCTCCAGGAATTGCTCCTGTACCTCCTTTAGCAATTGGTGCAAAGGTATCAAAAATTCTTTGACCTGTGATTAAGGGAATATTAGAAGGCAATCGACTATGATATGGTCTTGGTTGTCTAACTGGCCATTTATGATAAAACTGTAAGTCAACTTTGTCTCCACTAGGTGTTACTAAAGTTGCTGCAGTATCATCAATATTGTAATCCCCTCTTTGTGCAATAAATTCGATTTTTCCGTTTATTTTTGGAGGTACTAAGAGTTTGAAATCAACTGTTGGTGTTTCTGGTATCTCTCCAAGAATGTCTCCTCCTAAAACTTTGTCTCCAACTTTTACACTGGGGGCAAAATCCCATAATTTCTTATGGTCTAAACCTGGAATTTCAATTCCTCTTTCTATGAAATCACCAGAAATTTCACGAATTACAGGTAAAGGTCTTTGAATTCCATCAAAAATTTGTCTGATTAATCCTGGTCCTAGTTCGACTGATAAAGGTGCATTTGTTAGATATACTGGTTCTCCTGGAGTTAATCCATCTGTACTTTCATACACT
Organism: Candidatus Heimdallarchaeota archaeon; assembly: GCA_030603365.1. Taxonomy (GTDB): domain Archaea; phylum Asgardarchaeota; class Heimdallarchaeia; order Heimdallarchaeales; family Heimdallarchaeaceae; genus UBA460. Next base: position 56,078 of record JAUVXV010000001.1, read on the forward strand.
TGAATTGTAGCTAAGTCTTCAGTAAGTTTTATAATCTCGCCAACTAGTTTCTCTTCTCCAACCCTAGCTACATCGTACAATTTGGAACCTAACATGTTAGAAGCCTGAACTACTGGTCCTGAAATTCTATCGATATAACCAACCTGTTCTGAATTAGCCATAGTCATTTTCATTACACTCTATATGCTACGCAACTTGTGAATTTCTTTTTTTAAGTTTTGTTAAATACCTCTATTTGAATAGTTAAAAATAAACTTAAGAAATTTTTGCACTAAACAAGTTGTTATAGTGATGAGGGCTATATTTTATATTTTGCAATTGCTTTTCTAACAAGTTCTAGGCTTTTATTCATAAGAATCTCTGCTCTTTTACTTGTCTTTGCTTCCACAAAAATTCTAAAAATAGACTCAGTACCAGACGGTCTGATAAGAACCCAACCATCAGAAAAGAACAATTTCACGCCATCAATAGTAATAATTTCATCAGCTTCTTCTACATTATTTTTGATATATTCCATTACTTCCTCTTTCAAATCTTCAGGACAACTAATCTTATCTTTTCTTTGATAATAATTTGGAAATTCAAGTAGTAAATTGCTTAACCTTTTTTCTGAATTTGCAAGAATTTCAGCCATTAAAGCAGCTGCCATCATGCCATCTCTGACACTTTGATGGGGACCATAAAACAGTCCACCATTTTCTTCACCACCTAGGATGCAATTTTTCTCTATCATTTTACGACTAACATAAATGCAGCCAACAGGTGTCCAGAAAATTTTACCACCAACTTCTTCAATTATATCAGTCATAACTGAAGAAGAGCTAATTGGGGTTACAAATCTCTTATTTTCATTTTGTTGCAATACCCATTTTTCAAACAGAGCAATTGATTTATCACCGTAATGGATTTTGCCTTTATCATCACCGAAAATTGCTCTATCTGCATCTCCATCATGTGCAATGGAGAAATCTGCTCCAGTTTCAGTAGTTATCTTCTTCATTAAACTCAGTCTTTCTGGTACTGGTTCTACACCTCTCCCTGGAAAACTTCCATCCAATTGGCAGTTTAAACTAATGACTTTAACTCCTAGTTGTCGTAGAAGAATGGGTGTTACTAAACTACCTACCCCATTTCCCCCATCCACAACAGCTGAAAGTTTTCTTCTTCTAATCTTATCTAAATCAACTAAACCTATCATTCTATCTATATATTCTGATGAAACGTCAATTTTTGTTATTTCTTTGTTTTCACTCCATCCAACATAACTAAAGTTTTCTTCTTCGTATGTCTGTTCTATTTTCAATTGTTTTGGGGTATCTATTTCAATACCATCTGAATCAATTACCTTTACTCCATTAAATTCAGGAGGATTATGGCTTGCTGTAACCATTATTCCCATATCTGCTTTCAAAAATGGAACAGCGAATTGAAGGAGGGGGGTAGGTACTGTTCCTACATCGATTACTTCTGTACCACTTGCTAGGAAACTTGCGATAATAACACTTTTCAGTAAAGGACTACTAAGTCTCGAATCCGCTCCAATAACCATTGTCCCCTTATCTAACATATAGGAAGCTATAGCAGAACTCATTTTAGATATAAATATGGGGTTCATGTGATTTCCTACAACTCCACGTATCCCATTGGTACCAAAATACTTCCTTTTCATTAATCACATAAAATCTTGAGAGGTTAAATTTCTTTCGACAACTTAAATAGAACAGAAATTTATTTTAAGATTCCATTTTTAAGGTGCAACAGAATCTTTTAAAAACGTCTTCAATGCTTATCATTTAACCTAAAGGAAATACCGTGGTCGAAAAATGAGTGTTGAATTTCTTAAAGAAATTAGAAAAGTCGAAAGAGATTGTGAAGAGAAAATCAAAAAAGCTGAAACTGCTAAAGATAGCGCTGTAATGGATGCTGAGAAAAATAGTGTTTTACAAGTTAGAAACGCAGAAATTCTTGCAAAAGAAGAGGTAGAAAGTATTCTTTCTGGTATACAGGATCGAATTAAAGACGAATTTGCTACAATGGACAAAGAGTTTAAAGAAGAAAAAAATAAACTCGATGAAAAAGCAAAGAAAACAGAAAAGAAAGCAGTTGAAGTAATATTCTCTGAAGTTCTATAGTAGTGATTAGAATGAGTGCTCCCCAAAGAACTAAGATTGTAAGCATTGGTGATGAAGAAACTTCTTTGGGTTTTAAGTTGGCTGGTATATCTAATGTTTATACAGAAGAGCCAGAAAAAGCATCTTCTTTACTTCGTTCTTTAGCAGAAGATCCTGAAATTGCTATTTTAATAATTACAGAAGAAGTTGCAGAAGCAAACAAAGATGTTATCAGAAGAATAACAATAAATCCATATCCTGTTATTGTAGAGGTGCCTGGAAAGAAGGCACAATATGCAAGTGCAGAAGATAAAGTTCGTGCATTAATAAAAATGGCATTGGGCATCGACATAGAAATATGATGGAGGAAAAGCCTTTATAGACTTTATTTGTTTATTTTTTAATGGAGACCAAGTATAATGAATGATAAAATAATTGGTTTAGTTATGATTGTTGGTTCATTATCAATTCTTGGTTTTCTATTTTACTGGACAATATTGATGCCAATTCTTTGGCCAGAACGTCTTTTTGATGCTTATCTTGGATTAGCAATAGTGTTTTTCATTATTGCTTTTATTGTATTGATTTTCCTAACATGGGTTGGATGGATTTTCCTAAAGACAAGAGCTCCAAAAGAAGGGATGCTTGAAGCAAAAATAGAACAAATTAATAATTTTGAAATAAAAGATTGAGAAAGTGATAATATGATGGGCGGTAAGAGACCTATATCTCCTCGTGAAGCAAAAAGAATGAAAGCAAGAATGAGACAAATTGAATTGGAAGGAGTTGAAGAAGTTATTATACGTTTCGCTGACAAGGAAACTGTGATTCATAATCCTTCTGTAGTTAAAGCCTTTATTCCTGGTATGCTGGAATCTGATACCTTCCAAGTTATGGGAGCAGGAACAGATCGTCCGAGAGGAAGTGAAGAAGGTACAGTAGCAGGTGTCACTGTCACAGACTCTGACGTTGAACTAGTAATGGCTCAAACAGGTTCTTCAAAAGAAGATGCTAGAAAAGCTCTTGAAGAAGAAAAAGGAGATCTTGCTGGAGCAATTGTAAAACTAAAAACAAAGAAATAACTTATTTCTCTTTCTTCAGGCCTTTTCGTGTAGAAATTGCTACGCCTTTATTCATTTCTTTTATCATTTTTCCTGAAATTCTTGCAGTTCCAATTCCCAGAAATTCATTATTTTGATTAATTATGATTACTTCATCTTTGATTGCGATTCGTTGATCAGCTTCTAATACATGTTTTGCGAAAACAGTTTTTCCATCTCTTACAAATGGTTCTGTATCTTGGTTTACCTTTACCCTTAGACCAAATCCATTTTGGTGAAGTATTTCTCCTCCTAAGAGGGAAGGAACTAAAAAACCATCACGAACACGAAAAGAGCAAATTCTTTCTTCATTTTTGTATATGAAGCGTATCCTGTTTGTTCCCTTAGATCTCTCAACATAGATGTTGTCCGAAAACAAAGCATCTCCTGCTCCTTGTCCAAATTGAAAATCAGCAATACTTTGAATTTTCTTTAAATCAGAATCATTTGGTTTCTCAAGTTTTGCCATATAGAAAAAACTTATACAATCAAATAATAAGAATTGTTATCAAGAAGAACATCTATTTTGTTACATACAAATCAGTGCATAGATGATAGTTTTTAGGAGAATATTTCTTTATTTTTCGAATATTCTTAATTTCAATATCATAATCTAATCTTTTTCTTATTCGATCTATGTATTTTTTGGGTTGATTCAAATTGTCTCTAGGAGAAAGACTATGATAATGAATCCATCCTTCTCCTTTTATTGCTTCTAGACCGCATTTCAATTGTTCTTCATCACTATCAAAATATCCCATCAACACCCTTGTAGCAAAATTTACTGGTGTTTTTTTCCTATTGTCACCATAAATAGGATAATATCTCTTTTCCACTTTATTTGCTTTAACATTAGTTTCAAGAAAATTAAAAGCCACTTGATTCCACTCTATTCCATAAGCAATTACAGTTGGTTTATTTACAACAACTGGTAAGGATAAATTACCAATGCAAGCAAACATATCACACAAAATCTCGTTATCTTCAACCTCTTGGATTAATCTTTTTCTCTCACCTTTATTGCCTGGTGATAATGTTATTTCTGCTACATCTATCTGGAATTCTGTTTTGTATTCACGATGTACGGTAGAGGTTCTAGGTTCTCCTGCAATGTGAGATATGATTGGTTTTCTATGAGGGGTTACGGTGTTTAGTTGTTCAACGACCACGTTAATTTGTGAATCAATATCTATTATTATATCTCCTAATAACTCTTTATACTTACTAAGGCTTTCATCAACATGGTGAAAAATTGCTATATCTCCTATAACTGAATATCCAGCAGGTAGTTTTTCAAGTAATTCAGTATCAATTTTTCCTTGAAATATAGTTTGTAATCTGTCTTTGAGTTTCATTAATACTAATTATATCTTTCAACATCAATTTTTAATATTATCTGCTTTTTATAATTTATAGAAGAAAATGGTTTGTACTGCAAAGCTCAACAAAAAATACTCCTTAATTGAAGAAAAAAATGCAAATGACATCTACAGTCAAGGTTGGTTTGGATATTTCTCTAAAGGAAATAATCTGAGATTAGATCCATTTGAAACGGTTCTATTGCTTGAACGAAAGAAGATTAATGTTATGAGTAAATTAAACCAGTTATTAGAACTAAAGGATGTTGTTGCTTATTTTTCAGATAATGATTCCGATTTCTTAATTCATTATCTTTTGTATAAAGATTTACGAAGTAGGGGATATATTGTTAAGAAACAATCTTTCGAAAGTAAATATTTTGAGCTATACGAACGTGGTGCAACACCAAAGAAAGCAAAACATCTAGCTCTAGTTATCCCCATGGTTGAGGGCGTTCTATTTGATATTGATGACATCGATCAAATATTATCGGAAACAAAGAAAATAAGTAAACAACTTATCTTCGCAGTAATTGATAGTTTGGGAGATGTTTCATACTATAGTGTGAGTGAACTGGAATTTGAGAAAATAAACGATAAGGTTTGAGTGAACAGAAATGAAGTATGTACCTGATACATCAACCATAATTAATGGGCAATTCTTAAAACATCTATCTGAGCAAAAAGACGTTGAATCTATAGTTCTTTCAAGAGTTGTTATAGCTGAGATTGAAAATATGGCTAATCAAGCAAAAACTACTGGGATGGTAGCTTTGGAAGAATTACAAAGAATCAGAGATTTCTGTGCAAAAACAGCTGCTGACTTAGTTATTGATGGATATAGGCCCTCAGTGAATCAAATTAAAGGTGCTCCAGGTGGTGAGTTAGATGCTCAGATTAGAGACTTGGCAGCTGAGTATGAAGCCATTCTTGTAACTTCTGATCGAGTTATGGCTGAAATTGGTAAAGCAGAAGGTTTGGCAGTTGTATTTATTAAGGAAGAAACAAGAAGCATCGGTAAGAAAATTGAGGATTATTTTGATGAAAATACTATGTCTATTCATTTGAGAGAGGATAATTTACCGCTGGCTAAAAAAGGCTTTCCGGGTAACTTTCAATTAGTACCCATGCAAGATGAAAAAATTCTCACTAGAGATTTACTAGATGAATTAGCAAAAGATGTGATTGAAAGAGCATCAAGAGAAAAAGACAGTTTTATTGAATCAGATAGACATGGTACATCTGTTATACAACTAAAAAACTCAAGAATTGTAATCCTTAGACCACCATTTAGTGATGCAATGGAGATAACAGCTGTTAGACCAATTGTTAAATTAGCATTAAGTGATTATGAAATCGATTCAAAACTCCTTCAACGAATTGAGTCAAAGGCTGAAGGCATTCTTCTAGCTGGTCCTCCAGGGGCTGGAAAAAGTACTTTTGCTACAGCTCTAGCTGAAAATTATGCAGATAAGGATAATATAGTCAAAACCTTTGAAAACCCTAGAGATCTTCAAGTTGATAACAGAATTACTCAAATGTCAGGATTCGGAGGAGATATTTCAGCTTCAGCTGATTTGGTACTGTTAATGAGACCAGATTATGTTATATATGATGAATTAAGAAAGACAAAGGATTTTGAAACTTATTCTGATCTTCGGTTAGCAGGTATAGGTTTGATTGGAGTAGTCCATGCTACTCAAGCAATCGATGGTATTCAAAGATTCATTAAAAGAGTTGATTTGGGTGTGATCCCATCAATTGTTGATACAATTATTTTTATTTCTCATGGGGAAGTTTCCAAAGTTTATACTCTAGAACTAACAGTTACAGTGCCAACAGGCATGACAGAAAAAGATTTGAGCAGACCAGTGATTCAGGTGAAAGATTTTCACACAAACAAACCTGAATATGAGATTTATACTTTTGGAGAACAGATTGTTGTCTCTCCAGTAGGTAAGAACCTCAAAACAAGACAAAAAACTACACGCATCTCAAATGTAACCCCCTCGCATATTGAGAAAGTATTGAAAAGATATTCTCTTTATGATTATAATTTTGAGTTCGAAGCTCCAAATTCTCTTGTACTTTTTGTATCTGAAAAGGATAGACCTCGAATAATAGGTAGGGAAGGTAGAACTATTGAAGAAATTGAGCAGAAACTTGGTCTTTCAATAACTGTAAAATCATTAGATCAGCAAGAGGAAATGGAATTTGTTATAGATTTATATCCATCAAAAAACAAAGTAAACTTAATATTTCCTAATGTATGTATAGGTAAGGATGTCATTGTTACCGCTAATGGGACAAATCTAGTTCAATTAACTGTTGGAAAGACTAGTGAAGTTAGTATAGCAAAAAACAGTCAAGTGGGAAAATTATTGATGGAAGCTCATAGTAAAGGAGCTACAATCACTGCTATGCTTTAATGTCCGTTTCCCTAACTATGACTCTAACCTTATCCTCTTGACCAATAACAATTCTGTTGGAACCTTTTGGAAATAAACCATTTTCAATAATTCCAGGAATATTATTCAGTTCTTTTTCCATTTTAAAAGGATCATATTCATTCTTGAAAAAGATGTCTCCTATAATGTTTCCATTATCTGAAATAACCGGTCCTATTTTCCCGGTTCCATGTCTAATTCTCAATTCACCACCCAAAGTAAAGATCGGCTGAATAACGGTGTTTATCGCATCACTAATGATTTCAATGGGTACAGGGTGACTGTTAAGATTTTTAGGATACTTAGAACTATCTGCGATTACAATGAATTCTTTGGAAGCACTTGCAAGTATTTTCTCTTTAGTTAAGGCTCCTCCTCCACCTTTGATGAGAACAAAATCTTCAGTTATGATATCTGCACCATCAACATAAACCTCAAGTTCCGGATATTCTACTAATGTGCCTACAGGTAGTCCAGCTTTTACTAATTCAAGATGAGTTTCATTAGATGAAGGAATTGTAATAATCTCTAGATCATCTTCTTCAATCAGTATCCCAAGCTCTTGAATAAAGTACTTAACTGTAGAACCTGTCCCCACACCTACAATAAATTCATCATAAATGAATTCTTTAGCAGTTTTCTGAGCTGATAAGAGTTTTTCTTTCTCCAGTTTATTGTAATTTTGTTCCTTCTGATCCATAAAATATTCACTTTCATACTATATTTTCATTTAAATTTTTTAAAATTAATGATAAGTGACGTATTCTGCTTTAAATTTTGAAATAGAAGTAAATTGGGCTGAAACAGTTTTGTCGTTTCAACCCTTATAAATTGCGTTACGACATTAAGCTTTATTGTTGTTCACTCATGAATTTTTTGAGTCGATCTAACTCCTTAAGCATTTCTTTTCGAAGTGCAGCAATTGAAGTGCTCTTTGCGAATAAATCACCTTCCCCTTCCCCTGCTGTTGGTGGAGCTACTGCTGTTGTTGGTGCTCCTGGAGCTGGTGGCTTTGGTGTGGGGACTGTAGGTGCTGGTATTGAAGGAGTAATTGCTGGTGCTCCTGGTAGAGCTGATGGTATTGGTGGAGAAGGAACTGCTGTTGCTGGAGGTGGTGTTGTTACTCCAGGTGGAGGTGGTGGTGCTGCTTGTCCAGGTAATGGAGGAGTTGGTGGAGTAGCGACCTTTGCTTTACCTCTATCTCTCTTCTTCTTTTTCTTTGGAGGTTTAGAAGGTTTGGGAGCTACAATTGGAGTTGGAGTTGGCATTGGTGGTGCTGGAGCAGCTGGCATTGGTGGTGCTGGAGCTGATCCTACAGCAGGTGGTGCAGGTGGTGCGGTTGAAGGAGTTGAAGGAGTTACTTCAATTTTTTCTTCTCCTTTAATCTTGCTTAAATAATCACCTTGCATTTTCTTCAATTCTTCTTCTAATTGGGAAACTTCTGCTTCTCTGGTAGTCTTTTCAATTTCATCTTCAATTTTCTTGACATCAGATGCATATCTTACAGATAATCTGCCAAAAATTGATTCACTAATTTCTTTCTTCTTATGTGCATCAGATAAAGCACGTTGAGCAGCAATTGATTTTGCTTTTTCAATATTTAAAATAGCAATTCTCTCTGAAGAAGGAATATCAGTGGGAGTTGGCAAATCTGTTTCAAAATCTAAGTCCAATAGAGAAGGAGCGTCTCTTTTTCTATAAAATCGCGTAGCAAAAAATACTACAAGAGCACTTAGAAATGTGAAAATCACTAATAGATATATAAGCATCTTTACGCCTGTATCAGTTAAGCTTGCTGGAGGTAAATTATTAAACCAATCTGTAAATGGGGACATATCCTTGCCTCTGAATTTTTATTTAACTAAACTTTTTAGTTTTTTCTCTGTCTAGAGAGTATTAGATTATACTTAATAAACTCTGTCAAAGTGTCCAATTAAAAAGGACAATAATATCTTGAGAATATGGTCTTTTTCATACTGAGATATTTTGAAACAAAAAAATCTATTCTTACTGTTTCTTAGCTTCGAGTATGGCTTTTACTCTCTTTAATCTAGAAAAAGTTTCACGCTCTTGTTCTTCAAGAGTACTTGCAATGAAGTTTGCAGTTGCTCTAAGTTTTGGTATTAATATGTAGTTCAGAGCATTAACTCTTCTTTTAGTTTTATTAATCTCAGATGCAAGTTTTTCGAGTAACGTCATTTTTTCTGCAATGATCATTAATGTTTTCAGAGATTTTCTAAAATAGACTATTGCTCGATCTAATTGTGCACTAGAACTAGTTAAACCGTAAAAAATTTCTTCTTCCTTTTGGGTTTCCTCTACCACAAACTTTGGTGATTTAACTCCCATAATACTTACAGAGTGAGTTTTTATTTCAAGTACTGAAGGTGCATATTGGGCTAAATCGCGTATCTTATCAGGGCCAAGAGCCATCTCTCCCTTTGCCAAGGATTGATATGCAATTTTCAGCTCTTTTTCCACTTGCATTCTTGCCTCACGAACTTCATCTTTGATGGCATACAATTCAATAACAAGACAATCCATTTTTTCTTTAAGCAGATCATGACCTTTTTGAGCTAGTCGAATCCTAGCTCTGGTATTTAGGAGTTCCATTCTTGTAGCATTAACAACATTAGAATCAAAGGACATTGATTCAGTTGTAAGTAAAGTTATTAAAAGTTTTATTATACAATTATAATAATTGTTAACTCAACTAAGATTGGTTACATTTTTGGGTAAGATATTCTGAGGAGGGTGGTTTTACAATCTGTAATTTCAGTTTTATGATATCTTATAACATATTATTTATATGCGTTTATTTTATTAAACAAAATCGAAATGAAAAGTGGGAAGATTTCATTTAAATTGGGGTTTTTATTAATAATAGCTCTAGTTTTTTCTCTATTCTTTATTAATTTATTTTGGTCAATCATTCCTATTTTCCAATATCGGAAAAATGCTATAATTTTAATTATAGGTGATTATGGTCCTTTTAACGATTCTAATTATGATGATGATTTTCTGTCTGAAAAATACAGGGAATATTGGGGAGTAAGAGCTGAAGAACTCAAGAAATTCACTAATTGGGAAGTATATTATTGTTATGAAAAGACATTTAATTTTCAATTAAGTTATTTTAAAAATCTTCTAGTTATTATTGAAGGTCATGGAAGTGTATCAAATTACTATAACAGTCATTATATCAAAATTAATGAGCAAAAAAGGATCTATGCTAGTGAATTTAAAATTCAATGCAATAATCTTACTCTTGTTATTGATTCTTGCTTTAGTTATAATTGGTATTCTGATTTTAGTCATAAAAATCTAAATTATTTATTCACAAGTGATTTAAGTAACAATGTTTCATGGAGTCGTTATCAATATCTCCCAGAACCATATGACAATTTGATAATCCAGAGATACAACCGTTTCTTCCTAGATGCTTTTCTTAAGGATTATTCATATCAGAAAGCAAATGAAACAGCTTGGATTAATATGACTCAGTTTAATCTTATGAATTATTAACAAAAAAGTTGTCCTCTCTCAAGAGAGATTATTTGAAGAATCATCAAGAATACCAGAATACAAGACCAATCAGTAACATCAACCCCAATCAATGGAGAAGAAGTTAACCATGTGATCCATACTTTCTCTAAATAGTACCTATTTAAACTAAGTAAGAATGAGAAATTAGTTTAGCTTGTTGACTGATAATCAATATCTGATCTACTTCTTTCTGAGTAAATAGGAAGAATTTTTCTTTTTCGCTTTTATTTAAATATTCAACCATTTCAGAGGCAATAGAACTAAAGCGATTAGCTACAATTATAGCCCCATCACAATTTATCTTTCTAGTTCTTTCCTCAGTTCTGATAATAGTATTAGAACCCACACTTTTATTCCAATCAAAAACAAAAACAGCATACTTTTGAGTTTCATCACTAACAATGAAAGGTTTGATAGTATCTAGCTCATCGAATAATTGTTCAACTTTACCATAACGATGTAAGAAAAACCAGACCTTAGTTTCCATCGTTTTTATAATCATTTTCTCTAATAAACTTCCTAATAAGAGATATTTGTACATACGTAGTTCACAAATATTACAAAAAAACTTTCTAAAGTATCTTCAAAATTTAGTAATTCTAGTGCTATATTGTATAAGATATTTCTTAAAGCGGGGATAATAATTCCACTAAAAATAGATTTGATCTTCATATAATATTTGATAATGATGCCGAATAGATTTCATACATGTCTTTACAAAACTTTCTTCATCGAAGACATCAGATTTCATAAATCAAATCACTCAATTCATAATAATTTACAAAGCACATATTTCTACTAAATGTTAATTTCTAGAGTAAAGATCTGAGCGAAAATAAATTAATCTATAAGTTTCAATACACCCTCCGAAAAAGTTAAATGTAATACACTATAGTGTAATAAGTAAGTTGATTAAAATGTTCAGTAAGGAGGTTGAATTAGTAGACAACTTTTTAACTAATATGTTCAAGGAATATGAATTCAATAATTATGATATAATATGTGAGTACCCATATAATTCAGGGAGAGCAGATATAGTTCTTGCAAACATTAACAAAAAAAAGCTAAAAAAGCGCTTGAAATCTGGATTGATTGAACCATTAAAGAATAAAATTCAGATTCAAATATTGTTCCATCTAGCTAAAAACAAAACTATTGAAAAAGATAAATTACAAAATATTCTTTGCTCGAAATCTTTCAAATCGAACATCAAAATCCTAATTAAAAATGGTTATGTAAAGGAGAACGCAAAAAACTACATAATATCGAAAAAATATAAAATTCACATTAGTGACGTTATCGCTATAGAAGCAAAGATTAAAAATATTAGAAGAGCACTAGAACAAATTCTTCAAACCTCGTCTTTTGCAAATAAAAGATACATTCTCTTGGATCCTGATTATTCAACTAATATCTACAAATACACTGAATTATTAGCAAATAAAGGAATTGGATTAATAATTGTTGAAAAAAATACTCCATTAATTCTGAAAAAATCTAAGACAATTACTCCTTATTCAGAAATTGCTTTACTGCATTTAAATGAATACCACTTTAGGAAGCGAGGTTCAAATTATGACTGTAGCTAATTTTTCTATCGAAGATATTCAAGTATTTTTTCCTAAGCTCGAAATAAAGAATGTAATTGGAAGGGGTGGACAAAAACAGGTCTTTAAAGCCCTCTTGGATGATAAAATCGTTGCTTTGAAGATTATTATTTTGAAAAAAGATAAGAACATTAAAAAACAACTCAAAAGGATTTCAAGAGAACTTAAAGCTATGATTAATGTAAAGTCACCACATTTAGTAGAACTCTTAGCTGCAAATTTTATTGCTATCAATGGGGAGATGTGCTATTACTACATTGAGGATTTCATAGAAGGAGACAATTTACGGGACTTAATCGTTAACAAGAAAAATGATTTTACCAAAAAAGAATTCATTCAAATAGGGAAGTGTCTTTTATTGGCAGCAGAAGAATTGTGGAAATTTGGTATTGTTCATAGAGATATAAAACCAGAAAACATCATTATTACAGAAGATAAGAAAGCATGTTTATTAGACCTTGGAATAGCACAATTCAAAGATGATTCTACTATAACTATCCCTTTTTTTGGGAGAGGACCAGGAACATCAGGATACATGGCTCCTGAGTTGTTGAATTATGACAAAGAGTTACAATCCATTCGAACAGATATCTTCTCCATAGGAATTACACTTATTGAATCTTATACGGGGAAACATCCTTTTGACATTGCTAATTCAGAAAATTCAAGAGATGAAAATATATTAATGGAAAAAAAATCTTCTTTTAAAAAATACTTTAAGAATGAATCTTGTCTTTTTGATTCTTTAGATATGATGATAAATTATCATCCTTATGAAAGACCAACAAATGCAAAGAAAGCTATAGAAAATCTAGAAAGGTGCTTAGAAAATGAATAATGAATTCTATTTCCAAATGGGACATGGACAGCTAGAAATGATTCCCAATTTAATTAGTCTAGGAATTGGTGATGGAATTATCTTAAGTCCCAAAGATGTTAAATTTAATAGATGTGAAAAATTTGTGAAAGATGTACGTAAAATCAAACCAGATATTTCTATTATCTTTGATCCACAATTTTATTTTCCAAAATTTGATCATGATAATGTAGTTAGTTATCCATATTATATAGATAACTTTGAAACAGATGATTTTTATTCTAATAGTTCAAAACAGAAAGAATTTCATAACAAACTTGTTGAAACCCAGTTGATTTTTGATGCTGATATTATATTAACTCCAGCTATTTATAGAAAAACATTTTCTCTAGCAAATTTCAGACAAAGTCTTGACTTTGCTAACGAATTCAGGGAAGTAGCTGAATCAGAAGGACGACCTATCTATTTAACATTGCAATTTCACATAAGAACGCTACTAGATAGTGATTACTTTGATAAAATTTTAAGTTTAGTAACAAATCTTGGCTATAAAGGTATCTATCTAGTTTTGGAACTTGAAGAAGAAGAGAAATTTCTTTGGACAAATCAAGCAAATATGTATCTTGTTATGAAATTTCTCCACCATTTAGTCAACAATAACATTGATATTATTATGGGGTATTCTGCACAGAGCATAATACCCATGTTAGTTACAGGAATAACGAAATATGCATCGGGTCACCATCGTAACTTACGAACATTCGAAACAGAACGTTGGAGTAAAGAAAAAGAAGTGAGAACACCAAAAGACAAATATTATTCACACAAATTACTCACAGATCTAGACATTGATTCTGATTTAGAATTACTATTTCAAAGAAAAAATGATTTATATGAACTTATAAGATCACCATCTCCCTTCGACAATAGCTTATTTGATGGTGATTCTCCTGCTACAATACCTTGGAGAAGATATAGTTATAGACACTACATATATTGTTGTGATCAAATGAAAACAGAAGTTAGTAGTCCTGATAAATCAAAAAGATACACAGAAGCAATAGAAATACTGGAGAATGCAGACAATCTTTTCTCATCATTGAAAAAAAGAGGAGTTTCCTTTAAAAGACGTGTTAATGATGGTTCTCACATAAGGGGATGGATTGCAGCACTAAATGCTTATGAAGACGAATTCATGTGAAAGTGGGTTTCAGCTTGGTGGAGAAAAACAACCTGATACTGGCTTCAAGGGAACACATTACACTTCTGTAGATAACAAAATTGCAAGAGTAAGCTCTTTAGGTTCGTCTATTGGAAGAGCGGAAGAATATTTCTTTAAAGATGCGAATAAGTCACCTCTTGGTTCAAAACAACAAATGAAATTTAGCAAACTAAGAAAATTCTATCATGACCCTGGAGCTATTAAAGGAAAAGAAACGGATTACAGAACTTTAAAGATTTTAGACGAAGTTTTAGTAAGACTACAGCTTCCAAAGAAAACTCAAGATAGATCACGATTTCTATATAGGGAATATAAGGATAAATACAAAGGAAAGATAGCTAACCATGTGCTATTATCTGCTGTATGTGTTTTCCAAGCAATAAGAGAAAATAAATGCCCCACTACCCTAAAGGACTTGGTAACCACATACCAACAACTCAAGCACAGAGTTTATGCTAGAACAATTATCAAACTAAAGGAAAGGTTAGAAATTAGAACTTCTTTAAGGAGAAGTTAAGACTATGTTTCCCAGATTTGTTCTGATCTTTGCAAAAGTCCAGTCATTATTGATAGACTCCTATGTAAGTACAAAATAAATGTTAGAGTATATGAAAATATTCTCAGATTGCTAAGTTATCGTCTACTCGAAAACATAAGTCTTAAAGATCGTGGAGGAAGAAGACCTCGACCTTTTGCAACAGCTGTTGTCTATGTTGTCGATAAACGCTTTGCACAGCTTATGTTAAAAGGAGGTAGTGCTCTAACACAGAAACTAACAGCAAAATATACTGGAGTGGCAGAATTTACCATTCGAGAACATTCTGAATTTGCTTTAAAATACTGCACTGATGATCTATATGCAGATATCAGAACTCACCTAGGTATGGCTAAAGGATTGAAGCCATTACCACAAAATGCAAACCAACAGGAACTGATAAAATCTGTCTGTGAGTTCTTTAGTATACCTTCCAAAACAAAGAACAGAGCTTTGTTCTTGTTTGAAAATTACAGTGAAGTATATCAAGAAAATATCTCAAATACTATCCTCTTATCTGCTTTATGCTTACTTTTTGCCTTAAGAGAACATAAGTGTAATATTATACCCATGGAAATCATCACAGCTTTCAAAATTATGGGACAAAGTATATCAGAGAGCCAATTAGTAAAGTTGTTGAGAGAATTAGAATTAAAAGAAGTAAAAACAGTTTTTCTAGAGAGTGAAGATTATATCCCAACTGTTCTTTCACTTATTAGTTCTAGCCTAAAGGTACGAGCAAGGTTGTTAAATAAATACAAGATGAATATTCAAGCATATAAAAAACTTCTACTAATTATAAGTGATCAAATATTGCAGAAAATCCCTGCATCCAAACGCAAACACTATCCCCCTTATACCTTTACTGTAGCGGTTTTTTATACTGTGGATAAGTATTTTGCTCAGTATATCAAAAAATCCTCAGTTTTAACCTATGAGATTATTTAAGATACAACTAGAATTACCCATTCAGAAATTTCAAAACATGTTGATTTTGTCTCTTCTTTCATTACTAAGGATATTTTCAGAATTTTCAAAGATTCTTTCTCCACATAACAATATGATCCAAACTTGTGTTCAAATAGTAGATTTATTCAAGGCTAATATGTTTTCAAAGGAGTGAATATAAGCTGCTCAACATATCTGAAAATGTGTTCTTTGAAACAGGAGTTATTGTCCTGTTTTTAAGAAATGTTTATATTTCCTTAAACAAATAAAAAGTGTACAAAATATAAAGGAAGGAGAGAAAAGTAATGCGATATAACAAAATCTATTTTTTGCTATTGATTATACTAATGTGTGTAACACCTTTATTTAGTATTGGAAAACCGCATATGAAAATAACTTTGAATGGAGAAATAACCGAAGATGTTCCAAATCCATCTGTAAAAGTTGGTCAGCTTCAAGATGGTGCGTATACTTATACTGGCGCAGATATTGTAGTCTATGAATGTGGGATACATATTGATGATCATGTTACTGTGGTGGTAATTGACGATGGACTTCATCGGTGGGAATGGAAAGCACTAGAGCAAAACCCAGAAGCTAATGTGGATATCGTTGGATTTGTTACAGAAGACACAGATGATTCAATTAACTGGATTACAAACCCCGATAATCTTCCATATACACAGAAAGTTTATGGTCATGGTTTTGCTGTTGTATCAGCACTTGCAGCAATTGCAAGAGATGTAGAAGTGGTTTTTGTTGATCTTCAAATGTTTGTATCAATTTTTAAATATGACACCTATGGATTTGAATTAAACGATGAATCACTTTGGAATTGGATTGACACATACCAATCATCACTTGATATAGATATTATTTCCTGTTCAGTTGCAACATTTAGTGATTATGCTACAAGTGCAATTTTTGATAGTTGGGATAGCTTGAATGATAAAGGTGTGATGATGGTTTGTGCTGCTGGTAATGGTGGGAGTTACTTGAACTATGAAACAGCAGTAGGAGAATATATTATGTATAATCAATATTATACAGATTGGTACACTATTGGTTCAGTTGACCACGAAAATAGACCAGGTGAGTCTATAAAACACCAGAGAACAGATTTATCATCTTGGTTTGAAGATTATACAGCTGGAAACCACATAGTTAATTGGCTTGCACCCGGAAACGGAATACCTGTTTTAACACAACCTTATAGAGATATTATACTTGATGTTTACAGAGGAACTTGGGTATATATGGCAGGAACTAGTATTAGCACACCCTACTTAGCAGGGATAATTGCATTAATTATAACTGGATACCATAATGGGTTAGGTTCTTATACAGATCCTACGGTGCAAAAGGTAATAGATATCCTTCAATATGCTAGTTCAAGAAGTATTTTTGACCAAAAAATGGGATATGGATACGTTGATGCTTACTTAGCTTATGGGAGAGCATATACGGAGGGGAGATTAGCAATCTAAATGGTTATATGTGCTATTGTACTAGTATAATTAAAAACCAGTTGCTAGAATTAGAGAATAAGGAGGAAGGATGTTATGAATACAAAATCTGGTAAATTCTTGGCTATATCGTTAATAGTATTTACACTTTTACTCCCTTGTGTACTGGTAGTAGAAGGGGAGGAATCAACTATTGCTTCTAGAGTCTCAGAAATTTCTGAAGTTTCTGAACTTCACAATTCATATTTTAGCAAACCCAATACCACTTTGTTTGGTATCAATGTAACAGTAGAAATTTTAAATAAAGAAACTGAAAATCAAACAGTCACTGAAATATCTGATTATTTACCAAAGGTTATCATCAATGCATCACTTGAGAACCAATCATTGGAATTTGAACGATTAGGATATGTACACTCAACAGTTATGAAACATACTTATCAACCGGGCATTACAGTTGAATATAGTTATGTTATGTTCTATATTAATCAAACGGATTTAGATCAACTTCCAGATGGCAATTACACTCTTTGGAGACCAATCAATACTGCTTATCAGTGGTTAAATACTACTAAAGCAGAAGTATTACTTACAACAATTAACGTATCTTCTGGTGTGCTGAATATAACTTACATAGAATTCGATTATAATCCTACAGAAGTAACGAGTATCTCATTCATATTCCCAATAGTATTCTTTTTGCTATTTTCATTAATGGTTGCGAATAACACAAGGAAAAAATCACTGTATAATCAAAAAGAAGTATCTAAGTAAAATATTCAGAATACTAAATATCCAAAACTAAGAAATACAAAGTAGATGACGATATTTTCACTTTGCTTATTGAAAATAAATGAGATTACAAGGTGATTTTCATCAGTCTTTTTGTTTCAATATTTTCTCTACTTTATAAATCAAACTAAAAATATACTAGTTAGACAATGAAAAAATGTAGAATAGGGATTTCAGTAATACTATTATTTACAAGCTTAATTCTCCTAAACTACACAAGTTCATTAACTCATTCAGATCACTTTGAACAGAACAACCCACCCTTTTTTTCCTTTCCAGATATTTATATTGATTACAATTCCACCTACTATAAACAACAAATATCTTGTAATCTTCAACTTGAGTTACACGAATTCAATTGTTTAACTGTGCTTTTCACTACTTCAGGTGATAAAACAAATAATGAGGGTATAAGAATTGTTTTTACTTTTGGAGAAATAGAAGTGTCTTTCTTAATTGAACGTTTATTTCAAGATCATCTAGGACACAATCTTACTCAATTCTTTTCTTATCCTGAAAGTTTTAGTGGAGAAATGGATGTCCTAATTACCGTTGAAGCTCAAACTTCATTGTGGTATGAATCTGGTTCTATCCGAATCTTCAGCTATTCAAATGTAGAGCGGATAGAGCCAGCAATCGTTACAGAGTATGGTTCTTCTTTTCCTGTTGTTCCTAACTGGTTAAGATTTATGGGCAGTTCATCCTCAAGTGAGATACGAACTGTTACTACTGTTTTCAACAATTCGGAGAATTTCGATAATGTTAATCTTACACTTTCTTTTCAAGCTAATGATTTTACAGCTTACAAACAACATTTTGAACTATATGTTAACGATCAGCTGAGAAGTACTAGAGAATTCAGAGAAAACCAACTTACAACAGAATCCTTTATGCTTGCGGTTGATTCAGGAATAAATTACTTAACAATTGATTTTGTGGTTGAGATATGTATAGGAGAAATACAATTCTCTAAGATAAATCTGTCTGGAAAAGGAATAGATTTTGAAGATTTTCTCCCTGAAAATACTTATACTTGCTTTAAGTGGGAAAGGAATGAATTTGACCATACTTTTGACTTATCTCCTTTAAAACCGATTGTGAGTTATTCAGAACAGATTCTAGAAATGGAAATGGATTATGGTTATCATAGCGCTGTAGCAACTTCGATAAACTATGAAATCAATATTGGTGAAAAGTCTTTAGATTCAGGAGAGATAATTGCCGATGGTCAAGCTCCTAGTCCTTTGACAATATCCGTGAAATCTCCTTTAATCCATTCAGATGATGCTCTAGTTTTCAGAATTCAAGGGATTGCAGAAGAACCGGGGATTTTCTACCTTCTCAACTCTAGCTATGTCAGTATCGAACCTTTACCAGAACTCCAAGAACAAGGTAGTTTAGAAAGAGTATTGGTTGAGAACGAGAGTTATTCCACACCCTCTTCCGAACCGCTAATTCTTATCTTCAAAGATTATTGTGAAGTTACACCAGATTATTTACATTGTAATATTTCTCTCTCATTTTCTTTGTTAAATGAGTTTGGTTCTGCCGTTAGGCAAATTGATGTTCTCATGAAGGTTGATCTATTAACTGTTATTGATACTCAGATTTCTTATGAAAAGCAGGTTAATATTAATGAGCAACAAATCTTTTATTCCAACTTGTATGAGGTTACAGTTATTTTATCTATCTATGGTGACGGATTTGCTGTTATACTGAATGATCTGAAATACAAGTTTTCAGAGTATTTGAACGATACTAGTAGTCCAAATCCATTTGACATCCCAAAATATCAGGATAGCAACCCTCTTTCGCCTGTCAAATCAACAATCTTGTACATAGAATATGGTTGTCTCTTGCTCTTTTTCGTCATTATCTTTAGTCAAGGATTGCTGAGAAGAAAAGAAAAAGGAAGAACTGTTCAAGAGAATGAAGAGGAAGAAAGAGAACTAACAAGATTCAAGAGGATCGTACGTTTTCCTAAGAAATGGTGGTTAAAAGCAAAAGAATCTTTTTTCAGGGTGTGGTTACTTCCCACATCTATTTGCTATCTTGGTTTGAAAGCTGAAACTCTGGGTAGAATCGCAGAAGAATTCGTTACTATTGCCAATAGTTACAACTTAAACTTAATCCATCCTGATTTGGGAAAATGGGGATTTTATTCTTTCATAATTTGTGTGTTAGTTTCAAGTTTTGTAACTCTCTCAGCACTTTTTTTGTCATTAACTTCAACTTTCTATAAGGATTTGTTTTTAGTTTCCCAACTCTTAGGAATAGTTATTTTCATTATTTATATCCCCTCTAGTATATTGCTTCTACTTTACCTCTCAAGCAATGGTTATATGGTCGAGATCTTTAAAGTTGTAGTTCTTCTTTGCTTATTTCTATCCATTATTGTGTTTTTAAAATATTTAAGGAAAACCGAAAATGAACAACGTAAAGAGATTGTTAAGTTCTTCTTCAAAAACAAAGAGTCTGAAATAACAGATACTACTTCTAATTTAACTGTGAATAGAACTGTGGGAGAAGATTTATCTCAAGAACAATATAATGATTATAAACAGAAACTTCTCAATTATATTATCTATAAAATCACTCCAGAAATTCAGGTCTCTGCAAATCGTTTTGCTGAACGTTTTCATATTTCGCTCGAACTTGCACACAACCTATTAATAGCTATTTCCAATGACCATTCAGGTTTGGGTGAATACTTTATTGAGGAGCAAATCTATAAACGTAGTTCAACAAATGAAATGAGTAGCTTATATCTTGATATTCGTTCACAAAAAAAACATGGAGAATTAATATCTAAATATAATAAGAATAATGTGAATAGTGAAAAAACTCCCCACAACAATGTTGATAACGAAAATCAAACTCCTAAAAAAATTCCAATAAGCTCGAGCTTTGATGATTTTTACTATTACAATAAACGTTTATCAACACTAAACTGGTTAACTACACCTATTCTTACAGATTACTTTAGATATAAACTAAAAATAAGAACTAGTAAATTGGATTTTAAGAAATATGCAAATGTTTTTTTCAATAATAGAGGTGATGTCAAAATTGATGATGTTGATGATTATATGGATTTCTTTTTGCATTTTAGCAACTCTCTAACTAGAAATTTAAGCTACAGTAAGTATAAAGAATTTTTTCAAGTACTAGGTTTGAAAGAAGAATGGATATCAGTAGTGGATTTGATAAAAAAACACAAATTAGATGATAAATTCGCATTTCAAATTGCTAGATATTA
The DNA here is from genome assembly GCA_030603365.1 of Candidatus Heimdallarchaeota archaeon. GTDB lineage: Archaea > Asgardarchaeota > Heimdallarchaeia > Heimdallarchaeales > Heimdallarchaeaceae > UBA460. The sequence goes on from JAUVXV010000001.1 coordinate 77,286, forward strand.
TCTAAAAATATATGAGCTCAAAATGAAGGATACAAATATTCTAAAAGGTGAGTGTTCCTTTGCTGAGGTTATATATTCTATTTTTAAATATCTATGGCTTGCAAATTTATACTTAGAAAATGTGAAAAATATAGCTGATGGATGGAAAAAATGGGAAAACATTCGGTATACTTTCAGAACTATATTTGGAGTTATTGAACTTCCATTTCTAGGAAATATAAAAGCTGTACCTATAATTAATACTAGTTCAAAAAATGATAATAGAATTTACCAAGATGGAATTTTCTGCTTTAATAGTTCTTCTTCAGATAAACCTCCTTTTCTAACTATTGATACAAAACAACTTGCATTAACATATAACGCCATAAATTTAAGGTTAAAGGATGAGAAAAGTTTAGAAAGTTTTTACAATACTCGTTCAGGAACTGATTTAATAACTCCTAGTTCTCTAGTAAGTTTTAAGGATAGATCTTCCTCAATGATGTCACCTTCGCATCTCTTTAACACTGTCTGTGAATTAAAATCTCAAAATATTGGGCAGTTATTCATTTTTGGAACTTTAGGTGATATTCCAGTTTATATTGATAATAAAAAAGTGGATTTTCTAAATCTTTCTTATCAGTTATATTCTGGAAATGAATCATATAAGGAAATAAAAGAAAGGATAGAAAATAAAATTTTTCCTCACATTCATCATTTAATGGACGAACATGGGATTTTTCAGAAAATAAAACAAGTGCCAAGTGATGCGGAATCAACAGTTTACAGAACAGTGAATGATTTTAAACGAATGTGGTTATCTTTAGATTTGCTATCAATGGCTTTTGATCATGCAATGATAAAATCAATCGGTGTCAATCTTGAAAACAACTTTCTAAATACACAGATTTTTGCAAACTATCAAGAAATAGGCGAAAGGTCAACTATTAATCGTCCTGCAAGGTTGCGAAATAAAGTGCCTATCTTACCAAATTTCTATCCTGAAGTAGATGTAAGGATAATACAAAAAGTACTTGAAAGTGAAAAACTTATATCTCCAGAAACCATAGTTGATTTTGGCTTTTATACATCTCATAGTTTTGAATCTATTACAAACATCCAATTAATTGTTTATGGTTTGTCTAAGCATAAAAAGAAAGAATTGCGATTTTTAACTCTAACAGATTTAATGAAAAAATATGCATTAATTGAAAGAAACCTTCCAAAGAATGAACAGAATCGAAAGCTTCTTCTTCTTAACTATGAAACTGATTCAAACTTATCTGAAATACATAAATGTAAGATTGGGAATGAACGATTCGTTATTATTATTGAAAATAAAGATTCAATAAATTATACTCAAAAAATTGAACCAATTAGTAATTTACTAGTATATGATGAGAATCAAAGCGATTTTGTGTTTTCAAATACAAACACAATTATTAGCCCGAAATCGTTCTGGAATCCAGTTTTTCATAAAAATAAATACTATCTAACATTAAGAGGCGAAGATTTAGTTCCACATACTAAAGTTTTAAGATTTAGTGGACGTGAAATCTTACCTGGTTGGATTGATCTATCAAAAGGAATTTTACCTTGTTGGAATTATGAAAAAGAGCAAAACAACATTCCATCTGAAACAATTATCAAACACCACCGAAAAACTATGTTCGAATTTTTACTAACAAGATATTTGCCAATAATCGAAGCTCAAACGAAGATAGTAGATGATAAAATAAAGTATGAAGCTGCAATAGCTCACTATCCAGTTGATATTGCAATTTCTAAACTTAAAGCACTAAAAGAGTATATTATTGGTGCTTATAAAGATACAAAACTCTCAAAAGAACAAATCTCTGAATTAGAGCACAACAAGGAAAAAACTAGAGTAATTTACCAACTCTTATATGAAATAGATTCTTTACCCTTTACTTCTACTTCAGAATTTGATGTAGACATTCTACTCTCCAAAATATCAGAGACAATTCAATACTATGATGATTTATACAGATATTCACCAAATCTAGAGCTATTTGTCAATTATTTTGATAAAACAGAAAAGATACCAGTTCAATATAGAAACAAAGTGATAAAAGATTCTAACAATGTCCCCTATCCGAAACCACTGCAAGTCACTCACTATTTCACTACTGCAAGCAAAACCTCTAGACGGTATTCTCAAAATTTACTTAAAATTTATACTAATCAGGATGTAAAAAGGAATAAATATGGTAAGACTCATCTTGCTGGTTATATTGCAGATAATAATTTCTATAAAACAAATGAAAATGGGACAAAGCTCTATCGTGTGAATGGTAGAAAATATGTGCCAAATCAGCTTATCCATAATCCTTTGGATAGTATACAACTAATTTTATTTCGTTACAGACTATCAATGAGAGATGCAAATGAATTCTATTCAAAATACAATCTGGGTGAGGGTGATATACTCTCACTTGTAACAACAAGAAGGAATAAAGAAGATCAAACACATATTAAGGAATTATCAATGAAAACCTTTGATATCATTAATCAACACGCAAAACAGACAGATCATATTTTATCTAATGGAATCCGTACTGTATATAATGACATGTTAACACTTTATTCAACATTGGATTTGTCTCTCCAAAAGGTAATACAATCAACAAATATTAAATTAGCAGAAGAAATATGGAAATTCTTGTCTGAAAAACAATATTCTAGAAAAAGTTTACAGTTTGATTTTGCTGAAAATTCTATTATGATGCTAAAGAAAAATAAATTACTAAAAGGATTGTTATCAAGTGATATGTTGAACATAATACCTATCTCCAAACATCTTCAGCCAAATAATCCTGAAAACATGCTCAAACTCTTTGCCATCCCTTACGAATTTTTAAGTGCCCTTACACGTCTTAAAGATTGGAAATATCCTGAACTATCTTTTATTACTCTAATAAGTGGTGCAGGAAATAGGCAAGCTGCGCTTGTTAACCAACGTTTAGTATCAATGTATGGAAATATACTATATGACAATCAACATAAAATAACAAAAAAACTAGATAAAACTATCATTGATAACTTGCTTCAAGCAATATCAATTGTTAAGAATCACTATACTGATTACAAGCAAATTAGCTTGAAGGGTGGTCTTAGAGGAGATGTATTGAGAAAAGAAATCTATTCAAAGAAAATTGAAGATTCTTTTGAAATTGTTGCAGCTTTAGAACATTTAGTAAATTTTGATTACCTATACAAATCACAGCTAACAATAGGAGAACAAATAGAGGATTTAGGTGGAAAGAATCATTTAATTCTCAGAGAACCTCTTAAATTCAAAAGTTTTGTAGTCTATTGTCAAAATATTGGTATTCTACGTAGGAATATAAAGGGAACTTACAACTATAAAATAATCTCTGAAAATAAAGTAAATGCTCCATTTTCTCTGAGTAACCAACAAACAACAATAGGACACATATTCAATTGCAGAATCCTTACTCCAGCAGGAATAATAGATAAAAATGGGAATTTTACTAATGAAATACAAAAAACACTTGTATTTGATGCTTTACAAGATTCTTCTAGAAAGTTATCAAAAGCTCTTAAATTCGCTGAATTGGTAAGAAATGGTGAAAATACTGCGGATGCTCATAGAAAAATCTACAGAGACGATGATTATTTTATTTCAAAAAACAATTCAATTGAGAAAATTATGCTTTGGACTAATTTAGTCTGATTATTGAATCTTTTTTTCGGTTTTATTCTCAAAATCTATCTTTATTATAATGAGTTCAATGGTTTTACCCTCTCTATTGCATAATTATGTCACTTTATGATATGTCAACACATCATTTTCTCTTTAAGGAGATCATGACCCTTCTGTGCTAAACGGATTTTAGCTCTAGTGGTTAGTAGTTCCATCCTTGTTGCACTAATAGTTCCAAATTCAGGAGTTGCCATCAACTATGAAAAAGATAGTTAGATTAAATATTTTTTGATTTGTAGTAAAGAATTCTGATTGTGAAAAATACAGAACTAGTAATATATTCTTACTACAATAAAATCTATGTTACTTCTTTGTTAATAATGGAAAGGTATTTTATTCAATAATTTTTCATAATGAAAAAGAGTGTATGTGACATTGAATGACAATAGAAATCTACGATAGAATAAAAGACTCTGAAAAATTGGTGCTTCCTGGTACTCGCTTAGCTGTTACAGAAGAGTTTATTGGTGGATTCGGTACCTATTCTGAAGATAATTACGTTTATTCTTCTGTTACTGGAATAGTTGTTATAGATTTGGAAAGACATGAAATTTCTGTTTTGTCTAAACCAAAAGCAGCTGTTATACCCAAGATAAATGATATTGTACTTGGAACTGTTGTAAACGTATCCCGTCAAATGACTACTGTATCTGTAAGTTATGTCAACAACAGGTTAATTTATCCATCTTATACAATGGTTATTCATATTTCACAACTTTCTAAAGAGTATTTGGACACTGCTGATGACGCCGTTTGTATATCTGATATAGTACGTGCAAAGGTTATAGATGCTAAAACCATACCATTACAAGGGTCTCTTATAGGTTCTCAACTCGGTGTAGTACTTGCTTCTTGTTCAATTTGTGGATCTAGTTCAGATAAGATTGGTAGAAATAAAATCAAATGTTCAGAATGTTCCAACATAGGACAAAGAAAAACAACTATTGATTATGGAAGCGGAAATCTAGCATTCAAAACATAATACCCCTTTCTAAGAAATAGCAGGTGATTTGTTTGGCAAGAACAACTACAAAAGAAGTGTATGTTAATATTTCTGATAAGAATTTTCTTGAGAGTTTTATCGAATTATTATCTGATGCTTTAAAATATGTGGAATTTACTTTGACCTATAAGCAAGGAGTTGTAAGAATTCGATTATATGGTGAAAAAGAAGTTGTAACTCAATCGGTAATAACGGTTAAATCTTATGGACGAATGTTTTTACAGTCTTTTACCCCCAATAAGGAAGGTTACTATAATCACAATCTAAAATTAATTCAACGAATAGGTTCGAAGATAATTTCATTGGAAACACTTAGTACAGTGCTTCAATATTCAGGTGTTCATTCTATGGTTGAAGACCAAAATCTAATTACTAAAGCTACCATGAGAGAAGTTCAGCAAATCTTAGTACAATTACATAATCTAATTCAGGAAACCCCTTTGAATGTAAGGACACAAGTTATGAAACGTGTTTTAGCAACAATTAGTTATTGTACCAATTTATCTCCCAATTTTGTACTGGAGAAAGGTCTGGAACTAGATTACTTCAAAACCCAACAGAAGACAGTCTCAATAAATTATGAACCAAAGAAATGTATAGCTGATTTAATTGAGATTTTATCAGAAGAATCAACAGACTCTGATTTTGAAGAATTCAATAAAGAAGAATCATCAATAAATCAACTGTATACTAATAATCAAAAATAGCAAGACTGGTAAAATATATAAATTGAATAATTAAAGGAAATGCGAGGCTTATAAATGCAGGTTAATATCTTAAAACAAGAAGCAGGATATATTAAATTTAATGTTAAGGAAACAGATCCTCATACTTTGTTTAACCTTCTACGTGAAGAATTACTACAAGATGATGAAGTGGATTTTTCTGGGTATTGGAGAGATGAATCCTTTTATGAATCATTGGTATTCCAAGTAAAAATGAAAAAAAAGACTTCCAAACCCATTGAAGCTGTCAATAGAGCATTAGAAAGATTGGAAAAACAAGCACAAGAATTTATTGATTTGTGTAAAGTAAAAATAGAATAAAAGGTGGAGTCTTTGGACACACCAACTCATTTTACATCAAAATTAAGAACAATACTCTCAAACAAGGAATTTGCAAAATTTGGGGATTCAATTGTAAATTTCATCTACAATGCTGCTATTTATGAAAGCACCCGGATATTGAAGGGAGTAAAAGTTTGGGATTCTAGTTTAGCACAAGCATGTAGAAATTCTCTTTTGCGAGAATTTGTAGGAACTAGAAAAAATGCAGGTGATATTGGCGATGCCGTTGAAGCTTTCATTGCCTATACTTATCTAAAAAACAAAAATGTAATTGGTGACATGATTATGATTCTATCAAAATCCATAAACCAAAACAAAACCCTACTTCAAGACCAGGAAAAAGAACTATGTGCAATATCTTTTACTTTTCTGATTAATATTCTCTGTGAAAAACTAGGGATAGTACCTTAACTAGTTAGTGTAAATTCTTTAAAACTTTGACCAATCTTGTCAGCCAATCTAAGACTTTCAGGAATACAACTTGAATAACAAGTTACTCGAAGAAGATTCTTAATTTCAGATTTATCGCGTAATCCTATCTGTTGAACCAATGCTTCACAATCTCTTCCTTCATTATTTCTAAATTTGATGTATTCAATTGATGGATTCTCATTTAGTATTCTTAAACGATACTCCCAATCTGAAAACCTGGAAAGTGCTTTCTTAACCCCCTCTTCTTCTGGAATTTCCGATAATACAGATATGACTGGGATGGAGGTTCTCTTGTTTAGAAGATTCATATCTACAATATTAAACGCTGCAATTGTTGAACTTCTTATAAAAATTGCCCTTAATTGTTCGTGAAATTTACTATTAGTAATCATTGAGATTATTTTGTCTGTTGCTTCTGTACCATCAATCTTAACCTCTGTTCTTAACACTCCCTCAACCAAACTATAACCTCTTACAATTACACCAAAAACAAAAGTTTCAGTTGATTTATCCCTATTAAAGGCAGAATCATCTATTCCAATTGTTCTTATATTTTCTTTCACAAGTAAACCAAATTGTTTCTACATTTAAGTAACTTGCTGATTTAAGTGAGAGGAAAGTAACTTTTTAAATAAACAATATAGACCTGATACTGGTTTATATGAGTAGAAGAAACCTTCCAGAATATGGAGATTTAGTTATAGGTACAGTAAAAACGATTTTCGATCATGGAGTATATGTTGATCTCGATGAGTATGAAGATCTTCAAGCATATTGTCACGTTTCAGAAGTAAGCTCAACCTGGGTTAGAAATATCAGAAATGTAATGAGGATTGGGAAGAAAGTTGTTGGCAGAGTTATGCGAATAAAAGAACATCAAATTGATATTAGTATAAAACGAGTTTCAGACGGTTTAAAAAGGTCAAAAGTTGAGGATTGGAAACGATATAAAACAGGATTGACTCTGTTAGAAATGGCAGCAAAGAAAAAGAAAGTAAATTTGGAAACTGCTAGATCCGAAGTGGAAGATCTACTAACTGATTTTTATGGAAGTTTGTACAATGGTTTCGAAGACGCCTTATTTCGAGGAGAAGCTTCATTTATAGAAGCTGAACTTCCTGAGGAATGGGCTACTATTCTCACTTCAATAGCAAAGAAAAATCTTACTATTCCCAAAGTTAACATCACTAGAGATTTAGAGATTATGTGTTGGGAAAGTAATGGAATAACTTTGATAAAGAAAGCTTTGAGTGAAGCAAAAAAAGCGAGGGAAGAAATAGATGCTGAAGAAGAAGAACTTAGTATGAGTGTCTTTACTAGAGGATCACCAATGTACAGATTTAAAATTCAAGCTAGAGATTATGAGCTTGCAGAAGAATTAATGTCAAAAGCAGTTGAGAATATAGAAAACTGCCTTTCAGATTACAAAACTTCAGTAAAAGTTGTTGAAGTGAAATAATAATGACTAAATCTATATATCGTTGTCTTAAGTGTGAAAAATATACTTTGAATGAAAAAACTTGTCCTCACTGTAGTGGTCGAGTTGTGTCTCCACAACCAGCACGATTTTCTTTGGAAAAGGAGAAAAAATATTCAAAATACAGACGACAATTACTTAAAAGTTAGTAAAAGTGGAGCTAAATCTCTTTTCTTCTAAACAATTCGTAGAATTGCTGCTTCTATCACATGATATTTTTTCTTGTGAAATTTATAAGATTTAGGAATTTCAAATTCAGCTTTTATTACCTCTTTTACTTCTCTCTTTTGTCTTCTAACATAATTTGTTAAAAAGTCAATATTTTTTTCTTGATAAAGATGAATTGAATATACAACTTTGGACATTTTTAGAGCTGAGAATAAAAATTCCTGATCTTTAACAATTCCTTGTATTCCAAAAGGAGCATTCATGAATACAGTATCAAATGACTTCTCTACCTCTCTGACATCCTTGTTAATGAAATTAATTTTTACGTCTGCTTTTTTTGAGTTTTCCTTAGCAATTTCAATAGCATCATTATCTATTTCAATTCCATGAACTTCTTTTGCACCTAGAAGCTTTGCACCTATTCCAAATAATCCTGTTCCACAACAAAGATCTCCCACTATTTTGTTTTTTAAATTTTCTAGTTGAAGAGCTCTCCATAAAATCATGGCAATTATGCGTGGAGGAGTTTGGTATTGTTCAAGATGTAATTTAGGATTCTTAAAAGATTGAAGTTGAGTTAAAAAAATCTCAATATCCTTTTGTTTCAAATATTGTCACTCCTCTATTTTTTCAGAACAATTTTGCTTAATGGTTTTAAATATGCCAATTAATGAATGGATTTCTTCACTAGTAGAGAAACTTCGATTTATCATTGTTGTAAAACTATGAAAAACAATAGGTTTCCTATGTTCTTCATAAGGTAATGCTTCCACTATCTCTTTGAATGTATCAAATAGAATTTCTCTTTCTTTACTATTTGAACTCTTTTCTTCAGTTAATTTCACTTCTTTTTGAAAAATCAGTTTCCAAATTTCATACAGAACGACTGCCACTGCATGTGAAATATTCATCACTTTAAATTTGGCAGGAACAGGAATATTCACAAGAAAATCACAGTTTCGTAGCTCTTCATTTGATAATCCTCTATCCTCTCTTCCAAAAACAAGACCTATTTTTCCTTCCGTAACTCCTAGCATTTCATGCAATTCCCATGGATAGGAAGGCTGTCTAAGAACATTGTAGTTTCTTCCAGCTTTTGCTGATGTTCCAATCAAGAAAGAGTAAGTATCTCTTATACTTTCGAGAGATTCCCATATTTCAGCGTTTTCTAAGTAATAATGTGAATGTTTTGCCCTCTGTCTCGCTTCATCATTGTTGTGATCAATTTGAGGTGCAACTAATACTAATTTGTTAACATTGAAATTTTGACAGAGCCTAGCTATTGCTCCAATATTTCCACCAATTTTAGGTTCTACTAAGATGATATCAAAATTTAGTTTTGCTTTATTATTTATCATTATTATCCCAAACTTTTACTTTTACCAAATATAGTTTTTCAAAGAATATTTTTACTTCATCGTAAATTTCTAAATCAATTCCTTCATTCTTTAATTTGTTAAATGTGTTGTCAGTTGTGCCTACAGAAGAGAATATTGTATAAAAGATAGCTTGATTCTTTTGTGACTTAAGATATTTAATGAACTCATGAGCTGCCTCAAAACCCTTATTTCCTCCTATGAGCATTAATTTCTCAAGAGCTTTTAGGTTATCTGTTTCTTCATCTTTAGGTAAGTATGGAGGATTCCAGATAATTATATCCGGATTAAGGTGATTACTTGCATCAAGTTTATCCATGCAGATTAAGTCAATATGATTTTTAATTCCGTTCAAATTGATATTCTTTTTAATCATTTTTACAGCTTTATAGGAAATATCTGTTATTAAAAATCTAACATCCGGATATTTTTTAGCGAGAACAATTGATATTATACCGGATCCTCCCCCTAATTCAACAACAAATGTTACTTCTTTGTTAAATCGAATAGAATCTATTAGAGCGAATGTATCCTCTGCAGGGAAATAGATGTCTTCATCTATTTCAAGAACTATCTGGTACTTAGGGAAGTCATAGCTGACCAAAGATCCTCACCTAATTTAGCTTTTAAAACTGAATATAAATCAGCAAGTTCATCTATTGTTAAACTGAAAATTCTTCTTTCTAGATGTGGTAAATTATCCATTACAACGTAATCTATTAGTATGCTTTGTTTTGATTTTCTTTTAATCAAGTTAACAAGTACATTTCTAACTGTTTTCTTTCTTTGAGTAAAGAGTAAGGTTATGAACTGTCCAAAATCGTTGTGATCTATATCAAGAGATTTTTCCTTTTTCTTAACTGAAACAATGGATGAAAAAACTTGAGGTTTTGGGAAAAATAAAGAAGGATTCACTGTTTTAAGATATTTACAGCTAGCTTTTAAGTTCATCATCACTGAAATTCTTGAATAATCTCGTGTTCCTGGAGATGCAAAGAATCTTTGAGCAAACTCTTTTTGATACATGAGTATAGCTATTTCAAAATCATGTTCAAGAAGTTTAAATGTAATCGGGGAAGAAATTTGATAGGGAAGATTAGAAACACACTTCGTAAAACTAGGTAATTCTGTCTTCACGGCATCTCCTTGTAATATTTCAGTGTTTGAATAGCAACTCATAAACTCTTGAAGAAAGCTAACCATTCTTCTATCTACTTCAATTATGAATAGCTTCTTTGCTTCTTCTGCTAAGCATCTAGATAGATTTCCAAGCCCACCACCAATTTCTAAAACAGTATCATTATGGTTGATTTCAGCTTGTTTAACCTGGTATTGAATTATATTTGAATCAATTAGGAAGTTTTGTCCTTTGTGTTTTGAAGGACTTATATTCAACTTTTTTAAACTATCAAAAACATGTTTCTTAATAGCAGAAGAAGAGTCCCAACAGCCCATTACTCAAACCCTATACCATCAATATTATCTTTTTTGACCTGAATCAGAACTTGCAGTAAATAATCTGTGCTTTTCATCTTCTTCTAGTTCTTGCTTGATTCTATTAAGAATCATTTTTCTGATGTCAGATATCTTGACTCTTTCTTCAATATCACTGAAAGAAACAAAAGGCATACCTTTTCTTGCATCTAATATCTCCCACATTAGTTTCTTTCCTATTCCAGGTATTAACTGCATAGAATGTATCCTATTTGTTATCGGTTGTGCTTTATTGAAGAATGATACAAAGCGTTTTTCATTTCTATTAATGATTAGAAGAACAGCTTCCTCTAACGATTCATAACCTGTGTTAGTCAAGTCGTTTACTGTTACTCTGCGTTTAACTTGCTTAACAGGAGTTTTTTCACTTGTTTGTGGCAAATCTAGTTCAGAGAATTTTGCGTAATTTCCTTTTCGGTCAACAACAACATCAAGCAAACTGAACCATTTTGTGCCTATACCTTGTACGATTGGTTCTCTTTGTTTAGTTTGCCCAAATCCTTTACCTTCTGGCAAATAATCAAGTACCAAAATACGAGATTCTACTTTTTTGAATTGCTTTATGTGAGTTACTGCTCCAAGTATGAATTCATCACCATCAGATTGTTTTTCAGGACGTCTATTTGTCCTTGGATTTTGCTTGCTTGCCATATTGTTCTCACCATATATAATCTCGAATACAAAAAAAGTTTTTGTTTTCTTTTAAATGAACCCTAAAAACTCCATTTCTCTATTTTTGGTTTTCGTACTTATCAACAAATGGTTTTATGATATCATAAATATCTTTGATATCTTGATCTGTTAGTATCTTGGGTTCTTTTGAAAGTAGATCTTTCAATTCTTCAATTGATGGGGGTAGAATATTTGCAATTGTAAATGCTGAAAGCTTGGAAATTTTGTGCTTCTTGATAAGCTCTTTAACAATTTTTCTGGATTCTTCTGGCTCTATTCGAGCATTTTGCATAGCGTGCTCAAATGCAACTCTTTGCCAATAGGATAGTTCAGATTCTTCACTTCTTGCTTGTAAAATACCCATTGCTTCTGATATGGTTAATGGTTCCTTATTTAGAACTTCTCTTGGCATAAACTCACTTCATTAATTACCTGTTTGAATAACAGAACGACTTAAGCGCAAATGTTCTTTTGACGCAATAATCTTTTTTATTGCATTTCCTTGTTTTATTGCAACAATGAATGCTTTTCCTTGTTTCTTTATTATTTCCCCAGTTTTTCCATGATATCTTCTATGTGGCATAGCCTTGTGTTCACTGGAGTCAATGATAATGTCAACTATATCTCCTTCGTTGAAATCACGTAATAGGTAATCCAAAGGTCTAATACCTTTTTTTCTTGTGTGTTTTTTAAAGAGATGTCTGGTTCTGGCACGATATCCTCTAGATTTACGCATCTAATGTACACCCTTTTAGTTATTTAATACATATAAGTGAGCAAAGTCCCTCGATGTAACTTTTAATCTTTTCGTTTTACGTTTCCGTAAAATAAAAAAAAAACCACTTTAATTCCTTTTTACTTTTAATTGCTTTCTTTTCTAACCTCTACAACATCAAGCTCTTTACAAATTGCCTTAATTCCTGCAATTTTTGATATACTCGGATTCGTTCTATCTTCATCCCCCGATATCAATTCTTTGACATAACATCCTCCATCACAGGTAATTGTAGCTTCAATTTCAGTGTCGTTTGTTCTTAAACATTCTACTGAAAAGACTTTCTTTTTTCTGATTTTGTCGGCTCTTCTATGTAATACTCTTTGAGGTGTTTGTTGTTCTATTTCTTTATTATTGAAAAAAGCCTCAATTTTAGTTAGTGTCCCATTAGATATAGTTTTATCAAATAGAATCTTCGCTCGATATTTCTTTACAGTGGTTTCTGCACTCCCTTTCAAATCTCTTAACTCCTCTTTTGAAGACCACCGATATCCTGTAACTTCTATTTTTCCGCTTGCATATTTGTTTATACTCATTTGGAGCTCACCTAAATCAATAGCACGTATCTTAGGTGCTACAACCTCAAAAACAAAAGGCCGTCCATTTCCCAACATTAACGCATCTATATCTTCTCGTCCTGCTCCATGAAGAACACCTTTTTCTCCCTCAGTAATTTTAATTGTTTCATACTCAATTAATTCCTCTATAGACTCTTGGTATCTTTTTCCTGTCTGATTACACTCATTACAACCTTTTCCCTTACATTTAAAACATGGCCATCTTGTTTGAGGTATCGTACGAAGGTATTTTAGATATCTTCCATAGATATACAGTGATCTAATTCTAGTATTGAATTTATATGAGATAGGATTAATTTCAATAACAACCTCAGGTGCATTAAAATCTGTTATAACTGCAAGTTTTTGGGCAATTTTCTTCCCTATGATTCTGTTAAATTCTTGTTTAAGAAACTCTGTTTGAGAAACATCAAATTCTTCCTTTAACTTCTTCTCTCTCTCATGAAATTCTTTGGGTAGAATTGTACCAATTAGAAAAGTTTGAAATTTAATTTCTTCTAGGGTTGGTGTTACAATATCAACAATATCATCTATGTGTTCAAGCGTATCTTGACAGATGAAACATTGCTGTGTTTCTTCAGGAATGTATTCTTTTTTCCTTAAGGTGCTTTTTGATAATTCTCCTCCTGACTTGGATAGTATCTGCAGAAAGGATAAATCATTCTCTTCAACTTGAATAACTGTATTCATAGTCGAAAATTCCTTGATTATAATTCCTCTCCTTTCATTTGTTGTCCCTGTTGCCAAATTAGAAAATTGTCTCCCTAGACAATGATTGCACAATGAATGTTTATTTAGAATTTCTGTAGTTCTTTTTATTAAATTCAAGTTATTTCACACTCTCTATCATGAAATTTGTCATAATTATCTGTTCATCTATATCTAATGGACCTAAGGAACGCTTTGTGATTTTATTTTCTAATTCAGAGAGATTTTCAAATCCATAAAAAAATACATTTGAATTGGAGGACATATTTAGTGATATGTTTTTGCTTATAGTTTTAGATGCTATAATTTGGAAACATCTTTCATTTCTATATTTATCGAAAACCCACTCCATTTTTCTTCTATGAACAGATATACCAGGTGTCAGTTTTCCTTTTTTGGAATCAGGGTTAATAATGTGGTTTTTTGCTCTTAAAAGTAAATGACCTGCTGAGAAAAAACTAGGACCTAGAAAACGTAATTCATCACCTTTGAATGTAATTTGATAAGACTCTCCTCCAAAATCAGTACAATAGTAAACTAAATTATTTTTACGAAAATGGTTAGAAAGGAAAAAAGAATCAGCTATCGCTTTGATATATTGATTAAGCTTATTATGAGAAAATTCTGTACTATACAAATCTGGTTTATCAAACGAGAATGAAGGTGCATTAATAATGAATACAGTTTTTGACATGAAGTTTTCACACAAAGTGGGTTCTCTTATCCTCCCAGTAATCCAGGGGGCATTCCAGGAATTTGCATTCCTCCACGACGTCCTTTACGCATGCGTTTTACGAGATTTGTCATCATTTTGTGTTGAGCTATCAGCTCTTTAACTTCTGCAATTGATCTACCACTGCCTTTTGCTATACGTTGGATTCTTGAGCTTCCTAGTTTGGTTTTTCCATCTAATTCGTCATTTGTCATCGAAGACATAATAACTTTGAATTTTTTCATATTATCCTTTGAAAGATCCATCATGTTATCGTCTATAGTCATTCCAAGACCTGGAATCATAGACATCATCCTTTTCAAGGAACCCGTTGAACTAAAATTGTCAAGCAATTCCATCATCTGTCGATATGATATCTTTCCACTTAACATGCTCAAGGCTTCTTCTTTTGAAGGGAGCACTTCTAGTTCTCTAACCTCTTTTAATAAACCTTCAAGATCTCCAACTCCTATTAATCTACTAACAAAAGAAGTTGGATTAAACTCTTCTAAAGCATCTATGTTTTCTCCATCTGCAAGAAACTTAATGGGGACTTTAACAGCTGCTGCTGCAGATAGGCTTCCACCACCTTTTGCAGAACCATCCATTTTTGTAACTATGACAGAACCCACTTGAGTAGATTTTGAGAATGCAAGTGCTTGTTGATGAGCACCCTGCCCCAGATTACCATCTACTACTAAGATTATCTCATCAGGTTTAATTTTATCTCCAATTTCTTTCATTTCTTTAAGTAGAGCTTTTTCTTCTTTGTGGCGTCCAGCAGTATCAATAAGAATGACGTTATGCTTTTCATCTAAGAATTTTTTAACACCATCAACTGCAATCTTAACTGTGTTTTTATTTTCTGGTTTTCCATAAACTGGAACATTGATAGGTGAACATAGCTGTTGAAGTTGCTCATATGCACCAGGTCTAAAGTTATCAACAGTAACAACAGCAACTTTTTTTCCGCGTTTTTGAATATATTTTGCAAGCTTTGCGGTTGTTGTAGTTTTTCCTGAACCCTGAATACCCACAAGCATAATAATTGTTGGTTTGTTAGGGTGTAATGTTAATGGATGAGATTTTGTACCCAGAAATTTTGTTAGTTCATCATGAATAATAGACAATACACTCTTTTTACGAGAAAGACCATCTGGAAGTTTTTTATCCATAGACTTACTTTCAACTTCATTTACTACTTCTGCTGCTAAATCAAATTGAACATCTGCTTCTAATAGAGCTTTAAGCATAGCATTCTTGAGTTCACGAATTTGTTCTTTATCAGGTGGCCCTCCTCTAATAATTTTAGAGATAGCTGTATTAAGAGCAGATCCAAGTTTCCCTAACATGAATAATCAAAAGAAGGAAAACAAAGAGATTAAAGAATATTTTGTTTAAAGTTAAAAGAAAAAGAGTTGAAGCTCAAAAAGCTCCTCTATAATTTTAATTCTTCTGGTTTAATTCGAATAGGGTCGCTAGATAGTTTTGCACTGCGTTTAACTTTAATAGAATTTACAAAATAGATTTGTCCATTTACTTTGGTTTTCCTACCTATTTTGACATCAAAACCTTTTACATTTCCTTCCACAAGTGTTTTTGTCAAATCCACTTTATTTTTTCCAAAAACACTTCCTTGAATTTTGTATGGGTGTT
Organism: Candidatus Heimdallarchaeota archaeon; assembly: GCA_030603365.1. GTDB lineage: Archaea > Asgardarchaeota > Heimdallarchaeia > Heimdallarchaeales > Heimdallarchaeaceae > UBA460. Next base: position 93,131 of record JAUVXV010000001.1, read on the forward strand.
TGAATGCTGAAGATATTGTTAAACTCAAAAAGCTATACCAGCGTCTTGTCCCAACATCAATGTTTTCAGCAACTAAGTTTCCACCTAATATAGAACCACCTAATATTGAAACGTCCTTTTGGGATAGTACGTTTCCATCTACTCCTAGAAATCCTGAAGTTGATAATCCACTAACCGCTTGTAAATTGCTTTTAATTTTAAGTGACCCAGATGCTTTTGTGAAACCTTGTATGGATGTTTCACCACCAATTTTTGTAGATCCACTAAATTTTGCATTATTTCCTAAATCTAGTTCACCATCCACTTTGAAAGATCCTGAAGATTTGACTGAACCGACAATTGTTACATTCTGTCCAATCCTTACTGAACCTGAGAATTTTGCGTCAGCACTTCCCTGAAGACTCCCTTCAGTTTTAAATGATCCAGAGCTTTTTACATAACCTTGGGAAGTTATACTTCCTGCACTTTGCAAGGAGCCTGAAGATTTTAATCCTTGACATCTTAGGTCTCCTTCTATTCTTCCTGAACCAGATATTCTCAATTGTTTTGGAATCTCTCCGCCTGATATGCTTGCTGATCCAGAAACTTTAACTTCTGTATCAGATTCTCTTAAACTTCCTGCAGAGCTAATTAATGCTCTTTCATAACTTTTAGATGTTTTTTCTTGTGTGTTTTCCATTTTAATCTCTCCTTTACAACCTGTACTATAATTATAATATTAGATCCTCTCTTCTGATTTGAACGGGTTCGTGTTCAAGCTGAGCTTTATTACTTAATTCAATCCTGTCAACATAATATATGACACCTTCAACTTTAGAATATGGACCAATTTCCACATTTAATCCTTTAACATCTCCTTCTGCACGGGTATTTGCTAAATATACTTCACCTGTTCCGAAGATATTTCCAGAAATTATAGAAGGCATTAGTTTCTTCCATCTATGTCCATAAGTGTGTCTTCCTTTGTTAATTAAGACATCTTCCCCAACTAAATCTCCATCGACTTGTATTCTTCCTGCAATTTCAACCAATCCTTGAGATAATAGACTTCCACGTATATTAGCTGAACCTGAGAATTTAACTCCTCTTTCTGCTTGAGTGAGACTTCCACTAGAAAAGCTTCCAGCTGCAGAAATTCTTCCTTGAACTATTACTTCTCCATCTATCTTAGCAGATCCTGAGAATTTAGCATCCTTATCCACATGTAGTGATCCTGCACATTTGAAGGATCCAGCACATCCAACATCTCCATGAGCAAGTATGTTTCCAAAGCATTTCAAAGATCCAGCAGATTTTAGATTATTACATTCAACATCATTATCTATTTTTCCAGAACCTGCAATACGAATATCCTTCCTTACTTCACCGCCAGAAATTCGTGTAGAACCAGCTGCGGTTAATGATTTTTCTGTAACAGATTTAACTCCAGAAGTATAAATTTTTGATGCTTCTTTGTGTATCTCTTGATTCTGCTTAGATACCTCAAGCTTTTGTTTGTATCTTGTTTTTAACTCCACATAATTGCTTTTATCAATTTCACCATCATCAAACCTCTTTTCCAGAAGTTCTAAGAGTTCTTCATACATTTGCATTTCGTGTTTTGTCACGTTTATCACCACGATACCTATTACAGCGCTTTATTTAATCATTTTTTTAATTGGTTAGAACAAGTGCTTAATCGCTTGGTTAAACAGTTTTAATTTCAAAGTAGAGAGAATAAACCATATAGCTTAACATTAAACCAAACTGTCTGAAAAAAAGTATAGAAAGAAAAGAATGGTGCGGGGAGGGAGATTCGAACTCCCGAACCACTAAGGAACGGATTTCTCATTTTTTCTAACCCTTATCTTAGGCTTAAACCAAGATCTTAAGTCCGCCGCCGTTGGCCACTTGGCTATCCCCGCTTTGAAATTTAATTCACTTGCTATTATTATGAAACATGTTCATTTTTTAAGATTTTTCATGTTGATTGAATTATTAACTATTATGGATGTAACCTTGATGGATCTCTTGGAAGCAATCTTGCTTCTCGAACATTTTGTAAATTCAACACTTTTTGTACAAATCTTTCTATTCCTGTACCACTCCCACCATGAGGTGGAGCTCCATTTCTAAAGAATTGAAGGTAACTGTCTACTTCTTTCAATTTGAAGTCTTTTTCAGTAGCCTGTTTAGTTAGAATGTCCACCCTATGCTCTCTTTGTCCACCTGTTGTTAGTTCTTGCCCTTTGTATAAGAGGTCAAAAGATTTTGTCAAATTAGGATCTTCATCATCTTTCATAGTATAAAATGGTCTTACTTCCCATGGGTATTGATCAACAAATACAAAATCGGAATTCCATTTTTCCTTTGCATACTGACCAATTATCTTCTCTGCTTCTGCATCTAAATCTTCATACAATCCAAGTTCTTTTCCTTCATTACTTAAAATCTCATTACACTTTGGAATAGAGATTATGGGCCATTCTTTTGGTTGTTTATCAATTACAACATCTAATTCTTCTAACACTGCTCCTTTGGTTTTACTTATTGTATCTAAAGCATAATCTACTGCACCTTGAAGAACTTTCATTACATCAAGTTGATTTTTAATGTACGATATCTCAAAATCGATGGAAGTATACTCGCAAAGATGTCTTGAAGTATGATGTTTTTCAGCTCTAAAGACAGGTCCAATTTCAAATACTTTCTCGAATCCTGCCATTAACATCATCTGTTTGTAGAACTGTGGTGATTGAGCCAAGTATGCTTTCTTATCAAAATAACTTATCTCAAAGACATTCGCTCCACTTTCAGTTGCAGAACCCACAATTTTAGCGGAAAAGAATTGCAGAAAATTGTTTTTGTTGAAATATTCTTGCAATGAATAGGCTACTGTACTTTCAATTTCAAATATTTGAGCAATATTTCTGTTTCTGAGATCTAAGAATCGATAATCATACCTTTTATCTGGATTAGTTTCTATTTTCTCCGTTACTGCTATTGGATACTCCTGAGTCCTTTTATTTAGAACTTCTATGTCCTCTGGAAGAATTTCCTTCCCTTTGGGAGCACTCTCATTAGATACAATTTTCCCCTTAACTAATAATATGTCTCCTTCTTGGTAATCAACTTCGAAAATCTCTGGAGTGACTTTCTTTTTTGGTAATACTATCTGTACAACACCAGACCTATCTTGTAGTTGAAGGAATTTTAAACCTCCAAGATCTCGAACTTGCTTAATCCAACCAGCTATAGTTGCTTCTTCTAAGTCTTCAAAAAATACTTTGTTGATAGCAATTCTTGCATGTAAATCCATTTGCTGTCCTCTTTTTTATGTTTGCAACTTTGATATTTAATTAAAAAAGGTTCTCATTTTTGTTGTATTTTCTAGAAAAACATTATAAAAGAGAAAAAACATTATGTATTATATCAACAAAATAGGTTTAAGCGATATATATGAAGAAGATTGTAATCAAATTTGGTGGATCTGTTTTATATAAGGAAAACATGGAATTGAATGTTGATAGAATCAGAGAAATAGTGGATGCTATTATTGTACTTCATGAGGATGGTTATAAACTTGCAATAGTTGTTGGAGGAGGTAAATTAGCTCGTGTCATTATTCAAGCAAGTGATGTTCTTGGACATGCAGCAACATTCAAAGATATTCTTGCTGTCGAATCTACAAGAATTCATGCTTTACTAGTCATTGCCTCATTAAAGAATAAAGCATATTTACTTGTACCAAGATCATTTGAAGATATAGGAAAAGCTCTCTCCACTGGTAAAATAGTTGTTACTGGTGGATTACAACCTGGACAGTCCACAAGTGCGGTTGCTGCACTTGTTGCAGAATATTGGGGTGCAGATTTACTGCTTAATCTAACAAACGTGGATAAGGTCTTCGATAAAGATCCGAAAAAGTTTCCAGATGCCAAAGAACTAGATAGAATATCAGCTGAAGAACTACTAGATATAATCTCAAAGCAAGAAGAGGAACCAGGAAAATATGCCTTATTTGATAAAGTTGGATGCGAGATAATAAAGAGATCTCGATTAAAAGTAGTATTTGCTAATGGTCAAGATCCATCTAATATATTCAAGGCAGTGAAAGGAGAATCTGTAGGAACATTAGTTTCTGACTAATTCTCTCTTATTTTTCGTCTTAGTAATTGTCATACGACTTGTAACGCAAAATCGCTGCTATTCCACCAAATGTATTATAGAGCATAGCTCCATCATCATGATCTGTTGATATTACTTCTAGTGTAGCATTTGTTTTTGTTGCAAGTTCATTTAATTCTGTAATTAAGTCCATCTCACTCTCAATGTACATTCGAGAATTACTGCATTCGGGGCAATTTCTATCTGACAGTTTTTTAACAAAATTATTGTAATCTCTTGTTTTGACTGATTCTTCAGTTGTATACTCACAGTTGTCACATTTAATTTCAAGTGTAACACGATCAACGTCTTCACTAGCAAGTACAATGTCAACAGAAGCTTTTTCTAAAGCATCTTTAACGAATTTTTCTCCATATGTAGCTAATCCTGTATCTTTCCCTAAGTGTTCCATAAATTTCTCCATTAACAGCCTTTCTTTTACAAGATCAAAATCAGCTAACTTGTCCTGCGCTTTCCCCAATAGTTCTCTCATCCCTTGTAATCCTCCGTATCCAACATCATATATTCCAATAACTTTTTCTTGCACACGATAATCTATTTCTTTACTTTCCAAATATTGTGATTTGGACAGTGCAGGACCACCTATAATTATCGCTTCCACAGGAAAATCTTCTAGATAGATTTTGTTCATTTTATCTGCAACTTTGGTGTACCACTTTTGTGCTGCTTCTTCTATCAATCTTTGAAAACGTGCTTGTGATTGACCACCCATTTTATGTTTCCCAGGAACATGTGAATCTTCCTCCCAGTAAATGTCAATTTTAGAGCCTTGAACTGCTGCGATAGTTGCTGTTCCTCGAGCTACAATTGCTAATCCATAACGTTGTTTACTCTCTAACATCTCTTTTAAGTGTTCAACAAGGAAAATCTGATCACAACGATATAATTTTATGCCAACTGGATCTGGAGGAGAAATGGAAAAATACTCAATTTTATTGTTCTGAGTAAGTCCACAGAAGATGACTAAGCCATGTTCACCTGCATTCTTGATAGTTTTCATTCTAGATAGAATTGATGAGATTGCAGATTGAATAGCTTTACCTGTACTTTTATCCTTGATATTTGTTGCAGTTCCATATTCATTTTTAAGTTGAGAGGTGATATCATGAATTCTTGTACCTGGTGGAATGTATAAGGAGATCAAACTTGTAGACATATTGAAACTTCTTCTTGCTTCCAGTTTTGCGATATCGTGTTTCAACATATATCTTTCAACAGAACTTCTCTTCTTTTCTTGTTGTTGAGTCATTTTCTTTCTTCTCAAATATTATATGATGTGAAAATCTTCAATTAGATTGACATATTCATTTTAGATAAAGAACAAAAATTTCTTATTATCCTTTTGGATATGCGATTTTTTGATGTTTTTTGAAAACCAGAGAAATATTTTAGAAAGATTAACTAAATATTATATTGACTATTATGGTTATGAAAGAACAAATAGAGGTTGACTTACTAGATATTTTTGTGTCTTTGAATAGGGGATTGAATATTTCTGATATATCTTTTCAACTCAATAATCTATATGCCCCTAAAGGGGAATCAGCAGAGCCTGAAATGATTTTAGCAGTGTTAAATGCTCTGACAGAAAAGGAATTCTTAAGAAAATTTCAAGTAGGGACTTTGGATAGTTGGAAAATAACAGAAGACGGAGAAGATTATTTCTATAGTCTTTAACGCAATCTAAAGTGAGAAGAGATAGATGGATTTAAGGGAAAGTCTTGGATTGCCTGTAGAGAGCGAAAATACAGTTCTCCAATATGATAATAATGAAATTAGTGTAAAGAATATATTTGTGTACAAAGTGAAGGATATAGAATCAAGCTTAAGCCAAAAGGAATGGGAAGGGAAAGATAACGATGAAGAGGTTTTCAGAGTCTATGAGGGGTTGAGGAGAGTTGAAGATAAAGAACTGTGGGATACTATACGGTTTGATGTGATAATTATACAGCCAGGACATTTGGGTGCTAACTACAAGAGTACCCCTGGTTATTATAGATCTGTTGCAGAAAATGGCTATAACTATCCGGAAATCTACCAAGTTGTAGATGGATATGCTGAATTTTTACTACAACAACCAGGAGAAAAACATGAATTGGTAAAAGATGCAATTATGTTAAGAGTTCAGAAATTTGATGCCATTATTATACCTCCAGTATATGGTGTTTCTATAATAAATCCAAGTGAGAAACAAACCATATTAGCAAGAATAAGAGCAGATGAAGCAAAAGAAATAACAGAACGATATGAAAGAACAGAAGGAACATGTTACAGTAGGAGGGTGGAAGGAAGGTGGGAGTATAATGAAAATTATGAAGAAATACCTCAATTAAGGTTAGGGGAGCCACAGAATAAATGGAAAACAGTCAAGCGAGGAATACCAATTTATGCATCATACGTATATAGACCCAAACATTTCAGATCATTGGTAGAGCCTGATCCCGCAGAATTCCTATTGTAACAAAGTTCATTCATCTGCTCCATAAATTTCTTTGTCAGTCCATCCAGTCGAACGTTTAAGTAGCCATTGTAATTGTCCTAAATGTCTGTGTTCATGGTTGATTAGACGTACTAAATAAATACGTCTTTGCATTTTTCCTTTCCACATGTCAATATGTTCTTCTTCTTGTTCAAGTGTAAGTAAAGATAGACGTTCATTAAGAACAGGAGAAATTTTGTTGAATTCGTCAATTATTTCCTCTAGAGTAGCTTGATTATCTACCTTTTCTTCAAGATCAAAAGCAAACCCAGAAGGGTCCAATGACGCACCTGGGAGTTTATCAAGAATCCACCATATGTTCATAAGGAGATGTCGAAATATTAGTTCAGGAGACCAGGTATCCTCAATAATAGAGCTGTAGAAATGTTTCTTGTCAATTTTTTGAAAAAAACCTAAGGTCTTCACTCTATCTTCTTCAACTATATTGTAAAGATGCTGAATAGAAATCATCGATATCAAGAAGTTCAGTGTTTAGACACTTATATTTATTATATTTTATAATTGTGAAGAAAGTAGTAAAAAAAGTACAAAAACTATAAAATCTAAGTAAAGCAAAGAAAAATGGTGGGGCATAACAGATTTGAACTGTCGACCCCCCGGTCTCGAATTAAAATCCTTTCAAGAATTTTAAATATCAGCCGAGTGCTCTAACCAAGCTGAGCTAATGCCCCGTTCTTACTGCATTCTTCCTAATTTATTACTTTTAAAAATGTTTTCTTATAATTCCAAAAAAAAGAAGGAAAGGAATAGTAATAGATTAAAACACCCATACTTCTACGTTTATTATGGTGTTCAAATGAGTTCTGAAGATGTTGAACTTGTCAATGAAGCTCTAGATATCTATTTTGAAGGGAATAAGGAGCTCAATGCTAAAAAGATCCTCTCTGTTTGGGATAAAGATTTGAAAATTATCTCAACAGAAAGAACACAAGGTCCTCAAGCTTGGATAGAAATGGAAGAACACTATAAAAAGGAAATAAACAATGATATGAGTAAATGGGATATAAGCTTCAACACTATCACCATAGATGTTTTTAGAAATTGTGCATCAGTTCGATTGGATGTGAAATATAAACTTGATTCCAAAGAATTTAGTGAAACTCAGTTTCTACACATGTTAAAGAAAGAAAGCACTTGGTTAATTTATAGTAAGATTTTTGTTTTTTACTAATTGTCCAAGCAATTACTACATCTATCTTCCTTTGGTTTATAAAAAGGAGATTTTTTCTCGTTTTTCAACATTCGAATCAATCTATCTACCCCCTCAATTTCTTTTACACTTACTCCTGGTTTTTCTTGCAGTAAATCATGAAATCTTAAAACTTTATTTTTACTATCTACATTAATAACTATTTTAGGGATTGATTCAATTTCTCTTTCAGTTTCATCAGTCATTTGCAAATACCACTATTGCTTTAGCTCCCAATCTGAATTTTGCATATGATTGGATGTATTACTTGCGTATTTGCCAGATAATTATTATAAACAATTAAGATTTTATACTTTACTTGTTCTGTTTTCTTATGTGCCCATCAAAAGATTCTGATGCTTCTATCAAAGCAGGTGCAGATTTATTGTTGAAAGGATGGAAGATGTTGAACAAAGCTTGCCCTGATTGCATTGAGCCCTTATATGAACGGGATGGAAGAGTAGTTTGTGTGCACTGCAAAAAACAATATGTTATGGTAGACTCAACCGCAGAAATCCCACAAAAAGACCAATCTAATCAAGTTCAAAACATTTCCCAACAATCTCCACACTTGCCAAAATCTATGTCCTCATTTGATTTCAGTTCCCTTCCTTCTGCTCTTGCTGATTCAGCTAAAATAATGCTACACAAGATAACTGATCTCAATGTTAGATTAAAAGAATCAACTGATCCTAAAGAAATAGTTGAATTATCATCATCTATTCGTTCTCTTGTTGATTCTCTTCGTTCTTTGACCTCTTAGATGCTTTCTCTCTTTTATCTTTTCTCAGGAAGTCTAAGTCCTCTTTCATAGTACTAGTTTCTTCTCCCGTTTCTATTTCGTTATAGTTACTATAAATATAATCTATAATATCTGAAGCAATTTTTTCTCCTATTCCTCTTACTTCAAAGAAATCTTCTAAGTTAGCTGTCATTATATTTCGGATAGAACCAAAATGCTTCAGTAATCGATTTGAAATTTTGTGATCAATATGCGGTAAAGAAGCTATTGTCTCTTCCAGCTGAATTTTAAGACCCATTCCTTTTCTTTTACCTATAGTTATTCTTCTTTTTCTCTCTTCTTGTTCTCTTCTTGCAAAAGAAAATAGAATTTCCGCTGTTTCCTTCTGATTTCTAGTATATATTATTGGTAATCGGAAATCTGTTGCTAAGGATGTTAATGCTCCTGCAAGTGCGTGTGGATGAAGAGATGAACTGAAAAGATTCAAATCACCTTCTATAATTAGAACAGGCTTGGAACAGCTTTCTACCATCGCTTTCGTTTGTGTAAATAATCTTTTGTCAATTATCGACTTCACAAAATCCTCTTCGGTTTTTCTTTCTACAATTATTTGATCAGAACAAATATAATCTCCAAAATCTAATCTTTCAAAACCAATTTCCACTTCTTTTTTCATTAGTTCTTTAATTACAACAGAGTTTCTTTCTCTACTGTCACATATTATTTTGATTTTTCCTTCTTCTTTCTCAAATATTATTTCTTTCTTCTCTTCTTCAAAATCTTCTATAACCTGTTCCTTGTCCTCTTTTACAATTGAAGCCTTTTCTGCTTCTTTGAGAAAATCGACAATACCTTTTTGTTGATCTTTCTTTGGTTGTTTTCTAGAGCCTTTGTGTCCATCTAGTTTCTTGACTAGTTTTCTCATTTTTTGAGTTTGCCTTTTCGAAGCCCACATATATGCTTCATCCCTTGTCCCCTCCGCGATTAGCATGATCACTTTGCCTTCTTTTCTTCTTCCAGTTCTTCCTTTTCTTTGAATTAATCGTATCGCACTGGGGACTGCATCGTAAAAAACTACAAGCTCACATTCTCCTATGTCTAGCCCTTCTTCAGCTACACTAGTTGAAACTAATACATTATATGTCCCATCACGAAATTCTTGCATAATTTCTATCTGTTCTTTTTGAGATAGTCCTTTGTCTCCTCGGGCTGATGACTGTCCCACAAACCAATGGCTATTAATCCCTTTAATTTTACTTAATTCATCACTAATCATTTTTGCTGTCACTCTGAAATGTGCAAAAACTAGAATTCTATTATTGGGATTATTTTTTAATTCTTCAGATATCAGTTCCCTAAGTCTTTCAATTTTAGGATGGATTATTTTATCTTCTTGAAGCTTTTGAACTGATTCCACGACTTTTCGCATCTCTTCAGAAAACATGAGGTCTTTAAGTGCTCTACTCCCTTTCCCAAATTTTATTTCGTTTATTTGACCCTCTAAGTATTTGCTTAATGATGGTATTCCTTGTGTTTCAATAAGCTCAGTAGCGTGAGATAGCCTAATTGAATTGCCTACTAAAGACATTGCTCTAAAGAATTCCGACCTATCTTCTGTATTTTCACTAAATTTCTCGTTAACTCTAGCTCTTAATTGTAAAAGTTCTTTTCTTGGATTGTTCTTTGGTTGAGCAGATGCGATTATCTCTAATTCTTTTAACCCTTCTAGAATTATTTTGAAAAGATCATTTAGTGTATCTATTATTACCTTAAATTCCTCAGCAAGAGGAATTATCTCCCAGTTTTCTTTTATCTCATGAATGTATTGTCTAACATCATCAGAACTTTCATCTCTCATTTCAACATTTGTGATATAGAGATTGTTTTGGACATCTTCTATGCGTTCAATTTTAGATCCTGGACTTGCGGTTAATCCAAGCAAAAGCGAATTTTTTGCTTTCTTATGATATTGATCAGCTATGAACACATAACTGTGATCTCCCACACTTTTATGAGCCTCATCTAAGCATAGAAAAACTATTTCGTCAAGTTTGACTCTTCTTTGGATTATGTCATTTTGAATGGTTTGGGGGGTACAGATGAATACTTTACCTTGTTCCCATATCTCTTTTCTTTTCTTTGGGTCTATCTGTCCAGAAACCTGAATTATTGTTTCTGTATCAATATTCAGGGATTCTTTTAGTGTACGCTCGTGTTGATCCAGCAAAGGTTTTGTAGGGGCACAAAAAACAATTTTTCCTTCTGGATATTTTTCTAAACGGTGAGCAGCTATCATTAAAAACAAAACAGTTTTTCCCAAACCTGTAGGTAGAACAACAAGTGAGTTTTCCTTAATACATGAAGCAAATAGTGTCTGCTGGTATAATCTAGCTTCAACTTTATTTGTTTTGATAAGTGGATGGTTAAGGTATTCTGTTTGATTCATAAGAAAACACATTCACTGTAGCATAAGATGTTCTTTTTTTTAATATTTAAACTATTAACTCTTTATTATATCTATGTTATATAATTTATTGATTAAAGCTCGTTATGTTAATTATGAAGAAAGTAGTATTCAAGTCAATAATTCTTGACGATTATATTAAAAAGGTCTTAATAATAGTGAATATTGATACAACGATTATAATTGGGTGATAAATCACTCAATTTTTAAATCAAAAATATCGACCTATACAAAAAGGTGACATCGGTGAGTGATTTCGTTCCGAAACTAACTGAAAAAACATATGATCCTCAGAAGCAAGATTTGATGCTTTTCAAGAAGTGGCAAGAAGAGAAGATTTTTGCTTTTAACAAATCATCAGGTAAACCTATCTTTAGTATTGATACCCCCCCTCCTTATGCAAATGCTCCTTGGCATATGGGCGGTGCGATACATTATAGCCAAATAGATATGATCGCTCGTTACAAACGTATGGCAGGTTACGAAATTTTGTTCCCAATGTGTTTAGACCGTAATGGTCTTCCCATTGAAGTACAAGCTGAAAAGAAATTCAAGATATCTATGCATGATGTCCCAAGAGAAGACTTCCTTAATATGTGCAGACAGTTACTAGATGAGGTAGGTGATCAAATCCTTGATATTTGTAAAATATTAGGTTTCAGCAATAATTCTCTTGAATGGGACGAAATTTACAAGACTGATGAAGAACAATATCGAACTCTAACCCAAAGCACATTCATAAAATTGTTCAAAGAAGGACAGATCTATGAGGATGATAGACCAAATAACTACTGCACTCGCTGTAAAACTACTATCGCCGATAATGAAATTGATTACAAATCAGGATCTCATACGTTGTATGATATTAGATTCAAAGTGAAAGAAACTGGTGAGGATCTTATCATTTCAACCTCTAGGCCTGAATTAATACCTGCAATTGGTGTAGTAATATTCAATCCGAAAGATGAACGATACCAATATTTAGGTGGAAAAACTGTAATAACTCCTTTGTTTGAAGATGAAGTACCAATAATGGCTCATCATTATGCGCAAATGGAATACGGTACTGGAATAATGATGGTTTGCGCTTATGGTGATTCAAGTGATGTTCAAATCTTCAGAGAATTAAAACTAAATCCAAAAACAATAATTGATACATCTGGAAAAATTACTGATAAAGTTCCTGAGTATGCTGGTTTGAAGGTGAAGGAAGCTAAAAAAGAAATAGCTGATAAGCTTGAGGCAGAAGGATATGTAGTAGATAAGGCTGATGCACCACATAATTTTCCAATTTGTTCTCGTTGTAAAACTCTAGTAGAATTCCTTGCAATGCCCGAATACTACTTGAAACAGGTCGAATATCTTCCTAAACTTCATGAATATGCACAAGAAATGGAATTCTTCCCACCATTTATGAGACAAGTGTGGGTAGACTGGTTAAACACTGTTTCAATTGATTGGCCAATTAGTAGAAGACGTTATTACGGAACTGAGGTTCCTGTTTGGTACTGCAAAAGCTGTAACCATCCTAATCTTCCAGAACCTGGCAATTATTATCAACCTTGGAAAAATGATCCTCCATTTGAATCCTGCCAAAAGTGTGATAGTTCTGATGGTTTCATAGGAGACTTAAGAACATTTGATACTTGGATGGATTCTTCTCTCAGTGAGATATATACCATTATGCATCCTCATAATAAGAAAGATGAAACCTTATTCAATGAATTAATTCAAAGACCATATATCTGTGATGTAAGACCATCTGCAAAGGATATAGTAAGAACTTGGCTTCACTATACAATGTTAAGGGGTTTACAATTATACAATAAACCAGCCTTCAATTGCGCTTGGATTTCAGGTTTTGTGGTTGATAGTAAAGGAGAAAAGTTATCTAAGAGTGCAGGATCAACGATTAAACCAGAGAACATGATAGAAAAATATGGTGGAGATGCAGTAAGGTTTTATGGTGCCGCAGAAGCTAGTCATGGGTCTGATATACGTTTTAACCAACAGCGACTTCAAGGAATATCTAAATTTATAAATAAATTTTACAACATTGCAAAATTCCTCAGCCGTTTTCCTATTATTACAAACAAGTCGGAAATTTCTCTTCAACCAGCTGATGAATGGATTCTATCTGAATTAGCTAGAGTAGTGGAAGAAGCAAAATCAGGATATGAGATTTTTGATTTTCAGATTCCAGCAAAGTCCCTTAGAAACTTCACTTGGGAAACTTTTGCATCACATTATGTGGAGCTAGTTAAAGGAAGAGCTTACAATAGAAATAATTCCTATGAAGAACGAGAACAAAAAGCTGCTTGGTACACTCTTCATAAGGTTATGAAGGAATTAACAATAGTATTCGCTCCGATTATTCCCTTTGTTACAGATTTAATTTATAGAGGTATTTACGATAAGACAGTTCACTTAGAAAAATACCCAGAAGGAAAGGAAATTATCGACAAACAACAATATCTCGAAATAACACCAACTCTTCTAGATTTAAACTCAGCAATCTGGAAATACAAGAAGAGTAAGCAATTACCCTTAAACACACCAATTGAACAAGTTTACATGCCAGAAATACTGTTTCCATTAGCAAAGGATTTAGCATCTATGCATGCAATTGAGACATTAGTTAAGGAAAAAGATGAGATGCCAGAAGGAGATATCATTAGTATTAATGAAACTGAGAATATTGTCATTAGAATATAATTTGAAGAAATACTCTCTTTCTATTCTTTTTAAGTCATTAAAGAAAACCATTTTAAATATCAAATAGTCGAATTTACTTGCTGGGTATTGAAGATTACAATTTGTAATCGTTAATAAACCTTAAAAATTGTACTCATACCCGCTATTGTAGTCAGTAGTAACAAGATGTAACAGGAGAATTAAGATTGCCAAAATATAAATATTCCATTCAAACAGATCCTGATAGGTCAGCAAAAGCCTCAGCACGAGAAATTGATATTAGTCGAAAGGCTGCTAGAGAAATATGCAATACAATAAAAGGAATGACAATTCATCAGAGTATGGAATTTCTTGAGAGTGTTATTGCTAAAAAAATTGCTGTCCCCTATAGGCGACATAAAAGAAATGTTGGTCATAAGAGTACAGTAATAGGTTGGGGTCCAGGAAGGTTTCCAGTTAAAGCTGCAAATGAAATTCTTAAAGTTGTAAAGAATCTTGAAAATAATGCTGAAAACAACCAATTGCAACTGGATAGGTGTAAGATTACTCATGCTGTAACTTTACTAGGTTCGAAACAACAAGGGATTTTCCATAGAGCTCAAGGAAGATCGACACCTAAAACAAGACAATTTGTTCATGTTGAGTTAGTAGCTGAAGTAGCTGAGATGTGATAGATATGCCCACTACAAAAGATTACTTAATTAAAAAATACCAAAAAAACGCTATAGATGAATTTCTAGCACTAGAATTAAAGAATGCAGAATACGGGGGAGTTGAATTAAGACGAACACCTCTTGGAGACCGTGTGATTCTTCGAGTGGGAAGAGTAGGTTTAGCAATAGGGGGAAGAGGGAGAAATATTCATAGAATTACAGATGCCTTGCGTGAAACTTATGGTCTTGATAATCCACAAATTGAGGTCGCAGAAGTAGAAAATCCTGAAATTGATGCACGAATTATGGCTTTTCGATTAGCTTCTTCACTAGAAAGAGGTCGTCACTTCAGAAGAAGTGCTCACGGTATTATTAGACGTATTTTGGCTAGTGGGGCCAAAGGTGTTGAAATAAAGATTAGTGGAAAAATAACCAGCCAAAGATCAAGAGTCGAAACTTTTAGAGCTGGATTTGTTGCAAAAGCTGGAGATCCTGCTGATCGGTATGTGGATTTAGGTAAAGCTCAAGCTCTTATTAGACGAGGATTACTGGGAATTCAAGTTCGTATAATGCGTGGTGATGCAATTCTTCCCGACGACATTGAAATCGAAGCTGAACCAACTTCAACATCAATGATAGTTGATACAGGCCCAGAAGAACCAGAGATTGCTGAAGAAATTAGTGAAGAAGTCATTGATGAATTAGAGGAATACCCAGATATAGAAGAAGAGCTAGAACAAATAGCCGAAGAAGTTTCTTCGAAAACCAAGGCTGATGACGTATTACAAGAACTAGATGAAGTTGATAAAGCATCAAAAGCAAAACAAAAGAAAATATCGAAGAAAGTTGAGAAGGAACCAGAAACCTCAGAAACCAAAGTCAAAGAAACCAAGCCAAAAGAGACTAAAGTCAAAGAAACCAAGCCAAAAGAGACCAAAGTCAAAGAAACCAAGCCAAAAGAGACCAAAGTCAAAGAAACCAAGCCAAAAGAGACTAAAGCCACTAAATCTGAAGAAGTTAAAGAAACCAAATCAAAATCGAAAGCAAAAGAAGAGTAAGGTGTAAAAATGGCATTAATCAGAAATAGCGAAATAAGAAAAATGAACAAAGATCAAAGACTTAGAAAGCTAGAAGAGTTTAAGAAAAAACTCTTTACTGTCAAATCTGAACTATCATCGGGAGGTTCTATTGAGAATCCCGGTCAGATTCAAGAATATAAAAAAGCCATTGCAAGGATCAAGACAATTATGGTTGAGTTAGATGAAATTTAATGTCAAATAAAAATAAGAAAGATTGTAAAAAAGCTTCAGTTTGGAAGCAACTTACTTTGTCTTTGATAGGTTTGAAAGTTTGGATTGTAAAAAGTTCTTCAAAAGACTTGGAGGGAATAAAGGGTATTATTAGGGATGAAACCCATAATTTACTTAAAATTGAAACAAAAAACAAACTTTTGTCAATACCAAAATCCCATCAAATTTTTACGATAGAAATCAAGGATGGATCAAAGTTATTAGTTGATGGTCAACTTCTAGTTGGTAATCCTGAGAACAGAATTAAGAAAAAAATAAGAAACTGGTAGAATCAAACTGATTTAGATTTTCAGTTTTTATAAGCGGAACTTATTGTTTACAAAATACTTCACTATAAAAAATATTAAAAAGATATAAGTTTGCAGAAACTTGAAACATATTCGTATAGAATACAGATTCGTACAGGTAATTGACGTCTTACTTCAAAATAATTTGAAGCTATGATTGCTTTCCTTGGTTTTCAAAACGAGGAAATGCATGGGTATAAGACGCTGTACCGAGGTGAAAAAAAATGAGTAAAGTAAGGAATATAGGTATTCCCGGTGTTGAACCACCTTCTACTGAGTGTGATGATATAAGATGTCCTTTTCATGGAAGTCTTCCTGTAAGAGGAAGAATATTCACAGGAAAGGTGGTTTCTGACAAAATGAGAAGAACTGTTGTTATTAGACGAGATTATCTGAAGTATGTTAAAAAATACCGAAGATACGAACGTGCTCATGGGAAAATTTCTGCTCACAATCCTCCTTGTTTGAACGTAAAAGAAGGAGATATAGTTGTGGCAGCAGAGTGTAGGCCACTAGCTAAGACTGTAGGTTTTGTCGTGGTTCAGAAAGTAAGTTAAGGTGATCAAATGGCAAAGAGAAAAGTTATTGGTAGACCCCAAGTACATATTTCCAAAGGGTTAATAGTTGGTTCTAAAATAAAGAGCGCAGATAATTCTGGAGCACGCATTGTACAAATTATAGCTGTTAAGAACTACAGAGGTAGACTTAATCGAATTCCCAAAGCATCAGTTGCAGATATGGTAATAGTATCTGTTAAACAAGGAACTCCACAGAGAAGAAAACAAATTTTTCCTGCTGTGATTGTAAGACAAAAACTAGCTTTTCGTCGTAGATCGGGCGATTGGATCCAGTTTGAAGAGAATGCAGTAGTTTTGACAAATGAAGTAGGTGACCCATTAGGGAGTGAAATTCGAGGTCCAGTAGCTAAAGAAGCAGCTGAAAGATGGCCAAGAATCGCACATCAAGCTTCGATAATAGTGTAGGTGAAAATGATGAAACAAACACAATCAAAACAACCTCGAAAACAGAGAAAAAGCCATTTTAAAGCTGATTATCATCTGAGGAATCGAAAAATGACTGCACTTCTATCTCATTCCTTGAGAGAAAAATATGGTATCAAACGTCTCCCTATTCATAAAGACGATAAAGTGATAGTTTACAAAAATGTATCAAAAGATGAGGAAATCAAGGGAAAAGTGATACGAGTTATTCCCCAGAGATTTTCTATTCATGTTGAAGGACACAGTAAAGAAAAAGCTGATGGTACAATTGTTAGTTTTCCAGTTCATCCAAGTAATATTGTTATTACAGCTCTAAATCTTAGAGATAAGAAAAGACGTGAGATAATTAAAAGACGTTCAGGAAAAGAAATCACAGAAGAAGAGCTAACAGAAGGAATTTTCGATGATGAGGAAGAACTCGAAGAAGAGCTTGAAGCTGATGATGCTTTAGAAAGTGAAGATTTACTAGATGAAGAATTTGAAGAAATAGAACTGGATGAACCCGAGGAAGAACTCAAAGAAGAATCCGAAGTTGAACAAGAGGAGGAATCATCATGACAAAGGGTGGAGGAAAACGACACTTAAAACGATATGTTGTTTCTAAACACATTCCAATCCATAAAAAAGCTTTCACATTTACAGTAAGACCAGCTCCTGGTCCTCATTCAGCAGATGACAGTATCCCTGTAGCAATTTTGCTCAGAGATATGTTTCAATATGCACGAAATATGAGTGAAGTTAAACGAATTTTATTTGAGAGAAATGTGGTAATTGATGGTAAAGTAAAAATCAACAGAAAGCATCCTCTAGGATTCATGGATGTTGTTTCTTTACCTAAAATGCAGAAACACTTCAGAATGGTTTATGCGCTTAAACAAGGATTAAGAGCTGTTCCAATTAAAGAAGCTGAAACAAAAGAAAAACTGTGTAAGATAAAAAACAAAACCGCAATAAAAGAAGGACTGATACAGCTTAATCTACATGATGGAAGAAATATAGTTCTCAGTAAAGATGAAACTGCAAAATCTTCCTATTCAACCCATGATACCATAAAAATCTCTCTTCCTAATCAACAAATAATTGAAAAATATGAGTTGAAAGTTGGAAATTATGGCTTTGTAACTAGTGGTAGATGGATGGGTATGCACGGAACCATTGAAGAGATTAGTACCCATGGTACTAACAAGACAAAAACAGTTACATTGAGTACTCCTGAAGGAGAACAATTAGTTACTCTTCTCAGATATATCTTCGTTGTAGGGAACAAATCCCCAAGTGTAACTATTACTAGCGAGAAGTAGGTGAAGAAGGATGACAGAAGAAGTTATGGAAGAAGAACAATTTGTACCCCGATTCGCTGAAGAATGGGAAAAACACCCTATGAAAAAACCAAGATTAAAAGCTCTTATTGTAAATACTTGTGTTGGTGAATCTGGTCCTACATATGAAAGAGCAAAAAGTATACTCCGTCAAATCACAAATAGGGAACCAGTAGAAAAACCAGCAAAAGAATCTATAAGGGGATTTGGAATTCGTAAAGGAGAACCCATCGCTGCAGTAGTGACTATACGAGGAGAAGAAGCACAAACCTTGCTCAGAAGATTTCTATATGCTTATGATTATGAAATCAAATCAAGTTCTTTCGATCAACAAGGAAACTTTGCTTTTGGAATTACTGAACACGTTGATATTGAAGACGCTCCTTTTGATCCAATGCTAGGAACAATTGGTTTCAATGTAGTCGTAAAGATTGAGAGACCAGGATACAGAGTAAAATATAGGCAAAGAAAGAGACAAAAACTCCCTAAGAAACATTTTGTATCTCCTGAAGAAGCAATGGAGTTTGTGACAACTGAATTTGATATTAAGGTTATTTAGGTGACGGAAATGCAGATAAAACGAGAAATCAAATATGGAAAAGGATCAAGAACATGCAGACGTTGTGGAACTCATAAAGCTATCATTAGGAGAGGAGGTCTATTTGTTTGCCGCCGCTGCATAAGAGAGATTTATTCAAATATCGGCTTCAAAAAGACAGGAAGTCGTGGAGGATAGAAAAATGCAAATGGATACTCTAGCAGATACAATGTCTGCTATACTAAATGCAGAGAAAACAGGTAAAAAGACCGTCACTGTTAAACCAGCAAGTAAGATGATTGCAAATGTTCTAAGAACAGCTCAACGAGCAGGTTATCTTGGAGAACTCGAATACATCGAAAATAATCGCGGTGGAATGTTCGAGATTCAATTGTTGGGACGTATCAATAAATGTGGTGTTATTAAACCTCGTTTTCCAGTGAAAAAAGATCATCTAGAAGACGAAGAAAGAAAGTTTCTACCCGCAAGAGGTTTTGGAATTCTCATAATGACAACTCCTGAAGGCGTGATGACCCATGAAGATGCTAAAGAAAAAGCAATAGGTGGTCGTCTAGTGGCCTATATATATTAAGGTGATATGTAATGAAGCAACTCTATGTAGAAGCAGCAATTGATATTCCTGAAGAATTGAAATTAAACATAAAAGACAAAGTTGTTACAGTAGAAGGACCTAAAGGAACTCTAATTAGAAACTTTGAAAATGTTGATTTTGAAATAAACAAAAAAGGGAAAAAGGTCAATATTAAAGCCTATTACATCAATAAAAAGCGAAAAGCAGCTACTCTTGCTGTTGTGGGTTATATCAATAATATGATTAAAGGCGTGTCACAAGGGTATGTCTATAAATCAAAAATAATCTTTAGTCACTTTCCTATAACAGTTGAACCAGATAACAAAAAGAAAATTGTAACTATCAAGAACCTTTATGGTGGAAGGAAAAACATTATTGTAAGAATTATGGGTCAAGAAACCAAAGTTTCTATAGATAAGGACGATGTAATTATTGAAGGAATTGACAAAGAAGCTGTTGGTCAAACTACAGCAAACATGCAAGAAGCTTGCAGATTGCGTGGTAAGAGAAAGAAAGATCCTGAAACTTTTATGGATGGCGTATGGTTGTGGCATAAAGAATAGCCACATCTATTTTTATTTTTTATTTCGAATTAACTCTATTTCATAGTGCTGTTTCTTGAAAATTAATACATCTAAATCATTTTCACAATTTCTTAACAATAAAAAGTATTAAAAACTCAAGAAGGAAGGTAGCGTACATTACAAAGGTAACATTCTACTGTGAGTGCCTATGACAATCAATAAAAAGAAATTATTGGAAAAACGAAAAAAAATCAATGCTCGTAGACCAAAGTTTGTACGTCAAGAAAGTTGGCGATACAACCGTGTCAAAAAGAGTTGGCGTAAGCCAAAGGGTATTGATAATAAAATGTTGGAAAAGCGAAGAGGTTACCCTTCGATGGTTAGCATCGGTTATAGGGGACCTAAAGCTGTCAGAGGTCTACATCCTTCGGGTTATCAGGTAGTTCATGTTGCAAATATCTACGAACTTGACGAAGTAGATAAAGAAAACGAAGCAATTATTATTAAGCACACTGTAGGTGCTCGAAAACGGCAGACTATTATAGACACTGCGTCCGATTTGGGGCTTAAAGTACTTAATCCTCCTTCTCGAGTAGAAGAATTTGGTGAAGTACTCGAAGAAGGTTTGCTTGAAGAAGAATATGAACTCCTTGATGATGAATTCGAACTCGATGAAGAGATCGAAATGGATGAAGACCTAGAATCAGATGAAGACCTAGAGGAGGAATCTTCATCATAAAGAAAACTGAAGTGAGGTTTGATTATGGACGTTAAAACCCAAAGAAGAATCGCTGCTAAGGTTCTAAAGGTTGGAGTCAACCGTGTAAAGATTGATCCAGATAGCTTACCTGATGTTGCTTTGGCTATTACAAGAGAAGATGTTAGACGTCATATTGATGACGGTGATATCGGAAAACGTAAAATCAAAGGAATAAGCAGAGGTAGAGCAAAAGCTGTAGCAGCCAAAAAGAAAAAAGGACAAAGAATCGGACCCGGAAGTCGTAAAGGACCAAAATATTCTCGTTTGTCAAGTAAAGATAGATGGATAAACAAGATAAGAGCTCAAAGAAAATATCTGAAAGCACTTAGAGATGAAGGTTATATTGATACTATAAACTATAGAAAATTATATCTTCAATCAAAAGGTAGTCTTTTCCGTTCTGTTCGTTATCTTCGAAACTATATTGCTGAACATGGTTTAGCAAAGAAACGTCTTCCGGAATTGTGATGAGGTGTAAATATGTCAAGACGAAGAAGAGGTTTCAGGAAGATACGAAAATTACAACAAAAGCAGAAGAAACAAGGTCCATTATATAGAGTGCCTTTCAGAAGACGCAGAGAAATGAAAACTGACTATCAACAACGTAAAAGACTCTTAAAATCTGGAAAAATACGTTTTGTAGCCCGTCCTTCTAACAAGCAAGTTTTAGTTCAATTTGTTGAATCTAAAATAGGTGGAGACCAAACTTTTATTCAAGTAAGTTCAAATGACTTGAAGAAACATGGATGGGATGTAGCTACCTCAAATCTTCCAGCTGCTTATCTTACTGGTTATCTAGCTGGAAAGAAAGCTATTAAGGCAAAGATTAAGGAAGCTATTCTGGATGTAGGAACTTTTACTGTAAACCCAGGTACAAGACTTTTTGCTACATTGAAGGGTGTTGTTGATGCAGGTATTGAAGTGCCTTATAATGAAAGGATGATACCCTCTGAAGAAAGAATCAGAGGTGAGCATATCAAGGAACATGCAAAACTATTGGCAAAAGAAGATAAAGAGA
Source organism: Candidatus Heimdallarchaeota archaeon (assembly GCA_030603365.1). Lineage (GTDB taxonomy): Archaea > Asgardarchaeota > Heimdallarchaeia > Heimdallarchaeales > Heimdallarchaeaceae > UBA460. Next base: position 114,889 of record JAUVXV010000001.1, read on the forward strand.
AATATGACATAATATTCTCAAAATATCTTGCGGCTAATAAGAAACCTGAAGATTTGCCAAAATTGTTTGAAGCAACCAAATCTAAAATCGACACAATATAATGAGGTAGTAAAAAATGAGTAGAAATATGTATATGGATTTAGATGAATGGGTACCCCGAACTCGAGTTGGAAGACTTGTAAAAGAGGGTAGAATCTCCACAATCGATGAGATATTCCAGCAAGGATTACCTCTGGTTGAATCTGAGATAGTTGACATGCTTTTCGGTGATACCTTAGAAGATAATGTTGTTGATATTAGTTTGGTGCAAAGACAAACAGACGCTGGTAGAAAAAGAAAATTCAGAGCCACAGTTGTTGTTGGCAACAAAAACGGTTATGTTGGTGTCGGAGAAGCCAAATTAAAAGAAATTGGACCTGCAATCAAGAAAGCAATTGTTAATGCAAAATTAAACATACGCCCAATTAGACGAGGGTGTGGATCATGGGAATGTTCATGCGGAACCCCTCATACTGTTCCATACAAAGTAACTGGAAAAGTTGGGTCTACAAAAGTAATTCTTTATCCCGCTCCACGAGGTCTAGGACTAGTGGTTGGTAATGTTGCAAAAACAGTGTTGGAACTAGCTGGTATATCGGATGTTTGGAGTAAAACATTTGGTGAAACAAGAACAACATCTAACTTTGCAAAAGCAACTTTTGAATCATTGAAAAACAGCTATGAAATCATGGCTCCATATGATTGGACAAGCTAAGGACGTAGATATGAATGAGTCAAAAGCAAGAAAAACCAGAATTGTTAGCAGTTATTCGTTTGAGAGGTAAAGTTAATGTTCATTTCAAAGTGCAAGAAACTCTCGATATGTTAAACATTCGAAGATCAAACTATATGACATTAGTGCCAAACACTCCCTCTTTCCTAGGCATGCTAAAGAAAGCAAAAGATTGTGTAACTTGGGGTGAAATCAACAAGAAAGCTCTTGAACACGTGTTAATGAAACGCGGTGAACTTCCTGGAAAGACCAAAATCACTAACAAATATTTGAAAGACCACACCCCTTATACAACAATCAAAGCATTATCAAAAGCATTCCTTGCATGTGAAGTAGATTTCAAAGATGTCCCAGAAATGAAGAGATTCTTTAGACTACATCCTGCTAGAAAAGGATACAAGAAAGTTAAAAGAGGCTTTGCAGAAGGTGGTGAACTAGGTTATAGAGGATCCGCTATAAATGAGTTAATTATAAGGATGGCATGATAAAATGACTGTAAGAACTAGAAAACGAGTAAGAAAACAACGTGGTTATAGAACACATGGATGGGGCATAACAAGACCTCATCGTGGAAGTGGTATGAGAGGCGGAGTTGGTAATGCTGGTCCAAAATCACATCATAAACTTCTTGTAATTATAGGAAAACGACCCCCAATAGGAAAGAGAGGTTTCATTGTCCCTCCATCTGTAGTTGAAGATGTCCCCACAATTAATGTTTCCCATTTAGAAGCTATGTTACCAACTTTATTAAAGGAAGGTAGTGCAACCCAAAAAGCTAATGTTTATCAGATTAATCTTATCGAATTGGGATATTCAAAGCTTTTAGCACAAGGGTCAGTTTCTGCTCCTATGAATATAACTGTTAAATATGCTTCTAAAAGAGCAATCAGCAAAGTTAAAGCTGCTGGTGGCAAAGTGAATCTAAAAGAATAATCTCTTTACTTTTTTCACTTTTTACTCTCTTTTTTTTATTGAATTTGCTTCCGAAAACCTTTTGTTTGAATGATATAATCTGAATCGAAGATTATGAAAGTTTTTATTCTTGTAGGACTGCAAATGAGTGGAAAATCATCTCATGGTCATAGGTTAAGGGAGGAAGAAGGTATCCCGATGGTTGAAACTGGGCATGCCGTTTACTACGAGTTAAAAAGACAAAAACTTCATGTTAATCACGAAAATACTACTAAAGTTATTCAATCTCTTTTATCTCAAGATCCTATCGCTTTTGCACGAACAATTTTAGATTATGAAAAGGATAAATATGAAAATTCTGAAACATTGATTCTAAACGGAGTGAAATCCCCTGCTGAAATTAAATATTCTAGAAAACGATTTGGCAAGGATAATGTGAGTGTTCTTGGTTTTCATTCTTGTCAAAAAACAAGATTTAACCGAGTTAATAATCCTGATCGATTTGCAGTATCAGGAAAGTTTCTTGAAAAAACTCAGGAAGATCAAGATTTAGCAAAATGGGAAAATTTCATTAGCAGAGATGTTCGTGAAATAGGTCTAGGAATAGGAAGTGCTTTAGCCACAGCAAATGAAATAGTTATTACCGAAGATGAGAATTGGCCATTCTACTCTTTTGATATATCTTACGATCATTTTCGTAATTTTATATTGAGTGGAATAAAAACTTAAGAAGATTTTTCAGAATGAACTAATTATCCTTTTTTTGACTCGGATAAGTTCCGATTTGCATAATTACTCTATTTACACTTGCAAGAAGCCCTTGTTCCTTACTTTTCAGATTTTCAGAATCAAGTTGTGCTTCACCGAGACCAATTAATTCATGTTTCAAAGTGAAAATCCCTACCATATTTCCTTTACTAAAATTATTGGTGAATTTTGACACTCCTGGCATTGCTAGGGGAGCACCATGACATAGAGAGTCTACTGTGCTATCTTTGACAAAGATTTTTGGCAGATGTGTTACACCCATCTCCATTGGCAGAATTATATTTCTAAGTGGGATTTCATCCTTTTCTTCTTCTAGCCACATATAGGCATCATACAAATCTTGAAGCGTTGCTAGATATTTTTTCTCTGAGAACGGACCTGAACGTATCCTTCTCAGTTCTTTCATGTGTGCGCCACAAGACAGACTTTGACCTATATCATGTGCATACTTTCGGATATAAGTCCCTGCTTGACATTTAATCCTGAACAGTACTTCTCTCTCTTTGATGTCTATAATCTCATTTTCATAGACCTTTCTAACCCTTAATACACGCTTAACACTCGAACGAAATGGTGGGCGTTGATATATATCTCCCACATACTCATTCATTATTTCCTTGATTCTCTCTTCTTCAACATCTTTATGTAAGCGCATATTGCAAACATATTCCTTACCCGCAAGAAGTAATGTACCTAAAATTTTTGTAGCTCTACCTAAAGCAATAGGAAGAACACCTGTAACAAGTGGATCTAGGGTACCTGAATGGCCAGCTTTTTGTAGATTTAACATCTTCTTAACGTAACTTACTACTTCATGGCTAGTTGGTCGAGGGGGTTTATCAAGATTAATAATTCCATAATCTAGGAGCTCTTTTATCGATCTTTTCGATGGCATTTTTCCCCATTTATAGTCAGTTGTATCGCTTGATAACTCTACAATAGATTCTGATTCATCTTCAAAAGAAAGTTTTAGGGGAGTAAAAATCAAAGTCATCTTTAACCAACTATAAAAAATAGGGATATAAAGTTTGAGGATATCTAAACCTTAGGTATAATTGCCTCTTGCATGTAATCCTTCAAACTTCCAGCTTCAATTGCTGCTGCAACTTCTTCGTCTGTTGCATCTCTTTTAACTGAAACTACTTTGTCAGTAGGTTCAATATGTCTGATATTGCATTTTCTTCGACGAACAGAAGTCAGTGATTGTGGGCCAGTAAGAAGGACATAATTTTGATCAATCAAATTTATAATAACTCCTTTTTTACCAGCTTCTCTTCCATTAGTTTTTACAACTACTCTTCCAATTTGGATTGCTGTCATTTTTCTACACCTTTCATTTTTTTCTCAAATGCTAGTAATATTATCTGAACACAGTCAGATGCACTAAATTTCTGCGAATTTAAGATTATATCGTATATAGTTAAATCAGAAATGTCGATTTTATACAGTTTTTGATATCTGCTTTTTTCTGATTCTTCTCTTGTTATTGTTTCTTGACGAGTTGTTTCGGCTGATTTATTTTCTCTTTGAATTATTCTCCCAATTCGTGTTTCAAACGGAGCTGTGATATATATCAACATATTTGCTATGTCTTTTAACATCCACCCACCTAATTGTGCATCAACAACGATATTGTCTTTTAATTTTGCCAGTTCAACTGTTTTATCATCAATAAACTTGTCAATTTCCTCTTGTAATTCAGCTTTTTTACTGAATTCCTCAAGATTCATGTTTGCGTTTTCTGCCATGTTTCTGAATAGTTCCCCTGCTGATATATACTCATAACCAAGTTTTTCTGCAACTTCTTTTGCTGCTGTACTTTTACCTGATCCATGGGGACCTGAAACAGCGATAATTGGCAAGTTAGCAACTTCCTCCCTTCTAGCTACGTACTTCGGCTTTGATAGCACCTTTCAGACATCTTGTGCACAAATATCCTGCATGAACTCTAGATGGAAGGCGTTCAGAGCGAGACATCTTTCTTACTCTATTTTGTCTGCCGAATGCTACCCCATGAAGGATAGCTCCACATTTAGAACAATGTGGTTTCTTAGTTCTTTTTTCGATTCTAGTTAACTTTGTTTCAGATGGAGTTCTTTTCATCCTTGTTTTCGCGACACGTAACGAAGGTCTAACCATTTTCATTCCTCACGTTCATTTATTCTTAGTAATTGTTTTCTTTTTAGCTAACTCAGCTTTGGCAGCTGATACAGGTGTTTTAACTATTTTGTGTTCTGGTTTCTTAATTTTGGTTTTTGTTGCTCCTGAAGGTGTAACTCCAAAAATCCTTGAAATTACGGATCCAAATGCAAATGCTGATATAAAGTACCAAATGGTAAATGAAGATTTTGAAAATATTCGTCCTTCAAATGATTCTTGTCCTAACCAAGATGCTGATCCAATCCATGGAAATTCTCCTAGATTGAAAGGTAACCACGCGTAGTAATGTCCTGCATCGCCAACAGGGAACGCATTTCTCATAACTGTAAATATCAGTAGAAACGGTATGATTGTAAACAGCATAGGTTTCATACGCTTAAACATCATTGATGATTGCATCTTCTTAATACGCTCTTCATCCCTTTTTACACTTAACCACAGTTTTTTATCAGCAGTGGACATAGCTTGTTTTTTGCGTTTATTCCACTCATTAACTTTTTGCATACTTTCCTTTAATGCATCAACATCTGTGACTAATCTAGTGATGAAGGTCGATAGAATTGCAATTAATACTGCAGTTACCGCTATCACCCACGCAGATGTTGGGCGCTGATTCAACTGATTTGTTGTCATCCACTCTGTTATTCCTGTAAACCAACTATCCCAGAAGGCCATAATTAAAACCATATTCTGTGCTTACTTACTCCAGAAATTATTTTCTTTTTAAAAGCTTTTGTAACTTGAGTATTCTAATCTCTACAAAATGCCTATGTTGAGTTCCTTAATAGAAGAAAAATATTTTCATTACCACTTGAACCACCAAGTTTCGTGCATTCCACTATTTCAAAATCACATTTTTCAATGATTTTAACCAATTCTCTCTTTGTAAACAGATGATAATATCGCTTTGCAACGATTTCCTTATTGTTATTAAACCAAGACAAGTAGATGTCTCCATGCCTCCACAATCTGTTTTTTAATTTGTTATAAGGATAAATCAATAGGTCTTTGAGCATCTCTCTTCTTGATCCTTTTTTCCATCTTCTCCAGCAAGAAACAATTAAATAAGTATTCTTCTTCAAAATCGCACTAACATCTCTCAATACTTTTACAACTTCTTTGCTGTTTCTTAAATGATGAAGTGTAGCGATACATATGGCAAAATCTGCAAAATTCTCTTTTAGAGGAAATGCTTTCATATCATTATTTAGAGGGTAAATAATATTTTTTTCAGTAGAAATAGCGTTCTTTAACAATTCAAAAGAAATATCAGATGCAATATGTTCCCATTTCTGTTCTTCGAAAAGAAGAAGATTTCTACAGTTACCAGTCCCAATGTCAAGTAAAATCCCAGATGTAGGTAATGAGAAATTTTGCTTAACTAATACAATATAATCTTGAAAATCTTTCCAGGGTTTTTTCTTCAAACTTGTATATTTTGGAGAGATTTTCCTATATGCTTCTACTAGTTCATAATCTACATCTGTCAAGATGAAAGGACTATAGTAACATCCTATATCAACTTTCTTTTTTGAAAGAATGAATTATATCAGAATAAGAAATTTTATATATTAACTTTTGTTTACTCAAAATGAGTAAATACTCTTTGGCAGTAGATGTGATAAAATGGATTCTTTTAATATAGCAGTAATTGGAGTGGGGAGTTGGGGTAAAAATCATGCCCGTGTCTTTAGTGAAATGGAAAACGTAAATCTTCATAGTATTTATGATTTAGATTACACCCATGCATCGAATTTAGCTCAGATTTACAATACTAAAGCAATAAAAAATCTTGATGATTTACTACAAAATGAAGAAATCGATGCCATTACCATTGCTTCACCAACTTCAACACATGCAAAAATTGCGTTACAAGCAATAGAAAATAGTAAGCATGTTCTTATTGAAAAACCAATGACCAGTACAGTAGAAGAAGCAGAAAAAATACTTGATGCAGAAAAACAATATAATGTTATAGTGTCGGTTGGTTTCATTGAACGTTTTAATCCAATTATATCCCGATCTAAACAACTAATTAAAAATGAAGAATTAGGCGAACTTGTTTTAATAAGCGCAAGACGATTGGGACCTTACTGGCCAGATAGACTAAAAGATGTTGACGTTATTAGAGATGTAAGCATTCATGATATAGATGCGTTTAGATACTTATTAGCTAAAGAACCAAAATCAGTATATGCAAGAGGAGGAAAATTGAGACATTCATATCTTGATTATGCAGAGATTTTACTCGATTTTGAAAACGGAGTTACAGGATTCATTGAATCTAATTATCTTACACCACATAAACTAAGAAAACTGATGTTAACTTGCGAAAAGGGAATTGTTGAAGCTGATTATATTTCCCAAGAGTATGTAATTGAAGATGCGGAATGGTTAAGAAAGAATAAAATGGAATGGCAAGAACCCCTAAGCAAAGAGATGTACGCTTTTGTTGATGCATGTTTAGGGAAAACTCCACCAGTAATAACTTCCTTAGACGGTGTAAATGCTCTGAAAATAGCTCTATCTTCCATAGAGAGTGTTGAAACTCACAAAGTAATTGATCTCGATTTATGAGAATAAACTAAAAATAAGAAATAAAAAGGGAAGGAGATTTTATTGCAGCCCTAAGAAACCAGCTAATGCAGGTACTGTTTCGCTGACTTGCTCGCTTGCAAATATCTCATAATATTGTCTTAGAATACCTGTTGTAAGCAGAATTCCCGTACCAGTTCCTAGCGCTCCTAAGAAATCGGCAAACGCCGCTAGTACTCCTATGAAGAATCCTCCTAACCATGCTGCTGTTGGAATATACCTCTCTAAGTATTTTTCAACTATACGAGGATTTCTTCTGAAACCTGGTATTTGCATATTGGCATCTAAAAGTTGTTTTGCAACATTCTTTGAGCTCATTCCCGCTGTATCTATCCAGATACGTGAGAATATACCACATAAGGCTATCATAAGAATTAGATAGATGATAGCATTAACTGGAAACGCTGCCACTTGTTCCGGCCCATACGGTGCCGTCGTATACGCCGCTATGCCGCTCGTAGGCGCGAGTTGTTCCGTTTGCCCCGGATCCGCGACATTTTCCCACCGACCAAAGAAGTTCACAAAGAAGTACTTAAACCCTGATTCTTCCTTCCCCCAGTTGTTAAACATTAGATTTGAAACAAAGTAAATATTAGCAAATAATGCACTTACTAAAATGACAGGAATGTTTGATGTGTATAGGAATTTGATTGGATAACGTGCTGGCATTTTGTATTGACTGTGTTGAACTGGAATTTCAATCTTAACAGAATCAACATAGATTACAATTGCAAAAACAACTATTGTTGCAAGCAAGCCTATTAAATCAGGTGATCTTCCCGTTCTACTAAATGCATTTGCAATCTCAGTGCCAGGATTATCACTGAACAATCCTTGGAAGAAAGCAATAATACATCCTCTAGATTGAGTAGCAGTTTCTGGTTTAAGGCTGAACATACCATCAAAGATATTGAATGAGACACTAGCCGCAATAAAGAGACTTATCCCGCTACCCATCCCATACCCTTTCTGTATGACTTCATCCATTAATAATATAATGAAACCCGCAACAAGAAGTTGTAAAAGAATTATCATTATAGCTTCGATTCCTAAATCCTCTCTTGCTCCATAAGCTCCTCCAAGAATATATGCTAGAGCTTCAAAAATGGTCATCAATACAGCAAGTATCTTTTGTGTCCCTGTATACAGCCCTCTTTCTTCAGGGTTAGTGAAATCTACTTTTATAATCTGAGACCCTACTAACAACTGCATGATCAAACCAGCTGTTACTATAGGTCCTATTCCTAATTCAGCTAAAGTTCCTCTTTGAGATGCTAAAATTGCTCTCATCGCAAAGAATGGATCGGCACCCTCATCTCCCTTAGGTACTCCTACAATGGGGATGTTGAGCATAGTTAAGTATATTGCAAGGATTCCAAAAGTCCAGAATATCTTCTTCTTGAAAGAAGGTTTCCTTGCAGGTTTCTTCACTTCAAATATGAATCGTTGAAAGGGTTTGAATAGCAGTAAGAATTTTGACGTCATTGAAACCACCGGTTCGATTTCAATCCCATTGATGTTCTTCTATTTATAAGCATTTTTCTGTATGTTACAAACAAAGAAAGAAAAAATTAATTATTAGGTGAAAAAACAGAACTCGATAGAATATTTGTCTTTTTATCGATTGATAAAAAATAATTTTATTCTCATAACAAAACAAGAATTAGCATATTATGGCAATATTTTTAATATTATCCTTTTACAAAGTCTATTATTCTCTAATACTTCGCCAGGATACTCAAGCGGTATGAGGCTAGATTGGAAATCTAGTGCCATTATGGTTCCGGGGTTCAAATCCCCGTCCTGGCTCCATTGTTTCTAAACTTCTCTTTAGATTTTTGTCTTTGAAGCAAATGTTTAAAAAAATCATCTGCACCCTCCAACTAAAGTCATTTGTGCTATTATATAATAGTTGGAAAGCACTGGGCGAAGCTCTACGGGAAAAAACCCATTTCTGACAGAGTTCAGAAACAGGAGCACCACAACTGCGGGTTGTGGAATACAAAACAAACAAAGTGATAACATGTCATTTCGCCATTTAGTTAGGATAAAGTCTACTGATCTTGAAGGATATCTTACTGTTACTTTGGGACTATCAAAAATCTCTGGAGTAAATAGAAGATTAGCTGAAGCAATTGTGCGAACTTTAAAGATACCTATGTCTGAACGCGTAGGTTTTCTTACCGATGCTACTATAAAGGAAATAGAGCGCATTATTAGTGACCCTACTTCAGCTGGAATCCCAGCTTGGTTAGTAAATAGAAGGAAAGATCGTCAAACCGGTGACGATTTACACATTACTGAAGCACAACTTATCTTGCAAACTAAGCAAGATGTTGAAAGATACATACGTATTCGTAGTCGTAGAGGAATTAGACACCAATTCAAACTCAAAGTTAGAGGTCAAAGAACCAGAACTCATGGTCAGCGAGGAACTACTGTGGGTGTCTCAAAGAAGAAAAGATAAGGTGGATTGAATGGGTGGAATACGAAGACAAAGAAAGAAAATTATGACTCCTGGTCATCCTTATGATAAAATTCGTATTGATCAGGAATTACCTTTAGTTGGAGAATACGGTTTAAGAAACAAAAAAGAACTGTGGAAAGCAAGAACTGTTCTATCTAAGGCTAGACAACAAGCTCGTGCTTTACTTGCACTTCCAGCAGATGTGAGAAAGCAACGAGAAAACGAATTACTATTTCGTTTAGCTAATCTTGGTGTGCTTCCTCCAGGTAGCGACCTTGACTCTGTTCTAGCGCTAGAGGTTCGTACTGTGTTGAATAGACGACTGCAAACCATAGTGTTTAGAAAAGGGCTCGCAAGTTCGCCTTATCAAGCAAGACAGTTTATTGCGCATAGACATATTGCTATTGAAAGAGCTGTTGTTACCTCTCCAGGACGTCTTATTAAAATCAATGAAGAAGAAAATATTGACTATGCTCCCCTATCTCCTATGCTAGAGAAATCACATCCTGCTAGACCTCAAGCACCTCCTGTTAGTGATGAAGTGCCTCTTGAGAAGAAGGAAGTTCCTAAGAAGGAAGCTCCTAAACCCGAAGTTAAACCAGCTAAACCTGTTCCTAAGAAGGAAGTTGAAGCTCCTAAACCCGAAGTTAAACCAGCTAAACCTGTTCCTAAGAAAGAAGCTCCTAAACCTGAAGTTAAACCAGGCAAACCTGTTCCTAAGAAAGAAGCTCCTAAACCTGAAGTTAAACCAGGCAAACCTGTTCCTAAGAAGGAAGTTGAAGCTCCTAAACCTGAAGTTAAACCAGCTAAACCTGTTCCTAAGAAGGAAGTTGAAGCTCCTAAACCCGAAGTTAAAGCTGAACCTAAACCTCCAGCTAAACCTAAGGTTTCCAAAGTGGATGTTTCTGAAATAAAAGGCGTTGGAGCTAAAACTGCTATGCTTTTGAAAGAGAATGGTTTTGATACTGTTAATAAAATTGCTTCTTCTTCTGACGAAGCTTTATCTAAAGTTCCAGGCATCGGTCCTGCTACTGCTAAAGCTATGATTAGTGAAGCAAAGAACATTCTGACCAAAGCTAAGGAGAAATCCAAGTAGGTGATTGTATGAGTGAAGAAAAAGCTAAAACTAAACAAGAAGAAAAGAAGGAAGCAAAGCCGGATAAGAAGTCAGATAAGAAGTCAGATAAGAAAGCTGACGCTAAAGAAGACAAGAAAACTGACGCTAAAGAAGACAAGAAAACTGACGCTAAAGAAGACAAGAAAACTGATACTAAAGAAGACAAGAAAACTGACGCTAAAGAAGACAAGAAAACTGAAGCTAAAGAGGAAACAAAGCCAGAAACAACAAGAGAAGATTCTAGAAGATCAGAAGCAAGATCTCGAACCTCTAGAAGAGACTCTAAATATGGTGTCGCTCACATCTTTTCCAGTTACAACGATACAATCGTTCATATCACCGATATCTCAGGCGCAGAAACATTCAGCCGTAAAAGCGGAGGAATGTTTGTGAAAGCTGACAGAAATGAGTCCAGCCCATACGCAGCAATGAAAGCAGCAAACGCAGCAGCAATGGAAGCACAAAGTAAAGGAGTGTACCAACTGTATGTGAGATATAGGGCACCAGGAGGACATAAAAATAGAACTCCAGGACCAGGAACACAAGCAGCACTAAGAGCACTGAAAAGATCAGGAATGAGAATACTAAGACTAGAAGACGTGACCCCACTTCCTCATGATGGGTGTAGGAGGAAGGGGGGCAGACGTGGTCGTCGAATGTAATCTCTCCTTTTTTATTTCTTTTTTCATTTTCATTTTTGTATTATTTGAGTTTATAATCTAATTTCTGTATTGAATGAATGAATATTAGATGAATAGTGATTCAGAAACCATATTACATGTCTGTGACATTTGTCAGAAATCTTTCAAGCGGAGATATTACTTGAATAGGCACATTGATGCTGTACATGAAAATCAAAAGGTTTTTAGATGCTCATATTGTAATTTTCAGACTTCAAGGAAAGATGCTTTGGATAGACATGTTAATCAAATCCATATAACAAGCAGAGTTCATAAATGCAAAAAATGCGGGGAAACATTCAAGCAAATAGGAAATCTCTATAGACACACCAATACTGTGCATACAACTGAAAAGAGATTTCAATGTAAAGACTGTTTTTCTTCTTTCTCAAGAAAAGATAATCTAGAGAGACACATAAAGAAATTTCACACATCAACCATATCAGAGGAATATTGAGTATGAGCTCCTCTACGAAATCTAGTTTTGAATGTGAAATTTGTGGAAAAATACTCTCGAGAAAAGATTTACTTACACGTCATATTAAGTCTGTACATCAAAAAATTAAATATCCATGTCCTGAATGCTCCTATGTTGCTAACAGACAAGATTATCTAAAACGTCATATGAATGAAGTGCATCTTAACCTTCGTTCTTATGTTTGTGAGTTCTGTGGGATGAAGTTTAATCAATCTGGAACTATGAACAGACATATAACAACAGTTCATAAGAAAGAGAGAAATTATAACTGCCCTGAATGTGAACCTGTTTTTTCTCGTAAGGATCAGCTTCAAAGACACATAAGAGCTGTCCATCTAAATCTTCGACCTTATATCTGTAAAGAGTGCGGTGCCTCCTTTAAGTTACCCAACCATTTGAAGCAACATCACATATCTATCCACACTAACCAACGTAAATATGTCTGTGAGGAATGTGGTTTTGCATTTAAGTTATCACAGCATCTTAACGATCATATCAAGGTTGTTCATCAAAATCATCGTCCTTACGTGTGTGAAGAATGTGATGCTTCTTTTCCCCATGCTCGTAATCTTAAGTTACACATCATTGCTGTGCATACTGATGAGAAACCTTACGTTTGTGAAGATTGTGGTAGAGGTTTTGCTGATCCTAGTCATTTATATAAGCATAAACAAGCTGAAGCTTGTTGGTTTACAACTACTACTGCTTACAAATGGGAGGAACTCTGTAAAGAGATAGCAGAGGTTTTACTAGCTGATGAAGATTGGAAGTGGAAACCTAAGATAGACACTCCTGAGCTAAAGAAACAGAGCTGGATTCAGCCTGAAATAATTGTATACTACGAAAATAATACGAAAAGAATCATTGATGCTAAGAGATCTACTCAAGCGATATTCAAGGAGAAGGATCTGGTAGTATATCCAAAAGTGGCTGAGAAAGTGGAGTTCTGGTGCCTCTATGGTAAAACTGAGGGAATGTTTGATGAAAAGGAGGAGATGGAGGCTAAGGGTAGTGAGGAGATTATTGCAGAGTTGAAGAAAAGGAAGAATAAAAGGAATAAGAATTTGATTGGCAATCTGATAATGAAGGTTGAGATGCTAAAGAAAGGATTAGAATTCAAAGGACAGAGATTACTTATTGATTCTTCCTAATAGTAATAATCAAAATATATGTAAATGATGAATCTTGTTATTCGTTGGATCTTCTTTCTTCTTCATATTTTTGTAGAAGCTGCCCAGCTTCATCAATTGTGCTTTTTATTTCATCTGGATAAAAGGAGTAGAACTGTTCAGCTAACTTGAACCATTTTCTCAATTCACTGAAAGGAATTTCAGTTTGATGAATTAGTAATTTAATTACGAAATATGGCATTTCACCGCCTTTTTGTGGTAGTTGCTCTCTCAAAGACCAAGCAGTTGTATAATCTTTTAGAGCATATTCAACATTCTCTAATTCTGCATGAAACTGTGCTCGATTATAATGCACTAATGCATTTTTATCATTTAAAACTAGTATTTTATTAAGCTCGTCAAATGCTTTTTCCTTTTCATCTAAACCCCAAAGTGTAAGTCCCCTATTTAGAATTGCCTCTTCATTCTCTGGTTCTAATTCTATGACTTTTGTAAGTAAATCATGGGATTCTTTAAGTCTTCCCAGCCTTAATAATAGGGTTCCTTTGTTATTATAAGCTGTTGCATAGTTTGGATTTACTCTTATTGCACTATCATAATCTCTAAGTGCTCTGTTTGAATCTCCGCGTCTAGTATATTCTAGTGCTCTATTATTATAAGGATCCACATATTCAGAATCTAGTTCAATTGCTTTATTGTAGTCTTCCAATGCTCTTTCATACTGTTCTAAATGATATAACACTCTACCTCTATTGTTGTATGCTATGGGGTCATTTTCATTAAGCTTAATTGCTTTATTATAATCATTTAAAGATTCAGCATGCTTTCCTGTATCATCTAATACTTTACCACGATTAATATAGGCTTTTGTGAAATTGGGGTCTATTTCTAACGCCTTATTGAAATCATTAAATGCATCATCGTATCTTTTTAGATTTGAATAAACAATGCCTCTGTTGTTGTATGTGCTTGCGTTATTTGGATTTAGTGCAATTGCATTATCACACAATCGTAAAGCTGTTTCCCAATCACCAGTTCTTATATAAATAACTGATTTATTATTGTAAGGATCAGAGTTACTTGCATCGAGTTCTATAGCTTTATCATAATCTTCAATTGCTGAAGAAATGTTTCCAGTTTTTTGGTTTGCATTTCCTCTATTGTTGTAAATCCCTGAATTATTAGGATCTAAATCTATTCCTAAATTGTAATCTTCTATTGCTTTGTCAAAATCCCCAAGCTTTTCGTATACATATCCTCTGTTGGAATAATAGTATGGAATACCGTCCTCTAAACCTATAGCTTTAGAAAGAACCTCAAGTGCCTTTTCATCAAAATTCAGTTTTAAGTAAGTAGCTGCCAATGAATTCAAATAATTTGATGATTCTTCTTTCTCAAAAAAAGACACCATAAAATTGAGATCCTCTATTAGAACTTGTTTTTCTTCAGGATAATCCCATATTACTCTTTGCAAATAGATTTCAGGTATGATGATTTTTTCATCTTTAACTCTGTAGAAATCAGCAAGTTTTAGGTCAGTATAAATCTCTCTCCATTGATTTCCAACGGAAAAATGCTCTCTTGCAACTGTAGATAACAAAAGAACTGGAGGATTAAATATATTGGATATAACAAAAATCTTTATTGCTTTAAGGAAATTTTTCTGTTTAGAATTCAAATTGTTATATTTCTTCTTTTTTGATACAGTGTCAAATACCAAATCACCAGGTTCTCCACTGTAATTGTCAATTTCAGTTTTTATTTCTAATAAGTCAGCTAGAATTCTCCATTCTGTTTTTGTTAATTCTGGTATCTCTACTCTATAAGGAAATAGTTTTTCGATATCGTCTCTTTCATCTAGAAATGCGTCTCTTCTAGCAATTGTTTTACCAGCAAGAAACCACTCTTCTGATTGGCAAGTACATATTAATTGGATATGACTAGAAATTTTCCTGTATTTCTGAATTACAGCATTTAAACTTGTACCTTCATTCAGAAGTTTTACCGTTATTTTATCTATATCATCAAATAAAAGAATGATGAAATTCCATTTCTTCATGAAGAAGTTGCGATAGGTTTTTTGATTGAAATCACTATCTTTATTCAATAAAATCAGTTTCGCTTTTTGAAAGCATTTTGTTGTATTATCAACTTTCGCTTTATCTATTACTAATTTGCGAATAACTTCAATAGATGTTCTTGTTTTACCTCTAGCAATTGGAGCAACTACTCTAACATCATTTCCTCTTTTAAGTCTAGAGTATAATTCTCTCTCTCTTTTGTCAATAGAGACATATCTGGAATCCCATTTATCGAAAAACAAGCTAGACAGTTTTCTTCTGATTCTTTTCTTCTTATCTATTTTCTTCTTGAGATATTTTGTTTTCAAAAAAATACCATTGTTTTTAAATTTAATATAGTTTAAAATGCTTTTAGTAGGTATTGCTAATAATGGTGTAAAAATAGCACCTAAAATCGATCCTATTATGGTTGATGTCCAGTCTCCCATTCTTGTATCCCTGATTTTGTTATTCATATAATGTTATGGTTTTTTCTTTTAAATATATAGCTTTCAATTCTGCTTTTAGGTTGTCTAAGTATCAATAGAACTTAGTTTGTTTCTATCATAACGAGAAAAAACTGATTTAAAACAGCACCCTCTATCCTTTCTATACGTATAAGGTGGCCGTAGAGGCCGCAAAATGTAAAATCTACATTTTTCACTTTTTTTATTTTTTATAGAGTATTATAGGTATCAGTTTTACTTAAAAGCAATGGAAGTGTATACTTCTATATGTTTGATCAACCAACAAGATTGGATGTTCTAAAAAAACTACAAGATTTACAATACCCTTATACTATAGAAAAGATGCTCCAAGAACGTAATGAAAGAATTCAATATTCAAAAAAATATAAGGGACCTTCCGCTAGGCATCATTGTTATGAGAGAATAGAAAAATACGAAAAAAATATTGAACTACTAAAAAATATTAGAAACAAGTTCAAAGGAAAAGAAATGCTTTCAATAGCTTTCTCAGCAAATGAGACCGAAGAGGAGATTTTAAAGAAAGTAAAAAAAATCAAAAAAAGCAGCGGTTCAGAGGAGTCAACGGTTAAAGCAAACGTTTTTCTTGATAAAAAGAAGAAGACAATTATAAAAAGAGCCTTTGAAATTTCTCTCTATTTCTCCCAAGGGTATGAGATGTACAAAACATCAATTGATATGAATATCAGTTCTAGTCCGATTATCGAGTATTATGCAATTTTACAAATTATTAAAGCAATTATTCTTCTTGAACTTGATGTAGATTCACACGAATTTTTCGGTGCTCATGGATTGGAAAGAAAGAAAAGCAAAGATGGCGGTTCTATATTGCAAGTGAAAACAAAAACCTTTGGAGTTTTTGCATCTTTACTGCTTCGGACTTGTGGTTTCTCATTTAAAAAAGATGGATCAAAAGAATACGAGCTAGATAAATATTATAATAATTATTATCCTAAATTTGAGGACTTAATTGATAAAGAATCGCTATATCTTAGCACACCTGAAGCATTTATCTTTATATGGATTTTATCAGAAATAGCCAGATACCAACCTGAGAAGTGGAAGGAAATTTGCTCTGGTAGAGACAATGACTGGATTAAAACTATAAACAATTTCAGAGAAGAAGGTATTCCCAAATTTTTCTTTGATTTGTTAAACTTTTATTGTAATTAGATGAATATGTAATTTGCTTTGATCATATCCATTAGTAAAGGAATCCAAATTTAATTTCTAAATTTCTTAGATTTGTTAATTGTGCTTTCCTTCCACAATGTTGCTTAAATAATCTGAAATTTGCAATTTATCTTCAGAAGTGAAACTATAGTCTGTGATTTCTAAAAAGAAGTTACACATGTTCTCACTGAAATCTAATGGCTTTGAAAATGGATAATCAGAGAGAATATATTTAACCATTTGAGGAGTAATATCAGCGAATCTCTTATCTTTCAAACAAGCAATGATAAAATCCTCAATATTCTTTGCAATTGAATTATGGACTTTTTTAACTTTTATCAATTCAATTAGTGCATTATAGAGTCTAACAAATATGCTCAACTCTTCTGATACAATGTAAGGTTTAATTGGAAGAAATTTTTTCGTTTTATTTTCCTTCTTACCCTTTCCCTCATTCAACAATAAATTCACAATATCTGCTTCTATTTTTAAAGTTGTTTCGTACATTGGTGCAAATTGCTTAACTAAGTTATAGAGAAATGAGATCGCTGTCCAATATTTGGCGATAAACTCACCAATTGAAAGTTTTAGCTTATAATTTCTTGACTTGAAGAATATTGTACTTTTTGTATAATTTATGTCTAATTCATCATGTTCCAAATCATGATCTATTGCATTTCTTATAACAGGTTTCAAGTATCTCAGATACTCAGGTATTGGAGACTGTTTCCAAGCTTCTTTGAAAAATTCAATTAACTTAAAATTACTAATATCCTTGGCTTTTGGATTTTCTTTTATTATCTTATCTAGAACTGGATTTGTACCAGTAGAGTATCTTTTGATATATTTAGCATAAAGGTTTCTAAGCATCTTATTTACTAGAAATTCAAAATAATCTTTGTAGAAATTGAGGAATATTCTTAGCGCCTTGGGTTCAATATCAGTAAAGAGTTTCTTGAAAGGAACAGTCTTTTTTTTATTTTTCTCCTTTTTGTATGAAGGTAAGGACATAATGTATAATAAATCCCTCATTTTCTCTACATTGCTTTCAATATCTCCTGTTAAATCTCTTGGATCAATATTCTCAACTCCAGAACCCAGTATTTTTTCTATATTTCTTTGGAAAAGAGGGGGTGGTGTATAATTCAATCTTTTAAACTCATCAATTATGAATGCAACACTATGAAAGAATTTTTCCAATTCCTCGTCTCGCCAAATGTCAATTTGCTCAGCTGGAACTCCCTCAAACCTTGAAAATGAAATTTCATATTGTGTTTCCAAGCTGAATCTATCTTTATCGATTCTACGTAAGTTTCCAGGAGTGCATACTGTGAGGGAATAGAGATAATCCTAGTCTGTTTGTTTACTTTTTGTTGCATTTTTAGTGACACTAACTATTTATTTAAAATTAAAACTAAATAAACAATTTGTAGAATTTAATAATATTCCATTATACTATACATTAAGTGAATAGAACGTAGAACGCAATTTTACATTTTACATTTTTCATTTTTCATTTTTCTTTTGATTTGGTATTATTCTTATATATTGAAATAATCTACCATTTCTCAATGAATCTTGAAATCGATCTTTCTAAGCTCAATTACACATTCCATCACAAACCTTTGCTTATAGGTGGAAAAGCTATGGAGTATTATGAACTCCGTAAAGCTGGTAGTGACATTGACTTAGTTTTAGCTCTTGAAGACTATGAAGGATTAAAAGAGATTTACCCAGAACCAGAGTATCATAGAGATTTATTTGGTGATCTTGGAGTTATAGTTCATGAATTCGAGCTTTGGAAATGTATATGTCTATTCAATTATGAATTTTTATCCGAGAAAGCAATAGAGAAGGAAGAATATTTAATCGTTTCACTGGAGAAATTACTCTTCTTGAAAGCTTTAGCAATGAAAGAAGAAAAATATCATAAGGATTTAGAACTTATAGTACAGAAAATCTTGAAAATTCAATATGAAACGGAACTGGATGAGAAATATAAGAAAGACTTGAAAATGTAAATGCATAAGACAAGCGGTTGTAAATGCCGTAGGATGTAGGTTTTCTACAATTTCACTCTTTTTTTACTATTAATCATCCCAAAGTTTTTTCTAATAGCACTCTTTTCACCTTTTAGGTACCTTCAATGTCTATTGAGAAAATCAAAGAGAATATTTATGCTATAACTGATGGTAGCACTCGAGGCAATGTTGTTGCATATGTTCTACCTAGTCAGATAGTTTTTGTTGATTCCGGTATGCATATCCCTCTAATAAAGAAATTTAGAGAGCATATTGAGCGAGAAACAGGAAAGAAAGCTTCTGTTCTCTTTATAACTCACGCTCACGGAGATCATGTTTTCGGTAATCAGATCTTTGAAGATTGTGAAATCATCACTTCTGAGTTAACCCATGAAGCAATGGTTGATTCACAGAAGAATAATTGGACTCCAGAAGCTTTAGAAGATTGGAAAAAGAATTCAGAAGACCCTTTAGCTTTGGATGGATTAAAGATCGTTCTTTCTAACAAAACATTTGCAGATGAATATGAGTTAGTAGATGGAGATGTAAAAATTATCGCAAAGAGAACAGGAGGACATACAGAGGGATCTAGTTATGTTTACTGTCCCAATTACAAAGTATTATTTGCGGGAGATAACTTATTTAACAAACAGTTTCCTTGGGGTGGGCCACCTTCTGCTAACCCAATTAAGTGGATAGCTGCACTAAAGGAATATCTCTCTCTTGATGTGGAACATTATATCCCTGGTCACGGTCAAATTTCTGATGAAGAACCGATAGAGGAATTTCTAGATTATCTTGAAGAAGTCACATCACTTATGAAAGAGCAAATAGCGACCGGAAAAACAGAAGATGAAATTCTCAAATATGCTGAAAAGATTGAATATTATCCCCCTCGAGAAGGAAGAGAACAGTGGAAAATTGCTACTTTAAAGAAATGGTATGAAGTCATTGTTAATTAGTTTCTTTTTCCTTTGTTTTTCTTCTTCATTTTTTAAGATTAATTTATTAATAAAAAAAATTATGTTCAGACAATGAGTAGAGAAAATAAAAGATTCGATTTAGTTGGTTTAGGTTCTTGTACCATGGATATGATTTTTTCAGTAGAAGACGTAAGAGAAGTGGAACTTAATGGTAAAAATCATGATGAAAAGAAGTTTATCGCAATCGAATATTCTTCAAAATTAAATGTAAAAACAGTGAAATTCTTCCCAGGAGGTTCAGCAGCGAATGTAGCTTGTAATTTGTCACATATTGGGTTAAAAACAGCATTCATAGGAGGAGTTGGAGATGATATGAATGGAAGAGCTTGTTTGGATGATATGGAGAATCACGGCGTAGATGTTTCTGGAGTAAAGATCTTTAATGATGATACTACAGCGATATCCGTTATTCTTCTGACACCCTGGGGAAAAGATAGATCTATTTTAGCCTACAAAGGAGCAAATAACCTTTATTCGAAAGAACATATACCTGAACAGATGTTACTCTCCTCAAAGTGCTTCATCTGGACTTCTTTGACCTCTGATAACGGTTTAGAAGCAATTGAAAGGTGTATCAATCTCTCAAAATCAGTAGATGGACTAATAGCGGGAGCTCCATCTATTTCCATAATCAAAAATCGATTGGATGAAACTATTGAGCTCATGAAACTCTGTGATATAACAAGTATGAATGAAGAAGAACTCGTAGCTCTTACTGGAGAAAAAGATATCATCAAAGGAATGAAGTTTCTATTCGGTTGGGGTCTTAAAATTGTGAATATAACTTTTGGTAAAGAGGGTCAATGGCTGAGTAATGGTAAAATCATTATCAAAACAACCCCTCCTAGAACTTTCCTTGAAGATACTACTGGAGCTGGAGACGCAACAATGAGTGGAATAATCTTTGGAATGCTCCTGGAAAAATCGTTACAAGAAACCTCTCAAATCGCAGCCGCATTAAGTGCTATGGAAATTGAAGCTACAGGTGTAAGAGTAGGAACACCAATTCAACTCTCTGAACTTGAGGATTTTATGAAGAACCATGAAATTATACAAGAAACTGTTGATTTCTAGAAAAAACTTAAAGTGATAATTTTACCTTTTGTATTTATATGAATACTTCAGATCTTCCTCTAAATGATTTACCAAAGAACTGTATCGCTGATAAAGATTCAAATTGTGTTGAATGTGAGATTGATGGAGAACTGATTTGTTTTGTAGATAAGAAATTTGCAAATAGATTTACAATAGGTAATATTATCTATCGTGTATTGGCAATTGCAATTTTCATATTCTCAGGTCTTATGATAGGACATTGGTGGATGCTAATCTTATATGTAGTGGTTGTTATACTAACCTTTACAGTTATAGAACCACGTTTATTGTGTAGTCATTGTCCATTTTATGAAAAGGAAGGAAAATGTCTCAAATGTTGGGCACTTAGGGGAATGCCAAAATTATGGAAGTATAGACCAGAGCCAATAAGTAAATCGGAGAAAATTCTTATGTTGATTTTTGGTAGTTTCATCGATCTATTCCCTTTTGTGGGAGCAGTATGGGGTATAATCTTTTTTGGCTTAAACTATAATGACTACCTATTTGCTGGGATAGCGATTGTGATTAGTACTTTTCTTTTTATGGTGGTGGCAGGATATTTCTCAAGAATTCTTCTTGGTAATGCGTGTAAAAAGTGTGCTAATTTCTCTTGTTCAATGAACAAAGTTCCAAAAGAATTAGTTGACAAATTCTTAGAAAAAAATCCTAAAATGAAAGAAGCTTGGATTGCTTGTGGGTGGCAAATAGACTAGATTCAATCTTTTAATCGCTTTTCTCAATCTTTTTAAGGAAATATAAAAATCTCATTTTAGTATTAACATCTACTTTCAATAATCAGTTGATTCATATGGATTCCCAAGCAAAATTTGATTTAATTCAGCGCAATACAGAAGAGATTGTTACAGAAGAAGAAATGAAAACAATATTGGAAACAAAAACCAAACCTAATGTCTATACTGGTTACGAACCCAGCGGTCCTGTGCATATTGGACATGCCGTTACAGTAATGAAACTCAAAGATATGGAGACAGCAGGATTTCATGTTAAGATTCTGTTAGCAGATGTTCATGCTCTTCTAAATAAGAAAGGAACAGAGGAAGAGATTGCACAACAATGCGTTCTATGGGAAAAAGCTATGGTTGCCTTAGGATTAAAGAATCCAGAGATTGTTTTGGGAAGCGATTTTCAATATACAAAGGAGTATATCAGAGAATTGCACAAACTTGCTTTAAGAACATCAATAAAACGGGGGCTTCGTTCCATGCAAGAGGTTGCTAGAGATATTGAAAATGCTACAGTATCCCAAATGATATACCCTTTAATGCAAACTTTAGATATCAAATATCTTGAGTTAGATGCTGCACAAGGTGGAATGGAACAAAGGAAAATCCACATGCTAGCTAGAGAACTATTCCCCTTGGAACTAGAACTTGCATCACCAACCTGTGTTCATACACCTCTAATTTCTGCATTGACAGGCCCAGGTTCGAAGATGTCTTCCTCAGTTCCTGAATCGATGATTTCTGTTACAGATTCTGAACAAGAAATCATGGGAAAGATGAAGGAAGCTTACTGTCCAGCAAAAATAGTAGAGGATAATCCTGTTCTACAAATTGCTAGATTGATTGTCTTTCCTAACATTCAATCTTTGAAGATTGAAAGACCGGAGAAATTTGGTGGAGACATTCAATTCAGTGATTATCAAGAAGTTGAAAGAATTTATGGAGACGGTGGTTTGCATCCACTTGATTTAAAGAAAGCTGTAGCAAGAGAACTTTCAAATATTTTTGCTCCTGTGAAAACAGTATTTGAGGATCTATAGAAACTTTCTACTCTTGTTTATTTATTCAGTTTCAAACATGCCCCCAAAGTGTTTTTAAGTTGTAATTCTTCTTCTCTCTTAGTATGACAAAATCAGTAGATGAAGTTCTGGGTTCATTGCGAAATCTTTGTGATAAGGAAGTAAGAAATTCAGAAAATTTTGGTATTGAATTTGGGACATTCTCAGTTCACAAGTTAAAAGCTACAAACGTTAAATGTATTGTTACATCTCCACTAATGAATCTCAAACTTGTGCATTTCATGAAAGAAAATAGTGCTGCACTTGCCATAACTCTCCTTCCTCTCTCAATTACTAAAACAAATTTTCCTCTGTCTGAAAGAGATTTTGAGTTACTTAAAGCATTAATTACCAATAACATCAAAACCATAAGGTTACCAGCTGAATGGTTATATTCACTAAAAGGTAGTTTTGCCTATTTCTTACAAACTCTCGGCCTTACAAATGCAAATAACTCAGAAATGACAGGGATTGTTGATGTACCTCTTATAAACTGGATAATTCAATCAATGAACTTCAATGATTTTCTAACTAATTTGGGTCACTTGAATAAGAAATGGCTAGCGTATTCATTTGCTGCTGAAAATCTAGATGTATCTTTTGTCTTGGAAAAAGGTGATTTTTCATCTAAGGAATTAGAACTTCTTCATAAAGAGGGGGTAAACACTATTGTGAGTTTTAAAGTAGATTCGGAGAAAATCCCCTTATATCAACGAAATAAGATGAATCTTATCTATCTTCCTTATATCGACTACTGTAACATAGCTCTACGAAAATTCGCTCAAGTTTTACAACTTGAAGTAGGTGAACAGGTCTTATTCCAACCCTTTGAGACCAAAGAAGGGATAAACTATAATGATCATCAAGGTAAAACATCATAACGTATAAAATCGTTATTCAAACTAGAAAATAAGGGGCTCCTATATGCATAATCTGGTTCCATTAGTTCTTAGTGCTCTAAAGAGAATTGAAGAAGGAAAATCAATAAGAGTCACACTTAGATTGATCGTTGAGAATAATAATATAACAAAAGAAGAGGAATCTATTCTCTATTACTATGTTTTTGAAATTTATCGTAAACTAAATCTAATTGATTTATACATCAAAACTAGCTCTTCTTCTTATTCTCTAAAAAAAATTAGTTGTGTAAATAGGGGACTGCTCAGATTAGCTACTCATCTGCTGAAAATTGAAAATAAACCTTTTGGTGATGTTTTTCAACTTTTGGAACAGTACTACACAGGAATTGATGATTTAGAATTATCTTTTCTTCTGCTCGCAATTAAGGCTGTATCAGAAGAACAACTATATGAAAATCGAGATGATCACCCCTCAAAACTCTCTTTACAATTCTATCTTCCTACATGGATTGTTAGGAAATTCATAGATCAATGGGGAGAAGATTTTACTGAAGCTCTTTTACCCTCGCTTCTTACGAATCCTCCTACTTACATTAGAGTTAACACTCTCATATCAAATATTAAGGAAATTAAGAAATCTTTCGTAGATCAAAATATCGTATATTCAGAGGTTAAAGAAATTAAAAACCTTCTTAAGATTCAGGATACTCCAATTCCTATACCTCGTACAAAGGAATATCTTGAAGGTAAAATTGTTATTCAACAAAAAGCATCAGCTGCTGTTTCTCTTATTCTAAATCCTCAAAAAAATGAAAAAATACTAGATATGTGTGCATCTCCTGGGGGTAAAACATCTCACATTGCTGCTCTTATTGGAGATGGTAAAGGAATAACAGCAGTAGATATTAACGATGAAAGAACTAAAATTCTGAGACAAAGGTTAAAGTTATTGGATGTTCAGAATATTGAGATTATACAAACTGATGCAAGAGAACTCCATAAGAAGTTTGATTTCATGTTTGATAAAATACTTGTTGATCCACCTTGCTCTGGCTCAGGTACATATTCATCAAGACCTGAAAATAGGTGGAGACTAAAACCAAGAGATCTCCGTTGGTACGTAAATTTACAGAAGGATTTACTCTATGAAGCTTCATTATTAACCAAAAAAAATGGTAGTATAATCTACTCAACTTGCTCTCTATTTTATGATGAAAATATTAACATGATTGATTCTTTTTTAGCAGAAAATACTGATTTCTATTTAGAGAAAACCTCTCCAAATGTTGGTATTCAAACTACAACTAATAACGGTATCGTGCAAGAAGTTTTTCCACATATTCATGAAACTGAGGGATTTTTCATTGTAAAAATAAGAAGAAAAAATAGAGATTGATTCTTTTTCAATGTGCTTTCTTTGGTATGGTTTCTTATTACTCATACATTCTGTCCAGAAAATCATCAATTTTCTTTATTAATTCGCTCTTTAGTGTATGTCTAGGAGGTTTGCTCACATTTTTTAGATTCTCAATTTTGGTATCAAAAAGAATTTTTGATGCAAAAGCTTTCACTACCTCCTCTACATCATATGACATGGAATTAATACTGTTCTCTATTTGATTTATTTCTTTTTTAATTTCGTTTATTTTTCTAGGCTCTTCAATAAAATCAGTTTTTGCCTCAATTGGCCTTGATCTTGGGATAGTTTTTTCACCATAAACATAAGCTTGTGTTGGTAAATAATCCCTTGATGATGTTGAAATCTCCTCATATGATTCTGATTCCATTTTTCTTAATAGTTCAGGCAAAACCCTATCTCTTTCCTCATGTTCTATATTGACAACACTATATTTCGATCCCTTACTTGTTCTCAGATTAGTAGCAGCTCTACCTGCCGAATAGGAAAGAATACTTGAAATCCCATCTTTTCTATAAACATAAATTCTTTTTTCAAACCTATCAATTATTAGATAAGCTCCATTTCCGTCAAGAAAACTTTCTTTTATTGCTGGTACTTCACTATAGCTTCCATCGTTTCTTACTGAAAAAACACGTAGTCCCATGTTAACACCCCAGTGTTAACGTTATGTCCTTTCACACATAAAAGTATTCTTTTCAGTTTTGATATTTAGTGGGGTCTGTTTTTTTAGCTATTTTGAAAGCTCTTTTTCTTCTTTGACAGGATTCACATGAACCACAATGAATAGGGTAACCTTCATCTGACCACTGTTTTACTTGATAACATGACGAAGAAAATTCTATTTTTGCTTCCTTCTCATCAAGATATTCAACAATATCCTTTTTTTGATAATCATGAAATGGTGCAACTACCTTAATTTTATTCATACATCCAAGTTTTATTGCATCATTCATTCGGTTTACAAATTCTAAAGTATTATCCGGAAAAGTGTTACCTTCCTCCTCATTGGCTCCAAAGAGAATATCGACGGGGGCATCAAAACTATCAGCAAAAGACGCAGCGATAGAAATGAACAATATATTTCTCCCTGGAACCCAAACTGCTTTTGCAGAATGTTTTGTTAATTCTTCAGAATCAAGTTCTTCAATTTTATTTATCTTAGGAGGATTTTTTCCTAATTGAGAAAGACTAGAACCTGATTTTTGAGCAAAATTACCTAAAAATGGCAATTCAATAATTTCGCTTTCTATTCCAAGAAAAGATGAAAATCGTTTATTGATTTTAGTGATGGTTGTATCTTCTTTACTCTCATAAAGAAAACTTAGCAAAATAATCTTCTCATATTTCTCTAAAGCCCAATAAAGACATGCTGTCGAATCTAACCCTCCTGAGAATAGGACTATTGCGGTCTTCATTTTGATTCTTCTCTATTTAAAGTGTAATTTCACGTATTATCTGTGTATTATTTTCTTTTTCTTATTCGGTATATGAAACAATACTTGTGGGTGTTTCTGCCATTGTAACTGTAATTTTGAATTGGGGATATTTCTTTTTTAGTTTATCATGTAAGAATTTTGAGAGCAGTTCAACTGTAGTTGCTTCTAATGGAACAAGTACAACATCTTCCTTGGGGAAACGATAAAACTTTCCATCACAAGTTGAGATTTTGTATTGTTTTTGATCCAATTCTATGTCAAGATTTGGATTATTTTCAGGAAGTAAGATTCTATGATCCAGCTCTTTTACTATCTTACCAACACTTGTTTTGAATGGTCCAAAATCAATTAACATGTTATTTTCGTCAAGATCGCCTTCAATCTCTACTTCTATTTCATAATTGTGTCCATGAAGACGGGCACATTTATCGTGTTTGATTAGCATATGTGCTGAGGCTAATGTCAATTTATCTCCAGAGATTTTTAATTTCATCTTTATCACTCAAATTGGTCTTGTTTTTGAAACATCCTCTTTTATTTTTGTTATCTCATGTGAATAATGCTGCGCTATAACCATAGCAATTTTTTCTAGCTCTTCTTCTTTTATTCCTAACTCAAGAAGCCCTATTGCTTCTACATGAGAAGGAAAACCTGTACTAGCAATATTTATGCCCAAATGAATTTTGCTGCTTGACACACTTATTGTAGCAATTGCAACATTCAATTTTCTGTTGTTTACGTACATGTCTGTTCCTTTTCTTATAATATCTATCCCCTTGTCTTTTAGAACCTCTATTACTATCTGAGTTAAAACTTGCAGTCTATAATACTCCATTTCCATGTTTGGAGGTTGGGTGTCAAATTCTTCGATTATAAAATGTAATGAATCATCTGAGCTTATCAGAATCTTGTTTAGATGTGCTTCTCGAATTATATCTTTTATATCTACCATTTCTTCAGGAGATAATTTCATCCCACCTCGAAAAATAAGTATTGTCTCCCCAAAAATACCATACTTCTCTGTAGTATAATGATTTGCTATTTGGGAACCATCATATATCTCAGAATTTGAGAAATCTTTTACGATTATGTTATAATGATGTTTTTTAAAATTCTTCATCATTTTCAAGACCATTTAATTGTTCTTTTAATTTTAGTAAAGTTGTTTTCACTTCCGCAACAGCATTATGTTGATGAATGCTCTCGTAATTAATTTGTTTAACACATATATGTGTCTCAGGGGGTTGATTATTATATTTAAGCGCTACCTGCTTAAGAATGGTACGAACCACGTCTTCTACAAAAACTGGGTTTTGATGTGCATATATGACTACTGCCTGTTCATCTTTTCTTTTGAGCACTTCGTGTGTAGGAGCACTCATAGAATTTTCAAGTATTACAATTACATCCTCTAATTCGATTCTTTCAGCGTTTCTAGGTTGTTCAAACACTAGTATAGACTTAGATCTTTGATTGTGAGATGCTAAAGGCATATCTTCTAGAACTAAATCAATCTGTTCTTTTGTAAATCCCTTTTCAGCAAGTTTCTCTTGTGCAAAATCTCTAGATAATTCCTGAGAACAAGGGCAGACTGTGGTTCCTTCTACTTCTGCTCCTATGATTTTTGTGACTACTATTTTTTCGCCGTTTTTCTTTGCACGAGCACCTGCGATTAGTTTATGAACTCCTGATTTTTCACTTTTTATAGCTTCGGAATAAGTTTTCAACTCGTAATCAGCAGTTAGATTAACTTCCGAATTTGTAGCACCAGGTTGAGCTAAAAGAACCTTTTCTGCTATTTGTGAACATAATTCTTCACAATCTGAAATTACTTCACCAGTAAGAGTTGCTATTACTTCATTTATTGCTTCTATATTACGTGACATATGAATGCCTCGTTTTGAAGGAAGTAAATCAACATACACATCTATTTTGGCTGAAAGTTCATTAAACTCACCAAATCTTTTACGTTTAATGATTTTGGGAATATCACACACTCCTACTCTTCGAATACCAATTTGAATTTTAGAATCATCAGACTGAACATCCGATAGTGCTTTACTGTTTAGTTTCATGTTTTGTCACCTATAGGATTTCTACGGCTTTGTGCATTTGAATTGAGATTCCAATTTTGTTAGCGGGAAGATATTTACCGGCAATTTGAGTAAATTTGTTAACTTGATTCCAAGTAGGTTTTTCAACTTTTGATTCTTTAGTTGG
The DNA here is from genome assembly GCA_030603365.1 of Candidatus Heimdallarchaeota archaeon. Classification (GTDB taxonomy): domain Archaea; phylum Asgardarchaeota; class Heimdallarchaeia; order Heimdallarchaeales; family Heimdallarchaeaceae; genus UBA460. The sequence continues at coordinate 143,522 of JAUVXV010000001.1, forward strand.
AGTAACAAATTGAATTACTATCGGAATATCAATTTTTCCACATTTCCTTGCTATTATCTCAAAATCTTCGTCTTTTGAGGATTTAGTTATTACAGTTTTTGCGAAAACCTTAGTACCTGATTTTTGAAGAATTTTACTCATTAATATTTCTTGTTCTATTAATTCATCCCAATCTAATGCGGCTTCAGAACTCCTGTCTTTGATGTCCACACAAGCATAATCTATGTCTTTAGCTATTTTTTCAAGAAACTCAAAGTTGTCTGTAAAGGCAGTTTCTAGATATATTTTGTAACCATTTGACTTGAGAAGCTTAATTGATTCTTCAAGAAATGATTCTTGAAATAAAGGTTCCCCTCCTGTAAAACTTACTGAGTGTAAATCATTCGTTGTAAGTTTTTTGATAATTGCTAACACATCTTCAGAAGTTAAAGGATTTTCATATTCCTTAAATTCTTGACTCCCCGGTTTAGTTTCAATAATGCACTTCTCTGGTGTTGCACTCCAAGATTTAGGGGAATCACACCAAATACAACCTTTTGTTCCATGAACACCTAAAGCTAAAGGACAACCAGAGAATCTAATGAAAATCTGCCTTAATCCGTAACAACTTCCATTGACGGCAGCTCCTTCTCCTTGGAAACTAGAGAAAATTTCTTGGATATATCCCTGAGACATCGAAATACGATTTTCCTAATTCTAAATAAGAATTGCTTATGTTGTTAAAAAAATATAAAAAGAAAAACTAGAGACCATATCTACCTATCTGTTCGAAAGTTGCGAATTTTTCTACATATTCTTTAACTTTGCGAGCATATTCTTTTGGATCTCTCTTCATTAGATTGGCAGCAGTTGAATTTAAAGGGTCATCTGGATTTGGATTACATAAAATAAATCTGATTGATTCAATAATATCAACTAGGTTATTTGCTGGTGTCCAATCAACGCCTAGAACTCCCACGCATATTCGAGTGTCAAAGACATTAGCATGAAATACTTTTGTTAACATTTTTACTTTTGGAGGTTTAAATGGATATTCTCTCGGAATTTCTATATCCAATACGAAAACACCTCCTTCATATAATCCTGCACCAAAGATGAATCCTCGCCATGATAGAGTATTTCCGTCAATTGGTTTGAAAGTAGGTAATTCCTTTTTCAACTCATTTGCTTCTATCGCAATTCTAGGCCAGAATTCTTCTTCAGATAACATTTCATATCCCTTGCATTTTTGATTTTTGAATTTATTTGCTAATATCCTCCAGTGCTCTTGTTCTGCATTTCAAGTAATATCATAAGTACTGCAGCAATTAATCCCTTTTGATCTCCTGCAATTCTTTTAAATTCTTCCCTCTCTAACATCATCGATATAGAACGCCATCTAACAAGTAATTCTACTATATCTCTTTCACTCATTAGCCTTCATTTAAGAAAAGTTGGCTTAGCTTTATTAAGATTATGTCTCTCCTAATGAGATTGAAAGTTTTTGATAAATTTTGAGCTATTTTATAATACGCCTAAGCCACAAATTTTTTTAAATTTAAATTATTATTATATTTGTGAATATTAATGAGTAACCCAGAGGAAATGTTAGTGCAATTAATTAATTCGATTAACAAACTATCTACATTAGTTCAAAACGTTAATGATTCAATTGCTAAATTATCTACCCAAATATCTCAATTAGAAACTAAGATGGCTAGTTTTTCAAATGTTGAAACTCAAGTATCAGAAGTTGGTCTTAAACTTGGAGAAATCCCTGGAATAAAAGACATGATTTCTAATTTAAATGCAAAAATTGATGGGTTAGGAACTGTCGTGAGCGCTTCTACAGCTCAAGCTTCTGAGGCTAAGTCTAAGCCAGTAAAGAAGAAAAAGCAAGAAGAGTATGTTTCTCCTGCTTTGGTTGAAGAAGAACCCACTATTGGTGCATCTTCTGAAGCAGATTCTGCATTTACTGCTGTTTCAGCAAAATTTAATCATATAACACAAATGGTTAGTCCCAACTCGAGTTGTGGAAATATCGAAAAAATGCTTGTTGAACTTAGAGATGAAGTTGAAACTCAAGTTGGGATGTCTCCAATGCTGTATGAACTAAACTCTTGGGTACAACGAGTTTCTAAAATGCCAGAATCAGATGTTCTTCTTCCAGAAATTCATAGCGAGCTTCTTGAAAAATTAGATGATTGGCTTACCCGGGTAACAAAAGCTATCCACTTAAAGTATCAAGAGTGATAGATTTACTCTTTTTTTTTCTTAAGGTAATACCCACGTCCATACTGATATAATACTAATTTTTTAACCTAATGAGTTACATGATTAACATGTTATGATGAATCTTAGTGATGTAAAGGGCGTTATAGAGATAAATGGCACATCTTATGATCCAAAAAACGTAATTAAAGCTCTCCTTGAACAGGGGTTGAAGATTCATCCACTTAATGGTTCATTATTAATTGGACGAACATTTGTTGATCCCACACCAAATCTACAATATAGTACAACTTCCTGTCCTATTTCAGATCATTGTAAGATTTTTGATAAGCTGTATCTACAAAAACCAGGGGAAGTAAATTCATCTTCAGATGACCAAAATCAAACCTCTCCTTCAGTTGATTTTTATTCCAATCCCTTTAAGACACCTTCTGATCGATTTTACACTGACCCTATTCAGATTGATATAGATGATCTCGATATTACAAATCTTTTCTCTGATTCAACAAAAAGAACTCCCTCAATTGATGAACATGAAAGCACTAGTCCCCTAGATTCAGATTTTAGAAGAGATTTAGATTCTGATCCTTCTGAAATGATGGGTTTATCACCTGTAACACGTTATGGGTTAACATCAAACATTAAGGAATCAATTGTCCCTGCGGAATATAGGGGAAGGTGCACTTACTGTAATTCAACAGTCAATATAAGATGGAAATATTGTGGAAGTTGTGGGACTTCCATAAACTAAAATAATTTTTATACTGTTCCTTCCACATCAACACAGCCTTCTGGAGTAATAGCAAAAACTGCTTCTGTTTCAGGTAAGTAAGGTGAGTCATAAATTCTTATGATTCTTTTTTCTCCTTTAGATTTTCTTAAGTAGAAACGGGTTATTGCCCAATGTCCTAGAATATTACCACCTATAGCTTGTGTTGGATCTCCAAAAAATGCTGCAGGATTTGATTGAACTTGATTTGTTATTGCTACTGCAACATCATATGTATCAGCTAACCGTCCTAATATGCCTAAATGATGATTTATTGTTTGTTGCCGTTCAGCAAGAGTACCTCTTCCTGCATATTCTGATCTAAAGTGTGCTGTTGCTGAATCAAGTGCTACCAAACCATATTCATCTTTGCGGTTATAGAATAATTCCAGAAGTTTTTCAACTAAGGTCATTTGATGATCTGAATTATATGCTCTTGCATAAGTGATGTCTCTAAGAACATCCTCAAAACTCTTCTCCCAACCTAGGTCTTTCTGTAATTTAGTATGGACAGCTTTTATTCTACTTGGTGAGAATGTCCCTTCTGTATCAATGAAAACAGCTTTTTTACCGACACCACCTAGTTCTGGAGGAAGTTGGACAGTTACACATAATTGGTGACATATTTGAGATTTTCCAGATCGAAATGGGCCAAAGAGCTCTATTGTTTCTCCAAGTCTAACACCCGAGACACCTAGTTCATCAATAGTTGTTAGAGCATCTAAAGCTTTTATACCATAAGTAAAAGCAGGCGAACCCTTTTGTTTTTCCATTATATCAAATGCATTGATAAACTCTATTCCCCCTCTTATCTCTCTAAGAGCTTCCTTGTATTTCTTAGCTGCACTAGCTGTTATTCCGTATTTTTCTTCTAATTCCCTGATGGGTGTTGTTCCAAGTAGGTAGACATTTAATCCTTTTTCTCTCAGCATATCAGCTGTAGCTTTTCCAACTCCAGGAAGATCTTCTAAGCCTATTTCTTCTTTGAAGAATTTATACTTAGCAATTGAACTTGAAATTTCTTCACGAATTTTTTTTGCTGTTGCTCTTTGAATTCCCAATGCTTGGAGTTTAATAAGACGTGTAGTCATCAATTCTTCAATTTGAGTAATGTTATTTTCATTCAAAATATCCAACGTTTTTTTTCCTAAACCAGGTACGTCTTCTAATTTTTGATACGCCGATTTTTTAGCTTTTTTTGAGGTTTCCTTCTCGGCAAGTTCTATAAGGTGTTCTTCATATTGTTCCTCTATTTTTTTTGTATCGGTTTCAGTAGCTTCTTCCTGTATCTCGGTCTCTTTACTCATTACTTTACACCACTACTATTAGTTCGAAGAGGTTAGAGTATTTAAAGGTAATACTTAATCAGACAGTAGTCTTACCTTAATTTAACTTCTTCGGAGGGAGACTCTACTTCAAAAGTAAAAAACTAATTTTCTGAGATTCTAGTAAACTATAACTCATCCCTAATAATCAATTCCTCTTCTAGCTGTAATTCCCCTACTAAAGGGATGTTTAATCTCATCAATATTGATTATTTTATCAGCTTTATCTTTTATTTCTTCAGGAATCTTTCTCCCTGTTATGATAACTTCCTCTTTTACTCTATTTATAATAACACTAAGATCTTCCCATTTTACTAAATCATAAGCTAAAGCTAAACCTAACTCATCTAGTAATAAGATGTCTGTTTTGGATTTCATTAGTTCACTTTTGAGCTCTTCTACTCCTTCGTTTAAGATATCTCTGTACTCTTCTTGTTGTTTTTCTGAGTGGTAGAATTCCTCTTTGCCAAAGCAAAACCATCGTATTTTATTGTCCTTTTCTAAAAACTTACATTCACCACAATTTTTACCAGTTTTTAAGAATTGAGCAACTAAAATCTCTTTTTCCTTTTGACGTTCCAAATAAATGTGTCCTAGAGCTGTGGAAGTTTTACCCCTTCCCTCACCTGTAATAAGAGTAAGTTTTACCATTGTAAACTTTGTGCATTTAATCTTTTTAAATCTTAATGATTAAGAAGGAATAATTATATTTGGAATATAGGTAGTTTTACCATTGTGATTTAGGTGTCCTGCTCTGTTTTGATCTCATCAGAAATTGTTTGTTCTGTGTTTTCGTTTTCTTTTGTTTCTACTTGTTTTTTCTTCTCTTCTTCCCAAATTTTTTCTCCCTTATTGTACATTTTTCCTGTCCCCTTACATACTGAACATACCTCTTTTCTCGCATCTTGTTTTAAACCAGCATCAACATATCCAGTACCATAACATAATGGACAATTTGTTCCAATAACCCTAGCACCTGTTCTTGCATAGATATACGAAAAAACTACAAAAATTAGTCCTAATGATAATAAAATGAATCCTGCTATTTCTAATCCTCTAGCATCAGGTAAAGATGGATCCTCTGAAACACTTGCTCCATAATCATACATGTAGATACCTGCAATGAAAAGAACCCCACCAAGTAGAAAAATAGCATACTGAGTTACGTATATTCGTATATTTGAAACTCTTCGTATTTTTTTGCTCATTATTCATTTCAACACTTAAACGCTGAAAAATCTTGTGTTAAATGTTTAGCATCATTACTAAAAGTAAATTACCATCCTAAGATATTCTGACTTATCTACCTGCAAGTTTGTATCTGTTATTCTGGTCTTGTATTGCACTTACAATAAGTGCTTTTAAAAGGTCAGTTACACCATCACCTGTTAAAGCGGATGTTTCGAGATATCTACAGCCTAATCGTCGAGCTATTCTTTCGGCATCGTTTCGTTGAACTTCTCTTGCTACATCTGTTTTGTTACCAACTATAGTTATGTCCAGTTCAATATTTTCATGTCGCAATTCTCTGATCCAATCTGCACATTTTTTGAAAGAAGCTCTATCAGAAACATCGTAAATTATAGCAGCAGCATTCGTACCAGGATAAAGGAGTTTTCTAACAACTCCAAATCTTTTCTGACCTGCCATATCATAAAAAAGAGCAACAGCTTTTCCTTTTTTTGTATTGAATGAGTAAGTATGAAATTCTGCTCCAACAGTTGGTTTGTATTTTTTCAAGAATATATTTTCACTAATTCTTTTACAAATTGTTGTCTTTCCAGACCTACCTGGACCACATATGGCTAGCTTATAAATATCATAATCGCGAAATTTAACCTCAACTATAGAGCCCATATCTGAGGAGCACCAATTAAAAACTCAGAAAAATCAATAAAAGGCGATGTAATACCTAACAGTTACGAGAACCCATATGTGTTGATTGTTGGAATTCACACACACTGCTGAATTTTTAAATATCACCAAGCTTAAATTTGATTAGGATGAGTTCTGAATTCGAAAGAGTAGCTGTTATTGGTTCAGGAATAATGGGTAGTGGTATTGCTCTTGTTTTAGCTAAAGCTGGAATAGCTGTAAATATAGTAGATGTTGACCAAAAATATCTTGATTCTGGTTCGCAAAATATTGAGGACTTTCTGAATAACAGCATAAAAAAAGGAAAAATAACTGATAAAGAAGTGAACAGTCTGAAGAATAATATTCATCCATTACTAAGTTTAAATGAAGCAACCAAGGACATACAACTTGTTATAGAAGCTATCACTGAGGATGAGAATGCAAAGAAACAGTTATTCGAAGAACTAGATCCTATGTGTGAAAGTAGCGTTATTTTTGCAACTAACACTTCTGCTATCAATATTTCAGAACTTGCAATGGCTACAAAGCGTTCTGATAAATTTTTAGGGATGCATTTCTTCAACCCTCCAGCTTTGATGAATCTAGTAGAAGTTATAGAAGGTGAAAAAACAAGTACAGAAACCATTGAGAAAATAATTTCTCTGTGCACGTTCCTTGGGAAAACTCCTGTTCCTTCGAAAGAAGCTCCAGGTTTTATTGTTAATAGATTGTTATGGATGTTCTTGAATGAAGCATACAAGCTGTTAGAAAATGAAATTGCAGCAAAAGAACATATAGATAAAGCAATCAAATTGGGTTTAAATCATCCTATGGGACCTTTTGAGCTTTCTGATTATATTGGTCTAGATGTTGTATTGGATATAGGTAAGTATATTGAAAATCAGCTGGGTGGAGAATATAAACCTGCTAATTTGCTCCGAAAGATGGTTAAAGAGGGTAAATTGGGTAGAAAAACTAGTAAGGGTTTTTACGATTACTGAAAATAGATAAATTGAGAAGATGTTGTAAAAAAACTTACCTTCTTCTGAAGTATAATACGAGACCTGCTAACATTGCGATTACAGCAGGTACAATTCCATAAATTACCCAAGCCCAACCTTCTGATAATACATTTCCTATATCCCATTGTGGTAGATTAGTATCAATCACAGGTATTCCAGAAACAAAACTAAGTATGAACCTATTTTGACTTCTTACACTCTCTTGTAAGTCGGTCCAGTTATCATAAAATGACATATAAACCCAAGGTACCTGAGAATCACTTATTGTATCAGATGTAACATTATATTTGAAAATCATTTTTTCATTTGGTTTAATTTCTGTTATATTGTACTCTAAATAACTTTCAGTCAGTAATAAATCTGATATATTTACTGGGGTAAATTCGTTTATAACAGGCGATGTCATTGTCTCGTTGAGTGTAATATTATCTCCACTTAAAACTCCAAATGAACATCCTGTAAGTCTGAGTTGGTTTATGTCAGTAAGATTCAGTGAAACTGTAATATTTGTTATTGTATAATTTAGGAAGTTTTTAATAAAAATACCCACAGTTATATTGTCACCAACAACTGTTTCTCTGTCAAATGCTACTTGATCAAATATTAATGATTCTTCTTCTGGAATAAAACTTACAGTTGAGTAAGTATAACCTAGCATAGTTATTAGCAAAGTTATGAAGAGTATTTGACTAAGTTTTCTCATAGTGTTGTCTCCTTCAGACCATAAAAAGTGATAATGTTTTTAACTTTAACTCTTTGTGAGCCATTTAATATCCTAAGTTGTTCATATTAAATCTAGCGTATTTTGATATGCTCTTACAATATCAATATTTTCTATTACAGAAGATTTAGCAACAATTTCGGGTAGTTGTTGATTTACCCAATTCATTGCATCCTCCATTTTTTTACGCATAGTTGGATCTGTTTTTCTAAATATATCTACTAAATTATCAAAATCGATACTTTGTTCGTTTTCCAATAACTCAAGCCATGCTTTAAGAGTTGCAATTCTTTGAGAAGGCAGTATAAATTCTACTGTTTTTGCAATTTTATTTGCTACAACAACTCCTTTAATCTTTACAGGCATTAATGCTAGAAACTGTCCACCGAGTTGAGATCTAAAAAACATAGACAGTATCTTTGTTTTATCTGTAATTCTTAATCTATTATAGAGTAAATCGTAGTTTACCAGTGTTGTACCAAAAAAGATTCTTGTATCTCCATGTTCAATATTCAGAGCTGAATTAGATTCTAGTTTTGCATTCAAATCTGTAGTTCTGAATTTTATCCCTATTACTATTGGAAGATCTTCAGAAAGTTTTGCTAGAACCTTATCTATTTCCCCCTCAATTACTAGGTCATCTCCTGAATGTGAAAAACGTGGATCAAATATTCTTTTAATGGTTACCTCTTCCTCTTCAAGGGCTGAATATAAATCATTTAAGCTTTCAATGTTCAGAGATTTTTGTGAAATTCTTATCATAACAGTTTCAGGCATCTAGCACACCTCATGTCTACTTAAACCAATTATCAAGTGATTTCTGACCCTCAATTGATTCATCCCATGAGATACCAATTGTGTCCAGTAATTGTATCAAAGTAGATTTTAGTAGTTCTTTAACTTTCGGTATATCTACGTCAGTTTTCTTAGCTAATTGAAGTGGTTTGACAGAACACTCACTACTACCAGTAATTTTGTCAGATAGTTTAATTGAATGTGATATTCTAAACGGTTTGGTTTTGATAAAACTAATAAAACTTCCAATGGTGGGTTTTTCGCCATCAGGAGAATTGATTATTAGTTGAATTGCTGCCTGAAGTGGTTGAGTCCAACTCTCGTATTGATCTATTTTCTTAGATAATGTAACAGTAATAGCTAGGTCCTCTAATTCAAACTCTTTCTTTGAAATCTTCTGAACAACTCTCTGAATTGTTTTGATAATACCAGATTTTGCGTTTTCAAGTTCTTTTGGAGTTTGAACGTCTGTTAAAATCTCCAGAGCTTTCTCAAAAGGTTTTTTAGCTAATTCAGGCGTATTCTTCTTTTTACCCATCAACCCTTTAACTATAGGAATACCCTTTGTTGTTATTCCAAAATAGTTTTTCTTTCTGTCTGAAAGGCAACAATATCTGAAAATATAGTCAGTACCAAGTTCAATTTGAAAGGTGTCCATGCTCCATTGCTCTAGTTCTTTAATGTTCTCGGGTGTTGGTTTATGAACAAATATACTGTCAGTATCACCATAAAGAACATTTAAACCTAATTTCTCTTCAGTATATTGCTTGGTTTTTGATATTGCTTCTCGTGCAAAAGCTGCAGTTGATTCTGCTACAGGAGGACAATACAACGCAAAATTATCTGAACCAAATACACCATAGGAAGCGTTTAGTAAAACTTTTAGTGAGGATTGGATTACATCACTCAAATTTCTCTCTTCTTTACTTAAAGTTGAATCTTTCACTCTATCTTTGAACCAATAGACCCTAATATCTCGAATAAATCCAACAAGCATAGAACTTATTCCAACCTGTTTTTCACAAATCCAATGGTTTGTCTCTGGGATTTTGTTTTTCTTACACTCAGGGTGTTTACAATTAATAGTTTCATAAGATAGATTTCTTGTTTTTATAATTGACGGATAAAGACTTGCAAAATCGAGAGTATAAACATTCCACCATATTCCTGCTTTAGGTTCTATAACTATTGCACCTTGATACTTCTTCCCTTTTATAATCGCTTCTGTAGAAGTATCTCCTTTAAGTAGCAAAATATCTTCTCTTCTAGGGATTAAATTATTTCTGATTCTGTGCTCATAATACATCCAATTCTGAATCCATATACTAATGCTTGCTCTGGTAAAGTCATCAATTGGCATTTTTGTGATTCTTGAAAGCATAATGATGAGTTCTATTACTTGATTGTTGTTGAAACTTGTTAATTCAAATGTTATTTCAGCATCACGGGCATTATATTCTATAAGTTCTTCAAGTTCTAAATCCCAAATTTCCTTTTCATGTTTTAGCTTTTCTTTTCCTAGCAATGTTCTTCCTAGCTCATCGAGAGTGTTGCGGTCATATGCACCTCCAAACGCGTAAATGCGAATTGCTGGTTGTCTGAAGAATCTATACAAATCAAGATGGATTCCATTTACTAGATAAACATCTTGTGTTCTTGTTCTAATAAATGGAATTAAGCTTTCTTTTATTTCCAATCTTTTTGCACGGCTGTCTAAATATAGAAAATCAAAGCTATCTCCATTAAATGTAGCAACAATCGGATATTTGCTTATTTCTTTGAAAACCGCAATTAACAAATCCGCTTCATTATCGAATTCCTTTATCTTCTTAGTTATTAAATTTCTATCAATCTGCTTCTTTTTCTCATTTAAAACATATACACAAGTTTCTCCTTTCTCCTTAGTTATACCGATAGAAATGACTTTTTGCTTTGCTACATGAGGATCAGGTATTTTGTTCTTTTCACTTTCCACTTCTATGTCTACAGAACATCGTTTTAATGAAGGAATAGGTGCAAAAAATATTGGTAGGTATTGTTCTACAAGTTCTAAAATTTCTGAAGATTGTCCCTTGAAAATCTCAAGTATGTTATTCTTAACAGTGTCTTCTATTTTGGGTTCTTTTCTAACAAGTTTATTGTCTTTAATTTCATAGAAAAGTCCAGGAACTAGAGCATTGTCATAAATATAATTCAAATGATATCTTATATTTGCTTCAAAAGCGGGAGTTATTTTTTCTCTAAAACTGTTATCTCTTCCTCCAACTGCTAGAGGATTTGTTGCTAAGACTTTTGTTAATGACAACTCTTTTTCATTCAACCGACTATATTTCTTTACAACTTCACATCCAACAAATTCCTTTTGATTCTTTAGTGTATTTTCTACATCTGTTTTTTTCATAGTTGTTAATAAATAAGGAAGATGATTTGTTGAATCATACCATCTATAGACTTTTTCATCATCAGGATTATACAATTTAACATAAGCCTTCTCGCTTTTTCCATGATATTTAACATCAATTAAGTAAGAAGCAGAAAGATTTTCAGGAGCCAGAATAACAAAATCACTACCTTTCTCTTCTAAAATCTGTTCAGTTTTATCAAAAACCTCCTCCTTCTCAAACCCATTACTTTCATTATTCTGCTGATTTTTACTTTCTACTTTTTTGTTTAAATCCGTATTTTCAGATTTGCTAGACTGTGAATTTTTGTTTTGAGGATTTTTAATAAAACTCATTAAATCTCTATCATTTTGATTGTCTTTTTTGTTATTTTGGCTCAAAATTGTTATACCTCTTTAGACTTATGCAACCTTAATTGATATTCCTGTTCTAGCTTAATTTTTATCAAGTCTTCATACATATCAATATATCGCTTTCCTATTAAATTTCACTGAATGGTTACCTATTCTAAATACTAACTGATTTTTTTATTAATAAATCCATCAAATTTTTCTTTTCCCGCTAATTTTATTTATGATGACATATTGGAATTATATATGAAATCAAAGACTGATCAATTGGTTAAAGTACACTACCTAAGATTGATGAAGGGAGAAGATTTACTAGCAAGTATAATTACCTATTGTAAAGACAAAGACATTTCTTCTGGTTCAGTGCATGGTATTGGTGCCATAGGTAATCCCTCACTTGGATATTTTGATTTAGAAACTCAAACTTATCAGACAAATAATTATGATTTCAATGCAGAACTAGTTAACTGCACCGGGAACATTGCAAAAAATAGAGAAACAGGGGAAATAATTGCCCATTTGCACATGGTTGTAGGTGATTCTAAAGGTAAAACATATGGGGGGCATGTTATGCCCAATAACAAGATAAGTGTAACAGGAGAATTTGTTATCTTTGAAACAGCAATTGGTAATTACCGTACTCTTGATGAAGATTTCCAATTACTTCTACTAGATTTGTGATTAGACTAATGGATCTCATTTCTATTTCTTCTTCCCGTTAATTGTAATTATCAATTCAACAGAAGCTTTTCTTCTAATAAATTAAAATCCTCTAACAAACTTTTAATAAGGTAAAAAGTGTTTATCATATCAAAAGCAACATCGTGGTCATAGTGACAGATATACTACAAACTATCCTTGAAAGTGGAGCAATTCTAGTGATTGATCCAACAGTTATTCAAACAAACCCTGATGATTTTCTAGATCATTATGGACATATTTTAGATGTGATTGCACTCGTTGCAAAAGGTAAATCTGGATTTACTTTCTATCAAAGCAACAGTGCTCCACGAGATAAGACAAATGGAGTATTTTTCCATTCCTTCTGTACAATAGCAGATAATATGGGAATAAAAGTAGATGCGATTGTTAATTCTTATAGCGATAATTTTCTATCACAAAATGCTGATTTTCAAGTAGTAAGCAGTGATGGAGCTACTATTTCTTCATTTGCATGCCCAAGTCAAGAGAGTTTCAGCCGGTATTTGGCTTCCATTTCCTATGAAGTAGCTCACTATCCAATAGACGGATTAATTCTTGATGATTTAATGCTCCCTAATAAAAAAACATGTTTCTGTGATAGGTGTCGTCGATTGTTTGCTAGTAAATGGAACATTGAACGTGATTTCAGTTTTGAATATCTAGAATCTAAGGATTTATTGACAAATTGGAATGATGAACGATCTACTTACATAAATCAAACTCTAAAAGAAGTTACTGATACAGTTAAAGGGTTGAAAAACATCGATATTTCCATAATAATGAAAACAGATAAAGAAACTGAATCTTTAATCGGTTCTCATGATCATTTCGGTCAGAATATTGTTGAATTAGCGAAAATTACAAGTAATTTGATATTACATGTAAACCCTTGGAGCGAGATTTCTCCCTCTAAGACTGATCCTGGATATCAACAATTACTAACTTCTTTATCAGTACTGAGTGAATACTCAGGAACAGGAATTAAACCCTCACTTTATTTCTGGAATATCACAACACCTGAGAAAGTCGAAACCGCAATACAACTAAAAGATGATTTAAAAGCAGAAAAATTGTATATCGATTCATCTTTACCACATGATTTTACAAAAAGAAGGACTATCAATCTAGGGTTTTAACAATGTCTCTTGAAAAAGCTATAGAAGAAATTAAGAAAATGTTTTGGGGAGTATTAAAGGGTCAATTTAATCCTGAAGAAGAAGAAGATGTTAAAACTCATCTTATAACAAATTTGGCTACTTTAACTTCTTATGCCAAAACTTGTTTACCTCCAGATCAAAAGAAAGAATATGAAAAACACTTCTCTAAGGCGAAAAATATTCTCCTGAAATTCGATAGTGCAGGTCCATGGTTTAGAGAACTTCCTGAAATGATTGATACTGTTTATAATGTCATAACATATGCAAATATGCTCCAAATCGAATATCACCGCTTTAATGGTACAGAAAATGATACTATACAGTATATTTATACAAAATTAGAAACTTTGGAAATGCAAGTTAATTCACTTATTGAAGATTTAAAGAAAATTAAGAGTCTAAAGTCAACCTCAATTCCAGCTGATCAACCCATATCTATTGATGAACCTCTAAAGGAAACCGTCGAGATAGAAGAACAATTAGAACTTGAACCTGAAGAAGTTCAAGTGTTTGACGAACCTATAGAAGAAACCCCTATCGAAATAAAGGAAATTGAGAAAGAAACAAAAGTTGTATCGCAAATTGATTCTGAAATAATTGAGGATGTTGAAATTCCTGAAGAAGAAGAAGTTCTAGAAGAGCCTGAAGTAATGGAAGATGATGCACAGGATTTGATAGAAGGTATAGAACTCGCATCTCAATATGAATTTGAACAAGAACCCTTTATGCAAACTATAGAATCTGAACAGGAAGCCTTGAAACAACTAGCTAATTTACTTTCAGCTCTTGATCCTGGTGACGACATCGTAATTTCTCCACTTACAGAGAAATTGATGACTATAGGTGAGGATGCTGCAGAAGATGTGGAAGAGATTCCATCGATTGAAGGTAGTGTCATTGTTGAAGAGGGTTTAAGTGACGAAGAAATAGCTGAAGTACATGAATTCCGTTCTTCCGTATCACGTTTAACTCATGTTCTGACAACTCCACAGGAAACTGAAGATGCTGCTGAATTTGTTTCTTCAATTAAGAAAACTATCGCAGATGTTTCAAAGGATAAAGATCTTGAAGATGGTGAAAAATCCCCACTTACTAAATTGATCGAGGCCGAAACAGGAGAAGTAGGAGAAATAGAAACACCTCCAGTTCAATCAGAGGACATTGAAAATGTCGTTAAACATCTTGAAACTCGAAGACAAAAAGCACTAGAAAGAATACAACAATTGGAAGAAGCTCTTAATTCTGAAAAAATCGATGAAGAAGAATGGCAAGAACTTCGAATAAAAGCTGAGAAACATATGCTAAGAGTCGAGGACACATTAGATGGATACAGGAGATATTTAGCTAAGTTACAGACTAAATCTACGGACTAAGACGATGATCATGAAAGAAGTCTTCCTTACTCATTACTACTACGGTGATAGATTAACAACTTTCAAGACTGGTTTAGGTACTGTAATTCGAACTAAAGGTCATTCAATGAATGTCAAAACAGTCATAGTGAATGACTCATTTCACTGGTTAGAAAATCAAAATCAATTTGAAGCTTTTAATCCCATTTTACTAGATGTTAACAAAAATAAAGAGATATTAGTTGTTCTTCGAGAGTTAGTTGGTTCTCTAGAAGAAACTGTTTTTCTAATTGCTAATTTTGATTTAATAATCGAGAAAGGAATTATTAGTTTGGAAAATTTTATTGATCTTCTAAAAGAAAAAAATGAATCTACTGAAATTCTCTTGACTGGCGAAATTGATTACCCTGAATTAAGAACAATAGCAGATTATGTAAGTTGTATTCAATCAGTTGAAAACTAAATCAATTGCTCTATGTGCTACTCTTGGTGCTAGCCATCTAATTAATCTTGATGATTCTATCTGAAAGTTGGATGAAATTTGACTTCTATTCAGAATCTCGTCAACTCTATTTTCAAATGTTTGATTATTTATTTCCTTATTTGATGTTTTTTCAGTTATTTGCCAGTGGATATTACCCTTACCATTTTTCAATGCTTTGTATGCAATCGGAAGTGATTTTTCTGCTTCAAGCGGTAAGGGAAGTAAGATTCTGTCCATCTTGTTGTTGAATAATTTAGGAACAACATTGAACGCGTCCCCTAGATAAGCTTCTACTCTACCAACGCACTTGTTTAACTCAATATTTCTTACAAGATACTGATATGCGTTTGTATTTAATTCAATACTGTACACAATACAATCATTACAGTTCGTAGCAATTGCTATACTAAAGGGACCTACACCAGAAAAGAAATTTAATATTTTTTCTCCTTTTGTCACCAATTTTGCGATTCTTTGTCTTTCAAAACTTAACCTTGGAGAGAAGAATGAAGTTGAAATATCAACTAGGTAACTATTTCCATATTCCTTGTAAACTGTTTCGAATGTCTTATTTCCCATGAAATGCTCAAGTTTTCTAGTTCTCTCGAATCCCCCAACTTTAGATGTTTGAAGAGTTACTGTGCTAATACTAGGGTACTTTTGCATCATTCTATTTGAGAATTCTGTTAGTTTTGATTCATCAGTTTGCTCTCTTATGATAAGTATGCTTCCTATGATTTCATACACTATATCTTTCATACTTATCTCCAAAGGAAATTTTAGCTTATTCTGTAATTTCTCGGATTGCTGGCCCCTTATATATTGCTTTGTCAAAAGCGATTCTTCTCATCTGAGGTTGAGTACTAATCTCTTCATAATAGTGAGCAGTTAATCCTGCAGTTCTTCCGAAGACAAAAACAGCTTTAGCCAACTTGGGATCTATTTCCATGTCTGCAATAATAGCTCCAATTACACCATCTACATTGATTGGAAGATTCATCCCTCTAACTCTATAGAAAGAATCGCTTATAATTCTTGAAACTTCTACACATTCTTTTGCGTATCCTGCTTTTTTCGCAAAATCCCAAAGGACATCTCTTCTAGGATCTTGTGTATGGATTCTATGACCTAATCCTTCAATACGTTTCCCAGCTTTAATAGTTTCTTTGATTAATTCGAACGTTGTTTCTTGAAGATCTGTTGCTGTTTCTTTTGATTTCTTCACTACCGAGAGCATGAATTCTGCAGCTTTTTGACCTGCTCCTCCATGTACGTCCGTTATAGCTTGGATACCAGCTGAAATTGCTACTTCATAGTTAGCTCGGGTCGATGCTAAAATAAGTGTAGCTTGTGTTGATGGTGGTGTAACACCGTGGTCAACACAGGCAGTTATAATTGCTTCTAGTAGTTTTATTTTCATTTTATCTTCTGGTAATTCACCTACCAGACATAAGTAAATTAAATCTGAAAAAGAAAGCTGGTCTTGATTATGATTATCAAGTTTTTGCGAGTTTCCAAAATAAATAGAAAGGTATCTTAGAACTCTTCCCAAAGAATATGCTGCAACTCTAGACGGATCTTTCTCTGAGTTAGCGAAATTTGATAATTTTTTATCAAGCAAAAGGAACGTTCCTATGATTTTCGAAACATCAGATTCTTCAGGATTTTTATCGAGATGAAGAAATTCTTCCTTAGCTGCATTAATAGCAATTTTCTCGAGCCCTAACAGTTCATTCTTGGGAAACTCACCTTTTGTAAGTAGGTATGTTGTTTCTAATAACCCCTTTTTTGCAATGATATCCTGTAGGCTGTATCCTTTGATTACAAGATTATTAGGTAAAACTTTAGTTATGAGTGTACCCCAAGTGGGTTCCGGAGATTTAGCATCCCATTTCTTCTTCATCCTTTCATAATAATCTTCCACTCTGAAGTATGTTTGATTAAGTTTAGATTTTACAGCTTTAATCAGATCATGTTGGTGGTTTACAACAATAGCTCCTGCTTTTTCTAGAAGTTCTTTCTTAGAATTAAAGGTACCGTATTTCTGGCCTGGAGTTATTACTGCTCCTGCATGTCCCATAGTTTTTCCTTCAGGTGCATTAGCTCCTGAAATAAGTGCAACTAAAGGTTTGGAATATTTTTTGGGGTGTTCAATCATATCTTGAGCCAATAATTCTTCTTGCATTCCTCCTATTTCTCCGGCAACAACCACCAAGTCAGTATTTTCGTAATTCATTACTAAGGAGACAAGGTCAACAAATCTTGAACCTATGGCACCATCTCCTCCAACTCCTAATACACCATTTTGAGCTATCCCTGCACTAGCTAGAGCATCGGACATATGATATAGAATTGCACCGCTTCTTGATAGAATAGTGACTCCTTTTGGTCCAATTCCTCCTTCGTCAGTAATCTGTGCTTGGAAAATATCTGGGAGCATTCCAATTTTTATTCCTTCGGGCGGAAAGATTATTCCTGGTGTATTTCCTCCAAATAAGATGGTTTTATGTTTTCGTGCTTCCACCAAAATATCTCTGACATCTTTTAATGGAATGAACTCAGAGATTAGGACGATTATAGGAACTCCTGATCTTATTACTTCAATTGTTGCATCCTTAGCTGTTGAATAATGTCTCCAGATACTAGCAACTGCAATATTAGGGTGGTTCATGACAGCTTCTTCTGCTGAGGCATATACTGGAATTGTTTCATGTACCTTTGTTCCACTTCTACCTGGTGCAACTCCGCAAGTTACATTTGTACCATATTCCATCATCAGCTGAGCGTGTCTTGTACCTTGTCTTCCTAGTCCTACAATCATCGTTTCTATTGATTTTGACTGATCTATTTTTTCTGCTAGTTCTGGTCTTACATGTTTTATAAGATAATCGAGCAATCCTTGATTTGCTTCTAGCTTCTCCTTCTTCATTTCACTCATCCCCGTATCTCCTGTTGTTTCTTAATTTTGAAGCCGTATTCAATTCCATCTCTAATTACATCAGCCATTATTTTTTGATTTCCTACAACTATATGCAAGTCTTCTAATGGGTCTGGAGTTTCCTTTTTTGCCTTTTCAAGATACTCTCTTGCAGCTGCTAAATCAGTTCCAACCATCCTACCAAACACAGGAATCATTCTTCTTTTTTGCAAATGCCTATCTCTCAGAGCCATAATTAGACCACGGATGAAAATATCACAACTTGAAATTCCACCAAATCTACTAGTTATGATTAGACCAGTTGTTGGATGATCCATGAGCAGATGAAACATATCAGCTACTTTGCTTAGAGAAGGGCCTCCTCCACTATCCATGAAGTTTATGGGTACTACTTTTCCTTCGAAATATCTATCACCGACATTCACAACCTCATCAATTGAAAAGATCCCATACCCCGCTCCTCCTGGTACTAAAGCAACATATAGCTTATCCTTTTCTTTAACAAAATTCTCTGGGTTTTCTAATAAGTCAAGATATGGGAATCCAATTTTATATGCTTTCGCTTCAAAAATCGTTTGTTCTGATACATCGTGTCTTTTGCTTTGGGGATCAATACCTATAGATTTCAACAAAGGTTCTTGTCTGTATAAACTATTATCATCCAGTACTATTTTAGCATCGGCAGCAATTATTTGATTATTAGAAGTAAGAATTAATGGATTTATTTCACATATTTTAGCTTCTATATTTTGAAACGCGGAATAAAGTGATTTTATTGCGTTTTTCAACTGATTTTTAATTTCTGGTTTATCTGAAAAATTCTTTGATAAGAAATCAACAGCTTCTTCTGCAACAGTATCTTCTAACTCTTTTGCATTATCAAAAATTGTTTTTTTCCAGATTAATTCAGGATTAGTTTTAGCCACTTCTTCTATATCTATACCACCACTAGCAGAGGCTACTACAACTATATCAAATGTAGCAGGATCTGTTGTTACTGCTAGGTATATCTCATTGGAAATATCTACAGCTTCTTCTAGCAAAATTTTCTCAATCGGATATCCACGGATTGAGGATTGAAGCATCTTTCTAATAATCTCTTTTGCTTCATCTATGCTATTTGGTTTTTTGATGCCTCCGGCCTTTCCTCTTCCTCCAATTAGAACCATTGCTTTAACCATTAGAGGAAACGATAATGACATCTTTTCAATTTCCTCTAGTTTTTCAATTACTCCTAATTGCTTGGGAATTTTCAATCCAAATTTGTCAAAAATTTGTTTAGCTTCATACTCATATAATTTCATTCTTTCACGCTCTAAGATGAATACAGTTGTTGATAATAGTTGATTAATCCCCCGGCATTAAAGATTTTTAATAATTCTTCTGGTAGCTTGGGAAATGTGTAATCTTGATCTCCATTCGAAATTGTACCAGTTTCTAGATTAATATCGACAGGATTTTCTGAATTGAAGTTATTGACAAACTCAGAATGAACAATGATTGGTAATCCTTGATTAATCGCTGATCTGTAAAATATTCTAGCTACAGATTTTACAATGACAGCTTTTACACCTGCAGAAGCAAGCCCTACTGCAGGATGTTCTCTAGATGATCCACATCCAAAGTTCTCTCCACCTACGATTACATCCCCTTCTTTAACTCTAGCTGCAAAAGATTCATCTAAGCCTTTGAATAAATGTGGTACAATCTTCTCTCCCTCTGATGACTTGATATCATAAGTTAATCCACCTGCAAACATTTGATCTGTATTAAAATCATTGACATCTTTATAGTCCCATACATTATGTTTGCGTCTATTATCATCTGGTGTAATTGTAAGAATTTTTGTTTCAATATCTCTTTTTCTTAACTCTATAGGGTTTTTCCCTTCTATAACTTCAAGTGACAGGTACTTTCTTGGATCTACTATTCTTCCTTCTATTACAGAAGCAGCAACAGTAGCTGGAGATGATAAATAAACTGAGGATTTCTTATTTCCCATTCTTCCTAAGAAATTTCTATTTGCAGTGGATATGACATTCCACCCGTCAGCAGGAATGCCTTGACCTTTGCCCAAACATGGACCACAACTACACGAAAGAATTGTTGCTCCTGCACTAACAAGAGTTTCAATTATACCTTTTTCTAGTGCTTTTTGATATATTTCTGTGGAAGCTGGAGCAACTAGAAATACTACTCCTTGTTTAATTTTTTTACCTTTCAAGATTGAAGCGGCTATTTCTAAATCGTCCAATCGTGCATTTGTACATGTTCCAAGAAATGCCTGATGTATTTCAATTTCATCAAGATTTTTAGCATATTCTTCATTATCCACTTGGTGAGGTACTGCAACTAAAGGTTCCAAATCATTCAGTTGTAGCGTTACTTCAGAACTAAAACTTGCATCCTTATCTGACCAGAACATTTCTTCTTTGTTCAAGAGTTTTTTATTGCCATGTTTTTCTTTCAACCACTCTATAAGAATCTCGTCTGGAGGGAAAATAGCTGTTTTTGCCCCCATTTCAGAAGCTAGATTGGCAAGTGTCATTCTTTCTGAGACAGAAAGTGTCTTAACTCCATTTCCATGGAATTCAATCGCTTGGTATGTTGCACCTGATGCTCCAACTCTGTTCATTAACCATAGAGCTATATCTTTAGCATAGATTCCTGGAGATAATTTTCCATGCAAAATTACCTTAATTGTTTCCGGAATTCTGAACCAGGTTTTACCTGTTAACCATAAACCAGCTGTTTCTGTTCTATCAATACCTGCTGCAAATGTAGCAAACGCACCACTTGTACAAGTGTGGGAATCAGAACCGACGACCAACATATTTGGAAGTGCATGATTTGACATTAACTGATGGCATATTCCTCTTCCTTCGTCATAGAAATTTGTAACATTATGCCGTATCACTAATTCTCTAATGCTCTTGTGATCATTGGCAATCTGTACACTTGTGGGGGGTGAATCATGATCAAGAACAATAACTAAACGATTAGGATATTTAATTTCTGTTCCACCCATTTTTTGGAATGTTTTTACAATAGATGCTGAATTATCGTGTGAAAGGATCAAATCAGGTTCTGCATAAACAATCGTTCCTGCTTTGACATCCATTCCTGATTTAAATGAAAAGAGTTTTTCTGAAAATGTTTTTCCTCCCATAGTTTAACCTCCTTAAAATCTTCCACCCAATTTTAATAATCCCCCAGCATTCATTATATCTAATACTGGCTGAGGAATCTTCTTGCATTTCATTTGTGCATTTTTAGTTTTGTTTAACAATACAGATTGAGAGATATCTATTTCTAACTCGTCATCTACATCTATCACAAAATCTGCAATATCAGGAACCTCAACAAGAAGTAATCCTGCATTTACGGCATTACTATAATATATGGGACCAAATGATTCACCAATTATAGCTTTAATTTTATGCGCTAGAAATCCTGTTACTGCCTGCTGTCGAGTAGAACCTTTGCCGAAATTCTTACCTACCACTAGAATTTTATTTGAATTGTCCTCTTTACCAAAATTCTCAAACCCTTCTAGATTGCCAAAAATATGCGGTTTGATTTCTTCTGGATTGTGGATTGTTAACAATGATTGATGGAA
The DNA here is from genome assembly GCA_030603365.1 of Candidatus Heimdallarchaeota archaeon. Classification (GTDB taxonomy): domain Archaea; phylum Asgardarchaeota; class Heimdallarchaeia; order Heimdallarchaeales; family Heimdallarchaeaceae; genus UBA460. The sequence continues at coordinate 165,226 of JAUVXV010000001.1, forward strand.
GATTTGATCTGTATCGATATCATCAACTCGAACTAATGTCACGTCTCCACTAATGTTTTCTTTGCTCATTTTTCTTCACTAACCTTGGGGATTGCTATTTTACCTTCTATTGCCGTCGCAGCAGCTATCGCAGGACTTGCTAAATAAACGTCTGCTGGTCCAATTTTACCTTGAGTATTACGATTGCCTGTAGTCAATGTAACAGCTGTTTTTCCACCAGTTAAACCATATTGTCCCTTTGCACAAGTGGAACAACCAGTACCAAAGAAATTACCTCCTGCCTCTAAGATTACAGACATATCCCCCTCAGAATTTATTGTGACAAAATCTTCTCTAGTTGCAGGAACGATACCAAAACGGACATTTGGGTCAACCTTTCTACCTTTTAGAACTCTTGCTACTTCATGAATGTCTGTATAACTTCCGTTTGTACATGAACCCACAACAATTGAACTTATTGGAGTGTCCACGACTTCTTCAATGGGTTTAACATTGTGCGGATGAGGAGGACATGCTATATACATTCCTAGATCTTCAATATCTATTGTTAATTCTGATGAATAATTTGCATTATCATCTGCAGTAATAGTTTCAATCTCTATTCCGAGTTTCTTATAATAATCAGCTGTAATTGAATCTTGAGGAACAAAGCCTATCATACCTGAAGCTTCTGTTATGAGAGAGCAAAGAGTTACTCTGTCTTCTATTGATAACTTAGAAATGATGTTACCATAAAACTCAACTGACTTTCCTGTTATCCCATATTCATGTAGTTGTTTGAGAACATAAAGAGCTAAATCTTTAGATGATGTTGGCCAACTATAATCTCCTTCCAAGTAAATTTTAACTGTTTCTGGAATTTTGATCCATGCTTTCCCAGTCTTCATTGCAAAAGCAAGCATAACATCACCTGCCCCCAGACCTAAAATGCCTAAAGCTCCAAGTATATTATAATGGCTATCTGCACCAAAAGCAATATCTCCTGGTTTCGAAAATCCTCTTCGGAATAATAGATGAGAACCTATCCCAGAACCTAAATCAGTAACCTTAATATTATGTTCTTTTGCAAAAACCCTTATTTTTTCTTGATCTACGGCGTGTTTTGGGTCATTGCCATAGGGATAACAATCGGGTGTGAAAATTATTTTATTACTGTTAAAAACCTTGGAATCAGGATAATTTTTTTGAAATAAATCAACAACTTGAGGACCTGCATAATCTCTTGCGGTAACTAAATCTAGATTTATCCATACAATATTTCCAGGAAAGATTTCCTCTTCTGATGCTGTAGTATGTGATTTGATGATTTTTTCTACAAGCGTAAACCCTTTCATTTATGTCAATTTCATCGATTAAAAGGGAAGTAATAAGGATATCTCTATGTATTGTTAAATAGAGACTCACTTCATTACAACATCTTTATTTTATCACAAATACCTCTTGCCATTTCAGAAGTAGTAGTGCTTCCACCCATGTCATATGTGCGATATTTTCCTTCTGCAATTACAGCAGCTACAGCTTCCTCTATTTTTTGTGCCATTTCTTTTTCTCCCAACCAATCTAACATCATTTTAGCTGCTAATATTTGTGCTATAGGATTGACTTTATTCATGCCTACATACTTTGGTGCAGATCCATGAGTAGGTTCGAAAACAGCAAATTTCTCCCCAATATTACCTGAACATGCGAATCCTAATCCACCAATTAACTGAGCAGCTAAATCAGAAACAATGTCACCAAACATGTTGGAAGAGACTAAAATACCATAATTCTGAGGGTTCTTAACAAGCCACATAGCCATCGCATCTATGTTTGCTTCCCATAATTCTATTCCTTCATATTCCTGTATTAGTTTGCGAGCTTCTCTCACCATCAAACCACTTGTTTCTCTGATAACATTTGGTTTTTCAACAACTGTAACTGTAGGATAATCAAATTCTTTGGCGTAATTCATGCTTGCTTTAAGAATGCGTCGTACCCCTTTTCTAGTAAATATTCGAGTGGATATAGCAATGTCTTCAAGGTTGGTATCAGCAAACTTTTTCGCTTTAGGATGATGTTTAATAAAAGTTTCCATTACCTCATCTGGAACGGGATGCCATTCAATTCCTACATAAAGCCCCTCAGTATTTTCTCTAAATACTACTAAATCAATATCATCTCTGTAGTTAAGAGAATTGCCTGGATAAGCTTTACAAGGGCGTAAGTTAACATATAAATCAAATAATTGTCTTAATCTAACAATTGGACTGAAGTAAATCAGTCCCTTTCCTTGTAATTCAGGTACAAGTTCTTTCTCAGCTTCTTCTTTAGGTTTAGATGTAATTGCTGAAAATAAACAACAATCTGAATTCTTCAATAATTCTATCGTTCTGTCTGGAAGGGGATTTCCTTCTTTGCACCAGAATTCCCAACCTATATCTCCGTGTGTGTATTCTGCTATTTCACTGAATCCAACAGCATCTAAAACATTCATTGCTGCTTCAGTGACATCTATACCCACGCCATCTCCTGGTAAAACTGCTATTTTGTATTTCTTCATTGTTTTATGCCTCTTGTATATTTTTTGTCAGTTTTTTTCGAATATTTTCTTTATTGGGGAGAAACAGAGGAAATCAACACGGTGAATTATATCAACTTCAGGTAAACGGTTAATTTTATCTCCTTCTTTGCTGTGAAAAACTATGGCCTGTCTTACAACGATTGGAAGGTTAAATTCACTTACTATTTCTAAACCCATTGCTGGATGACGAATACGATTGCCTTCCTCAGTCTGTATTATTTTTCCCGATGAATCTCTTTCATATTCTGTGAATTTTCCAACATCGTGAAGTAAGGCCCCCGCTATTAATTCATCTCTGTTTAATTTGTCCCCTAAACCTAATTTAACATATGTATCGTAAGTAGAAATGCACATCTGTGTGACAGCTCTTATATGATCTACTAGACTTATCTGTGCGACTTGGTCATCCGAAATCAGCTCAGGAATTAACAATGTAGCTGGAATGTACTTAAAATCATCTTCAGTCCATTCACCAAGAGTAATCGCTTTCTCAAGCGATTTTTCCACTTTATTACGTAGATCTTCACTATTAATTTCATCAAGTTCTGGAAATAGGTTCCTAATCTCCATTTTTTATGCCCCATTATATTTTTAATTCTGATTCAATTGAGATTGTTAACAGTACCTCAAAGAACAATCAATATATTATTTTCTGTATGTATTGAGTCTTTTTGTGACTATACATAACCAAAAAGTGATAATCTATTTTTTCCGTGGAGAGAGATAACAGAGATTCCCCTTCCCCTTAACTTTAGTCTAAGTTCTTTATCATTGGTTGCTACAATTGCATTATGTTCCAATGCTAATCTAAGGATTTCTTCATCAGTATGAATTTCATCTCGTGATTCTAGAATAGTAAAGGTCTTAGCTAAATCTAAAGCAAAACTCGCTTTTCTAGTAGTTACACTGCTAGCACTTCCAAGAAGTACAGTAAGTTCATTTATTACAATTTTTGGAACTACAATTTCATAAGATCTTGGAATAATTCGTTCAATTTCCGAGGAAAGATTGATTCTCTTCTCTAACGGGAGTATCAACATACTTGAATCGAGAATGATAAACATTCGATCCTCTCTCTTAATTTATTCTTTAATAGTACCAACACCAATCAAACGAAATCGTCCTGATACTCTTCTTGAGATAGCCACTTTACTACTTGTGCTTGTTGCTACATCTCTACTAAGCTTAATTTTCACATCTTCTCCTTTGATCTCTATAATTGTTCCAGCTGTTTTAGCGGTTCCAACATTTAACATCAAGGTTTCTCCTTGAGCCAGAGGTTGTACTTTTGTTATTTCTTCAGAACCTACTACAAATTCCATGAGATGAACAATAAGTGACAACTCTGCACGAACTGGTGGCGCATTATCAGGTGATGTGACAATATTACCCGCCATTTTATCTGCTTTAACAAAAGCGGGGTCTAACTCTGTTCCTAAGGCAACTAATCCTCCAGAATGAGCTTTATCCACGAGACCTTGTTCCCCAATAGAAATACTCACTACTTTTGTTTTAATTGGGGTATAAACAGTTTTATTTCCCTTTTTGATTGCAATGCCTGGTACAATCTCTATTTCTTCTCCCTTAGTGATTTGTCCTTTAATTATCGTTCCCCCCAGTGTTCCTCCTTTGAGTTTTTCAGGAACAGTTCCTGGTCGATTAATATCAAATGAACGAGCTACATGCATCTCTAAAGGACTTTCTACATCTAAATCAGGAGTTGGAATGTTTTTTTCAATTTCACAAATTAAAATGTCTAGATTTGCTTTATGCATAGCACTAATTGGAATAATAGGTGCATTTTCTGCTATTGTTCCTTTAACAAAATCCTGTATCTCTTTGTAGTTTCTCTTAGCCTCTTCCTCAGAAACTAATTCAATCTTATTTTGGGCAATAACAATGTTTGGAATTTGAAGAATTTCCATTGCTGCAAGATGTTCTCGAGTTTGTGGTTGAGGGCACTTAGAATTTGCTGCAACCAATAATATTGCACCATTCATAAGTGTAGCACCAGAGAGTAATGTTGCCATAAGTACTTCATGCCCTGGACAGTCTACAAAAGAAACTCTTCGAAGTAATTCAGAAGGTGATCCACATTTTGGACATGTTTTTTCTATAGTATACGCCTCAGGTTCTGGACATTTTGGACATTTGCGGAACTCTGTGTCTGCATAACCCAATCTTATAGAAATCCCTCTTTTTAATTCCTCAGAATGATCATCTGGGAATTTACCAGTAAGAGCTTGCACAAGTGTAGATTTACCATTATCTACATGACCTATTGTACCTATATTGACAACTGGTTGTATGATTTCTTTTTTTTCCTTTTTTTCGGGAGAATCTGTTTGACTCATTAATTTTTCCTCTATAATGATACTTTCGTTTTATAGTCTACTTTTTAGGAGGTATTAATGATTATTCATTAAATACTGTTTTTGTGCTATATACATACATCAAAAACTTTACGTTTAGTTGATTTTGGTTTAAATCAAATGATGTTTTTTATTCGAATTATATTGAAAGGGTTTTGGGAGAAGAAATTAGAGGAAAAAAATATTTGATATAAGTATCTTTAAAAATAATGGGAAAGAACCAGCAATGAAGAAGAAAGAGAGATGACATTATCGTGTATTATGGTGTTAATGTAAAAGATACACTGCGTGTTCCTCCAAATAGGTTCGATGAAGATCTTACCCAAGTTCTAGCAGAGATTGCTAGAGAAAGCTTTGAGGGTAAAATTGATCCAGATTTGGGTTTCATAGTTGCTGTAACTGATATTGCAAAAATATATCAAGGAAAACTAATCTCAGGTGATGGAGGGGCATATTATGAAACAGATTTCGGGCTACTGTGCTATCTACCGGAAATTGATGAGATAGTATCTGGGGAAGTTGTTGAATGTGTTGATTTTGGAGCTTTTATTAGAATCGGCACAATAGATGCACTTTGTCATGTTTCTCAAATCGCTGATGATTACTTTCGATACATACCTAAAAATGCTCTTCTAAGAGGGGATAAGTCTAAACTAGATTTATTAATTAATACTAAGGTTCGAGCCAGAGTAATCGCAGTAAGTATTGGTAAAACTGCAATTCGTGTTGGTTTAACCATGAGACAAGATGCGCTTGGTTCGCTTGATTGGGTGGAAGAGTGGAAGAAGGGATTAAAAACCCCAGCTAAAGCAACAGAGGAGGCTTCATAAGATGTCCAAAGCGTGTAGAGTGTGCCATATGATTCATGAAAAAACAGCAAATATGTGTACAAACTGTAAAACACAAGACCTTTCTTCAGAGTATACTGGTGAGATATTTATAATTAACCCAGAAGATAGTGAAGTAGCAAAAAGAATGAAAATAAACAAGCAAGGACATTATGCATTAAGAGTCCGGTGAAACTTGTGGATTCTTCTAAAATCGGTTATTTTTTCCTTCCAGAAGAAGAAAGAAAACATTTCAAACAACCTTTAGATGTTTTATACAAATCTGAATCTGAAATTCTAGCTCTAATATCTCATTTAAAAGAAGATAAATCTATTCCAAAGATTATTACAGTGGGGGATGTATGTACTCAAACCCTAATTGATCATTCTATTGTTCCTGATTTGGCAATAATTGATAACTATGTTCAAAGAAAAAAATCCTCTTTGGTAGACCTATCACATTTTACAGTTTTACAAGCCTCAAATCCAGCCGGCACAATTACTCTTGAAGCTTGGGAAACGATTCGTCAAGCTGTGAAAATAGATGATAACAAAATAATTATAAAAATAACTGGGGAAGAGGACTTACTGGTGCTCCCAGTAATAAGTGAAACACCTTACAATTCAAAAGTCTTATATGGACAACCAAATGAAGGATTAGTAAGCGTCACGGTTACACACAAAATAAAAACAAAAATCCAAAGTTTAATTCAAAAAATGGTGAAGATTAATGAAAATTACAATCGCTAACAAAACTGAAAACAAACTTCTTGAAAGGATAGAAATCGAAGTAGAGATTGATCACCAAGGTGAGGCTGTTCCTACAAGAGATTCAGTTTTATCTAAAGTTGCTGCTCAGGTTAATAGAGATAGGAATCAAGTAGTATTAATTAAAATGGAAGCTAAATTTGGAATAGGTATAAGTAATGCACTCATCCATGCTTATGAATCTCATGAAAGAGCTATACTAGTTGAAAAAGAACATCTTTTGAAAAGATCAGGACTTATTGAAGAGAAGAAGGAATAATAACGGTGAAAAAATGAGCGAAACACACAAAAAATACAAGATTGAAGGTAACAAAGTTACTCGTGTAAAGAAAGTTTGTGAGAGATGTGGGGATGCAGTTTATATGGCAGAGCATCCTGACCGACAAACTTGTGGAAAATGTGGATTTACTATTTATAAAAGAGGACGTAAAGCTTCTGTTTAACATTCTTTTCTTATAGAAAAATTTAAACCGTAGTATTTTCTAGTTACTATTAGGCGAATGACTGATTGAGACGGCTTAGATGTGCCTTCACACACATGATATAAAAACTCAAAGGACGCCCTATTACATCTCCTTCTCAGATTTAATGTGTTCTCTAACCTAATAACAAAGATTTAAATCATAGTTGAAGAATTGACTCACGTAAATATTCGCTAAAGGTGTTATGCAAATGAAATCTCTTGAAATGGAAATCTCAGAAAAACTATCTGAGTATATACAGAAGTTTGTAGATGAAGGGATTTTTGAATCAGTTGAAGCTTTTGCTAAACATTCTATTTATTGGTTAGCAGAACTTTATGGTTTTGGAGAACAATATGAAGGAAAAAGCCTGAGTTCATTAATTGCAGAAATTATTGGTTCAAAAGTTAAAGTGCCTGCTAGCCAGGTTCAAGAAGTTAAAACAGAAGTAAAAACGGTCGTTAAAGACTTCAAAATACCAAATAAAGACCTTATTCTTGAATCCTATAGTTCATCCAAGTTTATGTTTGAAGACGCGATTTTTGCTGCATGTCAATTTGCAGCTTTAAAACAAGGAAATCCTCCAATATCAAAAGAAGAATTCGCTAAATCATTGGATCAGATGGCAGAAGCTGGAATTCTTACCAGAATTCAGAAAGGCGAAAAGATAATGTGGAAAAGAAATGAGTAAATTTTTTTTCTCTTCCTTTTATTTCTTTAAAGCATATGCCATCTGTTGAAGTACTTCTTTTGGATCTTTTGCTTTAACAAATCCTGAAGCAAGAAGAACTCCTTGGGCACCCATTTGAACAGCTTCAGCAACATCATTGGATGTTGTGACACCAGCTCCAACCAAAGGTTGAACAGCACTACTTATTTCTTTTATTGCGGATAATGTTTGTATTACTAATTCTGGCTTTGTTGTTACAGAAACACCACTTCCAATTAACTCAGGTGGCTCCATAGCACATGCTGCAGGTTCTAAGGAAGCAATAGCTTTACTAGTTTGGATATTATTTGAACAAACACATGTATAGAAATCTAATTTTTTAGATTTTTGAATTACACTTTCAATATCTGCAAGTTTTAATCTGTGTTCTGAATGGTTTACTAAAGAGCCTATTGCCCCGGCTTCTTTTAATGTCTCTATAAGATTGTTCCCGGTATAACTACCTGTATTATTGGCATCAACATGTTGAGCTAAAACAGGTATGTCTACTTCTTGAGCAATTAAATAAATATCAGCAGTTTGTGGACAAACAGCTATTGAAATTCCAGATTCAATAGCTACCTCTTCTGCAATCTTAGATAATGCTAATCCCCTTCTGCCTATGGTCTGCTCATAATTTTTGTAGTTTAAGATTATGACTGGATAACTGATTTTTGACATAAAGAAGAATTTTCACGACCTGTTTAAAAACGTTGCTCAATAATAACTAGTACGACTACAGCTGTTGAAATCTTTAAATACATTAAACAATAAATAATCAATAAGAGATGTCTAAAACACTTGGTGATTTGCTTGTATGGTGCTGATCAAATAAATACAATTCTTCATGAGATTATAACAAGTGATGCTAATATTAATCATGTAATATTAGCTGATAAAACAGGTTTAACACTAGCTTATTCCTCACGATTTGCCTTTGATGAGTTTGAAACAGAGGCGTTAGGTGCTATTGCTAGTGCAGTCTATTTAGCTAGTGAACAACAAGGAACAAATGTAGGTCTAGCGGAACTAGACATTATCATATCAGAATTTTCTGATGGTCTAATTTTAGTAGCGAGTTGTGGAAGTACTGTTTTGTGTCTGATTACAGACACTGGAGTAGCTTTAGGTATGGTTAGAAGAACCATGAAAATAGCAGCCGAGAAAATTAGAAATATATTGGATGTTGAAGCTAAGCCAGTTACTACACCTGAAGCTCAACCTGTTGTAACACCGCAACCAGTTGTTGCAGAGGAAAAGAAAGTTCAAGATGAGTTCATCTCCGATTTAGAATTAGCTTTAAGGGAATTAGAACAATTTTAAACACACTAAAAGTGTAAGGATGTTTGATGAATATGGCTGCTCCTACTGGAGGAATAGAGAAAATAGGAAAGAAAGACGAATCCAAAGATTCAAGGGGTGAATTGATTTTAACAGGAATTCGCTCTTTAGATCAGAAACTTGGTATGGAAATGGCAAAAAGAAGAGGTATACCTCAAGGATCTTTTATTCTTGTTAGTTACCCTTCTGATACAGTTATTCCCACTTTGTTCATCCAGAGAATTCTTCTAAACTGGGCTAAAAAATCTAGTGATAATGTGATTTTCTATGTTCATAGTGGTCGTCCCTATGATCATGTTCAAAGCTCATTTAAAGCATATAATTGGGATGTAAAACCCTTTGAAGGAAAAAACTGGTACTTTGAAAATATGTTTGATTTATCTAGTACATCAATGACTTCTGCTTTAAAACTAGGAAGGATTGAAGTTAAGAGAAAGACCTATGTAAATAGAATTATTGACCGCATGTATCACGTAAAAGAATCTCAAAATAAACAGTGTTTCAGTGTTTTTGATGATTTACTCTGGATGAAAGAAGATCAATTGGATGAAGATTCGAATGCATTAATAACTTTCCTTAAAAGTACTTTAATGAGTCTTACTAAAATAGGTGGAGTACATTTCTTTTTACTTCCTCAGGGTGTTTTAGACCCAGTAGCTGAAAGAATAATCATGAATGCTGCTCAAGGAATATTCCACTTTACGAGAAATTCTGTGGGTAGTAGAATTAAAGATACTTTTGCGATAACTAAACTCATGGGAGTAGCTTTTGTTAGTGAAACCTTGGATATCACTCCATCAGAATCAGAAGGTTTCAAAATAGAATCAACAGCTAAAATATAGATGATATTAATGGAAGGTTATGAGAAAAAAACAACTGAAGAAGAACCTGAACTTATAGATATAGCATCTGAAATTTCAAAGCTTTCTGATGAAGTCAATGAGTTAAAAGATAATATGAAATCTCCAAAAAGGAGGGGAAAAAGCGAAAAATCCTCTAGATTCAATGACACTTCCAAAATTGAACTATCTCCAGCAATTGAATATGTAAACGAGTTATTAGAAAATTCTTCAGAAGCCATTATTTCTGAAATGAAATCAGAATTTTTCAGATTATTTAATTTTATCTCAAGTATGTTCTCTGTAACACCATATCAATCAATAAACAGAACTATTCAAAAAGAAGAAGATTCTGATGATGAATTAACAGCTGATGATGTCATATTAGTATCAGAATTTCGAAAGGAAAAAGAGATGTTACAACTTCTTCTTGATGAACGTGAATCATTAATTTACGAACTATCAGATCAAATTGTTGCTATTGAAGCTGAAAAGAAAGTGTTAGAAGATAAAATAGAAGAGATTGACACAGATAAAACAAAATGGTTAAAACAAAAGAATGTCCTCGAAAGAATTGTAACTTCAGATCCAAGGTTTAATATTATAACACTTCTAAGAAGAATGGGTGTAATAGCGCCTATACAACTATCTTTCGTTCTTGGAGTTTCTCTCTCACAAACCAGACGTTATATCTCTGAATTGGAACAACTGAAAATCCTTCAAGTAAAAGAAGATGGAACAGTTTCTCTACATACTGATTTTGACGAAGATACTATGAATATTAAAATTCAAGAGTGATAAAATAATAATAAAATAAAAAAAAGGATTTTGGGTTTATTGTTGAGCATAGAGTTTCTCATAGAAGAGAACGATATTTTTCAGTAAGGTTTTGAAAGCTTCATCAACATTCTCACCAGTCTTAGCAGAAGTTTCTATGTAAGGTACAGTAAATCCTGACCAGGCAGAAAGAGATCTAGCATATTCTTCTGATTGTTCTCTCATGATTGGATCTTTCGCAGTTGCTCGCAAATCAGATTTATTTCCAATCAAAACAATTGGAACAACTCTGTTACTATTATTTTTAAGAAGTTCAGCTATCCACGAAGGAATATTCTCAAAACTTGATCTTCTGGATATGTCAAAAACCAATAAACATCCAGAAGTACCGCGGTAATAAACTTCTCGAACAGCTGAAAATCTTTGCTGTCCTGCAAGATCCCAGATCTGTGCAACAAAATCTTGATCGTCTATACGTAATCGTTTAACAGCAAAATCTGCCCCTATAGTCATAGAGTATCCGTCTTTAAAGCCCTCACCTAAATAGGTTTTACGAAGGCTTGTCTTACCTACGGCACCATCGCCTAGTAGGGTGATTTTGAAGATTTTCCGTTGTCCGGCGCCCATTTTATGTTCCCCTTTATACAATTTATTTATTCTCTCGGATACTATTTAAATTATTTGTTATTTCTCGTTTAGCAATGTTTACCCTTTTTTGGATAATAGAATCCTTACTTTGGTTTTTTGTCATATAATTTAATTGCTTCTTTTATCATCGGAAATATAAATTAAAAAATGGAAAAGAAGGTTTACTCTACTTAGTGCTCGTGTAGATTAAAAACATCGATCCAAGGATCTACAAATGAGAACAATATAAATATGAAGATAGATATGATAATTATTCCAATTATAATGATTTTTACAGATAGATTGAATTCCAATTTTTCTGTATTCTTATCAACTATTGACACAACAACACCTGTGATTAATACAACTAGTAAAACCCATGTTAATTCCCATCCAAAGGATAAAGGTAATCCAATAATAGCTGGAGCTAAGTACCAAACTAGGAATATAATCCATGGTACCAATAAACTTGATAGTAATCTAGAAAAAACAAATGAGTTTTTGTTTTCTATCTTCTTTCTAACCACTAAATAATCAATTCCAATTAAAAACAGGTAACCGAAAAATCCCATTTTCAAGTGTTGGAAGACTGATTCATCTTTCCCAGAAATTGCTTGAAAGAACGGATTATTATTCCAATAATAAAGATAATGGAGAATCGCAAAGAGAGCAACGAAAATTAAGCTTTTTAAGGCTATATACCCTATTTCTTTCCATTGATCTTTAGTTAATGTTTCAGTGATTTTTTTCATTTAATCATCTCAGAATTTTCATCCTAACTTACAACTTTGGATACTTAAAATTTCTCAAATTGCACAAAATATTTTCTTTCTTTACAGTTCAAAAAATATAAAATAGAGATATTATTCTTTTTCATAATGAATCCACTTGATGAGAAGAAGAATATGAAAATTCTTGATCTCTTAGAAGAACATTATACTAAATTTAGAGGAGGTTTAGCAAACTACTCCTCTCCTTTCCAATTGCTTATTGCAACTATTCTAAGTGCACAGAGCACAGATAAACAAGTTAACTCAATTACTAAGAAACTTTTCTCAAATTATCCGGAACCAAGTTCTTTTGCGACAGCAACACTAGAGGAAATAGAAAAAGCAATTTCAAAAGTTGGATTGTATAGAAATAAAGCAAAAACGATTTCCATCGTATCAAAAACGATTATCTCTGATTATAACTCAGAGGTACCAACATCTCTAGGTGAACTGGTTAAATTGCCAGGAATAGGTCGAAAAACAGCTAATGTCCTTCTTAACGATTGGTTTGAAATCCATGATGGGATTGCGGTCGATACACATGTAAAACGCATCTCATATCGATTGGGTTTTACAGAAAAGACTATTCCTGATAAAATCGAATTTGATCTTATGAAGATAATCCCACAGGATAAATGGGGACGAATTACTCATCTTTTCATTTCACATGGTAGAGCAATATGTAAAGCTCAGAACCCTAAATGTCAAGAATGCTTTCTGTTGGAATATTGCCCTAGGGCCGGGGTTGATGTGGATTAATCTATAAAAATACTTCTTTGCCTTTTGTATATTCTTTTTAAGTTGATTTTCTTAACTCTTTAATGTAACAAAATTTATGTAGTAAACAACTACCTAGTAAAATCAAGAAAAATAAAGAATGATTAAAATGTCAAAAATTGATATTCTTCCGCCTTTGTTAACTCGTATTGGTTTTAGTGAAACTGATATCAAAGTTTATTCAGCTACACTAGGTCTTGGAAAGGTTACAATTGGTGAATTACTTGTTGTAACTGGGATAGATCCTTTAACTCTTATTCAATCAGTAAAAAATCTAGAAGAGTTAGGTTTTCTAAAGAAAATAGCGGGTAAAACACCACAATATTTCGGAATGTTACCGTTTCTTAAGGAATATATAATTATTGAAAAAGATGCTCTTTATTCTCTAGATAGCGTAATTAATGCTCTAAAAGGATCCAAAGAGGAATATAAGCAAAAGAAAACAAAATTTGGGGGAACTTTGGAATTAACAGGAGAAGGAACTGTTTTCGATATACATGTGGTCAGTGGTTTAATAAAACAAGTCGTAGATGCATTATCTCAAAATTATATTGATTATAGTGATCAAGCTGAATCTACAGCTTCTGAATTTGTAGGAGAAAGCTGTGCAGAAATCGAAGGGTATCTGTCGAAAGTGATGGATCAGCCTTTTGTATTTTCCACACAACTTGAAACATTTGTTCAAGAATTAAATGCTTTTGTTAAGCAATTTCATTATACTGCTAAACAAAATAATGATGTGCTTATTAAAGCAACAGATGAGAAACTAAAGTCTGCTTTTAGTAACGTTTCACAGATTATTTCAAATGGTTTGGATGCTCACACAGAAAATCACAGTGAGTTTCTAGAAAAATTGGCACCTGAACTTGATAATGTTCTCAAAGAATTAGTAAATCAAGTGACAAAGACACAAGAGTCTTTTATTGATAATTACAACAACATTTGGCAAGAAGCTTACAATTCTTGGACTTCAGAATCTAAAAAGGTTATTGAAGAATTATCAAACGAGGTAAATAACCTGTTTTCTGAGCAAATAAAACAAACACAAGAGCTTCGAAGAAGTGTTGAGCAGATTGACAGACAAACAAACTTTCTCTCATCAAAAATCGCCGAGGCAATAAATTCTATTGATACATCAACAGTTCTAAAATTAGGTAAAGCTCGAAAACAAATTGAATCACCATTGACTGATGCACGTGATACTGTGAGAAATCTAGCAAATGATCTGAATGAAAGTGGATTACAACTAATAGATCAGCATGTTCTTTCACTAAACGATGTTAGAGATGCAATTCGTTCAAAGTTGGATCGTTTCCAAATTGCTGGTGAAACTACAATAAGAACAAAGAAAAACGAACTTACTGATACCACAATTGAAAAAATAGACTTATTACCAAGTGAATTGCTTGAATTAATCCAAACTCAAGTTGAGAAATATGCTTCTTCTTCATATGATTCATGTTTAGAAGTCACTGAACAACTCAAACAAACCACAAATGAACAAATTTCTTCTACAAAAGAACAAATCTTACAAGATTTCGGTTCTCATGATGTTGGAAAGACTCAGATAATTGATAAAATTCAGAATGACACAATAAAGGAGCTAGAAAAATCACAACAAGATGTTGAAAAAATGGGTCTTGAATTGAAAGAGAAAATTCAAAACTCTTTAGACATGTTCAAACAACGAACTACAGATAAGCAAAACCAACTGGCAACGCAGTTAACTGATGCAAAACAACATCTGAAGGATTACAAGGATGAACAAAAAGATCAGATTGTCAAACAGATAACTGACGGTGAAGAAATACAAATTAACACACTAGTATCCCAAGTTGCATCTGTAATTAAAGATGTAGATGAAATTCTGGTGTCACAACTCGATTCACTTATGGCAAAAGCTATGACCTTTTATCAAGTTATTAATACTCGAGAGGATGAACTTCGGCAAATAGATACTGCCGCATCATCCTATTCCTTGGAAGGGCAATATAATACATCAATTATTGTTGGCGAGGAAGCAATCAAAGCAAGTATAACTGATATCGCCATGCGATCCAAATATGAACTTCTTCTTGTTACACCTGATGTTGATGAAGATCTTCTTAAAGAAATGATGCAATATACAAAAGCACAAAGGATTACATTAGTCTCTTATTTTGATAAAAGGCATCAGCCTCTTCTTAGACCTCTTGCAGAAAGGTTTACTGGATTGAAACTTAAGCATTATGAAAAGAAGGATGTATATTGTGCAATATTAGATGGAAATCATGAAGCTATCTTTGCTTTCTTAACTTCTGAAGGTGTTCCCATTGCTATCAGAACCACAAATGATTTGCTTTTAGGTCTCTTCAAATCTGCAATAAACAGAGATGTATTATTCCATTCAAGCGATGTAGAAGTCTAATTTAACTTCTCTTTTTTCTCTTTTTATCAAATAAAGAATTGTTGATTTATCTAATCAACATAAAATTTGCATGATCGCATATCAAGTAAATGAGGAAGTTTTTGTATTAATTCCGCACGTACTAAAAGTTTTAGTCCATGACGAACAGTTCTTGGTGCTAAGCTGCACAAATCTACAATTTCACTGCTAGTGATAGGTCCTTTTCCAATGACTATCTTATAAATTGTCACAGCACTAGGTGGTAAACCAGTTAAAAGACCTTGATTTATAGTCGGATTTTCCAAAGCTACTGCCACTTAAATCATTTCCTTGCTTGGTTAACAACAATCGACAAGTTCTCTTTTTAAACTTATTTAAAATTGGTTTCAAGTAAGACTCTTGATTTGTTGAATTTCAAGCCTTTTTCACTAATTTTTAAGCTCCCAAGACAAACATACAAAAAAAACATAATCTTTTCGTGTGAGTTTATATTTTTGCACTTTATCTTTCTAATTTGCTTCTGAGATAATTCAGGGAATTGTGTCTCCTATACAATTCTTCTGATTTTTCTCAAATTCACTTTTTTTTAGCAATAACATGTATGATTTATATTTATTTTTTTATTAAAGAAACATGAGAATTCTTTAATTCTAACTAATATACATCTGTTATTTAATATGAAATTCTATTACAAAAATATGAGTAACTAACGAAAAAATAACCGTGAAATTTAATTTGTTTAGTTTTTTGCCGAAACTAACAGATTATCTGGACGTAATATATCGAAATATTTGAAAATAGTTTGTGGTGAAAATATAATCTAATATGAATACAGATAATATTCTAAGTAGAGCTTTCCTTGAATTTAGCAGCTAATAAATGAGCATATTGTTGGGGTATAGGTAATTTAAAATTGTTTGAACGTAGCTCTTTGATAACATTATAAGAAGATTCAAAGGAGATCTTATTACCTGGAGAAATATAAATTGGATTCCACTTTTTTGTGAAACGTTGCCTGAATCCCACATGCTTTTGATAGAGATAAATTTTATCGAGATTGCTCTGATTGGTATCTTTATAGGTAAATGATTTCAAAGGTTTTTTAGCTACACCAATAGTTGGCATATCTGTAATAACACCAAAAATCGTTGCTGACCCTGCTACCCTTGGATGTGCAATACCATGACCATCAATTATGATAACATCGGGTATAACTGATAGCTTATCGAATAAAGATAGAAAAGAGGGAACTTCTCTTAAGAAAAGGTATGTTGGTATATACGGGAATTTCACTGTTTCCTTAACAGTTGTCTCTTCAATAATTTTTCTTTCTCTAAAATCATAAATAATTCCCGCTGCAAAAGCGTTATTCTTTTTGTAAGCTATATCAAAAGCTCCAACTGTTTTTATCTCAGAAAAATCATCTGTGAGTAACACTTTCTCTGCTAAAATTTCCTGATATTTTCTCGCTTCTTTAATATTTGTTGGAAATTTCCTTGTCATTTTTTTATTCCTCCAAATATGAAAATGTGAATATTGATTATTCATTACAATCTATTTCTTGATTATATCTTTTATAAGCTGCAATTAAAGCATTTTTCTGAGGTACTTTGAGTATATTATCCCAAGGTAGAGAGTCTTCAGTCTTGTATTTCCAAACAGCTTCTTGGTCCAAATTACTATCACTTTGTTTCAATACTTTTTTCCAATTTCCGATTGTATTTCCTAACTCTGATACTTTTTTTACTACTGGGAAATATTCCGAACCTCTCAGAGATAAGATTCTTTGTATAATTGCCCATTCAGGACCGTATAATGATACTTGTACATTCTTTATTTGATATAATTGGCTGCGATACCATTTCTGTAGTAGTTTGGAATCTTTTACAGGAATCATTGGTGAAAACTGTAATGGAGTTTGTGCTTTTGTAATGAATTGATTCATAGATATGTTTATCTTGCCTGTTGGAAAATGATTTTTTCTGATTTGTGAGATAAAATCTTCTGTTAAATCCTTAGTTTCTAGAGGCTCACAGGGAAAACCATAGATCATATAGAGTTTTAGTTGTCTGAACCCTGCTTCCCAAGAGAGTTTTAGTGCTTCAAAAATTGATTCATCAGTCATCCTTTTGTTTAAAGCTAATCGTAGCCTCTCATCACCAGTTTCAGGAGCCAAAGCTAGGGTTCTTTGCTTTCCCTTCTTTAATGCCTTAAGCAATCCTTCCGTTAAATAATCTGTTCTGATAGAAGAACATGAAACTTGATAGTTTTTGGATACAATGTGTTCAATTAAATCTTCAAGATCATCAGACTGAGCAATTGCACTCCCATAAAGAACAACCTTATCGAAATCGTTAACTTCACTTGCTTTATCTATAATCTTAATCAATGAATCTAAATCTCTAGAAGCTCTTGGAAAACGACAATGGCCCACAAAACAGAACATACATCTTTCGGAACATCCCCTATCTGTTTCTAGATAAAATGATTTGCCAAAAATGGGTTCATTCTTTGTTCCTTTAACACCTTCTGGAATAATTTGTTTAATTGGGTAGAACCCCTTTGAAAGATTTTTCAGTTTAACACTCTGTTTAGATTCTCCTATCCACTTTCCTTTATTATCATAATGGTGACCATATGCAATAATTCCTCGAACTGATGCCAGTTCATCCCTCCTACCTTTCTTATTTTCATTTTGAAGCGCAATCATGAATTCATCAATAATTGGTTCAATATCTCCTAGAAAGAACGCATCTCCTAAAAACAAAACAGGAAAAGGATTGGCAGTTACAGAAGGACCCCCGCAAATGATGATTGGATCATCTTCTTTTCGTTTACGAATGTCGGGCTCAATTCCCCCT
The DNA here is from genome assembly GCA_030603365.1 of Candidatus Heimdallarchaeota archaeon. GTDB lineage: Archaea > Asgardarchaeota > Heimdallarchaeia > Heimdallarchaeales > Heimdallarchaeaceae > UBA460. The sequence goes on from JAUVXV010000001.1 coordinate 183,304, forward strand.
TTGATTAGTAATTCAATAGCTTGAATATAATCATGTTCAAATTGGCATGAAATTGCTAGAACATCAAAATCGGAAAGACTTTTCTGGTTCTCTAGAGAATAGGGTGCAATGTTTGGATTTAAAGGCTTGAAAATGCGTTCGCAAATGAAATTTTCCCAACTATTGAAAAGAAAATAAAGCAATTGAACTCCTAAACTGGTCATTGCTACTCTGTAAGTGTTTGGATACACTAATCCAATCTTTATCTTCTCTGGGGTCCAAGATTTTCTAATGGCATTCTGTTCTTTAATCTGCATCTTTTCTTTTCCTTCTCAAAGTATAATTTTGTGTTCCGAAATATATTGATTCAGCAGGTACATTTTCGTTTATTATTGTACCTGCCCCTATCCAGGAATTATGACCTATTTTTATTCCTGGCATTATTAAAACACCAATACCTGTTTCAACACCTTCACCAACAATCGCACCCAGCTTTCTTTTACCACTATCTTCCCTTTTTTCTTTGATAATTACTGGTATGCTTTTCTTATCCAATCGTAGATTTGCTGTAATAGTTCCAGCACCAAAATTGCAGTTTTCATCAATTATTGAATCACCAATATAAGATAAGTGTGCAGCATGCGTATTGTCTCCTAGAATTGAATTCTTAATTTCACAACCGTTCCCTACTCTTGATTTCTTTCCGAAATAAGAGTATTTTCTGATATAGCAGTTTGGACCTATATCTGATCCTTCATCAAAGAATGCTGGACCCTCAATGTATGTGCCACTTCGTAAAATAGCATTCTTTTTCAGGATTATTTTACCTTTTATTTGAACATTGTTTTCAATTGTTCCTTCAATTTCTTCTTCGATTCGGGATAGAAGTGTCTTTGTTGCCTCTGATAGGGACCAAGGACGACCAAGATCAAACCAATAGTCATCTTCTTCTAACTTTACCAAACGCTTCTTATACTGATTATCTTCCAGTAGAATATTTACTGCATCTGGTATCTCATATTCTCCTCTAGGTGAGATTTCATTATTCTCCTCTTGTTCCATGAGAATTTTGAATATATCCTTGTTTAGTGAATAGATCCCTATGTTTGCAAAACCTTCTGATATTTCACCATTGCTTGGTTTTTCAATTATTCTTCTTGGTATTCCTTCCTTCTCTTCCAGTATTATACCAAAATTTTCAATATCTTTAGTGAGTTTTCCACCAACAGAAATAATACCTTCCTTAGCAGCTGCAACCGTTTGTGTAATTAGGGATTCTGAATACAAACAATCACCATTAACACCAATAAAGTAATTTTCTGATATATGGCTCTTGGCTAGAAGAAGCGCATTCCCAGTGCCTTTAATTTCTTCTTGATGAACATAAGAAATATCTGCAGTTGGAAAATGATTAGCTAAGAAGCTTTTGATTTTTTCTTCCAAATAATTTGTAACAATAACAAACGAATTTACATCACTTCTGAGAAAAGAATCAATTAATCTTTTCAAAATAGGTACTCCTAAGACTTTCAGGAGAGGTTTTGGGACATTATCTGTTAAAGGTCGTAACCTTACTCCTTCTCCAGCAGCTAGTATGACAGCTTTCATTCGTTATTGTCACCTTTGAAAAGTGGTTTACACTTCAAAAACTTCTTCATCAACAGTCTCTTCAACGGCAGATATTCTTGTTTTTCTTATATCATTTATACTCTTAATTAGATCATGAGCTTTTTCGTTATTGAAAATATCTTTGAATGCTACCCACTGTTCAAGAGAAGTGATGAATAGACCTTTACCTCTTCTTTTCAAAGGAATTCCTTCTTCATTTACTGGAATAATCTCTAGTCCAAAACTATCTTCATCACCTTTACTTGGTAATTTTACAATAGTTACACCTAATACGCTTGTTTTTTTCTTATCCCAATCTTTCATTTCTTTACCAAAATCTTTCAATCGATCTACTAAACCTGATGTCATAAGCTTTCACTGAAGATAAACAGTTAATTTAATTTTTAAACCCTCCCCTCTTTGAGGTTCTAGTATAAAGAATACTCATCTAGCAAGGAATCCATTTAAAAAATACTATGAAAGAGATTAATTAGATGAATTACGCGATTAAGAATGGGAAAATTTACACAGTAAATAAAAATGAAACTGTAATTGATAAAGGAACTATCCTGATTAAAGACGGGAAAATTGAAAATATAAATGAAGGAGACTCCACAATACCTGAAGGTTATGAAGTAATTGAAGCAGAAGGAAAATATGTTTTTCCTGGTTTTATAGATACTCATACTCACCAAGGTCTTTTTGATGGTAGTATAGGTTGGGCTGGATTTGATGGAAATGAAATGACTGATCCAACAACTGCCTATGTAAGAGCACTAGATGCAATCAATCCTGAGGATCCTGGGCTTGAGGAAGCTAGAATGGGTGGTGTAACAACGATTCAAACAGGTCCTGGAAGTGGAAATGTCATCGGTGGAACTGATACAATAATTAAAACATTTAGTAAAAGCAAAATATTAGACGAAATGATTGTTAAAACACCTTCTTCAATGAAAGCTGCTCTGGGAGAAAATCCTAAGAGAGTGTATGGAACTGACAAAAAGCAACCCTCTACACGTATGGGTACTGCAGCAATATTTCGTAAAGCATTTGTTGATGCCCAGAACTACGAGAAGAAATGGAAAGATTATGAAAATAAAAAGAAATACGCAGAAGAAAAAAATGAATTAGATAAGATACCTTCTGAACCTGAAAGAGATATTGGTAAAGAAGTGTTAGTTAAAGTGCTAAACAAAGAAATTCCTTTGAATTTCCATTGTCATCAAGCTAATGATATTCAAACCGCCATTCGTTTGTCAGAAGAATTTGATATTGATCTTATGCTTGTTCATGCTACTGAAGGACACAAGATTGCTGATTACATAGCAAAGAAAGGTGTTCCTGTTTCTGTTGGTCCCTCTCTTGTAGGTTTCGAAAAAGTAGAGCTTCGCAATATATCTTTTGAGACACCTGCAATTCTTTGGAAAGCTGGTGTTAAGATTTCAATTCAAAGTGATTCTTTTACTCGATTAAAGCATTTCCAAGTTTTACCTTGTATGGCAATAAAATATGGTCTTCCTGTTAATGAGGCACTTAAGGCTATAACAATTAATGCTGCAGAGATGATAGGTGTTGGAGATCGTTTAGGTAGTATTGAAGTAGGTAAGGATGCCGATATTGTAATTTGGTCAAAACACCCATTAGAAGACTTCTATGCTGAAAATCAAATCACTCTCATAAATGGTGAAATCGCACATAAGAAAGAAGAATAGGACTGTTTCTTCTTTCTCCAACTTTCTTTTTTTCCTTTAAATTTAATGAAAAAACAGCAATTAAGTTTTATTACAGAACAAATTAAAATCTTTCATAATATCCGGGTTTTCTATGCTCACCAAAGGATTCCAGTCCTTCATCCTTAAGTTGTCTTTTTAGTTCTTTTGCATAATCTTCGGTAATATCTCCCTTGTTAAACATATACTCAATTATTTCAAATGCCTCGTCTTCCGTAGAGCAACGGCAAATGAAATCTATTGCACTTGGAGTATGACCTTTAAATTTTCTCAATAATTTTGAACCAGTAGTAGTTCTTATTTCTTCTTCCTCTAGTATCTGTTCTCCTTCTGACAATTCTTTAATAATTGATGGAAAATGTTCTCGGAAGTTGTCTTCGTTATCTTCTGATTCTATAGGCTGTTTCTTTTTTCCCATGAGGTTCTTCTGAATTATTCCCTAAAAAAGATTAGGTTTTCATAGCAATATAAGTAGTAAAGAATCAGTTTGTATCCAAAAAGTCTTTATTTCTGAACTCCACCTACGCACTGATGTTAGTAGGAATAGTGGGTAAACCAAGTTGTGGCAAGAGTACTTTTCTTAATGCTTTGACAATGGTAAATGCAAAAGTTGGTGATTACCCTTTTACAACAACAAAACCAAATCGAGGTACAGCTTACGTTAGCAGTCCTTGTGTGTGTAAGAAATACGATGTTATAGATAATCCAAAGAACTCTCTATGTGAAGATGGAATACGTTATCTTCCAATTAGTTTTTTAGATGTCGCTGGACTAGTTCCAGGGGCTTCAGAAGGTAGAGGGATGGGGAATCAATTTCTCGATGATTTACGGCAAGCTGATGTTCTAATTCATGTCATAGACGCCAGTGGTTCTCTTGATGCAGAAGGTAATCAAATAGATAAAGGCAGTTGGGATCCTTTGAAAGATGTTAGTTTTCTAGAGGAAGAAATAGATGCTTGGATTAAATCTATAATCATGCGAGACTATGTAGCAATGATGAAAAAAGCAGCAGCAGAAAAACTTCGCTTTTCTGTTTTATTACATGACAAACTAACTGGGCTAGCAATTAAGAAACATCTGATTGAAGCATCGATACGAGAAGTAGGAATTATTGATGATGATTTCAATACTTGGGATGAGAATATTGATGCTCTCATAACAACCATTCGAAGAAAATCTAAACCCATTGTTATTGTAGCGAATAAAATCGATCAACCTACTTCAGAAGAGCATTTTACAAAACTACAAGACAAACTCGATATCACTGTGTTTCCAGTCTCTGCTTTAGCAGAAGTTTTTCTGAGAACTGAACAAGAAGCTCACACAATCAAATACAAACAGGGTGATTCAGACTTCACTATAATTGATGATGATAATTTAGGAGATAGTAAAAAACAGCTTCTTAAGAAAATAAAAACTGATTTGTTGGATAAATATGGATCAACAGGAGTTCAAGATGTTTTATCAAATGTAGTATTCGATTTACTTAATATGATTGTAGTTTATCCTGTTGAAGATGTTTCAAAACTTTCGGATAAATCAGGAAACATTCTGCCTGATGCATATTTGGTTCCTAAAGGTACAACAGCCATTGAATTAGCAGGAAAAGTACATACAGATTTTGCAAAAAATTTCATACATGGTACATTAGCTCCATCAGGAAGACGAGTAGGAGCAGATTATGAACTTCAAAATGATGATATAATAAAAATAGTCTCTGCTGCCAAATAAAGCACTACAAAGAATAAAAAAAAAGTAGATAATTGAGACTTAAATTATGTTACAGCTGAAACTGTCTTAGTTTTAGTTTCTGGTAATAGTAGAACTTTGCTTTTTCTAACTTCTACAAGAACTGTTGGGAAGATTTTTGTTACTTCTGCCTTTAATTCAGAAGCAATCTCTCCATTTACCATATTACGTGCATATTCAACAAAAGATTGCTCTCTAGCTCTAGCTCTGACTATATCAACAATTGTTTTTCTAACTACTTTCTGTGTGCTTGTTCCACATCTCATTGGAGTGATAACAATAGATGAAACTCTTAATCTTGCTTTATCCTTTGTAATAACATTTTGAATTGCTTCTATCTTCGTACGATTTCTTCTGATTTGAGATCTGATCTGTTCCTTAGCAATTTCATGACCATCAAATTCGGTCCCGCAAATATTGCCCACAACATTTGTAATACGAAATCGTATTTTTAGATTAATATCATAGAAAATATCATCGGCAACTCCAAGTCTAGCCATCTCTATAACTCTACCATATAGTTTTTCTGGCTCGCTTGCCGGAGTTTGTCCTAAGGATTTCTCAACAATGTAATTTGCTGCGTTTACCTCATACCAGGATTTTTCTTTCCATTTATCTACAACTTTAGTTTTTCCTTTAGTTTTTCTGGTTGGTCTTCGAGATGACAAAGGTTATACCTCAATTATGTTGTTTTCCTTCTTCTTTAATCGAGTTTTAAATATTATGTTTGGATAGAATTTGGGATAAAGAGATTTTTGAGTATATTTATATCAGTTTTTCTTTCTTTTTACAGTTTTGTATATGCTTTCGCTAGTACTAATGGTATTAATTATATCATCTACAGTTTTTCTAATGGTAGGTAAAGGAGAAGAAGAAGATAGTTTTATGGTTAATATACGATTTTCAAGTATCATTTCTATATTACTTTTATCATCAAGTTGACTGTTTTCTGGTTCCAATGATTTTGAGATAATTTCTGCAAAATTCTCATCTGAGCATTCTATAGATATTGTGATGATAACTGATTCTGATGGCATTTGGAAAACCTTGTGTGTTTAATCCTTTATTGTATTTTTCCCTTTGTGATGATAAGCCAAAACCTTATCCAATTCATTAAGAACAGGTTCTAATTCTTCTTCTTTAATAGTTGTGTGAAAGAATTCAATGTCTCCTTTGATTACCGATTCTTTAATAATTTCATCCTTTCTAAAATCCTGAAAAATTTGAAAAGATAAGTAACCCTTTTTCATGTGGACAGGGGAATCATGGACAAAAAGATAGTTCTCATTATTTTCATTGATTAGTAGAATAAGGGGTTTGTCGATTGGTATAATATTACTTTCAACTAGCGCTTTTACTACTAGTGGAGCTGATTCCAAATCAAAAAAATCTTGATTACGGATCAACCGGTAGTATTTCTGATCCTCTGTAATATCTGGGTTTTGAATAATCTCTTGAATGATAGTGGTAGCTTTGCCATGATAATTACTTAATTCTCTTAGAAGTTTATCAAATAAGTTTGTTCTATCTCCAAGAACAACTGCAAGCGCTAAACCGTATTTGTGTAATTGTATTGCACCCTCAAGTAACCATAGATATTCTTCAATATTTCGAGTTTGATTCTTTTTGGTTTCAGTTTCTAAAATGTAAATTGGTCCTATTAATTTCGAGATTTCTGTTAACGGTTGACCCTTTTCTCCCATTAAAAGGGAAATCAACCCATCATTCAATTTTTTGGTTTCTTCTGATGTAAGAGAGGAAATTGTTCTATAATTACCTTCATCGTCTTCCATCAATATCCCTAATTTTGAGATAAAAGATGTGCACTCACTCTTATTACCTGTTAATCCTGGAAAAAATGGGTTGGTTGAATATTGTAGTGCTAAATGAAGGGGCTGACTTTCTCTTCCTGGAATTCTTGTTCCCGTTGTCTCTTTTAGAATGTGATTTTCCTTACCTTCCTTCAGAATGATTCGGTTGATTCCAATTAATTTCTGATTTTTTGGATTTATCTGTTTTCTTGCTAAACCACCTAATATTGCCAATCCTGCAAATTTGTAGTAATTCTCGTTGAAACTACTAGCTATAAGATATGCCAAACCAGAATTCGATAATAAATTACTTGATAGATCAAAAGATTTCAATGACAAAATTTGAATGTCTTCCCAAGGAATTTTAATTCGTTTATCTAATATAAAATCGTGATTAATTAGAATGATATTCTTTTCTTCATCTTTCATTAGTTTATTTGGTAATTCTTTGGATTCATAGCCTATAAAGATAAAAGTTGAATAATTAAAATTCTTAATTCTATCTTCTATATTTGCTGAGTTATCAGTTAGAATAGCATGACAGCCCATATCTAGTTTTCTTAAGCAAGATATGAGAATACCTGTAGCTCCTATATTATCTGGATGAGCTTTCGCTATAATAACAATATTATCCTCACTATTTCTCAGAAATTCTGCTATTTTAGCTGATTCTTCTTTAAGTTTAGAATATTTTTCGAAAGGAACTTCAGATTTTGACATTAGATTTTCACTATTATACAATATAAATGGAAGCTAAAAAATAAAAGAATATCGTATCTTATAAAAGAAGACCAGCAGTTTTGGGGTCATATTTCCAATTTGTTGGAAAGATACCTTTCCTTTTGTAATACTTGGCTAAACGTCTGATTTTAGCCTCTATTAGCTGTAAACCTCGTTTACTATGAAGGTCTTTTCTGTTATCCTCTAAATGCCTTCGAAGGCTTGAAGCTTTTCTAACCAGATTTACTAGGTCTTCAGGATATTTTGGTTTTAAATCCAGTTCTTCAACTATTTTGGAAACCTTTATTCCTAAGACTTCTTTTAGATTTGGAATTCCATATTGATCACGAAGGATAACTCCAATCATAGCAGTTGATTGACCTTGTCTTCTCATTTCTTCTATCTTCTTTGTTATAAACTTCTTATCATGAACCATCCATTCTGGAGCTTGATTCCTATATGGTCTAGTTGAACTAGCTTGACCTTTTCTTCTTGCATGTATTCTTGCCATTTGTTACACCAGTTTAATGTTTTAAGCGAAGGCGGTTAATGAGGTGAATAATTCTCGAAGTGACTTTTGGCGGTGAGAATATAAATTCTTGGTTGTAAGTGTCATTTCAGCGAAAGTTTCATCACATTCACTTGGTTTAAAAATAGGGTCAAAACCAAAACCATCATGTCCTTGTTTTGAATCTGTGATTTTTCCTTTTGTTATTCCTTTATATAATTTTATTTCATTATTTGCATAAAATGCTATAACTGATTTAAAAAAAGCTGTTCTATTTTCTTTGTTCTCCATAAGCTTCAGAATACCATCATTTCCTATTGTTTTATAGACATACGATGAGTATGGTCCAGGGAATCTATTTAATGAATCAATAAACAAACCAGCATCTTCAAGGAAGAAAACTAGGTTTGCAAGAGTTAGGTCTTTTTCCAAGATCTTGATACAACTCTTCTCAGCTATAATTTCTAATGTATCTCCTTGAGGTTCTTCATATTCAATATTCTTCCAATTCATTGTTAAACTGAAGTTATTTGCTAGTTCTGAAGCTTCTTCAAATTTGGATGAGTTATGTGTAATAAAATAAATTTCCATTGCAATAAGTATCTTTGATATTTATTAGTCTCTTTCGGTAAAAAGCATTTAGTTCTCATTTAAATCATAAAAGAGTTTAAATGCATTTGGTACATAGGCTTACTAAATACACATAAATAAAGTTGAAATCTCAACTAACCTATATCCGGTGAATTAACAATGGAGGAACTAACTTACTCGTCAATCTATAAATCAGCAGATGACACAAAAATTGAAGACCAAGTAAAAGTCGCACTTTCTGAAATTACTAAATCTAGTAATATTCTAAGCATCTATTCCATGAATGCTCGGGCAATATATTTCTTTCCTGTAGCTTCTGATGTATATCAGTTAAGTATTCAGATTTTTCCACTGACCCCAGAGATTGTTGCACAAATTATGACAAAAGTCTCAGAGTTTTCAACCAAGGTAATTTACAGTACTGGATTATGTTTAGTAGAAAATAGGTGTTTTTGGGAAGGATTTCTACAAGAAAAGGATTTAACAAAAGATATTGAAGAAATCAAAATGATTTTAGAATCTATTGCAGAAGTAAAAGGAATAACAATAGAGAAAGTAACGAAGTAGTTAATTTAAGCTAACTTTTAGGTTTAAAACTCGAATAAACTCTTTGTATCTGTTTCTTAAAGTAACCTCAGTAATTTGGCAAACTTTAGCTATTTCATTTTGTGGACATTTTGTTTTATTTTGTAAAGCAGAAATATATAATGCAGCTGCTGCAAGAGAATTAGGATTTTTACCCACTGTTATTTTTGCTGCTTTTGCTTGAGAGAGAATTAATTGTGCATCATTCAATATTTTGGGTTTAAAATTCAATAGTGATGCAAATTTGGCTATACTGCTTTCTGGACTTGCTAAAGGCATTTTTAAGTCAAGATGCTTAAGAAGCAGTCTGAAATTTTTAGCTAATTTCTTTTTATTTAAACGTGTTTTATCTGCTATATCTTCTAAGGTGGCTGGTTGCTTGTGTAATCTACATGATAGATATAATGCTGCTGAAACAAGAGCTTCAGTCGACCTCCCACGAACCAAACCAGTTTTTAGAATTTTTCTATATATCATGGCAGCTGTTTCACGAACCTTTATTGTTAAATTCAGCTGACTACTTATTCTTTTGATTTCGTTCAAAGCTCTTAGGAGATTTCTTTCTGTACCATATTGTAATACTGCTCTTCTTTGTAAAGTTCGTAGTCTAAACATTTGACTTGCTTTTTCAGGAGACAAAGAATTGCCAAATATATCTTTGTTTGAGTAGTCTATCAAAGTACCATAATGGTCATATGTTAAAAGATTCTTTGGAGTTCCAGTTCTTGCTCGTTTAACATGCTGTTCTTTTGAATAGGCTCTCCATTCAGCTGTCTGATCAATATATGAATCTTCAATAACCAACCCACAACTTCCACAACTTACCTCTCCTCTTGTTGAGTCAAAAGTCAATTTAGTTGAATTGCAGTCAGGACACCTTGGAAGAGAAGTTTCAGAGCTTATTGTAACATTGATTGGTTGTGGGGACATAAAAGCACCTAAGGTTGGTCTGGATATATTTTAACTATTGAGTATTTAAATTTGGCTGAACATTCTTACTCATTTATTAGTAACACAATTGGCTGATTTAAGCAATTATTTTGATAATTTTCTTGCTCTTTAGGTTGAATTATTTTAGTTATAGATAAAAACTGTTAAAAACAAACCTCTTGGCTATAGATTAAACAACTAATTTACAGAATCTTATATTAACGGGGTGTAAATAATGTCACAAAAATCAAGACAACTCGAATTTAAGCTAAATATTGGTGATAAGACTGGTAAATGTCATACAAAAATAGTAAGAGATTCCCAAGCAAATTCTCTTATTGGTTTGAAACTAGGGAGCAAAGTTGATGGTAATTTAGTAGGTTTGCCATCTTGGGAATTTGTCATTACTGGAGGTAGCGATGCAGATGGTTTTCCTCATAGATCCGGTATTCAAGGTTCTGGTAGAAGAAAATACTTACTTACAGGTGGAGTAGGTTATAAGGTTCACCGCAAAGGTAGGCGTACAAAGAAATCTGTTAGAGGCAATGTAATTTCTGAAAGCTCTTATCAGATTAATATGAAAGTTTCAAAAGCTGGTAGTAAAACCTTAGAAGAACTTGTTTCTGAAATTAGTTCTAGCTAAATAAAATACAAATGGGAAATTTCCCAAAAATCATTTCTTTTTCTTATCTTTACCTTTGTCTTTAGATTTTTGTTCTTCCTCTTCATCTGGTTCAGTTAAGAAAATATAGACAATTGATAGAATAATTACTCCAATGAGAACACCAAATATCGTCCATTGCATTGCTGTGTTATAATTTGGGTTTCCCCCAACTCCTTTAGGACGAATTTCAGTAAGCATCCAAGTTACAAGAATAGCGATTACTGATGAAATTACAAATGTTCCCCATGAAGGAAGATTCGCTCGAATTTCACTAAATGTAGCAAGAGCTAGTAACAAGAAGAAATAGAATAGTGATACAAGTACTGCTGTTATAATAGTTAATCCTACACCATAAATACTACCTGGATCTTCGTAATACAATCCCACAAGCCAACTTGGAGCAGTTAATGGTTCCCAACTAGCAAATACTATGGCTAAAATTAAAGCTGCGAGTAAAATAATTGAACTTAATAATAGTGTTCTGTTTCTATCATCCTTCCAAACTTTCTCATACAAACCCATCTTTTGTGTCTCCTTGTATGTAATTCGTGCTTGCTAAATGAATGTTTTCAAAACATAGTACTGGTTACTATGTTTCAATGAAACTTTTAAGATAAGTTTATTAACTTTTGGCTTACTGATTTTATTAAACAGAACCTTCTCCAAATAAGGAAGATTTTTGAAGATAATTTTTTTACTAAAATCTAGTCATTAGAGGATAGAAAATGTCAAATAAAGAAATTTCTAAAGGTAATGGTTTCCTTACCTGTGAAAATTATGTCCCTTTCAACGAAGTAAATATAATGAGAAATTTCTTTAAAATAGCATATGATTTGAAGATTCCTTTGGTTGTAATCGATAACATGTCAATTCAAGAGAGGACTATATTTCTACAAAATTTAGATCCAGAGAATTCCATTGTTACCACCTCACAGCAGATTTATGATAGTTTAAAGACAGAAAATATCACTACTAATCAATTGAAGACGGCCTATACAAAATTCATCTATTCAAATGAAAGTCTAAAATGTCTTATTGTAACCAGAAAGACACTAACAGGAAATTCCATTGAAAAGATAAAACAGCAATTGGGAAGTTTTCGATATCAGTATGAGATTATCTCATTTTATTCAGATGATCAAACCGCATTAAAATGGGCAGCACAGGATAGAAGAATTGATTATATCACAATCGAAATCCTTGGAAATTCTAAGTCAATAGACCAAGCTTTGTGTTCCGTAGTTAAACAGAAAAGCAAATGCTTTGAGATAATAATTTCTCCTTTGATTAATGCCAAGAGCGATAGAGAACTCAGTGAAGTTTTACGAAAAGGAAGAAAACTGATGCAACTAATAACATCAACAAATACTCCTTTTATTTTTACAATGAAGCCTAAATCTCCATTACAGCTAAGAACAGGTTCACAAATGAGACTCCTTGGGGGTTTGTTGGAAGTTTCATATAATAAAACAAAAGAAAGTATTTTTGGGAAACAACTAGAAATTCTAATTGCAAATACAATCAAACTACATGAATCATATATTTTTGAAGGTGTGAAGGAGGTTTAAAATTTGGTAACCATTATACGAGATAGGTATGTAGTTTTCCGAATATACACGTCTGTAACAAAACTTGAAGAATCTTTCCTCAAATCAACAATTTGGCGAATTTATCAAAATATTTATGGCCTATTTGGGTCCTCTAACGCTGGTCTATACTTTGAAAGTTTTGATGAAAAAGAAAAAACTGGTATAATACGTTGCACACATACTTCCTTATCTCAGTTACTTACAGTTCTTGCCTATATGACTGAATTGAAAGAAACAGAGATTTTAGTTAGGATATTGAATGTTAGTGGAACAATTGGTAAAGCAAAGAAAATACTTTCCATAAAATAATTTTAATACCATAATCTTGATTAATCTTATAGGAATTTTGATTTAGTATGAACTCCAGTGATAACGTAAAACAACCTCAAAAAAGAATGAGACCTTCATGGGATGAATATTTCATGAATATCGCAGAACTTGCAAAAACAAGATCATCTTGTATTAGAAGACAAGTTGGGGCTGTATTAGTAAATGATAAACACCAGATTATTTCTACTGGATATAACGGTGTACCCCGAGGGATAGTTCATTGTACAATAGATACTTGTACAAAACTCTATGAGGAATCCGGAGAAAAGAACGAAATTTGTCCTGCAGTTCATGCGGAGCTTAATGCAATCTTACAAGCAGCCACTGCAGGAATTAGCTCAGAAGGAACAACTTTGTATTCTACAACACGTCCTTGTGGTAATTGTACCATGGCTATACTAAATGCTGGAATAAAAAGAGTTGTTTTTCTTGAAGATTATACTGATCCCATTCTGCGTTCTGGGTGGTTAAATTCATCAAATGTTGTTTTTGAAAAGTATGAACCCCCAGAAAAGAAAAATGATTGATAATTTCAGTTCATAGTTTTTTCTCTTTCTTAATCTCTACTGATAAAACAGTATTATGAGCGGTTTGTTGATAGAATGAATTCTTAGAAGCTTTTGTTAAAATTTGTAGAGAATCTATTATTTCTTCTGAGTAATATTCTGAAATATCCAAAGGTATGTTCTTTTGTAGAGCCTTTTTCTGAACTTTAAATAGGACATCTCCTTTGTTGAAAATCATTTCATATGGTTTCATATCTTTTAGCTCTATTTCTGTTTCATTAGAAATCTCCCCCTTGATAACCTCATATTTTCTTAAATCAAAAACATGGTTAGGTGTTAAAGAGACATAGTGTTTGATTCTTCTTACGTCAGATTTTCTTTTTGAGAAATTTACTTCTTTAATTATGTTCAGATTCTTATCTAGAACTAATATTTTATTATCTTCTCCAACAGTGATGATATTTCCCTCATAATAAAAAATTCCAAGTATACGTTTATTATGCAATTTTATGCTAGAAGATATCTCAAGGTTTGAATTATTTAGAACCAGAATTTTCCCTGAATTTAATGCTATAATTAAGCTATCTGGTGTTATATCTGCACTTGTAATTAACGATATTCCAGGATGTTTTTTTATAATCTCCAAATCTGTATCAAGTAGAAATAGATCTCCGTTTCCTAAACCAACGATTATGTGATTATTGGTTGTTTTAAGAAGTGAAAACGGTTTATCTGGCAATCTGACTCTTTTTTCTGGCCTTTGCTTAAGAATATCGAATTTTACAATAGTAGAATCAAGTGAGGTTGTATATAGATAATTACCGTGTAATTCTATGCCAGTAATATGGTTCCCATGAACAAAAAATGCTTTATGCAACTTCAAGGTTTGTTTATTCCAAATAGAAACAAATCCAAATTCATGGCCTAGGATAATGAATTCTGATGTTGATTTGAATGATAATATAGAAAAACCATTTCTCCTTGAGATATTGAATAAAAGAGTGTGAGGATCTTTCTTTTTGAATTCTTCAACATATTTTGAAGCTTTTCTAATTAATTTGAGGACCTTGGCATCACTAACGAATAGGGATTTAATCTGTTTGAAATCCTCTGCTTCTAAAACTATTTTTGCTCCTTCTGCACATGAGAGATACAGCTTATCTTCATCAGAAAAATATTTGTCTACAGAAATAACACGAGTTTTAGAAACCAAATTCAGTTTATTATCTTTTATTTTCCATTTTTTAAGCTGAAGATCTTTGCTAGCACTAATGACATGTTCCTTCCAAGCTTTTGCTCCTAACATCGAAGATATATGAGCTTCTTTAGAATCAGCTAATTCAAAGTTTTTAAAAAACCATATTTTCAATTTTCGTTCCTGAGCCGAAGTTATAAGATATTTTTTGTCTGTTGTACTTTGAATATCAATTATTGAATTATTGTGTGCGTAAATGCAACCGTGTTCTTTATCCAAGTTTATGTCCCAAATACAAATTCTCCCATCTTGACTTCCTGTAAAAAGATAACCATCTATTTCTCGGATAGTATTTACAGCTTTTTGATGACCGGGTTGATGGTAGAGTACATCAACAAAATCTGTATTTGGGTTATTCACAGTTATTTCAAACCTTGTACTCTAATTAAGATTTTACATTATAGTCTTACTTATGATTGATTGAAACAAAAAAATAGTGTTAAATATTGGCTCATTTAGTCGTGAGTTCTTCATCAATCCGACGGGGACGGTTTAATCATCGCCATATAATCTCTTAATTATATGGTTTTTATTTATTACTCTGTATGAGTGGGTTCGAAAAGAAAAGAAAGGAAAGGTAAATTACAAAGGTTTGATACCAACTGTAACTTCGTAATCATCGAACTTCCATTCTTTTATTAAACCATCTTGTGGTTTACCTAGAATTAATTCTGTAGTCAATGTTTCCTCTTTGATATACTCTTTGAATTCTTCTATAGCTTGAGAACCAAAAGCATCAGTATCTATAGCTAATTCGATGTTTTGAGTATATTCTAAGTCAAGTTCTTTTCTCATGGTCTGAACTCTCCTTATTATATCACGTACATACCCTTCTTTTTTCAATTCTTCAGTAATTGTAGAATTAAGAAGTAATAGATATCCTTCTGATTCTTCTCCGGCAAATCCTTCATGTACATCTATTTTATACTCCAAATCTTCAGGAGTAAGCTTGATCTCCTTTCCGTTTACATTTAATGTTATATTTTCTCCTTTAGCTAACACTTCTACATACTCTCTTGCTTTGTCTGGTTCTAGATTTTCTAGATGAGTTCGAATATTGTTTACTGCTGATCTAACCTTTGGAGCTAAAACCTTGAAATTTGGTTTTATGATGTAGTTTACTAACTCTTCCGAACTTTGCTTTAATGTTACCCTCTTAACATTTAATTCTTCTATGAAAACCTCCTCATACTTCTCTATCAAATCTTTCTTTCCTAAAGGAGATATTACTATAAGCTCAGAAAGAGGCTGTCTTAGTTTTATGTTGGCAGATGATCGTATGCTTCTACCAGTTGTAACCAAAGCAAGTACTTTGTTCATCTCTTGTGATAACTTAGCATTGACTTGTTTTTTTTCCAATATTGGATAAGAAAGTAAATGAACACTTATAGAGGCATCAGGGTCTAATTCTCTTACAAGATTGTGATATAACTGTTCTGCAATAAATGGGATGAAAGGAGCTAGTAGTTTTGAAAGAGTTACTAATACTTCATATGTTGTTATGTAAGCTGATTTCTTATCTACATCTAGCTGATTCTTCCAAAATCTTCTTCTTGACTGGCGTAGGTACCAATTACTGAATTTGTCTATGACAAAATTCTCAAAAGCTTGTACTGCAATATTAACAGTCATATTTTCTAGAGCTTCATCTATGGTTTCAGAGAGATAGTTTATCTCGCTTATCAACCATTTATCAAGTTCAGACCTTTCTTTTAATGGAACATTAAATGTTGAAGTGTCAAATTTATCTACATTGGCATTTGAAACAAAGAAACTGTAGCTATTCCACAAAGTTAGTATAAATTTCTTCATTGAATCATAGATATGAGTAGGGTCAACACGTACACTATTCCATGTTGGGTATGAGTAGAGGAACCATCTTACTGCGTCTGCTCCATACTTGGGGATAACATCATCTGCTCTGATCATATTCCCTTTGCTTTTACTCATCTTCTTTCCTTTCTCATCTAGAGTGTGTCCCATCGACAAACATTTTTTGAATGCAGGTTTATCAAATAGAACTGTGCTGATAGCTAATAATGTATAAAACCAACCTCTTGTTTGATCAATTGCTTCAGTTATGAAGTCATATGGAAAATGCTTATTGAATAAATCTTTATTTTCAAATGGGTAATGATATTGTGCAAAAGGTGCACTACCCGCATCATACCAGCAATCTACTGTATATGGTACTCTAGTACTAGTTTTTTGACATTCAGGACAATTAAACGTTATCTCATCAACCCAGGGTCTGTGTAAACTGAATCCTTCAGCTAAAGGTTTCCCATATAGTTCTTTAAGTTCCTCTAAGCTACCTACAACAGTTGCATGGTTGTTATCACATAACCAGATTGGTAAAGGTGTACCCCAAAATCTATTTCGTGATAAAGCCCAATCTCTAACTTCTTGAATGAAATTACCGAATCTTCCTTCTTTGAGATGAGCAGGTTGCCATCTTATTTGTTCGTTGTTTGCGACAAGCCTATCTCGCATTTTAGACATTTCAATATACCAAGTTTCAGTTGAATAGTAGAGCAATGGGCCATCACAACGATAACAGAAAGGATAGGTGTGTTTATACACTCCTTTTTTAAAGAGCAAATCTCTGTTCTTCAAATCTTCCATTATTTTGGAATCAGCATCTTTAACAAACAAGCCTGCAAAATCTTTGATTTCCTCTGAAAACGTACCATCTTCAAGTACAGGATTCATAACTGGTAATCCATATTTCTTTCCGATTATAGAATCATCCTCTCCAAATGCAGGGGCTGAATGAACAATTCCTGTTCCTTCCTCGGTCGTTACATATTTCGCTAATGTAACGTAGAATGCTTCTTCCTTTGGTACTATGAAAGGGAATAGTTGCTCATATTTGTTGAATTCAAGATCTTTTCCTTTGAATTTTTGAAGAACTATATGATCAGTTAATAATTCCTCGGCTATTGCTTCAGCTAAGATTAATTTTTCTCCATTATATTCAACTTGTACGTAATCCACATCCGGATTTACTGTTAAACAGACATTGGAAATTAATGTCCATGGTGTAGTTGTCCATGCTAGGTAGTATGTATCTTCAAAATCTAATGCTTTGAATTTTACATGTATTGAAGGGTCTGTTGTTTCCATCATTCCTTGTCCTACTTCATGTGAAGACAATGGTGTTCCACATCTAGGACAATAAGGAACTACTTTATACCCCAGATAGAGTAAGCCTTTCTTATGTATCTCCTTTATAGACCACCAAACGCTCTCAACATAGTTTTCATCTAATGTGGCATATCTGTTTTCAAAATCCACCCAGAATCCTATGCGTTCGGACATGTCTTTCCATTCTTTTACATATTTGAAGACAGATTTTCTACATTCATCGTTGAAGTTACTTAATCCAAATTCCTCGATTTGATTTTTATCTGAAAATCCGAGGGTTTTTTCTACTTCTAATTCAACAGGAAGACCATGACAATCCCATCCTGCTATCCAAGGAACAACTTCAAATCCGTGCATTGATTTATGTCGAAGAAACACATCTTTGATAGCTCGAGTTAAAGCATGACCAATGTGAGGGAGACCATTTGCGGTTGGAGGTCCTTCTAACCATCGAAAGAGAGGACTTCCCTTTCTCATCTCTCTGAGCTTGTCGAATATCTTGTTCTTCTCCCAGAATTCTAATACTTTTTCTTCTTCTTCAGGGAATGAAGGTAAGGCTTTAACTGGTTTGAATACTTGTTTTTTATTATCCACTGTAATCTACTCCAAAATGTTTTTTAGGAAATTTATAAGGCACGCTATGGAGATATTTAAAAAAGAGTTTCTTTTTAGCGAATTTCGCGATCCATCCTAATTCCTCTGTGCTTATTTCTAGTGTTCAGCTGTATTTTAAAAGCTTTTTGTCATTTACTTTGTTGATTCTACTGTTGGAATTTTACTTATTGTAGATGAAGTAGTTTAAAAAAATAAAGAAAGTGAGATGTTTATCTCATAATTTTCTTTCTAAGAATTATCACAATAGTTCCTGTCAAAAATGGTATTGAAATTAAAGCCAAAATACTTGGAAATTCGCTTACAATTGGATTAAATATGTCAAAGTTTTCAGTAGTAGACGCAATCAAATTGTTCCAATCTGTAATATTTATCTCAAAATCATAATTTCCATTCTCATATGACAGAGTATTCAGTGGTACTTGTAAGTAATCATTACTCACAATCCAACTAGTACTCCAGCTACTATTCTTCATAGTAAGTTTAATCTCTTTAATTCCAGTGTAATCATAACCATTAATTTCAATATTAATTAATCCAGAAAATGGGTCACCTGGAAAAACAGCGTCAATTGTGGGGAGTCTATTGTCGAAATACATATCATAGATATTTATACCTTGAAAAGATCCTATCCAAACCTCATGAGTGTCTGGAATATAATCCATTCTCCTAACGAATAGAGTAGATAACCCATCTGATTCGTCTTCTCTTTTTAATTCTCCATTTGTGATATTATATGCATAAACTCCAGAATTGGCTAGGATATAGATTTCTTGATTTGTAGATACGTATTGTATTTCATTTATTGATGGATATTGTATTAAATGAGCCAAAGCAAAATCTTCAAAAGTCTCAGTCATAGGATCGAAGATTCTTATGTTTGGATAAGGCTCTAGTCCAATCCAGAGTTTCCCTTCAACCCACTCAAGGGATTGAACTTCCCAACTCTCAGCATCTCCAAATCGTTTAATTTCTGAAAGCGTAGTTAAATTATAAAGAATTAAACCTACATTAGTTGCTACATAAAGGACGTCTCGATCAGGATCTTGTAGGATAGAATTTACTTCTAGTTGTGTTATTTCTTCGGTAAAGTTTTCTACATGATATGTTCCTAGTTCCCAGTTATAGATTATCATTGAACCATTTCCACCTACCCCTGCATTTTGAGCTGCTATTGAATAATAGACCAAACTCTCATTGTATGATGAAGATATATCTGCAACATATCTATATTCACTCAATGGAAGTATCAGTTCTATATTTGAAACAGTGCTTGTGTCAATATCATATAAATACCTATGATGAAACATGAGTCTTGCACCTACAAGTAATTCTCCTGCAGTATCTCCTCCAGCGCCACCTATTCCAGTTATCAGATGTTCTACTGAAGTAGGATTTAATCGTGTTGGGCTAGTAGGATCAATTCTGTCCAAACCTAATAGAGTTGAAATGTAAGCATATCCATCAACTGGATCATAATTGATATCTGTTGCCATATTGTGTGCTATTCCCAATATATCTGTTTGTTCAGTAATAGCAGTACTTGGTTGAGCATAATCCACTTTTTGTATTCTTTGAATTGTTCCAATAATAAGTTCGCTTGTAATTGAATCTAATCTTATAGATGCGAGCATACCTTCAATAGGATAAGGAGCTCCTGTTACAGTGGTTATTGGATAACCTCCAGGTAAAGAACCACCAAGCGACTTAGCTACAGCATCCATACTTGTTGTATTGAAAACTAATAATCCATATTCAGCGTCTGTGGCATATGGAGATACAATAAAACCTAATTCCTCTTCAGTGTCACACACTAAATCAAGAATAGATCTTGAATAGTATGGTGTTGTCTGAGTATATGGATACGTTTTAACTGTATCATTATCAGGAAAAATCACGCTCAAACCATCACAGATTTGAGTATCTGCATCAAATGTTGCAACAAAGATTTTTCCCAAGGAAGGATAATATTTCACAAGTCTGGTATAATCATTTGGCAGTCCATCACTGGTAGTATACCATCTTGTAGTATTTTCTGAAGTATCGATTTTATATACTCCTACAGATGTTCCAATGTAAGCAAATGATTCAGATGAATTGACATCAACAGTAAGCATTTTTACCGTTGCAGCAGGAGGGTTATACCCACTGATATCTACAGTCTTGTTGTTGATTGGATCATAAACAATCAATCCATGGGACTGTGTTACAATCCAAACATAATGAGTAACTGGATCTACATCAATAAAGTCTCCTAATTCAAAATTCGTGGCAACTCCTGTTAAAATTGGAGTAGCTGATAGAGGTGTGTGTGAGTAATTTAAAACATCCACACCTTGTATTGAACCTATATACAATAACTTAAGGTCTTTATCAATTTCTAAGTTCATTATCTGTACATCAGTCAGTCCAATCTCATCTTTGTAAACTGTTTGATTCGAGAGATCATCTCTTTGAATCAAAGCCAAACCTTCAGGAGCATTGGTGAAGATTAAATTATCTTCTTCACTTACTGCTAAAGCTATGTGGCCTGGTGGACCGAAAATATGTTCAAAGGCAGTATCTCCATTAGCATTCAACAAATCTCGATTTTCATCGAAATTGTTTTGAAGAGAAGACACTGATACTCCAGATATGAAACTGGTTGAAATAAATAAGACTGTTAAGAAAATTATAGTTAATTTCCTCTTCATAAAGTAAGATACAATTTTCTTATTATAAACCTAATTAAAATGTCAAGTTAAAACAATAAATTCTCACAAACATTGTTCAGAAGGAATAAAATCTATAGAAATTGAAAATAGTTTGGAGCATATTTTGTATAACTTCAATTTATAAAATTCCTTTTTCCTTCAGAAATTCTTTATAATTCACATCTTTGATATAAGCTCTCATCTTGATTGCTATTTTTATTACATTTTCAGATGAAGCTATAACTAATTCATTATTAAAAATTCCCTCTTTATCAACTCTTAAGAAGAATGTTCTTCCATCTAAATGAAATCTTTCGCTAAACTCCTTGTTAAGTTGATGTCTTTGTTCTTGGGATAATCTTGAGGTGATATTCTCTAAAATTTTCTCCATATCTTTGTTTCTGCTGAAATTCATGATAATATATTGTATCGGATTATCATACCCACCCTCTAGTTCTTCAACAAGTATCTCTGTTTGCTCAATCAACTCTTCTGGTATGAGATTAGCAACTGCTATCATATTCTTATCGAAGTCTTCTGTAGAATGAACAGAAAAACTAAATTCGATTTTTATTAAAGATATTGTCATCTCAACCAGCTAATTTAGAGAAAATAAAAAGAAAAAAGAGTTTAGTTACCTCTTCTTCCATGACTTCTTAATGAGGGTCGTACTTTTTCAGCACCATAGCCCTTATTTCGAAGACCTCTGGATTTTCTTCCTGAGCTAGTTAAACCACGATGAACCCTTCCTCTGTGTACTGGATTCTTAAGATAGAAAACATCGTCTCCACGATATTCTTTAATCGAAAGCCAGCTAGTGCGAGGATCTTTAGCGATTGTAGGTTGTTGTGGATCAATAAGGATTATTTCGAAGAATTTGTGTCTACCGTCTTGACCAACCCAATAAGAATTCAATACTTCAAGATTACTGTATCTTCTCGCAACACGTTCTTCTGCAATTAGTTTTATGCTCTTTTTAGGTGTGATTTTATTAACACCCATGTTACGAGATTTTCTACCTCTTACTGGTCTCTTCTTCCTTCTTCCTCCTCTCCTAACTTTAGCTCTAACTATAACATATCCTTGTTTGGCTTTATATCCAAGAGCTCTTGCTCTGTCTAATCTTGTAGGACGTTCAACACGTTCAACAGCACCCTCTCTGCGCCATTGAATAATTCTTTGTCTCATTAAAGCTTTGAACTCGGGAGAATTGCGATTCTTCCAAAAATCTCCAATATACTTGTACATACTCTTAGTCATATTATTCACCTACGATTCCCGTGAGGACATCTCGTTGGTTAGGCTTCCTTTCATTGTTGTTATTTTAAAAGTTGTGATTTCGATGATTTTTAATCAGAAAGTTATTTAAAATACGAATTCACTCTTTGTATGAATAATATGACAGTAACAACAGAAACAAAGAAAGTAGATTTTACTGATGTTATTGTGATTATTTCGGCAATTTTGGGAGCAATAGTTGGAAGTATTGCAATTTGGTTGTTTATTTCTGTGTTTCTAGGTGGAAATTTTCCATTCGTAACTAATGATAGATCTGCATTCATCGCATTAGCTATCCTAGGGACTACAATGTGTGCATTGGTCTATCCTATCAGAGCTTCAATGTCCAAGAAATTTAGGTGGTTAAGTCCTTTCACTTTATCAGCGATTTTTCTAGGTACTGTCATAGTTTTATTTATTACACTATACTTAACAAATGTACTAAATGCTATAATAACAAATGATAGAGTTGCAATGATAATTTTAGGTTCTATAGTTTTGTTGAAATGGATTTTAGCAACAGTAAGCTTACTTGTTCAGAAACAATAGTTATTTTTGGGGTTTTTATATCCAAAATTTAATTTTTTATGAATACTATTGCCCGGTATACTTGAAAAATTACGTATATTGGGAGAAGCAGCTAAATATGATCTCTGTGCATCAACCGCATCCCCTCGAGCTCATACTCCAGGTTCAATTGGAAAAGCAGCAACAACTGGAGTGTGTCATTCATTTCTCCCAGATGGAAGGTGTATTAGCTTACTCAAGGTTTTAGTTACTAATAGCTGTATTCATGATTGTAAATATTGCATTAATTCTACACAAAATAAAAATGATATCAAACAAACAATTACGTCTTTTGAACCTGAGGAATTAGCGAAGTTAACTGTTGCTTTCTATCTCCGAAATTATATTGAAGGTCTTTTCTTAAGTTCTGGTGTAGGGAAAAGTGCTAATTGTCAAGCAGAGATTATTCATGAGACACTGCATCTATTACGGTATAAATATAATTTTGATGGGTATATTCATGCTAAAATTTTACCGGGTATTAGTAAGGATGAACTCTACAGAATTGCAGAACTAGCAGATCGTGTTAGTTTGAATGTAGAACTTCCAAATAAATCCCGTTTTAGCGAAACATGTTCAACAAAAGATTATTCTAACGATATTATCAAGGTTATAAAATATCTTCCAGAAATTAACAAGACGGGTTACATCCAAGCTGGATATACAACCCAATATGTTATTGGTGCTGCTGAAGAAACTGATAAGGAAATACTAGAAAGCATATTTAATTTCTATAATGATGAATGGAATTTTAGAAGACAATATTATTCAACTTGTTTACCTTTAACAGTAATCAAAGAGCACTACCTCGTAGTTTCTTTCTTAGAGAACATCGAATTTATCAAATTGATTGGTTGAGGAGAATATATAAATTTACATCAGAAGAACTCATTACTATTGTAAATGACAATGGTTTCATTCCCCTAAAAGAAGATCCTAAAGTAATATTAGTTAGAGAAAATTCTGAATTCTTCCCAGTAGATGTAAACAATGCAGGTTATTATGACTTAATGAGAGTACCAGGAATAGGGCATATTTCAGCTACTAGAATAATCAAATTAAAGAATAAAAACGTGAGAATTTACAAGAATGAGCAATTGAAAGCGGTTGGTGTGGTTCTAAAGAGAGCTATTCCTTTTCTTAAGATTGGAGAGAAAAAACAATTAACGATGGAGAATTTCCAAGAACAGAATGGAGGTCTTTAGTATTTCCTGGATCTGTAATTTATCTGCACATGAATACGTAGATGCGGCAAGTTATCATAATGAAACAACTAATGAATTTATTGAAAAAGCTCTTCTTGTGATGAAATCGAAACCACATGAAATTACTACCGGTTGTAGTGATTTTGGTCGATTAATTAAGAAAAGGGCGAACCAAGTTTTAAGAGAGATTCATCTTCTTGCCTCCTATTTACGATTAAAACCATATCCCGAAATGATACTTGTAGGTAATTGCAAACCAGAACACAATACAACATTCTTCATTGGCAAGTCCATTGCTAAACGTTTTGATAGGTTTATCATCTTAATTTTTACATTAGATAATTTTGCTGTAGTATCCAATAGAAGAACTCTCCCTGAATTCCCAAAATTTACAGCAAGCTCAAGAGAAGAGTTAATCGTTTCTGTTAGAGGTTTTGCAGAAAAAAACATTGCGGAGAGACTTTCTCAAGACATTCTTCTAGAGAACGGTGATTTTTTATGGGAAAAACATTATGAAACACAGTTTCTAGAACAGCGTTTAAATACTAAATTATTCCGCAAATTCATTCCAAAATATGCTTTAGAGAAAGCTGATATGAAAATTGAAAGGAATTTCTATGAGAAAATAGTGGAAAAACCCAAAGAAAAATTCACTCTGGACAAATTTTTCTGACCTAATATCTAAGAAATCTTGTGAAAAGAAAAGTTCAAAAGATGCGCATATTATTGATATTTGGTTATTATGTCGTCTTTTGGAATTCACCAAATTGGTGCAGTAAGGATAGAAAAGGAAGCTTGCTATATCGAAATTTATCAGCCTTTTACACAAGGATTACGACATATTGAGAAATTCAGTCATGTTTTTGTCTTATGGTGGATTTCAATGCGTGATAATCCTCAGGATAGATCAAAAATGCTGGCTTCTCCTCCAAGATTGGAACAATCAGTAGAAACAGGGGTATTTTCTTCACGTAGTCCAACTAGACCTAATCCAATTGGTCTAACCAAAGTTAAGCTTTTGAAAGTGGAAAATAATCGTTTGTATATTGACAGAATTGATGCTATTGATGGCACACCTATATTAGATATTAAACCCTACCTACCTGGTGATAGTGTTCCTATAAATAAAATTGAATTGCCTGAGTGGTTTGAACATTTGAAGAATGAGTAAAATGCTTCTTCTTCAATTTTTATTTCTTTCAAATGTTTTTGAGTTTTTATAATGTGCTTTAGATGAACTTCTGATATTATGGTCAGAAAAACATCTTATTCAAATAAGGCATTTTTCGATGAAAGTAAAGTTATAATCATCACTGGAGCATCCTCAGGAATTGGAAAAGCACTGTCTTTAGCTTTAGTGAGATATAATCCAAAACTTGTCCTTATTGCTAGAAGAAAAAGACAACTTTTGCAAACAGCAAAACTCCTAGAAAAAGAGAATGTTGATGTTCTACCAATAGTTGGAGATGTTAGAAATAGAGAAGATAGAATAAAATTTGTAGATTTCACAATGAAAAAATATGGAAGAATAGATGTTCTCGTTAATAATGCTGGTTTAGGTAAAGCTAATCTAATCATAGATCAACCTGAAGAGGAAATTGATTTACTGATAGAAACAAATATTCTTTCACTCATAAAGATGACAAAACATGTTCTCCCAATAATGCAGCAGCAGGAATCTGGAATAATTATTAACATGTCCTCCTCACTTGCATTGTTGCCTGTTTTTCCATTTGCAGTCTACTGTGCAACAAAATCTGCTGTCAAAGTATTTAGTGATAGTATTAGGCAAGAACTCAAGAATTATGGTATATCGGTTTCTACTGTCATGCCCGGATCTTATGAAACAGAATTTAACAAAATTGCGGGTATAGATGAAGAATCCGTTCCAGGGTATGCCGTAGAGAAACTTGCTGTTAAAATAGCAAAACTAGTGGTAAAACCCAAGAAGAATCTTATACAACCAACATCCTATGTTCCTCTTATTTGGATTACTAAAAGATTCGAATTCCTCAAAAATCTAATTACATTAAAAATCGCTCAAATGATAAACAAAGCAAGAATAGAATCACAAATAAAAATTGATGAGGAAATAGCAAAAACTGAAAAAGAAGAAATCAAATTATTGGTTCCTGACAAGCGCAACAATTAAGCTGCAACGAAATAGGTACCTTCTGATTTCTGCTTCTTATCCAACTGAGAATTCTTTTTGTTTACTCTTGGACGTAGGGTTCTAGGATCTTGCCTAAAAGTAATGTCCATTTTCTTCAAGAAGTCGTTCATACCATTTTGGAGTGACCCTATTCTTCGAGCTCTACCTATCTCTCCAGGTTTTCCATCAAAAACCATCAAACGATCAGAAAAGAAATTAAGCATCATTACATCATGTTCAACAACTAAACAACCCATTCCATAATGAGATACAACACGTTTGATCACCTTAGCTACATTAACTCTATCTTCCGAGGAAATATATGCTGAAGGTTCATCAAGTAAATATAGGTGTGCTTTCCTTCCTAAACAAGCAGCAATTGAAACTTTTTGGAGTTCTCCTCCCGATAAATCACATAATCTTGATCCTATCAATTTGGAAAATTTTAGTGGCTCAATAATCTCTGATTTATGCCATCCACTACTTAACATTACAGGATTGATTTCTCTCAAATAATCTTCAACTGTTTGTTCAGACTCTGTGTAAAGATATTGAGGTTTGTGACTAACTAGTAGTTTTTCTGATAATTCTTCTACTTCCTCTCCAATGTCTGAATCCCCGGATGTTTTTTCTGTTGTACTCATTTGTGCTAGAATCTCTGTTGGTTGAGACAAAGAAGTCGGTTCTAATACACCAGCTAGTATTTTAACAAAAGTTGTTTTTCCTATACCATTTGGACCTATGATACCTACAACCTCTCCTTTGTAAAGCTCTCCTCCTTTTACAGCTAATTCAAAGGTGTCAAATTCTTTGGTCATGTCGCCAAATTTTATTGCTAATCTGCGAGAAGTATGTTTGTCATCGAAGCTGGCTTTTTTGAAGATAATAGGTTCAGGTCTGAACCGCATATTTTCGGATGGAATATAACCATCAAGGAAGATGTTGATTCCCTCTCTAACAGAATAAGGGTGACTTACTATCCCATATACTCCCGCATCCCCATAATACATATGTACATGGTCGCTTAGATAATCGAGAATTGCAAGATCGTGTTCTACAACAATAATTGTTTGATTTGGAGATTTCATTTCATTTAGGTAATGTGCTATTTTGACTCTTTCTTGTACATCTAAGTAAGCTGTAGGCTCATCAAAAAGATATACATCAGCCTCTCTAGAAATAGTGGCTGCGATTGCTAATCTTTGAAGTTCCCCTCCACTCAATTTAGCAATCTCTCTATCCCAAACTTTCGATAAAGAAAAAACATCTTTAATATCGTTTTTTATTCCTTTCTCATCAATCTTCTCTATTAAATCAGATACATTTCCTTTAGTGACTTGAGGTAATCTATCAACATTTTGTGGTTTTAAAATAGTTTTCAAATCCTCGTTTGCTAGTTTTTCAAAATAATTCTGGATTTCTGTACCTCTATAATTTTCTATGATTTCATCCCATTCAGGAGGATTATCATACCGTCCTAGATTAGGTTTAATATTTCCTTGAAGAATGTTTAATGTAGTACTTTTACCTGATCCATTTTGACCTACCAATCCAGTAACTTTTCCTAATTTAGGCATTGGTAGTCTGTGTAACTTAAATCCATTTATACTATATCTGTGAGTAACTTCTTTATCTAATTCCTCTGGGAGATTCACAACTGTTATACAGTGAAATGGGCATTTTTTGACACATATTGCCACTCCTGAACATAGAGGTTCATGGATTACTGCCTTATTACTTGGAGGATCAAATGTTATTGTTTCCCGTCCTGCTCTAACTGATGGACATACCTTATAACATAACTTTCCACATTTTTCGGGTCTGCATTTTTCCTGATCTATTACAGCAACTCGTGTCATCAACTATAAGCGGTTTATTTTATTTAAAAATCTAGAGATGAGATAGAACATCTACATTAAAAATGCGAATGTATAAATAAGTCGTTGTGAAATAGAATATCGTAAGGAGTTAGTATAGTATGCCTGTTCCTGATGATGTCTTAGCAAAAGAATATAGTCTTGTTATGGAAAGAGCTTATGCTTTTGAGCCTATAGATGGTGATTTAACAAGATGGAAAGGTTTTGTTCCCGTAATAACAGCTGATGGGGAAATATTTGTTGAAGCTTTAATGATTATTCCAAGTGATTATCCTTCATCTCCTCCAATAGTTCGTATTCTCAGTCCAATAACACATCCAAATCTAACACAGGATAAAGTTCTAGAAATGAGGATGCTTGCACGATGGAGATCTAGTTATCATCTTTTCCAAGTAATAGTTGAAATGATTAGACTTTTCTCAAAAGTTCCTGCTCGTCTAGTAGATGAGAAACCACAGAGAATTGATCCAGAAGCTCATTTAAATCCTATAAAAGCTCAAGAAGAACAATTATCCGTAATTCTTGAACAAAAGAAGAAAACACTTGCAGATATTAGAATTAAAAGGACTTCAGAGATATCAAACAGAGCTTTACAAAGAGAAAAGAAGATACATCTTGAAGATGAGATTCTTGGAGTTGAAAATGAGCTTTTTGCAATTGAACAACAGTTTGAAGATTATGAAATTCCAAGTCATGAATTTGCAAAAAAATATTTTAATGTGAAGAAAAGGTTATATCTCTTAGAAGCAAAATCATGATTCTTCCTTTTGCTCTATCTTATCTTCTCCTTTTCCATCGTTTTTCATGAGTTTTTTAGTAAGAATATACCATACGAATAGCCAGATTACAATTAAGAGAAGACTTAATCCTACTTTAAGAGAAGCAAACAGAAAGTTTAATCCTGCACTTGAAGAAGAGGGTATCATCATAATTCCCTCGCTTATAATTGCACAAATTCCCATGAATGTTGCAAAGATGAAGGTTTCAAGTCCAATTATTTTGCCGAGTCTTGGTGTAAGCTGGAAATATTTCAGTATGTTTCCACCAATATTCTTGAAGAATTTAGAAGCTGACTCTAGAAAACTCATAATAACCCCTCCAAAGTTATTCTTATCAAAACCGCTGTTATTATAGCAAAAATTCCACTGACAAAAGTAAGAATATTGAATGTTTTAACTACTTCTTTTTCATGTAGAGGACCCTTTTGTAGAACTAACCCCACAAGTGTGACTGGTGCTTTTAGATTTCCAGTAGATTCAATCTTCCAATCATCGGTCATCTTCGTCGGTCTTGCCATCTCTCTCCTTTCAAATAATCCCCTAACACTACTAATTATTCCAAACGCATTCATAATGAAGGGTATCATTGCTATAATTACCACTACTTCTAGTTGCCCCATGACCGCTATCGCTCCTAATGCTGCTCCTACTGTTAAACTACCAGTATCTCCACCAAATGTTTTCGCTGGATAGCGATTGAAAAACCAGTACGCAATTAGAGCTCCCATCATAATCAGAACAAAAACATTAGTTAAATCTAACTGGTCTACTCCATTTTGAAAAATAATCATATTTGCAAAAAATATCATTATAAGAATAAGCATTACAGTTGTAGCCATCGATCCATTGAAAACATCAAGCATGTTGACAGAATTAGCTGGTACAGAAACGATAAATGGAAGTAAAATAAGATAAACTATGTTTAATCTTGTATTACCTACAAAAGGTAGCATGGGTTCTGGTTTATATCTCTTAGATGCAATAATTGGGATGGAAGCAAATAGAAGAAGAAAAGGTTTTAACAATGCACTTAGGTTAAAAATATCGTCGATTATTCCAATAATACCTGCTACAGTTACTGTAATACAGAATATACCAATGGATAATCGGTTATATGAATCATCAATTAAAATAATGATTAGAATTGATGAAATGATTATGGCAATTAATAATATTACTCCTCCCATTTCAGCAACTTTTGGTTTCTCTTTTTTATGCACATCGACACCAAATATGCCTTTCTTTAGCATTATACGAATGTGAAAAGGTAATCCTATGAATGTAATAATTAAGGGTGTAAAAAAAGCCAATATGTAAATAACTATAGGTGCAATATCAAGAGCCATTAAACAAATGTTTGTAAGCTCTTTATGAAATTTACCTTTAATACTACAAATCTTCTAGTTTCTTCAAAGCCTTAAGTAATTCTGCTTTATCACCACTTACAGCCTCACCAAACAATTCAGCAGACTTTTTCTCTTCAGGAGCAGAAGCTTCATCTGGTTCAGTTTTTGCAACAGGAGGTTGGAAAACTTCAGTTGATGAAACAGGTTCATCTTGCTTTGGTGGAGCTGGAATAGCACCTGAAACCTCTTTTGATATGGGACTTACATCTCTCTCTCCAGTTTCAGTAACTTGTGTTGCAGGTTTAGGTATAGCTGCTGGTGCAGGTATTTCTGCAGGAGCTTTAGAAATAGGTTCCACTTCAGGTTCTGTTGCTCTGGTTGCAGGAGGTGGTGTTGGAGTAGGTATTGAAGGAGCTTCAACTGTAGGTAGTACAGGCTCTGTTACTGGTTCTGGTTTAGGTTCAGGAGTTACAATCTCTGGTGTTGGTGGTGGTGCAATTGGAGCTTCAGGCATTTCCACGATTTCTGGTTGTGTTTCTTTAACAGCTACATCTTTGAATGCTTGAACATCTGTGGGTTCAACTACAGACTCTTGGTGAACACTTCTTGCAGCTTCAATTAAGAGAATTCTTTCATTTAGACTATCTAATCTTTTTTCTAATTTTGTTACCTGCTCAAAAGAATCAGATGTAGATATTTGAGTTCCAGGTTGAATAGCACCTGTTGCCCCATCTTCTAAATGTTGAATTCTTGCTTTTAGTGATACAACTACTTCATCATAATCTTTGAATCTTTCTTGCACAGCTGCGACTATGCTTTCAACCATATTTTTAATCATGTTGACAGAATTCACTAGAGATTTTACTTCATCCTTTGTCATCTAAATCTAATTGTAATTATATTATTTATACATATAAAATCATTGCTAAAGGCTAGGATTTCGCAATAGCGATTTTATTAAACTGAACTCAATATTCAATTAACTGAAGACTTTCTAACATTTCAATGAAACTTAGAAGACTCATTGGTGGTAATAATTTCCAATCAATCAATCCCAAATTCAGTAGGATCTCATTTATGTTTCTTTCATTGTCAATGAGGTTTATTATTTCGAAAGTTAGACCACCGTAATTCTTCATTAAGATTTTTGCTAGCTGTTTGATTTCAGAAATTTTCTCTTCTGTAAATTTCGCTGATTCTTTCAAAGATTCTGGGGCATTTAACGCTTGATAAATGATTTTACTATTTAAAGGTCCATCCCATTTCCTAACTGGAACTTTATGTAGAAGTTCGGAAACTTCTTCATCAATCTCCATTTCGTTAATGGTTTCAACAAAGTTCTGTATTGATTGTTTGAAGTTCTCTAAATCGTTGTTAACAAACTCAACTAGTTCAGTATCCAAGTTACTGAATGTTTTTGCAATATTTCTAAATACCTTTTTTTCATAATTTTCGAATGTATTGATTATTTGATTCAATAAGAAAGAATTCAGCTTTTTATCACTTTCACTTTCTATTTCTTTTAGATGATTTAGTTCAGAAGTAAGCATTTCTAGAAAGAGGCCTTTTCTTTTTTGTAATCCTTTTATACAAATTCTTTGAACTTCTTTAGAATATTCTGCAGTGAATGAACTTGCTAATACTGTAGCTACTGCTGTACACCCTACCCTTTTCAGAGTTGTGGGGTCAACTTTTTCTATGGTATCTAGGTTTGTGTGATGGAAAGTATCTGGGTGTCCAAACATTACAGATGGGATTCTTGTTGGTTCATCATTGAATAATAAATGATCTGATCCTCCTGCAAATTGTTTGATTCGGAAATTCCAAGGGAATTGCCATCCTCCTTGTTCGATTACAGCATTATTGTCTTTTACTTTATCAATTATTTCTGAGATTAAGTCATTAAGGAATGTAGGTGTTGAAATGCTAGCCTTATTCAGTGTAAAAGGATAACCTACTAGTGATGGATGTTCCCCCACCATATCAAGATTGAGACATAAAATGGGTGTAAATGAGTTTGATTTGACATTTTCTTCTATCCATGGTAATGTACCACTAAACTCAGGAACCCACAAGAATCTTATAGTTCTTTCTGGTTGTTCGACTATTTTTTTATCTATTAAAGCCTTAATAGTTCTATAAATTTCCAAGAGTAATGCACTTCCAGATGCATTGTCGTTGGCTGAAGGTGCAGGATGACATATATGAGCAATAACGATTATCTCTTCTTCTGGTTTTTTACATCCTTCAATCTTAGTAGACAGAACATGCATTTTCCCTTTATAGAGATTAGCTGCTATTTCTGCTTTTACAATTACCTTTCTGCCTGTTTCAATATGATTTATGATTTCTAATGCTTGTTTCCTAGATAAGGAAAAACCAAAGGTTGACTTGTCAACATTATCTGCATTAGGCCACAATCCCACATACTGAATCATTTCTAAATACCCTTTAGCTCTCTGTTCTGAAGGATATGCTATAATCCCAATAGCTCCATTTTCGTGTAATCTTTCAATCATTGTTCTTGGACTAGCTGAAGATAAAACAATTTTTCCCTTTACATCGGTTTTTTCAAAATCTTCTCTTTTTCCTTCATTAATATGTACTACTTCAGCGGTAACCTCTGTAGATTTTGAATGAGTACAGATGCTTTCAGGTACTTCTGTAAACCGACACAAGTTTTTGATTTCTGGTTCAACCATCTTCAAAGAGCCACTTTCTATATCCCATGAAATAGGTGAATTCCAACTATAGTATCTTTTGGTACCATCTGCTATATACTCGTGGATTTGGTATTTATCATCTCCAATGATTTTTAGTTCATCTTTAAGCAGCTCAACCACGGTAAGAAATTCTTTACTTGCTTGGATCCGATGATATTGAGATAACCTTCCTGTTAATTTTTTAGTTCTCTCACCAGAAAGTTCTCTAGCTAAAATATCAACTAATTCTTGTAAGTGCATAATGTTAAATCTATATGTCTCGTTAAATCTTTTTTGGAAAAAATCTCTATTCTCATTTCTGACATCTATTGCAGTAAAACGTACTTCTCTTATCTTGTATAATACGAAAGATTTCTAAACCACATTTCTCACATTTTTTTCCTGCCTTACCATACACTTTGTGCCATTTTTGAGCTGAACCTTCTTCACCATAAGGGTTTCTATAAGTCCGGATTGAGCTCCCCATGCTCTTTACAGCTTTTTGTAGAGTTTCCGAAATAGCAGATCCCAGTTTCTTTATTTCCTGAGATTTAAGATTTTTAACAATTTTTAGGGGACTAATTTTAGCAAGAAAAAGTGATTCTGATTTGTAAATATTCCCTATTCCAGCAACCAATGTTTGATCCAAGAGGACCCTACCAATTTCCTTATTGGAATATTTTTTCTGTTTTAATTTCTCTTCAAAGTTTTCTAATGGAAATGGTAACATTAGACCATCCAAACCTAATTTTTTAATGGGATAATATTTCATGACTGATTCATAGTTTTCGAATTTTCTGAACTGTCCAAAATTCCTAGTATCATCGAATATCGTAATCTTATGTGATTCATCAAAATTAACTATGATTTTCGGATGCTTTGTTTTATCTTTGTAGTCGTTTTTATTTGATATTATCCATTTACCAGACATTCCTAAGTGATTTAGAATAACACTTTGGATGTTGAAAATCCAAATGAGAAATTTACCATGTCTTTCTATTTTATTCAAAATGCTTCCAGAAAATTCAGTAAATATATCCTGTTTTCCTTTGTATTTGTTATATTTTTGTGAAAGTTCTGTTATTTTTATTGATTTGATTTTTTTTCCTTCAAACTCTTTCAAGGTTATTAGAGTATATTCTACCTCAGGACCTTCTGGCATTATTGTAACATCTCCATGATTTTCTTTTCAAGAACAAGTCTGTTTTCCCTAGTTAGATGAAACAAAACTGTATCTGATCTTTCTTTAATTCTTTTTGTATATTGGTTATCGTTTAACATTATTGACCCTAGAACCTCTTTGGTATCTAAACAATTTTCTAAAAATCTCTTAAAAGGACCGGAAAAAAGTTCCATTCTTCCTATTTCATCAATAATTACAATGTCATAATCAGAATTTTGCATTTCTAATTCTAATTGATTTATTATTTTATCTATATTTTCAACATAAACCCCATAACTAGAAACTCTGTATTTGCTTGAATGATTTAGTTTCGATGCTAAAGGATATTCTAAACCTGACAAAGTCATTATGTTAAAACCAATCCTTTTCCCTTTTTCTCTGATTTCATTAGTTATTAAACCAACTGCTGATTTATTGAGATTAACAATTAGATTATTAATTAGCGTGGTTTTTCCGACTCTGGGAAATCCAGTTATCAGGATTTTTTGCATTTTATTTACCATTTTTAGTTATTTGAACTACTATTATTATTGTTCTCTATCTTGAAAAATCTTATAAATCTGGCTTTTAATGTTCTCAAAAATTAGCGATGTTACTTTGATACTCGAGTGTGAGAAAATATGAGCCAAGATTTTAGAGGCGTTACAATTGATAGACGAATAGACCTTCGAGGAAAGTCTATCGTTCGTTATGAGAAACATGGGAGGAGATATGAATTACTAGTTAATCCTAATCCTGCGTGGTTATTTCTACAAGGTGAAGAAGTAGAAATTGATGATATTTTTGAATCATTTGTTGTATATGAAAATTTATCGCGCGGAGCAAAAGCAACTAACGATGATTTGGAAGTTTCTTTTGAGGGTTTAACAGAAAGAGAAATTGCAATTATGATTCTAAAAGAAGGTAAACTTCAATTAACAGCAGACCAACGAAACGAAATATTGAAGGAAAAAAGAATCGAAATAGTTGACTTTATTCACATTCATTGTATAAATCCACGAGAAAACGTACCTATACCTAAAGATAGAATTGAAAAGGCTATACTTGAATTAGGTGTAAATATAGATTTTAAGGAAGAGGCAAAAAATCAAGCTTTGGAGATTATTAATTTACTCAAACCTGTTATGCCAATTCGTCTTGAATCTGTAAAATTAGCTTTAAAAATTCCCCCAAGTTATACAGGGTCTTTATATGGCACTATCCGTTCATCTGGTGAACTATTACAAGAAGAATGGTTACCGGATGGGAGTTTAGTTGTTTTGGTTCAAATTCCATCTGGTACACAAGCTGATTTCTTAGAAGAAGTAACCTCGCGAACTAAAGGTAAAGCGCAAGTCAAAGTAGTAGAAAGACTTGCGGAATAAGAAATACATGCTGTGATGTAAATGTCTGAAATAAAAGTAAAGAATCATGAGATAGTTATACCAGGTGACTTACTAGGTGAAGGTACCATTAAGTATGGAGAAGGAGTAATTAGAAGGGGCAATTCATATTTCTCTTCTATAGTAGGATTGTTCCAAGATAAAGGGGATTTTATACAAGTAAAAGCCCTAAAAGGAAAATACCTTCCACGACCTGGAGATTTAGTTATAGGTAAAGTTGTAGAGGTTGGATTGACAAATTGGATCGTTGATGTTGGTTCTCCATATTCAGCAGTTTTAAGTGCCAACAATGCAACAGAAAAAAGATTTGATCCAGTAAAGGATGATACAAGAAGAATATTCAATATAGGGGATATGATTCTAACAAAGATTATGAGTTTTGACCGAACAAGAGATCCACAAATTCTCACAAATGAAAGGGGTCTCGGTAAACTAAGAGGTGGTCGTGTAATAGAGATAGAAGCCGCTCATATACCTCGAGTAATAGGAAAGAAAGGTACAATGATAAACATGGTAAAAAGACTTACACGAACTCAAATTATTACCGGTCAAAATGGACGAATCTGGGTTCAAGGAAAGAACGTAGATGATGAATTGAAGGCGATTGGATCTATTAAAAAAATAGAAAAGGAGGCACATACTCAAGGGTTAACAGATAGAATCCGAGAAATGCTTTCGATCAATCAAACAGAAGAAGAGGTGTAATATTATGGCAGGAGATGGTACTGTCAAGCTTATTGATGAAAAAGGAAAAAGACTCGATGGACGAACCGTAAATGATTTGCGTCCCACAGAGATAAAAATAGGTGTTGTAAAAAATGCAGATGGTTCAGCAGAAATTCGAATGGGTAAAAACATTATAATTGCTGCAGTTTATGGACCTAGGGAATTACATCCTAAGCATAGAGCTCTACCTCATAGAGCATTGATTCAATGTTTTTACAGAATGTCAACTTTTTCTGTAAATGATAGAAAAAGTCCCGCTCCCTCAAGGAGAGAAAAAGAAATTTCTATGATTCTAGCTAATGCACTAACATCAGTGGTATTAACTGAGAAATATCCAAGAACAACAGTGGATGTATATCTTCAAGTGCTTCAAGCTGATGGAGGCACACGTTGTGCAAGTTTAACAGCAGCATCTGTTGCTCTTGCGGATGCAGGAGTACCAATGAGAGGAATAATCTCATCTGTTGCATCTGGTCTAATAAATGATAAAGTAGCACAAGATTTGGATGATATAGAAGATCAAAAAGGTTCAGGGGATATGCCTTTAGGGTATTGTCCTACATTAAATGAAGTCTCTTTATTTCAGCTAGACGGTGTATTCACATTAGAGCAATTTGATGAGTGTTTAGATCTGTCTATTGAAGGTGCAAAGAAACTCCATACTATGCAAACAGATGCATTGAAACAGAAATATACAGATATTCGTGCTGAAGTATCGGATGACGATGAACTTGCAAAAGAAAAAGTTAAACCAGTAGTCAAAGACGAGACTAAACCAGTAGCCAAAGACGAGACTAAACCAGTAGCCAAAGACGAGACTAAACCAGTAGCCAAAGACGAGACTAAACCAGTAGCCAAAGACGAGACTAAACCAGTAGCCAAAGACGAGACTAAAGAAAAATCAGGAGATGAATAAAATGGGTGACAAATATATTATTAGTGAAATTGAAAAGAACCACATCCAGTTTTTATTAGAACAAAAGAAACGAATTGATGGCAGAGATCTATCAAAATTCAGAGAGGTCTCTATAGAAACTGATTATGTTCAAAAGGCAGAAGGTTCTGCTGTTGTATCATTAGGTGATACAAAAATAATAGCAGGGATTAAAGCAATATTAGGTACCCCATTTCCAGATACCCCAAATACTGGTGTTATAACGACCAGTGCTGAATTATCACCACTTGCATCTTCATATTTTGAAAGTGGTCCTCCATCCGAACATGCTATCGAATTAGCTCGTGTAACAGATAGAGCAATAAGGGAATCACATGTAATTGATTTATCTAAATTATGTCTATTTCCTGGTAAATCAGTCTGGATACTCTTTATTGATCTTTATGTTTTAAATGATGATGGGAATCTATTTGATGCTGCTGTTCTAGCCGCTATGGCTGCTTTAGCTACAACAAAAATACCTAAAGTTAAAATTATATCTGAAGAAAACGCAGAAATTGAAAAACTAGAAGAAACTGAATCGCTGAAGATAGATCACTATGTTGTTTCGGTTACAACTAACAAAATAGGAAATTATAACATCATTGATTCCAACCGTAAAGAGGAAAATGTCAGCGATGCAAGAATTACTTTTGGTTTTGATGAGGAAGATCATATAGTTTCAATGCAAAAGGGTAAACTAGGTGTCTATTCCCCTGATGTAATAAAGACTCAAGTAAGAGAATGTTTGAATGTATCGAAAACTTTAAGGAAAGAGCTGATGAAAGCGATTCCGAAGTAAGAAGAGGTGTAATTAATGCCACGTACAAAGAAAGCAGGAACAACTGGTCGATACGGTGCCCGATATGGAAGCACAATAAGAAAAAGAGTTAGGCAAATTGAAGAAAAAAGTAAGGCCATCTATAAATGTCCTGTATGTTATATGAAAACTCTGAAAAGAGTAGGATTAGGGATTTGGGAATGTACCAAGTGCGGGGAAAAACTTGCAGGTGGGGCATGGGAACCAAACACTAGTGCAGGAAGAAGTATCACTAGACGTGTTACTCGTATCTCTGAAGGGTTAAAAGAGGAATTATAACCTCTTCTTTTTATATTTTCTATTTTTGTTTTAAATCCTTACATTTTAAAACTCACGAGTCAGTTTTTGTTTGATGAATAAAATAGGTTTCACTACTTCACGTGACCCTTCAAAGAAGACTAGATCATTTATCCATGATATAATCTCTGTAGTTCCCAGATCTAAACGAATAGTAAGGGGTTCAATGTCCTTAAAATATGGTTTAACTTCAATGAAGAATCAAGGTATTGAAACTGCAATTATCATCAATTCTGTCAAAGGAAATCCTAATTTTGTTAGATTGTTTAGTTTATCTAGTGATATTACAGAACTTCCTTATGCAATTAAATTTCGAGGAGTAACACTCTCCCGAGAATATACCAAGGAAAAAAAACGACAGAATAATCCTGCGTATTCAATTTTGATATCAACTCTAGATCATCCTAAGGAAGAGGATATTATCAAAAAATTCCTAGGTGTATCTAATGATTCCATTGAAAAAATAAAGGATAAAAACTATGTTACAGTCTATGCAGACTATCTCGACAAAGATGAAGGTATAATTTTCATCGAATTTTTAGATAAAGAAAATAATCAGGTAGGGCCAAGACTAAAATTAAGAGTAATTGATAGAGAAGTTGGGAATGATTTATTTTAATTTGTGTGGTTTAGATGAATAATCAAGTGATAGACAATATTAATGTTGAAATGAGATTTATATTCAAGAAAAATGAAACCACTCAACGAATATATGAAACACTTATGCTAGAATCCACTTATGACACAAATGAAAGAGCAAAAACCACTATTAGAGTTGAAAACAACACTCTAATTGTAAATATCCTAGCTAAGGATTCTGTTTCTGCAAGAGCAGCATCAAATTCTTTCCTAAAATGGATAAACCTATCCAAACAGTTGCTATCTTATGTAAAAGATGTTAACACCTCATCAACCTAAATAAGATTCTTTATGTTATGCCTGCTTCTTTCAGCTTTCTTTGAATCAGTGGTTTCATAATCATTTTTCTAAATGCTACTTTGAAATACAAGCTTTTCTTGAAATATCGTGCTACTTTTTTGTAAGAATCAACTGTACTCCAAATACTTGGATAAGCACTAATTTCATTTACTATGATTTTTCTGAAACCTCTCTTCTTTATATCCTGAAGAATTTTGTCAACTGGAAGCACCCCAGCTCCAAATGCATAATGTGAGTCTTCTCCCTCATTGCAATCTGAAAGGTGAATTTCTTCTAATTCCTCAAAAGGCATCTTATCTAGAAGGTCCATATATGTCTTTGGACCATTTCTTAAATAGGAATGGGCTACATCAAATAACCATCCCTTCAACTGTGATCCAAGCTCTTGTTTTAATTTCTTGTATAGTTCCTTGAATTCTTCATCAGATGTAAAACAGACATTCTCTAAAAGTAAGGGGATTTTTAATCGCTTAAGATTGTTTACTAATGTTTCAAAATCTCCATGAGTTTCAACAGGATGAAAAACCCCTAGAATAATATTCAATTCATCTCCATAATCATTGATAAGCTTAATAATGTCATCAATTTCTTTTTGTTTTTCAGAATAGGCAAAATCAAACCCTTCTATTTCTGCGACAGGAAGATGAAAAGTTGTTTTCATCCCTTCAAGTGTTGCTATAATTTTACTAACATTCTCTAAATTTACTCCCTGCGGGTTAATCTCTCCAGCTTCTATACCCAATGTTTTTGCAAATTTAATAATATGCTCACATTCTAGTCCTTTATACGCTTGTATAGTTTGACCTATTAAAACCATAATTAAAGTTGGTAGAGTGAAATATTTAAATTCATTCCTTTAAACAGATATTGGAGCAAATGAAGGCAGAAAAAGCAATCGTTCGTGAACCAAGTAAAAGTTATACCCAATGCATAACATCTCACCCATTAGGTCATACTGTGAGCTTAGATTTAGCAAGAAAGCAGCACAACAAATACTGTGATACTTTAACAGAATTAGGACTTGAATTAATCAAATTACCACTAAAAGATGAGTATCCAGATGCTTGTTTTGTTGAAGATAATGCAGTAGTTCATGGAAACAAAGCATTCAT
This sequence comes from Candidatus Heimdallarchaeota archaeon, assembly GCA_030603365.1. GTDB lineage: Archaea > Asgardarchaeota > Heimdallarchaeia > Heimdallarchaeales > Heimdallarchaeaceae > UBA460. Next base: position 223,610 of record JAUVXV010000001.1, read on the forward strand.
TACAAGAATGGGGGTTGAGAGTCGACGTGGAGAAGAAGTTGATGTTGAATCAGCTTTGAGACAGTATTTTAGCATATCAAAGGCAACAAATTCCGCAACTATCGAAGGGGGAGATGTTGTACATTTACCTTCTTCGCTCATCTGTGGAATAACTCAAAGAACAAATTATAAAGGAGTAGAACAAATGAGGAATTGGTTAGATGTTCAAATAGCTACGATAGAAAACCCCAATATTGTTCATCTGAAGAGTTATATGAAATATTTGGGAAAAAATATTCTTATCACATCTAAAGAATATGAAAATCATCCTTTAGTGAAAGATTTGGATTTGCTAATAATCCCAAAACAAGAGTATTATTCAATAAACTGCCTTTCAATTAATGATACAATTATCATGTCTGATAAATTCCAATATGCACAAGATTTAGTAAAGAATGCAGGATTTGAGGTAATATCCCTCAATATGAGTGAGTTTGAAAAATGCCAAGCCTCGTTAACTTGTCTTTCGATTCTCTTCTAATGTCTAACTTGTATATTTGATTTAGAAATAAAAAGCAAAGCTCTATATAACTTCATATCAGTATTATTCTGATTGATATGTTCTTCTTCAAACGTATTTATAAAACATTAATTGGTTTTGTGACTTGCTCCGTAGTTATTGTTGTATTGATGCTTTTACTATGGTCTACTATCGGAATCGAAGAGCTAATTACACTGAATAGTGATATGATTACAAATTATGGTGCAGGAGGACACTTCTGGGTAATTTTAATGATGTTACTAAATGTAAGTATATTTATTAACATGAATATACCTATTGTTGGAGTTACTCAACCAGTAGAAGACATGAGTAACCCTGGAGTTTTTGTTCTAATACTTGTCATTTGGTTAATCGGATCTTTTGCAGGAGGATTAGCTTCAAGAGGTGGATTAAGATCTGGCTTGTGGTCTGCAGTTTTATCTTATCTTTTCTTAGTTTTTCTATTTGCAACAATGTCTGGTTCAATGGTTGGTACTGGGACTGCTGGTATGTTAGTTTTTATTATTAATTTCTTTGCCCCCATTGTCCTTGGATCATTCTTCATTATTCCTATCTTGGGTATTGCGGGTGGAATCGCTGGAGGAATACTTGGTAAAATGCTTTTCACAAAATCAAAGAAAAAAGATGATGTAAAAGGTGAAGAATCAAAGGAAGATTCAAAGGAAGAATAATCCAACTTCTTCTTTCTTTTTCTAAATTTGATCGAGGTTTTTATACGTATATTTTTTATATTGAAAAAATAACAATTCAACTGAATCTTATGGCTAGTCAAACTAATACTTTAGCTATTCCCTGGGTAGAAAAATATCGTCCAGAACATCTTGTTGATTTTGTGGGCAATAGAAGTGCAGTTCAGGAACTAGAAAATTGGTTAAAAACCTGGAACCAGCAAAAGAAGAAAGTAGCACTTCTAGCGGGTCCTGCAGGAGTAGGAAAGACTAGTGTTGTTTATTATTTGATTAAGAAGTATAAATACGAATTTGTAGAAGTCAATGCAAGTGATAAGAGAAACAAGAAAGCTGTTGAGTTATTAGTAGGTAAATCTTCAACTGAAGGTACTGTTTTACAGGGAGCTAGGGTTCGAAAGTTAATTCTAGTTGATGAAGCGGATGGTTTGTTTGGGAATGAAGATAGGGGAGGAGGAAGTGCATTAGGAAAAGCTGTAACATCGACAAAAGTTCCAATCATCTGTACTGCAAATGATCCTTCAGCAAAATCGCTGAAATCAGCAAAAAGAAGCATGAAAGTCATTGAATTTCATAGATTAGAAGAAGATGAAATATTGCTTCTTCTTCAGAAGATAGCTGATAAAGAAAAAGTGAAAGTAAGTGATGCAACACTTATTGCTATTACAAAAAATTGTGGGGGGGATGCTAGATCTGCAATTAACGATTTAGAAGGAGCGGCTTTTGGAAACATTGATAAAGAGATAACATTTGCTCCTAGAAATCAACAACATAGTCTGGATAATGCACTAAATAACATCTTCAAAGCAAATAACTTCTATGATGTGAAATCCGCACTAGACGGAGTTGATGTTGATTATCGAGAGCTTCTAACCTATATTCATGAACATGCATACAAACAAGCAGAATCATCAGCTGAACAACTCAAAATGTATGAATTAATAGCTGTAGCAGATTTTTACCTTTCACAATGCTATATAAAACAGGACTGGAAGTTCCTAAAATATTTCTTTACATTTATCTCGTCTGTTGGACTTGTTAAAACTTCTTCATTCAAATATACTAAGTATGGCTTTCCTAGCTACTGGTCTCTTATGGCGAGACTTCGTGGAAAAAATGCAAAAATAAAGAGCATCGCAGATAAGAGTATTAAACACCTTCATTGCTCAAGAAAGTTATTTCAAAATGAATATTATCCCTTCCTACGAATAATCTTCAATACTGACCCTAAAATGGCAGGGGGATTAACAACTTGGTTACAATATAGTGATGATGATCTCAATTTTCTAACAGATGGTTCTAGTAAATTAATAAAGAGAATAAAAGATCATGCTGAGGAAGCTTATCTACAAATGGCTGGGGATTGGATTAAAAGGGCAAAGAATATGGAAAAGAGTTTGCTCTTTTATAACGAACCAGCAAAAAAGAAGAAAGTAAAGTTTACTTCTTCTAAAAAAGTCAAAGAAAACATAAAAAAGGTAGTAGAAATCAAGGATGAAACTCACGAGAAAGAATCTGAAGAAGAAAAAACTTCAGAAAGTGATAATTCATCAGAGAAGAAAACCAATAATAATAAAAAATCTCAAACATCTCTAGAGAAATTTGTCAATTAGGAAGAAAATACAAAGTTTATTTTTCCTCTTTAGTTTTTGAAATTTGATCACCTAGAGGAAACATGAGACCAGATGAAAGAAGGAACTGTAACATTTTCTTGAAGTTAGAGACCATATAGATATCAGTACCTGTTTTCTTTCTAACCATCCGATTTTGTACTAAGTAATCTATGCATTTCAGCACATCCTTTTTTCTAATACCAGTAACATCTATTAATTCATCTAAGCTCATTCCTTCTTCGTATAAACTTAAAGAAACTGCTACTACACCAATATTAACCCTATCAATTACATCACTAGGGAGTTCTATGTCTTCTTCTGGTTTTGTATCATCCATTCTTATTCATCTCATTCAAATTGCCATTTTTTAATATTAAGGAGAAATAAGTATCGACTAAGGGGGGAGGAATCCCAATGTCTTTTAATTTCTTTCTTATTTCTTTATTTGACATCTTATCACAGTTTGTTTTATATTGAAATGCAGTAAACTCACCATATTCCCATGGGTATACTACCCAAGACTGTGTTTCTTTTATATAGTAATTAGGTTTGACAATGCTATGATTTTTGTAATATAGTGTTGCTGTCCTTATTTCTTTTGCTCCCTTTTCCTTAATGTGATCTATAGCAGCAACTAAACTCTTTCCACTATCTGCAACATCATCTACAATCAGAACAATTTTCCCCTCTACTCCTTCTGAGATTTCTTGGGTAATAATAGGATTTTCAGTGGCTCTAGAAGTATTATCATAGAATTCAATCTTAATATTCGCTGTTCTTTTGTTCCCATAAAAATCAGCTAATAATCTAGCTGGTATCCAACCGCCTCTAGCTATACCAACAATTACCTCTGGATAAAAATTATCTTCAGTGATTTTCTCAAATAAATAAAAGGTCATTTGATAGCTTTGATCCCAAGATACAATCTCATAATCTTCCATTTTTTGTTCACACAAAAACAACCTCTATCTTGTTAAAAAGATTATTAATGGTGCTACTGAAGATTGCATTTTAAGAAAGCTTAATATCTATGATTGAGACATTGAACTTTGAAGAATTAAAAGGTGCCATTATGTCATTTATAGAAAGATTACAACTAAATCCAGAAGAAAAACAGGTTTATTCGTTACTTCTAGGTACAGGACAACTAACAACTTTTGAAATTGCGGAATATGGGAAGCTCCACTTTTCTAAGGTTGAAACTGCTCTGGACTCTCTTGTTACAAAGAGAGCTGTAGGTGTTTCTGAAGGCTATATCGAGAAATACTTTGTTAGAATACCTTTGGAATATCTAGCTGAATCTAGTGATACTATTAATTCGAGTATCAAAGGATATTTAGAAAGCACAAATAGCTTTATTCAGAGTAAGCAAACTGAATTTAATCAACTACGAACTAATCTGGTTAATCAGCTCAATACTTCTTTAACTCAAAAAGAAGAGGAGATAGATCAACAATACTCTAATGTTTCAGCAAATCTCCAATCTTTAACAAATCAAAGGAGAGAAAATCTAGAAAGCAAGTTAAATATGATAAAGAGTAAACTCACAAGTATTCAAGATGAAGAAAAACAATTCATAGAAAACTCAATTAAAGAAGTTTTGCAAAATAATATTGATACAATATCTGCTGCAAAATCTGTTGCTGAGAATAGTTTAGAAAATATCAAACATTCTAATACAGAGACAATTGCGAATACTAATAGTACGATGGAGCAAAATATTAAACAACATACTGCAAGCATAGAAGAAATTTCTCAATCTTTGCAGCCTAAAATTGAACTTCTAGAAGAAAATTATCTTAATCATCTTAATGAAATCACAGAGCTTATTCAACAGAATATTGATACAACAAAAATTGATGTTAGAACGTTCAATCGAAGTCAAGCTGACAAATATGTAGGTTTTTCTACAGAAACCGTTAGAAAAACAGGGGAAACAATTGATAAAATCTCTGATACAGTTTCGGGTTCTTTAGGGGAGCTAAATACTTCACTTGAAATGATTCTAAATAGAAAAGTGGAAGAGTTATCACTCCAAGTTCAAGAAGCGGTTTCATCTCTGAATGAGAAAGTTGCTGAAATTAAACAGAGTTTATTTGATGAATTTGAACAGCAGAGGAATAATGCGATATCTGGTACTATCTCACAAATTAAAGGAGATATGAACCTTAAATTTACAGATTTACAGAATAATGAACAAATTCAAAGAAACAACCTTGTTAGTGAGAGAGACATATTCTCACAAAAGCTTGAAACTCATTACAATGAGGCAATTCAAAGCTATAATGAGAAAATCACTGAAATTCAAGATACTGCTAGAACTAGGTTAAGCTCTTTTAAAGAAAATCTTACAAACCAATTCAGTAGTATTGCATCAACAATTTTTGAAGATTTGAATAGCCATGTTCAGCAGTTCAAAGATCTATCTGATCAACTTAACGAGAATATACAACAAACTCTAGGTTCTGAAATAGATGGTGTAAAAGAGAAATGGACGAATTTGTCAGCTCAAATAGAAACATTGACACAAGAAAACGAAACCAAAATCAATGAAAAATACCAAGAAGTAATAAATCTAATTGGAGCATCAACAACAAGTATTACTACTGATTTGAGTAATTATTTGAACCAAACTCTAGAATCATCGCTTAAGGTTACCAATGATTTTGTCACAGCTTCAAAAACTCAGATAAGAGAGAGTAAAGATCAAATTGCTGGTAGTCTTAATGAGGAAGTAAATGCATCGACTACTTTCTTAGAAGAAACTGGGGCTAAATATACAGATACAGCGAATTATCTTACTAGCTTAACAATGAAAATAAAGAATGATTTCAGGACTTTAGAAGCAACAACTAGTGAAACTCCTGTTCCTCGTGTAGAAACAACATCAATAATTGGGCTTGAAGCTACCATTAGTCACATCGATAGAATAGTAAGAGCTGCAAAAAGAAGTGTGACAATCATGTCCCCAAAACCAGAATACATACCACTAGAGGCAGTAAAGTCCTTACCAACAACAGTGAGAGTTACAATAGTAACTTATCTTGATGAGCAAATGAATAGGGATTGGATAGATTCTGCTTATGCAGCGGAAGCAAATGTTGAAGTAAGAAAATTCAGAGATATGGGGACAGGTGTAGAGCTTCCACAATTCATTGGTGCTGAGAGAGAAAATGAGGAAGTATTAATAGCAGCAACTGATGAGGCTACGCAACAAGTTGTTGGGATTTTAAGTAGTTCTACAGAATTTGCTAAACTTGTTTCATATATCATAATAGCTGATTTTGCAAGAGGAAGGTCAACACAAATAAAATAAATTATAAAACGACATCCCTCTTTTTTTCTTCTTTCTAGACCTTCAAGTTATTAATTGAAGAAATACAAGATACAAGAAATATGGGTAAAGAGAGAAGAGTTTAAAAAGAGGATAAAAAAAAGGATTTCAAACACCTAGGTGAAATAAAAAATGCCAACAGTAGTAGATGCAGAATGTTGTATAGCTTGTGGAGCTTGTGTAGATATTTGTCCAGAAAATGTATATGACATGAAAGATGTAGCAGTAACAACAAGAAAGGAAGAGTGTACAGATTGTGGACTCTGCATTGATGAATGTCCTAACGAATGTATTGATTTCGAGTAAATAATTGGACATTTATTTTCTTTTTCTAATTAATTTCTTGTTTTTCTTGTCTTTCTTGTTTTTCTAATGTCTGTATCTTCTAAATAATTTCTTCCAACCACTTACTTTTTCTCCTAGATTTATCATACCCATAGGTGCCGATTTAACTACCTCTAGGTCATAGAGAACTTTGTCAAAACCATCAAAAACTGCTGGTTCCGCATAACCTCGTCCAATTTCATCTTCATACATTTCTAGAAATGCTCCATAAGTCATATCTAGTTGTGCTTTCACTTCTTCATCTTTTTCTCTTAATGGTGTAGTGAAGACAATTATTAAGTTTCGATCATTATCCACTTTGAAATTTAATTTCAAATCTGAGAAGATAACTGACTGAATTTCCTGTTGTCCATATGATTCTTTCGAAAATGCATAAAGTGCAGCTAAAAATCCTGTTTGTAGAGTGTGATCTGGTCTCATTTTACAAGTTTCTCCTCCAAAACACCTACTATAGTATGGGATACCACTACTATCAAATATAAATACATCATCTGCCAATTTAATCACTTAATTGAGTTTAATTATTTATAACATTCTCATTTTCTATTTTTAAAATATGGATTGAACAAAAATTCGCTATTTGCCATGTCTGTTCACCCACACGTTTATTTATCATTTTCTAGATAAAGAGTTGACAATGGACAATCTAGACTGCGTGTATCTGAAAACCCTTTCTTCAAAAGGTGGAGATAACCCTCTTTCAACAGTTCTTGTTGATGTAAATAAAGAACATTATATTGTAAACTTATGGTCTCCATGGCATGAGATTGGTGAGTTTCTCGCTCCTTATACCCCCTTAAAAATCTATAATGTCAATCAAATAACAGAGGATGATTCTACTTATTATTCTGCAGGTTCTAAATCAATAGTTGTAATTGATCCTGACATTCTACTTTATGCTACTTCCATAAACAGTGTTTCTTTCTGCCCTCGTAGTTATTATATCAATGAAATAATTGGTGAAACTTCTTCTCCATACATAGCAATAAGAGGTTCTATTGTTCATGATTGTCTTGGATTGGCAATAGCAAGTAAATCAAAACCTTCAGATATACTTCCTGAAGTGTTGGATTCTTTTTCATTGCAGTATGAATATCATGGCTTCAAAAAAGAATCAGTTTATCAAGACGTTAGAAAAATGACCGAAAGTTTGGATTCTTTTGTTTCAACTCTAGGACCTAATTCTTTACCAGAGATGCTGTTCTTATCTCCTTTTTTTGGAATAAGAGGACGAATAGATCTCTTCAATGATGACCATATCTATGAACTGAAAACTGGAAAAGTATCTGAAGAACGAGATATTCGTTTTTCTGATCTCTTGCAGGTTGCATTGTATCGCTATGGTATTCAAGATAAAATAAGTGATGCAAAACCACCAGATGGTACAGTAATATATGTGGGAACAAATGAAGCCGTATTCAAAACTGCGAGCCCAAATTGGGGATTACTACGTTATGGAATGGAACAAAGAAATAAAGCCTATCGAATTTCTCATCTAGAATTTATTCCCCCAATTCTTCCTGAATCACAATTGAATAAATGTAGAAATTGTTTTGTTAAGCACTATTGTGCTCTCTTATGCTCTGGATTGAATCAAGAAAGACGATGTTCTACTTGCCCACATGATCAACTCTGTACTAAGAAATCTCTTCCTGATAATTTTCAAAATTTCTTTAATAAATTTTCCAAGTGGATAAGATACCAAAAAATTGAATCTTCTCGAAATATGACTGATTTATGGAAATTATCAGTTGAACAAAGAGTTGCGAAGGGAAAAGCTATACAGAATCTTAAACTTGAAAATAAAATACAAGATGGTATAACTACCAAACTACTCTTTTCATGTCAGAATGATAGCGAATTAAGAGAAGGAGATATAGTCGTTTTAAGTGATGGAAAACTAGTTCAGGGATTTGTCAGCACTGGAGTAATATCAAATGTTACAAATTCTTCCATTGAAATTGATACAAGAACCATGCAAGGTTCAATTTCTGTGATAGACCAGTACTCTATTGATGTTGGCTATAGACGACAACAAAGAGGGTTATTCAATATTATATTCAAGAGAAATAACTTCAGAGATTTAATAGTGAAGGAAGAAAAATCCATTGTTAAACCTGTACAAGGAAAATTTATTCCGACCAATCCTATACAAAATGAAGCGGTTAGCAAGATTCTCGGAACACAAAATTATAGTTTAATTCAAGGTCCAGCAGGAACTGGAAAAACATATGTTATTGCCAAAGCTGCAATTGAATTAGCTAAGCAAGGCGATAAGGTGCTTCTTACAGCCTTTACCAATAGAGCTGTTGACAATATCTGTAAATATCTATTAGAGAATCAATTTAAGAAATTCATAAGAGTGGGTTCTCTCCATTCAATACAACCTGAAATAAGAGATTATACGGTTAAAGCTTATAAAAAACAAAACCCTGAGAAATCAGCTAAGGAAATAATAGAAGAATTTTCAATTATAGTCGCTACCACATCAACCATATCAAATCCAGTTTACGAAAGATTAGGAATACAAACCATAATAGTAGATGAAGCAAGTCAAATGACAGAACCTACAGTATTATCAGCTTTACTCGAAGGAAATAGATTCATTTTAGTGGGTGATCATAAACAACTTCCTCCAGTTGTTCAAAGTTCCAAAGCTCAAAAAGAAGGAATGAGTATATCCTTATTTGAAAGATTAGCTGAAAAATCTCCTGCATCTGTTCATCTTCTCACACATCAATTTAGGATGAATGAAAAACTTGTAGAATTCTCTAACCAGCTTTTCTATGATAATAAACTAAAATCATTCGATGATTTGGTTAAGTTTCAAAATCTAATGGAATTAGCAAACTACACTGGAGACTATAGTAACTTTAAGAATTCCTCAATTTACGACCCAAAGAGACCTTTGATTTATGTGCCTGTTACTGGCATTTTCAATCCAGAAAATAAAATTAATACTGAAGAGGTTAAAGCTTCCAGCGAAATAATCAATAAATTTATTGAATTAGGGATGAAAAGAGAACAAATTGGTGTTATCTGCCCATATAGAGGACAAGTAGGCGAACTTAGACGCTCACTGCCTCCTAAAACTGTAGTTGATACTGTTGATCGGTTTCAAGGAAGCGATAGAGAATTGATAATATTATCTTTAACAGAAACCACATCAAGTAGTAATAGAGGATTTTCTGATGCAAGAAGATTGAATGTAGCAATAACTAGAGCTAAGAAAAAACTAGTTGTTGTTGGAGATTCACTAATTGATGAGAATGTGCTTGGGAAGTATATTGAGTATCTGAAAAACAATGCTGAAGTAATCTCAGAAAAAGAACCAAGGAAACCCTCCACTCCCAAAGAGACAACCATAATTGCAGAGAGTGTCTCAAAAATAGCAACATTCATGAAGAAAGTTATGATTAGGGGTCAGAAAACTGTGGATTCAAAGGATGATGCCTTGAAGTGTATGGTATGTTTTCAACCCGTGTATGAAAATGCAGTTGAATGCCCAGTTTGTGAGCATCTGTTTCACTTTGATCACCTCATTGCTTGGATTAAGGATAATGAAAGATGTCCTTATTGTAAAACTGTTCTCAGATTATTTGAATAAGATCTACTAGAATCTCATCTCTGTCTGTTTATTAAACAAAAAGAAAAAAAGGAAAAGAGTTAAACTCTTTATTTTCTAAATCTTCTGAATGCTAGCAGTGAAGCAAGACCTAATAACGATAAGAAGATCAATCCTTCAATTCCAGCGCCTTTGCCGTATACATCGAAACCAGCTAATTCCATATATTCTAGAGCTAAGTCGATGTCGAAAGCATATGGATCAAGAGATTCATCAAAGGCAACTGCTACGTTTGGACAAGCAGTAACACCAGGAGCGCCAAGTCCTTCAAGGATTTGAGCAACGATGATATCACGAGGAACTGCATGACTGATTGCTTTTCTGACATTTTTAGCAGCTTCAACAGTACCCTCTGGTGTTAATTCACCAGTACCAAAGACGGGATGTCTCAAGTTCATGGCCATTTCTTGATGAGATGGGTCACTGACTAGAATACCTTCTACACCAGCTGGAGTGAAATCAGCTATTTGTGGGAAGTATTGTCCATCAACTATGTCGATATTCCCAGAAATCAATTCAGATACAGCAGTATCCTTACCAGAGATGTAGGTTAGATACCATTCATCAAGTAGAGGAGCTACGTAACCATCCAGATTTGCATATTCTACGTTTGGTACTAATTTAACTGTACTACTAACAGAATCAAATGATTCCATTATCATAGGACCACAGGACATAACTAACCCATCACCAACGTTTCCAGTTAATGGTACTTCATTGAAAATGTCGTATCCAAATGAGCTAATCAATGGTTCAACAGTGCTTTTGTCGATAATTGAGAATGAGATTGTTCCTAATGCAAAAGCATTGACGTCAGTCATGTTGAAAGCAACTGTGTCTGTATCAACAGCCCAAACTGAAGCGTTTGTTGCGAACCAGGTGTTATAGTAACTGTAATCGCCTGAACCTACAGCTGGAGTCATAAATAGTTGCATTGAGTATACTATATCTTCTGCTAGAACTGCTTCTCCATTACTAAATGTAGCACCAGCGTTAATATCAACAGTCATACTCTTTAGATCTGGACTGAAAACAGGTAGAGCTGCTGCAATCTGTGGTTCCCACACATTAGTGTCTTGTGCTCTTTGGTATAATGCACCATAAACTCCTCCCATCCATAAACCATCATAGAAGGATGCATAGATAAATACATTCCATTCTGCAAGATTTGCTGGAATAGCGTATTTGATGATATGATCTGCTGGGTCATCCCAGAATTCATATCGAGCACTACCTGCACCTAACAAGAGTCCGTCAATACCAATTAATCCTTCTTTCATACCAAAGAGTGATTTTGGATAGACAAGGACAATGTCTGGTAAATCCTCGTAAAGTATTGCTTGCATCTGTTGTCCGTAAACAATCTGAGCTGCTTGATCTAATTCAGTTAGATAGCTTGTTAGCAAATCGTCATACACTGGGTTGATGTATTGGTAGAAGTTATCACCATAAGGTACTAAACTTGCTGAGTCAAATAGACCAGTTGGATCCCAATCAAGACCCCAAGACCAACCGACAAAGAGAATATCGTATCCTCCTTCTGCGTAAGTTGGGATGTAATCGAAGTCATGCAACGGATAATACCAGGTACGAGGACCAATGTTTCCCCATCCGGTAGATTCATGGAAGTCTACACCAATACCAATTTTTGGTAATTGATTTTCCATAAGTAATGACCATTGATTTCTGGCTGCGCTTGTATTTGGTGATAGTAAGTTTACTGAGAAAACTTCTACAACCTCTTCATCTTGAGCATTTACTTGCCCAATGAATACTGACAATGCAAACAGAAAAAGTAGGCCATAGCCTAAAATTACTTTTTTCTTCATTATTTTATTCACCTTTTCAAAATTCCACCTTTATGTTTATCATGTTAGTGGAAGCAAGAAAAAAGTGTTATCACATGTTAATAAGTGTTTTGTGTTATGATTTCAATAATTAGGAGCGTTTTTTCATTCTAATAATTGGATTAGATTCTTTTCGTTTTTTGTGAATTTTTCTCATTCTAATAATTAATACGTTATTTCGAACAACTGGACTTGTATAAAATAGAAGATTCAGTCTATCCAAAGTAAACAGCAAGCCTCAAAATTCCAAACAAAAACAATCCATAAAACAGCAAAAACATTCCTCCAAAATAGTAAGTAAAGGCATTAAAAGTAGCTTCTCTAAAGCTATCTCTTGACAACGGATCTGAGCCAATAAATCTTTCTTTAAGATTTGATATAAAGACGGATTGACCAAAATTACCGAAACAAGCTCCTATGAAAATAACTAAACCTGCTTCCCCAAATATCACATACTGCAGGAAATCTAAGATAAAAAGTGTTTCAGTTCCATAGCCGAAATAGAAAATCAAAAACAAGATGATATCAATAACAATGAAGATAATCGAAGATAGAAACCCCAGTAACATTATTTTTACCCAGTTTACTTTAATTTTTTGGGTTGTGTTATCTTTGTTCTCCCCCTGCTCTATCTCATCAACCTCTTTTTCAAGCCAAGGTTTCTTCTTCTGACTCATTTTGTGCCCTTTTTGTTTGTTATCGTTTCAGAGCAATATGGGCAGAATTTTGCAGTATGACTAACCAATTTACCACACATTGCACATGTAATAATCTCTTGCCCATTATTATTGTAAAGGTTTGGGTCAAAGACAGGAGTAAGAATAACATCACTACCTTTTACTGATATGGTGAAATGCTTTGGGTCATTAACTTCGCTTAAGATTGATTTTGGTAAAGCTAACCTATTTTGTCTGTCTACTTCTAACAATCTGCTCTCTTCAAGATTCCTTAGAACAATCTCTTTTCCATGTCTTCCAATTATAATTCCATCTCGTAATTCAAGAATTCTATCAGCTCTTGACGCTACTTGTTGAGAATGTGTAACGATGCAAATTGCTATCCCAAGTTCTTTGTTTATTCTATCAAACAAATCAAGTATGCTTTCAGCTGTAACAACATCCAAGTCTCCTGTTGGTTCATCCCCAATTAGAATTCTAGGATTGGTTATTAAAGTGGTTGCTATTGCAGCACGTTTTTTTTCTCCCCCTGACAAAGTGTCTTCCCTCTTATCTTTTTTGTCCCAAATATTCAAAAACCTCAACAGAAATTCAGAACGTTTTTTTATGACTTTAGGATTAATTCCTGCATAATGTCCTGCGAGTTCAATGTTTTCTTTAACTGTTAAGTGCGATAATAATCTACTATCTTGAAATATAACTCCAGCAAAAGATCTTCTTGCTTTGATTATTTCTTCAAGTGAAGATTTTGTAATATCTTTGGAAAGATCTTTCCAGAATACTTTACCTGAAGTGGGTTTTATTATACCTGCAATTGTATTAACCAAAGTGGTTTTTCCAGAACCACTATGTCCTATTAGAAAAACTTTCTCCCTAGGATTTACTTTGAATGACACACCTCTTAGTGCTTGTGTTTCAATCTTACCTGTTTGATAGATTTTGATAATATCCTCTGCTACTAATAATGGTATTTTTTTATCATTTTCATGATCAACTAAATTTTCTTGAGGAATCATGGAGCTAGTTGCCATTCTTAACAACATCAACTGGCTTTGAACACTAATAAGATTGTTTATCCACTCAAAAATTTAATACAGAATCTAAAGAGCTCTAATATTATTTGATATTCTATAGAAAAATGAAAAATATAGAAGGAATTTTTCATCCTTCAATCTGAACTCTAATCTCATCTTAAATCTGGTTCTTTTCGTGATTCAATGAATCCACTAACCCATTTATATGCAAAATTCTTGTTTTTCCATACATTATCAAGATTACCAATTAAAAGGATTATCAAATAAACTACAAAGAATGGAATTAGATACAATAACCATAGTGTCACTGCTATACCAATTGGATGATACTGACCTGGATGTGCCTTGCCTCCTTCGGTTTTGTATTGCGTTCCATAGAGTATAAATTCATTCATAGTTCTATCCACAAACAATGAATAAAACAGACTCGTAAAATCCAAAGTGATATTGCCAGTCATTAAAGCCATTTCTACGCCTATTATTAAGCAGCTGATAGAAATGACAGTTAAGAATTTCTTTACACTGGGAAGATATTTAGTCTTCTTGATTTTCTTAAACATGATGAAATTATATGTGCCTGTAAAAACCGCTCCCAAAATGATTGGCATCATTACTAACCAAATATAGGTCTTTGTTAATTTAGGTCGAGCTGGATTTATCAATTCTTGTCCCCAAACATTGTCGTCACTAAAGAATCGTTGTAACTCGTTGAAGTCATTCTCTTCTACAGGTAAACCTCCATTTCTGAAATAACCACTATCTGTTAGTAAGAACAACCCCCATCCTAGTATCAATACTATCATCGGAGCAAAAAACCATACAAGAAACGGTTTGGCTATGAATCTTATAGAAGAATCTTGACCACTATTCAAACCATATGTTAGAAAAACATCAATCCAGTAGCCTGGTCCTTCAAAGAATTTTCCTCCTCTCATAGTATTTGTTATACCCATGATAAGAAAACTGATGAACCATGTGCTAAGCAGGTAAATACCAAAAGGAGAATGTACTTTTTTACCTACATATTTTCCTGTAGCAATTGACCAATCCTTCCAAACTTCTTTTTGTGTTCGAGGACCCAATTCTGTTGAACTTAATGCACCTTCATTGGATTCAGATTTATTAGATGCCATAACAATTTCATTTTGCTGATTACAATAAACATTTTAAACCTTTTCTCTCCATGATGAAGAAATTACGTTAAAAGAAATGCTTCAACCAAAATGCTTTAAGTGTGTTAATTTTTGATGAATTTAGCGCTTTGAGGACTAATTATGACAGAAGAACACACTTTGACGCTCACTAGCTGTGGTATAGATGTTGGTACAACCACTTCCCATCTTATATTTTCAAAGTTAAAACTCGAGAAGGTATTCACACAAAGAGGAGTTAAGTTTGAAGTAACTGAACGAGAGATTCTATACAGAAGCCGAATAATGCTAACTCCACTAATAGATGGCTTAAACATTGATTATCTTAAACTCGTTGAATTTATTAAGAACGAATATCAAAATGCAAATGTCTCAATTGACGATATAGATACTGGTGCAGTCATTATTACTGGGGAAAGCGCAAAAAAAGAAAATGCTGAAGAATTAGTAAAATCACTTGCTCACAAAGCAGGAAAATTTGTCTGTGCAGCTGCTGGTCCTAATTTTGAATCTGTTATTGCAGCAATGGGTTCTGGAGCAGCTCTTTACTCAAAAGAATCAAAAAAGACTGTAATTAACATTGACATAGGTGGTGGTACTTCTAATATCGCCATTGCTAAAGATGGTGAGATAGTAGATGCTGCTTGTGTTAATGTAGGTGGCAGGTTATTGGCTTTTGATGATGAAAATAAAATCATAAGAATTGAAGCTCCTATAAAGAACTTAGAGAAGAAAATTGGTGTTACACTAGATTATGATATGTCCGTCACAGAAGATCAAAAGAAAGCAATGGCTAAAATTCTTGCAGATAGTTTATTTGAAGTCCTAAATCAGAAAATCGAAACTGAGATCGCACAAAATTTGTTGATGACCAATCCAATTGAATTTGATGGTGTAATTGACGAAATGATTTTTTCTGGAGGAGTCGCGGAATATATTTACAATAAAACTGATGCTGAATTTGGAGATTTAGGCAAATATCTAGGAGAAGAAATCAGAAAAATAGTGACTGAACAAGGTATAAAGCTACATGAACCTCAAGAATTAATACGAGCTACTGTAATTGGTGCGGGTCAATATACACTTCAAGTATCAGGTGTAACTACACATATTTCTGATTCAGAGATTCTTCCAATTCATAATATACCCGTTTTAGAACCAAAACTAGATACTAGGGATATCACCGTTGAAAATGTTCGTAAAGCAATTCTGAAGAATTTTAATCTGTTTGATGTTATTGAAGGAGAACAAACCGTAGCTCTTTCTTTCAAAGGTGCTATAGGTGGTTCGTATGCTGGATTAACAACATTTGTTAAAGGTGTTGTAAGTGCAATTCCAAAAACAATAGAAAAGAAAATGCCAATAATTATGGTTTTTGACAGAGATATAGGAAATTCTGTAGGAAATGTTATGAAAAGAGAAACCGATGCAAAAGAAAACATCATCTCAATTGATGAAATTAGTGTTCAAGAAGGAGATTTCATTGATGTAGATAAACCGAAAGCAGGGGGACAAGTAGTCCCTGTTGTTGTGAAATCTCTTGTCTTTTCTAACTAGATATTTACCATCCGATTGCTAATCCATCAGCTCGAGGACTAGAACCTCCACAAAGAACACCACTTTTTGGATTTCGCTTAATAATTTGCCCTCTTCCAAAAATCATTCTTGAAGCACCTGATGTGGGAACTATTTCATGACCCATAGTGCTCAAAATGCTCATAGTAGCAACATCTATGCCTTCTTCAAGTGCTACTTTTCCACCACCAGTACCATCCCTAATGGTAAATCTTGGTGCATTAAGGGCTTCTTGGGGGTTCATATTAAAATCTACCATATTTACAATGACCTGTGCATGTCCTTGAGGTTGATTAAATCCTCCCATGACTCCAAAACTTGCATACAATTCATTATCTTTAGTAGCCATTCCAGGGATAATTGTGTGATAGGGTCGTTTATTTGGTCCAAGAACATTAGGGTGTCCAGGCTCTAAAGTAAAGTTTGCTCCTCTATTTTGAAGAGTAAATCCGCATCCTTTAGGAATTAAACCTGTTCCAAAACCCATGTAATTAGAATTTATAAAGCTACATGCATTTCCTTCTCCATCAACAACGGAGAAGTAAACTGTATCCGAACTTGTAACTGGAGAACCCTTTTGAACATCAATTGAAGCTTTTGTGAGATCGATAAGTTTTCTTCTCTCAGATGCATATTGCTTAGATATTAGCTCTTGTATAGGTACATTCACGACAGCAGGATCAGCAACATACCAACGAGTATCTGCAAAGGCAATCCTCATAGCTTCAATCATAACATGAAGGTGTTCAGCTGATGAATGCTTCATACTTGCAATATCAAATTCTTCGATAATGTTTAGTGCAATCAAAGCGGCTATTCCTTGTCCATTAGGTGGAATTTCATGAACTTCAACACCTCTATAATTGGTAGATATTGGTTCATCAAATGTACTCTTGTGGTTCTGCAAATCATCAAGAGACAAAACACCATCAAATGACTGTATCAACTCTACAATTGCTTCGGCAATCCTTCCTTTGTAAAAACCATCTTTACCATGTTCAGCAAGCTCTTTGAAAGTTTGTGCTAATGTAGGATTTTTCATTATCTCTCCTTCCTTAGGAGCATTTCCATTAAGCAACATTTCTTCCCCGTAAGGACCACTTTTTAATATCGGTTCACTTCTTTTCCATGCTCTTGCCGTGAAGGGAGCAACTGGAAATCCCTCTTCAGCTAACTCTATAGCTGGAACAAGAACTTCTTTTAAAGACAATGTTCCTAGTTTATTTATAGTGTCTACCCATCCTGCAGCTGCACCAGGAACTGTAATGGTGTGGATGCTTCTAGGAGGAAGGAAACCAGTTATTCCTTGATTCGCAAGAAGCTCTAGATTTAGCTCTGAAGGAGCTCTTCCACTAGCATTTAGCCCACTAACTTTTTTTGACGAATTATCAAAATAAAGACAAAAACAATCTCCACCAATACCTGTAGAACAAGGTTCAGTAACATTCAAAGCAGCAGCTGTTGCAACAGCTGCATCAGCAGCATTTCCTCCCTTTTGAAGTATTCTCATACCTGCCTCGGAAGCTAAAGGTTGGCTAGATGCTACCATTCCTCTTCTGCCATAAACTGGAGAACGAAAAGAATCAAAACGCAAACTCATGGTGAAAAAATAACTTAGCTTAAAATAAATCTAATGGTCAATCTATTTTATCACTGTTGGAAGAACTCATTTAATATCTGGAAAAATTTGAGCCTATTCCAATCAAAGTTTTCTATTCCGTAATCTTCAAAGAAGTATTTGACCCATTCTTCACCATAATTGTAACCAATGCTCCATATTACAGCTGCTAAATCAAAATATCTATCATTTATCCCTCCCCAAGACCAATCAACGAAACCACTTAAGTTACCTTCTTTAATCAGAATATTGGGTAAACAATAATCTCCATGAGAGAAAACAAGATCATATTCATCTGGTTTTATTCTTGTAACTTCTTTTAGTAATTCCTCAGGACTTATATCAGACCATCTTGTGTCAAACTGACTAGTATCAATGTTACCTTTTTCCAATCTGTCCTTTGCCATTTGCATTAATTTGTCCGGTGAGTTGTCAATCGGACATGAAACAATAGGAACTGAATGTATTTTTCTCAAACCTTCAGCTAAAATTCTGATGTTTTTACGTTTTTCAGCATCAGATCCCACAAAATGAGAAACTTTTCCTTGTATTTCAGAAATCAAGAGAAATGCCATTTCATTCTTTTTCCCAAAATAAATGACTTCAGGAACCTCTAGTTTTTTTGATAACCATTCAAGAATAGTTTTCTCCTTTTCTAAATCGAAGATTGAATCAACTTTGTTGATCTTGAGATAAAAGGTCTGTTCAATATTAGACAATCTGAGAACTTTAGCTTTTGAACAACCTATATTAATAACCTCAAAAGAAAACTCCATCAAAATTTTCTCGAGTTCTTCAGGAAGGTCTAATGACTTGATTTCTTTATCCATCAAAATCAAAGTATCTTTCATTTCTGCTTTTAAATTATTTTGGACTTGAACAAAATAGTCTAAATTTATACCATCGAGATGTTTGTGATTCTCATGATCTGCTTCAGTTACCACATTTTTGGTATAAAAGAGAGAGAACTGATTGATTGATTTGGAGATGGCTTTAGAGAATATAAGAAAACTACTCCTGTAATAATTAATCAACCTAAGAATTTGGGAAATTTCTGAAGTTTTTGGTAGGAAGAGACTTTTAGTGCAAAAAAGTAAAAAATACTTTTTTTCTGATTTTTCTCTTTTTTGTAAATCTCTACTCTTCTAGTAAGGAGATACATCTAAGAAAATGGGTTACAATAAGGTAGGTCTGATAATTAATTCTAATTACAGAACTTGAGGATTTTTTCATAGATACGTAAAACTATGTCTACTATCTGATTCCAATTATCTCTTGAAATACCATCATCTATAATCTCTAAAAGCTGATTTACTTCTCCTAGGATGTCTATATTACAGTATATCTCCATTTCACCAATGAAAATTTGGAGCCTATTCCTTAATTTACAAGTATGGTGTATTAATCCTTCCTTCAGTTTTAGAATCTCACAGAATATTTCACTCATTTGTTTTAATTTTACTTTAGTCATTAGAATTTGCAATGAATGTTCGAAATCAGAATCTTGTTTGCTTTTTCTAAGACTATTTGAGTCGATAATCAAATACACCACTTAACTGAACGCCGTTTATTTATCATTCGTAAGGCACTTATAAATTTTATTAACTGAACATCGTTCATTAAAAAAACTTATTTAGGTGAAACACAATTTACATCGATGACTCAGACTAGAGCTAGATCAAAAGAAGCCAAAGAGCAACAAGTTCGAAATATAATAGATGAAGCTCGGAATTTATTCATAGAGGTGGGAACAAGAGGGTTTAGTATGAGGGCTTTGGCAAAAAGACTTAACATGTCACAAGGCAACCTATACAATTATTGGTCTAGTAAAAGAGAACTATGGTACGCGATTCTTAAGAGAGATTTTGAAGACTTTGAAAATGAGATTAAAGGGATCATCACTTCCCACAAAGGAACTATTATTGAGATATTAGAAAGTTTAGCAGATTTTTATTTTGATTTTGCTGAATCAAATTATCGTCGATATCAAATGATGTTTGTTATCCCTCCTCCACCTGCAGAATCTTCTGGGTCAGTTGAGGATGAATTCGAACCTCAGTCAATAAATATGCTTTTACTAATTATTGAAAATGCGATTTTAGAAATGAACATTGAAAGCATTGATGCTAAGAAACTTTCGGTGTACTTATGGACAGTAATTCATGGGACTGTATTGATAACAAATACAATCCTCTTTGATAAAAGATATGAAACAGCTGTTTTCGGGAGCAAGGAAGAATTTAGGGAATATGCTAAGAATCAATTAAAAAATCAATTAGTTACAGCTTTCATGAACACGACATGATATTCTTCTGAAATTCAGAAGTCATTCTTTTTTTTCATTCTAATTATTGGAATGAATAGAATGATATATAAGTGTCTGACGTAGCGTAGAAAATCAGGTGTAGGAAGGAATATTGAAATTAGTCCGTCCAACGTCTTGCAAAAAGAATCTCAAGAAACCTTCCGCACCAATATTCCTTCTCAAATAGAAATTTATTTGAATTTTTTAAGTGTTTGTGCGTTTTCTCAGTATTCTAACAATATTACATACTATTAATAAACAAATTTAATTCTGGTTATATGGTTACGTGAGCGTAGCTTTGAATTGAAAAGGTGATTCTATGGAAGAAATAAAGAGAGAAGATTTACTTCGACAATTAAAAGAAAAAGCCGACCCTCAAGTCCTCATTAATGATGATGCAGTTGATTTTGTTCTATGGAAGTTAAATGAAATAAAACAAGAAATAGGGTTGCGATTAAAGAGCAGAGAGGAAAGAACTCCTCTGAAGGATAGTGCCTGAACGATTCAAATCTTATAAATAAGTACTGTTTTTTGGGTTTATGGATTCGTTACTAGAACCAATAGAATATATTTGTAAAACATTCGGTCCTCGAATTACTGGAACAGAAGCTGATCTGAAAGCTTGTGATTACATAGAGGAGAAATTTAAAACTTACACATCAAACGTAACAACAGAATCTTTCCCTGTTGTAGGTAGGGCTTTACAAAATCTTACTCTTTTTCTAGTCTGGGGATATTGTATTTCAGTAATCTGTTATTTCTTTATTGCACCTTTAGCTACAATTCTTGCACTATTAATGCTTATTATCTATTATTTTGCAAGATTTAAAGATAAGAATCTGATTAATCTGATGGTAAAGAAGGATGAATCACGGAATATCATTGCTCAGTTTGATTCTACTGAGAAAAAGAAGACTACTTTAATTTTTTCTGGTCATCATGATTCGGCTTTTCATATGCCATTATTTGAGAAGAAAGTGAAACAAATAGTCTTTATTCAGAACAGTGCAATTTTAGGAATTGTATTTTTAGTTATATCAAGCATCTGGAAAACAATCTACTTTATACCACAAATTAACCCACCACTGTTTTTATTCTCATATAATCTAGGTACGCTTACTGTCAGCTGGTTTGTTTTTCCTGATGTTTTGTTTATCCTAGCATTGATCGGTCTAGTTTTTGGTTTTTATTTCATGAAAAATATGGTGACAAATACACCTGTTATGGGAGCAAATGATAATCTAACTTCGGTTAGTATGCTTTTCGCATTAGGTGAACATCTAAAGAAGAATCCCCCTAAAAACGTTGAAATTAGGCTAATTTCATTTGGGGCTGAAGAGCCAGGATTAGTTGGAAGTAAACTTTATGTTGATAAACGAGTTCAAGAGTTAGATGATACAATCAATATAAATTTTGAAACACTAGGACGAGGTAAATTAGGAATTATTCTGAAAGAGAAAGATAATAATGTAAACCATGATGAGAAACTAGTATTTCATCTTCAAGCAATTGGAAAAAAACATGGTTTTGATGTACCAGTAAAAACAATTCATTTTGGTAATACTGATGCTGGAAGTTTTTCAAAAAAGAAGATACCTGCAACTACTTTATATTGCTTTGGAGAGGGAGGTTTATTTGCTTTATGGCATTCAACAGAAGATGTTCCAGAGAATATAGATGAAAAATTAATGCAAAAAGCATTTGATCTAATAATAAAAATTATAGAAGAATATGATCAATAAAGAATAAAGATCATATTAGTTCTTCTTTTTTAACTTTAGTAACTCTTTTTCCTTTATTAGTTGAACAAGTTTCTTAATTGAGTATAGGAGTAATTCAACAACTATGAATATGCCATAAATATATCCAAAAAGTGTGCCTAAAAGTTGACCAAGCACTCCACTAGAATACATACTTTCAAACATTTCACCGATTTTTATTAGAGGAAAGAAAGCAATGTACGAAGGATTTAGTGGATGTTCAATAGGATAAGATGAAGAAATTCCTGTAAAAATAAATCCTGTCCTTCTGGCCTTTATTTCTGCAAAAATAGCTTCTTCTGTAAACTCTGTTGCATTTAGTGTTGTCCAACAGTATACCTCTTCAGGTGCGTGCATATCTGTTCCAGTAATCATTCCTACTCCATTATCTAAGCAGAAATAGTAAGATTCATTGTCGTAAACATTTCCGTTAACAATCTCAATATAGTCAATACCCCAGTTGAATAGCTCCTGACGGGTTGGATGATTTGTTGTATAGTCTTGTGACCATGGAATATGATTAACTGTAACAACACCTCCCAAATCATGAGTTGCTTGAATAAAGTCCTGCATCTCCTCATCAGTAGGAGTATAAGTATAGGTTTCAAAAGTGATTAACGTTTCATATTGAACTTGAGTAACATTCGGAGGAAGTATAATATTCATGTGAATTCTATCGGTGGTCCATTCAAGACCTACAAATACTTTGATAGTATCATTAAATTCTTCTCTAGCGATCTGTTTTATTTCTTCAACATTGTCAAAGGTATTATGGTCTGTCAAAACCATAGCATTGAAACCCATGGAAATATGCCATAGTAAATTCTGTCTAGGAGTCAGAAATCCATCAGATGCAAGAGTGTGAGAATGGGGGTCTAGAAGAATATTCCAATTCGAAACATTATATTCGGGAACATAACTAAAATCATCCCAATCTGTATCTGTATACTTATACTTTGGATGACCTTCAAAAGCAAAGGGTATAGAACTACCAATTAAAACCCAAGTTATAATATTTAAGACTACAAAATGTCTCAAATATACCATAGATGCTCCTTTTTTCATTAAAATCAGATTGGTTGTTGAAGGGGTTTGTAAAAAAGTTTTGGCTAAGTTAGGCGAAACAAAAACACTAGCAAATCTCTACTAGTATTTTGATTTAAGATTATAACTATGATTTAAATTACTAAATCTGTGGATAGGTTGTTACAATAGATTGTCCAGTTACCAAAGAATAAGATAATCGAAATAGTAATGTTGAGATAAGTTACTATAGCTAAACATACTTCATTTCTTGGACGATGAAAAGCATTGATGTTGATTTTTACTATATTTTCATTTTCCAACAACTTAATACTGTAATCTTTAAATGAAGAGCAAGAATTTGGGAAGAGTAAAGAGACATTTAGATTGCATTGAATATATATGTCAGGTTCACCAACAACTTCTACAGAGTCAATCACAATTGATGTAACAAGAGCAGGTTTAGTATATGGTGTGAGATAGAAAACAGGAAAGAAAATAGATGGAAAAACAACAATAAAAGCCATAAAACATATTAAAATTACTCTACTTTTACGCATCAGACTATTTTATAGCATTTTGAGTTATAAATCTTCTTCTAAATAAACTACAAATTCATGCAAAACCATTTTGATGTAAGGTTAAAAGAAAGTGGTAGCGCCGACTAGACTTGAACTAGTGATCTTCGGGTTTCAGAGTCCAAAATCCACGAATTCTGAACTTATGAGCCCGACGGGTTTTCCATGCTTAGGGATTATGAGGAAGATCATCCGCATAATTTACCCCACGGCGCTAGTTCTATGCAAATTCTTTTTCTGCTAATCTTTTAAATCTTTGTTTAGCGTAGAACTATCCTTAAGATAAACATAAAATATATTATTTATTTCCAAGTCTGAATTATGTGAAATTTATAGATGTGCTTCAAATCTCATTAGTAGTAGAGTTATAGTTTTCTCAGACGTTTTCGTAGATTTGTACTTATACTACTTAAGCCTAGAAATGCGAACAACGTTATTAGTATCGTAATAGATGATCCTTCAGTGTTTTCACCAGTAGTTTCAGTTATTGTCACACATTCATAATCATAGACAAATGGGTAAGGATCAGTATTGTTGTCTTTTCCGTCTATTTGATACTCTCCTATTCCTTCATGATCGTTCCAATAATTCCCTTCATCTGTTGCGCTTTCATACCATCTATTGTTGTACCCCTCATCATATGCCTGAGAATAACCATGCTCTGTACCATCTCTGTTGTTGCAGATGAAGTAATTATGATGAATTTTATTCCAAGTTGACACTTCATAAATATAAATGCCATAGTCAATATTTCTAGTTAGTACATTGTATGAGATTGTCGAAAAATCTGTTTCTCTTATAATAATTCCATTAATGTTGTTGTTACAGGTATTATTTGAAAGAATAATAGAATTCGCAATCCAAAGACGTATGCCTATATCATTGTTATAACATAGATTAATACTTACAGAAGAGATACTTCTAAAAATATCAATTCCATAACTGTTATTAAACACCGAGTTACTCATTACATAGTTTGACGTACTCAGAAGTACATCAATACCTGTTTGTATGTTATAACTACAAATGTTTTCAGTTATCATAGAATAGGAATCATCAGTAATATAAAGACCAGTAAAACCGAAACTGCAGTTATTTTCTTTAACGGTCATTGTTCTAGAATGCTCAAGTTTAATACCATAATGACTCCTTAGACAAACATTGTTATGGATTACTATAGTATTAGAGTAAAATGCATAAATTCCATAATATGATTTATTACAGAGATTATTGGAAATGGAACTTGCACTCGAGCTTAGAAAACTTAATCCCCAAACGTTATTAACTAAAGTATTGTTATTTGCGTCTATTATACTAGAATACAATATATGAATGCCAGAATTGGAATTATTATAACAATAATTTTTGTATATTTGAAAATTCATAGTTTCATACAATGCAATCCCAAAATCATTTTCATAACATTCATTATCCCCGATATATCCGTTATCAGAGAAATACACTACTATACCTGAAGCACTTCCACCACATTTGTTATTTGATATATTAACATTATCTGTTGAGTAAACATAGATTCCATACCATTCTCTCCCATGACAAACATTATTGTTAATTTCAATTGTATCTGAAGTTATATTACTTAGACTTATTGCGGATATTTGTGAAGTAATCACACAATTTTGAATTATGAAGTTTTTTGAGACATTGGTGATAAAAATTCCGAATTCCAGATTTGTTTCAATAGTTATATATTGAATAAGATATGGATTTTGTATTGTTCCATTTCCAGAAAATCCATAGAAATCAAAATCTACATCATCCATAATTATTATAGGTTCAGTGATGGAATTTTTAATTCTGTTTACGTTACCAAAAGTTTGGTATGGTTCTATTTTATAATTTAATGTCTCATTCGGTAAAATAATTGATTGATTCATACCAGTTGAAAATAGAATTGTAAAAGTAGAAATGATTAACCAGAAATTAATGAGATAATAGTACTTCTTTCTCATAGGGTATCACATAGAATTTTAGGTTTTATAATCTTTTTCAAGATTTTAAAGAAAAAAGAAAATGGTTTGACTTTCATTTTACAGCCAATCCGTTGAAAGTGTTTCTCGCATATTAGCAAATTGATACAAATCGTCAGGACCAATTACAGCAAGTGCATAGTCATAAGTTTCTTCTTTTGCATAATAGAAAGCATCGGTTTCATTATAACCTAAGTGCAAACCCTCAAAGAAGAAGTGCGTAAATGCACCGCCCCAAGCTCCTTGGTCACCATCACTTTCATTATATCTCGTCCCATTTACTCCATACCATCTTGCTGCTTGTGTAAAATTAGCAGCTGTCGCAGCAAAAAATGGGTCATTTTGATGTTCTGGTTTCTCAAATTCAAGTATGAAATCGCCACTATGACATGCTTCAATTAAGAAGATAATGTCTGAAGCTTCTAATTCAGCTAATTTATCTATGAAATCCGCAGCTGTAAAATTAATGTTTTGATTCTCCATAGTTTGATAATAAAGATAGGAATGCCATTCCCTATTAGGAATAATACCCGTTAATCTATTATCACCATGTGTTATAACATATATGAAAACTAGAGAGAATGAACTTTCATATGTGTCAAGATCATCTATCGCATCTTCCCAATATGATGCGTTTTCATAGTATAAGACATCTGTAAAACTTTCATTGTAAATTAAATCATCTCTTAATTCGTCTATAACTGTTCTATTAGCAACATCGGATGCCCATAAAAAAAGAGCAGCTTTACCATAAAGTGTTAAATCTTCTTCATGTTCTGCATTTGTGATGAGAACATATTTGCTAGTAAACTTATACCCATCTTTTTCTATGCTTATCGAGTAGAATTTGAGTTTAACTGTAGTCCAAGTGAACTCATAATATCCATTAGAATCCGTATAATCTGTCCTTTTTGCTGAACCATCTTCTAATAATTGTACTTTCACTCCACTTACTGCTTCAAGTGACCAATTTAAGTAAACTGTTCCATTGAAGTCTACTGACCCATAATATAGAGCTGCTTCTGCGTGATTCAAGTTTCCATAAAATGTTGGTACTGCAACTTAATACCAACACTAGTATTACTATTTTAATGCTTTTTTTCATTATTTTTCTACCATCCATAGTAGGTAACTAGCAGACGATTTTTCACTATTTAAAACAAAAGAAAATTAACCGACAAAATAACTTCTATTTGTAACTTAAGGTAGATTGTAATACAGCACTTTTTCTATAATTCACCTTCTCTGAATTATGGAATACATTTTTTAATAACAGTTAGTTTTATATCTTGATGAGTGGGATTGGAATTCTCTACCATCCATAGTAAGGGTTCTTATTCCCACCTCATCCTTATAGAATTATCCATTATAACCTTTGAATCTCTCTTTCCTGTCTGATGGGTCAAAACTAATTGCTCTTTCAATTAGAAGCTAGTTAGTTTGTATTTTGACTTTTATCCCTTTCTTAACTAAATTTTTAAAAAAGATTCTCTCAAAAACCGGTTCTTCAATTACTCTTCCAAAATTAATGATTAACTTATCTTTGTAGCTTACCATAGCTGTTCCAACTTTATTCACTGGTACTTGTGCAGGAACGAATTCAAACTCTTCAATATATTTTTCCAGTTCCTCAGGAACCGTTACTTTTCCCAAGTTGGTTAGAACAGTCGAGTATTGAGTTGTACCTATCCGAAAATATCCTTTTTGACCAAAAAACTTCTTTACCGCCAAAGGTGTCAAACGCAAGAACATCATGTTTTCATTTGATACGTTCTTGTGAATATAAGTCATGAAATACTTTGGATTAACTTCCTTCTTCATATAGTGGTGAACTTGCTTAACTATCTCCTCAAAAGAATAATAACCCAATCTGGGGTCGATTCCTGGAGTTACATAAAGAGAAAAATTTCTCATTGTTTGGGACGAATAAATATTTCGTAGGTTCACTGGAACCATTACTCGAATAGGCCGAATATATTTCCTCCTCAGTTTTTCTGGAAAATTAAAAACTAATTCATGCAATGATTCAATAAGTATTGCAGCTATATACTCTGTTAGACTTATTTTGAGTTCTTTTGCTTTTTCTAGTACTTGTTTAACTGATATTATTCCTTTAGTAATATGATATCTGCCAACTTTTATCCTTTTGAAAGGTAGACGGAATGCCTTAACATCTAATTTACGACTTGTGTTGATTTTCTTATCGAATCTCCTGTATGCATCCTCATATTCCTCTAGAGTTGGGGATTGATCTGGTCTGAATATATCCTTCCAGTCTTTAACTGTGACTCCTTTGAGATTAAGATATTCTCCCAATAATGCTTTCAGGAAAGTTATGCCTCCTGTACCATCAGTTAAACAATGATGAAATTCAACAGCAATTCTTCTTTTGTAAACCTTCACGCGAAAAGGGAATACGCCTTTTTGTGTTATGGGCATGAATTCATTCGGATATTTCGTGTCCCTCATAATCTTCGGATATGACATATTAGTTTCCCAAAAATGCCAAAAGAATCCTGTTTTCAGATTAACTCTAAAAAATGGGAAGCGAACTATTATCCGATTAAGAGCTTTCTGTAAAATAGTAATATTAACTGGTTCTTTTAGGGTTACTGCTAATCGAAAAACTTGAGGTATTCTTGGAGAAGCAATTAAGCTGAATCCAGTGGCTGCATTTTCTAGTCGATGCCATTCCTTATCCCTCTCACTCATACCTATTTGTAAATTCTTCTTTGTAGCTAAGGATTGACTAGAGGATGTAGGATTTCCTGTCACCTATTTTCAACTCTTTTTCTTCTAAATTCTGAATCTCTTCTTTATCCCAGCAACTTTTTGTAAATCTACAACTCGTGCAATCCTATAATGGACATATAGTAAAAATCCTCCAACTAGAGTTAATGGGATAGCTACATAAAGGGACCAGGCCAATACTAATTGACCTGCTAAGAAGCTCGCAATTGTAAGATCAAGACCTAAATTTAGTAAAGCAATACCAAACATAACATAAGCAGCAGTGTTGAATCCTTTCTTTTTCGATTTCATTGAAATTAATACTACTAGACTGACAATTATTGACGTAAACCCTATAATCGGTAAAGCTAATTTATATAACCAATCAAATTTCCAGTTATCAAAGAAATCTATCAATGTTAGGAATACCATTAGAGAAAGAACCTCTCCAGCTACAATCAAAATAGGTCTATCTGTTAATAATAATGGAAAGGTTACTAACGCCCAGGCTAGAAACAAAGCAGCCATAGGAAACTTTGCCCAAACTAGTCTTGCGTTGTGATCAATTGCTATGTTGATGATCATAACTATTAGAAAGGGGACCGCAAGAGAAACACTTACTATCTCCCACGCAACCAATCGCTTTTGTTTTTTATCCATTTTAGTTTCTAGTAATGTTTCTTCTTCTTGAGGATAATCTTGAACACCTTCGTCTATTGGTTCTCCCTTTTTGTGTATTGAAGATAAACACAATGGACAATTTACCACTGCTGAATCAACTTCAACACCACAATTAATACAGTATGCCATTTCATTCACTAATGCTCATTTTATTCTGATACAATCCAGACAGCTACAACTCTTTAAATAATGTTTCCTCGAAACGAAAAGTTGTTAGTATGTTCTCTTTCAATGAACTATTTTTAAACATCCTTCTACATGCAACAGACTGAAAATCATACAAAAACAACATAAAGATTTCTGTCTTATGGAAAACTTCATATCTTTTTTTGAGATATTTAGATTAATGTTGATTTCGTCTAATGAATCTCGCTTTGTACACAAAGTAAGAGCAAAAGTCTCTACTATCGTATTATTATTGATTATAGACGCTCTTGTGTACTATGTTCCTTTTAGGAACGATGTTTATATCGGAGATTTGTTTGGGCTATCATTATGGTTGTATTTTGGAGTATTAAATGGATTACTAATTACCCTTGTTTACGTTTTTGTAAGAGGGGAAATAGTATTTGATTTTTCTTCAAAACAGATTTCTTTTAATGAATTTAAGAAAAGTAATTCTTGGGAGTTTTCTGATCTCTGGGGAATATATCTTTTAGCTTATGATGGAGATTATTTAATAAGAATAAGAACCCATAGATTACGAACAATAGATGTCAGAATGGAGTTTGAAGAAGCATACAAACTGGTTGATGAATTTGAGAATGTAGGATATCCTCTTGCAACTATCAGACCAGATCCTCCTAAACGCCTCTCAAATGCATTTCCACTTCTCTTGTCAAAATATGAGAAGAAAAAAATCAAAGAGTTCAATCCGGAAATACCCGACTGGTACAGAGGAATAACTCTGAAAACAAAACTAATTTCAATTACAATAGCTCCCTTTCTATACGTACTTGGAGCTACTCTAATAATCCGCATCCCTTATCTTCTTACAGGCCTTACCTCTACAAAGGGAATTGTATCATTTATTTATGGTTTAACAGTTTTCATCTTATTTGATGGGGGATTATACCTTTTATTTGGAATATCTGTTTTTGTACTAATAGCAAAACAAATTTCCAAGTTTTCTTCCCAACCTCATTCCAAAGAAAATCTTGATGTTTCCAAGGAAGAGTAACATTAATTTATAGTATGGATATGTTTTACTATGCATGAATTTTCCGGATTTCTTGGTTCCTGTGCAAGAACATTAGAAAGAAACTCTTCTAGTGAATTATATTACCTTCTAACAGAGATTTTGGAGTGCAAAGATGTAGATATATCTCCCATATCATCAATATCTGGTTTAACACTAACCTCTTTCAATGAAAATCCCTTAGAGATTATTGAACGTATAGAAAAAGAAGTTAAGCAAGACAATTCTGTTTTACAATATACACTGAAGCTTGTTCCTTTACAATACAAAATTCTTTCTGCTTTGGAAGATTTGAAAGAATGCTCTTCATTCTTTGCAGAAAAACTAAAAGAAGAAGATACTTGGAGAATCAATTTACGTCGTCGTCATTCCAATCTGGAAAGAGAAGATATCATCACTGCTGTAGCTTCTGAAATTAGCACGGGTAAAGTTAACCTTGAGAATCCAAAATACTATCTTATTGTTGAAGTAGTGGGAAAGTGGACATATTTAGCACTATCTCCAATTCCAGAGCTAGCACTTTCAGAATACATTACATCAGACGATTTCGATGACTTTAGGTTCTGAGGATTTTATTATAAAGTAAAAATAAAAAAATAAGAAAGATTATAACTTTCCTTTAGCTTTTTTAGGTCTCTGGCTAAATTTAAAGGTCTCTTGCGGAAACTGTTTTTCTTCCATTTGCTTTAGCTCTGTTAGCTGCTTTCTTAACTAGTACAGCTATTTTTTCGTCTAGAGCTTTAAGAAGATCTCCACCAACCTTATAATCGCCGAGTTCCTTGACATATTCTCTGATTTTTGATTGAACAATCATCATTTTACTCGCACTTCTGTCGGTTTTTGCCTGCCTTAAGGGCATGCACGTAAATAACTTGCTTTCCCCTATTAAAAACCTTTTCGGTAATGTCGAGAAATTTACGTATTACACACCCTCTAATTAAAGAATCCGTTAAAAAAGATTTTTTTACGTCCTAAAACCGTAAAATTTTCAAGCTAGAAGGTCTTTCGGTCTGAAAGTGCCAAAATTACTTGTTTCTGGCTGTATTATAAAGCTTTAAAAAGTACCTTATAGACCATCGTAAATTCGCAAAAAAACGAAGAAAATAACGAAAATAGAGCTATTTTTCACCCTATAAATTCTCTTTAAGTAAGTCACCTAGCTTTCTTACACCTACATCAACCATGTCTTTAGATATGAATGAATACCCTATTCTCATACCACCTGTGATAACCTTCAAGGGTTCAATCCCCCTTACTTCTGGATCATATGAGTGTCCGCTTGGTGGGTAAAATGCTGATCCTGGAACAACGAGTACTTCATTTGGATGTAGGACTTCTTGATTGAACTTTCTTACATCAAATGTGTAAGCTTTCTCTCCTTTAGGTTGCCACCAGATGAAAAATCCACCTGTTGGATTTGTAAAATCGCCCTCTGGAAAAGTTTCAACGAGAGCTTTGTAAGCAGCGTCTTTCTGTTCTTTGTATTTTTGAACTATTATTGGTAACTGTTCGTCTATATATTTTTCATAGTAAATTTCTGCTATTCTTTGCGTTATTGTGGGTGTACATAAATCAATATACCCTTTAGCTTTTTCTGCTTCAGTATGGAGAAAATCAGGCAAGACTGAATAACCTAATCTTAGAGGTGCTGCTTCTTTGGAAGTTGAAGAAGTATAAATTACACGCTCATTATCTTTATCTAAGGTTTTCATAGATGGTCTTTTTTCTTCAAATTGCATCTCCTTATAAGCTGAATCTGCAATTACTATAACATCATGTTGTTCAGCAATGTTGTATAATTGCTCTCTTCTTTTGACTGGAAGTGTGGTTCCTTTTGGATTGTCACTATCCTCAACAACATAGAGAATTTTGACCTTTTTACCAAATTCTTTCTCTGCTTTAAGTATAGTATCTTCAACATAATCTGGTATTAACCCATCTGCATCAGTTGGTGCAGTAACAACATGGCCTCCTACTTTAACCACTGTTGTGACAAACCCTAGATATGCTGGAGAAGGAGTAACAACTAAATCACCAGGATTTATCAAGATGTCTAGAGCTATATAGACTGCTTGTTGAGAACCTGTTGTTATCAGTATCTTTTCCCAATCATCCGCTCCACTTATGATATCTAATCCATCTCTTCTATGAATCCTTTCTGCTAAAACTTTACGAAGAGCTGGAGTACCAGCTGTTTGTCCATATTGAAATTCATTGATTACATTCTGAGAATCTGAATCGTAATAATCTGCCAGTTCTCTTAGGATTTTAGGAAATATTTTCGTTGGAAGATTACCTGGTAACCCTCCTGCTAGATAGTATTTTGTCTTATTTTTTAAAAGCCTTCTAATTTCGCTTTCTGGTATCTTTTGTGTCCAATTTGCTAAAATTTCTCTGATTGGATCCATTATTTCACATCACTTTTATACATACTCAAGAACTGTGTTTTTCTAAATTAGTTTATCTAAAAAACTTTCTCTACCACTATGTTAACTTGCAGTTTTAGCTTGCAGTTAGATTTTTCAAGTACCGAAACTTTAGGAAGCTATGGAAAAAATTAGCATGGCAATTGTGGGTGGAGGACCCGCTGGACTTCAAGCTGCTATATCAGTAGCAGAACAGGGATTTCAACCAACTGTTTTTGAAGAACATCCTAGAATTGGTACTCCAGTGCAATGTGGGGAAGGGATGAGTATAAATGCTTTTCAAGATTTTTCCATTCCAACAAAGAATAATGAATTTTGTGTTAGAGAGCACAAGGGGTGCCAGTTGTTTTTCCCCTCCAACAAAGTGATTTATGGTGACATTCATGCTTTCATGATTAAGAGAGATATTTTTGATCAATATTTAGCTAACAAAGCAATTGAAGCTGGGGCGGAAATCAAAACCGCTACTAAAGTTCTAGATATTAAAAATATATCTGAAGGTTTAGTAGTTAAGACAAATGGAAAAGATAACACTACCTATTCTTCTGAATTTCTGATTTTAGCTGAAGGAGCGAGAGCTAAGTTGGCTCAAACTCTTAATTTCCATCCTTCACAACCGTTAATCAAGGCTTTTGAATATAAGATTAAAGGTGAATGGGGAGAAGATCTTGAATTCTATTTTGATGCTCAAAAGTATCCTTTTGGATATTGCTGGGTTTTTCCAAGAAATAATGAAACAAATGTGGGGATAGTTACTACTGCTAATCAGATGAAAGCAAGATTAGACTCATTCCTCAAAGAAAAGAAGATTACAGGAAAAATAGTGAAGAAAATAGGTGGAGTAATTCCAATGAATGGACCTGTTGAAAAATTAGCTCTAAACAATATTGTTCTTGCTGGAGATACTGCTGGAATGGTCAATCCTATTTTCTATGGGGGGATAAGAATAGGGATGACAAGCGGCAAATTTGCAGGAAAAGTGGGGGTTGAATATTTGAAAAACAAAGAAGAAAAAATTGAATATTCCACTCAACAATACACCCAATACCTCCAGAAATTTCAGTTTATGAAAAGTATTAATTTAAAATGTCATACCTTCTTCTATGGTAGATCCAACGAATTTCTCACCAAACTTGGCAAAGTCTTTGACAAACAATTTGTAAATCAAATAGAAAAATGGGAGAAAGTAAAAACTTTTGGAAATCTTTTGAAAAAACCCTCTTTATTGAGGAATCCCCGAGGGTTGTTGTGGATATATCTTGGTTTTAAGATTGCACGTGATTGGGGGTTCTAAACTAACGACAAACATAATAGTTAAATGTATGAGTTGAAAGGATTGTTTGTCTGAAATGATTATTCCAGTAAGATGTTTTACCTGCGGAACTTTAATTGCTGATAAATGGGATGAATTCGTGAAGAGAATAGATGAAGGGGAAAACCCTCAGAAAACTCTTGATGATTTAAATGTAAAAAGATGGTGTTGTAGACGAATGCTAGTCTCTCATACAGATTTAATAGAAGATTTTCTACCCTTCACTTAATTTCTACTAAATAGTAGCTCAACTAACTGAACAGAAAGTTTTTAATTAAACCGTTTGAGGTCTTAATGCTTATAAAGCGGGAATAACGCAAATCATAAACAAACTGAGGATACAAGATGTCAGAGGAAGCAGAACAAACCACTGAAGAAGAAATACTGTTAATACCTCGAGATACCTACTTAGTATCAGGTATCCACATAGGAACAAGTGTTTGTACAAAGTTTATGGAACCTTTCAAATATCGAGTCAGAAATGATGGAATTTATGTTTTAGATGTAAATGCAACTGATGCAAGAATTAGAATTGCAGCTAAATTCTTGAGTCGTTTTGAAGCATCTAAAGTTGCTGTTTTTGCAACAAGACAATATGCTTCTGTCCCTAGTACAAAAATGGCTAGATTGGCAGGTTTCAAAGTAATTCCTGGAAGATTCATTCCTGGAACACTGACAAATCCTTCATTTGAGGGCTACATTGAACCTGATGTTGTTATTCTAACAGATCCAAGAGCAGATAAGCAATCTTTGACTGAAGCTGCCTCAAGAGGAATTCCTATAGTCGCGTTATGTGATACAGATAATGCAACAAATAATGTAGATTTAGTTATACCAGTAAATAACAAAGGTAGAAAGTCACTAGCTCAAGTTTATTATCTTCTTACAAGAGAAATTCTTAGGGCAAGAGGAGAGTTAGGAGAAACAGAAGATTTACCTGTTACTGTAGATGAATTTGCTTTCAAATTACTGAGGGAATAGTCCCTTTTTTCCTTACCTTTGAAAAAGATTTTTTATTCTTGTATTCTATTTGTGTTTATGGGCGCCGATTCCATAGTATTTTCAGCTCCAGGAAAAGTTATTCTCTTTGGAGAACATTCTGTAGTTTATGGACATCCAGCGATTGCTACAGCCATTAATCTTAGAGCAAAATGTGAAGTGACAAAATCATCAGATAAGTTTCCATCGCTTTCAACTCCTGACTTGTTTCCTGATCATATATTTACAATTACTGAGAAATCTGAGGTTCCAATTGAATTAGAACCATTTAAGCATCTTTTCTTGATTTTAAGTGAAAGTCAGAAAAAGATTATCTGTCCTAAGGTGAAACTAACATCTGCAATTCCTCCTTCTTCAGGTTTGGGTTCAAGTGCAGCTACAGCTGTTTCATTGACAGCTAGTCTAATGAAATTTTACAATAACGATTATAACCTTGAGAAAATTCGAGATATTGCTTTTGAATCTGAAAAGTTAATTCATGGTTTTCCATCAGGAATAGATAATACTATCTCAACCTTTGGTGGAGGAATAATTTATGAAAGAGGACAGATGGCACCTCTGACTTCCAAGATCTCCTCTTCCTTTCTTGTAATTATTAACAGTCTTGTACCTAGAAGTACAAAGGAACTTGTTGAAAAGGTTCAAAAGAAAAGAGAAAATGAACCAAAAAATGTACAAGCTATTTTTAATCAAATTGAAGCCATAACTTGGGAGGCAAAGAAACAAATAGAATCAGGGGATTCTGTGGAAATTGGTCGTTTGATGAACGAGAACCATAAATTGCTTGAAAAACTAGAAGTAGGGCATCCAATCTTAAGTAAGATAGTTGGTATTATTGATCAGACTAAGACTTTGGGAAGAAAGTTAACTGGCGCAGGTGGTGGTGGTTGCATAATTGCTTTATTTGATGAATTTTCAACTGCCAAGGAAGTAACTAAACTCATTGAGAAAAAAGGATTTCGTGCTTATATCTCAAATATATTTGAAACTGGTGTTAAAAATGAACAATGAACAAATTGATATTATAAAAATTGGTGGATCAATTATTACAGATAAAGGCAATTATCGTACTCTGAGAAAAGATCAATTGTCACTATTAAGCAAAGAACTAGCCAAATGGGATAGAAATTGTATAATTGTTCATGGAGCCGGTTCCTTTGGTCATACTATCGCAAATCAATATTCAATTCATAAGGGATTCACTGACTTGGATCAACTTGAGGGTTTATTACAAATTCGTAAGGATATGCTTGATTTAGCAGAAATTGTAACATCAAACTTAATTCAGAATGGTATGAAAGCTATAAGTTTTCAAACTAGTGCTATAGTTTACGAGAAAAAAGATGGATCTTATTCCTTCTTCTTTGACCCAGTGAAAAAAGCATTATCTCTAGATTTATGTCCAGTTTTATCGGGAGACATTCTATTTTCTGAAGATAAAGGTTTTAGAATTTATAGTGGTGATGCTCTCATAAATTTGATAGTTCAGAATTTTAATGTTGCTAGAGTTATTTTCATTTCAGATGTAGATGGGTTATATCTAAAGGATGCAGAAACACAAGAGAATAAGTTAGTCGATTTCATAACCTCAAAAGACTTCGAAATCACAGATATTAGCAAATTAGAACAAAAGGATTCGAATGATGTAACTGGTGGAATGAAAGGAAAAATTTCTGCAATCATCTCAATATTAGATTATGTAACTAAAGTGGTTCTTGTAAATGGTTTTCATCCAGAGAGATTAGCTTTAATTCGTGAAGGAGAAAAATTCATTGGTACATCAATATTAAATGAAAATTCTACTTAAAGATAAGTCTTTTAAACTAAACAAGATTTTGTTCTATACCTAATGAAGGCATTATTTTAGGTGCCCGAGGTGAAGAATGATGTATAAAAAATTCGACATTCCTGAAGAAGTTGTTAAAGAATCTTTAAGTGTTTTGGAAACTTCTGCCAAATCTGGTAGAATAAGAAAAGGAACAAACGAGGTTACTAAAGTTATTGAAAGAAAAATAGCTCAGCTTGTTTATATTGCTGAAGATGTTAATCCTCCAGAAATAGTAATGCATTTACCCCTTCTCTGTGAAGAGCAAGATATAGCTTACACTTTTGTCTCAACAAAAGAAGAATTAGGAAAAGCTGCAGGTTTGAAAGTTGGTTCAGCATCAATTGCTATTGTAGATGGTGGAGAAGCTAAACAAGCACTAAAAGGTCTAAGTAAAAAACTAATAGAACTTAAGAAATAAGCTTGGTGATAAACATGAGCGGAAGAGATGAAGATGGCGCTACTCCTGCAGAAGTCATTCAAGTATTAGATAGAACTGGCAGTGTAGGTGAAGTAATCCAAGCTAGAGTGAAAGTGCTAGACGGTAGAGATAAGAATCGTATCTTAACTCGAAACCTGAAAGGACCCGTAAGAAAAGGAGATGTAATTATGCTCCGAGAAACAGAAAGAGAAGCCAAGAAAATACGAAGAAGGTAAGTGATTAACAATGCCAAGAACACAAAAATGCTCATACTGTGGAAAAGATATAGAACCTGGTTGTGGGATGCTATTCGTTCAAAAAACAGGTTCAATACTATATTTCTGTTCGAATAAGTGTAAAAAATCTCAATTAGTCCTAAAAAGAGATCCTAAAAAACTCAAATGGACAGAGAGATACGAAAGAAAAATTATGTAATTTTTCTAATCTCTTTTACTTTCCTTTATTTTATTTTAAGAATTCTAAAGTTTTAATTGTCTCTGAAAGAAGTTTTGTGGCTATAACAATTAATTTTTATTTCAATAAACAAGAATCATTCAGAAACAATGGTGATAAGTTTGGAACGAGAGTTTATTATGATTAAACCCGATGGGGTACAAAGAGGGCTTGTTGGACAAGTTATTGAAAGGGTTGAAAATGTAGGATTTAAGATTATAGGTCTGAAAATGATTAAGGTTACAGTAGAACAAGCTGAAGAACATTATGCAATACATAAAGGTAAGCCGTTCTATGAAGGTCTTTTAGAATACATCACATGCGGACCTGTAGTTGTAATGGTTGTAGAAGGAAAAGACACTGTAAAAATAACTAGAAAAATAGTAGGTGCAACAAATCCAGCTGAAGCAGAACCCGGGTCAATACGTGGAGATTACGCATTAGAGATAGGTAGAAATATCATCCATGCTGGAGACTCACCAGAAAATGCAATCGTGGAATATAAAATTTATTTTGATGAAGAAGAATTTACTTACTATAAGAAAATAGACGAAGAATGGTTGTATGAATAAAATCTTCTTCTCCATTTTATTACTTTCCTTTTAGTTTTCAGAAAATTTCTGTTAGACCAATTTCTTTTTATTTATTTTATTTAGCTAGATTTGTAGGAGATTACAGCTTCAAGCGTAATATTTAATCAACTTCAACTAGGTGATTAGAATGTCAAAAGTATTAGATGAAAAATCAGGTAAAAGACTGAGAAGTCCAATAGTGGTTATCCTTGGACATGTTGATTCAGGAAAGACTAGTTTATTGGATAAAGTGAGAGGCACAGCCGTTCAAGCAAGAGAGGCTGCAGGGATTACTCAACATGTTGGTGCTTCTTTCTTTCCAACAGAAACCATTTTAGATGTTTGTGATAAGTTAGTTGAAGTTACTAAAATTAAATTGAGTATACCTGGTTTGTTAATAGTAGATACACCAGGTCACGCTGTTTTTACAAATCTGCGAAAAAGAGGAGCTTCTGTTGCGGATATAGCTATACTTGTAGTCGACTTGACTCGGGGATTTCAGGCCCAGACGTATGAAAGTATGGATATTTTACGAGCACGTAAAGTTCCCTTTATTGTAGCAGCAAATAAAATTGATCGTATATCTGCATGGAAAGGAATACCTAACTCAATATTTATCGAAAGTTATCAGAAACAAAATCCTAAAGCAAGTGCGGATCTCGACAATCGTATTTATGAGATTATGGGTGAATTAATCGAATTAGGTTTTGAAGCTGATAGATATGACCGAGTAAAAGACTTTAGCAAAAAAATAGCCATCATACCCACTAGTGCAAAAACAGGAGAAGGTATACCTGACCTGTTCATGGTTCTAGCAGGTCTTACTCAACAATTTATGATGGAGAAACTCGAATATAGTGAGGGACCTGCGAGCGGTACTGTTCTTGAAGTTAAAGAAGCTGAGGGTTTAGGGACAACAGCTGATGTTATCATTTACGATGGTATCATTACAAAAAATGATAGAATTGTCATTGGAGGTAGAGATGGAGCTGCTCTCCTAAAGGTTAAGGCTTTACTTGTGCCAAAAGATTTAGATGAAATGAGAGATCCACGTGATAAATTCAAAAATGTGGATGCTGTTTATGCATCAGCTGGTGTAAAACTTAGTTCTCCAGGTCTTGAAATAGCTTTAGCAGGTGCACCTTTAAAAGTTGTACTCCCTGGTCAAGAGGACCAAATTATGGCCGAGGTTAACTCTGAACTGGAAGGTTTTAGAATTGAGACTAAAGATAATGGAGTTACAGTTAAAGTTGATACTTTGGGCAGTCTTGAAGCTATAGTTGATATGTTAAGAGAGAGAAATATCCCCATTCATAAAGCAGATGTTGGAGATGTTAACAAACTAGATGCAATCGGTACTGCTATTGTTGCAGACAAAGCACCCGAATTTGGTGCGATATTGTGCTTTAATGTAGCAATCTCACCAGATGCTCAAGAAGAGATCGAGGTTAGTGACTTAAAAGTCTTTGAAGATAAAGTTATTTACAATCTCATTGATGATTTTGAAAGATGGATGATAGATCAAAAAGAAGCTATTAAAGTAGATTCTCTTAAAGATCTGAGAATGCCTGCTAAAATCACTTTACTGCCAAACCATACTTTTCGTTCTAGTAAACCTGCGATTGTAGGTGTAGAGGTTCTTGGAGGAAAAATAATTCCTGGTCAGATGTTAATAAATGAAAATAATAAACGAGTAGGTAGAATTCGTCAAATTCAAGATAATCAAGAAACAGTTCAAATTGCCGGAAAGGGCAAGCAGGTTGCTATCTCGATTAGAGGCCCAACTGTAGGGAGACAAATAAGAGAAGAGGATGTCTTATATGTAGACATTCCAGAAAAACATGCTGTATTATTAATGAAAAAATATCGTGATATGATTACCAATGATGATGCCACAATCCTTGAAGAACTAGCCAAAATAAAGCAGGAACATGTTAGTAAATTCTGGGGCTGGTAAATTTTCGAGATAACTTTATATATTTATAAAACGAATTTATCTTTAGCTGAGCTTATGTTTTTCAACCTGCTCAGCCAGTTCCTGAGTAACCTGGGAGGGTTACATTTCAAACCTTAGAGTACTCTTTCCACCATTCTTCAATCATTTCAAAACCAGTTTTCATTTGCATATCATATCTTCTGAATGGTTTGACAAGATGTCTTTGAGCTTGTTCTGGGGGAATGATGAGTTTCTTCTCAAGATTCCTTTCAATAACCTTTTGTGTTTTTATCATGGCTTTATCTTTATAACCACATTTCTTACATTTGTACCCTTTCTGATATCCATCACTTGTCATCCTT
The DNA here is from genome assembly GCA_030603365.1 of Candidatus Heimdallarchaeota archaeon. Taxonomy (GTDB): domain Archaea; phylum Asgardarchaeota; class Heimdallarchaeia; order Heimdallarchaeales; family Heimdallarchaeaceae; genus UBA460. Next base: position 264,228 of record JAUVXV010000001.1, read on the forward strand.
TTCGAACATTGAGGACAGAATGGTGCTTCTTCTATATAGTGTTGTGAAAGAAAAATTAATTCACATTTTTCTAGATGAATGGAATGTTTCTTGAATTCTTTTTTAAATTTGACTCCGCCATAAGCCATTAGTATATCTTCAGAAAGTAACTGGTTTATTATTTTCTTAAAACTCTTACTTGGTTCAAAAGCGGCTACATCTACTTCTTTACCACTATCACAGATCTGACCCTTGAAGAAAACATGACCTCCATGAATTGTAATTGGTTTTTCAATGACTTCAATCTTACCCTTAAACACACCATAATTTTCAGCAAGTGAATCAGCAAATTTGAAATGTTGATCTGTTCCTTGATTTGTTCGGAATATGCAATAACCATCAATTGGTTCTTCTGTTTCAACAAGTGAAAAAGCTTCTAAAACAACACTTGGTGTTTCTCCTCTTAATCCAAATAAAACTGGATCTTTGCCTGCTGGGTAAATAAGGACTTTATTTGTTTCCGAATCAATGTTGTTGAATACATTTGGAGCTAAGAGTTGGTCCATTTTATATACTGATTTTTCACTTATTTTTCTTTTAGTTCCAATGAATTCTTCTGTTCTATAAGCGATTAACTCAAATGTAAAGTCTTCCTTTTTTGGCTCTAGTTGGTTTCCTACTGCAGCTAAGCCTCCAATTAGCCCCCTACCATTTCCTATTGAGTGATAAAACAGACAAAATTTTTCTGCTAATTTTTCTGCTTCTTTTATTGATATATTTTTTACTAAAGCTTGTATTGCAAATTCTTGAACTTTCTTTGGAATATCTCCTTCGATTAGAACTATACCTGGATTAGTGTTCTCATCCTTTTGATGGTGTTTTTCGATTTGCTTCAAGATTTCTTGTTTAATAAATTCAATATTCTCTCTTTCTGTTTCAATAGTTATACCTATGGAGCCATTTCCTCTGGTTTTCCAAGGAATATTAGGGTTATTTCGAATTAATCTTGGATAATCTAGAAATTTACATCTATTTGAAATGTTTTTTATTATAGCTAGGGCTAAATATGTTGTACAACCTCCATTTAGAGAGTCTGTATCATCAAAGCCAATATGAATAATTGATTCTTTCTTATGCTCCAATTTGGACAAATAAAAATAAAAAGTGTAAATTTAAGGGATTAGATTGAGTACCAAACTTCTCCTCTGCTGTCTATCTCTGCTTTGATTAATTCTGTCTGTTCAGAAAGGTGCTCTAACCTATCTCCTAAATCTCCTCTCCACAACCTCATTCTTCTAGCAAATTCTGTCAAAGAAACCTTGTTCTCAGGTGTGTTTATCATTACTTTAAAGATACTTCGAATAATTATTCTGTCATTATAATCAAAAACTGTTTTTTCTACAATGTCGTTGAATCGGGAAAAAGCTTCATTTATCTCTTGAACAAATTTCTTCCTTTGTTGATTTAGCTTTGTTATCTCTTCAGCCTTTTCTTTGACAAGTTCACGGATTTCTATTAGTTCTTTTGTTACTTGACTACGCAATTGTTTTTGTTTCTTTACTTGTACTTTCTTTAGCTTGGTTGTAACTTCACCTGTAGGAACATACTTAACATCAAAAGTATTCTGACCAACATCAATGATTAGTGAAAAAGCTTGATTTAATTTTGCATACTTTCTTGTTGGTCCCTTATCACTATCCCGTTCAACCATAGAAACGATTCCTATATTTTCGAGCTCAGACAAATATTTAGCAATAATTCTGGGGGAAATATCTAGGAGACGAGATAGTTGGAAGGAGTAAAGATCTTCTTCAGCCAATAATTCAAGAATTCGTCTTCTTGTTGAATTTGATAAGAATTCCAACAATTCAAAAACATCCAAATCTTCGTTTTGGTCACTTCTTCCTAACATTTCTTACACCTTCTAGATTAAGGAATGGAGGATTATATGAACCCCATATCCTTCTTAATGGATTCTTTGCGTATATCTTTCCCAACAGCTCTAACCCTTTCCTCGGAAGGCTTGGTTTGTTCTAAAGCTTCAGTTAGAATTGCTTGCGTGATTTTGCATTCACATTTTTCAGCATCAAATTCCTTACCTTTCTCTAGTTCTTCACCATTTTCCATTACATAATTTCGAATTGCTATCAACTTGCTTTCACTACAGACTGATCCTATATCTGCACCAGAGAATCCTTCTGTTTCGCGTGCAAAATGTTCTATGTCTACGTCATCAGCTAATGGTGCTCCCTTCAGATGAATTTCAAAGATTTGTTTTCTACCTTCAAAGGTAGGAGACATAACTCTGACTAACCTATCAAATCTACCAGGTCTTAGGAGTGCTGGATCGATCATGTCGGGTCTGTTTGAAGCAGCAATTACTACAACATTACGCAATTCTTCTAAACCATCAAGTTCTGTAAGAAGTTGGCTAATAACTCTCTCTGTTACTCCTGAATCTGTACTTCTACCTCTTACTGGAGTAATTGAGTCAAGCTCATCTAAGAATATTATACAAGGAGCTGCTTGCCTAGCTTTTCGAAATATCTCTCTTATAGCTTTTTCGCTTTCTCCAACCCATTTAGATAGAACTTCTGGACCCTTAACAGAAATGAAATTTGATTCTGATTCATGTGCTACCGCTTTAGCTATTAGAGTCTTTCCAGTCCCTGGTGGTCCATATAGTAGGATTCCTTTAGGTGCTTGAGCACTCATGGCTTTATACAGCTCTTTGTATTTTAGTGGCCATTCTATCACTCTACGCATTTCTCTCTTTACTTCTTCAAGACCACCAATGTCCTCCCAGGAAACATCTGGGATTTCTACATATAATTCCCTTAAAGCTGAAGGTTCTACTGTGCGTAATGCATTTAAGAAATCTTCATTTAGCACATTAATTTTCTGTAACACTTCTAATGGAATTTCTTCTTCCTCTAGATCTATCTCTGGTAAAACTCTTCTCAATGATTGCATTGCAGCTTCCTTCACAAGAGCAGAACCGTCAGCACCAACAAAACCATGTGTTATATCTGCTAATCGATTAAGATCTACATCTTTGTCTAGGGGCATACCTCGAGTGTGTATTAGTAATATTTCATATCGACCTTCTCTATCTGGGATACCAATCTCTATTTCTCTGTCAAACCTTCCTGGTCTTCTTAGAGCAGGGTCAATTGCATTTACTCTATTGGTTGCTCCTATAACAATTACTTGTCCTCTAGATTCAAGACCATCCATTAAGGCTAGTAGTTGAGCTACAATTCTGCGTTCAACTTCACCAGATACTTCTTCTCTTTTTGGAGCTATAGCATCTAGCTCGTCTATGAATAATATGCTTGGTGCGTTGTCGGCAGCTTCTTTGAAAAGATCACGTAATTTTTGCTCAGACTCACCATAAAATTTTGACATGATTTCGGGACCAGACAGCACATAGAAACTAGCTTCAGTTTCATTAGCAACTGCTCTTGCAAGTAGAGTTTTACCTGTTCCTGGCGGACCATGTAGAAGTACACCATTTGGTGGGTCAATTCCTAGTCTTTCGAATAATTCTGGATGTCTTAATGGGAGCTCTATCATCTCTCGGACTCTAGAAATTTCTTCAGTTAATCCACCTATATCTTCATAAGACACACGTTTTACATTTGCAGCTTTAACATCATCCCATGGTTTATCACTGATTTGAATATTTGTTTCAGCTGTCATAATTACTGCATCAGCAGCTGGTGTGACTGATGCTACACCTAGAAATATTTTCTTTGACATACCTAGTCCTATAGGAATAATGTCTCCTGTTGTTAGTACTCTATCCTCAAGTGTTTGTTTTAACCATGCATCAAAACCTTGTATCTGAACTCTTTCTGTTGGTGCAAAGACTATTTTTCTAGCCTTTGAAGCTGATGATTTTTCAATATCTACACTATCATCAATCCCAACTTCAGCATTCATCCTTATCATACGATCTAATCTAATGATGTTCTTACCAAAATCCTCGGGGATACCTCTCCAAGCTCTTGCATAAGTTTTCTTATTGCCTTCTATACTCACGATGTCTCCTGTTCCGATTCCAAGGTCATCTGCTATGTCTTGTGAAATCCTAACAATACCTCGTCCGACATCTCTCTGTAATGTTTCTTTTACTCTCAAATGCTTTCTTTTATCTTCTGCAGTTGCTGACATTTATATCACCTAGTAAATAAAAAAAATTAGTTGATGGGTATATCGGACCCATCTCCATTTTCAGTTTCAAGAAGTTTCAACTTTACTTCCAAAATACCGTGTTTCATTGAAGCAGATATGTTTTCCTCTGTATCAACTGTGTGTGGTATTGGTATTTTAGTATCAATTTGTTTTTTGTTATTATCTGCTAACAAATGCAACTTCTGTTTTCTTAATTTAAGATTTACATCTTCTTTGCTAAAACCAGGTAGTTCTACTATTAGGTATAACTCGTTATTTTCTTTGTCAACTTGAAGATCATATTCTATTTGATAATCTTGCAGCTCTTCTGGTTTATCTTTAACTACATTTTCTCCATCCATAAGACTAGGACGAGAACTTTCTCCTAACAACTGATTGAGACCTGGAAATATGTCAGCGAATCTTTTAAGAGAACGACTGAAACTATCTTCATTCCAATCAAATGTTCTTCTTAGGTTGTTGATTCTATCAAGAAATGCCTTTCCATACTCTTCAGGAATTTCACCAATCTCTTTGTATTCTTCCTTCCCTTCCATATCTCGGTTGTAATCATATCCGTATTCTTTTTCTACTCCATTAATATTGGAATAGAACCTTACAATTCTGTATTCCTCATTGAATCCTTCAGGAAATTCTTTCCTATCTTTGTTGTCCTTTTTACTCATTTTACTCACTTCTCTCGCAGTATTATACTTTCGGTATTGGACTATTAGTTCAATACTAATTGTCTCAAACTGATATATAAATGTTTCCTTTTACCATTTTTCATCATATATTCAGAAAAGATAAATAATTAGCAACTGATAGTTCATAATGGGTTAAGTGACATGACTGAACAAAAATCAAGAAGAAAAGCTGACCGATTTTATGATGAAAGGAGTGAAGAAAGCGATATTCAGGCAATCACGCAAAAACCTTCTAAAACAATATATGGAAGAGCAGCTAAAAAATCTTGGAAATGGGTAGACTATCTGAGATTACGCTTAAAGAGTTTCTAATTCAGAAAATACTGTATTTTGGAGATGATTAAATGAATAAAGCACGATGCTGGGGAGATAAGAATGAACTTTCTAGAAACTATCATGATAATGAGTGGGGAGTACCCGTTCATGATGATAGGGTTTTATTTGAATTCTTGATACTTGAGGGAGCTCAAGCAGGTCTAAATTGGGTGACTATTCTAAAAAGAAGAGAAGGTTATAGACGCTGTTTTGATAATTTTGATTATAAGAAAATAGCCGAATATGACCAAAAGAAAATTGACCTATTATTACAAGACGCGGGTATTATCAGAAATAAACTAAAAGTTGAATCCACTATACTTAATGCTAAAATCTTTCTTGATATCCAAAAGGAATTTGGTTCGTTTGATAAATATATCTGGAATTTCATTAACAATAAACCCATTATGAACAAATCTGAGACTTGGAAAGACGTACCAGCAAAAACAGAAACTTCTGATAAAATCTCAAAAGATCTTAAGAAAAGAGGAATGAAATTTGTAGGGAGCACAATTATTTATGCATTTATGCAAGCTATTGGGATGGTAAATGATCACCATGTTTCCTGTTTCAGATATCAGGAAATCATAGATGAACACTAATTAATTGGCAGTAGAATTGAAAGAGTCCAAGCAAACAGAAGTGCGTTGAATAAAGCTCCTGATTCTATTGATCTAGTTTTTTCGTAGAACCATATTGTTGCTATCGAGTAAATAAGGAATAGGGGTAATAACATTATTACAAATTGCATACTGAATCCTAGAAAACCTGTAAATATCTGATATCCTGATATCAACATCGGAACATATTGTATCAATAGAATGAGGACAAGTGGTAATAGCTTCAAACCTGTAACTTTGGATGCTACCCAAATCTTTGTTTTTCTCTTATTATCTTTCAGTTTCTTCTCGTAGATTCCTGTAGAGATGAAACCATCCATAATGAAATAGATAAACATGAACGGAACTAGTACCAGAAACATTAAAGCCCTTAAACCTGTAAACTCGCTGAAAAGAGGAACCATAAGTTTCATGCTTAATCCTGGTACCTGTTCGATAATAAGGTCTAAGATGAAGATAATTAGAAAGCAATCAGCTGCTAGAATTAGCCCTCTCCAATTAGATAACTTAGTCACAAGATTTGCTAGAATTTTCTTAGATCCAAGCTCTTTATGTCTTCTTTTTAAAATAACGAAGATCATTAAAGAACCAACAATAGTTAGCGAAAGTACCCAGAATATTGTTGTAAATCCTAAAGAAAGAGGTATTATGATTGCTCCCATTCCAAACAACAAAATTGGTGGAACAAAGAGAATTAGATGTAAGAAACTCCAAGTTGTTCCTATGCTCCAAAAACCAAACTTTGTATCAAAAATGAAACTATCATCGTTTTCATTTTCTTCTTTGTTCTTTCTCTTGAAAAATTCAAAGTCCATACCTACATTTGAGATTGGGATAAACAATCCTGCAAAGATAAAGAATCCGATGAAGAGAAATATATCTCGATAAGGAAATATTATTTTCTTGTTTTCATCAAAGATACCAAAAGAACTAGCCATCCAAGACACAGATTCATCTATATAATCACCACTTATTGGTTCAAAGAGATGTGTAGTTTTTGGTGTTATCAGTTTTCTCGCTGTTCCATTAGCAAAACTCCCATAAAGAATATCAGTTTCTATTGGTTCTGTTGTTCCAAAAACAGGTTGTAGAATTTCATTGACATCCTGCAGATCAAATAACTCATCGTATGAACCAATAACCACTAGAAGATTACTTGGGGATGTTTTGTTTAATTCACCATAAATTAGTGGACTACTATTTAATGAAATCCCTCCTAAGAATATGTGAGCTCTTATCCCATCTTCGATAAAAGATGTAGCTCTTATTGCACCTACTCCCATACTGTGGCCCACAACACCTAGATTACTGGAATTTACGTAGTCCAACGATTTCAAGTATCTAACTGCGGATGCACTTCCAAGCGAGGGATCTTCAGTATCAAGAGTGCTTACTGTACTGCCGTGTCTTAGTGCATCTATTGATAGAGCAACAATACCATTTCTAGCTAGTTCTAATGCTAACCCAGTCATAGGTTCCTTAGCATTCATAGCTCCGTGAACTAAAACAACGGCTGGTAGATTTGTAAGAGATTCTGCATTTTTAGGTTCATATAGATATCCTGCTATAGAGAGATCCTCTTCTTGAATCTTGATTGAACTGACTTTCACTTTTCCGAAATCAGTATTGAATAATTGTGCAAAAACAAGTACTGAGCTCAATAAGGCTAGACAGATAAGGAGTATCAGCAAAGATCTATATATCTTCTTCATAGAAACAGAATTAGAACTAGGTAGATAAAAAACTTACCCAAGAAAGATTAAGAAAAATATGCCCATCAATAAATTTTCATCCAATAAAAGTATTTGAACTACCTTTAAAATCAGCTAATCTCTACTTTATAATCTAATCTAAGGGCTTCTTAAGTTCTGTATAAATTGCATTCATTCGGTCATAGAAACCTTTTGTGTGATATGTATTATTGATTTTTAGTTTATACTTATCGTAATGATGACCCCATTCATGAATCAATGTTCTAAGAAAAGTTTTTGGTGCTACATACTTCTGAGTTTTAGCTGTTCTGCTATATACAGAAATTGAATGACGTTTCTCTTTGTCAATTCGTGATTTATACACACCATAATACTGTCCTCCTCTCCTAGTCATTCTTCTTTTACCTCCTGTGTAAATACGCAGGTGCGGTAATTTGTAAACGCGATTAAGTTTAGCAATAGTTTCGTTAGAGTACTCTTTGATTGCTTCCTCATCGCCATTGGTGAGTGCTTCTGCGAGAAGTTCTACAGCTACATGCAAGACTTTAGCATTTTTTTCAGAAATGAGATCAATAGCACTATATTGAGATGTCTTATAATCCTCAGTTTGTGTTGAAGACCACTCTCTAGTTTTCTGTTTTGGTTTAGGAGGTTTCATTTTTGGGGTTAATAACGCATAAGGTACTCTGAATGTGAGTGTATCTGTTTCCACAGTTACAGTTTTCTTGTTCATTCTTTTAATCGTACCTTGCAGTATTTCCCCCTTATACGGAAAACTGACTCTTTTTACATCATTCATACACTAATCTCACAATATTTACTGTTTGTTCAACTATTAATGTCTGTAATTCTCAAATATTATAAGGGCTTCAACTTCTTATAATTGACTGAATAAAATCCTCTACTTCAGGAATTTCTGTTTTTGTAATTTCCTTTACAAGTGAAATGACATAATTTACATGAGATAGGGTCTCTAGAATTTGCTCTTTAGCTTCTTTTCTCATACCTGATGTTTCAGCCCCATATTTGAAAACTCGCATTATGTCCCGTAACCTTCTAAAAGCAGCTAATACTTCAAAAAACTCTATTCTTGATACTTTTGCACCCTTAACAGATTCATAAGATTCGAGCAACATATTTCTAACCTCTTTAGTTGTATAAGCTCCCGTTAATAGAAGTGTCCAACCAAGATCTTCTCGATAATCTCCTAAAGAACAAGCTGGCCAATCAATAACAAAGGCTTTCCCTTCATTTGAAATCATAATGTTATGAGGGTGAAAATCCCTGTGAATAATTGCTATTTCAACTTCAATCTCATCTTTGTTCTTTTTCAGCCAGTTTAGTATCGGTTTTAGTTCAGGAAGTTGATCCTCTTCTAGATATGATTCAAATTTATTTAGTTTATTATTAATGAAATTCTCCAAATTTTCAAAGGAAGTTGAATCTCTTTCCTCTAGTAAAATCTTCCAATCTAATCTATGTAATTGCACAAACAAGTTATTAAGGATTGGTAAAATCTCCTCTTGCAGTCTCTCAATATTTCCTTCCTGCAGTGTTTTAAAAAAATCATCTCCCATGTCTGAACCTGAAATCCTATCCATAATAATGAAGGGTTTTTCAAGAAATCTTTCATTCAATTCAAGAATATGGGTTTCTGGCACAGGATACCCCGCCTTATGCAGAACTTTCAACACATCATACTCTTTTTTTGTCTTATTCTGAATGTTGGTACCCGGATAAATTCTAAGAATAAGATCTTCTTTGTATTCATTATTCGCTTCCTCATATGTATAAATGAAGGAATACAATTCTGTTTCCCATCCTTTTGACAAAGATTCCAATTGGAAAACTTTTGTTTTTTTTCTTTCAGGAAATCTGTCTTGAAGATATTCTAACAGTTTTTCGTTAATCCGTAAAATAGATAAGGTCATAGGAGAACTCCTTATTGATACTTGTTTATATACTGAAATATTAGAAAAAAGTTGTGGTTAAATGGATTTAGTTGTATCAAAAACAGGGAAAACCTGGACTGCTGTTCTGTTAAGTGAAGGTAAATTATTCTATTCTTCTTCTTCTTCGTTTAAGAGTAAAGATGAAGCAGTTTCTTATCTAACAACAATAGCAAAAACTCCAGTCAAGGTAAAAGAAGAAAACCATCCTTACATTGATGTAATCAATGGTATAGAAACTGGTACATCCTTTGATATATCAGAAGTTGAATATGACTTTGCAGGATTTACTGACAAAGAAGTCAAAGTTCTCAAAGCTCTAACAAAAGTTCCAGTTGGTAAAACTATTTCGTATGGAAAATTAGCTGAAAAAGCGGGATTTCCAGGGGCTGCACAGTTTGTAGGGAATGTAATGATGAAGAACAGATTTGGGCCTGTTATTCCTTGTCATAGGGTTATTTTATCAAGTGGACAACTAGGAAAATTTGCAGGTAAAGCAAACAATCCTCGTAAGAAGCAATTACTTGATCAAGAAAAGAAAGCAAAAGGTCTAGATAATTACTTCTGACCTACTGTGAATTCTTTCTTCTGTTTGAATCTTCATTATTTTGACTGTAGAAGCATAAACAACTAACCTATAGTATGTGTGAAATCTGGTTTTATCTTAATCAACATTCGAATTTCACCTTCAGGTAAAGGATATTTCTCTTTTCCCATATATTTCATAGCTAATGAATCAATATGTTCTAAAGCTCCTTCTTGGGTGACTTCTGTTATTTCCCCTTGAATTCCAATGTATCTATATGGATTAGAGGAATCTGGAATGCTTAAAGCTACTTTTGATCCAATTTTCATGTTTCTTGCTTTCTTTCTACCTGTTGCAGTATTAACAAGAATCTCGTTTTTCTGTTTGTTGTAATCAACCCACATTGGTGTAACTTGAGGTGAACCATCAGGGTTAATTGTTGCAACATGAGCAATATTCTTCCCCAAAAGTAAATCTTGATATTCTTCTGGAATAACCATTTTAATCAAATTAACATTCTCAGAGTCTTCTTATAAAACTAGTTTTGGAACAAAAAATTAGGGAATTTATTCATAAGCCACAAGATTAGGATTAGGCTTTTCTGCTGCAAATTTATAAGATTTGGTCCAAGCTACCATTACTATTGTAGTAAGGAGAAGGAATATTCCTGCTCCAGTTATAGTAACAACTAAACCTATCGAATCAGCTGTTAATCCTGAAATTGCTAAACATGCCACACTTAATACCTGTATGTATGCATTTGTTGCACTATATGCTCTGCCTCTCACTTCATTAGGCACATTCTCTGCAAACAGAGCATTCACTCCTAAACTCATCATACCATTGAAGAATCCCATAGCAAGACCGAGGAATAATAATACAATAATTCCTGGTTTGAAGAAAAATACAAAGTAATAACACGAGATTGCTATTGATCCTAGTAAAAGTGCTCTGGACCTACCAATTTTTTTCTCAAATCTGCCAAAAATTAAATTTCCAGCTACCGAACCCAAGGCGGTGGATGCTCCAATATATGCAAACTGATTGTCTGAAAGATTTCTTAACATATCCATAAAAGATGGTTGATAAGTAGGAATAATTGCAGAGAAATAGTGAACTGCAATATGTCCAGGGTTCATTATTCTATACACTGTAGCTGGGGTATTGAAATATTGAATTGCTACAGCATTGTGTTTTATTTCAAAAAGATAAGGTAATAATAATGGTCCTGCAAATGCAGTACCTATAATTATGAAAGTAAAAAGGAAAAGTAACAATCTAACAGTAGGGTGTTTTAATAGAAATCCAAAACCATTTTTAAGATCCTTGAAAACTAGTTTTACACTTATTTTTTCCTTCCCATCGCGAGATGCTGATGGTATAATTGTAAAGTAAATAACGATTGCGGAGAAGAAATAACATGCACTAGTAATCCAAAAAGCTTGTTCTCCCAAAACTAAATAGATGGGAGCTGCGATAAGAGGACCAATCACTGCTAATGTCTGAAAGACTAGTTGGCTTAATGATATTGCTTTTACATAAAGACGCATTCCTGTAATCTCAGGAATTGCTGCTGACCTTGGAGCAACAAAAGTTGCAGCTGCTGCACCTAATATAAAAGCAATTGTAGCTATTCCATAAATAATTGTTTCTGTTGAAAAAACAAGAGGTAAAAGTGGTAGAAATAAGATAGTACAACCTCGTATGATGTCTGCACCAACCATAATAGCTCTACGACTTATTCTATCTGCAAAAACTCCTGCTATAGGACCTACGATTATCCATGGAATAGTTTGAGCTGCCAATACTAAAGTCATAGCTGTTGCAGAACCAGTTAAGTAGTAAACGTAATAGATAATGGACATACGAAAAATCGCATCTCCAAAATTACTAAAAAACTGACCTGTTAATAATTTCATGAATTCTTTATTTTTGAAAACATCCATATATGTTGGATCTTTTTCATCTGGCTTACTTTCAGTGGAATCTTCGTCTGTTCGGATTGAATCTGGAGTTAGAACAGAGCTGTTTTTGTCATCAGTCAAGAATTCCACCGTTTGAAAAATATATTTAACGGGGGTGAAGAAACATATATAAGTATAATGAAATGAATAAATGAATCCTATACTACTTACTAATCTAAGGAGTAACTAAAGAGAGAAGAATCTTCGTTTTCCTTCTTTAATTTGGTTCTAAAGCGGTAAACCTTTCTTTTAATCTTAGTTTCTTCTTCATCTGTAATTCTCTCAAGATATTTCCAGAATAGGTTTTGTTCTTCTTTCTTCTTAAAGTAAGTTGATATAAGTGCCCCTATAACAACAGCAGCTGATTTCGTTACTTCTAGTTTTGGAATAGCTTTTGAATGAACTAAATCGTAACCCACTATCTCCATATCTGACAATTTATCTAAGTGCTGTGGATAAACAGACATCATATGATTTATTATCTGACAATATTGATCTTTTAGTTTCAAAGTGTAACCAAGTTTCCTAATTTTCGCGATGTATCTTTTTTGAATTAACTCAATTTGCACTTTTTTCATTTCATTATAGCTAAACGATCTCCCACTGCTGAGCCCTTCCATATTTTCCCTTAGTGTTTCAAAATGACTAGGTGTAAGCTTCTCATAAACTGAAGCCAGTAAATTATCTAGTATTGCAAGGAAATTTATTATTATTTGATTTTTTGTAAAATGCCTACTTTCATTCAATTTTTTAACGATAAATAATAGTTGCAGATTCTCAAATTGAGCTACAGCCTGGATAAGAAATTCACGGGGTACATGTTCTTGAAGTAAATCAATTAATTCATCAATACAATCTTGAACTCTTTCTTCTTGTCTATCAAGTGATTGTAGGAATTTATCCTTCGTGCTAATTTCAACGTCAATTAGGGAAGATATCAACTCTTTCTTTAGATTATTATTATCTCCTCTAATGACCTCTGTCATAATACTTTCAAAATATAATACTTACTTTCGCTTATATACACGGAAAAATTTCGAAATGAATTTTAGAAAACAAATGCATCAGTATAAATAATCGCACAGATAATACTATACAGATACGGAAATGCCCAGATGGAGAAAGGATAAGCTAGAAAGAGAACAAGTAAGAAAGAAGAAAAAACATGAGAAACTAGATCAAGCATATAGAAAAAGAATGAAAAAAGGGTATGATGAAGGTCTATCACAAAACCTACGCTTTCGCGCTAAATAAGCTCGTTAACCAAACTCAAATTTGCTCTACTTTTTGGTTGAAATCAATAATCAACTCGTCTATTGGACCTACTGAATCCTGTATTGATTTCCAGTAATTAGGGTCATACCATTGGGCATTTAGTTCATCTAAATCTCTGGCTTGTTGCTCAATCCACGTATAATACTTCAAATGATGAATTCTTTTTCTTTGTATATAATTAAGCTCAAGCATATTATCTGTTTTCTGCCCAGCTAGATTTGAGTGAAAAGAACGTATTGCATCATCACTAGTAAAAGTTCCTTGATGTTCATTCATTTCAACTAATCTTGATTGATAAAGTTCCATTGAATCAGTATAGACTGTGAGAACTACATCTTCGCTTGTTAATTCGAAATATTTAGCATATTTTATGGCCATTAACATATTAGCAATACTTGATATTCCCAAAAGATGTAATTGATTGATTATTTCATCTGAAACACCCCTATCTCTCAGATATTTATGTCCCGCAGGTTCGTTAAATAATCTCATGATTTGTTGTGTATCTTTATCATCAATTGCTATAACCATGTCAGTATTCTTTACATTATGAATCCATGGAATGTGTTTATCACCAATGCCTTCAATTGTATGTGCACCATAACCATTCAGTAGCATTGTTGGACATTGTAAAGCCTCACCTGCTACTATATTCATTCGAGGATAGATTTCTTTAAGAAAATCACCACATGCTATGGTTCCTGCTGATCCTGTTGTTAGAACCAATCCATGAGGTTTTTTACCTTCTAGTTCTGTCTCGAGGACTTCTTTCATTGCATTTCCTGTCACATCATAGTGCCACAGGTAATTTCCAAATTCATCAAATTGATTGAAAACAAAAATATTGTCTCTAGTTTTTCTTAATTCCCAAACCTTATCAAAGATTTCCTTAACATTACTCTCACTTCCAGGGGTCTTAATTATCTCACCGGCAACAGTCTGTAACCATTCAAACCGTTCTGCAGACATTTCTTCTGGAAGAATAGCTATAGATTCACAAGCTAGAAGTGTTGCATCATAAGCCCCACCTCTACAATAATTTCCTGTACTAGGCCAAACGGCTTTATGTTTTACTGGATTAAATTGACCTGTAATTAGCTGGGGAACCAAACAACCGAAAGTAGCTCCTACTTTATGCGCACCTGTAGGAAAGAACTTACCAATCAGAGCGATAATCCTTGCTTCAACACCAGTTAACTCGGGAGGAAGTTCAATATAATTTGGCTTACTATATCCTCCTCCTTTGGCTACTGGTTCATTTTTCCAAGTTATCCGAAAAAGATTTCTTGGATGTACATCCCACAGGCCTATCTCTTTTAATTCATCTTTAATCTCATTTGGAATTAAAGCAGGATTTTTCTGCTGAGCAAATGTAGGTATGATAATATTCCTTTCCTTTGCTCTTTGGATAGATTCCTTCAGGCTGATTTCATTCTTGGTTAAATTTATCATTATAGAAAATCAAAACTTGATATTTCTTTAAGTTTTCTAGATAAACAAATTATCTAAAACGAATTTCTTAAGGAAAATTCCATTTCCTTAAGGCTTCAAATTGTTTAAATAGAAGTGTTCTGCTCAAACAATAAGTGAAGGTAGATAAAATGTCTGTGAATGAGTTAGAAAAGATTAAAGCTGATATTGTATCACAATATAAAGCTATGACTCCTACTTCTGCTAAACATTTTGAAGAAGCTCAAAAATGGCTTCCAGGAGGAGGAACTCGAAATGTCGCTCATTATTATCCATACCCTTTCTTTGCAGTCAAAGGTAAAGGATGTTATCTTTATGATGTAGATGGGAATGAATACATAGACGTTCTCAATAGTATGACAGTAAATATTCATGGTCATGCGCATCCAGAAATTGCTAAAGTAATTGAAAAACAAGCCAAGGAAGGCACTTCTCATGCTGCACCTATGCAATTACAATATGACTTAGCAAAAATAATTTGTGAGAGAACTCCGTCAATTGAATTGCTTCGATTCTGTAATTCGGGTACTGAAGCTACAATGTTTGCAATTAGAGCAGCTCGTAGATATACTGGTAAGGATAAAATCATTAAAACAGAGGGAGGTTATCATGGTTCTCATGATTATGTTGAAGTTAACATTACCCCCAATCTCACGGCAGACTATATGCCCATTGCTACTACTGAGAAAGGTGTCCCTGATACTATTCTAAAAGATGTTTTTATCGTTCCCTACAATGATTTAGAAGCAGCAGAGAAAATTATGAAAAAACATCACAAGGATATTGCTGCTATGATTCTAGAACCAGTTATGGGGTCTGGAGGTGGAGCGATAGCTACTAAAGAATATCTCCAAGGATTGCGAAAGTTAACTACAAAGTATGACATCCTATTGATTTTTGATGAAGTAATTACTTTTCGTATATCAACAGGTGGAGCTCAAAAATACCACAATGTAATTCCTGATTTAACTGCTTTAGGAAAAACTATTGGGGGAGGATTACCTGTAGGAGCTTTTGGCGGAAAACGTGAGATTATAGATCAATTTAATCCAACTAAAAAAGATTTTATTACTCATTCTGGTACATTTAGTGGAAATGCCCTAACCATGGTTGCAGGAAAGGCCGCAATGGAACTTTATGATGAATCTGAAGTTAATAGACTTTCACAGTTAGGTGATCGCTTACGTGAAGGATTAAGAGGTGTTTTGAAAGATTTGAAAATAAAGGGTCAAGTTGGTGGTATTCAATCTATTGCATACGTTTACATGTTTGAAGAACCAGCGATTAATGGAAGACAAACTGTTTTCAAATTAATTCCTACACTTGAATTATCAAAATATCTGACTTTAGCACTTAATATAAATGGTATTTATGCGGTTTCAAGAGGTGTAACTGCTTTCATTCTTTCTACTCCTATGAAGGAAGATACAATTGATGAAATCGTGTTGCGATATAGAAAAGCTATGGAACTTATACTCCCCCTTTACAACCAAATTAAACCCTATGAAGGATTTGCTTCAATTATTTTTGCAATGTTAAAAGGTCTTAACACAAATCCAAAGTTCGCAGAGAATTACACGGAACACAATTATTCTCTTCTAATTGTTGCGAAAGAAGATCCGAAAGCTATAATAGTTAGAATTAAGGGTGGAGAAATCGCATTTGAACAAATTAACAATACTACTGAAGAGATTAAAGCAGCAAAGAAAGGATGCAATGGTTCTTTAATTACTACTCAACCAACTTTCATGGGTCTTGGATTAGGAAAAGTTAATGCAGTGAGTGCAATTTTGACAGGTAAGTTAAAGATTAAAGGATTGAAATATATTCTCAAATTTACAAAATATTTTGAATTGTTGAGATAATGTTCTCTCTTTTCTCCTAATTATTTATTAATAGGTGGAATCACAAAATCCTATGGTTAGTATACGGGCTAAATTCTTCATACAAATAATGAAACGAATGTCTCTCATGAACGATGGAATCATAGATGTTGAAAAAAAGCGTAAAAATCTTGAGAGCAATGTGTTTTTATTTAAAAAACCTAGAAAAACCAAGATTCAAAGTTTAATGATTGGTGATATTCCTGCTGAATGGTTAAGTCAAAGGAACCAAATTGCAGACAAAGCTATTCTGTACCTGCATGGTGGCTATTATATTTCAGGATCTTTGAGTACGCATAGAAGTATTGCTGCTAGAATCGGTAAAGTAACAAATTCTCCAGTACTAAATATAGCGTATCGTCTTGCTCCTGAAGATCCTTTTCCAGCTGGGTTGGAAGATGCTGTTGCTGCTTACAAATGGTTAATTGAAGAGAAAAAAATAGACCCTAAAAAAATAGCTATTGCTGGAGATTCTGCGGGGGGAGGACTTACCTTAGCAACACTATTAAAACTGCGAGATGAAAACATAGCTTTACCTGCCGCGGGTATAGCTCTTTCCCCATGGACAGATTTGACACTATCAGGCGATTCTATTAGAAGTAAAGTCGGGGAAGAGATAATGGTTACAGAAAATGAAGCGCATCAAGCTGCAAAAATGTATTTGGAAGAGCATGATATTAAAAATCCACTAGCATCACCACTTTATGCCGATTTGAAAGGGTTACCACCGTTGTTAATTCAAACTGGTACATCCGAGATAATCCTTGATGATTCAACTAGGTTTGCAGAAAAAGCTGAAAAATGTGGAGTAAAAGTTGAATTAGATTTATGGCCAGGAATGTTTCATGTCTTTCAAATCTATGGTAATCTTATGCCTGAAAGTAAGAAAGCATTGGATAAAATTGGTATCTTCTTTAAAGAATTAATACAATAAAATTCAAAAAATGATATTCCGAATTTCTTATATTTTGATTAATGAATCACACTTATGGAAAAATATTCTATGTCTGGTATAGATTTATCTGAACGTTTCTTTTATGAAGTAGTTAAAAGTATGATAGAAACAGAATTTCCGGATTTAAAATATGCAGCTGCCCTTATTGGGCAAGGCTCAGAAGTATTAGGTTTGGATGATGAAATATCCAAAGATCATGATTGGGGAATACGTTTATTTCTATTTATAGAGGAATCAAAATATGATTCTCTTAAGCAAACCATGGATGAACTGTTTAAAACGAGATTGCCTTATGATTTCCTAGGTTACTCCACAAATTGGGTATTTAATAAAGATAAAACTATGAGACCCGAGCTAATAGAAGAAGGAGAAGTAAACCATCGAATTGGGATTTATTCAGTGAAATCTTATCTCAAAGAATATTTGGAGATTGAAACTTTGGATCTCTCAGAGAAAGAATGGTTAGTTTTACCCGAACAAAAGCTATTGGAATTTACTTCTGGGAAGATTTTCTTTAATAACAATTTAGGCGAATTAACTGTGGCTAGATCCAAACTTCATTATTTTCCTGATAATGTGTGGAAATACAAGATTCTTTCACAATGGAATCATATCTCACAAGAAATCGCTTTTGTTGGAAGAACAAGATTACTCGGTGATGAATTAGGAACAAGAATTGAAGCATCAAGATTGGTAAGATTACTTATAATAATGGCTTTCATTCTAAAGAGAAGATATGTGCCATATTCAAAGTGGTTAACAATAGTTTTTCAACAGTTGCCAATTGCGAAGAAATTGTATCCATTATTATTGGATATTATGAAGGAAACTGAAGGAGAAAACAGAGAACAAAAACTGTGTGAAGCTTATTTACTAATCTTAGAAGAACAAAACAAACTAAAAATTTCACCAGAGATTGAAGGTAAAATGAAACCGTTCTTTACCAGATCCATAATGGTAATTAATGTTGATGATATAATAACAGAATTAGAGAAAATCATAGAACCTCCTTTGAAAGATCTGAAACAATTAGGTTCGATTGATCAATTTATAGACTGTACAGATATACAATGTAGCTCTAAACTAGCAAAAAATACTAAAGGATTTTTTGATTGATTATTTCAAAATCCCTATACGTACATTTTCAAATCTAGTAGGAGCAATTCCGTGCCCTACATACGCTGCTTGTCCTGGTTCTCCTTTTCCACAATTTGGAGTTCCAAAGGTTTTCCAGTGTTTTCTATTACATATACCACTAACATTTCCCCAGAATTCCGGAGTAATCCCTTCATAGGTTGGATTCTTAATCATATCTGTCATCTCTCCATTTTCTATTCTCCATCCTATTTCAGTACCAAACTGGAAATTCATTCTGATATCATCAATACTCCAACTTCTATTTGTTTCTAAGAAGTATCCATCTTTTGTATCTGCAATAAGTTCATCAAAATCCCAATCCCCAGGTTCCAGATTAACGTTTGTCATTCTTATAATTGGTATCCTATCATATCCCATGGCTCTAGCAGCACCTGAGCTTCTTTCAAGACCAATTGCCTTGGCAGTTTCTCTGGAAGATAGATATCCAGTAAATACACCTTTATCGACCAAGATATTTCTCTGAGCTTTGACACCTTCATGATCATAGTAGAAAGTACCCAACCCTCCAGAAACTGTTGCATCAGCTACCATAGTTACTTGTTCATTGCCATACTTAAAATCAGTTCCAAGAAGATTAGTGGTTAGAAAACTTGTTCCTGCATATGCTGCCTCATAACCCATTGCTCTATCTAATTCAGTAGGATGACCACAGCTTTCGTGAACTTGAAGAGCTAATTGAGAATGACCTAGAATAATTGTTGAATTTCCACTAGGCATTTTTTTAGCTGTGAGTAACTCTATAGCTTCTTTAGCTGCTTTTTCAGATGCTTCTATGAGTTGAAGACCTTCAAAATACTCATAACCTTCAGTATGAAAGTCACCCCTGAAACTCGCAGGAAGACTTCTAGTTTGAGCTTCTCCACCATCTACAGCTGTAGAAGATACACCACCTCCACACCAAGTAATTGTTTGATTAATTTTGGTTCCTTCTGTAGTGTGCAAGATCATGTGGTCTTTTCGACTAACATAGTGACTTGTAGCTACCTTAATTTTATCAGAAAAAGCTTTGGCTCTTCTAGAACTTTCTTCCAAGATTTCTATCTTCTCTTTTAATTCAACATCAAAAGGATCCTTTTTCATGGGGGTAGAAACCTTATCCTCATAAATTGGTTCTTCTGCAAACTCTATGTCAAACTTTTTCACCATTGATGATGCTTTAGCAATCTTAACAGCTTGTTTTGCTAATTCAGTAACTGAGTTTCTAGTTAGTTCATTTGTACTAGCAAACCCCCAACTTTTGTTAACCAAACATCTTATCCCTATCCCTCTTTTATCAACTCTGTTAAGTCTTTCAAGTGAGTTATTTTTAAAAGAAATATCTTCCATAAAGGTATGCATGAACTTTACATCAGCATATTGTGCTCCCTCTTTCTCTGAACATTTTATTCCATAAGAAACTAGGTCTTCTAAATTCTCTACTTTATCTTGCATAAGTGCTCTTTTTTCTTCTTGTTATAAATACTTTCTACAAAATTAGTAGGTGGTTACTTAAAAATCGAGAATTTCACTTATTTCTTCTAAACCCGGTATTCGTTTTTTCTTTGAAGAAAACAACCCTCGAATTTTGATTGTTTCACCTATATTTAGACTCTTATCATCAGAAATCAATTCAAGGCCTATTTTTGCAGTCTTCAACTCTTCTCTGAAATACTTGTTTTTTATCAGAGTATGAATGGGATCAATCAGAATTCGAAGAACCTCAATAGAGTTTAATATTTCATCCATTACTATCGGTGGTTTAAGGTATAAGACATTCAGAATAATCCCGTTTTCGATATTACTTATAACTTCTAGAGAGTTTAGTAACTCTCGTTCTAGTTTTGATATGTTTCGTTCTGTAGGAGGAATTTCTTCTTCAAAGAAATAAGTGACCATTTCTTCAAGAACTTCACAGCACCTACTCTCTTCAATCTGATAACCTATTTCTTTAGAATAGTATTTATTATCAGTTGATCCAGAGTCATTATCTTCAGAAAGATAGCTTACTTCTTGTACTAACTTGTAAAGTGTATGATAGATAGAAGATATTTTATTTATTAATTTTGCATTTTCACGATGATTCTGCGCTAATTTATGCGTAAGATCATTTATTTTCTCCAAATGTGTTGATATTTGTTCAAATTCATAGGGAGATATTTTATCATCTTCAAGCATTGAGTCAATTTGCCACCCATAATTTGTACATTCTAGAACAATATCTTCTAAGTCCTTCAATGCCTTAGATTCATCCAAAGGGAGTGAAAAATTCTCTTCTCTAAAACTCTTAGCAATTGCCTTCATTTGTTTGAGTTTTTCTAGCCTTTCTCTCAAAGGAATGCTAAGAGGATACTCGCTGTTCATATAATTTCCTACTCTACTACCATATAGAAAAGGCATTCCAAATCATTAAAACATTTGCATTTTCAAAAATAGAGAAAAAGGTTTACTCCTTTTTCAACGAGTAAGTTTCTATTAAGGTATCATAAACCAGATTTGCATAATCTATTACTTCTTGTTTTTCAGTGAATTCATCTGTAACATGTAGCTGATCAAGTTTTCCTGGCCCCATTATAACAAACGGAGTATTATATTCAGGAATTAACATTGCTCCATCTGTTCCATAATTTAAACCAATGATTTTTTCCTTGCCAATTTCAAATGCCTTCTGTTTTAGAGTTTTCACAACTTCATCTTCTCTACTTAATTCTAATGCAGGAATTTCATGTATAATCTCAATCTCAGCTCTTGCAGGGCCTTCAAAATTATATTCATCTATAATTTCCAAAATCTTACGTTTGACTCCTTCACGTAGATTGTCTGCTACAAGCCTGTAATCACATCTGAATTCACAATATTCAGGTACTACATTAATCAGAGTTCCACCTGAAATTTTTCCAATATTAAGTGTTGATTTTCCTAGAACTTCATGACTGAACTCTGGAACTGCTTCTTTCATTTTTGGGATAAGACTAGCAGCTCCTTCAATGGCACTAATTCCTAAATGTGGTGTTGAACCATGTGCTGATTTTCCAAAGACTTTAACTTTAATCCATAGGGTTCCTTTTTCAGCTATCCCCACTTGTAATTCAGTTGGTTCTCCAACAAGAACAAATTCACATCCTTCCATTATGCCATCCTGTTTTGCTGCTAGAGAGCCATCCATTCCAATTTCCTCATCTGATGTTCCTAAGAAAAGTATCTTCTTATTCAGTTTGATTTTATTTTCTTTTAATGCAATAAGAACTGCGATAAAAGCAGCAACCGCTCCTTTCATATCTGTTGAACCTCTCCCATAAATCATCCCATTATGTTCTTCAGCTGCAAAAGGCGGATATTTCCATCTTGTTTCATCCCCCGCGGGGACTGTATCTAAATGACCTGTTAATATGATTGTAATTCTTCCTTCTCCATAGGATGCTATAACATTTGCTTTCCCCTCTGCATACTCTTGAATCTTAGTTTCAATTCCAAATTTCTCAAAAATATTTTTGATATACTCTACTGCATCAAGTGTCTTACCAGGAGGATTTTCTGTTTTAATTTTAATTAGATTCTTCAATATAGGTATAACATCTTCTTCGGTAATTTTCATATCTCTCATATCTGTTTTGACTTAATATGTTTTTAACTTTTCAGTTAAAATAAGATTCTTCCCCTCCAACAAAGATTTTTTGTAGTTAATAAAGAATAGAATACTAGGAATTGATGGTTATATGGAAGATCAAAAGGAGATAAGAAACTACCTTTCTGATTCGACAAGAAGGATGGTTTTATCACAAATCATATCTTTTTCAAAAACTGTTTCTGCATCTGAATTACTAGAGAAATTACCAATTACAAACAGAAGCACACTCTACAATATTCTAGACCGCTTAACTGAATTAAAGCTCATAAAGAGACAAGAAGTAAAATTTGGTGGTTCTGATAGAGTTTTTTACTCACCAAACCATGATTTAATCTCTAGTGACTTCTTCAGAAGCTTGTTACAAGAATTTAGAGATCTTGAGAAACCGTCAATTATGAATTTAGAGTTTAAGTACTCTTGGAGTGATTTTCCTGAGTGTTTAATAATGGGAGATACATTACGACTATCTATTGTTTATGGTTCTTGGATGACAGAAGCAGCAAGTACAATTGATGCTCTTTATGTTCCGGAAATTTCTCAGATGCTATCATATTGGGCTAATAAAATCAAAAAAATACCAATTGAAAATGTTTTGATAGATTCTCTATTGGATTATCAAGCGAGTCATGCGAAGAATGAAAATTTGTTGGTAATTGGTTCTGGAGCAGTCAATAGGATTACCTCTGAGATCATGAGTTTATATGATGAAAATCTACCTATCAAGTTCCTAACTCCTTCAAGCAAGAATATTTACAGCAAACTAACTGATGTAACTTATAGCGAAGAATCACAAATAGGATTGTTAACTGGTATTATTGCACTATTACCCAACCCATGGGATAAATCGAAGGTTGTAATCTTATGTGCAGGTTCAAAAAATGTTGGAACTCAGGCATCTTTGAAGGTTCTTCTTGATGATATTATATCCTGTATTCAAAT
The DNA here is from genome assembly GCA_030603365.1 of Candidatus Heimdallarchaeota archaeon. Classification (GTDB taxonomy): domain Archaea; phylum Asgardarchaeota; class Heimdallarchaeia; order Heimdallarchaeales; family Heimdallarchaeaceae; genus UBA460. The sequence goes on from JAUVXV010000001.1 coordinate 287,460, forward strand.
GAAAGACAAAATTCTTGTAAACCATAGCAAATTCTCTGAAATTCCTATAAGAATACTAAAAGCTGAAGGAAAAGAACTTCTAACAAAAATGATTCAGCAAAAAAGTCCAAAGATTCAAGATTATGAGTTCATAGAATAAAAAGAATTTATTCTTTTTCAACTGTTACCTCAAGAGGTTCCAAATTGTTCTCTACCATTCTCCTTCATACTCAATCTGTTCAGAAAGGTTAGGGAGTTTGACTATGCCTTATGTTGAATTAATCTACTACTTGTTTAAGAAAAACTGATGGAAATTCAGGAAATTCGTTTCCCAATTCTCTTGTATGCCCAGCATAATTTCTACCAATCCCCACTATTTTTGAAGGTATGATGGGCGTAAGTATCTTTATTTCATCAACTTTTATACCTTTGGATGAGATGTCAATTTTCTCTGAAGTGTTTTTCATAACTTCAGATATTTCAGAAAAGATTTCAAATACTTTTTTTTCAGATTTTTCATAAATTGCATTGCAAATCCTATCTTCAAACAAAATCCTACCTATAGGCATATTGCATCACTCTGTTGCGGGAATTTTATCTAAATTTAGTAATTTAAAATTCTTAGGTCTAAAGAATAAATACATTAAGATTCCCACTGCAATAAGTACAGCAGCAATAAAGAATACAACTATCGTAGCGTATGAATCACGCTCTATAGCTGATCCTAAATAGATAAAGAAATATGATATTGGTTTAAAGACAAAGAATGTGAGAACTCCTAAACCAGATAGGAACAATGATGAAATGCCTATGATGCTGGATCTCTTTCTTTTATGCAATCTTACAATTTTACCTATGAATAAGTAACAAATAATCCCCAATGAGATTAGGAAAATTATTGTGTAAGCCATTATGACTTTTATATTTGATGAAGTTAAATCAGCTTTGTCTACTGCCAAAGCATCTGTTATAGGACCTGTGATGATGGTCCCACCCATACCCCACGATAAATAAAACGTGGCGTTGTAGTAACCCATCATTTTACCTCTATCTTTTAATGGAACTACGCGGTTTACCATAGAATATGCAGTTGTCTGGATCCACACTCTGGATGTTCCCTTTAATGCCATATAAGCAAAGAAAATTATGATATGTGGAGCAAATGGTAAAGCTATAGTTCCAACAAAAGCAAACAAAAACCCTATGAGCAACATTTTTGAATCGCCAAATCGAGTTGTCAAGAACCCTATAACCAAACCTGCGATAATCATTGCTATACTGCTTGTATTTCTTAATTGTGCAACAACTATATCTGAAGCATTGAACGTGGTTGGAAGTCTTACATAGATTTGTATCATTTGATTTATGCTATTCCCACCGATGTTTACAATCGCTAGAACAATAAGAAACCAAATGAAAAGCTTCGTAGGCCAATCTGTTTTACCTTTTTTGCTTTCTTTATGTATATTTCTTAGTTCATTTTTGTTCTCCTTTTCATCTATTTCCGTAAAGTAATCATCATCTAAATCAACATAAGATTCAGGTATCAGGAAGAGAGCAAACATGCTGAAAATCATTAACCCTGAAGAAATATAAAACAAATCTCCCAACCAAAAACCAAAACCATCCTGGTATAAGAACCCACTAGCTGTGACACCAATAATATTTCCAATACCTCCAACAAATTGCAAAAGACCCATTGTTCTACTTCGTTCTGAATCTCTTGTTAAATCAGCAATTAATGCTGTCCATCCAAGATTACTACTGCTCCATCCTGCTTCTATGATTGTAAAACCAAATATTATAACATAGGCAGATACTCGCAAAATACTAGGTATTAACTCATTATCAAATGTAATTATGTACTGTGCTAAATTTGTTAGATCTGTTTGAGAAAAAAGGACTTCACTGATATGACCAACACCAACATTCCCCTTATTGATGTTATTATGGATCCAAAATACGATTAGATAACCTATTGCTGCAAAAATCTCCCCAAATACAATTAACAATCTTCTCTTTTTGAATTTATCAGAAATTCTCCCCCATATTGTGGACTGTGCAACAATATTAGCCACCATTGGCAATGTCGCAAACAATGTCATTTCCGTGTATGAAACTCCTAAAAATTCCCAAAGATATATACTTAGAAAGAAATAAAATATCCCTCTTCTGAGTTGAGCTAGAATTTGAAAAATCGACAAACTCGCAAAATGTTTCTTCTTCATCTTCTAAATCTCCATTCGTGATGGAACTATATTATACTTTTAGAGTTCTGTTTCAAAAAAAATCGAAACGGAATATTAAGCTTATGATAGGTTCTCTTCTTCTTGTATTTATATTTAAGATAATTATGTATTAGTTTTCTGCTTATTAAAAAATCTTTTATAGTTTTCTGCTACAATACAGTTGAGGACAATGTTAGGTGAATATGAAACAATTATATAGCGGTTTTTTTAAGTCCCTACTGTTAAGTAGAAACGCTGTCCTCTTGAGAAATTTGAACAGATTTTTACAGGTGATTATATGGTTAAAATAGAACTACCAGATGGAAATATGTTGGAAGTATCAAAGAATAGTACTATTTTGAGTATAGCTCAACAAATAGGACCAAGGCTAGCTGAAGCAGCTGTTGCAGCTAAAATTGACGGCAATTTAGTTGATTTATTTTATGAAGTTACAAAAAATAGTAAACTTGAGATACTTACAAACAAATCGGAAGAAGCTCTTGATATTCTAAATCATAGTGCAGCTCATATTATGGCGGGTGCAGTTGTCGATTTATTCCCAGATGCTAGGCCAACTATCGGACCAAGTATTGAACCAGTAGGCTTCTATTACGATTTCTATGTGAAGAAACCATTTACTCAAGAGGATTTAGAACAGATACAGAAAAGAGTTGACGAGGTAATTCAAGAAAATTCTGAGTTTAAAAGAGAAGAGTTGTCCCTGAAGGATGCTATAAATTATTATCAAACTGAAGATAAGAACAAATTCAAAGTTGAGATTCTAGAGGAAACAGAAGTAGATGAAGTGTCATTCTATTCTCATGGAAAAGGGGCCTTTAAAGATCTTTGCAGAGGACCACACATTCCTTCAACTGGACGAATTAAAGGAATAAAGATTCTAAATGCTTCCTCAGCTTTTTGGAGAGGAGATGCTCAAAGAGAGTCCTTGCAACGAGTTTATGGTGTGGCTTTCTTCAACCCGAAACAGCTAAGAAAGCATCTTCATATGCTTGAAGAAGCCAAGAAAAGAGATCATAGAATTCTCGGATCTCAACTTGATCTATTTGGTACCGCTGATGAATGGGGACCAGGAATGCCATTGATTTATCCAAAAGGTACAATTATTCTTGAGATTTTGAAAGCCTTCTGGATTAAAGAACATAGAAAAGCTGGATATGAAATTGTTCAAACCCCCCATATTTTCAAGGAATTAGTCTGGCAAACCAGCGGTCATATTGAATATTTCCTGGAAAATATGTTCCCAGTTGATCTCAAAGGAGAAAAGTGGTTTATTAAACCGATGAACTGTCCGGGTCACATGATGATTTACAATAGAAAAGCTTACTCATATCGCGAACTACCCGTTCGATTGGGAGAGATGGGTACAGTTTATCGTTATGAATTGTCTGGGGCTTTGCATGGTCTTTTTAGGGTACTAAGTATCACTCAAGATGATGCCCACATCTTCATGTTACCAGATCAACTTGAAGATGAGATAGTTAGAGTAATTGAAATGGTAGATCATTTCTACAAAGCTTTTGGTTTTGAAGAATGGGAGTATTTCGTTAGTACTAAACCAGAAAAAGCTATTGGCGATGATGCTGGATGGGATCATGCAACAGATGCATTAATGAAAGCTCTAGAAAGAGTTGATATTAAATACAAAGTCAAAGAGGGTGATGGTGCGTTCTATGGCCCCAAAATAGACGTAGACGTTAAGGATGCTATTGGCAGACGATGGCAATTGGCAACTATCCAGGTTGATTTCAATCTTCCAGATAGATTCGATATCAATTATCTCGGAGAAGATGGACAAAAACATCGTCCATTCGTTATTCATCGAGTTATTTACGGTTGTATGGAGAGATTCTTAGCAATAATTGTAGAGAATTATGCAGGAAAGATGCCTATATGGTTAAGTCCTGTTCAAACAGTCGTGATTCCAATAACTGATTCTCATGCAGAATATGCCAAGAAAGTGGCTGATGAACTTGTTGAAGCTGGTATCAGAGCTGAAGCAGATTTTAGTGGTGAAAGAATGGAGTACAAAATACGACATGCTACTATGCAGAAAGTTCCATATATCATCAATGTTGGTGATAAGGAAATAGAAGCGGAAACCATTGCTGTTAGAAATGTTAGATCTAAAGATAACAAAGTAGAATTTGGTGTGAAGATACCAGATTTTATAGATAAAGTTCTTCAACAAAACAAAAACTATGAATGATAATATTATCATTCTATCTTCTTTTTAAAACAAAAAATAAATAAGAATAGAAATGGATATTAATTTCCATTTTGTAATTTAGCCAATTCTTCTTCGATGTGGTCTATTTTTATTCCTAAGGTATCCATTAATTGGAAGCACCAACCCAACCATACATTAACAAACCCCATAGCTCCAGCATCAACAACACCTGCTTCTTTCAAAACTGGTAAAAGATTTGGAGTGTTTTCAAGAGATTTAACGGCTGTTTTATAAGTTTCAGTAATCATCTCAGTCCAATCGCCACCATTGGAAACAATTGCTTTAGCTTTATCTGCTGTATCTTTTATAACTGTGAGTATGGTTCCTTCTGTTGGGTGAAGCACAGCATCGTAAGACCATTCAGAACCTGCTTCAAGTGCTTTTGCAAATTCTTCAATTCCTACTTCATCATGCTCTTCAATCTCAGCACTGAAACCTTGGAAAAATTGGGAAATAATGACACCTGAATTACCTTTAGCACCAAGAAAACTACCTTTAGTTATTAGTTGTGCAGCTTCTTGAATAGTAGAAGGATCTATCTCATTAAATTGTTCAACAACAGTTCTTATTGTTAAAAATAAATTTACACCAGTATCTCCATCTGGTATTGGAAAAACGTTAATTGCGTTTAACTCTTCTTTAGTTTGCTCTAGATTATGAGCAGCTGTAATCATCATTTTTTTAAGAGTGATCCCATCAATTTTTGAGTTAGGTACCATCATTTCTTTGCCCCACGTTCTAAGATAAAGTATCCTGTCGCAGTACTATTTTACTGCATGAAGTATTTAATACTTCCGTACTTTTATGAACATAAAATATTGCAAATTAGAATTGCATTTACGCTCTTGTGTAATTGCCAAAGAACCTTTTAAAAACCTATCCATTAGGCAATATTATATGCCAAGAGAACATTAAATTCTCGAGAAATAAGCGAAATTAAGAAAAAGAGAATGAGAAAAAAAATCACCTAATCTAAGAGTAAAGCTGGTCTCATTGGACGAGCTTTTTGTGCTTTGTTCTTAGGGTCATAAATTTCTTTATCAGACGCAATATGTACTAAAACTTCTGCATCAACAAAGGATCTGCTAATGAACTCTCTATAACCTTCTATAGCTTTTTTCTGGTTTTCCGCGGATAACATCTCAATTCTGAAAATTGATGGGTCTCTTAACATCTGTTTTGCTTCATCAGCAATTTCCTTCATATATTTACTCAAGATTTTGCTTTCTTTTGCAGCACTCATTATCTTGCCAATTTTAACCGCTTCATTTTCAAAAATCTCTTGTGCTACTCTGTATAATTCATTCTTCCAATCTGCATTAATGTAAATATGAATCTTCTTAGGTGTTGTTTTAACAAGTTTAACTATTTCTTCAATATCCTCAAGAAGATTGCTGATGAATTTAGCTTGAAGAGAGTTTGATTTATCCTGTTCAGTAATTTTGATTTCAGGAAATTGTTTTAGAGAGACATATCCTTGGTTATTCATTCTTTCATGCAATTCCTCTGATATGTGTGGAATTACTGGAGCCATTATGACTATAATCTGTTCAATTACTTCTCTTAATATGGTCTCTCTCTCTTCTCTTTGCAGATGTTCAGCAATTTTATGATATTCATCTATAGCTCTAATATTGCTGTAAAATCCTTCTAATACATAATCTCGGATATTAGAGTCTTCTATTGCTTTCAAAGCTTTTTTTAAGTTTGTTTTAACAGAAGATAAGAAAATTCTTGAAGGAAAAGCTGGAGTTAAATTCTCAGTTTTTACAGTATCTACACTTCTATTAGCATATTCCCAGAATTTTCTTAATCTTTGTAGAGCAAAATTAACTTCTGTTTCCCTCCAATCAACCACAGTATCTGCTGTAGCTATTGAAGCTAAATGCAATCTTGTTAAATCAACACTATATTTTTCTGGAATTTGAGCAATAGGTATAACATTTCTTTTGCTTTTACCCATTTTTTGTCCTTCACGAATTAACATTTCATTCAATGAAAATGCTGGTAACCAATATTTCTCAGGAAAGATGGCAACATGATGGAAGATTGCAAATGACAAGTGGTTTGAGATATGTGCTACTGCAGTGTGTCGCAAATCATTTGGATAATAGTACTCAAAAGATTCTTTCATCTCTTTGATAATTTCCACTGAAAGACTAGTTTGATCACTGACTTCCTTCATTTTTCCTTTGTTCAAGAAGATATAATCAAATAATTCTGGTTTCAACTGATTAGGTTGAATATTATTTTCTTTAATAGACCTAATGATGGTATAAAATGCCATGTAAATAACAGAATCACTTAATGATTCTATTATCCATCCCTCTCCTTTGGTCATTGGGAACTCTGTTCCTAATCCTCTCTTTCTAACGCAAGGTCGTTTATCTAACCAGTTAAATGTACTTTCAAAGGTTTGTCTATATTTGTCAGGAGTGATTGTCATCTTATTTAATGCTTTAAAGGCTGTTTCTTTCCATTTTTCATCCCCATAATTAAGGAAATATTGATCTTGCAATACGGCAACTATTATCTGAGCCCCACATCTACAAAGTGCTTTTTTAGAAGTTTCAAAAACAGCAGTTGCTAAATTATCCTCTTTTAGTTTACTTGTTACTGCATCTTTAGCCTGTTCTACTTCTAATCCTTTGAATTTTCCAGTGATTTCTTTCATAATTCCAGAATAGAATTCATCCTTATAGATGGTCTGTGTTGCTTTTTCTAACTTCTGTTTATCTTCTTGGCTTTTTACATCTAACATTTTACATAATTCAACAGCTGGAAAATCACCATAACCTTTTACAGAAATTAATGATATTGGTTTGATACGACTTAGACGTTCTTGATTCAAGTTATATTCTTCAATAGTTGCATCATCATTTTGCAAATCTATCAAGGCTGCATAATCATATGGCGCATGTGCAGGAACGCTATATACAACACCTGTTGCATGATCAGTATCTACAAAGGTTGCTGGATAGATAGGGATTTTTTCTTCAGTTATAGGAACTGTTACTTCTTCATTCACAACTTCTTTGCCTTTTATTTCACGGATAATGCTAATATTATGTTCTTGCTCTCTTAATTTCTCAGCAGCTTCTCTAGAAACGATCCAGTTCTCACCATCAATTTCAATTTCATTATAATCTGCATCTGGATGAATCCAAACATTTGTTGCTCCGTATATGGTTTCAGGACGCAATGTTGCAGCAACTAAAAAGGTTCCATTACTTAATTTGAATTTAATTCCAACAAATTCACTAACTTCAACTTTGAGTAAATCCCCATCTTGAATGTCATCCTCACCAACAGCATTCTTATCATTAATACACCATAAGATAGGATAGCTCCCCTTTGTTATCAGATTCTTCTCATTGAGTATTTTATATTGCCATTCGATAAATTTGTTATATTCCTTGTCTCCTGTAGTAAATTGACGAGTATCATCTAATGAGAACCCCATACCCAGAAAGTCTTGAATAATGGCATTAGCAAAGAAATTAGCAACATTTTTTTGATCCTTAAAGGATGCAACAATCTCTTTTGCGATAACTGGATCTTTTTCGTAAATAGAAACATAATCTATGTAGGTTTCCCACACTTCCTTATCTTTGCTTTTAATTTGAAATGCAACTGCTTGAACTGGAGTTCCAGTTATGTGAAAAGCCATAGGCCAAAACACATTGTAACCACTTTGTCTTTTATATCTTGCGAAAATATCTCCAATATTATATGTTCTACAGTGTCCTATATGTAAAGGTCCTGAAGCATATGGATAAGGTACTGTTATGAACCATTTGGGGTATGGACTATCTATTTTGTTTACAAATACCTGATCTTCTTGCCATTTTTTCTGCCATTTTTTTTCTATTTCTCGTATGTCATCTAGAAAGGTCATCCGGAATCCTCCTTAACTTCTGTCAATTTTCATATTTATGAAACAGGAGACTTAGTCTTTTGCTGGTGACACAGATAACAGATTAAAAGAGTTATCTTTGAGCTTATGAAATACAGTAAGAATGGATAATAATCTACTTCAATAGTTATTCAAATGGTTTTGAAACTCTTGGTTTGAAAGCAAAATACTTCTCAACTAATGCAGAAATGTTTTCTTCTTTTAGATCATGTGTTAAATTAGTAAGTAACTTCTTAATAGCTTGTCTTAGATAAGCTGTTGAAATTTTACTGCTGAGAAAACATACAAAGTTCCCTTGAGTCTCAATCATAAGACAATTATCACCTAAATCAATTTCTTTAGGATAAACATCTTTCCCTACAAGTTCTCCTGCAAACTCAGAGAAAGCTGCAATTACACCTAATACACTGTGACCTCTAAGAGTAACGGCTTTTTTTGCAGAAGCTGAGTATATTGATGTACCATCTTTATCAAAAATATATATTACATGAACTTCTGTAGAATAGTAAAATGCTTCAATTCCCCCCAAGTAAATTGAAATACCAATAATCAAAGCTCCAGCAGCTACTGCAATATATTCAAAGTGTAAAAGCATTACTACATCAGTAATTGCATACAAGATTTTTCGTATTGCAAAAATTAATGCACTAACAAAATAAGCAATAATTACTCCTACAATCATAATCTCTACTGTTCTTCGATATCTTTTTTCTGCAAAATTATGTTGTTTTATCAAGTAAAATAAGAAAACAGAACCTGCAAATAATGCTAAACCTGCATCAAAGATTACCCAGATAATGCTCGTTTTTGCTATAGCAAAATAATAATTACCTGATTTTACTAACTGATGTACTACTTCATAATCGCTAGAAACAGTTAAACCAAATACTCCTCCGAAAAGGAAGAGTGTAATTGCTAATATGTACGGGTTATGGGCTCTTTTTTGACTTATGGTTCTCACAAATAAAACCGTTGCCACCATACCTACCATACTTATTATCGTTGCAAATCTTGAGCAAAATAATGCTTTTGAAAGAGACAGCGTTTCCAATTGACTAGAAATAACTACAAGCATATTGCAGATTACCCATCCCATAATACAAACAATTATGCTAAGAAAATAATAAGAAGCTAGTGAAGATGTACGAAACTGTTTTCCTACAACCAGTATTCCTCCTAGAACTAGAAAGAATAAAGAAGCAATACCTATACCATAGGAAATCCAGACCATATCCAAAGATGAAACTAACTATTTTATATACTTTGTTCAGAAATGAAAAATAATATATTCTCTCTTTTCTTATTTAAATGACGAAATATTCCTTATCTACTTCTCTATTTTTTAATCCTAATCTAGAAACCTTGAAAGAAATCCCACCATAAAGTTCTGCATGCTCTTTATTATTATACAGTGCTTCTGCAATTCGTCCAATGGCATCAGTTTTCATGATTCCGCTTCCTGAGCCAGCAGTAACTATTAACAATCCTTTAATTCCCTCAGGTTTGAAAACCACGGGATTTTTATCCATAGTATTCATCGCATAAAATCCTCCCCAACTGTTTGTTAGGGGAAGATCTTTTAGAACGGGTAAATATTCTGACATAATTAGATATCTATCAAATTCGTAATCTCTGGGATTTGCATCGGTATCATCTAAAGGATTATTCTCGTCCTTAATCTTGACAGGATCAGTAATAATGAAAGGTTTACCTGTAACTGACCCCCCTCCTATCCAAATACTATTGTTGTATTTTACTGTTTTTATATGTAAACCATATACTGGGAAGATAAAGAAAGGAGTAGTTTTCTCTTCATTAAAAAATTCATTTTCTAAGAATCCAGATAATTTGTCATGTTGAACTCTAAACATATACTTCTTCAAAGGCATTACGTGGCAGTTAATACCTAATGGTAGGAGCAATTCATTTGCCCATGCACCAGTTGCAATAATGAATATCTTTGATTTGATGGTATTCCCTTTATCTGTCAATACGGACCCAACTCTCTTCTTCTGCCATCCAACTGGTTCTCCTGGGATTCCTAATTTCTCCATTTCAGGTTCTAAAACTAATTCAGTTATTAATGTTGAATATAGAGTTTCTCCTCCCAGTTTCCTAAATTCATTTTCATAGAAATCCCTGGTAATTTTATCTGCATCAAGTTCTCCGCAATCGTAGCCTAGAATACCATAGTCTATATTTTTTAAACCAAGCATTTGAGCATCATCATTATCATCAAAATCTGTAACTAATTCAGGAATCTTTCGTTTTATATCATCTTTCTCAAGAATTTCTATTCTGATTTTGTTTTCAAGCATTGATTCAACAGCAGGTTTATTTCTCTCAAATTGCTGTCTATCCATTAACCATAAGTAAGTAATATCCTTTAGAGACAAATCAATACCTAAATCATTTTGAATATGTCTGAAGAAATTTCTCGTTGTGCTACTTAATTGTAAATTAACTTCAGAAGAGAATGTATCTCTGAACATTGCTGCCGATTGTGATGTGTTTCCTGCTCCTGCTGATGCTGCTTTGTCTACTGCTAATACTTTAAGGTCTTCATTACTTCTCTTTATATGATATGCGGTTGCCATACCAAAAATGCCTGCACCAATTATAACTACATCATAGGTTGATTCGTTCATCGTTCTACCTCAAAAAATGAAAATTTTTGAATTCCAAATATAAGAAAAAATTCCTCTTTAAAAATCTTATACCCTAGACAGTATTTGTAGTCATATCATTGTGTTTTTAAGGTCTGGCTATTACGTCAGCTTAACTTAGGAGAAATTTATAATGCAAGCAATACCCCTAACTGAGGAAGATAAAAAAATTGCAGAGACACTTTCTAGAATAAAACATACAATTGCTGTACTTTCAGGTAAAGGAGGTACAGGTAAAACGACTGTGACTGTTAATCTTGCTCAAACCTTATCAAACATGGGTTACAAGGTTGGAGTTCTTGATGCTGATATTACTGGTCCTAACGTACCTTTAATGTTTGGCGTTGAGGATGATCAAATGTCCTCGAAAGACAATAAAATTATGCCAGTTGAAGCTGAGAAGATAAAGATTGTGTCTATGGAATTTCTACTTCAAGATAAATCCCAAGCTATAATTTGGAGAGGCCCCATGAAGATTAAAGCCCTTAAACAATTACTAGCTGATGTAAATTGGGGTGAACTGGACTTTCTAGTGGTTGACTTGCCTCCAGGAAGTAGTGATGAGCCCCTTTCTATTGTTCAAACAATAAAAGATTTAGATGGGATGATTATAGTTACAACTCCCCAAGATGTTTCTTTACTTGACGTAACAAAATCAATAAATTTTGCTCAAGTGGTCAAAGTACCTATACTTGGAATTATCGAAAATATGTCTGGTTTTATCTGCCCTCATTGTAATGAACCTACTTACATATTCAAAAAAGATGGTGGGAAGAAAATGGCTGAAGAATTATCTTTAGATTTCTTAGGTGCCATTCCATTAATTACACAAATCTGTGAGGCTGGAGACTTGGGAAGGCCTGCTGTTCTGAATAATGAAAAGGTAGAAAAGATATTTGGAAAAATAGTAGAGAAGATTCTTGAGAAGATAAAAAAGGAGTGATTCAAGCAAAATCACACTATTTTCTATTTTCATTTTGTCAGAAAACTTTCGCAATGTTTTTGTATCTAAAATGTTGTACTTTCTTTTGATTCATATGAATTATAATAGAAAAAAATTAATTATTCTCAGTTGCTTAATTTCATCTATTCTGATATTGTCTACATTCACTTCAATTAGTGTGTTGGGGTATGATTGGAATACCACCCAAACCTATACTTTACAAGAAGAAGACAATATTGGATATGGGGTTTTAGACGGCCAGAGAATAAGAGAAAACCAGTATTTGGAAGCTGAGTATGATACAGATATAAGGTATGTTCATCTGGACAGTCAATCTGTAACGGAAAATATGGCTAATGATTCAACAGATTTCAGAATTTCAACAGATTCAATTTTATATAATAGCTACAGAAGATTTGATCTTGATAGTGCAGAATGGAAACAATTACCTACATATTTTCAAGCTTTTAATAACACTGGTGTTGGGCCCAATTTACAGATAACTACAGGTATAAATAACCAAGGATATCTTTCATTAAATTCCAAAACCGCTCTCGAGTTATATCCTGACATCTTATACGTTTTCAAAGTATCTCTAGTTGCTGGCAAGATGTTTGATCTTAATTTCAAAACTACTGCAGGAATGGATTACTTGATATTTCTTGATGATGTTCTCTCAAATTCAGGAAGTGTTAATGGTTTAACCAGAGATATTCAACCACTTGTAGCAAGAGCTAAAGGAGATTATTTCATATACCTTCTATCAAATAGTTATAACTACATCATTATTCAACCTCAAGAAATTGATGTAAACAACCTTTCAGCTAATCAATTGGCAGCTGGTTATTTTGTAAATGAACCAAATAATATTTGGAATGAAACAAAACAAACTTTTGAAGAAAATCAGAACAAAGAAACTATTCATGCTTATTATTTGAACTTGAATAAAGGAACCTACCTATTCAAATATATCAAATTTGACAATTATGATACTGAAGCTTACATTTCTCCATCTGTTAAATGGCAAACATTGAGTTCTGTACCTAGTTATTACGACCGAACAATTGATACTGATCCAACAAACAAAAGACTATATCATTTTGAGTATGATACAACAGTTGTAGTTTATATTGAAGCAGAACGAGATGGTATGTCATGGATTGAATTCGATTATTTCTTCTCTGTAGAAGAGTTAGATACACCACCTATTCTTCAACCAGAAGACCAATATGACTATGATGATAGTTTCTTCTATTATGGTATTGAAATTGAAGAAACACAAGCTGTTTATTTCAACATGACTGGAATGAGTCCTTTTAATGTATGGTACTTCAAACATCTCGATGCAGAAAATGTATTTAGAGGAACCTATTCACTACAAGCAGATTCTATGGCCGCAACTAAAATAATTCTAGAGCCAGGGTACTATTTCTTTATGAACCAAAATGAAGGTACTTATGATTTGACAATAGAATTCAATACTGTCAGCTCTGAAACTTACTTGGGTGGAAGCTTAGATTTTAGTATTAGTCAGAGAAATGGAGATTCTTCTAATTACAAATTGATTAAAATAGAGAACTCAAACTTTGGATATCATAACTATAATATTAGCTTAGTAACTCAAAATAACTATACAGCTGAAGTGGGCTATTACATCTTTAAAGACTCATTTGACCTAAATCGTCAAGGCTACGTTTTCTTTAGACTTGGAACTCAACAAGTTTTAGGAACTTATCAACCATACGGAGAAACTGATACACAGATGCTTAATATATTATCTCCCGGGGAAATAACAACATATTACCTACTAATAGATCTTCTAGCTTTGTACAACAACACGGGTTATGCTTACCCAAGTTATGGTGTTTTTTACTCTGAACCAGTAACAGTAACTCTAAGATTTAAAGAAGATTCTAATGTTCCAGAACCATTTGATTCAGTAAATATCAACTATATTAATGCAACTCTTAATGAAGATGGAAGTGGATATCTTTCTAGAACCTTTGACACAGCAATTAATGATTATGATCTTTATATCATTCAAGTAACTGTACCAGACTATACTTGGTACAATCTAAAAATCGTAATAATTAATGGAACTAGAGATAGTATTACATATAATCTTCATAATTATGATGGAGTAAGAGATTATAGGTTTAGACGTCATTCTGTTTGGAATAAGTATTATTGCTTAGATCCGTTTTCAGCAACTCAATTTGTGACATACGATGATTCTAACATATCCCATGTTACATTTGAAGTCGAATTTGGAGTATTTGATCCTAATTTGATTTTTATGTTCAGTGTTGATCACTCAGGTCTAAATGGTTCAATTTCTTTTGAATTTGTTCCTCATGACAGTACCTTAGTCTCACCAGCAGATCCAGGACGATTTCTAGGTGGAGGTTTAGGTCTCATTGGATCAATTATACTTGGAATAGTTGGAGGAGCTCTAGCAGTAGCTGCAATAGTAATTTTGGTAGTAAAAGTGATAATTCCAAAATCAAAAGGAAGTTCTAGTCCCTCATCTCCTCAATACTAAAATAATCTTCTTTTCTTTTTTTTTATTCTATTTTGTTTCTTATGTGTGAAAAGAATTTAGTTAAATCTATGTTCCCACCTGATATAATTATACCAATTCTTTTCGATTCTAACTTGATTTTTCCAGATAAAACACCAGCTAATGACACTGCACCTGATGGTTCAACAACAAGTTTCATACGTGACCATAGGAATTCCATTGCATCAACAATTTCCTCCTCTGTAACGGTTATAATGTCATCAACCTTTTCTTTTATTATTTTGAAGGAATTTATCCCCAATGATACCCTTAATCCATCTGCGATAGTATTTGGATTTTCAACAAGATATCTCTTACCATCTTTAAAGGATTTATAAGCATCATCAGCATTTTTAGGTTCAACACCAATAACTTTAGCATTCGGACAAAGATTTTTTGTAGCAATTGCAGTTCCAGATAATAATCCTCCGCCTCCACAAGGAGCAAGCATATAATCCAAATCACCAACTTCTTTGATTAATTCATAAGATACTGTACCTTGACCATGAATAACGTCTAAATTATTATTAGAATGAATTAAGGTATAGCCAAATCTTTCAATAAGTTCATCAGATGTTTTTTCTCTATCTGTTGGTTTGTTACCACAAAAAACTACCTCTGCTCCATAACTCTTGGTTGCCGCAACTTTAATCTTTGGTGCATTTTCAGGCATAACAACAACTGCTTTTACTCCAGCCATTTTAGCGGCAAGAGACAGAGCTTGGGCATGATTTCCAGATGAATGAGTTGTTACCCCCTTCTCTTTTAATTCTGGTGATAAGCAGGAAATAGCATTAAAAGCTCCTCTAAACTTAAAAGATCCTGTTTTTTGGAAATTCTCCATTTTACAGTAACATTTTGCTTTTACTAACCCATCTAAAGTGGACGATGTCATAACTGGGGTTTTATTGATTGTGCTTTGTATTCTTTTGTAAACCTCTTCTACATTACTAATCATCTATTTCACCAAATCATCTTATAGCTAATGTTTACTTTTGCCTGTGAAGCTGAAAGAATTAAGTTTAATCCCTGGACAATTACATGTAATCCCTTTTTCTACATCTTTACTTATTAGAGGAACATCTTTTAGACATTGAGTTAACTTGTCTGTAAATCTAAAATTCTTTGCAGCAGAAACCACTTCTCCATCCTCAATGTACAGTAAACCATCTCTTGTCAAACCTGTAATGGCACCAAGTTTTCGGTTAACGAAATTTGTATAATGTAATCTGTTAATATAGAACCCCTTCTTAGTTTCTTCTATCATCTCAGGAACTGATGAATCACCTGGATAAAGAACTAGATTTATCGGCATAACACCTCCGAAAATATAATCGCTATAAGGGATTATTTGGTGTCCGGTTGTCCCTTCTTTGTTATTTAGATATCTGGATGCAAGAAAACTGTTATAAATTACAGTTTTTGGAATGCCTTCTTCAACAAGGAAGGATGGTTTCTTCCATACTCCTTCCCCATCTATTGGGGATGATAGCAGAGTATCAGGATTTAAAGGATCATCTTGGAGAGTTAGTTTATTATCAAATAATTGTGAACCGATTTGATCAGTAATGAAACTTTGAGCTTCATGATATCCTGTTCCATTAAAACCAAATGAGAGAAATCTCATTAAGGTTCTTGTTGCTGAAGGTGATAGAATGACTTCATACTCCCCCGGTTCATAGTCTTTTGAATAACATGTATTTACTGAAAACTCTGTTGCTTTTCTAGCTAACTCAACTGGATTGAGTTTAGAAGGATCTCTCACATATTGTTCTTCTTTTGCATATCCCTTCCCTTCCTTTTCAGTTAAGGCATTTATGACTAAACCATTGTAAGTAATTCGATGAGATAAATCAATATCATTGGAATTTATGATTTGAAAGCATAAGTCAGTAATATGAACTGCACCTGCAAGTTTCACTTCTTTATCAACCTTTTCTGCTTCATTAATAGCAGTTTCAACAATATCTGCTCTTTGGAATTCATCTAGTAAATCACCCGTCGAATTAATGGAATCAATTGTTGATTCAGTTTTTTCTGTGAATCCTTGGAAGAAGGGTATTTCAGGTACAAAACTTAGCATTGATTTCATTTGTGAAATGCTTGATTCAATTGATTTTTTTGTCAATGAAGTCAATGATATTGAACATAGTTTTTTTCCTTCAGAGACTCTAAACATAAATCGATAAGTGTGATCTGATACATTTTGATGAATGGTTGAATTTGCAAATCTTGTTAATGAGTGTAAACGATCAACACTGCTAATTTCATAACTACTAAACCCATTGGATTCTAGGGATTTTATAGCATATTCTATTAGAGAATTAAAATTGTCTGAGAACATTATATCACTCGTTTGTTTGTTGATAGGAAGTGTCTATCGAGTTTAACCCAAATTGCACTTAATAAAAAGATTTCTCTGAATTTTGTAGGAGAATTCCCTTTTGATTTATGATTCTTTACTATTCTTATATGTAGGTCACCAAAATTGTTTTATTCTATTTGTACTCATTGGGTGTTATGTCAGAAACTTCTTCTTCTGGAGTGTTCATATGTTTTGAAGGGATCGATGGTTCTGGAAAAACTACTCATTCACGTCTAATAGTTGGATACCTCAGTGCTTTGGGTTTTGATGCCGTTTATACCACCGAACCCACTAGATATTCCCTACCTGGACGTAAACTCAGGGAGAGTTTTTTTGCTCCTGAACGACTTCCGGTTGAAGATGAATTCCACTTGTTTTTGGAAGATAGGAAAATACATCTCAAAGATGAAGTGATTCCGCAGTTAGAAGATGGTAAAATCGTCATAACTGACAGATATTATTTCTCTTCAGTCGCTTATCAAGGTTCAAGAGGATTGGATTGGCAATATATTCTAGAAGAAAACTTGAAAGTATCTTTAGTTCCAAACCTAGTACTTCTTCTAGATCTTAATGTAGATGAAGCTATTTCTAGAATTGCCACAGAAAGGGAAGAAGGTGTTAATACATTTGAGAAGAAAGAAAGTCTTCAAAGAGTAAGAGAAATTTATCTCAATTTAGCAGAAAAATACCCTGACTTATTCCATATCTTTGATGTAAATAAACCAATTCAAGAAGTACAAGAGGAAATGCAAGACTTTATTGTAAAATTCTTAAGTAATAGATAACTTGATTTTAAAGATAAATTATTATCAACACTAAGGAGGGTATAGAAAGAATCATTATGATAAGATCAACAATTTTTATTCTTATACTAAATGCATATACTTCTCTTCTTTTAGGCTCAAAACCTTTCATCACCATTGATTCTGCTAAATCTACTCCTCTATTTATTGCCCCTGTAACTAATGGTTTGAGAGTTTTCTTCAAAATATACATCTGCTTTAGAATTTCCCACTTTTTCGCATTCAGTCCTTTAAGTTTCTTTATCTCATTTATTTCTTGAGCTTCCTTTGTTACAACTGGAATGAATTGATAAATCATAATTATAAACCATACAAGTTTCGAGGGAATATACAATTTTTCTAATGCTACTGCAAGTTCATATGGTTCAACTGTTAAGAAAAACCAAGATGCAATAGAGAAAGCTGTTAGGAATCTTGTTTCGAAAATTAGAAAGAGAGTATACGGACTTTCAACAGAAGCTACATAGCATGCTAAAAGAGTTGCAATTAAAGAGAAAAGAGATAGAAACAGAATTGAAATTATCAGATGTTTAAATCTAATTTTAGCGATAATGATGAGTGTAAGGGACAGATACGCTAGACTAACAAGCAAATATAGATTACTTGAGTATAAGACACTAATAAGTACTACCAAAAGAAAAATTCCTTTAGAACGTGGATCAAGGATTGCTTTACTCTGAAACCGCATCTTCTCTTTGTTGAAGATAACTGCAGAAGTATTCATTTTTCTTCCCCCTCTTTCAAATTCTTTCCTAAGGCATTTTTTAGAAGTTCATTGTTGAAAGTTTCAGCACTTAAAAATGAAGCAATTCTTCCTTCATTGAGATAAATGATAGAATCTACAATTCCACCTAACCAATCCCAATCGTGTGAAATTATAATTATGGTTTTATTATCTTCTTTAAGTTCTGAAATCTTATCTTTTATCCAAGTTTTGTTTTGCTGATCCATTCCAACTGTAATTTCATCAATCAGAATAATATCTGGTTGATGGTGATTCGAAACAAGAAATACAAGTCTTCTCTTCTCGCCATAAGATAGAGAATGGGGATTGTATGAATCATAATTTTCTAAACCACATTCTATGAGATTGGATGAAATTTCTGTTCCATGATATTCATGACCTAGATTATTTGAGATAAGGGCAATTTCGTCCTTTACTGTACTCTCGAAGAATTGCTTATCAGGGTCTTGAAAGACTACTCCAATCTTTTTAGTTAACTCATTCCAGGAAATATTATTAATAGGTTCTCCAAAAATACTGACTTTACCTGAATGTGGTTCCAACAACCCACATAGAATCTTCAAGAGAGTTGTTTTACCAGATCCATTATCTCCTATAATGCCAATAACATTTCCCTTTTGGATAGAAAAAGAAATATTCTGTAAATGAAAATTGTCCGAATATCTAAAACTTAGATTCTCTATCTCAATTGCAACATCTTCAGGTGTTTGTACTTTCATGTTCTCCTTAATATTCAGGAATTGTTTCTCAAAGTCAACCTTTGCGTATTCCTTTTCTTGTTTCTGTATGGTAGTATCGTCCTGTATTCGTCCTCCAGAAATGTGAATGAGACGAGTTGCAATTGGTAAATACGTTTTATAATCATGAGTAGTTATTATTAGTGTTTTTCCTGAATTATGAAAATCTTTGAACATAGATAAAATCAGCTTCTTATTCTTACGATCAAGGTTTGCCAAAGGTTCATCTGCAATGATTACATCAGGATTGTTTATTGTTGCGCTACTAAAGGAGACTAATTGTTTTTCACCTTCTGAAAGTTCGTGAATTTTTCTTGTAAGTAAGTCACTAGTATTTAATTTCAGAGAATGAGATTCTAGCTTCTTGATTATTTCTAATTCATCCATTTTCTCCATATATTCAAGAGGAAAGGCAAGTTCACTGAAAACGTAAGGTGTTACAAATGAATTATCAATCCTTTGAGGGATATATCCTATATTCTTTGAGTGTTCTGATAATTGTACTTCAGAAATATCTTTATTTTTATACAGTGATTTGCCCTTTATATCTCCAGAATAGAAGAATGGAATGAGACCAAGTACTGAATATGCGATAGTACTTTTTCCTGAACCACTAGCTCCTGTAATTATTACAAACTCTCCTTCAGAAATTGAAAGTTCTATATCGGTTAAAGTGGGTTGCTCTCTCAAAAAATAACTAAAACTGTATTCTGCAAAGGAGATAAGTGAACTTTTCAATTTTTCTCCTCCAGCAATCAGTATCAAGACTGCTTAATTTCCTCCATAATAATATTAGAAAAGAGTTCAAGTAATTCTTCTGTTTCATTTGGTAGTTTGTTTGTTTTAAGTAAATTAATACCTGCAGCTGTCGAATGTCCTCCTCCTGAACCTGGAAACATACTTGTTATTTTATTCGCCATATCTCCGAGATTGACATTATTCTGTTTAGCAAAATCATTTGTGCATCTCATACTCATCCTGATTTCTTTATCTGGCTGAACTGCAATTGTGAGTGCAAAATCTGCACCTAAACTTATCAAAGCTCTTGCTAACGAAGATTCATAACTACTGACATAAGATATGGTAAAGATGTGATTATTTATTTTGAAGAATTTCAATCGTCTTGCTCCTTTTATGCGAGCAATTTTTTCTGGAATCTTCATTGGTTGATGAAGAGTTGAAAGAGTTTCCTCGTAATTTCCACCATTCTCAATAAGAAATTGCACAATTTTGAAAGTAGATTCAGAAATGTATCTGAATCGTCTAGAATCAAATAAAATTCCAACTAATAGTATTGTAGCTAGATCTGCTGTGAGAGGTGCATCTAAGTCTAAATAGAATTGTGAAATTATCTCTGAAGAAGAAGATAATTGTTTTATGATTGAAACTCTAGCTTTTTGTGTAAATTCATGAAACGAATGATGATCAATAATGAACAAAGGAATTTGTTCTATGATACCTTCCTCAAAATCAAACTCTCCTATTTGCATAAGATTGTTTGTATCACATAAGAAAATAGCTTCTAAACGTTTATTCAACAATCTAGCATGAAAAAGTTCGTTTCTAATAGTTAGCATGTTTTTCGATAATGTGCTTATTGTAGACGCAAATAGATCTACTGTTAATGAAGGAATAAAATGAATTAGTAGATCTTTTAAGCCAATAGCACAAGCTATTGAATCGGGATCTGCATTTTGATGAGTAAAAACACTAGCATTCGAAATTTTTTCTTTCTTCAAAATTTCTATGATTTTCATGAATTTTTCAGACATTCTAGCTCCTCCTTTAGGGTACTCTGACCATATTCAAATATTTCTGATTGAAAATCTTCTAGTTGCGAAGACGTTAAACTACCAGCTATTTCACAATCTAGCGCAAGAGTTAGTAGTTTATCTTCATCTTGATTCAGAATTACAAGAATGTTAAAGTCAGTAATGAGCTGCCAATATTGATGATTTTGAATTTGCGAACAAACCTTACTTTCGATTATAGCGGCTAGATTTTCTAGCTGTTCATCGTTCAATAAATCAATACCAATGTTTTCTACTTCAAATGACATGAAATGTCTACTCACACATTATTAGAAATTCTATTTTGGAAAGTAATTATTTTCCCATAAGCTTATCTTGTAGTTCCTTTACTGAAGCAACTAGTTTCTTTTCTCTATTTGTTAATGATGTGATTTTAACTTCATTCTTTTCTTGTTGTTCTGCAAGAAGTTTCTTTACATCTTCAACCTTAGTCTGGAATAGTAGTCTTCCTGCAGACCGATAGACTGCAGTAGAAGGATCCATATCCTTGGTTTCCTTTAGTGCAATTTCAATATCACGTTTTTCTAATTCCAACTGCTGAAGATTCATTCGAATTGCTTCTAGTTGTTGAACAAGTTGATTAAAACGTTGAATATCTTCTTGTTGTTCTGGAGTTAATTGTTGTGTTGCCATGTATGTTTCCTCTTGGCTTATTGTTAATTTATGCTTGAGTGATAATCAAATAAATGTTTTGATGTTAAAGAATCAATGCTTGAAGGTAAAAAGATAAAGAAAAAAATAAGAAAAAGAAAGTGAAGAAATCTTTGGTTAAATACAGCGGTATACTGAAGTTGGTCCAACTTCTCTATATTCTTTGCGGGTAACCCACAATTTTGCGAAAGTCTTAAGCGAACTTAAGATACTACCACCTATCCACACTGAATATCTTCTTTCTGGGGGAGCAATGATTTTAACTTCCATTGTCTCTGGGACAAGTTCAGTTAGCTCTTTGTGTAAACGTTCCTTAAGACCTGGGAACATTGTTGAACCACCGGAAAGTACAATATTTGCGTAGAGATCTCTTCTTAAATCGACGTCACAGTTTTGGATGGATCTATAAATTAATTCATCTAATGGGTTTTCTTCAGAACCAATTGCACCTGGATTGAACATTAATTCAGGAGCCATGAAACGTTCTGCACCAATTGTGAGTGTTTCACCATCAGGTAAAGTATAAGTCTTTTCCATTCCAGAAACTTTTTCTGCTAGTTTTAGTTCTTTTTCAGGATCTAATGCTACGTAACAAAGACGTTCTTTGATGTCTCGGACGATTTCTCTCTCAGCACTGCTTGAGAGTGAGTATCCTCTTTGACGTAGAAGTCTGCGGAGATAGTCAGTTACATCACGACCACCAATATCTGATCTGTGAATTGCGTGACTAATAGCGAATCCTTCGTATACTGGCACAATGTGGGTAACTCCGTCTCCAGAGTCTACTACTATACCAGTTGTACGACCAGAAGCGTAAAGTGATAAAATAGCCTGCATTGAGATATACATTGCAGGAACATTGAATGTATCAAACATCAACTCTGCCATTTTCTCTTTATTCTGATTCTTGTTTAAGGGTGGTTCTGTTAAAAGAACTGGATGTTCATTAGGATTAACTCTTAAGTCGTTGTAAAAAGTATAATGCCAAATCCTTTCCATTGCATCCCAATCTTGAACCTGTCCATGTTCGACAGGGTAGACAAGTTTCAAAACACCACGAAGGTTTATTGCTTCCTCGCCTATGTAATATTCTCTGACGTAATGCTCAACATCAGTCATAATGATCTGATATTTTGGATAACCAATAATTGTTGGGAAAACGCTTCTTGGTTGATCTTCTCCTGCAAAACCATTTTTTGTGAAACCAGTACCATTGTCTATAACTAGCGGTTTATTCTGAATCATCTCTTCCATAGTTATCACTTTTACATGTTTTTTTTGAAGCCAAATTTAGTTATGGTCTTATAGATTCATAACCTTCTCGTATTAAATAAATGTTATGATAGTATAAGCCGGATTTTACGTTATCACTAACGTAGCTTTTATAAGCAAAACTCAAGAATCTATCCTTTCGGCAGTGTAGTTCTATCTAGAACTTTTTTCCCCTTATTTTCAAATAATAGAATTTATGTCTATAGCAGAAGTTAGAAACTACCATAATAGATTAGATTGTTTCGTATTTCTTCTTCAGAAAAACCTGCATTAATACCTACAGTTATCCTAATCAGATCCATAGTTTCTGCAAGCTTTAATTCAAAAAATCCTATAAGAGCATCGGATTGAAAAACGGTCCCATAACGGAAGGTTTTTCTCCAGTATTTTAATAAATATCTTTCAACTGCAAATTCCATGTCATGAAGAGGAACATCCTTTAAACCTATGTATTGTGAAAAAATTGTCTTATAAGGAGAATAATTATAGATTTCTAGTACTTCTTGAATACTCTTAGCTTTCAACCCCTTAGCAATGAAAGCGTTTGGTAAGATATAGCGATATGCAGGGATTTCCAAGGCTAGACATCGGCATAGTGCTAATATGTTTCTCATATTAACATATGTTTCATAACGCTTAGAGACTTTTGGGAGAATACTGTAAATATATTGATCAATAGCAGATTCAAGAGGAGTGAATCTATTGGTTGCTTTGAATTCTTCAAGAGCCTTTTTTAAATCCATTTGGAAGGATTTTTCGTTTTGCATGGATATAATTTCTTCAATTGGCATATTGATCAGACGTGAATAATAATCTAAAGAATAATCTGCAACTGGAACTAGTCGTGCTATAATTTCTTCTTGCTTCATTCCTTTATGCTTTCCTTGGAGAATAATCCGAAGATTTTCTGCATTATACCTCTCACTAAAACGTCTAATCTTCTTCTTTACAGATGTGTTGGATTGTTTGTAGAATTTTACCAAAATTTCAGCAAAAGAGTTTTTAAAATTTCTAGCAACATCTGACAATTGAGTTTCAAAATTAAGACTCCCAATCACACTATCATAGGGAGTTTGTGTAAATGCAGCACGTAACTCTTTAAGATTCCTTGATGATAAAAGCAAACTTAATTGAGACTTTGTTAGAAAGTTTCCAATAATCCCGTGAGCCCGTCCTAGTAAATAGCTGATGTCACCAAATGCCATGTTAACTACCCTTTTCCGTCACATAATTTATGAACTTGAGCTGTTCTGTTATGGGAAGATACTCTTTTCCATCTCCAGTATAGAATTTAGAAAACCATTCAACCCAATGAAGACGAAGGGTATTCAAGAAAGAAAGAAGTCCTTCTAAGGGTAAAATGATAAATATCGCCATTACTATTCCAACAACCCACCAAACCCATGAAACACCTAAAGCAGATACATAATGCCCATGTATCAAACCTGAATAATCTGCAAGATGCCCTAGATGGCCTACATCCAAAGACAATCCTGAAAATGTTGAGAATACTGCCATAAGATCTACCCCTGTTAATGTAAAGGGTAATCCACTTAATATGGCATGTACGAGTAATAAAGCCATAATTCGGCTGAAGGATAAGGTATTGGAAATCAATGCTATGATGTGATCAATTGCATCCATTATTCCATCAGATTTTGCGTGCATATATTCTAGTACAAATAAAATAGGTGTCACTCCAAGGAGATAAATAGTCCACGTTGGCATCATTGGCAAAGTGAAATGAAATACTTCAGATGTAACATCCTTTGCGATTATATTGTAAAGCATTGCAAAAATTCCAACATAAACTACGGATAGTGATAGAGGGGCACCCCAAGATGCAAATCCGTGACCATATCGTATGTTCTGATATACCTTTAACCAAATACCCAATTGAATCATTAGAAAACCAATAGTTAGCGCTAATACCAAAAATAGTTTGGTTTCCTCAAGAGGATTGATGAGTGGTAACCAGTTAATCCCTGCAGCATGGTACAATTCCGCAAGAAAATGTTCATCTCCTAATAATGAACCAAATAAGAACCCGAAAATCGTCGCTGCAAGTCCGCAGAAAAACAGAAGTTCGGCTCCTGCATAGAGATATCCTGTCATAGATTCATCTGGTTGAATTTTCTTTCTTTTCTTATTAAAAACAAAGAAGGTAGCAACTAAAGAAAGAAGAATACCATGACCAACATCAGCAAACATGATTCCAAAAAGCAGTGGGAAAGTAAATCTGATAATTGAATAAGGATCAACTTCTTTAGGACTGGGTTGACCAATACCTCCAACAATACCTCTTAATGCTCCAAAGACTTTTCCACTTTTAGTTATAGATGGATTAACAAGAGGTACTTCTGGATTGACAGATACATCTAATTCAAATGATAAAGAATCTTTCTCTTTTTCAATCAGTTTCAATTTTTGTTTAGAAATCCAACCCCAAAATACAATATTATTCTCTGAGATTTGACATTTTTCAATTGTTGAAAGCCTGTGAAGTTCATTGGAAATAAGTTCATTAGTAGCAAGTAATTTGTCTACTGATTCTACTTTGAGTTTTTCTAATTCTGCATCTTTCTTTTCCAATTCCTTCTCTGTTTCTTTCAAAACATCTTTCAATGAAACTTTGCGGTCTACAACAGTTATATCTGTTTCAATTGGTTGAAATGAGTATTCGTTTAATACCCTTGAAATTGCTTTGTCATATTCTTTTAGAGAAAGTACTAAAATATTTATTTGGTTTGAGTTTGAGTCTGAAGATTCAGCATCCCAGAAAACCAAATTTCCATCAGAAACTTCATTCAAGAAGAATTTTACAGCTTTGTAATGATTTTTTGGTATAGAACCCAAATGTGTGACAGTTTGAAAACCACTCTGTAAAAGAACTGCATCGATTCCTTTTTCTTTTAGTCCTTCTTCAAATGGTAAAGAGAGTTCAATTTGATCATGTTTTCTTCGTAATTCATGATATTCTTCTGAAAATTTGAGTGTTTTTTCTTCATATTCTCTAAAGAAATTCTCAATAAAAGCTTTAGAATGACTATACTCATCTGAGATTTGGTATTTGTCAGTTTTTTTTTCCTTTTTCTCTTCAGGTTTTATAATGTCAATTAATTTTGAGACTCTTGTTTGATATTGTGTAAGTTCTACTTGTAGATTCTTTGCCTTATCAAGAGAATTATCATCGAGGGAACCAATCTTAACAGGATGTATACTATTAAGTGAATGAATATAAGAGATTAATTTCCTAGTATTTTCCTCTTTACTCTCTAGTTTAATAAATACTGCTTTTTTTGCAAACAGAAATCCTTCTCCTCCACCAGCATGAGGAGGATGAGGAATATGTTTACTAGTTTCTTTTTCGACTAAATCAAATGTTTTTATAGTGAAAATTTCTTGTTCCACATCTCTTTCTTTCTTGTGAGATAGTGGAACATCTTCAAGGATTCTGATATTTGCTTCAAATTCAAGATTTTTCAGATTATCATTAAATTTAGCAAAATCTTTCGATTTTACCCATCCCCATATTGTGAAATTTTTAGAATCTGTACGTCCTTTTTCTTCTTTGGTAAGGATGGCATGAGTTTCAGTAATAATAGTAAGTTTATGTCGCAATTCATCATTTACCTTAGAGGATAAACTCTCGAAGTCTGCCTCAAATCGATCAATGTCGCCACTTACTTCAGAATGAAGTTTGGTTATTTTGGTGGTTTTACGAATTTCTTCAATAGATTTCAAAGTACCAAAATCGAATTTTGTTTCATCAAAATAATTATCTTTGAGTATCTCATAAACGCGATCTTTATACTCCTCTAAAGAGATTATAATCGCAACTTTTTTTTCTATGTCTTCTGTTAATGAACTCCAGAAGAACAATCTCCCTGCTGTAATCTCATGCAAATAGAAGACAATGAATTCTTCATATGAACTTGGTATCTCTCCTAAAGCTGTAAATGTGCCTGCACTTGAAGAGAGTAAATCAATAGACAACTCTTCTTTCTCTATTTTATTTTGGAACAATGTTAGAACTGAAAGAATTCTTTCTTCTTTTTTTAGTTTCTTCAAGTCATTGAAATTTGTTGTCATTGATTCTTCGTGTTTTTCAAGAAAAGATTTCAAATCTTGACTTACTGTATCAGGATTTTGAATCTGAACTTTTTCTTCCTCCTTCAATGAGGGAAGTTCTTCTAATGGTATATTTAGAATAGAACTCAATTGTATCAATCTTGAACCACAATCTTCCAAATCTTCCTTGAATGACTGAATACGTGCTTGTTCTTTAGGACTTTGAGGATCTACGATTATCTGTTCGTACACTTCAAGGTCAGATATGTGTGCTAGGAGTTCATTCGTATGTTTGACTGGTGTCTGAACTTTTACTAGTTTGAACTTTGCCATCTATAAGCCACCGATACACTAAACTAATCACGATGGAGATTTGAAAAAGATTTTAAAATCTTCCTCTCTGGCAGAAAGGGATTTACCAACATATAACAAAAACCTAAAGATAAAAAAAAGAAAAGAAAATATTTATTTCCTATATTTTCTTCTAAAGAATTCTAATGCAGTTAAACCTAGGAATGCTATAATTACAAGTCCAGTAATTCCAACTTCAGTGCTTGTTAAATCAAAACCTGCAAGTTCCATATAATCTCTGGCGATATCTAAATCGTAGACATATGGTTCAAGAGATTCATCGTAACCTACTACTGAATCTGGGATTGCAGTTGTTGCTGCAGCACCTAGTCCTTCTAAAATCTGGTCAACTATGATTTGACGTGGGCATGCGTGACTGATAGCTTTTCTTACATTTTTAGCGGCTTCAGGAGTACCGAGGGGTGTCAATTCTCCAGTTCCCATTACAGGATGAAGCATATTGATTGACATTTCTTGGTGTGATGGATCTTTAACAAGAACTCCTTCTACACCTACTGCGTCAAAGTCAGCGATTGTAGGAAAGTATTGAGCATCCATAATATCTATGCTTCCTGAAATTAGTTCAGCAACTGCTGTGTCTTTTCCAGAAATATAGGTAAGATAATACTCATCAAGTAATGGAACTTCACCACCAGAAGCCAAACTATCATCCCAATATGGATTTGGAATCATTTTTACAACACTGCTAATAGAATCAAAGGATTCTATCATAAATGGACCACATGATTTAACTAAAGACCAACCCACATTACCAGTACCTGGTACTTCATTGAAAATTGAAAATCCATGAGTTGATATTAGAGGTTCAACTTCACTCTTATCAATTATAGAAGCTAGGTTCAGTATGCTGTCCCATAGATTGAATATGCCGTCGAATTTAAAGAGCACTTGACCACCTACACCAGGAGTTATTATCTCAATAGAATCATTTGTTGGAAACCAATGAGTTAGAGTACCATAATTAGATGATCCAACAGCGGGTGTCATATGTAATTCATAAGAATACTTTATATCTTCAGGAAGAACTGAACTTCCATCACTGAATTTCATGTCAGGATCAAGATTAACAGTTACATTGATTTTTTCGTCAACTACCTCTGATACAGTAAAATCAGAAGCAACTTGGGGTTCCCAGATGTGACTATCAACAGCTCTTTGTGCAATAGCACCATATACTGCTTGCATCCATTGACCATCATAAAATGATTCTTGGACATATGTGTTCCATTCTTTAAGATCAGCTGGAATGGCATATTTGATTACATGATCATCTGGATCATCCCAATTCTCTACACGATGTCCTCCACTAGCAATAAGGAGTGTGTCTATATCTACTATTCCTTCCTTAAATCCAAAAAGTGATCTTGGATAAACAATAGGAATACATGGTAAGTCTTCGTACATTATAGCTTGTAACTCATATGCTAAAGCTATTCTGGCAGTTGTATCGAGTTCTGCCATATAGTCTTCCAGTTTTGCGTCATATACGGGGTTGCTATATTGATAATGATTGTCTCCATTAGGAGTTATAGCATCTGTTTCATACAAACTTTGTAAATTCAAATCTAGAGGCCAAGACCAGCCAACGAATAACAGATCATATCCGCCAAATTCATATGTTGGAATATAGTCATAATCAATGAATGGATAAGACCAGGTTCGAGGAGCAATATTGCCCCAGCCAGTTGATTCATGGAATGATATGCCTATACCAATCTGTGGTAAAAGTTGTTCCATTAACAACGACCATTGATTCCTGGCAGAGCTAGTATTTGGTGAAAGTAAGTATATTTCAAAAACTTCTTCAACCTCAGTTTCCTGAGCAGATGTTTGACCTAATGCAATTGAAAAGGTGAACAACAACATTAGAAACAAACTAAACATTTTGGTTTTTTTCATATTATATCACTAGTATTTTCTTTTTGAGTGAGAACAATATTCTCATCTCATAAGAATATGTTCTAATCTACACTTATATGTATTTCGCATATTATGAGAACAAGATTTAAAAAACTTTAAACATTAGAATGGATTGCTAAAACTATTATCTGGTATAGTTTAACCCTTTGAGATAAATGTTCTAATTATTGGATTACTGCGTTTCCAATAATTGAACTGTTTTTTGGTTAAGAAAAGATGAAATTCGAAAATCTTTATTATGTTAGACAGATTTTGTTTAATTTAAGAGATAAGATTTAATATTAAGAAGGAAGTTTCCATGGAAATACAACTGATAGGAAAACAAGCTTCATTAGACTTTGAAGTTAGTGTTGATTCTGCAACAGAGAAGTTTTTCCTCATGGATAGTCTATTAGATGAGCTTAATTTATCTCCTTTACAAAAATGTAAAAACCTGATTTCAATTAATCTCTGTTCAAATAATTTCTCTGAAATAAATCTTACACCATTGAGTAAGTGCAGGAAACTAAAACATATAGATCTTAGTAATAACAATCTTATCAGAATAAATCTTGAACCAATGGCAAAATGTAAACATATAGAATCAATTAATCTTCAAAATAATCTTTTAACAGAAGTTGATCTAGCTTCTTTAGAGTCTAATAAGAAACTTAAATCAATAAATCTAGATTACAATTTAATACAAAATCTTAACCTCTCTTCTGATATTCAATGGTCTAACATGGAAGAATTACGTCTTTATAGTAATGATCTACAAAAAATTGATTTAAAACCTCTTGAAAACTGTAGAAAAATAAGAGAGATAGATTTGGGAGATAATCAACTTTCTAAAATAAATCTTAAACCACTGATGAATTATGATAAAATAGAATCAATCTCTTTAGAAAGAAATAAACTAAAAAAAATTGATCTAAGTAAAGTGGAAAACAAGCTTAAGAATTACGTATTATGTACTGATCCAGATGTAAAGATAAAGGGTCTTGATGTTAAAACTGAAAAGAAAAAAGCTGAGATAGTTTATTCAAAGGGTGTTTATTATAGCGATGAACAAGAAAGTAGTCTTGAACAATTTTTCCAAAATGAAAAGGAAGAAAAAAGAATCAAAAGAGATAACATCTTAGCGGAAATAAGAAAAATTGAAAATGGTCCTGTGTAACCATACTTTACCTTGAATGACCCTAAAAGCTACTTAAAACTTCTGTTGTTTCAGGTACATATTTTTTAATTACTTGCATTGCTAATCCTACATTATGCAAATCCCTACTTGCACCGATTAGGATGTAATCTCCTGCACTAGCAAGAATTGTGAAACCTTCCTCTCCTCTTATCAAAACTTGTTCAAGATTTCCGTGAGCAAGATTATTTGTTACCATTCTTCCTGTGGACAAAATTGCTGATGAAACTGCACTTAGAAGGTCAGGATCTGTACCTTTCTCTGAAAAAAATGCTACTTTAATTCCCTCTTGATTTACAACAGCTAAAGCTTCTAAATCACAACCAAGTGATATTTGTTTCAAAATTCTGACCAATTGTTTTTTTTGTCCTGGTGATAAATCTATAGACATTTTCTAACACCTAATTTCTCTACTCAAATATAAGAAATATAACACTATTAAAGTTATTGAAATAAGAAAAGGGATTAACCCTTTTGCTAGTCTTATCAACTGTATTATGATTTTAATATTCTCGAAGAACTAATTATTCCGATGAAAAATTCGCTTGGAATAAACATTTTTATTTGGTTGTGAATCTCGCATACTCATGAAACTGTTGTTTGTTGTGATGGACGGTCTTGGAGATAGACCTATAAAGGAACTAGATAATAAGACTCCTTTAGAATATGCGAATACTCCTAATATGGATAAATTTGCGTCATTAGGTATGAATGGATTACTACATGTAATTGCCCCAGGTGTCACACCAGGAAGTGATACAGCCCATTTAGCTTTGTTTGGTGTAGATCCATATGAATATTATACAGGTAGAGGTCCTTTTGAAGCTGCAGGAATTGGATTAGAAGTTAAGCAAGGAGATATTGCATTTAGAACAAATTTTGCTACAATAAACACAGAAGATATAATTACAGACAGAAGAGCTGGACGAATAAGCGAGGGAACAAAAGAACTGGCTGAACTGTTTAAAAATATGGAAATCGATGGCGTTGAGATATTGTTGGTGGCGGGAACAGAGCATAGAGCTGCTCTTGTTCTTAGAGGTGATGGTTTATCTGATAGAGTTTCTGAAAATGATCCTCATGTTGAGGGTCAAAAACCATTGGAATTTAAACCTCTTGAGGATACTCCAGAGGCTCAGAAAACAGCAAGAGTTTTAACTACTTTTGTAATGAAAGCAAAAACTTTGTTATCAAACGCTGAACTAAATAAAAACAGAGAATCTCAAGGGTTACCACTCGCTAATTATTTGCTTATTCGGGGAGCAGGTAAAGTTCCTCAAGTGCCAAATTTTGAAGAAGAATACTGTTTAGAATCTGCTTGTGTTGCAGGAGGAGGGCTCTATAAAGGTGTAGGAAGAATGCTGGGAATGCACATTATAGAAGATTCAAGATTGACTGGCGGTACTACAACCAATTTAACTGCTAAGTTCGATGTAGCGTTGGAAGCTCTTCAGACATATGATTTTGTTTTCACTCATGTTAAAGGTACAGATAATTTTTCCCATGATGGAAATCCTGTGGGAAAAATGAAATTCATTGAAAAGGTTGACAAAGAACTTTACAGATTCCTACCTGAGAATTTCAAAAATGATCTTGTTGTAATGATAACTGGAGATCATAGTAGTCCTTGCAGTTTCAAAGATCACTCAGCAGATCCAGTTCCTGTTGTGATTTATTCACCTGATTGCAGAGTAGATAAAGTAGAAAAATTTGGTGAAAGTTATGCAGCAGAAGGTAATCTAGGGCATCTGTTAGGGAAACATTTAATGGGCATTGCTCTAAATGAGTTAAGATTGGTGCACAAATTTGGGGCCTAATACTGAAGAAAAAACAGCTTTGTTTCAAAAGTCATTACCTTTTCTTCAGTTATTTATAGCTGTAATTTCTGTTTCTTTTTCTGCAATAATTGTTGTGTTTCTGTTAGGGAAAGGTGTTCCTCCAGAAGTAACAGCAATGTATCGAACTTTTTTTGCAGGAATAGGTGCTTTGATATTTTCCCTATATAAGAAAAAAATCAAATGGATGGGTGAAAAAAGTACTATCAGTAGATATCATTGGATTTTGTTTTCAGGATTTCTTCTAGCTGTTCATTTTGCAACTTGGTTTATATCATTAGACTACGTTAATGTGGCTATTTCAACAACAATGGTTGATACAGTTCCTATTTTTCTTGCTATTTTTGGTTTTATATTTTTCAAAGAGAAGATCAAAACTATAGGAATCATAGGTATAATGATAGCTTTTACTGGTGGAGTTTTACTGGCATTTTTCTCAGATGACTCTAGTACTGGTCAAACTAACTTACTGCTGGGGATAGCTTTTTCTCTTATTGGAGCTTTGACAGTAACTTTTTATTTTCTAATAGGTAAAAAAATTCTACAAGATTCACCCTTGTGGCCATATTTTGCCTTAGTTAATCTTTCTTCAGCAATTTTCCTCCTTTTTTATAATCTGATAAGGGGGTATGATCTTTTCAAATTCCAGAATCCTGCTCTTGTATACGGACTATTTCTTGTTTCTGCATTAGGACCATCACTGATAGGTCATGCTACCTATAATTATTCGTTAAGAAAGCTACCAGCTTATGTTGTAGGCGTTGTTATTCTAGGAGAACCAATAGGTGCAACAATATTGGGGGTTCTTATTTTTCCTTTAACCCAAACTCCAGAACCAATTACTATACTTTTTGCGACGATAATCATATTGGGGATAGTTCTTACATCAATATCCCAATACATAAGAGTAAAATTTTTCACGAAGAAAGAGGAAAAACAAGAAGAAAAACCGAGTTAGATTCGGTTTTCATTAAGTAAATCTTCTAACTTGTCCATAGCAGAATCAATTTCCTCAAGAGAGGGTAGATAAACCATTCTGAAACCATTCTTTCCAAATGGTCCAAAGCCTGATCCAAATACAGTAAGAACATGCTTCTGTCTTAGGTAATCAAAAACAAACTCCTTATCATCCTTCCACTTAAACTGATCCATAGAAAGCATTGGAAAGATATAGAAAGCAGCTTCTGGTTTGTATACAGAAATCCCTTCCATTTCCACTAGCCTTATGTACATTAAATCTCTTCTGTCTTTTAGAGCTTTAATTGTTTGAGGAAGGTAAGTATTTAGATCTTGTTTAAGAGCTTCAGTTCCTGCCTTTTGAAGAGGAGTGGATGCACTTAGTCTTAATCTTGTTAATTTGTTAAACCCCTCCCAAGGTCCTTGAATTTTCTCTGCGGGATCATGAATATATGCATATCCTAGTCTCCAACCTGGGGCTAGAAAGACCTTACTGAACCCATTATAAGCAATAACTGGAACATCCTTTGCCAAATTTGCTGTAGCTGTGTGCTTAAGTCCATCTTCCAACATAAGCAAGTCATAAGTTTCATCAGAAACAATACATGCATCATATTCTCCTGCAATGTCAACTATTTCTTTGAGTATTTTTTCTGGATAAACGGATCCTGTAGGATTATTTGGTGTATTAAGAAACACCAGTTTAGTCTTTTCATTCATTAAGGATCTTATATGGTCTGGATCAGGATAGAAATTTCCATCAACAACGGTTTTGTAATATTGAATGTCATTTTCAAAAATGGTTGCATTTCCTGAATAACTTGGATAGTGGATTCCTGGAATCAAAACTCTATCTCCTGGATTTGTAAAAGCCATAAATGTCATCTGTATGCCTTCTGATACACCTGCTGTTACTACAACATCAGCTGCTGAGACATCAACATTGTGCTTTCGTTTTTCATATTCAGCAATTGCTTCTCTAAATTCGAGTATACCTTGTGAATTTGCATAAAAATTATAATTTTCCTTTTCAGCATAACTTAATGGATCAGTTAGTATCTTTGGTGTTTTAAACCCATATTTGATTGGGTCCCCAATATTTAATTTAATAATTTCATGTCCTTGAGCTTCAACTTCATTAGCGACAGCTAGTACATCTCTGATTGCATAACTGAAGCTTGCAGTACGATTTGAGATTTCCATGATATTCATCCCTAGTGGTCCTTAAGAAGAAAAAATTTTGAAAGAAATAAAATTATTGGTTTGACCTTAGTGATTGTAATCTCATAGAAATAATAATTACTATTTCCCAGATATTACATTATTAAATATAACAATTTTTGATTATTATTTTAAAAACTGGGTGTTATGTTTGCCAGCAATATCTAGTTGTAGTTTTTGCAATGGACCAGCTCAATACTACTGTAAAGCATGTAAGAGAAGATTGTGTTCAGAACACATTCGGATTTCCAATACTATATACCACTGTTCTAATTGTGATTCAGAAGGTTCAGATTCAAAATGTCTCACTTGCGGTTTTTCAACAACACTACTAAGACATGAACCTACTCATACATGTGAATGGTGTAAGTCCACAGACGTTGAAGATGGACTATTGTATCATCAACAATTGCCACATTTAATTTTCTCGTCATTCAACGAACTCAATAAAAAACTCTCTGAAGTATGGGATTTAACTCAACAATATCTTCAAGTTGTAAAATCAGTTTATGAGATGAGAAAAGCGCGTATTATGCTTTTTGGATCAGTAGAGGATGAAATCACACTTCTTAGAGGTAAAATTTCTACATTTATTGATCAATTGGTTAAGTTTGAAAATGACACATTCTCAATGGTTGATGATAAACTCAAAGTCGTAGGATACATGCGATTCACAAATCTCGATAATATTGAAAAAGCAGAGGAAATACTGAGTTTATTACAATCTCGTCTGGAGTTACTCGATACTACTTTAGGCGGGAAATTCACTGATATTGAAAATGATTTTGGAGTAGTGAACAAGAAGGTAGATTTCTTAGGTTTTCAACACAGACTACTAAACCGAATTAATGATCTTCTCCCTGAAGATAAGGAAGAACATTTGATCTCTATAATTCCCAGAATTTGGTTAAAGAAAAACAGTAGATTTTACAAAAAATATTTGCTTGTTCTAACTAATCGAAACATCTACTTCTTACGGGAAAAGGGATTGTTTGATGTTAAGTTAAAATCCAAAGAAACATTGAGTTTATCCTATATTACCAATAAGAAGCTTGTCTCCAGATTATTATCAAGAAATATGTTTCATTTCAAAACTAGGCTAGATTCCTATACTCTTCTAGGAAGAAAGGAAAGCATTGACCAATTTATGATTTATTTCCACATAATTGATAATTATATTGATTATTCAATACATAAATCTTCTATTATTGAGGATTTGAAGTATTATTCATTAACCATAAACGAACTAAAAACAAACATTCAGCGTAACGTTAGTCATCTCCGAGCTTATTTACTGAATAAGAGAGAATTGAAACGCGAACTGTATTGGCGAGAAGGACAAGACGCGAGATTCAAAAAACTCTTTGAACAATTACTTGCTGTAGAAAGAAAGATTCACAAATTGAGTGAATCTAGAAAGTATGATACAAGAGGGACTAGAGGAATTGATGGATTATTAAATAAATTAACAAGAGAACACACAAGATTGAAACAACAGCTCGGTGATATAAGAAGAAGAAGTGACGAATTCGATGAAATGTGGGAATTTTGAGAAAATGCATATATACTAGCTAAAATTCCTTTTTCTTGATACTAATGCCTAAGAAAAAAAGTAATTTTAATAGATTAACTTGGGTTATTACAGAACTAATCATTGGTTTAGCTGGTTTTGTCTATGGATTATATGGGACAATATCATCTCTACCTGAAATTCTAACAACTTACATTATTCTTCTCTCAATGGGGGGTATTCTATTAATTGTAGCTATAGTACAATTGATTCCAATACTCAAAAAGAGAGAGAAAAAATACTGTGCTAAATGTGGTGAGAAAATAAAGAAGAATGATGAGTTTTGTTCAAAATGTGGAGAAAAAGTAGAGGAATAGGAGAGCTAAATTAGACTTTTATTTCTCCCAAACCTTAAGAAAGTCAGGCATTTCTTCAAATGTAACAAGTGGAATGTTTAACCATTTTGCGTCAGAAGCATCATTAGAGAAATCATATTCCTCCTTGGGAGATGTTCTATAACGAAGGAATGACTCTTGTGAATTAGTTTCATCTTCAACCCATACAATAATGGGGAGAGCATTCAATTCATAATAACCTAAACTTGTGTTAAAAATGAAATATATGGTTTGTTCTTTATGTTTATAACGTCCTATATAACCTGCGTTTCTATCTGGTCCTAAACCTGAAATTACAAGCTTAATTAAATCACCGAGAGATGCAAGTTTCATACCTGCGGGGGATTTTAGAATTATGGGTTCTTTAGTCAAAATAATCACCAAAAAAGAAAGTAAAGGATTAAAATACAATTAGAATTGCGACAAGTAATCCATAAATAGCTACAGCTTCAATCAGAACAATAAACAGAAAAGCTTTTCCGAATACTTCTGGTTTTTCGACGATAGCACCTATCGCTGCACTTCCTGCCATACCCATTCCTATAGCAGCTGCACCTCCAGCGATACCAACTGCCAATGCTGCACCAAGAGGTGTTAAATCAGCAGGGGTTTGAGCCAATACAGAATTTGCTGCTAAGAAAAACATGGTCACTATTACTGCTAATAATCCAAAGGTTCTAGTAGATTTCTTTTTTAAAAGCATTTAATCACATCTATTTACAAAGTAAATTTCGGTAAGGTAATTTAAAAATTTCGGAAAGACATTAAAATTCTTTAAAATTAATGAAAACAATACATATAATAACTACGAAAGCTTAAATAGGTATAGAAAAAAAGTAAAGTTGTGATTTAGATGTTCAGAGACTTTATGGGATGGCTTTTAGGTAGTAAGAAGAGCCCTCGCGACCATATCATAAACCTAAGGTTAACTGTAAGAAGATTAGAAAGAGCACAGAGAAAATTATCTCGTGATGAATCTAAAATGCAGTTAAAGATGAAACAAACTATTCAACGAGGAGACCTAGAATCTGCTAGATTATTTGCTACCGATATAGTACGAAATAGAAGATGGGAATTCGGTTATCAAAAACTGGTTTCAAGAATGAATGGTCTAATCTTCAAATTAGAACGAGCTGATACTGCTGCAAGTATGGCTGAAGAAATGCATGGTATTGCTTCTGCACTAAGAACAGCAAATGCACAACTACAAATTCCTGATTTAGACAGAGTTATTCAAGATATGGAGAGCTCTATTGATGGTATTGAAGAATCTACAGGAACCATCGAAGATGGAATAGATGATTTGTTGGTGGCTGACACAGATCCAGCTGAAGTAGATCGATTAATAGAACAAACAGCTGCTGAATTGGGCGTATCAACTCAAGCTGGTTTACCTTCTGTTGGAATTGTAGAAACTGATGATTTGGAAGACGAGATACAGAAATTAAGGAGAAGAGAGGAAGATTAGAAAGGTGATTGATTATGGTTAAAAATTGGCTTTTTGGAAAAAAAAGGAAGGAAGATGCTGATGCTTTATCAACTCTTAAAGCTCAACAGAACAGACTTCAAGCTGAAGCTAGAAATCTTGAAAGGCAATCTGATGAACAAAAAATACTAGCTTCTAAAATGCTTCAAGCAGGCAATAAAGCTGGTGCTCGTCAAGCTCTCAAGAGAAGAGCAGTATTCATGAAAAGACTAAATACAGTTCATAATACTGCAATGAATCTACAAGCTCAAATTGACAGTATTCAGACTGCTACATCAACAGCTGAAACAGTTAAAGCTATGGAACTTGGTACAAAGGTTGTTGGTGAGAAAATAAAAACAGTATCACCTGAGAGAACTGAAAGAGTAATGGACTCAGTTATGGAACAAAGAGATCAAATCGAAATGATGACAGAAGCTCTTTCTGATCCAAGTTTATCTGAGGGTATTCTGGATTTTGAGGATGATGCTGCAATTGATGAACAAATGGCACAATTAGAAGCTGAAATGGATCTTGGTACAACTACAAGTCTTCCCGATGTTAGTGGATTGCCTTCAACACCCGTTGGAACACCATCAGAAAAGGAAGAGGATGTATCAGATCTTGAAGAAGAGCTTGAAGGTTTGAAGAAGAAAATGAGTGAAGATAATTAGTTCTTCCTCTTTTTTATATTTTTAAACATAAAACCAAATAAAATATTTTATATTGGATAATTGGAATAATTAGATAGAGGTTGTAATCACGTGTCTGCTCAAGGTTTAATAGATCATGCTAGAGAATTTGCAATAAAGGCGTATAATTTTGACAAGGAAAAGAATTACAGTGAGGCTATTCCTTATTATTTGGATGCTGCAGAGGCATTGATGAAAGCAATTAAATTTGAAAGAAATCCACAAGTTGCTCGTTCATTAAAAAAGAAAGCTGAAATGTACATAAGTAGATCAAAAGAATTACGGGATCTTCTTGTGAGAAAAAAAGAACGAAGGTCTAAAGCAGGCAGTGATGAGGAGGAAGATAAACTAGAAGGTGCTATATCTGATATAATAGTAACTGAAAAACCAAATGTTACATTAAATGAAATTGCTGGACTAGAAATTGCTAAACAAACACTACGTGAAGCAATAGTCTTACCATTAATGAGACCAGATTTATTCTCAGGTGCAAGAAGACCATGGAAAGGAATTCTTCTTTTTGGTCCTCCAGGTTGTGGTAAAACTCTATTAGCTAGAGCAACAGCTGCAGAAGTTGAAGCCACTTTTTTTAATGTGAGTGCAGCTTCAATTATCTCAAAATGGCTTGGTGAATCTGAGAAACTAGTGAGAACTCTCTTTGAACTTTCACGTGAAAGACAACCGAGTATTATTTTTATTGATGAAGTTGATGCTTTAGCTGGAGCTAGAGGTGGAGAACATGATGCTATGAGAAGGGTGAAAACAGAACTATTAACATCAATGGATGGGCTTTCAAGCTCAGAAACTGATCGTATAGTGACTATAGGGGCAACTAACATTCCAAATTCTATAGATGCTGCATTTCGTAGAAGATTTGAACGACGAATTTATATTCCGCTACCTGATTTCCCAGCTCGTAACGCAATATTCGGCTTTAACACAGAAGGTGTAGACTTAGCCGATGATTGTGATTTTGAAGTTTTTGCTGAAATTACAGATGGTTATTCGGGTTCTGATATTGCAATGGTTTGCAGAGAAGCAATTATGACTCCAATAAGAGAGTTGGATATGTCAGGGGCTATAAATGATACTTCGATAAAAGCAAGACCAGTAACACAAGATGACTTCCTTGAAGCTATAGAAGCAATTAACCCTTCTGTTAGCGATGATGAAGTGGAAAAATATGATACATGGAACGAAGAGTTTGGCAGTGCATAATTGAGAGGTCGCATTAATGTCAACAGCAGAGAAGAAAAAGCCTGAGAAAAAGAAAAAACCTAAGATTGATTTGAAGCAGCTCAAAGATGAGAAACAAATATCTGAGGAAAAACTAAAACTAATTGAGGCAAGTATAAAAGGATTGGAAGTCACTGAAGAAGAATTAAAATCCACTCTTCCTGTTGAAACAGTTATTATAAAAAAAGAAGATATATCAAAGGATCAGCGAGCAGTTCTTGAGCTGGAATTTGATGAAGCTCTCCCAAAATGGGTTAAAGCCCCTTGGATGTATATAAAACCTCAAAAAAGCGATCAAGTTGAATCATGGTTGGAAAGTTGGTCAGCAATAGTTCTTGATTATTCTAGAATATTTGTGATTCATATTATAAATATAAATGATCTTAGAACAGCCCTCCCATTCAACAATAAGAAAATCGGAAAAAGATTAACTATTGAACAAGTTAGAGAGATTATTGATCATTTAGTTCAACAAAATATAGCTAGATGGCTTGATGAGGATGTTAAAACGCGAGCTAGAATTTACTGGAAATCAAATGATGAATGGGCTGACAAACTTCTAGATTTCATGATAGAAACAGGAAGAGTTGTTGAAATCCATTCTCTCTATGATATAACACAACTTGAAGA
This sequence comes from Candidatus Heimdallarchaeota archaeon, assembly GCA_030603365.1. Lineage (GTDB taxonomy): Archaea > Asgardarchaeota > Heimdallarchaeia > Heimdallarchaeales > Heimdallarchaeaceae > UBA460. The sequence goes on from JAUVXV010000001.1 coordinate 327,862, forward strand.
AAAATGGAGCAATCTACCTTCAGATGATTTGATAATTGTTTGTGAAATGCTAGTAGAACGTAAAGTAGCTCGATGGTTAAACAAAGAAAAAACAATCATTCAATTTGAAGCAGATAAGGTTTTTTAAAGAAAAATGGATTAATAACCCATCAAGCCTGGAAACCAATATTTAGTTCCTTCAGAATAACTTCTATCCACTCTTGCAATGCCATGTTCTTCAAAGAATTTCAAGCTTCTATCTATTCTTTCTTCAGTCCAATCAGTTTTCATTAATAATGTCTCTTTAGTTACAAAACCTTCACGAGAAGCATAATTCAACAATATATCATGATCAGTACTAAATTCAACTGTAGTAAATTCTAGAATTTTCACTCCTGAATCTAAGACTCTGTGGGGTGGTAGTAATTTGGAGTTGATTAATTTATCAATAGAACGACGCATGTCATCTATAGAAACTATCCTTCCAGGACGTACTTTATTCAACTGTGTAAAAAGCTCTCCAATTGAAATAATTCCACCATTTTCAGGAGTTAATTGCTGTCCTAACTCCAAGATTTCATTTGCTAAAACGTCATAGAAACCTTTGCCTGTAAGTTTATCTTTGAGTGTTGGTGCCTCTTTCCAATCATAACGTCCAATCTCAGTGGGCAAACCTAACTCTTCTCTTAAAATAGCTAATTTGTCATAATAATCCTTATTATCAGAAATTTTATCTCCATATTTCTTTTCAAATTTCTTCAATTGTTTCTTAACTTCACTGATATTGTCAATCATTAGTTCAAGTTCTTTTATCATTAATTCTGCATCTTTTACTTGAAAAGCCGACTTAATCTTGATTTTTTTCTCAATATCTCTTAAACCCACTTCAATCTCCTACTGTTTTATTGTTTAGCGCTTATTTATATCTTCTCAAATTAGAATAATAAAATTAAAACAAATCCGGTAATTTGAATAACCACTTCTTTATTTTCTCTGTTAACAGATTTCTTTCTTTCGATGAAAGAAATGCAGCTAGTTTATTTTGATATTTCCTTAAAAGAGATTTGTAAATATCACTCATTTCTTCATAAATTCGCTCTCCTTCTCCCCCTAATTTCTTTAATCCCAAGGAAAGTTCTTCTAATTCTTCTAAAATGTACCCTACATCTATTCTTATCTCTACCATATCCGCTAATTCGAATAACTCTTTGCGAATAGAGATAAATACGTTATTCATAGGGCTAGTTCTTTCCATATCTGTTACCTTGTTTGTTGAATTAATAGAAAAGGAAAGGAGAAATGATTTGAGAAACCTAGATTAACTAAAGTTCTTTTAGTAATCTTCTGAAATCATTTAACCATCGGGCTGCTTGGAATTCAAGTTTCTCACAATCTTCTTCTTTGATTACTTCCTGGGGATTGTATTTTGAAATAATTGCTTTCCAACTATTCATATCATCGATGGCCCAATGATCTTTTGGAATAGATGGAAACGTTTTCAATATGTGAAGCATCTCATCAATATCTGCTAGTAATAAATCAGCTCTAGCAACTGATTTTAACCTAGTCAGATCAATCAGCTCAATTGCTGAAGCAACAAAATCTGCAGTTTTTGTAGGCATCTTCTTTAATGTGTCAAATGGTATAGACACTGTATCTTCAGTTTCGATTCCTTCTGCGATTTTTAACTGTTTAATACCTTTAGGATATTTATTTTCTAAACCTTCTCGATTTAGGAATGCTTCTAAGCTGAATCCTATCTTTTCTAATCGCATACGGGTTTTGAAAATGTCTCTGATTAGAGATTTTAACTGCTTTCTATATGCAATCTGCTCTATTTCATTATCTTCATAACCTTGTATTAAGGTGTTCAGAGTAGCTATAGATGCAAATAAATCTGCTTCTAAATCCATTATTAGTTCATCTTCTTTAGTCATATCACCACTTGATCTGGTTTTAACTTGATTTAGCTGTTTCTCAGCTTTAAAACCTTTTTTCGTATATCTTTTATGCAACTTAAGATATTCAATGTTTGTCATATCTCCATCTTCAAATTTCTCTTGAACTACTTCTAATGTATCTTGAATTGCTACAAATTCAGCTTGCAAGTCTTCTTCTCTTGAAATAGCAAGTTCTTTTGTTTTTGTTTCAATTCCTCCTTTCTTCAAGAGAGATTCTCTCTCCTTTTCGATTTCTCTGGAGATTTTTTCTATTTCACTTTGATGCTCTACTATAGAATCATCCAAAGTTTGTTTTTCTGCAACCATATGTCTACTTGTTGTTGCCAATGAAACCTGAGGTAGTTCTTTTATAGGAATTTTAGCAATAGTCAAACCTGAAATTCTTTCTTCCCTTTTGTGTTTCTTAACTTTTGTTTTATAAGGTTTAGCAGGAACATTTGTGAATAAATTCTTAATATCCTCAATTACCTGAAAAATGTGAATATCAGATCGCCATTCAGCAAGAATACGTAAGCTTAATGTTCCATCATCCTCCACATTGGGATGATTTACTTTAGGAGTGATATCAGCAAAGGGAGGTACTTCAGGGAAACCATCTTGAATATAAATATTGGCGAATATTGGGATTTCGGTACCCTCTATTGTACCTACATATCCTTTCCATTGTTTTAAATTCCCTCTAACGGGTTCAAAATTTAATTGTTTATCAAATATTAATTGCATTTCATTTGCGAGTAGGTAATCGTCTGGGGAAATTTTGTTCACCTAACTTTTTATTTCTAATAAATGAATACACTCAAACTTTAAAAAATATTGCATTTAAAATGGTATTTTTCACACATATTAATTAGTTATTTGAAGTACTACCTTTATTGGTTTAGCAAGATTTTTGTCAATTATAAACGCTATAGCTTTAGATTTGGTAATTACATCCTTGATCTCTTTTTCTGGACTAAGCATTTTTCCTTGAATCATTATATCGGGCTTTGCCAAACCATAAGTTAAAACTAACCTCAAAATTAGATCCTTTACCGTCTCTTCAGGATTTACCACAAATTCAATTTGCTCTAGTTTGTATAGTTCTCCACAAGTTGGACATTCTTCTGATTTTACAAGTTCTAAAATAGTTGTAGCATTACTCAAACCATCATAGAACATATAATTGTCTAAAGTATTTCCTATTCCTAATATTAACTTTAATGCTTCTTGGGACATAAATCCTGCAATTATAGATGATAAAGTTGCTACTGCAGGTAACGGAGGTTCTTTTTCTAATTCATCTTGCCTTTCCTTCTTTCTTTCTTCTCCAAAAGGAGTACATGCTTGAGCAAGCTCTTCATCAGGAACTAGCGGTTGGCACTCAAAACATGCTGTTTCATAAGGTTTTATGACTTGAACATTACCTAAGAATGCAAACATACCTCCCATAACAAGAGGGGCTTTTACTCTAACTGCCATCGAGTTTATCCATCTTCTTCCTATGAATGTGTCTAGACACGCGATTATAACATCAGCTTCTTCATAGATAGCAGAAGATACATCCTCCATTTTTTCATGAATGAATTCAATCTCACATTTAGGATTGAGTGGTTTCAGGTTTTCAGCAGCTATTTGGGATTTTGATTTTCCAACATCTTTATCTCTAAAAAGTAACTGTCTGTTTAAATTAGAGATTTCAATGGTGTCAAAATCAATAATGATCAGTTTTCCTATACCAGAAGAAACAAGAATTGTTGCAACATAGCTTCCAATTGCTCCTATTCCAACAAGAACAATAGTACTTTTAGTTAGTTTATCCTGATCCCAACCAGGTATCAGTGTCTGTCTGGAATAGCGTTCATCATCACTCATGAAGTGTACAACCCTTGATATTTCTTTTAGAATTATCCGATATAAGTTTTTTTTTACTTAGTTATTGAACTAAAACACATTCAGAAAAGAGAATTATTATGAAAAAAAGCATAAAGAAAATTAAGAACCACCTTTGGTTCTAGCAATAAGATAGCATTTGTCGCCATCCATCATACCTGTCTGTTTTAGGATTTCACTGTCATCTAGTTGTTTTCCATGAAAAACAATAATAACTGTGTTTGCAGGAATCTTCTTCTTCTTTGCTACTTCTCTTTTTAATTGTGCTACTGTTGAATGTGGATCAACATCCAATTCAATTGATCCCCCACCAATTGCTGTAACTACTGAAATACGCACTTTTTTTACACCTAACCTATTCTACTCTTTTCTAGAACATATTCATTATTAAAGCTTACCAAATTGTACGAGCTAAAATCTTGATGAACAAATCTAGAAATATCAAGATCTAACTATTTTCTTCTTCTCTCCTTTTCTTTTTATTGTAATAGAAGAAGGTATACCTTCAATTTCCCTCTCCAGTTTTTTAATCCCTAATCTTGATATTTGTTTTCCCTCTAAAAATCCAATTTTGATCATATAGAGAACATTTTTAAAAATAATTTCTGCTGTTTGTTTTTTATTTGGACTATTATATAGATCTGACCAATAATCATAAGCTTCTGGAACCAAAAAGAATTGCATTAGAGATATTTTATCCTTTTCTTCAATACTTTGAGGTGCTTCTTCAGCGTTTTTCAGCTCTTCCATTCGCTCTTTTCTCTGTTCAGCGATACGCATGAGTTCTTGCGCTTTTTTCTTTCTTATTGCATCCAATTCATCATCGGTGGTCATAACATCTCTTATTTTCAAAACATTAAGTCAAGTTATAAATCTATTTTTCAATAACATTGAACAATTATTTACAAATAAAAGTGTGAAATTTGGTGATAATACTTTTATCTCGTTTAAAAAACTACAAGGTACTGGAGATAGGTGATTGGATTGAATAATACAATTCATGATGAGTTGTTTAGTTTTTAAATTTCATCGTAGATTAATTTTAAAGATTTTAACTTTGAAAGAAGTGTCCTGCCAAAAATACTTTAAATAATCAAAACAAAGCATAATTAACAGAAGTTACCATGAACCAGAGGATTATCCAGATGTTTGAAGAGAAGAAAAATCAAAGAATCGCTAGAATCATCGAATTACCGATTCCAACAGATTTCTTTGATATGCTTCAAGATCTGATATCTTACTATGGTAACACTGACAAAGCAATTCTTGAATCTATTAAATCGCATCATAAAGAGCAGTTTGGGACTCTTGATGACTTTAAAATATCTATTTCACCCATAGCTACAAGGTCAGTACGTCAAGCATCATCTATCAATGCTTCAGTAACTGATGCAAGACTAGCTAAGATAGTTGAAAATGGAAAGAGGATGGAAAAAAGAACTCAGAAAGAAATTAAGAAAGTGGATAATTTACTTAATAAACTGGAAGACTTAACAGCTCTCAAAGAACTGAAAGACGAAATTAGTTCTATGAAATCAATGATTGAAAGGATTCAATCTACTGGAGGAATAACAAGTAGAACAAGAGGTTCAAGAGCAGATTTATCTTCGCTAGATGTGTCTGTTGTTGACCAAATTGATACACCATTATCTCCACCTGAACGTCCTCTCCTGGATACAGTTTTAGACAGTATGCTTTTCTTTGATGATGAAGACCTATTAGACGATAATAGCGATGATGAAAAAGAAGAAGAAAAAGAAACTGAAGATAAAAACTAAAACTTAGGGATCTAATTTCTTTGCTTGTTCTACTAGAAGTTCAGCTATTTCTGAAAAAGCCTCCTCTACATGGGCTCCTGTTAATGCACTTGTTTGGAAACTGCTATGACTTTTAAGTTTAGTATGGGTTTCATCACATTCCTTTTTAGAAACAGCAATTTGATTTTTCAAATCTTCTTTATTTCCTACCAAAATTTTGACCACATCTTTTCCACAATTTTCAGAGAACTCCTTGCTCCATTTCTGAACGTTCTTTAGAGTGGCTGCTCTAGTTAAATCATAAACTAATAAAGCTGCTTTAGCACCAATATAGAAAGTATGACGAATAAATCTAAATCTTTCCTGACCTGCCAAATCCCAAATTGAAAGCGCTACTCTTGTTCCGTCTTTCAGATCTACATGTTTTTCAGAAGGTTCCATTCCAATCGTCATCAAGTAAGAACTGTCAAATCTACCATGAACAAATCTTTGAACCAAACTGGTTTTCCCTACAGCAGCATCTCCTAATAATAGAATTTTAAAATTATAATCTGGTTGAAGTTTACTCATTTTCTTAATCTCCTAGTGTTTTAGATAGTTCTTCGAGCTCGTTATTAAGGCTAGATAAATAGAATGATTCGAAATTTCCTTGAGCTCTCTCAATAGTAGTAAGAGATACACATAAGTCCAGAGCAGTCTCCTTGAGCTCTTTTTCATGATCCTTTGGGATGTAAGACTCTATCTTACTTTGTGCTCTTTTAGCAAGTGTTGAAATTTCTTTACTATCAGCTAATCCATCCTCATATGCAGTAAGGGTTTTTTGCATCCAAATAACTGCTTTCTTGAGTTCACTTATATTATCAAGTGGTGAAACAGCATTCATTACAAATAAGAAAAAGAAACAGCGTTAATATAATTTGCGTTTGCTAGTAAAGAAAATAAAACAAAAAAAAGAGGGAAAATCCCTCTCCACTCCCATAATAAATGAGGAGATTGAAATTTTAGTAATCAGATTTTTTCTTCTTACATTTACAAATCATTAATAGGGCAACAATAATGGAAGTAAGAGGAAGGACAATTGAAAGCGGTTTGTATTCAGGGATTATATAGTCAAATGGAATATAAGTGATGTTCATCACTCCCGAACTCATCTGAAGTATAGCTTCATAAGCATCACCAAGAGTAGTATTATAAAATAGAGTTTCTATATAGATAGGTCTCCAGAAGGTATAATTACCATCAGGAAGATAAGGAAGGTCTGTTTGGTTGACGTAGAAAATCATAGGGTGAACTTCAACAGTGATACCAGGAGGGTAGGAACAAGTCTCTACAGAACCAGAACCAATCGATCTAACTGTTAGCTCTAAAGATTGATTGACAAAAGACACATTGAGAAATACATAAGGTGATGTACTTGATTCAATAAGCGTTTGGTTTTGGTCATCTCTATTTAATATTTCCACAGTTGCGTTAAGACTGAATTGAGTAGTATTTGGTTTAAGGAGGTTAGGATATGAATTGATGGAAATATCACTGATCAATGATACTCTTGAACTAACGATAGTATATTCACCTTCAACAGATGCAATATTAGACAGGATTAAAAGTTGTAATAATGCTAATGATATAGTGATTTTTTTCACTGAATGTTTCACATTATTCTACCTCCTTAAAGCAATCAATTTTCGATATGTGTTCATTTATACTTATGCATAATATATTATAAACATTCATGCTAACCTTCCCTCTGTATATGCCTTACCGCATGCAAGATATAAATCAACATACCCATAACCCATCTGGTCAAATGTACTTCTGGAACTAGCATATTGCAAGATATCAATAACTTTTTGAACAGTGGGATCAGTCGAAGAACCGATTCCATTATGATATCCTGTAATTATTAAAGCTATTATGCCTGCGAGATAAGGTGTGCTATAACTTGTTCCACAATGATATCTCCAGATACTTATAGGTTGACCGTATCCGTCAAATCCCCATGTTAAAGCTGGTATCCCATTTCCAGGATCAAGCCAGTTAACAATGTGATTCCCCGTTTCATATGATTCATACCAAGAAGAGAAAATTGATTTTCCATTTTTCGTAGACACTGGAGCTCCTACAGGTCGAGTTTCATGGTCTATTGAACCAATAGAATACCACTGAGAATAGTAACTAGGATACAGTCTATAATCACTACCATCGAAGTTTCGATAATTACCAACATTAAAATATCCATTTCCAGATGCACATATCATTATAACCCCCTTATTGATCAGGCTATCCCACTTGGTTGCAATATTAGGGGTAGAATATAATATGTCATCAACAAAATCTTGAGACCATGTAATGATATCTATGTCATATGTTGCTTGATTATCATCTAACCACGTCCATAAATCAAGATCACCTTCATAAAATTCGTAAGGGTCTTGTCCAAAGAAATCAACAAGTTGCATATCCACAAAGTTATCAGAATTTCGTAGGATTTGAAACAGTTGAAGTAATTCAAATTAGGATTATAGTGAGTAATGTTATCTATGATTAATTCTTTCAAAGTTTCATTATTATTAATTTTATAGAAAAAGAAAATGAGATTTTATTACAAGTTAATGAATAAAAATCATCGTTTTCTCTTCTTAATATAGAGTATAAATATGATTATAGTTACCATTGTAAGTGGAAAGGCAAGCGAAAGGGCAGTATACTCAGGGATTGTATAGTCAAATGGAATATAAGTGATATTCATTTCCCCTGAACTCATCCGAAGTATAGCTTCATAAGCATCACCAGGAGTAGTATTATAAAATGGAGTTTCTATATTGATTGGTCTCCAGAAGGTATAATTACCATCAGGAAGATAAGGAAGGTCTGTTTGATTGACGTAGAAAATCATAGGGTGAACTTCAACAGTGATACCAGGAATGAAGGAACGAGACTCTACAGAACCAGAATCAAACGCATAAACTTCAAGTTCTAAGGATTGATTAACTAAAGACACATTGAGGAATACGTAAGGTATTGTATTTGGTTCAATAACTGTTCGATTTTGGTCATCTCTATTTAATACTTCTACAGTTGCGTTAAGACTGAATTGAGTAGTATTTGGTCTAATGATACTGGGAAATGAATTGATAGATATGTCACTGATCAAAGAAACTCTCGAACTAACAATAGTATATTCACCTTCAACAGATGCAATGTTAGATAGGATTAATAGTTGGAATAATACCAATGTTATAGTAATCTTTTTCACTGAAAGTTTCATATTATTCTACCTCCTTGAAATAATCAATTTTCAATATATTTTTATTTATACATATACTTAATATGTTATAAACATTCATGCTAATCCCCCCTCAGTATAAGTTCTACCATATGCAATATAAATATCCACATAGCCATGGGAAAATGAATTGAAGAAAGTAGATTTAGAACCATTAGGTAGATGTAAAAAATTGAAAGGGATATATTTGATAAGAAATAAGATAGAAGAGATAGATCTAACACCATTAGGGAAGTGTAAGGAATTGAGGGAAGTGAGTTTATCATCAAATAGGATAAGGAAAATAGATTTGAGACCATTAAAGAAATGTGAAAAATTGGAGAGTCTGACACTGTTTTGGAATCCAATAGAAGAGATGGAGAGAGAAAGTAGAGACATACTAAAGAAATACTATGAAATAATAAAAAAAGAATGAAAAAGGGCAGAGAGCCCGACTCCACTCCAAGAATAATGGGCCGAAAGACCCAGAAGAAAGAGATTAAACAGATTGTGAAACTTCAACAGGTTGTTCTACTAAAAACTCGTGAATAAGTATTTTCCTTCTTTAAATATCAATTGGAGAATAAGTAAGAAAAAGAGAAGAGAAATACCAATGAACTGGCAAATGATCTTCAAGATTTATGTAGAAGGAAAAGAAGGAAAGATAGAACTAACGAGATACAATATAACAACAGTAGACGGACTGAAATTCTTCTTGAAGAACCTCTATGAAGAACAGAAAGGATGGTTAGTAGAGAAGAGGGAGAAGAGGGCATGGAATTACGAGATAGTATTTACAGACGAACTAGGAAGAGAAGTAGAGCTGAAGAAACTAAATGAACTGATACATGAGAGTGAGGAGATAATAAGTTTCTTCGAGATGACAGAGCTAACAATAGGAGAATTATTAGTGGAGGGAATAGGATGATAGAGATAATCAGTTACATTGTAGCATTATTCCTCATCTGGAGTCTGATCATTCTAGAGGAAGGAGGAAGGTTTCCAATAAACGAAAGAATAGTAGTAAAGTATTGGGGTTTGAATAACGATGATTACAGAAAAATCAAGTATAAAATTAAGAAAGAGAAAAGAACTAAGAGTGAAGAGAAGGGAATTTAGGGAGATATGTGAATTAACAGTAAAAGAGATCTCAGGTTTCATTTCAATAGGATTATTTATCTTAGGAGTAGGGATATTGACCAAACTCTTCATTAAGGAAGTAGGAGGAGTAGGAGTTTTCTTTATAGTAATGGGATGCATATGACTAAGTTTTTGTCTATTGTATTTTCTTCCTACTCCAGAGAGAGTAATGGATGAAGCAATAGCAGATGAAAGAAGGATGAATGGTTTCTCCAACATACTTAGAAGGATAGAAGATATGGAGGAGTTGAAAGAGATAGAAAGCAAGATGTGGGATGTAAAAGAGATAAGAGTGAAGATAAGGAATTACGAGGAAGAGGAAAAAGAGGAAATAGAGTTCAAAATAACAGATTATCTAGAAAGAAAAGAACGACCAGAATTAAGAGGTATGTACTACTTAGAAAAGAAACCATTAGAAAAAATGTATCTTAAGGTAAGTACAGAATTGTGGAGAAGAGTGGAAGAGAGAAGACAGGAAAAAAGAAAGAAGATGGGAAAAATAAGGTTGAAATCTCTCCGGAAAACTGGGGAGGGACATGTGATAATACTTGGAAAGAGATTGAATGGACAGAAGTTCTGGAAAAGAAAAGAGAAAGTAGAATTCTTTGTTGCGAAGGAGAAGTTAGAAGAACAAAAGGTTAGACCAACGATCATGAAAGAGCTTGGATTTGAGCAGAAAGAAAGATTCAGATTACTAATAGAACAAGAATAAGGATAAGATATTAATCTTTTCAGTTACTTGTTTTGGATGTCCTGAAAAATCTTTTAAGTTATCTTTCATATGTTAAAAAGATGTCTTCAAAAGAAACTAAATTGAGCAAAGAAAAACGAAGAGAACTTCTCAGATTCAATCTGGAAAATATTAGAGAATATATTGCAATTGCTGATTCAAAAGCAAATATTACCTTATCTTTGTTAAGTTTTATAGTAGGAATAGGGTTGGGGGTTTCATTGATTGCTGATACATTTGAAAATGGAATATTGTTAACATATACGAATTATTGGTATTTATTCCTAATAATCCCCTTTTACATATTATTGATGGCGTATCTTATTTTATCCATCCTTGGAATAAATTCTGTAATTGGAGTTTATAGAGCCAGATTAGAATTAAAAGAAGAACAAGAAAAGGAGCAAGAATTAACTGGAGATATCTACTTCAAGCACATATCAGATTATCAGTCATCTGATGAATATCATAAAGGAATCATGAACAAAACAGAAGAAAGTTATGAGAAAGATTTAGCAGAACAAGTATATTCTGTTTCAAATGTGTTAAGTAAAAAAATGGCAAAGGTAAATGAATCTATAAAATATCTAAAAATTTCCTTAATTTTGTTCATTCTTTTACTGCTTTTGAGTGCAGTGATTGGAATTTTAATCCAAAATGGAGGATAATAAAATGGTCAGTAAATATGAATTAGAAAACCTCACTAGAAAGATAAAAACCTATATTGAGGAAGAATATAGAATTAGAGAGTTTTCAGGAATACCAACAGTGAGTAATATTCCATATGGAATTAAAGGACAGAAAGGACAATTATGCGTATTTAGCATAGATCTTCGACATTCTACTAAGATGTTAAAGGAAATCGGAAAAGAAAAATCAGGAAGAATACATAAAGCATTCTTAACCATTGTAGCAAAAGTTGTCAAAAGCTATGGTGGAAAGATTCGAAGTTATACAGGAGATGGATTATTAGCTTTCTGGAAGGGAGATAGTTCTGATGAAGTTTCTAAATCTGTCAAAGCTGCAATGATTATACGATGGTTATTTTCAATAAGTAATAATTCGAATCCTTCGCCAATAAAAAGCTTGATGGATAAAATATATGAAATAGATTTTGGGATAGGAATTGACTGTGGAGAGGTTTATGTATTTAGATCAGGTATACCTGATTCCCATCATGATTCTGATTTAATCTTTATGGGAGAGTGTGTTAATTTTGCAGTGTTTCTATCTCAAAAAGCTAAATCAAATAATTATATACAAATCTCTGAAAAAACATATTCCTTATTGAATGATGGATGGAAGTTTAGTACAAAGAATAATACGAAAGAAGATATGTGGACAGATGGTGAAGTAAAAGGAAAAGATAATATCACTAGAAATATCAAAAAGACTAATTGGTATTCACACATATAATGAATTAGAAGAATTGGTCTAATGCTGATTGCTTTTTGAGAAGTATTGGAGCCAGATTTCTCCTTAAATCTCATCTTTTGGTGAAAGACTGCAAATAAAAGGATAATTACTAGCTCCAATTTACTTGCTTGTTAAACATATTTAAGTTTTGCACAATTTCCAAATCGAAAGTGAAATAGTTAATCTAAAAATATCTTCTCATTTTACTTTTTGGGTTTTTATATCGAAACCATATAATAGTAAATGCTACTAACAGTAGCAGAGAAATTGGTGAAAGACTGTTTGTTTAGAGGGAATTAATCTCAAAACATAATTGCTATCGTTGATGCAAGTTTTTTACCAGTTTATATCAGGTGATATCATGAAAATAAAGAAAGTAGGTAAAATTGAGAACGGAAACAAACTAGATAAGATTTCAATAGTTCCATGTTGCGGAATGGCTGACTATGAACTAGCAATATGTGCATATCCACGTTTAAACTAGTTCTCTTTTCTCTTTTTTTTGAGGTTTTAGAGATGAAAAAAGAAAATAAAAGAAACAAATTGAATAAGTATGTGTATGAAGTCCAGCTATTAGATGAAGAGTGGTTTATATTTAATTTGCTAAATTTCAACTATGTAATCTCAGATAAAAGTCTTAAACAAACTGAAATCGCGGAACTTGATTCTGATACAAGGGAGGTTTTGTATGACCTTGGTTTTATATCGGATATTGATGAACAAACCCTTTGTCAATCAAGAATAAAGGAATGGAAGAATAAAATTAAAAGTGATTACAATCCTTCATTCGAGACATTGGTTTTTAAGATTATGCCTACTCTTTTGTGTAACTTCAGATGTTCATACTGTTATCAACCAGAACTATATCTTGAGGAAACAAGAAGAAAAACAGAATATATGAGGACAGAGGTACTAGATGCATTTTTCGAATATATTGAGAACAATATTATTCAAAAAGAAAAAAGGAAAATTAGATTAGAAATTGTGGGAGGAGAAGTTTTCTTAAAAAATAGAAATGCAATCAGATTTGTTGAACATCTTATTGAAAAGACAATCAACTACAATATGGAGCTAATTTTTGTTACAAATGGCTAACATCTTGACCACTTTCTGGAAATTTTAAAACGAAAAGAAAACATAATGTATAATATTACAATTGATGGAGAGAAAAAAAAACATGACTCTAGAAGATTTTTAGCTGGAGGAAAAGGGAGTTTTGACAAAATTATTCAAAATATAGACAAAATTCTATCAGAGACAAATCATAAGGTTCGAATAAGATGTAATATTGATGATGATAATATAGAATCAATTCCTTCTCTTCTGCTATTTTTACAAAACAAAGGATGGTTATCACTTGAGAGAATAGAGATGATTTTTAGAGCAACAACAGAATATTCAACAAATAACGATTACGATTTTCCTATTGCAAGGAACATTATTTCACCAGAAAATATCGTTAGATTTATAGAAATTCTACGAAAACAAGGAATGAGAGAAGCAAATATTGACGGTACATTAATTCCTCCTGTTTTAATAGGATTATTTTGGTCTCGATTATTTGAAGAAGAGATGATAGATGAGAACCGAAGAACTAAAACAATAGATATTCTTTGTAGTGCAACTCAAGGTTTTTTTGGTTCATTAGAGCTTGATGGAACAATTCGCTCATGTGGATTTGAATTAGCTCAATCTCAAGGAAAAATATTTCCAAGAGAGGAAGTTATATATGAAAATGTCAAATATTGGAATTCTGTTGAGTTTATTCTTGAGAAATTCCTACACCAACCTTGTCTTGAGTGCAAATTCTTCTTTGTTTGTAATAAAAGGCAATGTCCTTACAATCAACTTGATCAATATGATGAGAAGTTAGGATACTGCATTGATGTTGAACAAAGTCTAGATACATTCTTCAGATACTTTGGAAAATTCCTATGAAAAGTTGTTAATTAACTCGTAATATTTAAATTACTGCAGTTCTTTGTTATTTTGATATTATGAAAGAAATTGCTGTTTCCTTGAATCTTATAGATTTAGTAAACGATCCCATTAAAATCTCTATCTGGCAAGAAATCTTTAACAACGAAGGAATAACTGCCAAAGAACTGAAAAAAAGGTTGGTTCTTGAAGGTACAAGCATCTATTACCATTTAAACTATTTAGAAGAGAATAAATTAATTTTATCAGAAACTCATATGATTCCAAACTCAAACTTATCGCAAAAAACATACAGAATCAATAAAGAATTGTATAGCTTGAATGAAAAAACAAAAAGAAAGGAAATTGCGGATTCCTTTGATAGAGCAAAGGACATTCTTCTTCTCAAGACACATATGATAATAAGCCATTTTCAGCAACAAGTTCGAATATTATCTAAAACTACTAACGAAGAAATCAAGAAATTAATCGAAAAGGATTCCATTTTCATCAATGATATAATCTATGTTCAAGATAAAGATTTACTTGAAATCGTGGATAAGGTTAATGAAGTTAAAAGCATTATGAACAGAATTCGAAAAAGTATTCATCCAGAAGAATATTCTAAAAATGCTACTAATATAATAGTGTTTAGTACCCTTCCTCTAAAAGATATTTAACTCTGAATTCAGCTTTATCCTAACCCTCTTTTAAACAAATATTTAATATTCCTTTAAGTCAATAGATTTGAAGTATTTTGATTGTTTTTCTAACTCTTTGCACAAAAAATAAGTTATGTTTATATACCAAAAACATGTCTACAAAGTGAACGTTCCGTTGTTAGACTGAGTAAATGAAACTTTGCTAAACAAAAGGTGAAAGACTGCAAATAAAAGGATGACAACTAGTACTCCAATTAGAATGAATTGCAAAACTAACAGAAATTAATCTGTATGACAAAAACTTTCGAAGACACACAGAAAATCAACAAGGAACGTTACAAAACTAAAAAAAGGTAAAAATAATGAAAAAAAGTATAAAGATATTATTACCAATATTGGTATTATCACTTATTCTACCAGTTTTGGTGAATGATGTACAACAAGTATCTGCTGCACCCTACTACGGTTCAGTTGATTTTAGTGGAACTGTTTATTTGAATTGGTCTAATGAAGAAGTAGGTAGCGTGAAAGTATCGTTGAATGAAGATGGATCGCCAAAAAGGACAGACTATACGGATTCAAATGGTTACTATGAGTTCACTTGGACTGTAGTTCAATACAAATTTTACTCGATCAGCATAGAAAAAGATGGTTATAAAGGATAAAGCATAAAAATCAAGAATATATGGAATAGAATAGAGATGAAAAAAAGATTACAACTTATAAGGAATTTTGGTTATTTTTGCAGTTTAATATTACTGATTGTTTTTTTTGCAAATTATATGTTTCTATTAAACAGCGAACAAATTTTGGAAAAAGAAACTATATTCCAAACTGATTCATTGTATGAAGTTAAACTAACACTGAGTGATCCAATAATCATAATCAATGATCAAGATCTTGAGAGCTTTGGTTTTCAAGGTTCAGGAACTGAAGCAGAACCTTACCTTATAGAAAATTATCTTATAGATACAGACGATGAATTTGGGATTTTTATTACAAATGTTTCAAAGCATTTCAAAATTCAATATTGTGAGGTTTATGCAGGGATATCAGCTATTAGCATAAGTAATTTAACACTAGAAAACATTGAAATTACTAACAATGTTTGTCAAGGTGAGGAATGGTATGGGATTTATATTTATTCAACAAATTATGTGGTAATAACCGATAATTGGTGCAGTGGAGGAGCAGCAGGAATTGTTTGTTGGTACTCGAACAGTGAGTTTATTGAGAACAATGAATGTTATGACACTGATTTTGGCATAGCTCTTTATGAAACTCATAAGTCCATTATTGGAGATAACTTCTGCTACAATAATAATATTGCAGGAATTCGTATAATGTATTCTAGTTATAATAATATCTCAAGAAATACAATTAACATTGCAGGAAAAGGGATTAGTCTTGTAAGTGCTAGTTTTGGGTCAATTCATGAAAATTTCTGTAATAATACATTTTGGGGGATTTCAGCAGAATATACAAACAGAATATCAATACATGATAATCTATGTATCAGAAGTACTACAGGAATACAATTATGGCATACAGGAAAAATAAACATTACCCACAATGAATGTTATTCTTGTCACCGAGGAATTTCAGTTGATGATGATTCTGAATCACAGGTTCGAAATAATATCTGCTATAATAATTCCGAACATGGTATTTATATCAGAACTGGTGAATCAACTCAAGTATCTAATAATTCTCTTTATCTGAACAAATTAACAGGAATTAAGAATCTTAGAGGTTCTCCAATTATTGGACTAAACAATTGCAGTATGAACAACATTGGAATACTTATGAGAGATGTTCAATCACTTACACTTTCAAATAATACCTGTACATTGAACGTGGATGGAATTGTATTAGAGGAAACAGATTACTCTACTATTTCTTATAATATTCTCCAAGAAAATATAGAATATGGTGTAAAAATCTGGGATTGGTCAACTTGGAACAAAATACATCACAATTACTTCATCTGCAACAATAGAAATGGTACTGAACATGGTTTTTCTCAAGCTTATGATGAAGGGTATAATAACAGATGGTATGAAAGCTCTACAGATGAAGGGAACTATTGGAACGATTATGAAGGGATTGGAGAGTATCAGATTGACGGAAAAGATAACAATACCGATCCTTATCCCTTTGAATACTATTTTGAGTGTATAAAAACAGAAACAATAACTGAACCAACAGAAGAATCTTCTTTAAGTCTTCTTACTGTTTTATTATCATTCATTGGGACTGCGTCGATTGCTAAAATTCGATATAAAAAAGAAAAGAAATAGAATAATAGATTCCCTGTCCTAATTCATTTTTTTTCTTAAAACTCTAGAGATTTTATTATTGAGTATAAATCGAACTATTAATGAATTACCAAGCTTTAAATAGGAATTTATCAATCTAATATTTGAGCGTTTAATTCACCGAATGGACATGCTTGGAATGAATATGATAAACAAATCTGAAATGAACAAAACACTTCTCTTCTACAGTATAGGCATTGTTATGTGCAAGAATCTGGTAAAAACATCATTTGCTGAAGATATATTAACGAAATTTTGGATTTGGGTGAATGCCAAGATAATAAGAAGAGTAATGGAAGAGAAGATGAACGAACTTCCACTATTAAGAAAACTTTACCAAGAGAAAATGATAAAATTCATACAGCAAAGTGATAAACTGTTACTTATATACGCACCCTATTCTTCCTCTAGTTCTATAAGTTATATTAAAGCATTTAATGATGATAATTCAATCTCGTTCTTAGATTTATTCAGAACAACCGATGGTAGAGTACTTGATCTAAATGTGCTTCTAGCAAATCACTATGTTAAGATACTAACAGATCCTAATCACAAAATAACGAAAGAATTAAGTAGACTTGAACTAGAAGATGGAGGGACAAATGTCGCACAATTGGCTTTATCAGCAATAAATTTTTTGAAAGAAAAAACGGGGTATACTTCGCTTTACAAGAAAGAAATGTCAATTGAAGGAATAATCAAAGATATGGGTTTAGATCTGAATATTAACGAAGCAGTTGAACAAGGATTAATCAAACGAGATTCAGCAATAGCGCAATATAAGACACTCCATTTATCTTCTGAAGGTGATTTATATAAAGTAACTGAAGCAATCAAGAATATCTTCTATTTAGACAGTATCTATAAAGGACTATATACAATTGGAGAAATTGCAAAGGATATGATGAAAAGTGGTTCTAATGGTGGGTTAAGAGAATCAGATTTGATTGAATTATTTAAAAAAGAAATAAATGGACGAATGACATATGCAATGGGAACTTCAACAATAACTGCTTTTGAGATTAAGGCACCTGCAATAAAAGTGCTAAGCACAACTACACATTATGATGTGGATATAAAAGAAAAAGATCTAAAGAGTCAACAATTAGCGTTACTTACTAGAGATGCGGTCGAACAATATCTGGATACAAAAATACTGATGCCAACATGTTACATAGGAGAGGGGAACATAATAGTAGAGAACATAATGGAATCAATAGTAGCATTGCAACTAAAGGAAGCAGCAGTAAGTTGGAAGAGAATAAATGATTTCGAGCAAATAGCACAACTAGTAGGAACAGAAAAGGCATATGAACTAGTGTTTGGAAAGGGATATAATTATAATCCAACAAAACTGAATAAGAAAAACTGGTTCATGAGGTGGATACATCTGATGGCAGGATATAGTTTCGTAGATCCAAAATAAAGAAAAAAGGTAGATTAAAATACCTCTTTTCACATTTATTATTTTAAGGGGATAAGAGTGAGAAAAGTAAGAGGGAAAAGAAGTACAGGAGAAGAATACATACAAGAAATTAAAGATACAACAACGCTTGTGAACATGAGTAAATTAGGATTAGTGGAAGTAGATTTAAGAGAACTTGAGGGATTGAAAGAATTATTATATGTTTATCTATGGGAAAATGAATTGGAGGAAGTAGATTTAGAACCATTAAGAAAATGCAAGAAATTGAAAGGGATATATTTACATGGAAATAAAATAAGAGAGATAGATTTAACTCCGCTGGAGGAGTGTAAAGAGCTGAGGGAAATTGGACTGTCATCAAATAAAATAAGAAAAATAGATTTGAGACCATTAAAGAAATGTGAGAAATTGGAGAGCTTGACGCTGTTTTGGAATCCAATAGAAGAGCTGGAGAGAGAAAGTAGGGATATAATGAAAAAATACTACGAAATAATAAAAAAAGAATGAAAAAGGGCACAGAGCCCGGCTCCACTCCAAGAATAATGGGCCGAAGGACCCAGAAGAAAGAAATTAAACAGATTGTGAAACTTCAACAGGTTGCTCTACTAAGAACTCGAAATTTTCCCTAATACTTGGGTCGAGATAGTAGAAGACCGAACGCATATCTGACAAATTGGACATTTTTTTGAGGATGCCTTTCTCTAATAATCTTCTTATACCATACCTTACTGTTCTTTCAGGTTGTTCTACTGAACCGAGGATTTGCTTCTGAGTCATAGGACCATTTATGTCTAAGACCTTAATTATGTCTTCTCCACCACGTGGCAATTTTCGTCTTTTCATTTTTTTACACCTTGATTTTTTAAATCCCTTCAATCAATTTTCATTGACTGTCATGCTCTTTTGAGCCTTTTTTTGTTGGTGATATCCTCTCCTACCATCTGTCCTTATAAACTTTTGGGAGGTTCAAATACCGCTACTCTACCGTAATTCGGATGATTCTATATGTATTATTCATACATATCTCATTATTTCATTTCTTTATGAAATGTTCCGACTCAAAGGTTCTAGTACTAATACTTGTCCTTTTTCACTTATATACATTTCTCAAAACAAGGCAAAAAATGAAAATCTTCAACCTATTATTTGTTTTTTTTGCATTTTCAAGTCAATTTGCGAGTTACTACTACTCAATTTTCACGTGTAACTCATTCTTTTTTCTTGAGGAAACTAATTCGGTTAATTAGTTAAATTTAAAACCGTTTCATTCTTCTTTATTTTGTGACTACCTTTAGAAAGCGAGAACTGCTTCTATATTACGGCGTAGCTTATCTTATTACTGCTGTACTTGAAACCATTTTATTTACCGCAATTATTGGTGATTGGACTTTTATAGATATTCTGCTCAATTTCAGTATGTGGGGAATTATTTGGTTGGTGTCATTATTTGCTTATCCTATGTTCTTCTTAGATGTTAATAGATCAAATTTAGCTCTTAGTCCATATTTATCACTTTTAGGTTACGTTATTATCATCTTAGTTTATTATCTAACTTATAAATTTCATAAAAAGAAAATAGAAGCAAAAACAGAAAAGAAATTGACTTTCAATAAACTAATAGATCTTTATTTCCCTGTTGGCAAGAGTACAAAAACCAAATCTAAAGAAACTGAACAATCTTCGAAATAATACTCTCACTTAGTTACATAGAAATCTTAAATTATACTCTAATTCTCTTAAACTTGTGACTCTCAAAATAGGTTTTATTGTAAATCCCATTGCGGGTTTAGGTGGAAAAAAAGCTTGGAAAGGGACCGACGATATAGATGATGCTTGGAGTTTTTTTGAAGAGGGAGAAAAATATTCTTTTGAAAGAGTAAAAACAGCTATTGAATCTATTCCTACTTCTATACCAATAGTTTTTCATTACTGTGGAAATCCAATGGGAGAAGAATTACTAAATCTATTTTCATTTGAAGGAAAAGAAGTTTATCAACCTAATACAGAAAGGACAACAGCTGAAGATACAAGAAATGCATCCAAAGTTTTTCTAGATTTAAAAGTAGATCTTATTCTATTTGTTGGTGGGGATGGTACTGCTAGAGATGTTGCTTCTGTAATCGGGGACAAAATACCTGTTCTTGGAATTCCATCTGGAGTCAAGATGTATAGTGGCTGTTTTCTTTATAGACCTCAAGATCTTGGTGATATACTTGAAGAGATGTACTTTGGTGATATAACATTTGCACCAGAAGACATAATGGATATAAATGAAGAACTTTTTAGGAAAAATCAGGTTCAATCCTCATTGTATGGTCACTTATTAGTTCCACAGAAAACTGGATTAATACAAGGTGGAAAAATATCTTCTTCTGTTACAACAATAGAAACATATGAGTCTATGTCATTAGAGTTAGTTGAAGTATTCGATATTTTAAAAGGAATTGCTATTTTGGGAACTGGAAGTACTGTCTATCATGTTCTAAAATCAATAGGAATTGAAAAAACACTGCTTGGTATTGATGTGGCAGAAGATGGTAAAATTATCAAAAAAGATGTGGATGAAGAAACTCTCTTCCAAACTATACTGAACAAAGATGTTAGAATGGTTCTTACTCCAATTGGAGGACAGGGTTTCATTTTAGGACGGGGAAATCAACAGATTAGTGCTAGGGTCTTAAATGCTGTAAAAAGTTTAAAACTGATAATTGTTTCAACTTCAGAAAAGCTTCAAACAATTGATCAACTAGAATTGGATCTTGGTGATCACGTTGAGATTGAGGACATCAAGAATGGTTATATTAAGGTATTGACCGAATATCATCAATACAAATTAACTAAGATTACTGCAAATAGTTTGGACTAGATTTCATCAAAGAACCGCATTTTGAATTCATGAATGTCATCATCATATTCCTTTTTGATTAAATCTGTTGTTACCCGAAATTCTGCAGTTTGAATTGTTTTTCTTAAGTCAGGTATTTTATCGACAACCTCTCTTTTGTATTTCTCTTTTGCTTCATCGCTTTGAACTTGATTATGAATCATCCCGCTGAAAATTAATGCTTTTTCAATAAGAACAATAGGTGTGAAACAGACATCTAATACTGAAGCACGACTTTCTTCTGAAATACAAACTTTTAGGGCTCGAGCTATATCTGGTAAAATAACTGTGTCAAAAACTAGTGACTGACTCTTAGGGTTGACCAGGTAATCTAATAATTGTAATATCTGGTTTTTCATTTCAGGACTGAAACTACGAAAGTCCCTTGGTTTGAGTGATAGCATATTAAAATCATCATAAGCTAGTGCAACAGTCGTCTCAATACTTGCTTGTTCTAGTGCAGGTTCTTCCGGAACAACATCTTTCTTACCTTTCTTTTCCTTCTTTGATGTTTTAGGTGGTGTAATATCTTTAGATAAATGGTAAATCTTACGTAAGTCTAGAAAAACACCTCTACCTCTAAATACAAGATTATGGGCTTCACCTGGTTCATAGATGTATTTACCTTGTTTCTCAACTACTGCTTGAAAAGAACCATCTTCCCATAGTGGAAAGGTAATCTCATAAGATGCTCTACTAACCTTGTCCCCCTTCTCACAAACTAAAGCATTTGTTATGTCGTTTGGTAAACCATTTTTCTGACCAATTAATAGCACATTATCTATTCCTTCTCCATATCCTTCATAAACAACAATCAATTCCACTTGTTTACCTTCATTAACTGTAACTGAAGACATGTATAAAGGAAAATCATCACTACTATCACTCATGATACTCACACAACATTCTCTATTTGCTCAAAAAAGCTTTTCGAAAGTATCGTATATTATTTTATAAACAAAACAAGGAAAAAAAAGGAGTTCTAATATTTTAGTGATTATCAAAGAATTCTCTTAATGTTGAAACGACATAATCAAGAGATTCATCAGTAAGTGATGTAACCATTGGAAGTTCAAAGTGGTTTTGAGCGATGAATTCTGCATTGGGACAGGTAGTTTTAGAATAGTCTGGATAATCAATAACTCTTGATAAATGCCAGTTACTCAAATCTTTATAACAGGGTTGTTGGTAAGATAAGATACTGTAAATTGTTCTAGACCCCACATTCTTAGATTTAAGATATTCTATTATCTGCTGTTGAGTCACACCTTCTTTCTGTATTATGGGTGCCATAATATAATCAGAATGTTGATGACCAGGAAAAATTTTCTGTAACACAAGTTCATCAAATTCTTTTAGCATCTTTCGATATCTATTTCCATTGTGGTGTCGCTTGGAAAGAATCTCATCTGCTCTTTCCATTTGGACATTCATTATTGCTCCTGTCATATCTGTAGATCTATAATTATATCCGATTCTGTAGTGCGCATATCCTCCTGCAGGACTTCTCCCATGATTCTTGAGACTTTTTACTTTTTCAAATAACTCTTCATTATTGGTAATTACTGCCCCTCCCTCTCCTCCGACTAGATTTTTGGTGCCATAAAATGAAAAGCAGCCAATTTGACCAAAGTTGCCGACGTGAGTATTGTCTATTAAAGCACCGTGCCCTTGAGCACAGTCCTCTAATACAATTAAGTTGTTATCTTCAGCTATATCCATTATAGCCTTCATATCACATGGGTTCCCAAAGATGTGAACAGGCATGATAGCCTCAGTTTTGTCAGTAATCTTATCTTCTATTTTTTCAGGATCAATGTTGTATGTCTCTTTATCTATATCTGCAAATATGGGTATTGCCCCTGAAAACAAAATAGCATTTGATGAAGCAATAAATGTAAAAGGTGTAGTTATTACTTCGTCTTTTGGTCCAATATCTAAGGCTATCATAGCCAAGTGCAATGCACATGTGCCATTTACAGTAACTGTTGAAAATTTTGCTCCGGTGAAATTAGAGAACTTTTCTTCAAACATCTTTGTATTTTTCCCTTCTATTAGGAATTTGCTTTTTACAACATCTTTAACTGCTTCAATCTCACGTTCTTTGATATCTACATCAACAACTGGTATCATTATTTTTCCCACAATTTAAATTAACTGTTTTTGAGTAAATTACAGTAAATTTAAATCCTTATAAAAGTTTTGGTTGTCTCTATGTTCATTTAAAAACAATTCTTGTACGATAAACCAAACCTTTCACAGAAAGTGGAATACGAATTTTCTTAAAAGAAACCTTTGAATTTTCGAGATTTATTATAGCGAAGTTCCTATTAACAAGAGCACCTGGATTAATTGAAATAGCAGAATTTAGATGATCAACATTTTGAGATTCATGTATATGTCCAGTAAAAATGAATTTGTATGGGATTTTCATTATATGTTTTCTAATCAGCACACTTCCTTCATGAGTCGATGTTTCTGGTATATAATCAAGATTAGTATCTCGAGGAGGTTCATGAAATAGACCAATTACTAGTTTCTTCTTTTTATCTTGTAAATTATTAAACTGTTTTTCCAATCTAGCAAGATCCGTTTCTATATTATCTAGCTCTTTCTCTCCTGGAGTTTGTAAGGGGGTTCGATAATCTGCTGGAGAGCAAAATCCATATCCCACGATAGTCAAATCATCAAAAACTTCAATAGAATTGCCAACATAGAAAAGATTAGTTTTTTTTGATGCATAATTATTAAAGAACTTCCTAACTTCTTCTGTTTCACTATTACCGTGAGTGAAGAAAATTGGTTTGTCTAATCTCTCAAGAATTCTGAAAATCCTCTTAGCGGTTTTAATCTGGAATTTAGTAAACTTGTTAAGATATCTAGTATAAACGAGTTCTGTATATCTATCCCTGGAAATTCTTCTGCTTCT
The DNA here is from genome assembly GCA_030603365.1 of Candidatus Heimdallarchaeota archaeon. GTDB lineage: Archaea > Asgardarchaeota > Heimdallarchaeia > Heimdallarchaeales > Heimdallarchaeaceae > UBA460. The sequence continues at coordinate 352,115 of JAUVXV010000001.1, forward strand.
AAGGATAGACTTGACAACCAAAGGATATGAAATTGTTCCAGTAATATCTCCAGTGATGAAAATAACTTGACATTCCTTTAGTTTTCTTTGAATTCTCCTCAAATTACTAATACAACCGTGTAAATCACCTAATATAGCAAATTTCACTCAAGATCACCAAGAAGCTTACCTGTTTCTTGTTCAATCATTTGGATGAGTTTTCTGTTGTATATCTGTTCCCCAATCCAATTAACTTCAGTATCAAAAAATCTGTCTTCCTTCAAAGGTGGGATTGTTTCTCTTATGAATGAGTAGACTTTGTTTAATCCATTTGATATGGTCCTAGTTTCATTGAATCCTAATGCTTGACACGCTGTATAAATTTCTACAGCTATCATCTTAGACACATTATTTACTATCTTGTAAGTTTTCTTACTTGCAGTTAATCCCATAGAAACATGATCTTCTTGATTTGCGGATACAGAAGTATTGTCAATAGAAGCTGGGGAGGCGAGTACCTTGTTTTCTGCGGAAATAGCAGTATCAGCATATTGTAAAATCATTAATCCTGAGTTCAAACCAGGTTGTTCTGATAAGAAAGGAGGAAGATCAGAAATTGAAGAATCTAATAGTAAGTTGACTCTTCTTTCGGAAATATTCCCCAACTCAGTCATAGCTATTCCAAGATAGTCCATTGAAAGTCCTATGGGTTCTCCATGAAAATTACCCCCCGAGGCAACTTCCGAGTTTTCCAGATCTATAAGTGGATTATCTGTTGTTGAATTAATCTCAATTTCTACAAGATTCTTACAATATATAATTGCATCTAAAATCGCACCATGAACTTGAGGAGAACATCTGATAGAGTAAGGATCTTGAATCCTTTTTGGTTGTTTGCTAAGTAAATCGCTTCCTTCTAGAATATCAAGTAAAGCTTTTGCAAACTCTTTTTGACCTTTGTGTGGGCGCAAATTCATAATGAAAGATGAGAAAGCTTGAACATTTCCATCAAAAGCTTCCAAAGTTAGTCCGACTGATAACACAGAATTCTTCAAAACATTTATTCCATCATAGACGGTATGAACAGCAAATGAAGTAAGTACATGAGTTCCATTAATTAGTGATAATCCTTCCTTAGCACTAAGTTCAATCGGAGATAAACCTATTTTTGCAAGAATTTCAGAACCTTTGAATATTTTATCTTCAAATTTAGCTTCTCCTTCACCTATGAGGATTCTTGCAATATATGCAAGCGGTGATAAATCTCCACTAGCTCCTAAAGAACCAATACTAGGTACAAGAGGTATGATTCGGTTATTGATTAACTTCTCAAGCATTTCAGCTAGTTCTATTCTAATACCACTACCCCCCCTACAAAAGGAATTAAGTTCAATAACCAATGCACCTAAAACAACTTCATCAGGGAGATAAGGACCAAAACCAATACTGTGTGATTTTATGAGATTTGTTTGTAGTTTCTCTCTTTCAGATGGAGAGATGATTTTGTTTTCAAGTTTTCCAAAACCTGTAGAAACACCATAGATAATTTCATTTTTCGCAAGCTTCTCTTCGATAATACTTCTTGCCTTTTTGATTCTTTCTCTCCCCTCTTTACCTATTTTAACTGCATTTCTAAAGCGTGTAACTTCAATTATGTCATTTAAAGTTAGTGAATCTCCATCTAAAATAATGAATTCATTACTCATGTTACTCTAGTATTTTATGATTCCTTCTTATTTATTATGCTTTCTCCAAATTAGAGATTAATGCAAAACTGTAATGTTAATCAAATAACTAACGTATATTGGGGAAAAATTTTAAACAGAAAGAAGAACGATTGCTAAATATCAAATTAGGAGATAAGAATATGACCTATGTAATTACAGGTAAAGGACTAACGATTGAAGATGTTGTAAATGTCGCACGACATAATGAAAAAGTGGAAATCCATCCTGATGCAATGGAACGAATGAAAAAATGCAGGGAAATGATAGAGGAGAAAATTGCAGCAAAAGAAATTATGTATGGAATTACCACTGGAATAGGAGAATTTTCTGAAGTTGTCTTAACAGATGAAGAAGTTTTGTTATTTCAGAAATATTTGATCTATAATCATGCTGCGGGAATTGGTAAAGCTGCGCCAATAGAACATATTCGTGGAGCAATGTTAGGTAGAATAAATGTTTTAGCAAATGGTTATTCAGGCAATAGACCTATTATTGCAGAAACATATGTAGAGATGTTAAATAAAGGAGTTACTCCTGAAGTTTGTGAAAAAGGATCTGTAGGTGCTTCTGGTGATCTAGCTCCTATGTCACAACTTGCTCTCTTATTAATGGGTGAAGGTCGAGCTTTTTACAAAGGAGAATTGCTACCAGGAAAGGAAGCTTTAGATAGAGCAGGCATTGAAGTACCTGGTTTACAAGCAAGAGATGGTTTGGCTGCAATCAATGGATCCAACCTTCTTACGGCAATGAGTGCTATTTTTCTATATGATGCTGAACGGTTTATGAAACATGCAGAAATTGCCTGTGCTATGTCCATTGAAGCATTAATGGGTAACATGAAACCTTACACACCTAAACTTCATGAAATTCGAGGTTTTCCTGGAGCAGTTAGATGTGCAAAAGCTCTCTCCAAACTTTTCAAAGGTGGAGATCTTTATGAAGGAAAACTAAAAGTTAAGGTACAAGATGCATATTCAATGCGTTCTGCACCACAGGTTTTAGGTGCTACACATGATACTCTAGCTTGGGCTCGATCTCAAGTAGAAATTGAACTGAATGGTGTTGGGGATAATCCTGTTTTCTTTACAGAAGAAAAACTTACACTAACTGGTGCTAACTTTCAAGGTACTCCTGTTTGTTTACCTATGGATTTAGCAGGAGCTGCAATTACAATGGTTTGTGTAATGTCTGAACGCAGAATGAATAGGTTAAATCATCCAGCTTTGAGTATAGGATTACCACCTTTCCTATCAAAACATGCAGGACTAATGTCTGGTTTGATGTTAAGTCAATATACTGCAGGTATGCAAATAGTAGAAATGAGAATTTTATCTGCGCCTGCTAGTATACAGTCTATTCCAGCAGCAGCAGATCAAGAGGATTTTGTATCAATGGGGATGAACACTGCACTTAAGAATTTCCAAATTATGGATAATGCATATGGTGTTCTTGGTATTGAGTTCATGGCTGCTGCTCAAGCTTTAGACTTTAGAGAATATAATTTCGGTGACGGTGTAACTAAAGCTAAGGAAGTTATACGAAGACATGTTGAATTCTTAGATATAGATAGACCTTTATTTGATGACCATAATGCAATGAAAGCGTTAGTCAAATCCTGTGAAATTCTTAAAGAAGTAGAAAAGGAAATTGGAAGTTTAGGTTAAATACAATCTGAATTATAGCAATTATTGGGATGTGGTTAACACCTTCATTCCCTTTTATATATTTTTACTAACATAACTTTAAAAACGATGTTTTATCCTTGAAAATTGAGAATGATGCAAGATACTGAAAAAGAAGGTATTATCATTTCCAACGCTTCGGAACTATTTCTAGGCCCAGTAACAAAACATGAACCTGTATATTCTAATGAAATTGCAGATGCAGTTGTTATTAAGAAAGGTATAATTGAAGCAATTGGAGAAACATCAATTATATTGTCCAATTACTCGAAGTTTGATTATGAAATAATTGATTGCAAAAAAAGGAATGCAGTATGTTCAAGTTTTGTCGATTCGCACACTCATCTTGTTTTTGCAGGCGATAGATCTCATGAATTGCGAATGAAGTTACAGGGAAAATCATATCTAGAAATAGCTCAAGGTGGCGGAGGAATTATGTTTTCCGTTAATAAAACACGCGAAGCTTCAGAATCAGAACTTGAAAACCTTGCTCTTCAACGCTTAGATGAAATGCTTCTACATGGAACTACCACAATTGAAGCAAAATCTGGTTATGGTTTGGATGCAGAGAACGAAATTAAAATCTTGGAAGTTATACAAAGTGTAAATGAAAAACATCCAATTGAAATTATTTCTACTTTTTTAGGGTGTCATATAACACCTACAGATTTTCTAGGAAATCAATGGGAATATATTGAAAGCATGATGCAACTTCTACCTCAAATTAAGTCTCGAAATCTTGCTGAGTTTGTAGATATTTGGACCGATCAAGGAGCTTTTTCAGTTGAAGAATCAACATTATTTCTAGAACAGTCCAAAGAGATGGGATTCAAGAGCAGAGTGCATGCTGATGAACTGGAAAACGTGGGAGCTGCAATAATGGCTGCTAATCTTAGGGCCGTATCTGCAGACCATCTTCTATTATCAGAAGCAGTTTCAGCAGATGCAATGGCTGAAGCAAATGTTGTAGCTAACCTACTTCCCGCTACTCCGTTTGTATTAATGTCAAAGAAATATGCAAATTATCAAATGTTTAAAGATGCAGGAGTTACAGTTGCATTGTCATCAGATTTTAACCCAAATTGCTATGTTTTAGATATGCAAACAGTAATCGCATTAGGCTGTTATATGATGAAAATGTTACCTGAAGAAGCATTACAAGCATCTACTTATGGAGGAGCAGTATCTCTCAATAGAGAAAATGAAATTGGGTCTATTGACATAGGAAAAAGTGCAGATATTCAGATATTAGATGTCCAAAACATTGCTTCAATACCATACAAATTCGGTGTAAACCATGTTAATACTGTGATTAAGAACGGTAAAATAGTGGTTGAAAATGGAATAAAAGTAGAATAATTTTATAGTTTATTTTCTAATTTCTATATAAATGGTGCAATGAATAGAGAAATACTTAGTAGTAAAGAATAAGCTAAGCAAGTTAGTATGGTCATAGCTGATGCTGGTATCATCGCTAGATAGTTATCATAGTTTTTTATTGCAGTAATAGCTGCTTTTATCGGTAATGGAAGAGAAATCAGCACAATCAAACTCAAAACAGGTAAAATCTGTAAAACAACATAAAGTACTAGTAAAAGGTAAGTCAATAAAGAAACGCATACAAATAGAATAATACTTCTCTTTTTTCCTAAAATTACCACCCAATTCTTTTTCCCTTTAGCTTTATCAGATTCATAATCTGGAAACTGATTAATGAATAATATAAGGGATATCAACAATCCAACTAAAATTGAAACAAACAGTGGAGTCCATGAAAAGATTTCATTTTGCACATAGTATGATCCATAGATTATAGCAGGTCCAAGACTCAGAAAAATAGCAAATTCACCTAATCCATAATATACTAATTTGAATGGAACACCTACATAGAATATTCCAAGAAAAACTCCAGCTATACCAATATATAAAATAATATTTCCCTCTACTGTGAAATTAAGAAAGAATCCAATAATAATACAAAAAATAAGATTGATGAAGGCTGAAATTAAAACACGACTGGGAGCTAGTAATTTGTTCTGTATCATTCTTGAACCTCCTGAAAAAGGTGTCTGTTGAACATTAATCTCATCTAATCCAGAACGATGATCAAAGTAGTCATTACTCAAATCTGCACTAATATGGAAAAATAATATGCCCAAAAGCGTTAAAATAAAATTAAGCCACGAATTTAAAGTACCAGTCTCAAAGAAAGCAACTGCGGTTCCCACAAGTACACCTATCAAACTTACAGAAATAAAGGGTAATCTTACAGCTCTTGTCCAAAACTTCAATGTAGAAGTAATTCTATTTAGAAATCGACTTATGTTAGAGGATTCGTTTTCTGTGAAATGGTATTCAAAATTCCATTTTTCTACTTCCATTTCTAAAGGAATTACCTCAATAAGTTCCAAACCAAAAATACCTTGTGGGAGTAAAAAGTCATTTTTAGATAAGTCCTCTAAAATCTCTTCTTTTAGATGATGATTCTTCAAAATTCTAGCTCTGCCTTTTATGTTTAGACTCTTTTCTTCATCTTTGACTACCATTATAACATTGGAATTATATTTTATATGCTCAATATGAATGCTATTAGCTAGTCCAACCAGATATATCTTATTTCTAGACTGTTTAAACGAAACTTGAACATTGTGTTTATTTCTATAACTTTGCGTAAAAAGCTGTAATTTAGAATGCTTACTAAGAAATTTTTGAGCTTGTTCAAGCATTAAGTTCAAGGTATTATTTTTGTATTTAAAAGTTATTAAAAATAATTAAAGAAAAGGAAATAAGAAAAAGAGGGGGGATATTTACATCATACCAGGCATTCCGCCCATTCCACCCATACCACCCATTCCACCTGGGGGCATTGCTGGTTTCTCTGATTTTGAAACGATGACGTCATCAATTCGCATAATCATGATGGAAGATTCACTTGCAGATTTGATTGCTTGAGATACAACTCTATGTGGTTCAATTATTCCTGCTTTAAACATATCAACAATTTTACCATTCTTGAACAAGTTCAATCCCTGTGCAACATTTTCTTCAGCATGAGCAGAACGAAGTTCATTAAGAATATCAAGAGGGTCAATACCTGCATTTTCTGCTAAAGTTGTTGGAATTGCAAGTAAAGCTTCTGCAAAAGCTTTGACAGCTAATTGTCTTTTATCTTTGAATTCATCTGCAAACTCTTCGAGTCTTAGGGATAATTCTGTATAGATTGCTCCTCCACCTGGTAAGTATGTTTTATCTTCAACAACATTTCTTACAACACAAAGTGCATCATGAGTTGCTCTTTCTGCTTCATCAGTTACATATTTGGTAGCTCCGTAGAGAACAATTGAAACAGATTTTGGACTCTTACACTCACGAACAAAAACGTGGTCATCATCACCAATCTTAACTTCTTCTACCATACCAGCATAACCAAGATCCTCAGCTTTAGCATCTTTGAGGTGTGTAACGATTTTTCCTCCAGTAGCACGGGCAAGTTTTTCCATATCGCTTTTCTTAACCCTTCTCAAGGCAAGAATGTCGTTCTTAGCCATGAAATATTGAGCCATATCGTCAATGCCTTTTTGGGCAACTACAACAGTTGCCCCAGTAGCTACTATCTGATCAACCATATCTCTAATAATTTGTTCCTCATTATCTAGAAAAGATTTCATTTCTAATGGATCGTTAATCCTAATTTCTCTATCCCATTCACCTTTCTGAACTTCAACATTATAGTTGAGTAAAAGGATTTTAGCATCTTTAACTCTCTTGGGCATAGCAGTATGTACAACTTCCTTATCAACAATGACACCTTCAACAAGTTCTGACTGAACAAGATTCTTACCAGTCTTTTGGAGTATTTTGATATTGTCGAGATCAACTTTGAAATTACCATTGTCTTCGTCGGCAACTTTCTTAATACTGTCAACGGCTATTTTTTCAATGAGTTCTTTTGCTCCATGAACAGCTTTACTGTTCAAAGCAGTTCCTGCAATTTGAAGAAGAAGTTTCTCATCTTCAATAGGATTCAACTTCTTGGCATATTTGTCAATAAGCTCTTGAGCTTTCTGAGAAGCTGCTTTGTAACCTTCAACAATTAAAGAAGCATGAATTTTCTTATCTAGAAGCTCACCTCCTAGCCTAAGAAGCTCACCAGCAACAACAACAGCACTGGTAGTTCCATCTCCTGTTTCAACATCCTGAGCTTTTGCAATTTGAACTATCATTTTGGCTGCTGGGTGTTGAACATCAATTTCATCAAGCAAAGTAGCACCATCGTTAGAGATTAAAATATCTCCTAGAGAGTCTACCAACATTTTGTCCATACCTTTAGGACCAAGAGTGCTCTTAATAGTATCAGCAACAATAGTTGCTGCCATAATATTATTTCGTTGAGCATCTCGACCTTTGGACCTTTCAGTTCCTTCTTTGAGAATTATGACTGGAATTTGACCTTGACCCATCATTTTTTACACCTTTGTTTAGTATATTGGCATGTTTTAGCATGACATTATATACATTTTTCAAGTTGATGTGTCTAATCACTGATATATAATTCTTACTATCTTGAAAAAAATATAAAAACTGCTTGAAAATATTTATTTAGTTAACAAAATGTCTAATATATTTGGTGCTCTTGTGATGGCACCTTGGGAATTTATTTTATATTTAGCTATTGCTTTGATTTTAGGGTTATTAGTTTGTGCTACTTGTGGATTATCTCAACGTTCTTCTTCTTCACCTTCACAATTTTACCAACAACTTGTACAATCCTTCGTTGAAACCCAACTTTCTACCCTGACCTGTATTCATGTGGGATTGTTATGGATAGTGATTCAATTTTCTGTAGAAGATGTGGTAGAAAGTCGTCAGAATCACAGTAATTGAAGTAACACTATAATTACGTTGTATGAAAACTTTAATTCCAAATGCATAAAGCTGTTTTATTTCATTCAGATATTAAGAAAATCTTTTTATCGTTCTATTCTAAATGTTTCCTACTGGGGTTATTCCATATGGCTGAAGACGAAACTCTTCAAGATACTGAGAGAATGAGAGTATTATTCTTTACAAGTCCTGATTGTTTTGCATGTCCAGAGGTAGAAAGAGTGATAGAGAACATCGCTGGTACTTCCATGAAGGGAATTCTTCATGTGAGTACAATTGATATCTCTGAAGACCAAGAAATAGCCGCTCAATATGGAATCATGAGTGTTCCTGTTATCATGATAAATGATGAAAGGATTGCTGAAGGTCTTATTACAGAAGATGTTATCAGAGAAAAACTCTGGTCCCATATTCTACCAAACATAATTGAAAAAGAAAGAGATACTCGACGTACAGAGAGTATGATGATTTTAACAAAAAACACAATTAGTAGTATTATTTCACAAGAGCTCGTTCGTAAGAATCTTGGAGATTATGTTCATATTAGCGTTTATCAACAAGTGATGATGTCTCTCTTACAATTAGATCCTTTAATTCCTCAGCTTCTATATCAAAATGGTAGAGAACTAGGAATTTTCGGTGCTGCACCATATTATCTTACTGTTCTTAACCCCAAAGTAGGTGCTGTTAAGCCTGAAGAAAGATTTCAAGAAACTCTAATCGCTTTAGCTCTGCTATATAGTCATAATAATACTGTACCGTTGTATTATGCAACTCAATGTGATGTAGCTAAGATGGAAGGCTATACCGCAACACTTCGTATTTATGAACTTGCTAATAGTGCTGGAGCAATTAACATTGGTGAAACACTTTGTCATTTTACTGCAGGAGAAATTGCTGGTACTGTTGAGGCAATGATTGGATCTGCCACTAGTGTAAAAGAATCAAGATGTAAAGGATTAGGAGATCCATTTTGCGAATTCGAAATAGAAGTATATCTTGGAAAGGAACCTGGAAAAGCTCCTTATCGTGTTCATGAAACTAAACTAGAGGATAGGCAAGTACAATTTCTAGGAGATTTCCCTGAAGAGGATCATAGAAGACAATTATACTACGAGTTTATACATGGGACAACTTTACATGGTTATAATTCCCTAAAAATGACAGAAGCGCTTAGACCAAATGATGTAGATTATGTTCACATTAGCGCACTACAACAACAAATTATCTCTCTTAAGTTCAAAGACAAATTCTGTGGTGCTTTACTTTATTCTGCTGGTAGAGAATTAGGTGTCATCGGACCAGGTAAGTCATTAATCTATGATTTACTTGCAAAAGAAAAAGCAGAACTACCAATCAAATCACTTGCACAAGCTACTAGGATTATGAAAGAATATTTCACTCATCCAACAAATTACTTACCGAGAGCTCATTCATTTGTTGAAGTTTTTGAAGGTGAAGATGAAGATGAAATGTTCTTGAGAATTTATGAATGTGCGTATGCATCTGGTGCGAATTTTTCTGAAACTGATATGAAAGAAACTCTTTGTGATTTTCAATCCGGGTATATAGCAGGTCGTTTAGCACTAATTCTGGATGCTCCTCCAATCGTTACAGAAACAAAATGTCATGGAACAGGACATAATTATTGTGAATTTAGGATAGAAAAAGGATATACTTTCGAAGAAGAAGGACAATAAGAATCTTCTTCTGTTCGGAAGGATAATATTTATAACTTAACTTTTTTGTAGATTTCAAGAACATCTTTATTGAAAGGAAGATTACTATGAGTTCAAAAATGAGAATACTGGACAAACAATCTATGTGGCCAAGCGTTGTTGCAGTTTTTGCAATTTCATTCTTAGCTCAAATACCACATTTTTATTACTTGCATAATATTGTTGAATTTAACACCTGGGATTATCTTCCATTGTTGATTGCTTTTCCAATTTTTGGAACATTAGTCTTAACAGCTGTTTCCCTCTTGGTATCTGAAACTCTTATGAATAGAGTCAGGGATGTAAGAGAAAGAAAATTATACAGATATCTCTTAAGAGGGGCTCTTTACACAGTATTACTTTATTTCTTTATACAGATTTTTATAGTATTCTTTGGTTTTGAAGCAGTAAAAGTATTTAGTGATCTCATGCCTCCAGATCTAGTTGATAGAGTTGCATTCAAAGAAATATTTGGAATGTCTATAATGTTAATAGTTGGTTTATTCATCAATCCACCCATTCAGATATCAAGAAGACGAGGTAAAAAGAAATAATCTTTGAAAGAAATACATCTCTCTTTTTAATTTCTTTTTAGGTTTATATATTATAATGTTAATTTCTCATTGAAGCTAGCTTACTTTCTCTGCTGATTGGTTTCAAGTATTTGTCTCTACTCAAAACTTTCGTTTCACCAGCTTTAGGAAGCTAGCTTCTTTTTCCATCTTTAATTGAATAATAATTAATTAAAAAACAAGAAAAATAAAAATAAAAGAGAAATTAAGGTATATATTCACCTTTTTCTCGTTTTTCTTTCAAAAGTTTATAGGATAAAACTAGATTTCTTACTGACCAACCAGAATCAATTCTTCCAACAGAAGTCCATTTTGGTGCATGATGAGCATAGTCAGGATCAACCTTAGCTTTCTCCATTTCTTCTGCTACAGTTGCAACATATTTATCAATTCTGTCCTTATTCTCATTTTCTGTTGGCTCAACCATCCAAGCTTCATGAGCAATAAGTGGGAAGTAAACTGTTGGTGCATGCAAACCTCTACTGAGTAGCATCTTAGCAATGTCCATTCCTGAAACATCATAATTTCTTAAGAATGGAGTTGCTTCTAGAACACCTTCATGTTTTCTAGGAATATCTGGACCATGACTTAGTCTAAAACCATCAAGTTTCTCAAGTTTTCTAACTGCATAATTTGCAGTTAAAACAGCATGGTTGGCAGTGTTTACAAGTCCCTTATATCCTAATGCAGCGATGTATGCATAAGCTCTAAGTGCAATGGCTACATTACCATAATATCCATGTAATTTTCCAACAGATTTTGGTCTATCGTAATTGAAATAATAATAGTCTTTGTCTTTATCATAATCTATTGTTGGAACTGGAAGGTATGGCTCTAATATCTCATTACAACATACTGCTGCAGATCCTGGACCTCCACCACCATGTGGTGTTGCGAATGTTTTATGCAAGTTAAAGTGTAAAACGTCGTAACCCATATCTCCTGGTCGTACTTTTCCTATAATTGCATTGAAGTTAGCACCATCATAGTAAAGTAATCCACCTGAGTCTCTTACGATGTTAGACATTTCAATAATGTCTTTTTCGAAAATTCCAAGCGTATTAGGATTAGTTAACATCAAACCTGCTGTTTTATCAGACACAGCTGATTTTAGTGCATCCATATTTACTCTCCCATCATCATTGGATTTGATTTCAATGAGTTTCATTCCGTTCATGACGGTACTAGCTGGGTTTGTTCCATGACTTGAGTCTGGAGCAATGATTTCATCTCTTTGGGTATCTCCTTGATCCTCATGATATGCTTTGATTAATGCTAAACCACAATATTCTCCACTTGCACCAGCTGGTGTTTGCAAAGTTGTATACTTAAGCCCTGCTAAATCAGCAAGTGCAACTTGTAGTTCATACATGATTTCAAGCAAACCTTGAGCTGTTTCTTCAGGTTGGTTAGGATGCATATACATCATTTTCTCAGAACGAGCAACAGTTTCGTTGATCTTAGGATTATACTTCATTGTGCATGATCCCAATGGATATGTGTTTATGTCAATACAATAGTTCATGTGAGATAAACGTACATAGTGACGCATAACTTCTCCTTCATGAAGCTCAGGCAAATCTGGAGGAGCTGTTCTAATCATGTTTTCAGGAATCTTTATTTTATCTCTTGAGAAGTCACATCTTGGTGGAATATGAGCTTTTCTACCTTTCTTACCTAACTCAAAAATAAGTGGTTCGTCATATTTTGCTTGTCGGTACATTTTAATTCCTCCATTCTCCTATGGCCTTAACATAATCGTTAAGATCCTCTTCACATAGCAGATATGATGTTGTGACTAGATAGTCGTAGTTATTTCCATCAAACGAGTGAGGAATTCCAGGAAAGATTTTTCTTTCAAGCATGAAATCTGTAAATTCCTTCTTTTTCTCTTTTGGAATCTTCAAATCAAGAACAAAAGTATTGAAGAACTCACTATCAAAAATCCTTTTGATTCCATTCTTTTCTAATTCTTCTGCTACATAATGAGCACTAAGATACATAGTTTCTGCACTATCTTTATACCCTTCTGGACCAAGAAGTGACAGATGAATAGCACAACTTAAGGCAATTAGGCCTTCATTTGTACAAATATTACTTGTAGCTCTTTCTCTTTTGATGTGTTGTTCTCTTGTTTCAAGAGTATTAGCATAAGCTCTTTCTCCTTCATTGGATGTAGTTGTTATTCCCACTATACGTCCAGGCATCTGTCTAGTTTCTCTTCTATCGAATTTCATTGCTAAAATTCCTAAAAGAGGACCTCCAAAGTTGAGCGGACCACCACCTATTGTTTGACCTTCTCCTATACAGATGTCAGCTCCATATTCAGCAGGTGGTTTCATAAGTGCTAAAGAGTTCATATCTGCTCCAACAACAACTTTAACGCCGTGTTCGTGAGCTTTAGTAATAATTTCATCCAATTTATCTTCAATAACTCCAAAGAAATTTGGGTTTTCTATGTAAATACCGGCAACGGTATCATCCAACATTTCTTTAGCTTTAGTAATATCTATCTTACCGGTTGCAGGGTCATATGGAATTGATGCTAGCTCTAGATTAGCTCCAACTACATAACTCTTCAGAACAGCTTCTCTGTTTGGTGCAGTAGCAGCTGTATAGATGAATTTGTTTCTTTTAGTGATTCTAGCTGACATAAGTGCAGCTTCGCCCACTCCAGTAGCCCAATCATATAAAGAGCAGTTGGCAACATTCATACCTGTTAATTCACAAATCATACTTTGATACTCAAATAAACTCTGGAGAGTTCCTTGGGATATCTCAGGTTGATAAGGAGTATAAGCACTGTAAAATTCAGTTCTTCTGAGCAGTTCATCTTGGATAGCTGGCATATAAATGTCCAAAACTCCTCCACCGATGAATGATCTAACCTCTCTTGTGGTGATATTTTTACTTAGTTTAGTTTTAATAGCTTCTAATAGCTCATATTCACTCTTGTAGAAAGGAAGATCTAACTCACCTTTGAAACGAATTTCATCAGGTATATCGGAATATAACTCTTCAATATCTTTGATACCGAGATATTCCATCATTTCATCCAGATCTTGCTGACTGTTTGCAAGGTATGGGTGTCCTTTAAAATCATTTTTCATTTTTGTACCTCTTTATTATATATAAAAATAGAGGGGGAAAAAATTCACCTCTAAAAAATCTAATGAGTTCCTTCTTCTATTTCTTTTTCGACTTGTTTTGCATACTCTTCAGCACTGATCAAAACATCTGTACCAGCTGTTGGCTTGACCTTTAACATCCAACCTTCAGCGTAACAGTCTTCTGTGATTACTGCTGCATCATCCTCTAAGTCTGAATGAACCTCAACAACTTCACAATCGAAAGGAGCATAAAAATCAGAAACTGTCTTCAAAGCTTCAATGATACCCATTGATTCACCAGTAGAAAAGGTATCACCTACTGCTGGAAGCTCTACATATGCTAATTCACCAAGCTCTACAGCTGCATAGTTTGTGACGCCGTATAACCAGACGCCATTTTCTTCTAGTACCCATTCATGTGTTGTTGTATATTTGTAGGGTTCTTTCAAGAATTTGTATTTATCTTTAAGTACAATTTCGTCTACCATTTTGAATCATCTTCTTTTGTAGAATTGATTTAACGAAAAGAAGTTCAGTTTATAAATATTATTAATAAGATACGATTTGATTTTCTTCATTAGTTTATTAAGTATAGAACCTTTTTCTATAAGTCTACAATAACATGACAATACCATTCTTTCTCTTGTTTTTCTAGTACAAATTTATGCATAGTAACAGCTTTCACATCTGTTAAGATTTCATTTTTTGTATAATCAATTGTTGCCCCATGAGCTGTACATTTGAGAAAATAGTCGTTGTTTTCAGTTATATCAATATTATAATCCTTAAATAGAATTGATTCAACATCTTTAAGGAAAACTAGTTCTCCCAGGAAATCATAAAGCAACAAATTAAGATTCTCAGATTTAATTTCAAAATCCCAAGTTTTATCAGATTCTAATTCTTCAACGTTTACCATAGCTAACATCATTGCTATTCCTGCTCCTCTAAACAGTTCTGAAAGAGTATCTGAATGAACTTCAAAAGCAAAATCGGATTTTACTTCCTCTGTTAGTATTTTGTATCTGAACATTGAAATCACTTGAATTATAACTAAACGAAATAAAAATAATCCCTTGTTTGTTTTTTTCTGATAAAACACGAGATTTATTAAAACCTAGCTTTTCTTTTAGATGAGTATAATGTCAAGTAATGATATTCCTATGAAACAAATAGATCAATCTACTTGGGAAATTCCCACTTCTTACAAAAAAGGGATGAGAGTACCTGTAAGATTGATAGTTACTCCAGAACTTAAGAAAGGAATTGAGTACAGAGTAATAGATCAGATTACAAATGTCGCAACTCTACCTGGGATTCAGAAATATGCAATAGCTCTTCCTGATGCACATGCAGGTTATGGTTTTCCAATTGGGGGAGTTGCTGCTATGGATATGGAAGAAGGTGTTATAAGTCCTGGAGGAGTGGGTTTTGATATAAATTGTGGAGTGAGAATGCTTACAACAACTCTTGAAGAAAGAGATGTTCGTCCTAAAATTCGAGAACTAGTAGATAAATTATTCAAGTATGTACCTGCAGGAGTTGGAGTACAGCTTAAACATGATCCAAAATTGGCTAGTATCTCACGATCAGAATTTGATTCTGTTCTAGAAAATGGTGCACAATGGTGTCTAGAGAATGGTTATGCCCGTGAAGAAGATGTGCGCAGGATAGAAAGTCAAGGAAAAATGCCAGAAGCTAACCCTTCTAAAGTAAGTGATAAAGCAAAAAGTAGGGGATTGAGACAATTAGGTACTCTTGGTTCTGGTAATCATTATCTAGAAATTCAAGTTATCAAACCAGGTGATTTATTCGATCCTGAGATGGGAGCTAAATTTGGTTTGAACAAACCTTATCAAGTAACAACAATGATACATTGTGGTTCTAGAGGATTTGGGCATCAAGTTGCTACTGATTATCTTAGAACTTGTTTAACAGCTATGAACAAATATAATCTCCAAGTGCTTGATCAAGAATTAGCTAGTGTACCAATCAATTCGAAAGAAGGAGAAGACTACTTCCAAGCAATGAGCTGCGCCTCCAATATGGCATTTGCAAACAGACAGATAATTACACATAATGTTCGACAAGTTTTCACTGAAGTGTTTCAGCAAGATGAAGATGAATTAGGTCTTGATTTAATTTATGATGTGGCTCATAATATTGCTAAGATTGAGGACCATGTAATAGACGGGGAAAAGAGGAAATTAATGGTTCATCGTAAAGGTGCAACAAGGTGCTTTCCACCAAATCATCCAGAAATTCCTAAGGAGTATAAAGATTTAGGTCAGCCTGTTATTCTAGGTGGGTCAATGGAAACAGGATCCTATTTGCTTACAGGAACTCAAAGAGCGATGGATGTAAGTTTTGGTTCTACAGCTCATGGAGCAGGAAGAACAATGAGTAGAAGTAAAGCTAAAAGGCAAATCAGAGGAGACTTCCTTCAACAGAAAATGAGGGAAAAAGGCATTTATGTTAGAGGTGCATCAATGCCTGGATTAGCAGAAGAAGCTGGATTTGCTTACAAAGATGTTGATGAAGTTGTAAATGCTCTGAAGATTGCAGGTATTGGTCATCCTGTTGTTAGAGTAAGACCACTTGGAAATGTAAAAGGATAAACAATCCTTTTCTCTATTTTTGTCTCAAATCAACTATTTCAGTTTCTAGTCCTTTTTCTTTGGTCCATTCTATTATTTCTTCCAAGGATAGCTCAAGATTTTCCATTTCTGCTCCTGATGCACCTTTATGACCTCCACCAGCCATCTGTTTTGCTAGTAGATCAACTCGATACTTCTCGACAGCTTCAGGTTTTAGAGCTCTACTTAATCTAAGACTTATTTTTACTTCAGCAGGATAAACTGTAATATATGCAACTCCTATAGCACCTTTTTTCATTACTTCTCTTGCAATAAAGGCAGTATTGTAGTGAAAAGGAGAGTCAATAATTATAATGAAATCTTTGAGATCAATTTCTTCAGTTCTTTCAAAAGCATCTTTTCTTGATTGTCTTAGAACTTTTACTCGGTCCAATATTTCTTCTTTCCATAGTCCAGACAAACCGCTGATAGAAAGAATTTCAATGAGTTGATCATGCTCTTCTACAGTGTAAGTTGATTTACAGACATCTTGTAAGAACCACACTTTATCATCCCAATCATTTTCTTCAAAATTCTCTTTGAGTGTTAAGGGAGCTGGAGTTTTATAACTTGCAGTATCTGTTATTTCAGTCATATCTGCTAATTCTTTCATGAAGTTCGATACCTTATCAGAAAAATAAATTGCAATAAGAGCTGCTGCACTTGGAGCTTTGGGATCAAAAACATGTTCTTTTGCATTAATTTTATGACCTACATTAGAAATATGGTGATCGAAGAAGTAATCAATTTCTTTAGAATTAAAAGGACTTAAGTCAACAATTGCGAACCAATTTGTTAGAACAAAACTCTCCATAACTTCTTTATCTTTTAACATAGGATAATCAATAGGTATGAATAGTAGTTCAATAGAAGGAAAAACATGTTTTACAAGTGCTGCAGATACAATTCCGTCTGGACAATTGAAATGATATCCAACTTTTTTATTAGTTTCTTTTGAAATTTCTAGAATCTTTGAACGATATTGTTCCTTTTGCTCTATTAGCTCTTTCATTGATTTTGTTGTCATTTTAGTTACTCCCCTATATTTGTGTAGTTTCTCAAATTATCTTGGAGAATATTAGAAATTTCTTCCATGTCATGATGAGTAATTTCTATTATTTTCTGCATAACTTTAGGAATAATTCCTGGTGACCCAATAACTCTTTCATTATTTATTGTATATTTAACATTTCCATCTGATTCTGTAAGAATTCGATTTATTGAAACTTTTTTGAGGACATCAATGTGAGGAGAACCAGTTAGAATTGAAGGATTGACTGTAAAGAAATAATCTCTTTCGATAAATTGGTTCAATATATGAGAGGGACCAGAGTACCAGTGAATTAATACATTATTAGACGGGATTTTATAGGATGAAAGTATACTTGCGATTTCTACTTCTGCTCCCTTAAGATGGATATTTACTGGAAGACTGTTCTTCTCTGCAATTTGTAGGAAGAAACGAAAATATTGTTCTTGATACGGATATCGTTCTTCCTTTTTAATAAAATGATGATCTAATCCTATCTCACCAATAATTACTTTTTTGTGTTCTGAAAACAATTTAAGGAAGTTTTCCTTCGTTTCGTTAGTTAATGTTTTTTTAGCATTCCATGGATGAACGCCAATACCAGGTATTATTCTATCAAATTCCCTACTTAAATCCAAGATTTTTTTTGATTCTGAATACTTGGTTGAAACTCCGATGACATATTCTAATCCTTGTTCACTCCATTGTTCCATTGAAGACTCTAGATTAAAGTCTTTTTGAAAACTCTTACTTGCAAGATGGCAATGGGCATCATGAAATTTCATCAATTGAACTTCAATCACATCTTTTATATCTTTTCACTTATTTGTACATCTATGGACAAAGAATTACTACCTCTAGAAGAAAGAGTAAAAAAACTTGAACAAGAGGTTGAAAGATTAAGTAGACTACTTGAATCTCATGTAAGGGCTCATGGTGTTACTCCAACTGTTCATCCACCCGTTCATCCAGATCGTCCATTTAATTCAAAACATCCTGATGTTGGACCCCCTAAAGAGTATTAGTTCTATTGAATGTAAACAGTGAAAAAAATGCCAAGAAAAGACGATTATGATACTATGGTATATAAGATGATCAGAGATAGTGATGTGATCATTGAGGTTGTTGATGCTAGATTTCCTAGTTTATCTCGTACTAAGAAATTTGAAAATATGGTTCTGAGAAATCCTTCAAAAACACTTCTGATTGCAATGAATAAAGTTGATCTTGTACCAAATCATATAGTTACAAAATGGAAGAAAATACTTGAAAAAGAGCGAATTTCTATTATTCCTACATCAGCCAGAGAAAGATTAAGTACATCAATACTAAGAAACCGGATTATTTCCTCTGCAGATAAGGAATTCTTCTACATTACCTCTTGTTTTATAGGTTTACCAAATACAGGAAAAAGTTCTCTTATCAATATTCTAAAGGGAAGATCAAGTGCTCCTGTTGCCCCCATACCTGGGTTTACCAAAGCATTGCAAGTACTTCGAATCACAACTAGATTAAGAATTTTTGATACTCCGGGAGTAATACCAGTTAAATTGTCAATGGCAGATCAGATACTTATAGGTATAATTAGACCAGAAAAGCTTTCGGATCCAGTTAAGGCAGCTTGGTCACTCATACATCGTATAGATGAAATTAATCCTAATATTATTTCTAAAACTTATGAAATAGAATATGAGTCTCCTCCTGAATTTCTAGAGAAATTCGCTGAAAAAAGACACAAGAAAAAGAAAGGTGGAGAACTTGATTTAGAAACTGCAGCTCGAGTTTTACTAGCAGAACACACTAACAAAGCTAAAATCCCTATCTGGGAAGATCCAGATAAATATTTGATAGAAAAAAGGGAAAAAGAAAAGGAAAGAAGTGTTTAAGCTTCTCGCTTCCAACCAAACTTAGTAGTATCATAAAATGGCATTTTTACTACTTTTGCTTTGACTTGGTTTTTACGGATTTGGACTAGTACTTCAGTTTCTGGTTCTGCGTATTTAATATCTACAAAACCCATACCGACACCAATATTACCAATTACTGGAGAACGGACACCATTTACCATAGATCCTATTTTCTCTCCTGCTGTGTTGAGTATATCATAGTCAGCTCTTGGAATTCCTTTATCAAGAAGCTTAATTCCAACATGTTTGATTTTTACACCTTCGTTCTTAGCTTTCAAAAGAGCTTCTTTGCCAAAGTAAAATGGCTCTTTATCATGTTTGCAGAAGATTTTGAAATCATACCCAGTTTCAACTGGAGTAACTTCTTCATGAATATCCTCACCATAAAGCGGTAATCCTGCTTCTATTCTTAACGCATCACGAGCACCAAGACCACAAAGAGCAATACCTACTTCCTTACCAGCTTCAAGAATAGCGTTCCATACTTTGATTCCTTTTTCAGGATTTGCTAAATCAGAATCAAATATAACTACTTCAAAACCCATTTCACCAGTATAACCTGTACCAGTGAATAGACATTTACATCCCTCAATTTCAGCTTCAATCATCTTCCATCTGCCAGTATCAGATACACCTAAGTTATCCAATATTACTTTAGTATTTGGTCCCTGAACTGCGAACATAGTTGTCTCTAATGTCCAATCTTTAAATTCAAGAGGTTCTCCTGTCATTTCTTCAAAAATTTTAACAAATTGACCAATCCAAGCTAAAACCTTTACTGTTTGGCTTCCAGCATTACAGACATTGAAATAATCTGTTTCGCTTTTCTTACCAATAATTGTATCATCTCGGTATCCAGCATTCTCATTAAGATAATAGGTGTATCCACACTTCATATCATCCATTGCAGCGATGTCTCTTGGTGTGAGTAGTTCCATCAACTTAGTAGCATATTTTCCTTTTAGAGAATAACGACCCATATCTGTTACTTCAACAATAGAAACATTTTCTCTTGTTGCCATTATCTCATCATCAATTCCTGTGTAAGATACAGGAAGATAGTAGCCAGCAAAATCAATCATTCTTGCTCCAGCATCTTCATGAACTTTCCACATAGGAGTTTTTACTAATTTACCCATAATCATAACCTACTAATTTGTAGTTTTATCTGGTTTCGATTTTTACTTTACAGATAAAAATGTTATCCATTGTAGATATATTATCAACAAAAATAGAATTTTATCCAAAAAAGATTTTATTAGGTTCATCACAATAATTAGTTATGGCTTCAACTGAAGCGACTTCTTCAGAAAAACCAATAGAAGAGAAAGAGAAAAAACGTTATGTTAGCATAGATGTTTTTCGGGGGTTAACTATAGTAGGAATGATAATTGTCAATATCATGCTTGAGTTTGATAACACCCCTAGCTGGTTAAAACATGAAATTGATTTTGGATTAGAATTTGCAGATCTAATTGCCCCCTTCTTTATTTTTGCAATAACCTTAACCTATACTATGTCATTTAAACATCATGTCAGAAAAGAAGGGTATTTCAAAACATATATCCGTTTTCTAAGGCGCTATGGTGCCTTCCTTGGGTTTGGTTTCTTAGGAAGTTATTATGCTGTTTCATTAGAAGGATTTGGGTTTACTTGGGGAGTTTTACAAGCAATTGGATTAGCAGGAATATTCACTCTTTTTTTTATTCGATTCCCTAGATATATCAGATTGGTTGTCTCTCTCTGTCTCATGATAGCTTATCAAGCAATTCTAGGCGTTTCTGTGAATGTTGAAGGAACCCCCATTACTTTAAGCGATTTAAACTATAACGATGTCCATGGTGGAATAATAGGGGGGATTGGATATAGCATTATGACTTTATTAGGAACAGCAATTGTAGATGACTTTAAAGAAGTTGATAAGAAACAGATTCTGATAGCAGGTGTCGTACTCACCATTCTAGGTTTAGGAATTCATTTCATATGGAAAGGTTATGGTTTCCCTCCAGATGGAGGCATCTCAAAGGAAAGGGTAACATCAGCATTTGTTTTATTAAGTTTAGGACTAGGTGCTATTCTTTTTTGGCTAATTTGGTTCTTCATGGATGAGAAAAAGATTATAAGAATTAAAAGTCGAATTTTCCAACCATTAGGAAAAAATGCATTTTTAATATATATTCTCCATCCATTATTCATCTTATTTACAGTTTTAATTTTACCAATTAATGCTCATTTTGCGTTAATTCTACTTTGTACTTTGATAAGTTGTGTAACATTGTGGTTACTAGCTTTCTTCCTAGATAAAAAACAACTATATATAATAATATAAGAAAATATGAGAAATCTTTTTTAATGTAAGTTTTAATTCTGCTTATTATGCAACCCCCAGTTGAACCTTTTAAGATTAAAGTTGTTGAACCTGTTAATATGCCCTCAGAAGAGAGAAGAAAGGAAGCAATAAAGGAAGCAGGATATAATACATTTTTACTACTATCTGAAGATGTTTTTATTGATTTGCTAACAGATTCAGGAACAGCTGCAATGTCAGACAATCAGTGGGCTGGTATGATGATGGGAGACGAAGCATATGCTGGAAGTAAGAACTTCTATCATTTAGAACAAGCAATACAAGATGTACTTGGGTTCAAATATATAGTGCCAACACATCAAGGAAGAGGTGCTGAACATTTAATGTTTCAACATCTTGTGAAAGCTGGACAAATAGTTCCAAGGAACATGTATTTTACAACTTCTAAACTACACGTAGAAATTCCTGGCGGGAAGATGGTTGATGCTATTATTGATGAGGGTCATGATCCAGAAAACCTACATCCTTTCAAGGGAAATATGGATCTTAAAAAATTACAAGAATATGTTGATGATTATGGCCCTGAAAAAATTGCTTGTGTCAGTGTAGAAATGAATGTTAACATGGCTGGTGGACAACCAGTATCAATGGAAAATTTACGAGAATTAAGAAAATTCTGTAATGAATACAATCTAAAGATTATCTATGATGCTACACGCTCAAGTGAAAATGCTTTTTTCATAAGAGAAAGAGAAAAAGGTTACGAGAATACACCTATTATTGAAATACTAAGAGAAATGATGAGTTATGCTGATGGTTGTATTCATAGTTCTAAGAAAGATTGTTTAGTAAACATAGGTGGTTTTCTAGCAACTCATGATAAAGAAATATTCGAAGGTACTCGTAACATGGTTGTAGTTTATGAAGGACTCCATACTTACGGTGGAATGGCAGGACGTGATATGGAAGCAGTTGCAAGAGGTTTGCGTGAAGGAGCACAGTATGAATATCTAAAATATAGGATTAACCAAGTACGTTATTTAGGTGAATTATTGATGAAAGCTAATGTTCCAGTTGTAAAACCCATTGGTGGTCATGCTGTATTTCTAGATGCATTAAAATTCCTTCCTCATTTAGAAAGAGAGCAATGGCCAGCACAAACACTAGCTGGAGCTATCTATGAAGATTCAGCAGTAAGAAGCATGGAAAGAGGTGCTGTTTCAAAAGGAAGAAATAAAGAGACTGGTGACAACATTTTTCCACCTCTGGAATTAGTTCGACTTACAATTCCAAGAAGGGTTTATACTAATACACATATGGAATATACCGCAAATTCTATAATTAATCTTTATGAAAAAAGAGATACGATACTTGGATTAAAGATGGTTTATGAACCCAAATACCTGAGATTCTTTCAAGCTAAATTTGAACAAATGACACTATAGTCATTTGCACCTATTTTATATTAAGTTAGTAGTCAAACTTGAATTTTTTTGATTTACCTTTGTGGCTATCCACAAAAATTTTTTCTCCATCTGGTCCATCAATAAACTCAATTGGTTGTCCCGGAGAGGCAAATGGTAGATTCTTTGGAGCAATGAATCTGAAATCTTTATCGTGTTTGTAGATCTGAATAAATTCAGCTGGATTATCATCTCCAGGACCAATTACAACAAGTTTTGGTCCAATTTGACTAAACAATGACGTACCCCAATCTGAGATATAGAATCCTATTATATCATTGAAATCTTGAATAGTTTCCTCAGGCTTTAGTTTGAACTTTTCTTTTTCTTTTGCTATATGAGCAATTAATTTGAGTATTCCAAGAGATAGAGTTAAAGCTGGTCCATTTACAGCATTTGTAAGAACAACAATAACTAATTTCTTATCTTGAATAAGTCCTGAGCGTGTAATAAATCCAGGATATCCACCACCATGGCCTACTATCTTCATCTCTGGTAAGGTCGTAATACTGAAACCCAATCCCCAATCTGCTTTTTCTGCTTTAAACTGGATACGCTGCATTTCGCGTTTGATATAATCAGGGAATAGAGTATTGTTGCCAAAAATGTGAGCTTTATAGAATTTAATTAAATCCTCAACTGTACTGCTCAAACCAGTTGCTGAATGCATAATATTAGCAGGAACATGTTCTAATTTTTCTCTTTCTTGTTTAGGATATTTGATCTTATATCCTGTCGCATGTCTTGAAAGATTGGTCTCATCAACATCGATTATTGTGTTGTTCATATTCAATGGAGTAAGAATCTCTTTTTGAATATATTCTGGATAGTTTTGTCCAGATACTGTTTCAATTATTTGACCTAGCAAAGTGTATCCAAAATTAGAATATTTCAATATTTCACTTGTTTTGAAGAAACTTATTCCTTTTTCTACTTGAGCTTTTATTTCTTCAATTGATGGAAACTCGTGGTTAGACCAGTGCCCTGTAACTCCATCACGAGTCATTCCACTAGAATGAGTGAGTAGATGTCGTATCCGAATTTGTTTGATATTATCATCTTTTTCTGAAGTAAACCAAGGTAAGAATTTTGAAACTTTATCATCTAGTGATAGCTTATCTTCATGATAAAGTTTCATTATGGCTGTAGCTGTGAACAATTTAGAGTGAGATGCAATACGGAATAAGTGTTGATTCGTTAATTTTTCTTTTTTCTCTAGATTCGCATATCCATATTCCTTTTTGAAAACAATTTCATCTTCCACAAAAATTCCAACTGCTACTCCGGGAATTTCATTGATATAGGTTTGAAAATCAAGCCAGTTATCAATCAAATGAAGGGTTTGTTTTATCATTTGTTTCTTGACCATAATTTAAAGATTAAAAACACATTGAAAACTATTATTGTCTCTCAAGTTTGGTTCTGTACCATTATTTTATTCAGTTAGATGAAGAACAAATAAAGTGAAAAAGCAACTGATAATGGAACTGTAGTGTTATCTAATCCCTTGTAATTTAAAGCTTCAAAAATAGTTCCAATTAAAGATGTTAGTACTAGTTTCCATATAATTTCATAAGAAAGTAAATCATTTATCGCAAAGGAGATGACAATACATATGAAAATTCCAATAAAAACTGCCAAAGATCCTTCCAAACTTTTTTCATGAAATAGTTTGTATTTAATTTTCCCAAAAGGTTTACCTATAATCTCTCCCAAGGCATCGCCTACAGACATAGCAAGTACTGCAGATGTATAAATATGCAAATCATTAGGGAAAATGAAGAGTATTAGAAAAACTGAACCTATTGAAAAAGCATTATTTAATGCAAGAGTAATAGTCTTCTCTTCTTTCCGCAAACCACTCTCAAAAATGTGTTGGATCAGTTTTATTTGAGGAATAAGAGCTGAAATAATAATTAATAGAAGAAGTCCAATAGAGGCAAGTACGAAGTTGAATAGATTTTCTGTAAAGTAAGGAAGAAATGCAACAATAATGGTTGTAGGAGTATGCAAGCTTTTTCTTACTACCCAATGAGGTGCATTCAGTTTTTTTGGGATGAAATGTATCCAATAAGTTAGATATAGAATAACAGCTCCAACCGTTACATAAATCCAGTCTACAGAAGTGGGATCAAAAATCATCCTAATAGCATTGAAGAGAATAGTTACTTAAAATAATTGTGCAAAAGAATGTGAAAAATAGTTAATTAAATTCTAAAAACATTTAATAGGGTAATGAGAGTTGATACTAGCTTGTTAAGTATGAAAACAAGCAAAAAAATAATATTGGCTTTAATGATTTTGTCTGGTATTTTTCTTTCCATGTTACAATTACAATTACAATTCACTAATGTAGTTGCATATTCAGAATTCGTGTCTTCTGATACACCACAAATTTCAGTTTCTGATGAAACTCAGAGTGCTTGGATTCTTCTTGCTGGTGATACTTGGGATCATAGAGATATGGCAGCTCTTCAAAATGCAGCAAATATAACTTACGAAATTCTGAGAGGTAATGGGTTTTCTTCAGAGCAGATATACTATATGGGTCCTGAAGTTGGACCAAGTCAACCTTATGTAAATACTTCTTCAACAAAAATTAATCTTAAATGGGCAATTGAAGAATGGGCTCCACAGCATGTTAATTCAACCCAAAGTTTAGGAATAGCCCTCTTTTCTCATGGTGATTATGATGCTCTTGCAGTAATGGTTGGTGATGCTTTATGGGATACTGATCTGAATTCATATCTGCGTAATTTTGAAATTACTACAGGATGTAAAAGAATCATTCTTATAATTGAGGGATGCCATTCTGGTTCATTTATTTACCCAAACAGTAAAGATAATAGAATAATAGTAACATCAGCCCATACACTAGCTGGTGCAGCTTTCAATGCTGATAGAACAAATGGAGCTTTTTCAGAATCCTTTTGGTCATCGGTAGCTTCTTGCTTAACAATCGGGACTGCATTTGAAGAAGCTGTTATTCACGTAAGAAATCTTGGCAGTCACCAAGCACCACAGATAGATGACAATCATGATGGTCAAGGGCACACTGTAGCTCCAAGTGGCTATTTACCTGTGGGTGGAGATGGAAATGATGCATTAGACGTGAAGATATGGGCTAAACCAATAGTATGTTTTCCTAAAATACAAATCGAAATGGTTCCTTTACCTATTTATGAAATCTGGGATCTTTTTACAAGTGTAGCAAATATTGAAGTAGAAGTTGGAAGTTCTACAGGAATAAGTAAAGTTTATGCAAGATTTGTACCTTCAGGTTGGGAACCCAATGATCCACTGGATGGATATATATACCCAATTAATGATGCTGCAATAAAAATGATTGAATTAGAAGATCCTTTAATGAATGGAATTTATTCAAGTGATATAGCTTTCGATGGTCTTGCTCTTGGCGATTCATTTATAGTTAATATCTTAGCATATGATGCTAGTGGAATAGCTGCAGATATAGTGTCAACTTCTCTTTCCTTTAATGCAGATGGAGAGGCTCCACCTGATACAGAACCACCATCGATATATATAACCAAACCACACTCAGAGGATGCTCTTTCAGATGTAGTAGAAATATTCGTAAGGGGTGACGATAATCAAGAATTGGAAACCATTGAACTTTATATTGATGGTTTGCTAGTAGATAATTTAGCTATGCCTGATCATTATCCATACCCTGAACTTCAATTCTCATGCAACACGAGTCTTTATACAGAAGGAAAACATAACATAACCGCTGTTGCAATTGATAAAGCTGGTTTAACTAACCAGACATCAATGATAGTTAAATTTGATAACTTGAATAATGAAATAATCTATTATGCAGCTGGTATTGGCGGAGGAGTTGTTATTATCTCCTCTTCTGCAATTATTATAAGATTTAGAAAGAAAAGAAAATTAAGATGAGTTTTTCTTTCTTACTTCTTGTTTTTCTTCATATGAGCAATTATTGAAATAAATTCGTAAATGATATTTGCTGCTAAAAGAGCAGTGATTTCAGAATGATCATATGCAGGTAAAACCTCCACAACATCAAAACCTATGTAATTCAAATCCTTTAATCCCCTAATTAATTTCAACGTTTCTCCACTTGTAAACCCTCCAACTTCAGGAGTTCCCGTTCCAGGTGCATACGCTGGATCAACGAAGTCGATGTCAAAGGATAGAAAAACATTAGTCTTTCCTACTCTATTTTTAATTCGTTCTATTAAAGAATCCAAACCCATTTCTCTAATCTCTTCTGTTGTGACAACATCAAATCCTAAAGATTTTGGAATTTCTAGATGTTCTGAGGAATAAATTGATCCTCTTAATCCTACCTGTATAGAATTATCAGCAAGTAAAAGATTTTCTTCAATTGCTCTTTTAAATGGTGTTCCATGATTATATGGCTTACCAAAATATTCGTCGACTGTATCACTATGAGAATCAAAATGTAATAAACTCACAGGACCATGAATCTTAGTTATAGCTCTCAATTCTGGCAAAGATATTGCATGGTCACCACCAAGAAGAATGGGTATAATTCCTGCTTCTATAATTGGAACTAAACCTTCTTCGATTCTTTTATAACCTTCTTCGATATATCCTGGGACAACAGGTAAATCTCCATAATCAATCCCTGAAAGATATTCAAATGGACTAATGTTCAAAATTGGATTGTGTAGTCTGAGCAGAGCTGATACTTTCCTTATTGATGCAGGACCTTCTCTTTGTCCTGTCCTAAAAGATGCTCCTGCGTCAGAAGGTACACCTATTATTGCAAAATCTACTCCATCAAATTCCTTAACAAAAGGTAATCGCATAAATGTTTTAATCCCTGAGAATCTAGGCGATTTTATAGGATCAACTGGCTTATATTTGTTCATATTAAATCACAAACATATAACGTAATTATTTATCTAATTTAAATAATGTTCTAAATATAATTCTCACAACGATTTAAAAAGAGAAAAATTAAGATGAGTTTCAATCACTCATCACTATTCATTTCTATTTTTGTCTTCTCAACATTTTTCTTGAGATTATTTCTAAAGCTTGGGTAACAGGATAAATAGTCTCATTCACGGCTGGAGCGTAACATAAATCAGATTGGAGTAGCTCTAGAAATGTCATCTCGTTTTGCATTCCCAAAGAAATTACGTTCAAATTATCTGTTATAGAATCTGATCCAATTGCTTGAGCACCAAGTATTTTTCCTGTATTCTTATCAGCAAGTATTTTGAAATACAATTCCTCAGCATCTGGCATATATAGAGGTTTGTTATGTGTCTTAATTTTAGCCATAACTACCTCAAAACCTGCATCCTCTGCTGCTTTCTTAATTAGTCCAACAGACCCAACTCTAATATCAATGAATGGTACTATGAAATTGTTCATTGTTCCTGGAAACTTCAAAGTTCCCGGTTTTGCAATTGTCATAGCTGCTACTCTTGCCATTCTAACACAGCAAGTTGCTATTGCTGAGTTGATGGGTTGTTTTGAAACTAAATGAATTGTTTCAGCACAATCACCTACTGCAAGGATATTAGGGTCAGAGGTTTTCAATTCTTCATCAGTTACAATTGCACCAGATTCACCTATTTTTAATCCTGCTTCTTGTGCTAAGGTTACTTCAGGTCTAATACCTGTTGCTGCGACAACAAAATCACAATCAAAATCTCCTTGATCAGTTGTAACTTTCGTTGCCATACCATTATCATCTAAAACAATTTCATTTATTCCTACTCCAATAACGAATTTTAACTTAGGGAGCTTCTCTTCTAGTAGTTTTACAGTTTCATCTGCATAATCCGGATCTATAAGCAAACGCATAAGTCTGGATCTAGCAAGAACAACAGTTTCAATACCTCTATGAGCGAGTTCTGTGGCAACTTCAAGTCCTATTGCAGAAGCACCTAAAACAACAGCTTTTGAGGCTTTTGCTGCAGCTTCTCGAATTTTTGCTGAATCTTCTATCCATTTCAGAGCATGAACATTTTTTCCATCAGCTCCTGGTATTGGGGGATATTTAGCTTTAGAACCAATACAAAGAACAAGGTAATCATATTCAACCTCAAAAACTTCCCCATCTTCTAGATTTTTAACACTGACTTTCTTGTTTTGACGATCAATTTTGAGAGCTTCATGACGACGTAAAAAGTTTATTTTCATAATCTTATAGTTCAAAGTTTCAATTAGAAGACTCTCATCTTCCCACAACCCACCTATGGCATATGGCATAGCACAAGGATGATATGCATCATAATTTTTCTTGTCAATTATAGTGATTTCTGCATTTCTATCCCATGCACGGAGGGTGGAAGCTGATGTCCAACCAGAGGACCCATGTCCGATATACACAACTTTCATAGCCGAGAAAAAGGCTATTTGTTTATTAAAGTTACTAATAAGTCACAAAAAGTTAATCTACCTTGAATTTTTAATTTTATACTGATTCAGCGACTTATTTGTTATATTATTAGCTTATACTTATAGTGAATTGATTATAAAACTAAACATACACTAGCAGTAATTTTTTTAAGAAAACATGTGTTTGTTTAATTTGGGATGAAAAAAAACATAATTATTATAATGTCTAGTATTTTTACAATCGCTTTAATAGTCACTCTAGTTTTGACACTTTCACCACAAACCCCTACAGATGAAGAAGAAGGTGATATTATTCCTCCAAAAATTACAATTTTTACTCCCTATTGGAGGGCTGTAGTTTCTGGAAATGTATCTATTTATGTTGAAGCGGTAGATGAAGGAGAAAATGCTTCTGGTGTTGAGTCTTATGAAATTTATATTGATAATGAGCTAAAGGTATCAAACAACTCTTACTGGTGGAATGTTTCTTCATATGAAGATGGTTCTAAACATGTACTACACGCTAGAGCTTATGATAAGAGTGGTAATGTAGGCTATTGGAATAATACAGTTGTTGTAGATAATACTCTTGATCTCCCTCCTTCTGATGCTTTCAAAGTTATGGTATGGAACATTCATGAGAGTGGTACTTTAGAACCTTGGTTAAAAGTTATGAGGGAAGAAAATGCTGATATTGTTATTCTGGATGAGACAGGGTTTCTTGACAATTCACGAAATCTTGAATATGAAATGAACCATCTCAATGGGTATTTTTATTATGAAGCCCCTTATGATGGAAGAGCTATTGACTGTTTAGCATGCACAGATGGAAAAGTTGTTTTAAGCAGGTATCCTATACTTGAATTTCATCAGATAATTGATTATAGATTAGATGATGGAAGTATACATCATTATCATCGAGCTTGGTGTGATTGTGTAATAGATATAGCGGGGACTGTTACTCATATGATAGGATATCATGGGAAGTGTTGTTCTCCTGATCCACATACTAATACAACTTTAATGAGAGAAAATGAAACACAAGGTATCATCAATTATATGGATGATATAGGAGATGTCCCTATCATGTTTGGAGGGGATTTTAATTCTAATTCTCCCTTTGATGTCGGTGATGTCGCTGGAGTAGCCAATAATCTCGGAACCGGACCAATAAAAATGCTTTTGATGCCTGAAGATCCAGTTTATGGAAAATATTGCTCACATGTACACAATTTTACTGATACATGGAGAACGATGTATCCTCACGAGAAAGGATGGACTTTTGGTTTAACTATGCCCCAATATTGGGGTCGTATCGATTTTCTCTTTGTAAACCAACATTGGGCGGATAAAATGATAAATGGAACAACTGGGGATACTCCTTCTGCAAATATAAGCTCTGACCATTATTCAGTTGATGCCTTTTTTTCGCTTGATGCAAATTATTCATATTTTAATACAACCAGTTTTAAATCAGAGAAAAACCACTTTCTTTACTTATCAACCCCTAGCAGCATTAAGGTTCAATCATTATCTCACTTGGAAGCAGTTTTTGTAAATATAATAGACACATCTTTGGGAATAAAGCGATATAAAATATAATCCTCTTTTTTTTTATATTATTTATTGATTTTTATTTCATTTCCAAAGAGTAAGATTTTTGATATCTATATTTTATTAGCAACTAAACAGATGAAAAGGCGATAATATGAACTATCGAAATAGAATGGAAGAGATAATGAGTGGAAAACATCGTTTATCTGAAGAGGACAGATTGAAAATGGATTATTTGCCAGATGATATTCCTCCTCTTCCAAAGGGTGAAGATGCTTTAAAACCTTCAACAAAAGCTGGATGGGAAACTGAAGCTATTATTCGTGCTATGATTTCTAATCTTCATAATGGTAGAGATTGGGAAAAATTGTATATTTATGGTGGATCAGGTAAAGTTGCAAGAGATTGGAAATCTTTTAATGAAACTGTTGAATTATTGAAAACACTTGAACCTAATGAAACCCTTTTCTTGCAATCTGGAGTTCCTTATGGAAAAATGCAAACAACAAGGTGGGCACCAAGATGTGTCATTACAAATAGTGTAATTGTTCCTCACTGGACACCTTATTTTGAAGAATTTGTAGCCTCTGGTTTATCTGTATATGGTCAAATGACAGCAGGTTCTTTCATCTTCATTGGATTACAAGGTATTATTCAAGGTACATATGAAACAATTGCTGCATCTATTAAAGCAGCTGAGAAAAAGCAAATTTATCAAGAGTTTTCCAATTTTGAGAAAAAACTTGTTGTAAGTGCAGGACTAGGTTTGATGAGTGGAGCTCAACCTTTAGCTATTAAAATGTGTGAAAAAATTGGAATAATAGCAGAAGTTAACCCACATCTAATAGATAGAATGTATAATACTGGTAGAGATCAAGGCGCTCCGTATTTGGACTATAAGACCGAATCAATAGAGGAAGCTATTAAAATTGCACAAGAATCTGCTGAAAAAGGAGAAGTTGTTTCAATAGGTGTTTTATGCAATGCTATAGATTTGTTACAATATCTGGTTGAGGAAGAAATTACTCCTCTCGTTCTAACAGATCAAACTTCAGCTCATGATCTTTTGAATGGTTACTATCCAATGGGTATTAGTTATGATGAAGCAGATATAATGAGAGTAGAAAGTCCAGAAGAATATCTTGAACGCTCGAAGAAAACAGTTGTTAAACATGTTAGTCTAATGGTTGAACTAAATAAACGGGGAGCAGAAACCTTTGATTATGGAAACAATATACGACAACAAGCTTATGAATTAGGAGTTGAAGATGCATTTGATTATTCTGGTTTTGTTCTAGAATATGTTCGACCCCTCTTTTGTGAAGGTAAAGGTCCTTTTAGATGGATGGCTCTTAGTAATGATCCTGAGGATATCAAAATTACAGACAAATATGCAAAAAAACTATTCTACGATGATACTCAACTTGTTAACTGGTTGGAACTTGCAGATAAGTATATTCCATTTGAAAAAGGCTTACCCGCAAGAGTATTTTGGGCTGGTTTTGTTGGACGAGCTGCTTTTGGAATGTTGATGAACAAACTAGTTTCTGAAGGAATTCTAAAAGCTCCAGTAGTTATCGGTCGGGATCATTTGGATGGAGGAAGTGTAGCTTCGCCGAATAGGGAAACTGAGGGAATGAAAGATGGTAGTGATGCTATAGGTGATTACCCAATAATCAACCTCTTAGGAAATGCATTAAGTGGAGCAACTTGGGTGTCATATCATGGTGGAGGGGGTGTAGGAGTAGGTTATTCGCTACATGCAGGTCAAGTAATTCTTGCTGATGGAACAAGACTTTCTCAAGAAAAACTTTTCCGTGTCCTTACTTGGGATCCCTTGAGTGCCGTTTTACGTCATGCAGCTGCTGGGTACGAAAAAGCTATTGATGTTGGAAATGAACATAAGTTAGTTATTCCTGGACGAAATGAAATAAGAGAATTCGATTATGAGAAGCTTTACGACCATATAGTCACTCTGGTCAAAGATAGAACTGGAGTAGAATTATTTCCACCTATGGAAAACCTTGAATTATCCCTGAAGTGATATTCTTTTCTCATTCTTCTATTCTTTTTTCCCATCACATAGTAAATCTTTAAATTTCAACTAATTTATTTGAATATGTCTGTTCAGTGATTTAAATGAATACTGAAATTACTAAGATTCTGGAAATTTGTAAAAATCAAGGAAAAACCGTTCTTTCTTATGAGGAATCTAGAACAATAATGTCTCTAGCAGGTTTTCCACTAAATAAAATGGAAATTGCAGTAGACTCGGAAGATTGTTTGGTTAAAGCTAAAAAAATAGGTTATCCTGTTGTTTTGAAAGTTATTTCTGAAAATGTGATTCATAAATCAGATTCAGGTGGAGTTAAAATAAATATAAGCTCGGATGAGGATTTGAAAAAGGCACATGAAGAAATGTTAGTTAGCGTGAAAAATATCTACCCCGATGCTACTATTACTGGTTTCAGTATTGAAGAAATGGTTGACGGTGTTGAATTACTCATAGGCACAAATACTGATGATCAATTTGGAAAGATGATTGCTTTGGGGATTGGGGGGATTTTTGTTGAAGTGTATAAAGATGTTTCATTCCGTTTGATTCCAGTAAATGAAAAAGATGTCTTAGAAATGATTGCGGAAATTAAAGGAAAGAAAATGCTTGAAGGGTATAGAGGCAAACCTGAAGTGGATAAAGCTGAACTAATCTCTTTAGTGCTAAAGGTCTCCAAATTTATAGAGCAATATCCAAATATCAAAGAAATGGATCTCAACCCTGTAGTTGTAACTAAGACTGGTCTTAAAACAATTGATGCGCGAATAATTCTAGAATAATGAGATGAAAAGATAAATTTTTATTTCTTAAAAAAACTTTAGACTTGGTGAAGTACATGAAAATTCGAGCATCACATATATTAATAAAAAAATATGGACAAGCTGAACAGATACTCTCTGAACTTAAAGGTGGCGGAAATTTTAAGCAATTAGCAAAAACCCATTCAACATGTCCATCTAGTAAGAAAGGAGGAGATCTTGGTCAATTTGGTAAAGGACAAATGGTCAAGGAATTTGAACAAGCTGCATTTAATCTAAAAAAAGGCGAATTATCAGGTTTAGTAAAAACCAAATTTGGATATCATATCATCAAAAGAACAGGATGAACTCACTCCTTTTTTTTCTTCTTGTTAGAGAGAAATCTTTATATTTAACTATATGTGTATTAATTTAGCACACACGATGGTGTATTATGATGTCAGTAGATGTTGATGATAATATCAAAAGGCAGGTAAAAGAGATTTTCCAGCATATGGAAAATGAAGTTACTGCTAAGTTATTTGTAGACAAAGATAAATGTCTAACTTGCGCTCAAACAAAGGAAATTCTTGAATTGTTAGCTGAATTAGCACCAGAAAACAAGCTTAAAGTTGTGATTTTTAACAAAGAAGATAATCCTCCAGAAATTGAGCAGTATGAAGTTAGAAGATTTCCAACAATTTTATTACATGGAGATGAAGAACATAAAGTTATATTCACAGGAATTCCAAGTGGTTACGAATTTGGTTCACTAGTTGAAGATATTCTAGATATATCCGCAAGAAAGGTTACTTTAAAACCAGAAAATCTAGAAAAAGTTAAGAAAATAGATAAACCAATTCACATTCAAGTTTTTGTTACTCCAACAT
The DNA here is from genome assembly GCA_030603365.1 of Candidatus Heimdallarchaeota archaeon. Classification (GTDB taxonomy): domain Archaea; phylum Asgardarchaeota; class Heimdallarchaeia; order Heimdallarchaeales; family Heimdallarchaeaceae; genus UBA460. The sequence goes on from JAUVXV010000001.1 coordinate 386,734, forward strand.
GTCCATATTGTCCAGCTGCAGTTCGTTTGGCTCACAAACTAGCAATGGCTAATCCAAATATTATTGGAGAAATGGTTGAAGCAACAGAATTTCCGCTTTTATCGAAGAAATATTTTGTAATGGGAGTTCCAAAAACAGTAATTAATGAAGGAAAGGTTCAATTTGAAGGGGCTTATCCTGAAGATGACTTTGTAGAAAAAGTTCTCGAAGCTTATAAGGATGCATAATTGCACCTATAAGTTCCTTTTATTTTTATTCCTCTAAATCATCTTTTATGATTTCACTAGGATCTTGTAATTCTTCTTCTTTTTCTTCCACAATTTTCTCATCAGAAGAGACTTCAGAAACGTCTTTAATTTCTTTAGTTTCGGAAACCTGCTCTTCAACAGCTTCTTCTTTGATTTCAACAGGATCCTCACTTATTTCTTCTTCCTCTTCCTCCTCTTCTTCTACATCTTCTAATTCATGCTCTTTCTTTTCATTATACAATTTTTTGATATTCTGTTTTACTAAATCAATAGCAGTTTTCTTCTGCATTTCTACTTCTTTTAATTTAAGATTTATATCTTCTTCAGTTAGGATTTTCTTTGTTTCTTTATCATCATCTAATTCTATTGACTCAATATAATCTTTCATCATGTTTAATCTCATATTGAGGGCTTTGAAACTATCATGATCCTTAACTTCGTTAATTTGTTTTGGTAAACCTTGCAGTTCTAGAAGATATTGCTGTATCTGGAATGCAAAATTTTCAAGTTTATCCATTGTCTGAAATACTTTCTTCTCAAGTTTTTCTTCTGCAATATCAGTTTTTGATAATCTAGCTTTTTTGGTTTCTTTGTCAGTGAAAAATAGAACATGAACTTTACCATAACCATAGAGTAAGATTGGCATTACAAAGATCATTACAAAAATGGGTATAAAGCAAATAAGAGGAATAGCAATAATAGGTTTTAACCCTTGAAAATTATTGAATAAATTCTGCAATGATTCTTCGAAAATTGGTATGGTTTCATGCAAGATAACAATAATCATACTGTAAAATAATACTACAGGAATTGATATTCCAAGTGATTTCAGTAGAGATTTGAACATATTGAATGTTGAATCAAGCGAAACTTCATCCTTATAGTGATATACACATTCTGTTACAGTAATCAACGCCACTAGGAAAGCAAGAGGAACTTCAAAAATGGCTAAAATCAGAACATCTGTTGAAAATATAGGTATTAATAGCAGACTGAATATCGCGGCAATAATGAATGAAAATACACTTTGATTAAGATTCCTAGACATACTTGCATGTGGCATAATTACTATATAGTTGAGATTCTAAAAAAAGGTTTTCCATGAAGGAAATCGATTGCACATTATCGTAATTTCTAAATTGTTTATCAGTAATATTTTTCAATTCAATGGTTATACCTTAGTTAATGAAGAAAAATCTATTAATATTCATATTTGTGTTTTCTCTCTTATTTTCTATACTTAACAGTAATAATGTCACATATGCTATAGATAATAACAATGTTACAGAAGACACAGAGCTACCCAAGCTAAATGTTAGTTTCAATGCAACATCAGCTTCAGAGTTTTTCAATGAAACATCATTTCCTAGATATGCTCTAGCTGCAAGACCTATGGGTATGATAAAATACCCAAACAAAGTAAATCCAGCAATCAAAATATATGATGAGGAAATAAACATCATAACTTCAGGATCTTCTGAAGCTAATACTTGGAACTTTACCATGATAGATGCAAATACTTCTCTTTCTTTGAACATACTTGAATCCGAATATATTGATGGAATGTGGTATTTCACCACTTTACCAGAAATTCAAAGAGAAGGATTATATGATTTACAACTCAATTGCAGTGAGGGTGATGATTACCAAACTCATGCAATTCAAATTCTTGAAGAACAGTTTTATCCCTTTACCTTTGTACATGTATCCGATACACATTTTCCAGCTTATTATGAAGATTTTAATACCACAGATATCAATTTGCAAGAGATTGAGAACATAATAGCGTTAGACCCAGATTTCGTTATTGTAACTGGAGATTTAATCCAAGGTCCTACTGCATACTTTTTGGATCCCGAAACTGGAAAGCCATTAAGATCTGAAATTCAATACCGCCTTGCAATTTGGGCTTTAGATCTGTTTAATAAACCAGTTTTTTATATTCATGGTAACCATGAATTTATAAAATCCTCTTTGATTCCTGATGATCCTGGGACAAATTATTTCAAATATTTTGGAACTGTTGTTTATCAGAATTTTACTTTTCTGGATTGGTCTTTTGTTGGTTTTGGTTCTGAATGGTCTGGATTATCTCAAGCAGAATATGATGCTGTATTTCAAATACTTGCACAGAATTCTGATGGTGCTACAGTGCTATACTACCATTACGATTTTGCAGATCATGCTACAAGTTTACATAATAAATTTCCAATAGAATTGGCCTTATATGGTCACGAACACCATGAAGATTTGTATCTAAGTAAAAATACATTATATCATCTACAAGCTCCGTTATTTGACAGAGAATTTACATTGTTTTCAATTCTAAATGAAACAAGCTTAACTGTTGATTCACAAACCTTTAACTTTGAACTACTTCCTTATGTCCCTCCAGAACCAGTTGAAACAACACCTGTGGAATTTATATTCTTCGGGCCCTCTATGATGATTTTAGCATTAATGGTCAATTATTCAAGAAAAAAGAAGTAAAACTCTTTTTTCATTCATTTTATTATCAAACAAATTTATATTGTACATTGTATAAGCTTGTGTTGTTCATATAAGGGGCATTACTATGCTGGAAATTGATAGATATAAAACATCCTTGAATGAAGTTTTCTTGGAACAAAAGAAGCTTGAATTACAACTATTAGTTGAGAAAGAGATTGCTGATGCTAATTTTCAATTAGGAAAGATTCCTAAAGAAGCAAATGATGTTATTCAAGAAAAATGTAATCCTGTGTTCGTAAAACTAGAAAGAGTGAAGGAAATTGAAAAGGAAGTTCACCACGATTTAATGAGTTTAGTTTATGCGATTGCAGAACAGTGCGGTGATTATGGTGGTTATATTCATCTTGGTGCAACATCATCTGACATTCAGGATACAGTAAGAGGATTACAACTAAAGGAATCAAAGCAACAAATCATTAATGCATTAGAGCAGAATATTGAATCTGTAAAAGAACTAGCTTCAAAACACAAAGATTTAGCTTGTATAGGTAGAACTCATGGAATCCATGCTGTTCCAACAACCTACGGTATGAAATTCGGTAATTTTCTCAACGAACTTATACTTGTGAAGGAAACCCTTGAGAACGCTAAAGTAGATTATGGTAAAATATCGGGGGCAGTTGGTACCTATGCATCATATGGAACACAAGAAATAGAAAAAATTGTTCTTAGCAAGCTTAAACTTAAGAAGCAACCAATCACATCTCAAGTAATTACGAGGGTTATACATGCAAAATATGTTCAAGCTCTAGTTTTAATTGCAACTGTTTTAGAACATTTTGCGAAGGAAATTAGAAATCTTCAGAGAACTGAAATTGATGAAGTAAGAGAATCTTTTGTAGAAAAACAAGTAGGATCTTCTACTATGGCACAAAAAAGAAATCCTGAAAAAAGTGAGCGGATTTGTGGTATAGCTCGCATCATCAGAAGTTATGTACAACCAGCTTTAGAAAACATTGGCTTAGAACATGAAAGAGATCTTTCAAATTCAAGTGCAGAAAGGGTCATTTTCTCACAAGTTTCAATTCTCACTCACTATATACTTCTTCAAATGGACCAAATTCTAAATTCACTTCATTTTAATACAGAAAAAATCCAATCCAATCTCTATTTTCGCAAAGGAGCACAATGTGCAGAACATCTTATGATTAAGATGACCGATAAAATAGGAAGACAAAAAGCTCATGATTTGCTGAAGAATTTAGCAAAAGAAGAAAATTTCATAGAAACAGTTAAGCAAAATGAAATTATCTCCAAATACTTTGACGATGAAGAACTAGATGAGATATTAGATCCTATGAACTATCTAGGCTTATCAAAAGAAGTCGTACAGAACTTAATAGATTCCCTATGATTTTTTTCAATTACTAATTACTCATCCAAAAGATGAAGTTGTTTTAGTATGTTTTTTTCTCCTGCTAGAATTTCCTCTACGAATAGATTCTTACTAGTTTTTCTCAAAATCTCTAGTAAAACTAATTCTGGAGATTCATATATTTTTGGTGCTCCAAGAATACTTCTAATTTTTGTTGTTTGTGTGCCTTCCCATTCACCAATATTATATTGAATAGTTAAAAGAAGGTTGCCGAACTCTTCAATACCTGTACTTGAAAAATATTCAGAAGCTTGAACAATAATCTCATTGTAATCTTTTTCTCCCTTTATAATAAACTGCCAAAGTAAGTCGATTAAGAAAAGTACACCTCTTAGATAATAATAATTAGATTCGATAACAATACCACTTAACAAGCCAATGTAATTATCAACTTCTTGAGCTACAAAAGGATCTCGGAGATTTTCTTTGTTTATTTCAATTACAAGTAGTATTAGATTAAACAGAATCCCTGATGAAATTAATTTATCTGTTTCAAGTGTTTTTTGTATTGTAGTTGCTAAACTAGTATAAGCTTCAACATATTCTTCATTATACATTTTCTTCAAAGCTTCAAGATATACTATCCAATTCTCTAATTCACTAATTTCATCTTGAAGTTCTCTTAGCTGTGATAGAATTTCATCAAAGAATTCATCATTTTTCTCTAAAATATACAATAACCCTTTTTCCACCAGTACTTTGCTCAAGGTTAACTTGAGATTATTATCAATTAAGAATCTCTCTGCATATTTGTAATTCTCTTTAGAATCCTCTAATTTGTTCAAATATAGATTTACTTTAGCCTTGTTCAGGTTAATAATCACATTCTCAATGTAATCTTCTTCTTCAGTGAGCAAACCTAACACTTTGTTATATCTTGCCAGACTTTCTTTAAAATCTCCCTTTATTGCTAAAATGTCTGCAATCTTTCTCAAACATCTAATCCTCTTATTTCGATCAAAAACATCAGAATAATGGCTATAGGATGATCTTAGCTTAACTAAAGCTTCATCAAACTTACCTTGTTGAATATCAAAAGAAGCTTGAAGTTCTTTTATCTCTGCGATCTTCATGCTATCTGATATGCGCAAGAAGTAATTCTTAGCTTTTTCTAGGTGACTTTCAGCTTTCTTTATTTTACTTAGTCTAGTATAGGCTTGGGCAATCACAATGTCACAGTGGGCTATACTATCTTCATCTCCTACTTCAAAATATAGAATTTGACATGCTAATAGTGTGAATATTTGTTTACTTATTTCTTCGCTTCGGCTAATGGCAATTTGTGCTCTAATTCTTAAGGCATCTGTTTTTCCTTTTTGATATTGTATCTCTTCTGAAAGTGTTTCGATTTGATGTGTTCTCTTAATAGCTGAGACAAAATTTCCTTGTCTATAGTCACTGATTGCTATTTGAACCAAAGCTTTAGCAAATTGTCTTTTGTTAGCAATATTGACAACCTGACTATATGCCTTATCATAAATCTCCTGAGATTTTTCTTTATCATTGGTCGTTGAAAAGCTTTCAGCCAAAGCTAATAATGTCAAGAAAGTATTACTGTAATCGTGATATTGATTGAAAAGTGAATGCGCCATCTCTAAGCTGTTTCTAGCTAATTTATGATTTCCTAGTTTTACCAGAATCTGCCCTCTCATAAAGTGCCCTTTAGCAGCGTAGTATTGTGATATTCCTTGAAGTTTATCATTTGTTTGTGCTGCTAGAATATTCCCTTTCTTCAGCTCTCCCTTTAGGAAATGAACATGAGCTAAACCAATATCTGCTGCTCCCATTAAAGGTATATTGGATAGGTTTTCAGCTAACTTCTTTGATCGAGTAAATATCTTCTCTGATGCAATATAATCTGATGAATCTAATTGCTGTTCTCCTAGTATTTGCAAACCTATTAGCTGCCAGTATTGATCATTTGCGTTTTTCCTTTTTTCTACAAACTCTTCTATTTTTTTAATACCTGAAATGTTGCTTGCTGATTGAAGTTCTATTAAACCTTCAATAAAATCTCTCAATTCTTGAAGTTGTTGTGGAATTCTTCTAATATTTCTTGAATCAAAAATATCTTCTAGCAAGTTTTTATACTTATCAACATTTTCTGTGTCACCAATTAACTCTTTTAGATATGTTATCCAAAAAATTGCTTCTATAAGAGGGACATTATCAGAAGTTTCAGTATCTATAACTTGCTGAAGTAAGGTTATTGCTTCATCTACCTCACCAATTTCAAAAAGAGCAACACTTCCCCAAACCTTTGTACCTACAATAGAGTCTGTAATGGATTTTATCGCTAAATCATACTGACCTGTAATTACGCCTATTTTTCCTGCTAAATACCTAAGTTCTTCATCAGTTTCATAAACAGGGTCGTCAATAATATTCCATAATATCCTGCCAATTTGTTTTGAGGCTTCAGCTGTAAATTTTCCATGGAGTGTTTGAATAATAAATTCTGTTAATTCAGGACTTATTCGGTTCCTGTGTGCAACGATCTCAGGTGGTATAGATTCAGCCATCGATAATCCTTCTATAAGCTAATATTATAAAATAAAGATATCTAACAATAAAAAAACTTTATGTAACTGATTATTCCATCTTTAAGGACTCAAGATTGACATTTACTACCTGTTTAACTCCAGGAATCCTTTCTTTCAGTACTCGTTCAACATAGCCTGTTAAGGTTAATTGGCTGTAAGGACAACCTCTGCATGCACCTTGCAATTCTACTCTAACGGTCCCAGTTTCTTCATTTACTTCTACAAGTTCGATGTCTCCACCATCTTGTTGAAGTGCTACACGAATTTCATTAAGTGTGGCTTGAACCTTATCTTTCATTATTATCACCAATTTATCTGGTTGTGAAAGTGTAGCTAGTGGTATTTATAGGTGTTTTTCTCGTACAACTTTTTTTTGTTTAAATTATCCTTTATCCCTCAAGCTGTTTGTAGACTTCACTTGTAAATGGTATTAGAGACATAATTATTGCTCTTTTAAAGACATCTTTCCTCATTATACGATTTTTTGTGAAAATTGCTGTACTTCCACCTTTTTGTTTGACATTATCCTCTTTTGCAATTCTATCCATAATGTCTCCTAGTTCCTTTTCTTTATTTGCTATAAGCTCATCAAATACAGCTCTAGGCAATGGCATTCTTCCTCCACCAGCGATTGATTTGACTCCACTACTATCACTCACACACACATACCAAGTTAGAAAAGCTCCGTGTTCATCTGCACTCATTCCCCCCTCCATGCTCACATAATAATCAGCTTTCTCAATTGTTTGAGCTATTTCAATCCGTTTTAATGCAGAATTTAGTGTTTCCTCAGAAGACATAGGTTGTTTAAAACCACCTAATTTCGCTGACAAATCTAAGAAATTCACCTCCATTTCCATAAAATATGATTTAAACGCTTCTTCTGCAGCTGAAATCTTAACAGGATTCTTAGAACAGACTATTATTTTCATTATTTTCAGTCTCTAAATAATGATATCTTTTTTAAGCATGATGTACAAACATATTTTAGGTGTTTAGGATGAATGAATGCCACTATTGTAGAAACCCAGTACAATCTCATTGGAACTTTTGTCGTAAATGTGGAGCAAGACAGGTTCATAAAGAAGAACCAGAGCTGGTTGTTAAATCAGAAGAAGTCATTGAAATAGCTAAAGTAGATCCAACCTCCCCGACTGGTATGATCTATGAACCTTTTGAACCAGAAGAAGTGAAAATAGAGGAAAAGGAAGAGAAAAAAGAGCTAACAGATGATGAACTTGTTGAAAGAATTGCAGATGTGATAATCAAACGAGAGCAATTCAACGCACTTCTCAAGAAGAAAAGCGAACTTGATGATGAGATAAATAAATTACTTGACCGAGTTAAAAACAAATTAATTCCTCGAGATGAAGCATTACCTCGAATTAAGAATTTGAAGGAAGAAGTGGAAGAAGTTACATCTCTAGAAGATGAATTTGAAAATTTCTCCGCTATTTTACCAATTGAAGAGATTATTGAAGACAGAGCTAATCAACGTCAAAAGCTCAAAAAATTGTCTGGACTTAAAGGAGACAAAGCTGTCAGTAGGGCTACTTTAGAAGAAATGGAGACCAAATTTAAGAAAAATATTGACAACCTAACAACTAAGCTAAATATAGAATTAGCTAAAATGAGAAAAACTTTTGATGCTCTAGAAAGAAAAATGAAATCACTTCAAAGAGATTTAGAAGTTCTTTATGTGAACTCGCAGACAGGAGAACTATCAGCTAAGAAATATGAGCAACATAAACAAGACAAATCAAAAGAAATCGAAAAAATGAAAAAAGTCAGTAAAACCGTTGCGAGTATTCTAGCTGAAGCAAGATAAGTGGGTGTAAAAATGATATCTGACCCAATACATACAATTAATGATAAAATTGCAATTATTGATGGACCTTCTGGTGATGGGGGAGAACGTAATAGAGGATATTTACTTGGTAAAAATTCTTTTGCTATAATCAATACTGGTAGAAAAGGAAGCATCGAAAATACATTCCTAGAAGCCATTCATAATAAAGGAAAAGATGCAAAAGATGTAAAATATATTTTCATAACCCATCCTTATCCAGATGTAATGGGAGGAGTATATCGTTTAAAGAAAATCTTTCCAAAGGCTCAAGTAGCAATTCATGAAAAATGTAAAGATATTATGAGTGAGCCAAATACAATAAGAGATGTAAATTTCCGATTTACTAGAAAAGAAAAACTGTATTTTGCAGTGAAAAAGGATCCTTTTGATGATTTGGAGAAGTTTAAACCTGATATTTATTTCAAAGACGGAGAAAAGTTTGAACTTGATAACACTAAATTGATGGTTATTAATTTTGATGGTATTTGTAAAGGACATAGTATGTTTTTTGCTACTGCTGAAAGAACTATGTTCACAGGTGATGCACTTAATCTTTACCCAGCTTTGTCCAGTAGTTATCTAATTGATTTTTCAGGATCATATAAAAAATGGCTGAAAAACATCGAATTTCTAGAAAAAGCAAAAATTTCAATGATTTGCCCTGCACATGATGGTTATCAAGAAAATAGACATGTTATACCATATATAGATGACGTGAAAATAGCATTCAATCAATTCGAAAATCAGCTTGAGATGGCAATGACAGAACAAAAATATCTTACCATGAATCAGTTAATTGAACGAGTTCATAACTCTCAAGGAATAGTATGGTACCATCCGTACTCTGTTCTAGCTCCAAAGGCCAACATGGCAGCACATTTGCAAAAGCTAATAGATGAACAAAAAATTCAGAGAAACGAAAAATCTGATCCCATTACTTATACGTACATAGCTCCAAAAGATGATTTTATCTAAGCAAAAAACAGCTTAGATTTCTTTTATTATTTCTTTAAGAACAGAGAAAGGGTTTTCGATATCTTTTACAGAAATCTGGGCAAATGATTTATTTCCGCCACCTTTTGCACCTGTTTTAGAACTAAGTTTGCTTACAACCTCATTTGCAGGTAGTGATTCCAAAGATGAGAGAAGATATAGAATACTATTGCTTCCAAGTAATCCAAGAAAAGAATCTTTCTCAAGTTCTTTTGCTGAAGATTGAATTATTTGTCTGTCAATTTCATCTAATTCCAGAATCGTTACATGCTTATCATTTATTTCTTCGCTCCAAGTTTTAATATTTTCAAAAATCATTTTCAATAATTTTACATTTCCTTGAACTAGAGTTTCATTATTTCTAATCTTATTAGTAACCATTTCTAACAGTTTTTTTCCTTTCTTCTCTGTAATTTCTTCCAAATTATTCATTAGTAGCCTCTGTTCATTAGCAAAATTTATTGCATGTTTATCAACAAAATATTTGATCATGTTCCCTTTGTAACTATCAAAGACTATTCCTTTAATCTCTGATAAATTTCTTACATGAATACCTCCACAGCAGACTAAATCGAAACCTTCGTCTTTACCTAACTGAATCAATCTTACTGTATCTTCATCAGATGTTTTTCCTCTTGTTATTGACTTATATCTTTTAGAATAAGTTTCTTGATCAACAATTATGGATATAATTTCCGCATCTTGATTAAGTGTATTGTTCTCTTCTTCAATGGCATCAAAAATATCGGAAAGATTGAGTTTTTTATCAATTTCAATCTCTACTTTTCCTTCCTCAAAATTTGCTTTTAATGTTTTACAATCATATTTTTTCATTAAAATATGAGTCAATAGGTGCTGTGAGGTGTGGGCTTTCATAAATTCATATCTTCTCTCCCAATCAAGTTTCAGCAATACTTCTATGCCTACCTCAAACTGAATCTCTTTATTCTTCTTTATTTTATGCCAAATTTCTTCATCTTTTTTGTAAACTTCTACTATAGGAAATTCAGTATCAAGATAGAGAATTCTTCCCTTATCGTGCAACTGCCCCCCACCTCCTGGATAAAAAAAGGTTTGGCTAAACTGTACTTCTGACCCTTTAATTTTTGTAATCTTTGCATTAATCTCTTGTTGGTAAGGAGAACTCCAATATATGGCTGTAGCTGATTCTTGATTCATTAAAGGGAAATAATGGGATTCAATAAAAAAAGTTGTGATTAAATAGAATAAATAAAAGAAAAAAAGTGAAAATTAAGCTTTTTTCAGTTTTGCACCGCAAGTTGTACAAAAATCATCAGTTCCTTTATTTGTGCCACCACAATGAGTGCAAAATATTTCACCAAGTTGTTTAACTGGTTGTGCTGGTTGTTGTGCTGGTTGGTAAGCAGTTTGAACTGGTTGATAAGCTCCTGTTGCAGCTTCAACATCATCTGCTTTATCTTTCCATACAGCTCCACCTATAGCTGATCCAATAGCTGCTGCTCCAACAAACATAGCTGCTGCTACTATCATAGCTATAAGGAAAATTATTCCAACTACTACAAGCAAGACACCACCTATTGCCCCAACCAATCCAGTAATGAGGTTATCAGATACTGATTCTGCAAAGGTTTCTCCTGCTGTAAACATAATTACTCCAACTACTATTCCAAAGAGAGCTATAAGACCAGAAATTGCACCTGCTATTTTAACTCCATCACTCTTATAAGCTAAGAATCCTAGTACAAATCCACCCAGTATGACCCCCCCTGCAGTAAATGCTATATTACCATAATTTCCTGTATTTGTGAAAACTACCATAGGAATCATTATTCCAAGTCCTACTACAGTTCCCAGTACATCAAATAGTGCTCTACTACGTGCCATGAAATATTATTGGACTTTTTACTATATATTTGTTTAGAAACAAGAAATGCAACTTAGTATTGTTTTGTAAAGAGTAGTATTCCAAAAATTTTTAACAAATATAAAGAGTGATTGTTGAGAGCTATGACAGCGAGACTAGAGAAATATTTTAACGCTAAATCATTTTGCGTGGTAGGAGCTTCTACAACACCCAATAAACCAGGGAATGTCGTAGCATATAATTTTGTTCATTCTTTCCCTGGTGAGACTTACTTGGTTAATCCAAGGGGTGGGGAGTTATACAATAAAAAACTCTACAAATCTATATTAGAGATAGATGCTCAAATTGATGCAGCATGTATTATTGTACCTGCTAAGTATACACCTCAAACATTAAAACAGTGTGGTGAAAAAGGTATAAAAAATGTGATAATTACCACCGGTGGTTTTAGTGAAGCAGGTGAAGAAGGCTTACAATTACAGCAACAAATGCTCGAAATCATGAAAAAATATGAAATTAATGTTATTGGTCCAAATTGTCTCGGACTCTATTCTCCTGCTCTTGGTTACGATACAATGTTTTTACCATCGAGTAAATTAAAGAGACCAAAAAGTGGCCCTGTTTCCATTTTAACACAAAGTGGTGCTTTCGGAGCAGCTTTTATAGATCAACTTTCTAGACTGGGTTCTGGACAATGGGTTTCTAAATTTGTTTCCTATGGTAATGCCAGTGATATAAATGAAACAGATTCATTAGAATATGTTGGTAATGATTCAAATACTAAAATGGTACTCATTTATCTTGAAGATTTCAAAGATGGACGAAGATTTATGGAAAAAGCCAGAGAGATTTCTTTAAGAAAACCTATAATGGGAATTAAAGCGAATAGGACAGAAACAGGTGCTAAAGCTGGAGCTTCCCATACTGCTGCTTTATCTTCAGATGATGTTATTGTTGATGACCTTATGAAAGATGCTGGTATAATCAGAGTTACAACTTGGGATCAGTTAGAAGACTGTGTCTTAGCATTTGGAACACAACCTCTTCCACTCGGAGATAAAGTTGCTATAATTACTGATGGGGGAGGAGCAGGTGTAATGGCTTCTGATATGGTTTCTGATTGTAATCTAAAACTAGCAAAATTCTCTTTAGATGTTCAAACTAAATTGAACGAAATCTTCCCCTCATTTTATGCTACAGGAAATCCTATAGACATTACAGGAAGTGCAACAGCTGAAGATTATAAAATTGCACTAGAAGCAGCTTATAATGATCCTGAAGTAAATTCAGTGGTTAACATCTGTATTCCTGTTATACCAGATTTAGATATCAATGAATATATGAAAATTACTAAAGAAATTGCAAAGAGAAAAGAAAAACCCTTTGTAACTGCATTAGTAGGAGGAGAAGAAGCAGATTTTGCAGCTGCTGAATTATTAAGAGAAGACATTCCAGTTTTTACTAGCCCTGGAAGAGCTGTTAGGGCATTAGGAATGTTAACAGATTATACAAATTATCTAAGGAAACACGGTGTGGATCCAAGTTCAATTTCAGTGGAGGAATAAAAATGAGCGATAATAAAACACTTTTCCAAGAAGCAAAATTAGAAAATCGTGAAGCACTTTTAGAACATGAAGCTAAAGAAGTTTTGAAAAATATGGGTGTTAAAATACCTCCATCTAAACTAGCTAAGACAGAAGATGAAGCTGTAAGTGCTGCTGAATCCTTTGATTATCCTGTAGTAATGAAACTAATGTCTTCTGATGTTCTTCATAAAACAGATGCAAAAGCAGTAATAATAGATCTAAACTCTCCTTCGGAAGTAAGAGAAACATTTCAAGATTTCATGACAAGGTTCGCAAATGTTGCTGTAGCTGGAGTATTAGTTGAAAAGATGGTTAAAAAAGGAATTGAGCTAATTATAGGAACTAATACAGATGATGACTTCGGTCCTGTAATCTTATTTGGTGTTGGAGGAGTCTTAGTAGAAGCAATCAAAGATGTTGTATTTCGAATGTGTCCTACTACAAAAGAGCAAGCTTTTGATGCAATCAACGAGATTAGAGCTAAAGTTATCTTGGAAGGATTTAGAGGTCTTCCTGCAGTAAATAAAAATGAACTATCAGACTTATTGGTTAAAATATCTCAACTAGCTTGGGAATATCGTGATTATATCTTAGAAATGGATTTCAACCCAATTATCGCTAATGAAGATGGATTGTTCCCAGTAGATGCACGAATAATTCTAAAATAATCCATTTCTCTCTTCTTGTTTTAGAAATTAAGAGTGCTAAAAAGAGAATTTATTCTAGATTTCTTCCAAATACTCTTCAAGCTCAATTTCCTCTTCCTCTCCTTTAGTAGCAAATCTCATATCTAATTCTGCTATTGTTTTCTTTAAAGTCTCAAGAACAACAGAATCATCTTCATAGTGTTGAGAGTCAATAACTCTTTTGTATATTTCCTCTGGAAGATTCTTATAGTATCTAATACCATAAGCAATAGAATCTCTTACTTTTGGATCTCGATCATTTTCCAGAATCTTGATTATTCCTTCAAGAGTATCTTCATTATTCTGGTAAAGTAAACATATTGCCGCTGTTGCTCTTTCAATTGGATAACTACTGTCTAACATTGTAATGAGTTTTGTATTTGTTTGTGCAGATTCTCCTCTTTTGGTAAGAACTAGTGCTAACCATATTTTAAGAAATGCAGGAGATTCATCAAGGCTTTCTTCGATTTTACCCATATCTAAATTCTTTCTTAAAACCAGTTCTTTTAGTGCTGTTTCCGTATTATCTCCTGCTAAGGTCAAAATTAATGACCCCAAATTATCTTTTCTCATAGTAGGAATTATAATCATTGGCACAAAGAAGAGTGCTATAAGGGGGTAATATCCAACATTGTTGTATACAAGGTTATTGAGTGCTACAAAGAAGTAGATTATACCTCCTAGCAAACCAACAATTTTCAGAGGATATTGATATTTGAATCTACCTCTCGATATAGGGTTTTTAACAAAGAAGAAAGCTATAGCAAAAGCTATGACTCCTATTGAAATTGGAACTGCAGTGTAGAGGAAGATAGACGTTCCAGTTAAAGTTTGGCTCGTAATCGCGGTTGCAAGATACATAACTCCAAAGTAAATAATTACTGGAATTCCTGTTGATAAGGTAAGTATTGTAATTCTTCTCTTGCGTAATTTCTTTTCCAGAAATGTTGCTTGTTTTTTTAGTGGAGGAACAACTGGATCTGTCATTTGGAGAGTAGCTTGTGTCATAGTTTTCATTAAGCCAGTATAGCTTTGTGCGCCATATCGTTTAGTTATCAGTTTGTTAACTAGACCAACTAAAACAATGAAAATTATTAAAGAAAATAAAATTCCAAGGAATTGGAAAATAAACTGTAATATTACTTCAATTAACAATATAACAACAAAAAACACTAATAATGCTACTCCTTGTTTTCTTAGAGTTTTCCAGGTTTTCTTGGCAAAACTAACTGTGTCCCTATAGAATATAATAGGGTAAATTATCATCCCGTAAAGACCTATTGTTTGCAGAGTCTTCATTATATTGATTAGAATTGATGATATATGGGATTTATCAGGAAAATCCCATTTTAAAATAACAATAAATTCAAACACATTAGAAGTGTCATATCCAAAGCCAAATCCCAAAAAAAGTAAGATCATAGCTAATTCTATCCTCCTACTTAAATGATAAACCAGAATTATAACTAAGGAGACTACTAGAAAATAGAAGAGATCCGTTAGAAATGGAATCAATAGAGTGTATGACTGCTCTTGAAATGCTGTAACTAGATACTGTGGCATTGAAAACTGAGAAAGTAAATAGAACATCAAAAGAATTGTAGCTGTAGATACTGCAACACCATCCATTGTGTTTACTTTTTTGTTAATTGAATACATTATCCCAGCATATAGCAAAGCAAAAACTGCACTAGCCAGCAGTATTGCTCCAATGTATATTATATAATCATTTGTCTTATAATCAACTTGAGGTACTGATGTGTTTCCATTAGAAGGTGATCCGTTTATTTGTTCTATGTTACTCTCAATTCCTGCAATTTTTTGTGCTGCAGGTTGAAGAAACTTGGTATAAATATTTGACATACCGAGGATGAAAACAAATCCAAAAAGGGCTATTTTAAGGATATTCAATTTATTGCTAGCAATCTTCTTTGGAGAATTGATGCGGATTCCCAGTTTAAGAATATAATAGACACTTAGCCCCACTACTGCTATGAATGTACCAACATATACGAGGATGTATGAAGTTAAATTTATAGTGTCTCCTGGAGTAAATAAATCATTGAAGACTTTAGCACCCATGATAAATCCCAATAGTATAGCTAGACCAATACCTAATAATTGTCCTCCAAATTGCACTGTCCAATCCATGAAAATGAGGTCTCTTGCAAGAATAACACTAAAGGGTTCAAATTCTTCCTCTTCAGGTTTCTCTTCCTTGCTTTCATCATTTGACATAAACTAGACCTCGATATCACTGAGTATGACGTCAAAACGTCTTTTTCTACTTTTAGTATACTTTCTTATTCGTTTTCCAATCAGGTAAAAGATTACAACAACCACTCCCACTGCAATTGCTATTCCAGTATATATTACATTCCAATTCCTACTTACTTTGATGAAAATTTGATAAGTATTATCGAATTCATAGAGTTCATAGATTTGACTCCCAGCATCAACAAAAATGGAAACGTTCCAAACTCTCAACCCAAATCCTTGAAATTCTTCAAACTGAAGAGACAGTGTTTCATTTACATCTAAGCTTTCTATTTCTTCACTTAGTTTGATGGAATCATTTACTGCTAATGTAACCCAAAAGGGAGCTGAAAGAATAGTACCATTATTCTGAACAGTAAAATCAATTTGTAATCTTCTGAACTCTGTAGGATTTTCAGGACTAACTATAACCTCTTTTACATTTAAATTTGGAAAACGATACCAAGAATAGATATCAGTTGTATTTTCATCATATTCTGCGAAATATGATATTATGTTCATAGGATATAGAATATTGGCGGAACTATTCCAATTTTCAGTTTCTGGAGGGGAAGTTATTACGCTACTAAAGAAGCTTGTTGTACCTATTATTCCTAACGAATAATTCCCATAATAGGTTAAGATATTGCCTTCTCCTCTTATAGCATAATTATCTAAATCATAGATTAATGTTCCATTTTCTTCTGTATATATAGGGATAATTTCTGAACCATCTTCTAATACAATTACTCCTAATCTCTGATTTCGATAGGACAAGGTCGTATAGAAGAATTCACCATATTTCATATTGTCAACTGAAATATATTGTATTCCTGCTTTGTGTGGTTTACCATTGATTGTATAATTGTAAATTATTGTTAGAGAGAAATTGAAATCTGCATCTGTAAAGATTCTGTGATAATTTTCAGAAGGATTCAACTCATTATTTGGGAGTGTTTCTGTACCATTTGCTACTAATACTGTAAAAAGTTCATATATTCGAAAATCTGTATCTCGAAATACAATTCCGCCATCTTCAACTGTGGATATAGTTAACTCTGCGCTTCCTTGTAAAGATGGAATTGAGTCTGTATCTGGGGATGGATAAGCATAATATTCTGTTCCCCAAAGAAATTGAGGAATTGCTGTATAAACAAAAGATCCTTCTTCTAATGATAGTGAATAAAAGACTACGCCTATTGGTCCTGAACCTCTAATGGTAGTTCCTTTGCTTACTTCTATGTCTATTGTTTGTCCAACAAAATCTATCTTAAGTGTTTGATCCGCAAAACCAGGAGTACTAACAGTAACTTCTGAATTATTGAATCCTGCAACAATTTTTGCCTTCATATTGTCGTATGGACTTTGATATTCATCTCCCCACATAGACAATACTAAGGGGGCATACGAAAATGTATCATCCGAATCATTAGTTTCAGATGAATGATATACATTGATTTGTAATGGTACGAAAGTTTGGATCAAGGAACCATTTACCATATTCTCTTCAATTGCTGAATTAAGAGTTAATGTTTGATTCGCATCAATATATTCAGTAGAATTATATTGTATGGGCTCAAACCCAAAAATGACTGGAACACCATCATAGAACGTAGTTATCTCTACAATAGTAGGACCAAATGGTCCAGCTCTGAATAGTAAAGGTAATCTATAATTGAGATATAATCCTCCAGCTGAGCTTCCTCCACTAGTATCTTCCCCACCTCCCGGAGGAGGAATTTCACCAGAACTGGGACTACCAGCAAATGTATAACTTATGGTATATGAACTTGAGATAGAGAAAGGACTAATTAATAGTAATAGGAATATGAAAATTGTAGCAAAAACTCGTTTTCTCATCTAACACGACCTCTTCTTTTGGAACCAAAATAGGTTATCAACAGTTTCTCCATTAAAACAGTTGTTGGAGCATCAATTACGTCAATATTCAGACCTAATACTTTGCGTTTAAATTCGTTAATTTCCTTTATCTGCAATCCAAGTTCATACATAAACATACCTCTCTCAAGCAGATTACTGAAATTAACCGCTATGATATCTCCCGTTTCAGGATCTTGGAATTTTACCTGTCTTGGATTTTTTGGGAATAAAAATTCTTCAGGATCATGTATGTGAATTAGCTTGACATCATGTCTTTTCACATTTGCAACTCTGAATCCATCCAAAGCACTTTCAAGATTTCCATGAAGATCAGTTAGAACGATGATTATTGCCCTTCTTTTTTGTGCTAATGCTATCTCTCTAATACTTTCTCCAATATCTGTATTTCCAAGAGGAGCAACTTTAAGCATCTCATTGAATATGTGGTACAGGTGTGTTTTTCCACCTCGTGGACGTATATATTTATGAATTTTATTAGAGAATGACACCCAACCAAAATTATCTCGGTTGTTCATAACTGTATAAGCTAGGGTTGCGATTGCCTCTACTGCCATTTTTATTCGAGGTGTTGGATCACCTAGCAACATTGAGTAACTTGTATCGAGCATTAGAATAACGTTGGTGTTCCTTTCTTGTTCGTAATCTCTTACAATTAATTTGTGAGGAACTCTTGAAGATGCATTCCAATCTATGAATCTAAGATCATCTCCTTCAGTATATTCTCTTAAATCAGCATATTCTGTACCTGGACCTCGAAAGATAGATCGTCTGTGACCTTGAAGAAAACTGGTAGACCTCTCTTTGGCAAGAATCTCTAACCTTCTTAGTTTCTTAAGAGGAATTTTTCCGCTTTCTTTTTTCTCTTTCACTGATTTTTGGTCTTCTGCTAGGGTCATAATCTTACCTTCGTTTCATCAATTCATCATAAATATTTTTGATTGATTTGAGTATTTTTGAACCATCTTTTAATGAATAATCATCGTCCCAAAGTAAACTATCCACAACATTGAAAACTTGTTTAGCTTCTTTGAGAATTTGTTTTTCATCTTTAATCATGTCAAGAATAACATTATTGATGTCCACTAGAACACTGATGTTAATTTCTCCTTTAACTATAATGGCTAATATTTTTTGATACGATTCTAGTATTTTTAGTGCTTCTTTTCCTTTCTTCTTAATTTTCTTAATATCTATTACAAGAGGTTCTTTTACCTTTACTCTGTCTTTTAGATCCTCTTCTAAAATCTCTTCAAGCTCTCTTTCTACTCCTCGTGCAAACCGTATTTTTCTTTTTCGTAGAACTGCTAGATATGCAAATAGAGGGAAGAGATTAAATTGCCAACTAGGTTCGAAGATTCCTTTTTCAACTAGTAATTTTTCGAAATACCTATTCAAGGAAAGTCCTATAGAAATAAGAATTAGAAATAGGTGGCATATAATCATCCATGAGTATGAGGTATCATCGGCGTTGAGAAAAATCATAACAGCTGCACTCAGTAAAAACCATATCGCCATTGCTATGAAAATGTAGCTTTCTTTTTGCCAGTATAACCAAACGCCAATAAGACTTGAAACAATAGTAACAAGATAGAAAATTATTACTTGGATAATTGCAATTTTAGACCAGAAAGTGAAATAAAACACTGCAAGCATGAGGGTTGAAAACATTGCTGCTCCAAATGCTGCTTGTACAAGTTGTCTAACATTACTTTCAAATTTGATGTCTGACTTAAATTGATGTCTATCTAGGGTCCCCCTGAATTTCTCGTAGTTTTGATAAAGAACAGCAAACATCATTCCACCCATTATTCCAATGTCTAGGATTGAAATGAATGTTGTAGTTTGTAAAAGGGGTGTAGCATCTACTTCATAGACTTCAAGGAATTTTGCAAAAATATCTCCATGAAAAACCATGGGGGCGAAGATTATGATTAATACCGTATATAGTAACCATAAGAGATTATTTGCTGAGCTAATAAGATCTAATGCAATTGGTGGTTCAGCAACATTCCATTCTGCACCACTTAGGAATTTTGGCATTCTATCCTGAATATATCTCGATCTAATCACTCTTTCTAGAATTTCCGAGCCTATAATTATCATTGCAATTATTGGTAAAGAAATCCAAATACCCAAACCATTAGGACTTGAACCAAGTAAGAGTAAAAAGAGGTTTACTCCTGTTGTATTGGCAATTCCAACACCTGCATTAGGAATGGTTGCTTGTAGAATTGAGAATAATATTATTATCAAAAATGGTGTTAATTTTAAGAAGGAATACCAGAGTTTCTCTAATCTAATACGAATTCCAACACCTCGAGCTGTTTCAACTAGTGTTGCATTTAGTTCATGTGGATAAACCTTACGTGTGCCTCTAACAATAGCTCTTGTTTGACTTTTAAAAAGCCTAGTTCTCATCCCAAAGGATCTCATGAGAACATCCATTTTTTTCAGAGATCTTTCTAGTGGTGTAGTAGGTTTTTTGGAGCTCATTCAGTTTTTCCTCCTTCTTCCTTACGGTTTTTTGGCGTTTTCGATATTGCTCCCATCAATTTTTTAAAGGCTTTTTTAGAAAATTCACCCATTTTAGGAATTCCTACAAATAATGATGGAGTAATCATAATTAACAAAATAACTACAAAAACAAAGATCCATCTAACAAACGTTTGTGGATCTGGAAATCCAGGGAGATTTATTATTGGTAGAGCAGCACCTCTTTCTACCTGAATATAAGATCTATCTCCTGGAAAGTATGCTATATAGAGCGTATCTTCTGGTTGCAATGAACTATGAGCAATAATTTCTATTGAAATATTAAACAGATTGTAATCATTTGGTGCAAGCAATGTGGTATTTATGTGGTATATTTGAATTGTTTCATTCAGCATAAAATCTTCTGCATGGAGATATCTTGCTTCAGTTTCATTGTCAGGATAAACATAAGTAATATCAACATAGGTAATAGTAATATTCTCACCTGGAGGTATTTCACCTGTCTTTGCTTCAAGTGTGATGCTAAAGTTTACTCCTACATTTTCTTCCCAGCTTAATGGAGCTCTAGAAACAACTGTGAAGTTTGTATTTTCATCGATTTCAAATCTATAAGTTGGTGATGTGTATACACTCTCCTGTCCTTCAGTTGGAAGGATGAGGAATATAGACAGCACTAATACTGTGATTATTAATAAATTACGAATAGGTTTCTTTAACTTCATTATTGCTCTTTTCTCCATTTTTCAAATTTCTCAATTAATTTCATTACAGATTCTAAATAATCTCTGGATTGAGGTTTTGTGTAGTAGATTTGCTCTTCATTTAACACATTAAGGGAAATTCCACTACCTATTGAAAGTAATTCAAGAGTTTCAGCGACTAAAAATGCAGGAATATATCTTTTTATGGTTTTTTCATGCAGATCTTCATTTACTGCAAGAAGGTTTACAGGTACAATTCTACTAAGATAACCAAGTAATTCCCAATACTCACCCAACATAGCTTTCCAAGGTTCTAGAGACATGTCAATTTCTCTTGATCTTTTTATAGCCTCAATTTGTATCTCTTCAACTGATACAAGCATTTCATATTTTTGCTCCTCTTCCTGAATTTTCTTAATCATTCTTCTTCGAATAATGAAATAAGTTAGTAGAAATGCGAGAATGGGGGCTATGAAACCTAGAAGACTTAGAAAAATGAGGTTATTCATCAAGGAATTTTGTTGTTCTTCAGTAAGCTCAGTTTCTACTCTGAAATGTTCGAATCTTGCTGATAAATCTTCTATTGCATCAAGAACATCAATAAATGAATATGTAATTTGTGCAGAGAATAGATCGTGATACGGATCAATTTCTCTATCATTATGAATAAATCTAATTTTTGTCCTTCCCTCAGGAGTTTTTTCTAGATTTCCATCGATATCTAAAATTAGATAACTCTCAGGAGATGCACTATATACTATCGAGTCTTCAGGCATGATAACTGTATATTCAATATTGGCTCTTGAATAATCATAATCTGGGGTTGTTTCATTTTGCATGTCAGGATCTATAAATAACAACCAGAAATAATCGAGATAAACAAGGATGTTACTATTATTGTAATAAACATAGGGTTTGACTATCTCATAATGTATATATCCTTGAAGATTTCTTATAAGAAATCGGTCACTATACTGTTGAAATGATATAGGAGTTCCAAACTCATTATAGGCTCTGAATTCTAGAACCTCGCTTGTATCGATCCAGATGCTAAAATTGTCAACCGTAAAACCAATGTCCATGTATACTGTTTCAAATGCAATTCCATCCTTTCCTAAATCTACGATTGTTTCATAATCAATAACTCCATCTTCGTTAAATGTTGGAGTAGTTCCTTCCAGTGTTAATGTTTTATTATTAGTAATTGTTTGATAATTAACATCATCTACCGTTTGATCATTGATGTGAAAGGTAGGAGAAACCAACAATAGAATGAGGAATACATTGAATAGTGCAGAAACCCGTTTTCTTGGGTCTGCTTCTCCTTCTATGTCTCTGAGCATTTTCTTAGGTAAACTTCTAGCTTCATTCAATTTAGATTTGAACTTCTTTTTTGCACGTAAATAACCATAAAGCGCAGCTGCTATACTTACTACAACTGCAAGGAATGCGATTAATTTGAAATAGGTTTGAAGTAGATCTAGAAGATTTTCTATTTGTTCAAGCTCTTGTTCCTGTCTTTGATTTTGATACATCTGTTCGGTAAATTGAAGATAGATAGGATCAAAATTATAGGTGATTTCATATGTTAAAGGATCATGAAATGGATCCATTGCTCTTTCCTCATAATCCCATGTAATTCCAAATGACTCCCCTTCCTTTACAATAACTGCATTTTCAGTAGGAGCAAAACTGACAAGTCCTGCACCTTTTGGAAGTATTTGTTTATTATGATAGGTTACGGGGGCATATCTTATTTCATCTTCTGGTGTGAGATAACTAAATTGAGCCCAAAATGTATCAAAAATTACAATAAAGTTGGTATCTATGAAATAATCAGGTTCACTATAAACTTCTATTTTGTAATATATTTCTGTAGTTCTAGGAGTTATCTCAATTCTATCATCAAATAGGAAGAAATCAACATTTTCTGTTAAATTACCTATACCGTCCCAAAAAGCAATCAATCGCATTTGAAGAACGTTTCCATATATAGTAAGATATCCGCCTGGTGAATTAAGATCTATCCAATAGATATACCCGTTTGTTTCCGTTATGTTATCTCTGAAATAATATTGATCTTTACTGATAACAACAGTGAAATCAGTTTCTTGGGCTTGAACATCATTCGTTTTTGAATGGATTACAAAAGCACTTCCACCCACTAAAGCAATGATTTCTAAACCTATGATTATCAACAAGATTAGCTTGCGTTCGATCTTCATTTAATTCAATCTCTATGCTTGTACACTTGGAGCTGGTGTGTGTTTCAATATTCGATCTATAATTATCTCTGAAGTTGTTCCATCGAATTCATATTCAGGTTTGATAAGCACTCTATGTCTTAACACGTTTTTAGCAACCTTCTGAATGTCTACTGGATTAACATATTTTCTTCCATCCATAGCTGCTTCAGCTTTTGCAGCAATAGTCATCCATAAACTAGCTCTTGGACTTGCACCCATATATACTTCTTCGCTTTCTCTAGTAAGATTCACTATTCTAACTATATATTTAGTAAGATCTTCTGATATACTAACTCCACTCCTAACGATTTTTTGCAATTCCAGAACTTCATCACCTGTCATCACAGGTTTGATATCTTCTAATTTATCATAAGAATCAAACTCACCAGTGAAACGGTTTACAATTTCAACTTCATTTTCTTCCACAGGATAAGTTACAAGAATTTTGAAAGCGAAACGATCAATTTGTGCTTCTGGTAGAGGATATGTTCCTTCAGTTTCTATGGGATTTTGAGTGGCGAACACCAAAAATGGTGCGGGTAGTTCATATGTTTTCTTTTCAACAGATACTTGTTTTTCTTGCATACTTTCAAGCATTGCTGCTTGTGTTTTTGGAGGAGCTCTGTTAATTTCATCAGCTAACAGTAGGTTTGTAAAAACTGGACCTTGTTTGAAAAAGAAATCCCCTGTCTCTGGTCTAAAAGCCATGACTCCTGTTACATCAGAGGGCATAAGATCTGGTGTAAACTGAATTCTTTTAAAATCAGCAGAGATAGCTTTTGCCAATGCACGTGCCATGAGTGTTTTTGCTATACCTGGTACTCCTTCTAGTAGAACATGGCCATCTGCTAAGATTGCTGCAATCATTGCATCGATGACTTCTTCCTGACCAACTATAACTTTACTAATACTCTCTTTAATCAATTTAATTTTTGTTGAAATATCTTTGATGCCAACTTTGGCAGATTGTGTTTTTTTCTTTGAAGTAGTTTTCTCCTTAGAACTCATAATAGATACTCCTTAAGTAGAAAAGTCAAATTCCCTTATAAACATATTTTATTCAAAGAAATTAAAAATAACGGAAGAACAAAAATTATTACTTAAATTACGTTTCTTCTTCTACAACTTTTCTATTTGATTTTGTTGGAACTTCTTCTTCCCATTCTTCATCAAAAGACCATTGTGACAGAGAAATAGTAAATGAAGAATCTTCTTTACCAGGACATTCAATTCTTATAGTAAGCTGATCCTTAGAAATTTCTTCAATTTCAGGATGTAAACAGTTTTCTTCAAGAATATCCATAAGCGCAGCTACGTAGGTGTTTGAAATCGTATTGATACTCTCTTCCTGGATTTTAAGTCCAACCTCTCCTAATTTATAACATGTTTTACGGCCGTCGCTAAATTTTTCAACTAAATTAGCTTGTATCATCCTATCTGCATGATGTCTAACTGTATCATGATGAATACTTAATGACTTTGCAATTACAGTTTGATGAGAGCCTTCATTATTCAAAATATAAGCAAAAATCTTTCTTGCTGTTACATGTTTCAAAACAACAAACGCTTTCTCAACATCTTCATCTCTTAAAGTCCTTGAATAATAGACCCGTTTGCCCACGAATTTTGTAGTCTTTATTAAATTCGCTTCTTCTAACTTCCTCAGATGCCAGTTAATTGTACCATGCGGGGCAGTCAAAGCGCTAGATAATTCAAAAAAATATGCACCAGGGGTCTCACAGACAAGACGGTAAATCTCACGGCGTAATGGATGAAGAAGCAAAGTGAGACGTTTTTCCTTTACTCTCCTTCGAACCAAAAAAGGTTCGCTCCTTTAAACTGTTAGAGTATCAACCTCTACGCTTGATACTCCTTCGATGCGCTCAAGTTCATCCTTGATTTGATCAATACTGACTTCTTTAAGCTCATCTGAGTCAATATAACCTTCATACACACAAGCACTTTGTGTGAAACACAAACCAGTACTGTACAGTGTTTTAATACCGAGTCTAATGAAAATAGAACCCATTTTACGAAGGAAATCAGGAGATAATTTTCCGATATTAATGTTGATTTTTGCTACTTCATTAGTACTTGTAGGTATAATTCTAATGATTCTAGTATTCGGAGCAAGAATCAATACTGCAAAAGTTTTACCATCTGGTTTGAGAGCTGATAAGAATTCTTCTGGAAGTTCAATTGGCTTCTCAGCCTCTAACTTAACCATCTTTGCGATTGTAACAGATTGCTTTTCGCTGCTCATTTTCTTTTTTCTCCATCTATAACTATTATTGATTACTGTATGTAATTACATTTATATAACTATTTTGCCTTTCTTAAATACTTTACGCTACTGCGTGGTATATTTAGGTGTTTTATTTTATAAAATTAGATGATTATTTAACTAAATATTTGTTTTAAGATTGCGGTTTTAATGAGAATTTTTAACAATAAGTTTTAATAACACTCTCGCCCGTCTATCTTCAAACTTGAGGATGCAATAATGAGCGAATCAGCAGTAGAAACATCTAAACAAGAAGATGATGATTTATACACCATCCCTCACCCAAACCGATCTTTAATAGGCATTCTAATTTCAACCTTCTTTCTAAGAGTAGCTTTTGGAAGTACAACTGTTCTTATGCCAGTTTTTATTTTCCAACATCTGAAAGACTTACCTGGATGGGGTGCTAGTATGGGTATTATTGTTGTAGAAATTACTTATGCAATAGCAGTGATTGTTAGTTCAGGATATTTTGGTTTTCGTTCCGACACATCAAATTCAAAAAGATGGATATTATTGGGAACAGCAGCTGGTGGAATGATATTAGCTGGATATGGTGTATGCGCTCTGAATTGGGAAGGGTGGATTGGAATTACTCCCTTGGTAAATGGTTTGTTAATTTTTGGAATGAGTATTTACCACTTCTTACATGGACTTGCAGGTTCATGTAAAGTCAATGCATCTTATGGATATATCTCCCGATTTTCCGTGTATGAGACAAGAGCAACTCGAGTGGGTTTCTATAATGTCTCAGTTTCAGGGGGTCGAGCAGCAGGTGTTCTTCTTGCTGGTGTGCTGTATGATAGAATGGTGGGAGTAACTGAATCTACTGTTTACTCCTATACAATAAGAAATCCAGGGAATGTAGTGAAGATTTTTGAACCAATTCCTGGCATAACAGAAATCGGTCAATCTTGGGTTCCAACCACGCCATATAATCTGGTCTATATCTATTTGTTATTTGGTTTTGCAATTCTAATATCTGCAGTAGTAGTATATTTTATGCTCGATAAAACAAGGCCTGTTGCAAAAGAAGAGAAATATAACATTAAAAAAGAGCTCCTTACCTCTTGGAGACTAATTAAAGATAAAAGCAGAAGAGGTATCGTATTACCACTTCTTGGAACGGCATCAATAATAGGAATTCTCAATAATTGGGGCTATCTGGTACTTTCTATCGAATCTTCTCCTGGTGCAGCTAGTTGGACTACTGTTATCTTCACCTTAGTTTTGGGTGTTCCCATGGCACTTTGGGGCTGGTTAGCAGATAAAATAGGTCGAAGGAAAACACTTTGGATAGGAGTCTCTGGTCTCTTATTGATGGCTGTGGCAATAGGCTTAGCTTTCTTTGGAAACTATCTTACTGGAGGTAAGTCTTGGACTGATCCTACTGCCAGTTTTGATCCTAGCGGTTTCGTGAAAAATACTTGGATATTGGTTCTACTTGTAATTTCACTTTTTATGGGGTCTGCTTATTTTCCTGCAATCAGTGGAAGATTAGGAGATAGTAGTTCTCTTGGAGTTACAGATGAAGAAGTAGATGAAACAGAAGAGCTTGAAAGAACTGCTGAATTTCATGGTGCTACAATGAGTATACAACAAACTATCATTTCTATAAGTGAAATTATAGGAATAGTATTGGGTGGTGTAGCTTTGATGATAGTATTTGCAATAGCTGGAACAAGAAATAATTTTGCCTACAATATGATTGGAATGATTATACCAATTCTATTACTACTTATCTTCACAACTGTAGTCTCATTTATGTGGCCAGCTGAAGATGATTTCGTAGAAACCAGTCAAGTAAGAAGAAAAGAAAAAGCATCAAAAGATGATTCTGAAACAATACTAAACAAAGCTTCTACTTTCATTAAAGGCAAATTTGGGAAGAGTAAAAAAGAATAAAAAAGTGCTCTTACCCACACTTTTTTAACCTAGTATTTCTGGCAGTCATTCGATGAAAAATACTTGGTTGTTTCTAAATCAGATGTCTTTTGATACCAATCTAGTAAATTCTAACACAACTGTAATAGTAGGTTTTTCTGGTTATGGTTCAGTAGGTACTACAGTTCTTAATCATATCATAGAGAAACTAAGTGTTGAATCAATAGGATTTTGGGGAACACTAAGTTGGTTTCATAAAGGAGCTTTAGAAACTCCAATTACTATTTACAATCTAAAATTAAAATCAAAAGATGAAAAGGAAAATTTCATCTTAATAACATCTAGATTACCTATTCCAGTTGTTGGTTATAATGCTCTACCCGATGCATTCTGGAAATGGTTATCTCAAGAAATTCTCTCATGGAAAGCTAAACGATATGTAGTCGTTGGCGGTTTAAGAGAAGATATTCGTAATTCTTCTGATGATTCATGGACAACTTTAATTCCTACAAGGAAATACTCAGAAATTTATGGGACTCAGAGAACTTTTAAAGATGATTTAACAATAAAGGGACCAATAAGTTTCTTATTGACAGAGGGAACAGCCTTTAACCTTCCAATCCTTGGTATTCTATCATATTGTAATACTTATGATGTTGATTTAGATGCAGCTCTTATGGCTTTGAAAGACTTAGAAAAACAACTTGATTTAGATTTAGACTCTACAGAAATAAAGGAATTTGATTTTTCATTTCTAGATAACCAAGTAGAATTCTTTCAAGACGAATCAGAATTTGATGAAGATTTTGAGCCTGAGTATGAAGAAGATTATGGCGAAGAATTCGAAAGTTTTGATGCTGAAAAGGAGAATACTGAAGAAACAAAATTTTCTCGAGAAAAAACTTCTTCATTTCACTCAGATAGAACCAATAAAGATGATTTAAACAAATATAAGTGATTATGAAACGATTTCTGTGTAATCATTAATTTCTTCTAAAGTAATTGCGTTAACAGGACATACATTTACACAAATCCCACAAGCTTTGCAGTAAGCTTTGATGACCTTTACTGTATCTCCTTCTTTGTGAATTGTTCCTTCAGGACAATGAAAGAAACATTGCAGACACTGGATGCATTTTTCTTGATCAACTATAGCTTTCTTGTGACTCCATACTCCTGTTATTCTTGAAACAGCTGCCCCTGGACCAATCATCTGACCTGATTCTAGTTTCATTTTTGGTATAATTGTTCCAACAGGTAAATCATTAACAGTAGGTAACCACGTCTGTATTTTTGTATTATTTCCTCCCCCCTTAGTTTTCCCAAAAATGGTTTCCTCAAAAGCTATTCGTGCAGCTTCAACATTCATCTTAGCCATTCTATCTCCCAAACGATCCCCAAAAACAGACATTATTCCTTTCTCTAAATCTTCAAAAGTGATGATTTCAGTGCTTTTGATCAAAGCTCCTAACATTGCACTATTAACAACAGGTTCTACTAAGAATTCCTTAGCTATTTTAGTAGCATCTACAACTGCTACTTTTGTAGGTTTAGATAGTTTGATTTGATCGGGTTTCTTAGACGAGTTTAAAACCCCCATTCCTTTTGGTTTTAGACCTTGTGCTACATCAACCAATTCAAGAAGAGAATCATCTAAGACTACAATAATATCTGGTTCGTAAATTTGAGTTCTTTTGTAAATTTTCTTATCATCAATTCGAGCAAATGCCAATACCAGAGCTCCTCTCCTCTCAGCGCCGAATGATGGGATCGCTATAGCATGTTTTCCAGCATAAAATACAGCTTTAGTAAATGCTCTAGATGCTAATACAGAACCTGTTCCACCTCTGCCATGGAATCGGATTTCTAACATCTAGTATCACTATATTTCAAAAACCCCAAGTACAATATAAGATTGTTGAAAGAACATCACTCTGTCTTCTTAATAGATTCAAGATCCTTTTCTACCAACCAGCGGTTGAACTCTGTAGCCAATGATATTTCTTTTGTTTTAGTTACCTTCTTCTTCCTCAATCTTTCTTCAAGTTTCATTTTTTCAAGAAACAGAGGAATGATCCTACTCATATCGACTGCATATAAATCGAAGAGAAAAGCTATAGGCTGAAAATAGATCTGAAGGAACTGTTCAAATTCGTCGAAGCATATCATGAGCTCTTTATGAGTTTCTCTTGAAACAACTAGATTGACAATTGTAACAGTTTTTCTTTTTAAACGAAAATCTTTTGCATCCAAGTTTTTTAGGTTTAAAGCATATGCGAAGAGAAATAAATCATCGTTTATTTTTGTAGAAGCCAATCCTTTGATATCTTGGTTTTGCATCATACCCATTAGTGTGGGATATGTTGTTAGCATAATTTCTAATTTCATATCTTCAATATCTGATGCAAAAATCTCAAAACCATTATCAGCAAAATAAACTATAGTGAAACCTTCGATTTTCTTTTTTTCAGTATCCAGTAGTGTTGTCAACTTGCTTCATAATCTCTCCTCAAGTTTATTATAAAAACCCCAATTTGCTTAGTACAATTCAGTAAGGTAATTATAGAAGAGATTATGTTAACCAAACAATGGAAAAGAAGCTTCTTAAACGCATGGAGAATTTCAAAAATACTCCTGATAGATTAAAATTTTACTTGTTAAAGGAATTGTCGGAATTAACTGATGATAAAAGAATCAATGATTTTCTTTTAAACGTGGTTGAAAATGAAAAATACGACAAAATCCGAATTAATGCTGTTCTTCTTTTAAAGAAATTTGAAAATGATTCTACTATTGAAAAACTAAAAACAATTTATGCTTTTGAGCATGATAAAAGTGTAAGGCTGGTGATTGTTGAAACGCTTGGAGATATGAACTCTGTTGATGTTGACGATTTCTTTCAAACTATTGCTATAAAAGATCTTAACGATGTTATTCGTGCCGCATCTATCAGAATTTTACACGAGAGAGGTAAGTTGGAGAAATCTATTGCGCTTGATTTATTGGTGGATGTTATTCAGAATGATTCCTCTGTTTTTCCAAAGCAAATCGCATTAAGCTCTCTTTCCCACTATGCTAATAATTCCACATATGGAATTATAAAAAAAGTGTTTATTAGAGAAGAAATGATTCAAATGAAAAAACTTTTTTATAGAACTTTAAAAGAAATTTCCTCAAAACTAAATCAAGAATTAGATGTTGATGAACCTCAAGATCCTATAGTAGAGGATACTAAGAAAGCAAGAAAAAAGAGGAGAAAAGAGCGAAAAAAGAAGAAGTTAGACAAAGATGATTATGTGTATTTTTAGACAATATGCATGATTTCAGTTAGAATGGAATTAAAACAATTCAAGAGAAAAATATGTTTTGGTCTAATTTTTCTTTTCTGGCTTCTGGGCTACTACCCAGATATAACCTCTTCTATCTTTTGGTCGAACTAACCTTACTTCTTTTGCTATTGAATATATTTTCCACCCCTTAAGTGCTTGTTTAATTTCTGACATGGTGATGAATCTTAAGGGTGGTTCTGTCTTAAAATGAGGTTTAACATTTCCACCATACAGAAAGAATCCTCCTGGTTTTACAGCATCGAGTAGTTCATACATTTTTGGTAATGCATGATCAAACAAATATTGTAAGCACTGAATTGCAGACACAACATCATAACTCTCTGGTTGTGTTTCATAGGTATCTATATCTGTAAGAAGAATTTTCATCTTCTCTCTTACACCTAATGCGGTTGCACGTTTTTCAGTAATGTCTATAGCTGATGGTAGTATATCAATAGCTTCAACATTATATCCTAATTGAGCTAGAAAACATGCATATCTCCCATCTCCAGCTCCAAGCTCAATTGCAGTTTTTCCCTCATGTTCTTTACCTTGTGTGAAGAAAAAGAACTCTAGTAGTGCATAATGAACATAATGGGGTGGTAACTCATCGAGTTTCTCCTCTGATTGCTTCTTGTATAGATTATCCCAACCTTCCATATATTTATCGGGAATAGACGAGGGATATCTTTTTGTCATGTTGTAAAACAATATTAGATATTTATAACCCTCTTGGATTAATATCTTCCTCCTTTTGCTTAGATTTTTAAGAAAGAAAAATTTAATTATTAGTATCTTATAAGGGCGAAAGAGTTTAGTATTCAAAAGAGAAAAATTGTTAGGGAGATAAAATGAACTTAAGGAAAATCTTGATTGCAAGTGGTATAATATTATTAGTGCTTAATTTAACACCTTCTTTTTCTGAAGCGAAAGAAAGCCCTCAAACAGATTCAAGTCTAATTGTTAACCAAGAAGTGAATTTCTATTTCAATGTTACAACCATGTACACTGAAATTTCAATTCGAAGTGATGGTTCTATAGATATTTATTATTTAATTCAATTCTTTAATCATCCAAATTCCTCATATAGTGAGCCTATATGGGTTTTTGATATTGGTTTTCCAAATGTCTATTATGATCTTGATTCTGTAAGAGCAAAAATAAATGGTACGGAAATTACAGATATTAACAAAAGTCCTTATGTTGATATAGGCGTAGAAGTGATTCTTGGTTCGTATGCCGTTCCTTTGGGATACACTGGTGTTCTAGAAGTGTGGTGTCATAATCCAATAATGGTTTATGAAGATGAAAATGAAGGCTTTGGATCTACTGTCTTTCTACAAACATGGTTTGATTTCCAATATGTTTACCATCAAACCTTTAGAACTGTTCGATTTTATTTCCCCGATGGTTTGGAAGACATAACTGTGGTGGAACCGCGTGTTTATGATAGAGGTGATTTTACGGTATTTGAACACCCTACAGATAACGCTCTATCTTATGTTCAATTTTATTATATAGGTTATCCTGATGATGGCTATTGGGTTGGTGTAGCTTTTCCTAAAGATTATGCAAGAATTTTCAGTTCATTCTGGCGATTGAAGGTTTTTGGAAACATTATACAGAATCCTTTTTTTACAGTCGTTATTGCTTTAATAATCCTCGGAATCATTGCTCTTAGTATCAATAAAAGAAGAAATAAGAGAAAATATCTTCCCCCATCAATCAGTTCTTTGGGCGGGGGGGTAAGAGAAGGTCTAGAGCCTTCAGAAGTAGCGATTTTACTTGAAAGACCATTAACGCAAGTAGCTTCTTTAATGTTATTTGAAATGATGGAAAAAGGGTATTTAGCTATAAAACAGACATCACCAGCTCTAAGAATGGATGTTACAATAAGTACAGAGGCTGCAAGAGAATTACCCAAATATCAAAGAACAATAATCGGAGGGATAAAAAATAGAAATAAAGAAGATATCAAATGGGAAAAGGGTGCTTCATCTGGAGCAATTCCGCCTGAACCTGTTCATCAAGATGCAATTAAGAGTGCTTTAGTTACTCAAATTAAATCAGTTACTAAAAAGATGAAAGGATTTTCAGCTAGAAAGTCTAGAGATTATTATGAAGCAGTTATAGATAGAGCTTGGCAGGAAATGGATAAATCCAAACCAGAATTGAAGAATGCTTTCCTATGGATAATGGTAGATGAGAAGTATGAGCAACAACTTGAGAAATCTGGTGGAAACTATTACTACCCAAGATGGTATGTGTTTAGTTACTACCTCTATGTTGGAGGACCTCGTCCAACAACTAGAGGTCATTATACAAGAATCCCCTCCCATAGAAGTATCTCACATGCAGCTCCTGTGAATACTTTTATGTCTGGATTAATTCATAAACCTCAATCTCTCCACAATTCTATAAGGAACATTACTCGACCTCCATCAACTAGCTCAGGAAGAAGTGGTGGTGGCGGTGGCGGAGGGTGTGCATGTGCTTGTGCATGTGCTTGTGCTTGTGCAGGAGGCGGAAGATGATGAATTTATCAGAATTACTGAACAGATTTAGAATAACAAGAAAATCAGAGATGTTCCACCAAAGGAATCTAGATACCACTTCAAGAATGCATCTGCGGAAAGAAAGGAAAGGAAAGAGTCTTCTCTTAGTTAATGCAACCATGATTTTTCATTTAAACAAGACAGCAACAGACTTTGCTTCTCGAATCATTGATGGTAAAGATGATGCTGAAATAATAAGAGAAATGAAAAGGAAATATCGCGTTTCAGAGGAGCAATTGAAAACAGATTTGGATGATCTAAGGAACTCCATTAACCGTCTATTAGATGAACCTGATATTGACCCTGTTCAACACCTGTCTCAAGATGTAAGCCCTTTGCTAGAAGCATCCTTTTCGGCACCTTTGAGAATGGATCTTGCAATTACATATAGATGTAACAACAAATGTTCAAAGTGCTATGTTGAGAATTACAGAGATGTTAGAGAATTATCAACTATTGAATGGAAAAAAGTTCTAGACAATCTTTGGAAAATAGGCATTCCACACGTTACTTTTACTGGTGGAGAACCTACAATAAGACAAGACCTTCCAGATCTTGTTGAATATGCTGAAGATCTTGGAATAATAACTGGTTTAATTACAAATGGAAGGAAACTCAAAAATGCTAAATTAGTAAACAAACTAGTAAATGCAGGAATTGACCATTTTCAGGTAACGATTGAAAGTCATGATGCTTCAATACATGATTCAATGTGTGGTGAAAGAGGATCATGGCAAGAAACAGTTGAAGGAATAAAGAATATTGTTCCAACTCCTGTTTATATTATGACTAACACAACCTTGACCCCTTATAATATCAAAGATATTGAAAAAACTGTCGAATTTCTTCATTCTATAGGGATTGAGAAGTTTGCAGCAAATAGCATTATCAAATCTGGTGGAGGAAAACAAGAGGATTTAGCAATCTCTGTCGAAGAACTAGATGAAGCTCTAACGAAAATTATGAATAAAGCTTATGAACTAGGTATGAGTTTTATTTGGTACAGTCCAACAAGATATTGCGATTTTAATCCTATAGACAAAGGATTGGGGATGAAGCAATGTTCAGCTGCTCATATAGCCATGGCTATCGAACCGGATGGGGAAGTAATACCATGTCAGAGCTATTTTGAAACTCTAGGAAACATTCTTACAACTAGATGGGGTAAAATCTGGAACCATAAAACCTCAAGAAAATTAAGAAATATGAAATATCTTCAAGAGGAATGCTTAGATTGTCCTGAAAGAGAAGTGTGCGGTGGAGGGTGCCCATTAAATTATGCTGCACCCATGAATATTTGTAAAACCCCATTCTCCTAATTTTTTTCTGGTGCTCGAAATGTCAAACAGAACCAAAGATGTTAACTGGGGACCAGAAATTCATGAACAATTCAAGAGACAAGCTAAATGGACTGAAGATTTTAGATCTCAAATTTATCGCCAAATAAATCTCAGGAACGCAAAGAGAGTTTTAGAAGTGGGATGTGGAACAGGCGTAATAACCAATGAACTAAAACAGAAAACTTCTGCTAAAATTACTGCAATTGATTCTGATGAAAACATGGTAGAAATAGCAGAAAAAAATGTTGTAGATGTCAAATTCTTAGCTGAAAACGTTGAAAAATTAACTATGAAAGACAATTTTTTTGATGTAATTTTGTGTCAGTATCTTTTTCTTTGGTTATCAAATCCCAAGATAGCAATAAGCGAAATGGTTAGAGTGTGTAAAAAGGGAGGACACGTTGTAGCTTTAGCAGAACCAGATTACGGAGCATGGATCGAATATCCTGAATTGAATTTAGGGGAAAAGCACATTGAATATCTCAAAAGTGAGGGCGCTGATCCATTCATGGGAAGAAAGATACTCAGTTTATTTGAAGGAGCAGGTTTACAGACTAACCTTATTACTATAGCTCAGAGCTGGAATCAAGAGAATCTTAAAAACAATATTGAAGAAGAATGGCAAAGAGTATTAGAAGCTAACTTGATTACCGAAGAAGAATATTCACGTATTATTAAAAAAGAAATGGATCTGATTAGAGAGAATCAAAGAATGATTTTTATGCCAGTTTTTTGCGCAATTGGAAGAAAGTAGTTCTTTTAAAATAAAAGAAAGGTGGTCGGGCTTCCGTGATTTGAACACGGGACCGCTCGGTCTCTACCGGCTGACGCCTTGATCATTGCTCACAAGGGTGTCATATGACTACAGCCGAGAGCTCTAAGCCATTTCTCTGAGTTCACACACAATGAGACTCATCTGAGCTAAAGCCCGATGTTTATCCACACATTTTTTCCTTCTACTCTATTCTTAAATTTTTCTTTTCTAATCTATAATTTATTTACTGATATCCTTCTACTTAATGCCTTGATTTCTAATATGAAATACCCCATTTAAGTAAACTTAAAAGTAAGTTCTTCTTACTTTTACTCGATAATTATGAGCGAATCCAACGTGCATTATTATAAGCTTTTAGAGCGTCAATATGATATTGAAGAAGAACTCCATAAAAAATTGAGTGATCTTCAGGACTTAAGAAAAAAGATTGCAGACCTGAATAAAGGTAAAGCTAAGGATAATAGAGAAAAAGAAGAACATCTAATAAAGAAGGCTGAGTTTGAGGGTAAAGCTTTGGCGGACAAAGCACTTAAGAGTGAAGTCAAAGCCATGAATCAGGATACTCAAATAGCTAAGAAAGATGCTAAAATCAAGGAATTAGAACGTAAGATCCTAAAAGTAGAAGAGGAAATCGATGACCTTGAATCAGAGTTTAGTGAAGCTGAAGCTGATGTTAAAGCTCATGAGACTGGTGTTCCTGATGATGAACCTGTAGTCGAATCTTATGAACCATCGGTTTTAGATGATTCTGAAGAAGAATATGATGAAGACAAACCAGTTGATGATCTTAGTTATCAAGACTAGAATTCTTATATTTTCTTCTTTTTTATATTTTCTTTTCTAAATTTTGTCTTTCCAAGAAATTTATTTATAGCTATCTTTTCTATTCCTCTAGGTGACATATTATGGAATTGTACGGTACAGCTGATTGGAAAACTGAAAAACATGTGCCAGTAATTGAAGTTGCTGATGTAATTAAGACAGGCGAAAAAACTCCTGTGATTGTAAGTGTAGGAAAAGAAATTACTCATCCTAACAAAACAGAGCACCATATATCTTGGATTAAGCTTATGTTTTGGCCAGAAGAAGAGAAATATCCTTATCAAATTGGTTTAGTCAATTTTGATGCTCATGGTGCCTCACTCAAGGGACCTGATTCAAGTGGAGTTTATTCTGAACCCTATGCAGTTTTTCACATAAAAACTGACAAACCAGGAAAACTAATTGCAACCTCTTACTGTAATATACACGGCTTTTGGAAATACGAAAAAGAAGTAAAGGTAGAGTAAACACTTACTCTTTTTCTTTAATTTTTCTTTAAAATTCTTGATTTTTTACTTTTTTTGGAATTGTCCAATAGAAATAAGATTATGAAAAATAATTGTTAAATATGAAAGATATTGAATCCTTAGAACAAAAAGATTTTTTTGAACTGTTCTTACAGGATGGGGAATATCCTTTTTCAGGTTGGGATTTCTCATATGTAGCAAACAGGATGGTTACAGCACCACTAACTTGGAGTTATAGTACAGAGATTTTACCTTATATCAGAAACGCACAGTCTTTATTAGATCTGGGTACAGGCGGAGGAGAATTCCTATCCAAGCTAAATCCTTTCCCTCCCCACACATGTGCTACAGAATCTTATGATCCTAATGTCCTTCTTGCGAAAAAACGTTTGTCTCCTTTAGGTATCAATGTGGTTAAGATTGATGATGATGACAATCTCCCATTCGAAGATGGAGAATTTGAGTTAATAATCAATAGACATGAGTCTTTTTCAGTAAATGAGGTCTACAGAATTTTAACTCCCAGAGGGTATTTCATAACTCAACAAGTGGGAGGAAAGAATGATCAACTGCTAAGAGAGATGCTTGACAACAAGAAAGAAGGGGCTTATGAGCACTGGACATTAGACTATGAGATTGAAGAATTAGTGAATAATGGGTTTGAAGTTTTAAAAAAGAAAGAAGCATTTCCTATTACTCGTTTCTTTGATGTAGGTGCGATTGTTTTCTACATGTTTGCAGCACCTTGGGAGATACCTGGTTTTTCTGTTGAAAAATATCGCGATAAGCTATGGGAGGTTCACAATGTGATTGAGGATAATGGTTATATGGATGTCATCAGTCATAGATTTTTCATTAGAGCAAGAAAGATTTGAATGATTTAAATAGAATTTAATAGAAAGGTTTATTAAGTTACCATCCCACTGGATGTTGAGTAACATCTGGGTGAATGTTGTATGAATAATGAACTTACTGAAAAACCTGACAAGAACTATGAAAAAATTACGGTAAATCTTCCTGTAGTGGATGTGGGGAAGATTGATTATCTTACTGAACAAGGACACTACAATTCACGTGCTGAATTTATAAGAGTAGCTGTAAAAAATGAAATTAGTACTCATAAGTATGAATTTGAGCAAATATCACGTTCATTCCAAAATGAAAGGTCGACAAAAATGAATTTTGTATTAGGTTCTTTGAATATATCTAGAACTTATCTAGAAAAACTATCTAAGGAAGGAGATAAAGCTAAAATCTTTGTTATCGGACACTTACGCATTGCAAGAAATGTTGATGTTGAATTAGTTGAAAAAACTGTAGAATCTTTTAAAGTGTACGGAATAAAAAGAGGACCACCTGGAGTTATTAAATTTCTTGAAAGTTTGAAGTACTCTAGTGAGAATTAGATCTTTTCCTTTCTTTTTTTTTTTATCTAAGGGACAGACATTCATCCCCTTGTTATAGTTGGCTTCATAAATAACACCAATTTGATGAATAAACTTTTGTTTGAAAAGGGAATTAATATCTTATGAACAAAAAAAATAGTGTAAATGTTCCTTTCCCAAGACCAGGCTCAGCTGAATATGGTTTACTACTTGAAACTGATGAAAAGAAAAAAAAGAAGATACTTACAAAATGGAAGAGAATGAACAAACTTTTCATAATTCCTTTGTATAGAATAGGTTTACTACCTATATTTGGCATCAACAAAATCTTCTTGCTTCTGTATACGAAAGGGAGAAAAACTGGAAAAACTCGAATAACTCCAGTTGAGTATCGTAGGAAGGACGGTTATGTTCATGTTGTTGCGGCAAGAGGTAAAAAAGCTCACTGGTTCAAGAATATGATTGCACATCCTGAGGAAGTCATGGTCAAGATTGGGTTCAAAAAAAGAAAAACTTCATTTGAAATATTTGAAAGCATAGACAAAAAAAACAATTTGTTTAAGTGGTATGTTGAGAAATATCCAAAGGCTGCGAAGTACCTTTTTGGTTGGGATCCAAAAATTGATGTTTTGGAAACTGCTGATTTCACTTCTTTCTCCGAATTAATTGAAATAATAAAATTCGATTTATGAGACCTAATCTTTGCATTATGAAGTAAATGTTTATATTTTTAGAGCATGTATATTCATTACCTTGAATCTACATTCTAACAAGTATTATGGGTACAGAGGACAAATTCTCATAGTTGATTTAGAGGGATCTACTGTCCAAAAAAAACCACTTGATTCGAATTATATTGAAGAATTTTTGGGAGGAAGAGGTTGGGCAATTAAATACCTCTATGATAATCTTAAACCGAATGTTGATCCACTTGGTCCTGATA
The DNA here is from genome assembly GCA_030603365.1 of Candidatus Heimdallarchaeota archaeon. Classification (GTDB taxonomy): domain Archaea; phylum Asgardarchaeota; class Heimdallarchaeia; order Heimdallarchaeales; family Heimdallarchaeaceae; genus UBA460. The sequence continues at coordinate 425,753 of JAUVXV010000001.1, forward strand.
ATATTCTCATTGTCAGCTTGGGTCCATTAACTGGTACTCTAGCTCCTTCTTCCGCTCGTTATACAATTGCAGCAAAATCTCCTCTTACTGGAGGGATTGGTTATGCAAATTCTGGAGGTCATTTTGCACCTGAACTAGCATATGCTGGATATGATGCCATCTTTATTCATGGTCGTGCAAAATCACCTGTATATCTCTACATCAAAGATGATGAAGTAGAGATTAAAGACGCTGAACATCTGTGGGGAAAAGATACTTGGGAAACTGATGAAATATTAAGAACAGAACATTCTGAAGATTTCCAAAGTCTTTGTATTGGACAAGGAGGTGAGAATCTTGTCAAATATGCAGCAATAATAAATAATCTTTCACGTGCTGCTGCAAGGACAGGAGTGGGAGCTGTAATGGGTTCAAAGAATCTCAAAGCTATCACTGTTAAAGGATCGGGAGCAGTTAGAGTCGCACAACCTAAAACATTCAATGCTTTGATAGATGAAACATTACAAAAAATCTATGATGATCCTGCATACCCAAGTCTTTCTTATTATGGAACAGCTTTTCTTGTGGATTTAGCTTATATCAGTGGAGGATTAGCTACAAGAAATAATCAAACTGGTATTTTTGAGAAATATGAATCTATTTCTGCCGAAACATTTGATGAAGAATATAGAGTAAAATCTGAAAGTTGTTTTGCATGTCCAATTCATTGTGGTAAATACTCAAAGGTTGAATTTGGTAAATACGCAGGTACCAAAGGTGGAAGTCCTGAATTTGAGACAATCGTGTGTTTGGGATCGAAATGTGGTATTGGGGATTTATCTGTAATTATTAAAGCAAATGAACTTGCTAATAGATATGGTCTTGATACAATTTCTCTAGGTGATAGTATAGCTTTTGTTATGGAAGCATTCCAAAAAGGGATACTGAGTAAAGAGGATACTGATGGTATGGAGGTCGTATGGGGGAATGATGATGCTTTGATATCCTTAATAACAAAAGTAGCTTTTAGAGAAGGGTTTGGGGATCTTCTAGCTGAGGGAACTAAAAGACTATCTGAGAAAATAGGAAAAGGTTCTGAAGAATTTGCTCATCATATAAAGGGAATGGAACCTCCAGCTTATGATGTTAGAACAGCAAAAGCTTTTGGTTTAGGGTGGGCTACTGCAACAAGAGGTGCCGATCATTTAGCCGCTCTACCAAATTTTGAGCTCTTAGGATATGAACCTGAGAAAGGTCTTGAATGGTTTGGTTCAAAGGATGCAGTTGACCCTCTCTCCTGTAAAGGAAAACCCAAAATGGTTTATTGGCATGAGAATTTCGGTGCTGTTGTCGACTCAGCTGAGATGTGTAAATATACTTGTTTTTCAGCTTATGCTATTAAGCCAGAGGATATGTCAAAGTTTCTAATTTATGCGACAGGTTTAGATTTCTCTCCTGAAAAATTGATGTTAATTGGAGAGAGGATATACAATCTTGAACGACTATTTAATCTGAGGGAAGGAAAAGGGATGGAAGAAGATCGATTACCTTCTAGATTTACTGATGAACCATTACCTGAAGGTCCATCTAAGGGGAATTATGTCGAGTTAGATAAAATGCTTCCTGAGTATTACAAACTAAGGCAATGGAGTACAGATACAGGTTTACCAAGCGTTGAATTATTACAATCGCTGAATCTGTTTGATGAGGCCAAAAAATATAACTTAATAGATAAGGAGGAATAAAAAATGGGGAAATTACAGATGAAACGTATTTTTGTCATGGAAGATAGATGTAATGGGTGTAGAATATGCGAACTAAGATGTTCTTTTTATCATGATCAAATGTACTCTCCAACTCTTTCTAGAATATATGTTGTCAAAAATGAAATAGAAGGATTCACAAAGCCAAAAACCTGTGTTATTTGCGGAAAATGTATCGAATCTTGCCCAGAAAATGCTATCTCAAAATCCGAACTGACTGGAGCTATATCTATAAACGAAGATCAATGCACAGGATGCATGGAATGTGTGAAAGCCTGTCCATTTGAAGTAATGAGATTTAACCATGCTACAAATAAAGCATTTACTTGTGATTTGTGTGATGGGGATCCTCAATGTGTTAAATACTGTCCTGAAGAAGCTTTGTTCTATACAACTTCAAAAGAGTTTTCTGATTTTAAGAAAAAAGAGAACGAAAAGAAAGCTTCTGATAAGATAAAAAAACCTCATGTGATTCCACAAGAATAAGCTAGTTTCACTTTGTGGTAAATAGATTATTTTCCATTTTTCAAATCTTCTTCAACTTCCAATAAAATCTCCATATTCTTCTGAAAAATCTCATTGTTAGAACTGATGTCTTTAGCAAACCTTACTCTAATAAAAACATAGAAATTCATCGCTACATTTTTGATAATTGATGCTATGGTTTTATACTTAATGACAGAAAAAACTAACACTCCGAAAAGAAGGAGCCATAATGGTATAAGGTAAACTCCATAAAATAGAGGCCAGTTATTGAACTTTCTTGGATTAGTGAGATTGTAATATTCATCAAGATTCGAAAAACCATCGCCATCCGGATCTTGATATGTACTTATTTCGAGTGGATCTAATCTGTATTCCACTTCCCAGTTATCAGGCAAGAGATCATCATCTGTATCATTTTTATTCGGGTTAGTATGATAATAATTTGTTTCAATCAAATCGTCCAGAAAATCTCCATCACTATCTGGTCTACCATGATGGAGATAACTGCCACCATAAGTCCACCATGAACTTGTAGAATTTGTAGATTCTGATAACTCAAAACAGTAGAGGTCATTCTGAGCAGGTCTAGCAATTATAATTTCCAACTTAGAATCTAGATCAATATCAGCTACTAGAGGAGGTTCTTTACTCATGCTATCTAGTTCTCTATAGAGCATAAGTTGTCCTAAAAAGTTTAAACCAACAAAATTTTCATTTCCTTCGGTGAATAATGTTTCCAGTTTTCCATCATTATCTATATCTACTAAAGCAGGACTACCAACAGGTTTTGTTGCGTTAAAATTCCAAACATCTTGTCCTGTTGAATCAATACAAAAAACTTGACCAAATCTTGTTTCCCAATCATAACTACTTGAAATTATTTCCAGATTTCCATTGTCATTTATATCCGCTATACATGGATCATGATACATGAAATTACTTCTGTTATCTGCATGTTTCTGCTGATACGCCCACTCAATTCCTCCTTCGTGATCAAAACAGAATAGTTTGAAGGTACTTCCAATACATATTTCCAAAGTGCCGTCATTATCAAGATCAGCTATGCTAAACAAAGCATCTCCTCGTAATGTTGGAGAAGCGATCCATTTTTGTTCTCCTTGTTGGGAAATACAATGTAGTTTGTAATCGTTTCCAATAAGAAGGATTTCAATTTCTCCATCATTATCAAGATCTGCAATAGTTGGTGCTCCCCCTAAAATATCTGTCCAAAATCCAGCGTAATCTAATTCAAGATTGAATTCTTTCACAAATTCTCCATTGCGATTTAAAAGAAAAGGTTGACTAATTGTTTTTGCAGTTGATATGAGAATATCCAAATGATCATCGCCATCTATGTCAAAAATACAGGGGGTAAAATCCTCTAATTCATAATTAGTAGTGTATTCCCATCTCTTTAATCCCTGAGAATTCAAACAAATTATCGAAGATTTTCCTGTTAGTATAATGTCGGGTTTTCCATCCTCATTCAAGTCAGCTATAACAATTTTACCAGTTAAAGTACTTTTCAGATAAGCTCCCCATCTCAAGCTCCCATCGGAATTTATACAATATAAATCGTGGGGGGTCGCAATTAAAATTTCTTTGAACCCATCCCTCTCCAAATCTGCAAGTAAAGGTGATCCGATAATATCTTTATTTAAAGCAGTTATCCACGAAGTTTCTAAATACTCTGTTCCAACTAAGCCATCATCTAAACCTTTTCCAGAAATAGGCTGATAGAGTACTAAAGATGAAAGGAATAATACCTGAATTACCATAGTTATGAGTTTTAAGTGCTTAGCCTTTGCCTTGTTCACCCTAACAACCATATTAACATGTGTGTTCAAGCAGTTAAAAACATAATTAAAAGAACATTATTTGACGTTAGAGTTTATCCACCAGCTATCGCAGGCATTAATACTACCATATCATCCTCATGTAATTCTGTATTGAAGCCATCTAGAAGATTGATATTACGTGCATTTACCAAAATTCTGTAAATCTTACGTATCTCTCCTTTTTCGTTGAGTAACTCTTGTTCAAGTTCGGGACCAAATTCCTTGATTAGTTTCTCTATTAGGTCTTTAATCATAGTAGCTTCATAATCAAATTGTTTCTTACCTATTATTTGTTTAAGCCTAGCAAAAGTAACAACAACTATTTTTACCATTTCAATCCCAATTATCCATATGTTTACTAAATCTATAACTTATTTATCCTATTCAAAATTAAAAATATTTATCTTTTACTTGGAAAAATCATCTTAGCAATTTCTTCAATCATGATTTTAGAATCCGAAACTAATGCTCTTGAGCTCTTAATGGATTTAATTAGTTCTTCCCAAACTGAAGTGGATGTTCCTATTATTTTTGAAAATGCTTCCAATTTCTGAGATGCAGAATAGGTTTGACCTCTTATTACATATCCAAAGAAGAGAGGTTTCTTAGGTTTAATCAAGACAGTATATTCTTGATGTTTAATTCTTTCAACCGAGCCTTGTGATGAGAACGTTTCTTTACAGAAATTTATTATCGCAGCTAAGAACCCCCCTATTAAAACACCATCTAATTGACTTCCTTCAAGAAAATTTTTGGTATACAAAGGTGTTCCTGAATCGGCTAGAATTAGAAGCATAACTGGTTCTTCGTTTATTAATTGAGGGAATTCAACATCTCCTTTATTACTTAAACTTACCATCAATTCTCCAAATCTAGTTAATTCTAGTCTATCTTTTAAACTTGCATTTTTACTAATCAAATCTTCCCAATCACTCAATTGTTCAAGCAAAACATCATGCTCATTAGAGATTTTCATAGCTAAATGCTTGAGATTTTTGTCATCAGCAATTTGTTCAGCTTGTGTAAGTAAGATTCTAGCTTGTACTAAATCAAGGTCGATTAGAGCAAGCTGACTTTGTAATAAGTAAGTTCTTGCTAATAACGTAAATGAATTTTGATGGTCAGCGATTTCTGAAAGACTGTCTACCATGGACTTAATTAAATCCAATAACTCTTGATCTCCTGACATTTTGAGTTCTTCTAAGAGTAGTTCAATAAAATTAAGAAGAGCGGTTATGGTTAAGGAGTGATCTAGAACATCTTCTTCTAAAATCTCTTGAAACAATTCTTGAGCTCTAACTTTGTCCTTCATTCTGGTACTGAGTTTCAAAAAGTGAGCTTCTGCTATTCTGCAAATTTGATCTATGAATTCATTCGTTTCTTTATTATTAATCCTGATAATTCTATCTAAATATCTCTTAGCTCTTTCTTTCATTTGAGCATCCAAAGAAACTGTGACTAATCCATATAATGACAATACAATATCTGCCTTATTTCCGATTCTCTCTCTCAGGTACAAACTCTCTTTATAGTATAGTGTTGCTGTTTCCCAGTCTCCTCTTTGTTGGTAAATATCTCCAATGTTACATAAGACCAAAGCAGTATATTGTTCATTTCCTATTCCTTCCCATAACTTGAGACATTGCTTGAAGTAATCTAAAGCCTTGTCAATTTCCCCTTTATACATGTAGAGATTGCCAATGTTGTTCAAAGATGTAGCTATGTCATCATCATTTCCAAGTTCTTTGTAAATGGGTAAACTTTGTTCATAATACTCCAATGCTTTATCTAACTCACCCTTGGTCCTGTGGAGTACACCAATGTTGTTTAAAATAGTACTAATTTCTTTTTTATCTTCAAGTTCAATCCATATTGCCTGACTTTCAGTATAGAATTCTAGTGCTTTACCATGATTGCCTTTAGATTGGAAAATAACTCCTTTTAGCTTTGCAATACTTGCTTTTCGTTTTTTAATCTCCTTGCTATTTCCATTTCTAATAGTTTCAAGAATTTCTTCATTTTGTTTAAGTGTCTCTAATGCTTGGTTTAATCTCCCAAGTCTCCAAAGCGAATATGCTTTTTCAATAATTGTGTCCATTGATAGATAAAGAAAATTCTTGTTCATGCTTTCTTGAGAAGTAAGTTCTAACAACTCAAGTGCTAGATTATATTTGCCTATTTTGTTGAATATAGTACTCTTACATATTTGACAACTAATTTGCTCTTTAGCCTTTAAACCATTAGATTTTTCGAGAGTTTCCACTATTTGAAGAGCTTCTTCATATTTTCCTTTAACAATTAACTGATCAGCTCTAGCAAGCTGGTTTGTGTTTGAACCAACCAATGAAACCCCTAATAATATACTATACCAATTACAATTAATAAACTTACGAAGAAGGTAATGAAAAAATAACTGTTTGTTTTTCAGCTGTTTGGGTATTTCTCTTTTAAAATCTGCATTGCTTCAGAAATAGTTAAACTGGCTAATTCTTTAGCAGTTTCATAATGTTCTCCACAGAACCACTCCGCATAAGGTGGGTGCCCAACAGCTCCTTTTCTTTCCATCTCTTTAATCCATTTTTTATCGCTTTTGCGTTTCTTAAAATAGATTACACCACCTTCGTCTGAATGGGGGAACCTTTTATCACAAATTGTGCAAATAGGCGGTTTCATTGCTCTTTACCACGCACGTTATGAAACTTGGTCAAACTTGCCAGAGGGCGTTTAACCGTCGTTTAAGTGGATCCCCTCACGTGCGTTGAGGGGAAGAATCATGAGGATCATGATTGAGGGAGGAAAGAAGGGAGTGCGCATGAACTCCTACGTCATTCCACCCATTGCGCGAAGTGCTGAATGGTTCAAACATTACTAACTGAGGGACAGGTGGTCACGCACCTGCGAACCATAGAAAGGTGAGTATTCACCTAGCACTACCTATATATCCGTACTTTCACATATAAACTCGTAGAAAAATGGAGGATGGGGGAAGCACCATCTCTCTCGCTTGAGAACGCAATATACGCACACTAGAAAACTTATGGCAAGATTGAGTAAGTTCTTATGCTTCAGTCATCTACGGTGTTTCTTATAAAAAGATTTAGGGCATTTCATCATTCTAATCTTATGCTTCTTCTAATAGCAGTCATAGTTTCTGTTGCCATTAATCTGTTGTTTGGGTCTTCATCATTTCTAGCAATTTCCCCTAATATATCTATAGCATTGGGTTCCTTTAGAACACCGATATTGCTTATTGCTTCAAATCTTACTCTTGCATTATCATCATCTAAAGCTTTTAGATTAATTTCATACATTCGGGGGTCTTCAATTTCTCCTAAGTCTATTAATTTTCTTAGTTCTTGAAGAGCAAGTAATCTGATTTCCCAATCAATGTCTTCATAGGCTTTTTCTAGATGTGGAACAGGATTTCCCTCAACTCGATAAGTTAAGAACTCTACAGCTACTTCTTTAACTAGTTTGTTTGCATCTAATACAAAACGAGCAACTAAGGACGCTGGAACTTTTATTGGAAAATGAAGTAAGGTAGTTTTAGCTTCCTCTCTAACTGATTCAGTGCTGTCTTTTAATGATCCAAATAAAGGCTCTATCATTGTCATATCATCAAAATTCTTTAGTTCTTTTGCAGCAGAATATCGTACTTGGGGATTCTCATCATTAAGTCCAAAGGTAATGAATCGAACCGTATCAGGATTTCCATGCTTTCCAAATGATGAAATTGCAGCTTGTCTCACTTCCCAATCTGAATCTTCTAATGCTTGAGATAGAGCAACTGAAGCTTTACTATATTCAACTTCACCAAGGATTTCAGCAGCATAACTCCTAACATCAGTATCGCTGTCTTTCAAGGCTTGAATAATAGTTTGGATAGCAAGATCAGAATCAATAAAAGGAATTAGCTGCTCCAAAGCCAATTGTCGGAGAGCTGGATTATCGTTTTCTAGTAACTTGATAATTTTCTGTATTTGTTCCTCAGTCATTTTTTATCTCTCGTTTAGTTATTCTTCCTTAATCATCTGTGGGATTCTTGAAATTTAAGATTACTGGAAGTATTCGATTTAGACTATAACTTTCATTGCAAAGTTTTATATAAAGTTGAAAATACTTTGGTTACTGTCATCGAGAAACAACTTGAGGGTCTTATAGTATGCTTACAAATAGACAAAAGATTTACTATGCTATCTGTCGATTTGGTTCTACGATTTTACTAAATGTGGTTTTTATAGCTACTTTCTGGATGTATACAAACCAAGTTGAGTTGGACCCTATTCTCAATGGTGTAGGTAACGCAGTAGGAAAACTGGTAATTGGAATTTCTTCACTACTCTTTGGTTATTTATCAGATTCTCTTTCCTCCTCTAAAGCTAGAATGGGGAGGAGAAAGTTATTTATTTGGACAGGGGCACCAGCACTAGCACTATCATTTGTTATGCTTTTTACTCCTCAACTCTTCATCCCAGCAAGTAGTCAAACAATAAAATTCGTTTGGTTATTAGTTTGGAATGCCTTATTTCATTTATTTTATGGCTATCTGCTAATACCTTTTCAAAGCTGGATGCCGGAAATAACAAATGAAGAGGAAAGAGTACAAGTCTCAGGTTTGCAGAATTCAGTAAATCTAGTAGGTAGTGCAGTAGGTTCAGGTTTTGTTCTGATTATGTCTGGTTTCATAAAAGATGATCCACAAGGAATTTATGGTCCTGCAGGAACTTATCTTCTGGTTTTTGCTCTAATCTTTGCAGTAATAGAGATGATATTCTTCTTACCTGCTTTGCTGAAAATTAAAGAAAAGAAAGTTGTACACGAACGCAGACAACTATTTAGTGAAATTAAAGTTGCTCTAAGAAATCGTAATTACATGATTTGGGTAGGTGGTTTTACAGTATTAAATGTTGGAGTAACCTTGCTAACGGCTCTGATGATAGACTTTATAGAACAGGTTTTAGGTGTGGTTAGTGCATTACAAAAATTTCTCTTTGGAACAATTATGTTTTTAGTTGTAATTATTAGTTTCTTTTTCTGGTCACGATTTTCTAAACGATTTGGAAAGAAATGGTCTCTTATATTTTCCTTTTCATTCCTATTGTTTTGGATGCCTCTAACACCTTTAGTAGGTAAAATACCAGTTATCCCTCCAGTGGTCCAAGGCTATGTTTTTGGAGTAATAGCTTTATTTGGAATGTCATCAGCTTATCTTTTTCCATATGCAATTTTGGCTGATTTTGCTGACGAAGATGAAAGAAAAACAGCTGAAAATCGATCTGGTATGTATACAGGATTCAAGAGTTTACCATTCAATATAGCTCAAGCAACTGGATTCATACTCGCTGGATTTATGAGGAGTTGGTCAATAGAAAAAATGTTTGGTTATGTGGGTATTGGAGTTGTGAGTAACAGGATTACTGGTATAAGTGATAGCACTACCCCCCTAGGACTTATTTGGTTAGGACCTATAGTAACTATATTCTTAGCTTTATCTATTCCTATCCTTTGGCAAGGTGATTTTGATCCTTTCCTCAAAGATGAAAGAGTAAAGAAAACTTCAATTTTCAAACAAATATTCAATAGAAATAAAGTAAATAAAAGTGAAGATTAGTAGTTAAACACACCATATCTTGCTGCTTGAGTTAGTTGGGTTGTTCTGCTTAACTCATTTGCTAACCTTTGATTTAGTCTGTAGTTTTTTTGTTTTTCAGTTTTGATTTTTATTGCCATTTTTTTTGCACCTATGATTACATAGAAACATCGTTTATTAAGCATTTATTTAATTAATTCGAACAACAGTTAAACTAAAGAGTCAAAACACGAAACCAGATTTTAGAATCAATAAGTAAGAGAATTAAGATAATAATATGAGAAGTTCATGTTTTAAACCGAATGGTTAAAGCTTGAAAAATGGACAGCACGCAAAGTTTAAGACAGAAATAAAGAAGTCAACTTATGAAAGAATGGTCCCTGATTTCTTGGAATGTGAATGGGATTCGAGCTGTTTCAAAGAAAGAAGTTAGTGAAAATCTGAAATTCAATGAATGGATGAACAAAACTTCCCCTGATATATTATGTATTCAAGAAACTAAAGCTCACCCTGAGCAATTAACTGGCAAGTTATTGAATCCTCAAGGATATCTAAGCAATTGGTCTTCAGCTGAAAGAAAAGGGTACAGTGGTGTCGTAACCTATTCAAAGACTAAACCAATAGAAATAAACACAAAACTAGCTGATGAGAGGTTTAACAATGAGGGGAGATTGATGGAAACTGAGTTTTCTGATTTTGTTTTATTGAATGTCTACTTTCCAAATGGAAAATTGAATGCTGAAAGACTTAAGTATAAAATGGGATTTTACGATGTTTTTTTGGAGCATGTAGTCAATTTAAGAAATCAAGGAAAATCAGTTATTATCTGTGGTGATGTCAATACTGCTCATACTGAGATTGATTTAACTCATCCTAAATCCAACGAAGATGTTTCTGGTTTTCTACCTAAAGAACGTAAATGGATAGACAAATTGATTTCCATAGGTTTTGTAGACATGTTTAGACATTTCAACAAAGAGCCACAATACTATACCTGGTGGTCCATGAGGAATATAGTCAAAGGTGTTACGGCAAGAGAAAGAAACGTAGGCTGGAGGATAGATTACTTCTATGTCTCAGATGATCTAATTGATAAAGTATCTGAGTCCTATATGCTTAAGGATGTAATGGGTTCAGATCATTGTCCAATCGTACTCAAATTGAAAGTCTAAGAGCTGAATTGTCTGTTTATTAGGACATGGTTCACAACACTTATTTTTGTTTATCTTTTTTTTTTGCTATGTTCGAAATAGTGAAGTTAGAAGACATCGACATTCAGAAATTTTGGGACTATGTCCTCAAAGATATCCCTGGGTATTTCTTCTTCATACTTGATCAAAAACAATATCCAGAGAGTAGTCAATTCTTGATTGCTTTAGAAGAAGAAAATATAGTGGGAATATGTCTAATTTGGAAAAAGAGCATTGTACATGTCCGTAGTCATGATGAGGAAATTGTGAAAGCTCTATATGATGCAGTACCAAAAGATCTTACGATTACACAAATTAATTTTCCAATTCAACATAAAGAACTATTACATAGCTTAGTTCCAAAACCAAAACACAAAATCTCAATACACAGAATGTTACTAAAAAAAGAGAACATGATTCCTAGATTTCAATTAGATAAACCTTTTACTCAAAGAGCTTTAACTAAAGAAGATGCTGAAGAGATTGCTAGACTTTGTGCGAAAGCTGAACCAGTTTTTTGGGGTAAAATGAAGGCTGAAAATTTCGTTTTTGATGAAAATCAGATATATACAGGTTTACTTGATGGTAAGAAACTTATATCTTTCACATTGGCATGGATTGACGAAGCTGCAGCCATAATATCAACAGCAGCAACACTTCCTGAGTACCAAAATCAAGGATTAGCAACATATCTAGTTAATGAAAGTATTCATAGGATGATGGAGAATACTGAAATCGCTATTATACATGTTGTTACAGATAATGCCCCTGCAATCAAGGTATATTCTAAAGTAGGGTATGAAGTTTATGCAACTTATGAAATGGTAGGAATTTGAGATAGTTGATTATCTTAAAAAATAAAGTGATTAGTAAAAACTAGTTGGTTGATTTCTTTTTTGTTTTAATCATCAGGAAATCAGGAAGTGTATCATTATCCATATAAGCTTGCCTTGGGTATTTCTCCACTATCTCTTTAGATGCTTTGGGTTCACTCATCTCTATTATTTCTAAATCATTCTTAACTAGCTCATTTACATAATTGCTTATTGGTCTAGGAAATGCAAGTGATGGTGTTTCCCATCCAAATGGAAGTAAAGTTGGTCTTTCATCGAAATAATCCAAAGCAATTTTGCGTTTATCTTCATTTCTTTGACTATCAGGAGGAACTCGCATAGACGTAGTTGCAGGCCAAGCAAATGCAGGATGTGTGATGCTAAAAACAAAGATACCCTCTTCTTTCAAAACATGAGAGATGTTTTTGATTGTAGTTTTATAATCAGCGATATCCATTAGAGCCATATTACATATGACCTTGTCAAAAATAGCTGTTTCGAATTCATTCGATAATTCTTCAGCACTCATCTTCAAGTATTGAATTCCTAACTTATCTTCATGTTCACTTTCCATTGCTCTATCAATCATTTTTGAAATATCGATTCCTGTCACTTTTGCTCCATGCTTGGCCAGATATCTAGCAACAGTTCCCTCACCACAAGCTACATCTAGAATGATTTCATCCTTTTGGGTATCAAGCAGGCGATATACTTCGGGTAATATTAAGTTGGTATGATGATATTCTCCCTCTGCTTCAGGAGATATCCAGAACTGTGCCATTTTATCCCAAGTAGACTTTGGAGTATAATCATCTAAAGAGTCTAGTCTAGTGTGCTTGGGTGCTTTTCCTAGAGCAAGTATTCTTTCTGATCCCCAAGATCTGTGAGGGAATTCTTGAGACTTTAATTCTTCTTTATAGATGGGCATCCAGATAACAACATCCTCCTTTGGAATAAGATCACCAATTTGAAAAGGGTGTTGACCATCATATTCTGCAAAATCTAAAGCAGGATTGGGTGAATTACATTTATGACAAGGAATATTGTAATAGTAATCGTAAATGAGAAATTCTTTTCTTACCATTTTTTCTTCTACACAACGGAGACATGTGAACACTTTACAGTCAGAACACCATGCAATTCCATTAAAATGTGTCTCTTTACCACATTTACTACATTCATACTGCCAATGTAGAAAACAACGAGGTGTAAAAGATTCCTTTTCATGATAAGCGAAATTTTGTGGGTAATCAGTAGCAATTTTAGCATATTCAGAACAATAGAAACATGTGACATACTCTGAAGATGTCATAATAGAGATAAAGATGAAGAGTATAAAAAAATACTCTATCGTTTCTTCTTAGTGTCTTTGTGGTGCAAAATAGAAATTATGAACAGTAAGCTTCCAAAGCCAGATAAAGACCAGAATCCTGATGTTTCATTAGAATATCTGTCAAAATACTCTGGCATGTATTCGATGTAAATAAAAGGCACCATCATTTCCTCAACTTCCACCCATGACCAAAGATAGCTTTGACCATTACTTATTTCTGTAACTGTGAGATTTGCATAACCTTCTTCAGTAAAATTTGTGAAATAGGTTGGTTGTTCTCCAAGAACTCTGTAATCGAACCATTCCAAGCTCTAGCAGTTCCAACATTATATGTTATATACAAACCACTATTATCTCTCACCTAATCAAGATCAGTTTAAAGCTTAAATCTAAATTTCCTTAAAATTAAGGAAAATACTAACATTCCTAATAAAGAAAAGAAATATTCAAAGTAAAGAGTTGTCGGAGTAGTATTAGGCGTTGTCGGAGTAGTATTAGGAGTTGTAGTGTACTCCTCTGTTCTTTGGAAATCATAACCTACTCCTACATGATTGTACTGTTCAAATTGAGATTCAGTCCAAAATTTCCATTTATAGCTCTTACCGTTTTCAATATCTGTGATAATCGGCATATTTGGATTTGTATCATTTATTTCTGGATAATAGAAATGTGGTTCTATTTCATAGACTCTGAATTCAACAATTTCTGTAGTTACACCATCCCATGCTCTAGCAGTTCCTATATCGTAAGTGAAGTATGTATAGGTTCCTGAAAATGAGACTGAAGAATATGAATATCTTACTGTTGTGTTTGAATACCCTTCACAAGTAACATTGCACAGTGCAAAAAGTCTATATCCACTCAGTCCAGAGTCGAAATATTCTTCATACCAAGAAGCATATGGTTCATCGTTTGAATTTGGCCAGAATAATTCAAATCCTGTTTCTAATCCATTTACTTCAACACTAAAATTCCATTGTATGTAATCATCCATAGATACGAAAGGAGCTGCTAGAATAATTTCGGTTGTATTATCTGGGTTGTATAGTGTATAGTTTCCATCAAAAACAACCAATTGTTCATGATAATAACCATATGACCAATTTATGTCCATTAACACATTTGCCTCTATCATCTGAAGATTAGTATCGTTCACCGGTAGAAATCCACCTGAAGAAACTTGAATAATTGAAATTGGATTGCCTACTAAAAATACATTTATTGGAAGAAAAAACACAGAACCTAATAATATAAAAACAAAAAAAGCGAAATTTTTCTTTGACAGAGACAATTTTATCGCATAACAATTGTATTCTCAATATTTATATTTTTACTTTAATGAAGAACCGGTATTTGTTAACTTCTGTTTCTTGTATGTTGAAGCCAGCTTCCTCGAGATACTCCTTGTATATATCTTCATTCTGTTTGGTTCCTCTAACTTCATATCTTGTGTTGAATTACTCTTTTTCTTTTGTATAATGTAGAAATTAAAACCAAAGATGATAAACCTATCATCAAACCTTCATTGGATACTAACCACAAATCACTAGATATGTAACTTATCTCAATACATTTTTCTTTGATTCTCTCATTTTCCCAAATCCATGAATATTCAAAACCATTTTGAATCTGTTCAATAATAGGTTCTTTGTTAATCCAATGAGTTTCATTAAAACTATAACATGAAAAATCATGAGGTTGTTTACCGTAAATTGAAAATACCACAGTTTCAGTAATGTTTCCATTCCATGCTGCAGCGGTACCAACATCATACACGAAAGCATAGATGTTCTTGTTTCTATCCATTTTAAGTGTGATAGTATCAAAACTGTATCTAATTGTTGTATTTGAATATCCTGTGAAAGTGATATTGCATATTGCAAAAAACCTCTCATAATATATGCTTGAACCAAAGTAATCCTCCCACTGAGTAAAGTTAAGACTTTCATCAAAAATGTTAACTATTGTATAATTTAACAGAGTGTTTTCCACTTCAATTTTCAATGAATCGGCTATGTCATCAGAAAATGAGAAGAAAGGTGCCCCTATAAATGTCTCAATTGTAATATTAGGATTGTAAATTGTATAGTTCCCATCAAATAAGATTCTGAACTCTCCTTTTTCTCCGTAAGTTTCATCAATATCAAATCTTACATTAGCTTCAACCATTTGAAGATAAGTATCGTTTATTGGTAGTAATCCTCCTGATGCATCAAAGCCTACTTCAACTGCATTACCAGAACAGAGTGTGTCATGATTTATCATCAAAGATATGGTTAACAAAGATATAAGAACGACTTGAAGAAATAACTTCTTGGATTTCAGTACAACCATTGTTGCAGATACGTTCTCTTAATATCTTATTACTTTTTCGCAGGACCGTAATATTCATACGGAAAAATATGTTTTCATTATTCTGCAAAGGAAGGGACCTTTTTGGATGGGACACTATGCAAGAACATCCTACCTTCTCGGCAGTGGAAATGACCTGCTCTTCCAATGGAGTATTTTGAACTAAAAAAATTACCTATCTACTATTCCTACTCCTCTGATTCCTCTTTTAGCAATCCAATCAATAATCATCTCCCTAAGTTCTTGGAGACCTTCTAAAGTTGCACATGAGGTATTCAAACTTTTAATGTGATTGATATCAATAGGAAGCGCATGATCGTTAACATACTCGAGTATTGTTGAGGTTACATTTGCAATATTTTTCTCATCAGGTTTATCTAAATCAACTTTATTGGAAATAAGAACAACCAATGTATCTTCATAAATCCATTCTTTTGCTATAGCAAACCTTAACCAAATCTCAAGAGATTCAAGCGTACTAAATCGAGTAACATCATATATCAATAAGAGCACTGAAACCCTTAACAAAGCTGGAAAGCAGTCAAAAACCGATAATATCTCATCAAAAGTTGTACTTTTATCAGATATCTTCTGTCTTTGTCCTGGAAAAACATAAAACTGAAGAGTAGTAGTTATGGGTAAGTCGTCTACTTCTACTTTTTCACTGCAGAACTCTAATTCTATGTTATATGATTTCTTTGTTTTAAGTAGAATTTCTTTAAGCTCTTCATCTGACACGTTTGGATTGATGATTAATCTAGAAAGTACGGATTTCCCAGTAAACCCATCACCTAGAGGGATAACTGATCCAGTAGCATAGTGCTTAATTTCATCTGCCATAGAATTCAACAATGTTCATTGTAATGTAGACTTAATCAAAGAACACATTGTATCAATCAAATAAAATTCTTTGCAAAGTAGCAACCAATAGAATCTTTCAGAGTAATTCCTTTATTTTATCAATCCCAAGAATTCTTCCTTCGATTACGACTTTACCATCTATTCGTAATGCTGGTGTCATAAAGACATCTAAGTCTGCGAATCTGGTTATATCAGTAAAATGTTCAACTTCATATTCTTCTGTTTTACTAGCTTCTTCAACAGCTTTATTAGCTATTTCGTACTGTTTTTCACATTTACTGCATCCTTTTCCAACTACTTGTATCAATTTCTTTTCTGTCATAATTTCACCTTCTGTTTATACAAACGTTATCGGTTCATGAGAGACTATTAACCCAAAGAGCAATCCTGCTAATACTGTAAATATTATAACTAGAAGGATATACACAAGATTTTTTTTATCTCCTATAAATTTACGTGTAACTAAAATACTCTGAATGGATAATTCAGGATCTGCCAATAAATAAGCAAGCAGTACTCCTCTAGCCATACCCAAATCTAGGAACATCTGTGCAATTGGTACTTCCATTAAGGTTGGAAAATATGCTATTACACCAAATGTAACACCTGCAAGATTAGCTACTACTGTGTTTCTACCTGCTATATTTTGAATAAATTCAGGAGGAATAAGTTGCCTTAACATACCAGCTAGAAAAACTCCCAGAATTAGATATGGAAAAATTTTCTTAACAAAAATCCATGTTTCTTTCATCCACTCTTTGCTATCTTCCTTGTCAAACTTCTTAATAGCATAGATGACAATTACTCCTGCTACTATAAGTGAAAGAACTGTCTTTATACCCATGTTCGCTAAGTCTATTCTGAAAGCTTCAGATGCAAAATATTCTAAAGTACCTACCAATTCAGCTCCTCCTCCTGAACTTAAGAACTGACTGATATCTATAGAAATCCAGTAATGTATGGTACTTATAAATCTAGGTCCTCCTTTTGCGATTGAGAAGTAACTGATTTGTGATGTACCAGTAAAGAGTAGATATATTAATCCCAGAAAGATATTTGTTTTTGCATTTTGAATTATTAAACAACACACGATTAAGAGTAGTAATCCTGTTCCCCAGATAATTGTTTGAATTAACGCTGGATTCTTAACTCCAATTGACTGTAAGTTGTTTCTATTTAGAAAAGCTATAAGCACTCCGATAATAAGAACTAAACTTGCTACAAATCCTTTCAAAATATCCATAGCTTCTATTTCTCTTCTTTCATTAATCTCGGGATTTTGATTTTCTTCTTTTACTTCTTTTCCATTCTCTTCTAAATTCTCTTCTTTGTTTTTCCTATCTCGAAAGATTAGATCCATCAATAATCCAATAACCACTGCAAATACTAAAGCAAGAATAGCTCTAGCTATTGCAACATCCATACCTATCAAGGTACCTGTGTAAGTTATTGCTAGAATATTAACTGCTGGTGCTGAAAATAAGAATGTCATGGCAGGCCCAAGTCCAGCACCCTTCTTCTTAATTCCAGCGAAAAGTGGTAAAACTGTACATGAACATACTGCTAGTAAAAAGCCTGAAATTGCTGCAACTGGATATGCAATAATTTTCTTGGAATCCTTACCCATGTATTTAATAATCAAATCTTTTGGAACAAAAACGATCATGGCCCCTGCAATAAAGAATGCGGGAATCAAACATAGTAACACATGTAGTGATAGATAGTCTGCGAGAGCTAAGACTCCCCCTAAAAGTACTTCGCCTGCTTTTATCCAAAACCAATGCACCATTATTTCACCGACAGTTCATATCGAAATTATTCGATATATAAATATGATGGTTGCAATGCTTGAAATTTATAAAGAATGAGGTTTTGATAGAAACTTTTATGTTTAGTAATTAGAATTATTTTTGAATATGACTGACAGTAAACATGAGAAATCAAAAAAAGAGTTGGAACAGAAATTATCTCAATTGCATAAGCAAGGGGTTGTAAAAGAGATTGCAGAGAAGAGAATCATTGATCTAGAACTAATAGAGAAGAGTATTCCTAATATGAGGAAAGATGAAAGTATAAGCAAGATGTTAAAATTATTCAAAGCTCTAGCCAATAAAAATCGTCTAATGATCCTTTGGTTGCTAATGAAAGGAGTAAGATGTGCATGTGAGATTGAACATTTGCTCAAACTGTCACAATCTACTGTATCTCATCATATCAATTCTCTTGTTGAAGTTGGAGTAATAGATGCAGTAAAATCTGGAAAATGGAATTTAGTAGAGTTAAATGAAAAAGAATTTTCAAAAGAATTTTTCCTTTCTTTATTGAGTTCCATAATTGAATAGATTCAGTTACTAACTACTATGAATGATGTTGACTTCTATTCTATTTCAATATTAGATATTAGAAGAAAATATTGACTACATATAGGTTAATCATTAAACTGTGTCTGAAACAAATTCTGAAATGATTAAAACCTATAACTAGTGCAAATATTATCCTCTTGTAATAAATAATTTTCTCGAAAAAGTAGAGATATTTGTTTGATTAGAACTTCATAGTTATGGAGAAATCTTTAAAGTTGTAAGATAGACATGCTTTGTAACAATCATCTGGATGTATATAGAATGTATGAACAATTTAGTGAAATTGGACCACACTTTGAGTTGAGTGAAACACATAAAATGGTTCGACAAAGTGTTAGGGAATTTGCTGAAGCTGAAATTGCCCCTTATGTTAAAGAATGGGATCAAGAACAGGTATTTCATAAACCAATTTTGAAGAAGATGGCAGAACAAGGTCTTCTTGGAATAAGTATCCCAGTTAAATATGGTGGAGGCGGTCTAGATTATATCGCACTAGCTATAGCTTGTGAAGAACTTGAAAGAATAGATACTGCATTTAGAGTAATCTTATCTGTCCATAATGGATTGTGCTGTTCAACTATTTGGCAATGGGGTACAATGGAGCAAAAGAAGCAATACTTACCAACTTTAGCTACAGGAGAAACAATGAGCACTTACGGTTTAACTGAACCTGCTGCTGGAAGCGATCCAGCAGGACTCAAAGCTACTTGTAAACTTGAAGGTGATGAATGGATAGTTAATGGAGAAAAAATGTGGATTTCATACACAGAATCTTCTGATATCTTCCTTGTTTTCGCTTATGAAATAGATGTTCGTCATAAAGGTATGAGAGCGTTTATAGTTGAACGAGACTTTGGAGGTGTAACTTCTGGTAATCTTCATCACAAAATGGGTGTAAAAGCTGGTGAAACAGGATGGGTTAATTTTGATAACACTCCTATTCCAAAAGAAAACTTACTTGGTGAACCTATTGAAGGTTTCAAGGTAGCAATGGCAGCTCTAGATTGGGGTCGTTATACTGTCGCTGCTGGTGCTGTTGGTGGAGCTAAAGCATCTTTAGAAGCTGCAGTTAAATATGCTAATGAACGTGAAACTTTTGGTCAAAAAATAGGTCACCATCAATTCATACAAGGAATGGTAGCTGATAGTGTTGCAGATATTGAAGCTGCAGAATTACTGACATGGAAAGCAGGATGGACAAAGAATCTTGGAAGAGTCAATACCCGTGAAACATCAATGGCAAAATGGTATGCAACTAATGCAGCTGTCAGATGTGCAGATCGTGCAATACAGATACATGGGGCTTATGGATTCTGTGATGATTATCCAGTAGCAAGATATTATCGAAATGTTCGAGGAGCAACAATTTACGAAGGAACTAATGAAATTCAGAAGATTATCCAAGCAAGATATGCTTTGGGTTACTATGAAGATAAACCACTTCGTTGTATGCCACCTAAGTATGACCCTGAAGAATGGGCAAAAGAGAATACAGATAAATTCTAATTCTCCTTTTCTTTTTATTTCTTAATCTTAAAAAATTAAAATAGATAATTAGGAAAACTTGTTTTCTATTTCTTTAATAGATGTTTTCATAATTTCATAAACTTCATCAGCGAGTTCATTTAATTTATCTACTTTAACTACGCTCATAGCTTCTTTAGGATTCATTGCAGAAACTACTATCTTTCCTTTTTCATTCTCATAGATAATGACATTGCAAGGTAAGAGCGCACCTATTTCTGGAACTAAAATTATGGCTTTGTGAGCAAATGGAGGATTACATGCGCCAAGTATCTTATAGGGTCTAATTTCTGCTCCAATTTTCTTTTTCAAAGTTTCTTTAGCATCTATCTCTGTTAAAATACCAAAACCATGTTCAGCAAGAACTTCCCTAGTAACTTTTTCAACTTCATCGAATTTATCATAACCAACATTCAGTTCTGTGGTAATTACGAGTGACATAATTATTCATTTAATTAAACACAAATAAGTTTTTACTTTTGTTGGAAATTAAAGTATCTAATCTAGTACTTCTGGAACGTTCTCCTTTAGATAGTCCATAGATTTTATTGCTTCATCGAAACTAAGTTCATAAACTAAGGGTCCTGTGAATTTCTTTTCAGAGAGTTTTAAGAGCAAATCTCTAACAGGTAAGTCATATTCTCCAAGAGGTTTATGATCAATTCTTGGATATTTACCATCATGTAGATGGAGTTCAATAATCCTATCATAGTATTTTTCAATAAATTCTAGAACATCCATTTTTCCTGAGAATCCTGCAAGTAAGTGACCTGTATCTAAACATATGCTCAGGTCTAGTTGTTGAATTACTGGAAACATTATTTCAAATGGATATTCGATGTTTTCAACTGCTATTTTTCGTGAAGGAATTCCAGTTATTTCCAGAGTCTTCTTTATAGCTTCAGCAGCATGGGATGTAAATTGATTCATCATTAATCCTTTTGCAAAATCTGGCAAATTCATATTCATGAATTCAACTGTCAAAGTTCCTGTAGGATGAATAACCCAACAAAGTGGGTCAAGAGGTTTGGTTAAATTTATACAATCAACAAAGCTCTCTACAGATCCTTTTCTTATTTGCGGTGCAAATGCAGCAGGTTCCATACCCCACAAAGGAAGATGAACTGAGAACGTGATATTTTTCTCTTTTTTCAGTTCAACTAACTGTGCAATTATTTCTGGTGTTAAAATACCCGGAAGAACATATATCAGATCACCAGTTACTTCTATATGTTTGAAACCTGCTTCAACATGTTTTGTAACTGCTTCAACATAGTTAAGCTTAGAAAGATCAAACAACCCATCCTGGAACAATGCGAAGAAATCTGCAAATTCGAAAGGTCTTGTACCAAATAATAAAGCCATTTTAGTCACCATTCACTTTTTTCTTGTTCATTTTCTCAGCTGTTTTTCTTATACTATCTAAAAATGGGTCAAAGTTTGCAAAGTAAATTGTTGGGAGTGATAGCAAGAAAAATACAGCAACAATTGGTCCTAGCCACTGTAATCCAATACCTGATCTAAATTTAAGAAAAACTGGTAACACTTCATCTGAGAGTATTGAACGAACTCCAGAGCTATGTGGAAAGTGAATCAGAGGAACTAAAAGAAAAGCCATAGCTTGGAAAATGTTTAGAGGAATAGAATTGAATCCTGTATACATTCCAGCTCTAGATTCTTTAGTACTTCTTTCATCTTCATCAGCAAGGTCACCAATTATTGCATTTGGAAATAGATAGGTGGTTGATAATCCAAAACCTAGGAGAATACCAAAAGCGAAAGTTTCTATATTGTCTGGAATTAAAGGGATTTTCCCCAAAACTAGTGTTAAGGGAAGAATTATTATGAGACATCCATAACTTATGAACAGGTCAATACGTTTTCCAATTTTTTTGGATGTTTTCTCCCAAAAAATAAAACTTAACATCGTAGTTCCAAACATTGCTGCAGCAAAAATGGCAAAATCTGCTATTCCCGTAAGTCCAAGAAAGCTAATTAGATTAAATGTTAAAGCTGTAAAAAGAGTCAATCCCATAGAGTAAATGCCTTGTGTGATAAACCACAATACATAATTTTTATTTGATAAGACTACTTTGAATTCTCTAAGAATATTCCTCTCTTTTCTTACCACTGGTTCTTCTTTTACTTTTAGTAAAACTGGTAAAAATGCAACTACTTCAATAACTGCGAAAACAATAACAACAACTAGTAAAATGAGACCTAGCTCACTAAAGATTGCATCTACTGGACCAACTTCTTTGACTTTAGTATCAAGCATTCCTGAAAAAACAAATGCAAAAGCTAATCCACCTATTGTTGCTATCAAATTTGAAGTATTTTGAATCCCTGACATCCCAACTCTATCACTTTCCGTTGTTACTTCAGGCATCCAGGCTTGGAATGGTGTTGTTAAATATCCATAAAAAAGATTAAACAAAGAATTCCAGATAAGTAGCCAAACAAAAACTAGAATGTCTTTATCTAGTGGTATGAAATAATGAGGGATAAACAACATAACAAATGAAATGGCTAGAGCTGGTGCTCCTGTCTAAATGAAGAATTTCCTTCGTCCCCATTTTGGATTTTTTAGAATATCAGAAATGTAACCAAAAATGAAGCCTGAAAAAGCTATAACTATTTTACCAACAGCATTTCCTACTGCATTTAATGTTTGATCCAACTCAAAAGCAGTGCTGTAAATATATACAATAGCAAGTGTAACCATCTGCATGAATATAGCAGTTCCAAACTTTCCAAAACCAAATGCAACTCTTTGTCCTCTACTTAGCTTATGACTTGTACCACTAGAAGTAAATGACATAAATTTACAGTCAAAACATCAATTATATAAGAATTACGTGAAAAAGAAGGAAAATGAGATTACCTCATTTTATCTTTATAGTGATAATTTGGTTTGTATGTTAAAGGCCATTCAGGTTCATTATCTAAGATTTCATTAATCTGGTCTAAAACATCATTAGATAGAACAATATCTGAAGCTTTAACATTCTCGATGACATGTTCTGGTTTAGTAGCACCTATGATTGCTGATGAAATCTCTGGTCTTCTGAGGATCCACGCTAGAGCTAATTGACCCATTGTAATATCTAAAGATTGAGCAATTTCTCCTAGTTTTCTGACCTTAGCTAAATTCTCCTCAGTAAGATTTTTCTTCAGAAACTCTGACTTGTCAGCTCTGCTTCCCTCAGGAATTCCATCATTATATTTACCGGTAAGTAATCCTTGTGCAAGAGGAGACCATACTGTGAAACCCATTCCATGAGTTTTAGCTACAGACATGATTTCCATTTCAATGTGTCTGATGAACATGTTGTAAAGTGGTTGTTCTACGATTGGTTTGTGTGCCCGAATATCTTTAGCAATAGCATTTGCTCTCTCTAGTTGAGCAGCTGTCCAGACAGAAGTTCCCCAATATCTTACTTTGCCATCATGAATTAAATCATCTAGAATTTCAACAGTCTCACGTAAGGGAGTCATGTAATCATATCTATGCATGTAATAAATGTCAATATAGTCCAGGTTCAAGCGTTCGAGTGTTCCTTCAATTGCATTCAGGATATTTTTTCTACTTAAACCCCATCGGTTTATATCATAATCATTCATTGCCCAAAATACTTTGCTTGAAATCACTAGATCTTTTCTATTAAAAGTCTCATCAGCAAAGAATTCTGCAATTACTTTCTCTGCTCCTCCTCTTGCATATATTTCGGCAGAATCAATGAAATTTATTCCGTTTTCAATAGCTGTTGTCATACATTTTTTGGCTATTTCATCTTCAACTGATCCACCATACGTCAACCATGTACCCAATGAGATTTCACTCACTTTTAGTCCTGATTTACCAACTTTCCTATATTTCATGAACTCACTTCATTTAGAGTATTCTAAATAAAAGAAGAAGGTTATGTATTAAAAATAAATTGGATTATCAACTTTTGTTGTCAGGAGTTAATGTCTCTGATTAAATTCTCTTAATTCAAAGTCTAAAGCAAAAATTCTTATTCTAATAGTTATATCTTCAAACGGTGTCTATTACATGGTTTCAGAGAATGAAGTCATTTCATATTTTGAAGCTCCTAAAGCTCCTTTGCCTATGAATTTCATTGCAGAGAGTGTGAGAGGAGTTAATACAATTATTGCTGCAATAAATCCTAGAGCAACAGAAGAAGTTATCAGAGGTATATTACGCGCAACAAAGAAATCTCTTTCAGTTGTGATTTTTGAATTAGCGTTAAGTGAAATGTCACTTAGTGGCGGGTACACTGGTTATACTCCTCAGAATTTTGCTGCTAGATGTAAATCAGCTGCTGAGAAAGAAAAGTGGTTCGCATATTCATTACATGCAGATCATCTCACTGTAAAAAAGGGTACAGAAGAAGAAATGTCTAATGTTATGAAAGAAATCGAAGCTAGAGTTGAGAGTGGATTTACAGGTTATGCTATTGATACTTCTTTTCTATTTGATCGAGAAGCAGATAATGTTGAAGGACAGTTGAAAAATATCCTTTCAAAAGGTCTCATCTTATTTGATTTCCTGAAAGAAAAAATGGGTCAGAAGGTGTACGGGCTTGAAGGTGAAGTGGGTGAAATAGGAATAACAGAATTCACATCTGTTGAAGAAGCTACACATTATGTTAAATCGCTAGCAGAAAAGGATGTTTTTATAGATTACTTGGCTATTGCTAACGGTTCCACTCATGGGGTAAGCGTTAATGCCAAAGGCGAAGTAGTACCTCAACTTGGAATAAATGTTCAAAGAACTGTTGAAATAGTTGATACCTTCAAACAACAAGGTTTCGATACTCGTATCGCTCAACATGGAATTACTGGAACTCCCGTTGATGTTATAGCTTCAACTTTTCCCCATGGAAGTATCACTAAGGGTAACATCGGAACTTTCTGGCAAAGATTAGTATACAAAATTCTTGAAGAATATGAATCTGCTCTATATGCAAAAATGAGAAAGTGGGTTCTAGATAAATATGGGAAACCAGATGTTGAAGAAGCTACAACTTTTGCAAAGAATTCCAAGTATGCATGGAAGGAGTTCTTTGATGAAGTAGATGCAATAAGTAATGAAACGAAACAAGTAATAATAGAAAAAGCTGAGAAAGACATGAAAGATTTTATTGTGGCATTGAAAATGGATAATACTGCTGTTTCATGCTTTAAATATATGTCTGAAAACAATTTAGTGAATAAATATTAGGAATTGAGAAAATGTCTATTAAAAAATATCATACGTTGGAATCTTATCTTGATGAAATACAACCTGAATCTCTTAGAGAAATAATCAGAGAACTTATCAATATTAGCTTGGATGTTCCCAAACAGATTCTTACTTTCTTACTAGGCGAAAATGATTATTCAGGGACTCTCAATCTCTCTGGTGATGAGCAACTGAGTCTTGATGTTGCTACACAAGAATTATTTCTGCAAAGGATGCCCAATAATCTTTATCATTTGTTATTGGGAGAAGAAACTGATGAAGACAACATAATGACCGGAACTGGAGAGTTCATTATCTTGGGAGATTTCATTGATGGTTCTTCTATTGTACGAAGTAGAAGTCCTGGAGCGATAGTTAATATAATTGACCAAAAGGGATATACTGTCGCAGCTTTAACAGTTAGTTATACACTTTACTTGCGTTTTGATTTAGCAACTGAATTAGGTTTCTTACAATTTGTTTATGATGGAACTTCTTTTCGAGTTGTAAAAGATAATTTAGATATTAGTCCAAGCAAAAATCCTGTATTTGGATTAGGTGGAAAGTACAATGATCATTCAGCAAAACAGAAGCTTTTCGTAGATGCTTTAGATATTAAGGGAAAAAACAGATATGGAGGTTGTATGGTGCAAGATATGAACAATGTATTTGAAAAAACTGGTGTGTTTGGATATTTTGCTCCTAAGCTACGTTTTTGCTATGAAATAATTCCATATCTTTACATTCTATCAAAAGTGAATGGGATTGGTTTCTACATAACTGCTGATGGACACGAAATCAGATATAAAAACTTCAAACCACTTGATGTTAACAAACTGACCTCTCTTCATTACCTTCATCAAAGAACAGGTTTCGTTGGTGGTTCTAAAGACTTAATTGAGCTTTGGTTCAAAATAGAAGAGTTATAATCTCTTTTACACTTCTTTTTTTCATTCTTTACGTCTTTAAAGGTAAAACTTTAAATTAACTATTCATAATATGTATTAACGACCCGTATTATTTACTTAGGTGATTATATTTGGTGAAAACTACTGTAAGTTTGATTAAAGCAGATATTGGTTCAAGTCCTGGACATGTAACAGTTTATGAACCTTTAATGGAACGAGCCGAAGAACTCTTGGATAAAGCCAAGGATGAAAACATAATAATTGATTTTGTTGTGTTTAATGCTGGAGACGATACTGAGCTCCTTATGACACATGAGAGGGGTGTAGATAGTGAAGAAATCCATAAACTAGCTTGGGATACTTTTATGGATTTAACAAATGAAGCAAAAGCTATTGGGCTTTATGGAACTGGTCAAGATCTACTGAAAGACACTTTTGCAGGAAACATTAAAGGAATGGGTCCTGGAATCGCTGAAATAGAACTTGAAGAAAGACCTGCTGAACCTATTATTGTTTTTGCGATGGATAAAACTGAACCAGGAGCATTCAATTATCCTATTTTTCAGATGTTTGCAAATCCATTTAACACTGCAGGATTAGTAATTGATCCCAAACTACATTCTGGGTTCCAATTTTCAGTCATGGACATCTATAAGGCTAAATTCTTAGAACTGTCTTGTCCAGAAGATATGTATGATTTATTAGCACTCATTGGAGCTCCAGGGAAGTATGTTATCAAATATGTCAATAGTAAAGATCCAGCTTTAGGTAGGGCTGCTGCAATTTCTACAGATAAATTATCTCTTGTAGCTGGAAAATATGTGGGTAAAGATGATCCTGTAGCGGTTATAAGAAGTCAGAGTGGCTTCCCCGCAGTAGGAGAACTTGTTGAAGCATTTACACTTGGTCATTTGGTATCAGGTTGGATGAGAGGTTCCCATAGAGGACCGCTTATGCCGGTTCCATTAGAATATAGTCAATGTGTAAGATTTGATGGTCCTCCACGAGTGGTTGGATTAGGATTCCAGCTCAAAAATGGGCTATTGAGAGGGGGAGTAGATCTATTTGATGATCCTTCTTTTGATAGAACGAGGGAACGCGTAAATGAAATTGCTGATTATATCCGTAGTCATGGACCATTTGAACCAAGTAGATTGCCACTTAGTGAGATGGAATATACAACTCTACCTGGTATATTAAAAAAATTTGAAGATAAATTCCATGATTAAACATAAATTTACTAATCTTTTATTTTCTTTTTTTCTTCTTCTGTTTTTCTAAATCTAATCTCTTTTTCACTTAGAAGCATATATATGAAATATCTAATTGGATCATGTAGTGGCTGATATATACTTGGATTAAAATCTTGATAATGCATACAAAGATTATCTATTACAAATTCATCTTTTTCAAGGTCATAAATTAGAGGATAATATCTGCATCCTTCTGGTCTATTTTCATAGATTATGCATAATCCGTTCTTGAGGAAGAAACATTTGCTATCTATATTTCTTAAAACCATAAATCCATCCTGTTCTTCTAGAAACTCATCAATTTTAAAACCTAATTTAGAGATTCTTGTAATGTCTTTTTCAGATAGAGGCATTTCTGTCTCTAAACAGCACTCATAGCAATTTTCTGAGTGAGGACAATAGAATTCTGGATTGGTTGTGGTCATCTTTTTACCTACGGGATTGATTCTCAATTATCACTTCTTCTAGTTTATCACCAAATTCCAAAGCTAATTTCTCTATTTTTTCCTCACTTATAGCTTCGATTGTCATTCTAATTATAGGGGAGGTATTTGATGGTCTAATTAACACCCATCCATCTTCTAAATTGATTCTTACGCCATCTAAGGTGTTGATATTATCATAATCGACCTTCAATTTATCTTTTAAGGCTTCAACAACTGTAAATTTGATATGGTCGTCACATGCAATTTCCTTTTTAGTCAAGGGATAGGTTGGAATTTTATCTACTAAAGTTGACATTCTCTGGTTTTCTCTATTAAGTATTTCTGCAATTTTCAATGGTGTAACTATCGCATCATCAAATAGAAAGTATTCTGGTATTATTATATGCCCGCTTGATTCAATTCCTAGGGGAGATTTCTCTTGTTTTGCTTCAATTGTTAAAAATGTGTGCCCAACTGGTATCTGTTTTACAACGAATCCTAGGGGTTCAAGCTGCTCTGCTACAGCTTTCGAGCATTCAACATTAGCTATTATAGTTCCTTTGGTTTCTGCTAAACCATATTTTCCTATGATAATTCCAGTTTGATCAGCAGACAAAATTCTTCCTGTATTGTCGACAATCACTGCTCTGTCTCCATCTCCATCGAAAGCTACCCCAAAATCACAATTATTCTCCTTTATGCTTTCAACTAATTT
The DNA here is from genome assembly GCA_030603365.1 of Candidatus Heimdallarchaeota archaeon. GTDB lineage: Archaea > Asgardarchaeota > Heimdallarchaeia > Heimdallarchaeales > Heimdallarchaeaceae > UBA460. The sequence continues at coordinate 454,396 of JAUVXV010000001.1, forward strand.
TTCAAGATTTTTTGGTTTAGGATCAGATGGTCTTCCAGAAAAGGACGGATCTGTTTCACAAAATACTGGAACTACTTCTAGTCCCAGTGAGCTGAATAAAGCTGGAGCTGATAATGTTGTACTTCCCCCTCCACAATCTAATGCAACTTTCAATTTCCTAGTAAAATTAAACTTCTCTTTGAAAAAATTTTCATAATCTGATGTGATATCACGATTCTCTATGTTACCAAGCTTATCCCACGAAACCAAATTATAATCTTCATTTGTAGCAATATCTCGAATCTTCTTTATCTCTTCCTCAGAAAAACCTACTCCATCTGCATGATAAAATTTGATGCCATTCCATTCAGGAGGAAGATGGCTTGCTGTAATGAACGCTGTAGCAACTTTTTCTAATTTCCATCCAGCATAAAGTGTTTGACCAAAAGCAGTCGTACCTACATAGGTAATGTTGACTCCTGTAGATAAAACCCCTGCTATAAACGAGTAAGCTAAAGGAAAACTGGATTGTCTGATTTCATTTCCTACAGCTACTTCTTTTCCATTTAGTTCATCTTGAATATAAGTCCCAAAAGCTAGTCCTATATTGTACATTATTGGAGAAGTTAAATCTTCATTATATAGCCCTCTGATATCGTAAGCTCTAAAGATGTGTGTGGGGATCTTATCATTCATTGCTTTAGGGGAAAATTCTCGGTATAAAAATCTACTTGCATTTTATTTTTCTATGGATAAATCTTTTATTATAGCTCAATTCTTCTTAAGAATTATGCATATCTCTGTTGTTTATATTCTTGTTTTTCTAATTTCTTATGTTGTAGGCTCTATTCCTTTTAGTTGGATCATAACTAAGCTTGTGACAGGTAAAAATCTAAGAGAGGTTGGTTCTGGAAACGTAGGTGGGCGTAATGTTTACAGAGCTACCGGTTCAGCTAAATGGGCTTGGACAGCAGGATTACTAGATGTTTTAAGAACAATAGTTGCAACAGTTTCACCTTATTTTCTTGCATATGATCTGTATTTTTCAAAAATCACTCTTACAACAGTCGCTGGACCATTTTTCTTAGATACTCAATGGAGTTTCTGTTTAGCAATTGCAGGCTTTGGAGCAATTCTGGGTCATAATTGGCCACTTTATCTTCTCTCCCATGGAGGTAGAGGGATCACTGTGGTGATAGGTACTATGGTATTCGCTAACCCTATTCTTCTAGGTTTCTGGATTCTTTTATGGCCTATTGTTATTACAATTGTAGGATACTCCTCAATAACTTATGTTGTGGTTACAGCATTAGTTGGGGTGATAGGATTCTTCCTCCAACCACCATTACTCATGCCTTGGGCACTGAGTAATTTGAGCATAGGCTTATTATTAATTGGAATTGCTTTGATAATGCTTAGTAGGCAGGGTGACAATATCAGAAAGATTCGCGCTGGAGAGGCAAAAAAAATGAATATATGGAAAGCTCTTGGTGGCAAAAAGAAACTTTCTGAAGAAATATTAAAATGAAAAAGCAGGAGTAAAAAACTTACTCCTGTGATTTTTGTTAATTTTTGTTAGCTATGACAGTAATGCTTTGAATTGATTTTCCTAGGTTTAAAATATCCTCTTTGTCTTCATTGATATCTTCTATATCTATCGTGACACCATCAATAACTAACTTAACCTCTGGTTCTCCATCTTCTTTCTCTCTTTCTACTTCTTGTGTGATGTTATCGCTTTTTTGCTTGACTTGGATATCTTCAAAACCCGCATTTTCAATCATTTCTAAATATTTGTTCTTTAATTCTGCTCCTGAAACACAAGCAGCAAGAAGCTTTTTATTATTTCGAATTGCTTCAGAAAGAGGTTTAAGCAGAACAATATCAGATATTATCATTCTTCCTCCTTGTTTAAGAACGCGAAATGCTTCATTAAAAACTCGTTGTTTCTCAGGAGAGAGATTAATAACACAATTAGAAATAATTACATCTATTGAATTATCAGCAGCAGGTAAATTTTCAATTTCTCCAAGTCTGAATTCAACATTTGTAAAGCTATTTTTTTCTGCATTGTCTCGAGCTAAATCAATCATATCTGGAGTCATATCAACTCCTATTACTTTTCCTGTATCCCCTACTTTTTGGGATGCAAGGAAGCAGTCAAGACCTCCACCAGAGCCAAGATCAAGAACAACTTCACCTTCTTTGAGTGAAGCAATAGCTGTGGGATTTCCACAACCTAACCCCATATTAGCTTCGTCTGGGATAGATGATAGTTCGTCTAGAGAATACCCTAGAGCTTTGCTAACATCTACTGATTTTGACTCTTCTCCACAACAGGAAGAGCTTCTTTTAGCTACTTTTGTATAACTGTCTCTTACACTTTTTTTTACTTCTTTTGATTCCATTTTAATCGTCCTTTTTTTCTTGTTTTATATTAACAGCATGGCTGTTCTTCTTTCTCTTGTTCAGAGGATTTCTCATTGTTTTCCTCACAACATTTTTCGTTGGATTTTTCTTCATATCTTTCTTCGTTCATTCTCAATACCTCCTTTTGGTGAGCATTAATCTTCTACTAACCCCTCCATAATAGGTCTAAGGGCTATTTTGACCATACCATCTACTCTATCAGCTTTCATGAGTGAAATACTTGATAATACTCCTTTTTCTCGCATGCTGATTACGATTAATCTGTCTCCTTCACTAATTTTCATCTTGTCTCGCAAACCTTTAGGTAGAACTATTTGCCCTCTACTATCCACATGAACAACTCCTTCAATGTGACAGCATCCTAATTCTTCTGTACTCGCAGAGCAACAAGGTTCTGTTTTCTTTTTTGCATTCATTGTTTTCATATTGCAACTATTTCGGATATTTATAAATATTCTGATTATTCAGAAATTTCAGAATAATCTGATTTATTTTTATTACAGTATAAATGCTTTTATTTCTTTTCAAATAACTGATTTTAATGAGAGCAGCAATAATCGTTACAGGAACTCCTGGAACAGGCAAAACAACCCTTACTCAATTACTCAGAAAAGAAGGATATACTGTTTTAGATGTAGGTAAAGAAGTTAAAGAGAAGGAACTTTACGAATTTTACGATGATGAAAGCAAAAGTTATGTTGTAGATGATGATAAACTGAACGATTATCTGATCCAAATATTAGAGGAGCACACTTCTGACCTACCATTAATTCTAGACGGTCATGTAGTGCAACTCCCTCCCCTTTTTGTATCAAACTGCCTTGTTCTCAGGTGTTCGATTCTTAATTTACGACAGAGACTGGTGGAACGAGATTATGCCGAATCGAAAGTTGATGAGAACATCGAAGCAGAGATTATGGAGGTTATTTTGTCTGATATGCTTCACCTTTACGGTGAAGATAAAGTTACAGTAGTTTCAACTGATGGTACAGTTGAGGAATCTTTCGTGAGAGTTATGTCTGCATTGAATACACTGTAAAGGAAATATTATCCTGCAATTCTTATTGATAAAATTCCTCTTTTGTCTTTTATAACAGAGACAGCTTCGTTTGGAGCAACAATTGTAAACCCTTTAGTCTTGTTTCCTCTACCAAATATCTTTGACCACTTGAAGTCCTCTCCACCTTCAATTGAGAACAATTTGATACCTATAAATTTAGTGTAATCAATTTTGGACATAGTTTTTTCTATCAAGTCTAATTCTTCTGTGTGTGATAGACCATCCTCAAGTACTAGTATAGTATTTCTAACTACTTTTGATAGAATATAACTTACTTTTTCTTCTGAAGAGAGATCTATTGTCTCTGAAAATGGTATAAAATCTACTCTATATTTCATTACTTTCACCTTACCTTCCTCGCCATATTGGCGATTGTATTGTAGAGTGTCTCTATACCATCTCCCTGTGTAGCTGATACAGGAACAACCGTATAATCCTGAAATGCATCTTTAACCATTCTTATATCTGCATCTAGTAAATCGATTTTGTTAGGTACAAGTATGAATGGTTTCTTCTGATGTTCCAAATTTCCAATAATGGTAAAATTAACTTGATCGTAAGGAGATTTAGTTGCATCAATCACTACTAGAGCAACATCTACATTTTCTAAGAATTTAATTGCTTCCACTATTCCTCTTGTTGCTTCTTTAGCTCTTTGCATTGCCTCTCCTGCAGATAGTCCATATCTCATGAATTCCTTCGGATTAACTGAAGAAGCAATTCCTGGCATATCAATTAGTGTAAGATCAAGTTTTGTACCATTTGAAGAAAAATTCACTTTCTCAAGCTTTTGAATTGTTCTAGTTTCATGTGGAATCTCACTTACAATTCCAACTTCTTGGTTAGCCCAATCCTTACCCATTTTGTTAGCAAGTGTTGTCTTTCCAGCGTTAACTTCACCATAAAACCCTAAATTAATTGATTTTGGCTTTGATTTTAGCCACAATCTCCATGACATTCATTTCACCTTATGAAGCATTCTTTATAGTTAACTTAAAACGAAATATTATTGACATCACACGCTGGTATTACGTAAGTCATTTTCATGTTTTTCTTACCAAAAAACTGACAATTTCATTTGTTGCAATTAAAAAATTTATTAAAAACATAGTTTCTTAAAACTTGTTGATAAAAGAACTCTGGATAGTGACCAAAGATGTTCATTATGGGAACAAATCTTAAATTGTGGTTGAAATTGCTCTTAAAAAACAAATTCAATGTCAGCCTACGCTATATACCACGGGTTTTTATCATTTCTTTAGTCGTTAGTTTTTTCACTCCTTTAGTATTATATGAACATCTTCGATTTAGAAAACAAATAAGAAAAGTTAAAATCGATAAACACCCCATTTTCATCATTGGGCATTGGAGAACAGGAACTACACATCTACAGAATTTACTTCTAAACGATGATCAGTTTGGATATCTGAATCTTATTGAAGCAACTTTTCCGTACTTACTATTAGGGAATTATAAGCTAATTCACTTCTTGATGAAACCCCTTATCCCAAAAACTAGAGCAATGGATTCGATGGAAATGAATCCAGAAACACCTCAAGAACATGAATTTGCTCTCACTAATCTATGCTTACATTCCCCTTTAACTTCATTGTTCTTCTTGAATAAAGAGGAAGAATATCTGAAATATGCTTTGTTTAATGAAGTATATGAGAATGAGTTCAAAGAATGGAAAAGTGCATTCAGTTATTTAATTAACAAATTGACACTCAAGGAAGAAGGAAAACAGTTATTGTTAAAAAATCCTTTAGACACATTTAGAATTAAAATCCTTCTTGAATTATATCCTAAATCTAAATTCATCCATATTTATAGAGATCCATACAATATTTTCTACTCTATGGTGAAACTATATCAGACTAATACTAACTTATTTTGGTTACACAAACCTAATTTTAATCTTCATGATTTCATTTTCAGAATTTATTCTAGCATGAATCAGGATTTATACAAAGAAATAAAGGAAATTCCAACTGATCAGTTTATTGAAATTAGATATGAAGATTTAATTTCTAACACCTCACAACAATTGAAACGAATTTATAACCATCTATCTTTGGGAAAATTTGAAATAATTAAGGAAAAAGTAGATATTTACATAGATTCGCTTGAAGGATATGAAGTTGACTCCTATTCAATGTCCAAAGCTGAGAAACAACATATTTATTCTAAATGGAAAGAATCAATAGATAAATGGAATTATGAAAAACCATCATAATAATTGGTATTCTTAAAATAATCACCAGTAATAATTAAATAGAATTAAGCTAATATTATCAAGTGAAAAGAAGAAACGTCTTATCTAGAATCTTGTTTGATTTAGGCGGTTCATTAATAGGAGCAGCCTTAGCGTATTTTGCATTTATAATTGTCCAAGCTATATATTCTATTTATCAATGGAAAATAATAATTGGATTTGCTGTACTATTAGTTGCCAGTGGATTTGTCATAGGTTTTTTTGCATTCAAAAAAGATGGTATATTTCTCTCAGGTACTATTGGATTAGTTTTTCTTATAATTATGGCAATTTACGGTTTTATGGGCATAGGTTTATATGAAATCATAAATAATTATGCTTTAACTCTTGTTCTAAGTATCGTGGAAGGCATAATTTTCTTTTGTGTTATGGTTTTGGGAGCTTTTCTAGGAAGTGTACTTACACCCGCAATTTGGCAATTTTCAAAGAAAGAGATTCATGAAATAAAAGACGCTTCAATTGTCAAAAAAGAAGAAACAGAAGTTGTGCAAAAAATATATTGTTCAGTATGTGGTTCAGAAGTTCCAAGGAACTCAAATAAATGCATAATTTGTGGAAAGAAAGTCTAAAAAGAAATATCAATTTAGAGATATTTCATTTCTTTTGGAGTGTTTGAGAGCCTGATAGAACCTTCTTTTGTAACAACACAATCATCTTCAAGACGTATACCAAATTCATCTGCAAAATAGAGGCCAGGTTCAACAGTTATAACTGAGTTTTCCAATAGGGCTTTACTTGGATTATCAGGAGTAGATTTTCGAATACCTATTCCTATATCATGAGTTTCTATCCCAAGTGGGTGTCCTGTTGAGTGTATGTATAATTTTTCATGATCATATCCATACTCCTCAAATTTATCTCTGACAGCAATCTCTACTTCTTCACCCAGTACTCCAGCTCTAATTTTCATAAATGCAGCTTCTTTTGCTTGATCCACAGCTTCGTATGCATGTAGTACATTCTCTGGAGGATTTTTTCCAATCCAGTATGTGTGAGTGATATCTGAATTAGAACCCTCATATGCAACACCATAGTCAATTAGCAGCACTTGTTCCGCTTCAATTTTCTTTTGTCCAGCTTTATGATGTGGTATAGCAGCATGAGATCCCGAAGCGACAATAGCTTCAAAAGCTACTCCTCCTCGTTTATTTGCCTCATATTCAATTAAGGCAGCAATCTCCTTCTCTGTAACTCTAGGTTTAATTTTAGGCTCAACAACATCTTCCATTAGCTCTTCAGCTAATTGTGCAGCAATTTTATGATTCTCAATTTCTTTTTTGGTTTTTGTTGCTCTGATATCAAAAATAATATCCTTAGCAGAAATATAATTCAATTGAGAGTTGAAATTTGTTAAAGCTTTAAGAGTTCCACTTGTTAGAATATCAAAATTAAATTTAGAGAAAACTTGTTCTTCTTCTACAAAGTTTAATGCTATTTTTGCTTTCGGTGAAAAACTATTGAGTAAGGTTTTGATCGAATCTTTCAATTCTTCTCCTTTCTTGTACGGAACAACATCATAAATTTCATCATTAACCATCATTGCTTCCATACGTGATGTTATAACAGTAGGTTTTCCAGATTGAGGTATAAGGGTCAATGTTGGACTAGAAAACCATTTTCCTAAAAGATATCGTTGGTGAATGTCATAAGAATGATGACAAAAAACAATCCATCCATCAGCCCCATGCATCTTAAGAACATTTTGAATTCTATTTATCTTCTCTTTCAAATTCTACACATTCCTTAAATATTGAACGAAGTTCATTTGATAATAATTCATTGTCTGCTATTTCAATTAAATCTTTAAATGTGTCTATGTCTCTGTAAGCTTTGTTATACTTGTTTACTGTAATTCCAATTGAATTCCTCTCAAAAAATTCTTTGAATCTAAGAGATGAATTTCTTCCAAATACCTTTGGAAATTTTTCTTTTCTCCTAAAACAGATAATACTTGTTCCTTTATCTGCTGTGGGTGCTAGAATAGCTTTGAGTGTCTTCTTATATTTGTTAATTATGTCTTCTATATGGTTGGCTGTGATTAAAGGTAAATCTGCCATTACAATTACAATTGTTTCTTCCTCTATTTCCTCAAGAGCTAAAGAAATTGAATCATTTAGCTCTTTCCCTTTATCTTTCAAAATCTCAAAATTACCCTCAAACTCTAATTCAGATTTTTGTGTTAACACATAAACTTTGTCTATTCCCCTTATTTTGAGAACTTCATGTATTACATTCTGCGTTACTTCTTTTAGTAATCGCTCTAGAATAATTTCATCTAAATTGCTTCGAAGCCTGCTCTTATCCGTAACAGTGCCTCTGTAGGGAATAATTATTGCCTTACTCATTAGCATCCCTGATATATTTTTCTATTAATTCTTTTATAAAAAGAGGATTGTCAATTAATGGTCTAGCTATTGAAACTGCTTTTGCACCTACTGATAGCATTTTTTGTACATCTTCAATTGTTCTCACTGAATTATTCCCAATTATTGGAATATTTGTACTTTCAGCAAATTCTTGTATAATTCCAATATCTGCTCTTGTTTCATCTGGTATCATTGCATCTATGTGAATGAACTTACATTCGTATCTCTCTAATATTCTGATTAAGCTATTAGCATCTTGGATTACATGCCCTCTGATTTTTATCCCAAATGAATTATGAGGATTAAATTGTTTGATTTCTTGTAATAGTCTTTCCAAGTTGGCTAAATTATACAATAATGCTTGCCCTCCTCCAATACTAACAATTTCCTCTTGTCTACAATGAGCATTTATCTCTAAATAATCCACATAAAGGTTAAGATGGTTCAGCCAAATTTTACTCATATAATCAATTTCTACTATTCTTACATTCGTGGAAATTATCTGATCTAATCTCTTCTTTTTTAATCGAAGGTTATCAATACACCATCTTTTTATTTCATTCTCTCTTTCGGACAACAAAAACTCCTTTCTCCCTCGATTAAGTAGTAATTGTGTTGCGTTTTTGCATTTTTTATCAATAGATAACCCCCCTAAAATTGTCATACTGACATTGAGTTCTAACATTTTTTGACAAAATTGAAAATTAGCAATTCCTGCTAAAGCCGATTGTATTATTGGAGGATGAAACATATCACTCTTCATACTCATGATGTCTATCCTCTATTTATTATCATTGAAGCTAGGTTTTTTGCTATGATATTATCTTTGAACAAAATGTTTTCAGATAATACTGTAAGATTTGTTTGCTTTTCTATAGGTTTTATCAGATCTTTGTCAGTACTATGTACAATAAAAACATCACACAAATCTTGATACATTTTTGCTATTTCTAATGTGGATATAGCATAACCTTCTGATTTCATCAATTTGGCAGTTGGACCACTAACAGGATTTTTGCCAATAATAGGGCTTATAGCAATGATTCTCTCTTTGTTCTTACGTAATCGTTTTTCTATTGGCATCAATTTAATGATTGGACCTATGCTTGTTATGGGATTGCTTGGACCAATAATTATTTTATCACTTTGGTCAATACTTTTCAATGCAACTTCTGGAACCTCTGCTTCATTTAGGTTTTTGATATATATTTTATCTATCTCAACTTCTCCTTTTTGCTTTACCCAAAACTCTTGAAAGTGAATATCTTCTCCTTTATTTGTTATAATCCTAGTTTCAATATGCGTATCTGAACTTGGAAAAATTCTTGAATCTATTTGTAATTTTTTTCTTAATATATCTGTTATTTCGGATAATTTTTTCCCTTTTCTAATTTGATCCGTTCTGAATATGTGAGTTGCTAGATCTCTATCCCCAATATTAAACCAAGTGTCATATCCAAGATTATTCAAATGCTTCAGTGTGTTAAATGTATCATTCTTTATTCCCCAAAATCTCTCAGTGTCTAGAATATTACTCAATAAGTAGATTATTGTGTCAATGTCTGGTGATACATATAATCCATATATCCATATATCGTCTGCTGAATTGGCTATTATGGATATTTGATTTTCATCTAGAATTTTTCTAAAACCTTGTATTAATTTTGGAGTTCCGGTTCCTCCTGAAAGAAAAGTAATCATGTTAAAACCTTGATTTGATTTCTGAAAAGGTTTGATGTCCTAAGAAAATTATTTCTTCTTAGTTTTACTTTTTTTAGTTTTTTTAGCTGCTGGTTTCTTGGCTGCTTCCTTTGGCTTAGCTGCTGGTTTCTTGGCTGCTTCCTTTGGCTTAGCTGCTGGTTTCTTGGTTGCTTCTTTTGGCTTAGCTGCTGGTTTCTTGGTTGCTTCCTTTGGCTTAGCTGCTGGTTTCTTGGTTGCTTCTTTTGGCTTAGCTGCTGGTTTCTTGGCTGTAACCCTCTTCTTTGCAATAGGTTTTACATCTGATAATCTTAATCTTGCTGAAGATTTTATAATTACTCTATAATATGCTCCATCTTCACCCATCTCAGGATTGCGAACTATTCTAATTATGTCACCAGGTTTTGCTTGAATAGCTTTTACAGCTGGATCAGTTTCGAGAATTTTAGGGATTTGATGCTTCTCTATTTGATATCTAGTAAGAAAACTCTTGATATCCTTAGTTTTTAGTTTAAAGTGTTGAGGAACCAATTCATGATCGAATATGTTGAAAAGAGGGTTTGTACTACTAATAATCTCAATTCCTAACTTTACTGATTCCTTTTTAGCATAATGAGTTAATGCCGCTTCAGCAATAAGAAGTGCTTCATCCAAACTCTTTTCTTCCTGGAGTTTACCCAATGTTCTTATTGTTTTAACACCAATTTGTGGGTTTTTAGGAAAACGAGCGATTGCTGATACTTTGTCTCCTTCTTCTTGTTTTTTTTCAGCATAAACGTCTAAAAAATCATCATCTTCGATAGTTTTTTTAATTTCGAATTCTCTGAATTCAAGAATTTCTTTGACTCCTTTTAGGATTCTCTTTTCTTTAGCTAGCTGTTCTTTAGTTGACAAGGAGGTTGCACCGCTCTCAATAACTATCAATTGGTTTAAAATCTTTTGAAAAGTGACTAGTTTTGAATTTATGAACTCTTATCCTTTTCTTTTTGGAATTTAATGAAATAAGAACCATCTTTATTTCGTCCAATTATTGGACTTTCTTCATCTGATTCAGCAAGAAGCTTATCTATATCAACTTCAAAAACACCGTTTGTTGTTAATCGTATTGCTTCAACTCCATCCTGAATTTCTGTACCTTCAATTTCATTTACAACTATTAATTCTAGTTCCTTTTCCTTTAAATCTGAATCTGCATTTTTTCTATATGTTTTGAACTTGAATGAACCACAAAATGGACATCCGTTAATAAGAATCTGAACATTTAATTCTAATTCCTTCTCACATAAACCACAAATCGTTGTTTTTTCTGATGGTTCTACCATAGACTAACATTAGTTTCTTCTATTCTTATTTTTATTGCTTGTTTATTCCATCAGGACACTTGAACTATAAAGAAAAGGACCTTCATAATCACATCTGGAACATCCATTTTCTTCTAAATCCTCTAATGTTCCAAAATCACCATTCTCTCCAATATTATATAGAATTCCACATTTACATTTGTATAGCTTTGGAGACATTTTGCTTTCTCTTAAATACATAGGACCATAATAGTGATTAAAAATTGTCTCTTTTGAGCTATTTTTTACTTTGAGAATATACATGTTTGATGTATTCTTTTCAAAAGGTGTTGGATATTCGTATTTATTAAAATCTACGAGTACATTTTCAATTTCTAAATCCATCAAATTGAACATTTCAGTAATCCATTCCTCTTTTTCTTTCTCAATATCAAAAGAGAGGAAGATTTTTGATGGGATTTCCTTTGTAGCACATTGAACAGCTCTAGATAAACCAACTTCCAACCCTTCTTTAGTCATTGAAGGTTCTAGAAAAATGTAATCAAATTGATTTCTTAATATTGCTATCATCCTGATTCTAATATCCTGATTGATATATCTTATGGAACGGATTTTATAATCAAATTTCAGTTTAAATACTATTTCAGGTATTCTTTTATCTATATCTAAAACCGCTAGGTCTCTTGGTTTAGAAATCATTCCGAGAGACAAAGAAGAAAGATCCATGTCACCTAAGAAAATTATTCGCTTTTTTTCATAATTCGCTGGGTTTTCCAATAGAATTCTTCGATAGCTTGTATCCAATGTTACATAATATTGATCAAATTCAGGATTAGGTTTTCCCCTAAGTTCTTGAATCTCGCCATATGCTGTTTTAATATTATTAAGAATATCTGAATCAAGAGATCCAACGTTCATTGGTGACTATTTTTTTTTGCTACTTTAAAAAGATTCACTGAAGCGTCATCAAGATAGGAAGGTTAGTTGCTTTAGAATATTAAACAGTTCATCAACGGGTAATTTATCTATCTTCTTATTATCTCTAGTTTTTCTCTCCATTTCCTTCAATAAAAGTCCATATTCGTAAGCTGATTTAGATATTTGAGCAAAGGTAGAATCGTATTGTGCAACAGATTGGAGTTTTTCACTAGCTTTATTTGCTTCTTTTGATGCTTCAATAAAATAGGAAGCAGCCTTGTAATTGTCTTTATTAGTATCCGCTCCAATTCCAAGTATTGCTGTTTTTGTGGCATCAAGGAAATTTGTTAGTGCTTCAGATAATATTTTCTTAATCTCAATTGCTTTCCAGTTAATATTTGTATCCTTTAACTCAAACATTTTCTTGTGGTTCAGCAATTCCCCACAATCCTCACTTATTCGGATATTTATAGCATTAAATAATGTGAATTGATTGAAATTATGGTTTATTACTATTTGATAATTCTCCTTTGTTGTTTCCTTTTTTGAAACAGCTATTTTGTAACTTCTTGCAATTCTATCTATAACTGTATTAAGAAAGAGAAATTGTCGTGTTAGCTCAAAGAGACGTAATTCGATATCTTGTCCTTGAATAAATGTTTGACTATATCTATGCTCAACCCATGCTTTATCGATTTTTGATTTGTCACTTAACTGAGAAATCTCAATTGCTTTTGTTGAATAATAATGAGCTTTAGCATGATAAATTATGTCGAGAACTTCATTTGAATCTTTATCAGCAAGACTATGTTCTAGGTATATAGAATTAGCCATGAATTCCAAACATTCTATATCTTTGATAATATACACTTTTGTTTCAGATTTGGGTAAGAAATAAGCAGAAATTTTAATATTTGAGATGTTTTCAAGCAATGATTCAATACTCTCAGGCTTGATTTTTTTTCCTTTTTTCTCTAAATCAACCAATTGATCTGAAATATCTTTTATTGCAAATTCTAAGCTTTCAATGAACCTGATTAGATTTTGTTCTGCTTTATTAATGGCTTTATCAAAAGGTAACTTTTCAAGCGTTGCTATTTTAAGTTCTTGTACGAAATTCAAATACACATATGGCAAGCTACTTACATAATTGATATTAACTTTCAAACCTGGTTTATTAACAATAGTCTCTACTTCTTTTATCAGTTTTTGAATTTCCTTGTTAGATCCTGTAGAAATGATAGAGTTCAATTGTGAGGTTTTTGCTGCAAGTTCTGCAATTCCGTGGAAGAAAATATGAATAGATTCATTCTTTTGAATATCTTCTTTGAGTCGTAGATTTCTTTCATCTAAATCAGTATTTGACGAAAGTACTTTGAGAGCTTCAGTTTCAAATCCCAAAACTAAATAGAGAAATTGAACACTAGCGATAAAACTGTCACTTTTAGCAGCTTCAAAACTCAATCTAAGATAATGGTCTGTTAATTCGTTATTTCTTAAAGCTAGGTTGAGAAGGAGATGGCTATTTTCTATCTGCTTTCCCTTTAACTCAGGATCTTCAGAAAGATCGCTATAATACTCCAAGGCAGTTTCAAGGTGCGAAAGGCTTCTTTCAAATGCAAAGTGAGTTGCTATTGGGTCCTTCCACCACCAATCTTGACCCAATCTTTTTAGAAATTGAGAAGTAAATGAAACATCAAATTCAGCAAGAACCAGTTCATATGAACCTTTTTCTTCTAATAGTCTCTCCTTATTAACTTCATTAGGCGATTCTTCAAGAAGTTGTATGATTTGATTTTTTTGATTTACCAGCAGAAAAGTAAGCATAACTTCTTCAATACTTGAAGCTCGAGGATGAGTTGAATCAAAATATGTTTGTGAAATTGAATTCAGAATCCGATATCCTTCAATATAAGATGTACAATATTCTGGAGATGGTTGAGTTCCAAAAATACCTGTGTTTACTATGTCTGCATAGATGACCATAAGGTTAGCTAATTCCATTTGAAATTCTTGTAAATCTTCTAATTTTGTTGTAAGAATTTCTTTCCTTTCAGCATTTGAGTCTATCTGAGATCTATCTCTAGTCCATTCATCGAGATAACGTCTGTACAGAAGATGTGCTAAGGAAGATACATTGGAAAGGGTTTCAGCACAGAATTTAGAAAAGCTTAACCAAACTTGACTTAACTCATCTAAATCATCTATCTGAACAAAAGAATGATAGATTCTTTCTCTTTCCAACTCCATCAATACGAATTGTTTGAATGGAGAATCACTTAGCAACTCTATTGTCTCTTTGGAAAATACCATTAAGTATCAGAAAGAATGTTAGTAAAAAAACGTTTTGACATTTCTTATGAGTTTTAGATATGTAAGTAACTTCTAATTTCTAATAATTTCGATCTTTATACCAACTTGGTTCTCTAAGTTCACCTAGATTTTTATTAAATTCTTGAACAAGTTTTCTAGCTTGAGAATTTGAATCCACTGCTATTTTCTGAACCTTATCTAAATTTATGATTCTCCCGCAATAGGAACACATCTTTGTTTTCTGTTTTGATTTGCAGTAAGTAAACCTACTACATTCTTTTCTCGAGCATCTTATTACAATGTATTCAGAATTTATAATATTACTCTCCAATTATTGTTACAGCAACTTTACGAGAACGAGATCTGACATCCAAGCAGATAAAGACTGGTTGTTGCCAAGTACCAAGTTGCATTCTTCCATCATGAATATTTATTGTTAAACTAGGTCCAATTAAAGAAGCTCTAAGGTGAGAATGTGCATTCGAATCAATAATATCGTGCTTATATCCAGCTCCCTTGGGGACCAGTTTATGTAATAAGTTCCGAAAATCTTCTAGAACTCTTGATTCATATTCTATTGTAGTTAAAGCACCAGTAGATCCAATAACATTTGCAGAAAGAATTCCATTTTTTATGCCAGATTTAAGGACTAGTTTTTCAAATTCACTAGTTAAATCAATAATGCTTATCTCGCCCTCTGTTTGGAAATTTACTTTTTCTGATAGTAAATGCATGATGAAACACCTAAGAAACGCTTATTCATATTATTAGAAATCAAATTTGTTAAAAAACTAATCGGTGAAAGAATTTATTCAAAAGAACCTAAATCCTATTCCAAAAGAGATAAGAATTAAAATCTTTCAGTATTATAGGAGAGATATGTCAGATTCAGAAATCAAAATGAACATTCTCATTGAAGAAGCTAATGCAAATTACAATGCTCATAGATACAAAGATGCTGCAAGGACGTTTGAACATCTAATAACTTTAGCTATACAAAATGACGAGCAAGAGGAAGCTATTTATTTTGCATATAGAGCAGCAGATTGCTGGAGGAAGGAAAAAAGTCCTATGAACCGAGCTATTATTTTTAGAGATATGGGAAACTTAGCATTTAGCTTCTGCTCAAAGATAATTGATGAATATATTTCAAAGACA
The DNA here is from genome assembly GCA_030603365.1 of Candidatus Heimdallarchaeota archaeon. Lineage (GTDB taxonomy): Archaea > Asgardarchaeota > Heimdallarchaeia > Heimdallarchaeales > Heimdallarchaeaceae > UBA460. The sequence goes on from JAUVXV010000001.1 coordinate 469,894, forward strand.
AAAAAACCTGAGGAAAAAGCTAAAGCATTACTGTTGGCTGGTGAGTGCTTAAGTTTACAAGATCAGTCTAAATCTAATGAGAAGTTGCTAGAAGCAAAAGGATTATTTGAAGAACTGGCTGAAAAAACAAAAGATAGTAAATTAAAGGTTAATTATCTGATGGATGCACTTGAAGGAACCATTAAACTTGGTAATAAAAAACAGATAAAGGAGCTTAAAGTTAGAATTGCGAACCATCATGTTAGTACTGCTGAAAGGGACTTCAAAAAGAATACACCAGAAGACTTACAGTCAGCATTAAGATCTTTTGAAGACGCTTTAGAAATGTTCCAAAATCTGAAATTAAAAGAAGATATTCAGAGTATTTCAAAGAAAATTGATACTCTCAAAAAGAAAGTAGCAAAATATGACCCATTTGCAACATAGGTAGATGAACTTCCTCCTCCTCATTTGTTTAACACTTGAGATAAGAAATACTTTATAGAAACCTATTTTAAAGAAAAATTCAAAAAAAGAATAATCATGAAAACATGGTCCCGTAGCTCAGCTGGATAGAGCGTCTGCCTCCTAAGCAGACGGTCGCGCGTTCGAATCGCGTCGGGATCGCCATATTATTACCTCTCAACTAATAAGTTGTGTGAAAGATGAGCAACCAAAACTCTACTACTATCAATGTTTTCATCTGTAATTTTCATACTTGTAATCCTAAAATTTGTACTGCAAAGAGAATCGTTCGCTTTAAAAAAGCAATTGAGATAAAAATAAATCAAATTAAATCTAATCATATAGTTCTTACACCTTTCTCCGAAATAGCATTATCTCCTGCAGATTTTGAGAAAGCTAATGCTTTTGGCTTGATTGGAGTAGATTGCTCATGGAATAATATCAGCAATGGTCGTACAGCATTAGATAAAGGGATAGGAAGGTCATTACCTTTTCTTGTTGCTGCAAATCCTAACAATTATGGAGCTCCTTCAAAACTTAGCACACTTGAAGCAATTGGGGCAGCACTTTACATACTAGGTGATAAGGAACAAAGTAAAGGAATTTTATCCTTGGTTAGATGGGGAGCTGAATTTCAGAAAATTAATCAAAAATACCTAGATGGTTATTCCTCAGCAAAAAACAGTAAAGAAGTTGTAAAGAAACAGTCCAAATTCATGAAAGAACTGTATGGATAGACATTTTTCATAAATTGTTTGATACAGAATTCTTATAATAATACACATATTAAAAGAATTAAGATGAAAATAGGTATAAACTGCTTTCCAACAGTTGGTGGCTCAGGAATTGTAGCCACTCAACTAGCTATTGAAATGGCTAAAAAAGGTCATGATGTACATCTGATAAGTTATGATACACCGTTCTTACTTAGAACATTTAGACACCCTAACATAACTTTAGAACTTGTTGATATTCTATCCTATCCTCTATTCAAAGATATAGGCTCACCTTATACAATTCTTGCAGCTTCGAAACTTGCACAAATAGCACTAAAAACTGAAGTTGAGTTAATACATATACATTATGCAATACCTGTTAGTGTTTCAGCATATCTTGCAAAAGAGATAACAAATATACCATTCTCGATTACTGCTCATGGTTCAGACATACACACTTTGGGTGTGGATCCAGCATATAACCCTGTTATCTCACATGTATTCAATAAAGCAGACGGTTTGTCGACAGTTTCAAATTATATGAAAAGACAGATTCAAAGCAAATTCAATTATGAGAGAGAACTCGAAGTTTTCTATAATCCAATTGATATCAATAAATATCAAAAAATAGATTCTCAATTCTGTGACTTTCGAATCAAATTTGAAAATAATTTTATTCATGTCTCCAATTTCAGACCCGTTAAAAACGCTCCTTTCATCGTTGAGACATTTGCCAATGTTATAAAAGAATATCCAGATACTGGTTTAATTATGGTAGGCGAAGGACCAGAAAGAAAAAAATGTGAAGATTTAGCTTACAAATTAGGGATTTCTGAGAATGTTATTTTCCAAGGAGTAAGGGTTTCTATTGCTCCAATTTATAGTTGTGGAGCAGCTCTTCTATCAGCTAGTACGAACGAAAGTTTTGGCTTAACACTTGCCGAAGCAATGTCCTGTGAGACTCCAGTTATTGCTCCAAATGTTGGAGGAATCCCTGAGGTAATTGACCATGATATTAATGGTTTTATCTATGAACTAGGTGATGGAGACAGTCTTTCTAAGTACATGATTCGATTATTAGATGACAAAAAACTTGTAAGGAAAATGGGTGGTAAAGGAAGAGAAAAAGTCATCAGTAAATTTGAAGCAAGTATGATTGCTGATCAATATATTGGGTGGTATGAAAAAATACTAGCTTGATTTACAATCTAGTATTAATATACCCTATTCCACCAACAGGTGTTTCTTCAGAGTAATATCTTCTATATGCTGCGAGATAATCGTTTAAACCAGTAATAGAGGCCATTATGAACCAAGGCCAGCTAACTTCCTGCCATTGATGATTTGCATCATACATACCATATTGCCATGATTTGTATCTTTCAATTTGGTTTAATGATTTCTCTTGAATTCTTCTAGCTTCTTCCATTTTTGCTTTGATTATTTTTGCTATTTGATTTGATGTTTGCAACAACATCTCAGTTTCTTTCTTCCTTCTAGCCTTAGCGACACTTCCAAGAATCTTGAAGAAGTCATCTACAAAAAGAGATAGTGTATCCGGTTTAAGCTCTTGACTTATGTTTTCTATCCAAGGTGTATTATACAGTATCCTAGTATATTTAACATAAATCGGAAATTGTATCCCCAATTTTTTAACTGCTGGAATGACTTGTGCATTGTAATCTATTTCTCCAGGTCCTGAAACTCGTACATAGATTGGCATGATAGATTGTAGAAGAGCTTGATTTGTATCTAATTTTGGTACTAAATGCTGTTCATGTTCATTTAAATCAATCTTATCCACATTGACACTGAATGCATAATCCTCTTTGTTTAAAGGGCATTTTCCAGTAAAATGAAGCATGTTCTCTTCTTCTGTACATAACAGATTAAGTCTATATCCATCATTTGGACATTCATAGAAAAAGGGAGAATAATCCTGTTTCTTCTTTGCTGTTGTGGGTTTTAGATTCAAATCTTGGATTTTTTCATAAGCTCTATTAAACTCTTGGATATAATTTTGTCTATCTCTAAGGAATGGTTCATACCCCTTTACTGTTAATTTGCGAATCTCTGGATGAGAAGAAGGAAAGAATATTACTCCCCAATTATTTATGATATTCGCTTGAACCCCCCAGATAAGTGTGATCCATTCACCAATATCTATGGAGGTTCGATATGTTTCTCTAAGAAATGTCAGAAGGTGTTCTATTTTTTCCATATACAACTTTTGTGAATTTTTTTCAACTGAATTCTTGAATTCACTAAAAATATTCTTTATTACTTGAAGGTTCTCTTCTAACCAAGCAAAGTTGTTTGTCTGAATTTTATTGACTATTATTCCTTCGAGTACATCTTCTAGAACTATAGGTTTACTGTTTGATGATTGATAATTTGGTAAGTGAATTGAAGTAATTTCAGGTTGTATGCTATCATGAGTATTAACCAAAAACATAGGTACAAGGAAATTATCTTCGACCTTGCTTTGATCAGAGAGAGTAACAACTGCAGCTATTTTATTTGCTATAATCCCAGCTCCACCAAAAATTGTTGTTTGTTGTCCTCCTAGAACAATACCATTATGCATTGAATTAATATTCTCTTCTACTTTGGGAGTCAATAATCCAAGCTTCTTATGATACTCCCTTAAAATTGATTTTAGTGTAGTTATCTGATTTTGATCAACTTCTATTTTAGGTAATAATTTGACTTGTGTTATTACTTCAGAGAATGTTTTGGATAAGAAACCATAGAAATATTTTCCTTCTGAGAATTCTTTCCCCTCTCTTATATAATCTTCATAGAGGTCACCTATTGTTCCCATAGATATTATGTTGGAATAAACTATTCTTAACAATTCTCATATAACATAAAATGAATGTGAAACTACTTTATTTACAGCTTTTAATTCGCTTTTTCACTGTCTAGAACGATTATTATATTTTGTTATAACATTCAAAAATTCTATACTTCCGACACAATTCTTATTGAAGTTTTTTACTTTATAATTTGCTTGATAAATTAAGCAGAATTCTGTTTTTTCATGTTGAATCTTACACAAATTTTTTAAATGAAGAATCTAAATAAAGCCACAAGAAATAATTTTAAGGTGAAAATAAGAAATGGCTAAAGAATGCCCTAAATGTCACAGCAAAAGTCTAAAAGAAGTTGAGGATAAGTCCAAACCAATAGCTTATTTCGGACATCAACCTATATACAAGAAGAAAAAAGTCTGTAAAGATTGCACATATGAATGGTTTGATGAAGGCGGCGCAGAGGCTGTATAAAACCTTCTCTGTTGTATTTTCTTCCCTTCTTTCTCTATCTAGAAATGATTCAATGTCTTTTCACATATTTTTTCATATATTTTTTCATTCCGTAGGGGTAAGATTATGAAAAAAAAGAAAATTCTGCGGAAATATGCTTTTAGATTTATAGTTTTAGTTATAATGATTGGTTTTTTGGTTTTCTTCTTCTTTAGATTAGATTTTGAAGGGTCATATGAAGTCCTTCGAAACGCATCGGTTCTATATCTTCTTATAGCATTATTGTTTATGGTAATTAGTGCAGCAGTTAAAGCATATCGTTTCTATATACTTCTGAAACCAAATAACCCTGAACTGAAATTTTCAAAGTTTTTACTTCCTTATCTTGTTGGCTATGGCTTTAGTGTTCTTGGTCCATTTAAAACAGGGGAAGTTGCTAGTGTGGAAATAAATAAACGCAATCTAGACGTTTCTCGTTCATCTTCTTTTGCAGCCTTAGCATTTTTCAGAGTAGTGGATGTAATAGTTGTTCTAGTTTTCTTCATTATTGCTCTAGGAATCACTGTACCAAATATTATCGTGAATACCACAGATCCCGATTTGGCGAAGTATATTAGAAATGGAACAAATGTCGTTTTTTATCTAGCTATTGCTGGAACAGTTTTACTTACAGCTGTTTTATTTGTTCCTCCAATAGGTAGGTATTTTCTCAAATTAACAAAGAAAATACTCGGTAAGATTTCTCAAAAAGCAAGTAATTGGTTAGAAAGAGTCGTTGAGCCAGCTTTAGATGAATATTATCAGTCATTGAAATTCCTTTATAGTAAGTGGTTAATTGCAACAGTTGTTATAACTACAACTGTACTCAGATGGATACTAGAATTTTATTCTCTTAAATTCACATTAATTGCATTTGGTAGTGATATTGGTTTAATTGATGCTGCTTCTGTGATTTCCATAGCATTACTGATTGGGCTTCTAACTTTCGTACCTGCAGGAGCAGGAACCGGAACAATAACTACTGAAATCCTTCTAATTGGATTATTGATTGATAAAAATATAGCAGATGCATCTATTCTTTACCAAGCTTTGATAGGAATAGTTCTTACTTTGCTGTTAGCTGTTATAGCATCACCATTCCTAAAAAACAAAAAAAATACAAATACCAAAAAAGAAAACGATAGTGCTCTTCAGGATACCGAATCTGGAAATATAACTTAAATGCCTCTTCTTAAACGACTAATCAGAAAATGATGAAACCCTAACTCTTCCATTTTTTTGCATGTTGTCTCAACATCATATTCTATTCTTATGTGTTCATATTCAAAATCCCTTGATTTTTCATTTATCTCGAATGTCATGAATGAAGCTTTAGGATTGTTATCTCTAGGTTGACCAACTGATCCAGGATTCAGTAGATGTTTTCCTTCATTAACAATGTGTAGAGGTTTATGAGTGTGACCTAAGAATAGGAAGTCAATCTCAGTATATTCTCTTGTTATTTCAAAAAACATATTGTAAGACCATGAAGGTAGGTCTGGTGAAACATAATCTCTTAATGGTCTTCTTGGAGAACCATGAACAAACATAGCATTTCCCTCAGTTATGAAAAGAGGAAATATAGAGAAGAATGGATGAGAACCTAATAACAGTTTTTCGTGTTGAGTGAGTTGAGTTTTTGTCCAAGATAAGGAAATCTTTGGTAGGGGATTAAAATATTTGAAATTATCCTTAAATATTGCATAATCATGATTACCAACGACATGGATTTGAGCAGTATTTTCAACAATATCTAAACACTCTTTCGGATTTGGTCCATATCCAACAGTATCTCCTAAATATATTATTATGTCAGGAGATAAATCATTGATCTTGTCAACTACTACCGTTAATGCTTCCAGATTTGCGTGAACATCTGAGAAGATTGCTAAAGTAATCATCGATTTCTCTCACTTATAGTTGCTAATTATTCTTCCTAATAATAAGTATTTGTTCAAAAATATGTAAAAAGAAAAAGGAAAGAATAAACTAATTCAGCTTATACTTCTTCTTTATTTTTGTATTTCCTTGTAGAAATAGCACCAATAACCACTAAGCCTAAAGAAGCAAAGAACAATATCATGGCTATCACATCAAGCTTAATTTTTCTGCCCACTTCTGGATCCATGAAAACTTCTACTAATTGAGTTTCATTATAACCATAACCTCTTTTATGCATGCGAACAGTAACATCCACATAATTTGCCCTTATTGTGTCATTTGGTGTTATAGCACCAGTAAAATTCACATTATCTATAGTTGGTACTAGATCTTCTTGATTTCGGTCGGCTTTAAGTTCAAGTATAACTACCCAAACACGAAGGTTTTCTACAACTGTGTCATTATCCCCTGACACAGAAATTTGAACATTGATTATTCCACCTTCTGCAATTTCTGTTTCTTCAACCACAAAATTATCATATGATAGTTGGTGCTGTAAATTGAATAACCATTGTATCTGTCTGATAAGTAGGTGTTTATTATCTGCTTTTAGGATATTTGTTGTATTGAACATGTCAGCTGAAGCAGAAACTATTAATTTTCCACCTCTTTGTAGTTCAACGGCTGCTTGGAAAACTGCTGAATCATTCAGTTGAAAATCTATACTGGTATTTAACATTAAGTCATCGTCTAAATCAATATAAAATTCTCCAGTTTTGTTTAATGTTGCATATAGGTCTCCTTCTTGGAATTGTATATACATTTCTCCAAAAGTTCCATTGAAAGTAAAGTTTAACGCAGATCCTTGATAGAAAATTGAAAATACTTCTTCATTTGTCATTACGGTTGAATCTGTAAGGTAAGGTATATCGATAATATCACTTGAATAAAGATTTATTGTAGAATTTATACCTAGATCTTCTGAAAAAACTGTAGAGTTATAGATTTGAAGACCGAAATTTTCCAATAGTTTATTTATAGGATCATCATCTGCTGAAACTTCTCCCATTACATACAAACTTCCACCTGCAGTTGTATAAAATCTGAGTGCTTCTATTTCCTCATCAGATAGCTCAGTTTGCGCCCCAACTAAGATAATTAAATCATAACTTTTGATTGTGTTATACGTCAATGTAAATGATTCATCTTCAAATTTCAGCGTATTATTAAATCCATAGCTGTCAAGAATAGTATCAACTACTGTAAGATTGTAATCATTTGTATATTCTGAATCTGATACATATGTTAAGACACTCTTTTCAGACAAATCTTCCTCATATGAGAAAAATTCGTAAGTAGGATCTAATCTGAAAACTTTCCAAGGAGTAACTCTGTTATTAAGTAATGTATGATTGTAGATTGCTGTTTTATTCTGGAATAGGATTAACATATATCTCATTGGTTCTCCTTCAGAAAGTTTAATATCATTACCTATTTCATCCATTGAATATAGCTCTTTAGCTATTTCAATAGAAATTACGTGCTTGTTGAAATCGTCTATATACTCACCTAATGCTGCAATTGAATTTTCTACACCTGTAACATTATCATCAGCTACCATAGAATATATTGTAGTACCATTGAAATAAATGTCTTGAGCACCTAGTTGTCTGTAATTTACAACAACACCATCATCTGCTGTTTCATTTGAATAACCTATCCTTTTATCGAAGTTATTATCAAAAACTACAGCGAGCCAAGTATGATTACCACTGTTATATTCAACATAAACAGTACTTGTATAACTAATACCCATGAATAAATGAGTAGAGTTTGCCTGAACACGTATTGTTACAGTTATAGCATTTATTCCTATTCCTATAGTTGCTGTTTGAACTGTAGCATTTTCCCATTCTCCTGTATAACTCTCTAAATCTCCATCAATTACGGGAGAGGTATTGTTCAAGTACACTATATCTCCGTTAGGAGCAATCTGGGTGTTTTTTTCTTCATCAGAAACCATTGCTTTCAATGATATACTGATAAAACTAGCAAAGATTAATCCTAGTATAATTGTTGAAACTCCAATAATTTTTTTCACATATTGTGTTTGCACTTATGTCTACTCCACTGGGTTTAGTAAAGCGCTAGCTTTTGCCTTTTTAAACTTTATTTCCTCAAAGAACTTGAGAGGACATACAATGCAACAGTAGGAAAATACTTATTTGAATGAGGAGATACTGTATAAACGTAGTCTAATTTCAATCTGTAATATAGCAATCGGAGATAAGTATATGTCTGAGCTCAAAGATAAACTCCTAAAAAACGAATACAAAGACCAAGAGGAGATTAATAAATCGCCAATCTTAGCATTATTAGATATTTCAGAAGATGAATCTAAATTCCTTAAGGAAATTGGTTTGGAAACAATTGAAGATCTAGCAACTAAATGGAATGAATATTATGAAAAAATTGCTAAGAAGATTCCTAAAGAAAGAATTAACAGCTGGATAGCTGCAAGTCGTCTTCTATCTCTGGAGGAAACAGAAAAAGTAACTGCTGGTGCTAAAATCATAATGGTTGGAATTGATAACGCTGGTAAAACCTCTCTGTCAATTGCATTGAAACATCGAGGAGCTTTATCTCTACTATTTCAAAAACTCTATGCCTTAACACCAACAAGAGGTCTCCTTAGAAGTAAAATAGAAGTTTTTGGGATGGATGTTCATATGCATGAACTTGGAGGGCAAAATATTTACAGAGAAGACTATCTAAGTAATCCACAACAGTATTTTGTTGGTACAGACATAATCATCTTTGTAATAGATGTTCAAGCCAAAGAAAGATTTGAAGAAAGTTTTGAATATCTCAAACAAATAACGAATGTAACTAATTCCCTGAAATTGAAAGTACCATGGAAGATTTTTTTCCACAAGTCAGATCCAGAATATGAGATTGATGACAAGAGTGAGGAAGTATTCAGTTCAGTAATTGATTATATGTCTAAAAATTGTCCTCATTTTAATCCTGCAAAGGATTTATTTAGAACTAGTGTGAAAATCAGATCCTCGATCTTGGGCTCCTTTTCTCACATATTTAGAGAAATCTCTCTGATACAAGAAGGAGTACAGAATGCTTCACAAACCATTTCTGAAGAACTAAAAGCAGATTTCTTTGGGTTATATGATTTTAGAAGTAATGTGTGTTTTGCACAATTCGCTAAGGATGAAGAACTGATAGATTTATCGCATAATGCATATTATGAAGCCATAGAAACAATAGTCAATATGAGAGAACCATTTTTGAGAATAAGACGATATACTCTTGAAAATGAGGTTAATGAAATATTCATCTTGAGGGATTTACGTTTTGGTGGTGACCGTTACATAATGGCTATGCTAACTCAAGATGAAGAGATGGCTAGAAATCTTGATCAAGATGCTATTCAAGATGTAATTGAAGAACAACTAAAAGATTGGATTGAATTCCGAGGATATGCAGCTTTCCCCTTGGAATAAAATAATCTCTTATTTCTCTATTATTTATTTGTTCATTTTGAAAATGTGAAATGACAAATAAATCTTTAAAGAAACAGTCTATCCTTTTGCAAAAGATGCTCCGATAGCTCAGATGGCCTAGAGCGGTGATCTCGTAAATCGCTCGAGAAAGTCACAGAACGGGGGTTCAAATCCCCCTCGGGGCTCCAATTCTAACATTTCTGCTTAAAGTTTAAATATATCCACACTTCTTCTAGACTATGACATCATACCTATTTATAGTCAATCCTAAAGCACGAAATGGTGCTATAGGTAAGATGTGGCCAAAAGTTGAGGAAGAGATAAAAAAACGTGGTTTTGATTACTCTGTTATATTTACAAAAGAACCCAAACATGCAATAGAAATAGCAAAAAAAGAAGCAAACAATTATGATGTGGTTGTTGCAACAGGTGGAGATGGAACAGTCAACGAAGTTGCTAATGGATTGTATGGTACTGGAGTAACATTTGGAGTTTTACCGCTTGGTAATGGTAATGATTTTGCTCGAGGAATATTATTTGATGATGATTATAATAGAAGTTTGGACGTCCTTTCTAAAGGATTAACTCTTGATTTAACAGTTGGTATTGCTGAAGCTGATGAGGACAAACGTTATTTTTTTAATATTGTTGATACAGGTGTAGGTGCAACAATTTCAGTTTCATCTTTTACTGATGCAAAATGGTTGAGAGGGTTTGTAAAATACTATTACTTGGCTTTCAAGGGTATACTAAAGTATCGATTGGTAAAAACAAAAATTCAAATTGATGATCAAGAGCCTTTTGATTGTGGTTTAGTTATTCTAGCTGCAGGTGTAGGCAGTCGTTTTGGCGGTGGTTTTCATATACTTCCTGACAATTATGCGTTCGAATCAGACTTTGCAATTTGTTATGCAAATGATTTAGGTAAGATTCAAACAATTAATCTTCTGAATGTCTTAAAGGGTGGAAACCATTTAGGTAGAAAAAATGTGCATTATTTTAGAGGTAACAAAATTAGTTTGGAATTAAGTAAACCTCTTCCTGTAGAAGTTGAAGGAGAGATTGTCAACTTTGCTGCAACAAAAGTCAAATTTGAAGTAGCACCTGAAAAATTAAAGACCATAGTTCCTGATGAGTTCATTGCACTTAAAGAATCGAGAAAAAAACAAGTAAAATTATGATTTTCCATCAAAAGAATTAAGATATAAGAATGTAAACCTGTGTAATAGAAAGCTAAACATCTTCAAGCATCTTTCTATTTGACTGGAGAGATCTTACTTGCATATAGGATTTGTTGTTCAAAAACTCAGTAAAGAAGAAATTGATAATTCTATAATCTTAATCCCAGAACTAGATAGAGAGATGTTCCCAATGGAGGGTGTGCTATTTTTCATTGAATCTTATGATGAAATATTCGGTTGTCACATCGATTCAGCAGGGACTATCACTGGTTTAGAAGAATGGTTCAAACAATTTCCAGTTGCAAGAGAAGATATAGTAATTATCTCTAAGTATTCTGAGGGTTATTTTCTTTCAACCACATCAGAAATTATTGAGCATCAACAACATTTTGTTATCGAAATGGATAGGATTTTGGCTTCTGAACCCACAGATATCTTTTGCCCAAATTGCCGTTACAATCTTGAACATGCAGGGAAAGCTTCTAGAGAAGATTCATATATATTGAAATGTGCAAGGTGTGGTTTTACACTTGTTAAAAAAAGCCTTCTGGAATAAACCTACGTGATAAAACATATTTATATTGTAAAAACTGAAATTATCAAAGAGAACAATGAGAATCTATCTATCAAAAGCTATTCAGATTAAAGGGAAGGATTGGAAAATAGCTTGTGATAGCACAAATTCAAATTACTATCCAGTAGTTTTCTACAGTCATGCTCATTCCGATCATATACCAAGAAAGTTACCAAAAACGGACATTATCACTTCTAAAATAACTCAGCTTCTAATGAGAAATTTTACCTCTAATTTTGAAGAACCAACATATCATGAGAGTTATTCTCAGAACAACGTTCACTTCAAACAAAAATCTAGCGGACATATTGTAGGATCAACAGCCCTAGTAATTGAATCATCTGAAGGGAAGGTGATATATACAGGAGATGTTTCGATAAGAGACAAAGGATTTCTTGAACCTTTCAAACCTGAAAAATGTGATTCTTTAATAATTGAGAGTACATTCGGAACTCCAGGGTATGTTTTTCCAGAGTATGATGAAACTATAAAACAGACAAAAGAACAAATATCCTACTATATTGAAAAGAATATACCTGTTGTTTTAATGGGATATGCTTTGGGAAAAGCTCAGATGTTATATCATTCTTTTTCCGAACTCTCAGAAACAATTGTAATGCATGGTGCAAATTACAAAATAAATTCTTTATTGATGGATGAGAATGTTGCTGGTTCTATACCCGCAATTGCATATGTAGATGCTAAGGAAACTGAATTACTAGAAAAAAAGCATGATTGGATACTTTATACTCCTCTTAAATCGGGAAGAGATGCATTTTTTTCCTACCTTAAGAAGAAATTTAATGCTAAACTTTTTGCTTTTAGCGGTTGGTGTATTTCTCCCAATTATAAATTTAGAATGGCTGTAGATTATGGTGTGCCAATAAGTGATCATGCAGATTTTAAAGAATTGATTGAAATTTGTGAAAAATGTGATCCGAATCAAATATATACAATCTATGGTGATAATGTTAGATTTGCAGCAGAATTAAGAAAATTAGGGTTTAACGCACACCCTTTGTCAAAACAAACTCTCCTTGATTCCTATTTCTAATTCTTTAATAACAGGCTAATAAATCCTCTATCCTTTTTTCTTTGTAAATTATTTCATTCAGATGAATTATCTGAATAGGAATGTCTCTTCTAGCAAGGAAATCTTTAGCATTGGTGCTGATAGAATTACAGATAAGAACAAGTTTTTTCAAATTTAGAGAGGTAATTAATTGTTCCAACTGAAGAAGCTTGTTTGTAGGTATTGTTCTTTTCCAATTAATTGTAACAATTCCAATATCATGATTTTGAAGATAAAAATCTATCACATATGTCTTCCTTTCAAATTTAAATGTAACATTTTCTCGTACTGGTACTTTTCTTGAATTGAATTCATTTCTAAGTATATAGTTTATGACAGATTCTTCAGTGCTCATTGAACAGAAATCAGCTTGATTATTAAAAATAAGCCTTATTACCAGCATAATATACTGGAAATATCTAAAAACGTAGTTTATTGACAAAAAACACGAAACTCCAGTTTTGAGAAAAATGTAGATTGGATAGATTTGTTCAGTTTTTCTAACCAAAAACGTAATTCATATCTTTGATATTAGATAATCTTGCTATTAAACGATCAAAAATAGAAATGTGTTTTTTAACAATTATTTTAGGTATATCGGAATACACATAGATATAATCTACCTTTTTCCTCTCCACTTCATGTTTCTTTTCTCTAATGGTATAGGTGATTTTTTCATCGTTTACCTCAGTTAAGACACAAGCAATTCCAGTTTCTAATTCTTCTTTAGTAAATAATATCACAGATTTTCCAACAACTGATTTGATTAAGGGAGTTTGTTGTTCTATTTTATCCTCTAGTAATCTCACAAGAGCAGGGGGTAAATCAATAATGAGTTCTGAACCTTTATAGTTGTAAGACTTTATTTCTTCTTTTTCATCTATTTTTAATTTAAAAACTGAATCTGAAAGCCCATCTACAAATGTTATATCTTCTAAAATTGCTTTTCTATCTGCACCATCCTTATAGATAAAAATACTTTTTCCGATATTTCTTTTGAAATAGGACAAGGATTTACCTGTATATGGTTTTTCAAATGTATTTGTAGAATTACCTAATTGTTTGAATTTGAAAATAGGTTCATTAGATTTATCACCTGTTTTCCATGAAACAAGTTCTCCCATTTTCCCATTTTTCATTACATAGGTTTCACCTATGTTAGTTTGACTTATAGCATAATCAGAAAAAAGAATCTGTTTTTCTTCTTTCTCAGTTTTCACATTTAATAACATGGGAACACAGATTGCTTTACTTATAGTGATTCCAGTTACTTTTCCTTCAAAGACATTATTGAATGTCCTGTCATAAGCCACTATATTCTTTCCCATTATCTCTGAAATTATCTCATCCATTCTAGTTATTTCTATAAACGATTTTACTCCTTCGTCTCCATGATATTCGTTAAATCTTTCTGATATCAAAGATGAGAATTCTTCTCGTTTTTCACTTAATTTCTTCAAAGATTTCTTTCTAATGAAAGTAGGTAAAATAAACCAAAATGGCAGAAGAGCTCCTTTAACTGGAGAAAATCTATCATCAACTACTGCAACTATTCTGTAAGCTGTTCTAGGATGAGACATAAAAATATTAGCAAACATATCCCATCTACTTGGTTTGTATATGTGCTTGTAAAGTCTAATTGCTGCTTCTCCTTGAAATCTTAATTTTTCGTCTTCGGTGAATTCTTTTCCAGTTAATAATTGCACATTCAATCCAAAATCACCTGCAACACCTTGATAGAATCCTTCTAGCTTATACAAAACCTGAGCGAGTTCTTTCCCATAACCTGCTTTTTTCGTTTGTAAATCAGCATCTCCTTCAAGAATTCTCACAAATATATACAATACAGCTATTATTCCATAACTAATGAGAAAGTACCATCCAAACGCAATATCAACTTTAACAGCTGCATAATCTAATGTTGTTGCAGGTAGTAAGAATGCTTTCTTAACTATCATCTCGATCCATGCTAGTAACTGAAGCCAGATAATATGACCACGTTTGTTATGTGCTAGTTCATGTGCTACAATACCTCGGATGTCATCATCACTAAAATCATTAATGTCGGAAGCAATAAGGGCAACTCTCTGATCAAAGATGGGACCATATGCCATGGCATTTAATATTGGTGCTTCAACAAAACCTACCTTAACCTTTCTTCTAATACCTAAACGTTTTCGTACTTCTTCAACCAATTTAAGTACTCTTTCATCATCTGTTGATTTGATTCCTAGAAGAGCTGTAAGAAGCCATCCAGAAATAAAATACAATAAAATTGACATTACAATAATTATTTCCCATGGTCCAATAGAAAGGAATATTGTTCTATCAATTAGAAGTGAATCTGCAAAATAAGTGTCTATCTTCACTAATCCTCCTAAAGTATCTCCATTTCTTGGAAGTGAGAAACTACTACTAAAATTAAAGAAATATGAGAATGAATGATAATATATTCCTAGATAATTCCAAGTTAGGTTATCAAATCCAGGAACTAATTTGCCAACACCATATAATGCAACATAAGCTAATGCAAAAAGAGTGAGATAAAGTATCTGTGGAGACATTAGTCTACTTACTAATACAAATTTCTTACCAAAGAATATGAGCGCTAGAATAATGAAAACATATAGCATAAGATTATATGCCCAACCTGTGAAAATCTCTGTTTCTTCTTTGGTAACCAGTTCCCACACTTTGTCACCAACTGTTCCAACCAAGAAAACAAAATATGTTACTACAGATATAATCATGAGTTCTCTCCATACAGGAGAATGTCTTAACTGATATGTTTGATAGACGGCGAGAACGAATAAACTTAATGCAATCCCTAATAACCAATGTTCTAAGAAGAAAATAACAAGACCAAAAGTTAATGCTATGGATGCTAGCATAAGATTTTCTGATGTTGTTCCATGTTTTATTTTAGTTCTGATTTCAGAAATTAAGAAAAACAAACCTAGAGCTGTTATTGCTAAACCTAAGATTAGAGTTATATTACCGTCAACTATTTGATTCCATTTATCGAGAAAATAATCAGCTAAACTCATATCATCTTGGATTTGAAGTTGAGCGTTTTAAAATCTTTGTCTTTGGAAAAAATCTATGATATAGGAATTTGCCGAATTACATCATTGGTAAGTAATTCTTTTGCTGCTCTTTGAGCATCTGTTTCAGTAAGTTTCATCAACTTTACAATATCGTTCAAGGTAGCAGCTCCTTTGTATTTCAACAAGGAAATAAGCTTCTTTTGTTGTTGACTATAAGTTTTTTTGAAATCTCCTGAAACTGTACTTGGATTTAATTCTAGTTTGGTATTGGAAAGGTTAACAGCAGGAGTAGTATACTTCCTTAAGCGTTTGTCAACAAAATCATCCATTAAAGAAAAGTGTTCTACTCGTCCATTCCAATCAGTTAAATCTTTATTAAACCGATTATGAAATTCCTCTTGGATGTGTTTTAAATCCTCTCTCACAGCAGTATCTTCATCATCACAATCTGTGCATACAACAATAACTGTTTGTTTTGCAGTTGCATAAATGAACTTGTAATTCTTTGTTTGAAGAAAGTCACAACCTTCATCAACATTCTGAGCAAAAATCTCTATTGCACTCAAAAAGCTTGTAATAAGGTTTTCATCATGACCTATGCTACCATACTTCTTATGAAAAAGACATTCACCAGTATCTTTAGCTATCCAAATATTATGTAACATAGACTTCAAGAAGATAAAAAATGACTTAGCACAAAAAGTCTCATAATACATGGGTATTTTCTCGGACTTCTAAAATTGAAAATTAACGAGAATGCAACTGATTACTTTTCTTCTTCTGAATATGTAAAATAGATTTGAATTTTTTCTGTGATTGTTTCTTAAAGGAAATGAAAAAAAGAAAAGGAGTGAAAAGGATCTAAGACAGAAAGTCAAAGAAACAAAGTGAATCACCCATGTATTATGAGTTAGTCAATTCAAAAATCCATTTGGGATTCTTTAAATCATTTCAGGACTCATCCTAGACCAGCAAAATCTGTATGAAAAACTGTGTTCTTCATTGGGTTTATAACTACAATATCTGTAGCAGTACCGGTCTTCTGGCTGTAGCAAAGGAATCCTTTCCCGTTACTAGAGGGAACTCATTACCGAACTTATCAAAACTAAGAACTGATAAGTTCTCTACCTATCCCATCGAATCTATAGAAACGATATATCCCCTAAGGAATATTTAAGCCACTGGCTTAAGGTTTTGAAGTGTTCATAATGCTCTAGATTATGATACTCACCGGAAAGCCTGTCTCGAAGTACTTTCTTCCTTTTGAACTCTCCACTTGGTACCAAAACATATCTGATCAACCTCTTTGCTATGTTCCTTGTACCGTTCAAGTCTGCATTGAGTTCATAGTTGCACTGATGGCAAACAACATTCCTTTTTTTTTGGAAAAAGAGAGGAAACTTTTAAAGCTTTAAAAATAGTTTATTAAGGAGATAAAAATGTCTAAGAAACTCATTAGGATTTATGTTTGTTGCACCATCTTGATCTTTCTTTATGCTTCATTTGCTTGTAAACTAGATTCAGAACCTGATACCACAAAAAATATCGCTCGAACACAAAACTTACAACATAAATCATTCCCTAGAATAACTAAAACAAAATCAAGTTTGACACTTCACTCAAGTATAATTATTCTATCAGACGAGGATTTCATAACACAAGGGTTTCCAGGAGAAGGAACACCTACTAATCCTTATCGGATTGAGAATTACGAAATCACAACAAGCTTCGCAGTTGGGATATATGTATTCAATACTACTAAGAGTTTCATAATCTCTAATTGCTTCATATCTGCTCTAGAAGATGGAATAGTAATCACTGATATTATTGCTGGAATTGTTGTCATAGAAAACAATACTTGTGCAAATCACAATTACGAGGGGATTTACGTTTGGGGATCTAATAGTATCTTTATTAGAAAAAATGAATGTTATGGAAACCGGAATGGAATAGCTACTGATCATGTGGATTATCTTGAGATTAAAAATAATTATTGTCACAATAATGGGATCAGCATCAAATTAGTCTTTTCAAATCATGCCATTGTCACAGATAACACCTTATCCGGTGGAGGAATTATATTGTATTACGTAGATCATTCGATATTTGAACGCAATGTCATAATTAACTATGGTTATTCTGGAATAATGATGAACTGGGGAGAACACAATCGATTAGAGAATAATTATTGCAATGGAGGTGTTTTTGGAATTGATGTTGATATGTCACAAAATATCACGATTGTTAATAATGAATGTTCAAGGAATCTATATGATGGTATTTTTACTAGATTCACTGATGATTTGCTAATATTGAATAACTTCAGTACAAAGAACAATGAATCAGGTATTAGAGTAGTTACTTGTTCGAATATGACTGTTGCAAGAAACACATGTACGGAAAACAAAGGCGCAGGAATCTATGCATTCTACAACTCATTAACACCCTCTATCCCACCAATAATTGAAGATAATCTATGCAAGAACAATTCAATAGGAATGAGAGTTTGGGAAACATATTATGCAAAAATATCGAATAATACTGTCGAATCTAATGGACAAGGGATTCTACTTGTCGATTCAAAATATATAGAAATAGTAAATAATACTCTACTAAGAAACAGAAAATATGGAGTTAAGATAGCTACTTTGCTTTCAACTTGGAATGTCATACATCATAACTACTTCATTTGCAATAATCTAGGAGGTACAGAATATGGTTTTTCCCAAGCCTTTGATGATAGCTATAATAACAAGTGGTATGATGATGATTCAAGCACAGGTAATTTTTGGACAGATTATGAAGGAGAAGGAGAATACTCTATAGATGGAAAATACAATATGACAGATCTTTACCCCTTTATCTATGATTATGAATGTGCAACAATAACTGAACCTACTAGTGAGTACACTGAACCTACTAGTGAGTACACTGATGAATCAGCTATTTCAATGTTAATCACTTTGTGCTCATTTCTAGGCTTAAGTAGTATAGGTACAATTATACGAAAACGTCAGAGAAAACAATAATTAAAGTACAATGAGATTAGAAGAATCGATCTAAATCTGACTGCTTTTTTTTCCTCATGAAATCTTTGAGTTCCTTATCTTTCTGGTCAATGAACCATTGTTTGATACGTTTATCAGGATCAACAACAGATTTTGGAACCCAGATTTCTTTATCAGTGTAATTCTCAATTAGCATAGTTTTTGCATTTAATATCAAAAAACAAAAAATAATAAAAGAGTTCAAAGAAAAAGAATAATTATTATGCCTTATATGGCATAATTTCTACAACAATGTTTTCGTCAACTAATTCGATGTCTCTTGCAGCCTTACGGACAGCTTCTTTGGCGATTTCAACCATTTGATCAGTTGTTAAATCTTCATTATATGTTTCTTTCAAATAAGCAATCGCTTCAGAATCACCTTCGCCCATAGCTTTGGCTTTACAGGACATTACTCCACCTCCAGGATCTACAAAATGTAGACTTGGTCCTTTATGATCGATTCCTCCAAATAACAGCCCCACTCCAAATGGTCGAAGACCACCTTGTTGTGTGAATACTTGAATGTAATCTCCTATTTTTATCGAAAGTCCTTGAATATCAATTGGTTCTGCATAAGTTAAGTTGAAGATTTCTGCTTCTAATCTTGAACGAGTAATAAGAAGTCTACCATCAGCAGCAACTCCAGCAAAGATAGCATGAATTTTATCTGAAATTTTGTGAATCTTTAGATCGGGTTCATTTAGATCAACGATTCTAAGTAATCCTGCAAGAACTACACCATGTTTACTTTTAATTCCAACAGCAATACTTCCTCTCCTGACTGATTCTCTTGCATATTCAGTTTGAATAATACGTCCTTCAGGTGAATACATAGTTGTTGTTCTATCATATCCCATAGATTGTGGTCCTAACATTTTCTTAAGCCTCCAAATACTTCTTTACATCTTCAGGAGTCAATCTCTTGATTCCTTTCTTGTTCACTAGTACAACATCCATACCATCACCAGTTGCAGTATCTCTACTAATTGCTGTAGCTAATGCAGTTATGGCAATTTTCAAACCCTCTTCTTCTGGTAAATTTTCTTTCCAAGTTGATTCAAGAACACCATATGCAACTAGAGATCCTGACCCTGTAGATGCAAAATCTTCCGCTGAGATTCCTCCAGCCATATCTAATGTGTAGATATGTTCGCCATAATCATCTATGCCTGCTACAATCATTGAAACCCAATAAGGAAAATATGATCTATATTGTTCATACATGATAGATGCAAGAAGACTACCTGCCATTTTAGTAGAAGGAGGATATCCTCTTCCTAATTCGTAAAGACTTAGGTTTGCTCTTGTCAGATGAACTAGATACTGAGCGTCTGAGACCAACCCAGCGATAGTAGCAATAGTGAAAGCATTGAGTTCATGCAGCTTTTCTACTTTCTTTGAAGCTATAAAAGTACCCATAGAAGCTCTTTTGTCAGCAGCTGCTGCGATGCCTCCCTTGAATTTCAAAGCTATAGTTGTTGTACCATGTTTTGGATCCATAAATGGGTTGTTTGTCATCCCACTAAAATTTGGATTATTCATAGGATTGTTCATAATATTACCTCGTTTATTTTTCTTTTTTATTTAAATATTTAGTGTTTTCATCGATTTAACTAATTATAAGTTGTTTTATCAATGTGATTTGTTATTTCATCTTCATAGATGTCTACTCTCACATCATTCAGATTTAATATTTCATTATTTACCCATTTTGTTATCATTTTAATGTTTGAATTTGTGGGTTGAGTTTCTCTGTATTCTAAGTCAATTGAACCATTTCTGTTAACAAATAGGTGGACTTGATTATCATCACTATCTTTCCAACACAATTTGATTTGATCTTTTATTGTTCTTTTGTAGAGAAAACGGAAATCACCAAACCATCTTCTTTCAAGGATAGAACTTATTTCTTCCTGATCTAAAGGTGGTATTGTTCTGATTTTTTGCCATTTTGAGCTATAATTGGTGTCTTGTACATTTACCGCTTTAGCATTTAAAAGATCCTTAATTAGTGATTTAGTATATCTGCTTCCAGCATGTGTTAATTCATATGTTCCATAGTTGTTTTTTAGCAAATATTTTCTGTCTTGCAATCTTTTCAAAGCTTTTGTAAGTTGATGCTGGTGAAGCGTTGTAGTTTTTCTTAATCCTGAAAAACCATATAAAATATTTGAATCTGATAATGCAAGTAACAATTGAACCTCGGGTAATGTCATATAATCATATTCTGTACTGTAGAAATAATCATTTGGCAAATTATCTAATTTTAAACTATTTTCATGTGTCTGTTTAAAACTAGAGAACTCATGATACCATTGGTCCATATTCATAATATTTTCATTATAATCTTTGACACTACACTATATAATGACTCGGTTTTATACGAAATGTCCTATAGTTTTTGTCAACAGATGAATCGTTTTTTTGATTTTATTCCTCTGAAGATGTATCATCTGAATCAGGATCTATTGATGCAGATGTTGGGTGCAAATACACTTCTCCTTCAAGAATAGTATATGGAATTCTTCTTTCATCAATCCATGGAGCCCCATCTCTAAATTCTTTGAACATATCATTACTCACTATCATGGCCTCTTCCTCTTCAGCTAAGCGAAGAATGAATTTATCTCCATCTACTCTAGCAGGAAGCATCTTTATGGCTCCTTCTCTCACAAGTTGATCTAATCTCTTCTGTTCATCGATTTGATATCTTAAAGCTGCATCAGCAACAGTTATTATTTTCTTGAAATTCGCTCTACTCAATCGATTTATCATTGATTCAACATTAGCAATTTTTGGCTTATTTGACAAGCTCTTCTCTTCCCATGCAATATTTGATCCATCCAGAATTACCGTTTCAAAAGGATATCTTAGTTCGGGGAAAATTCTTGTTCTAGAAATCTGTGTTCTTTTTGCTATGCCTAGAAAAATATCTCTAGAAAAATAAGCTAACCCTAAAAGTAGTGCTGTAAAAATAATTCCGTATATAATTTGCTCTGTTTGTAACGTATCAAGATTAGGTTCAATAGGAATAACTGATACTTCTTGAAATCTCGTTAAGAGTAAATTAGAATACCATTTTGTTTCTGCTATAGTAGTCCATTCTAAATCTATTGTGAAAAATAATGCAACAGCTCCAGAGATGATTGGGTTTCCGATGACTGATAAATAGTTTTTACCTGAGATTGCCCTTGTTGAATCTTCAATCCCCTCAAATTCTATATTATCACAATCAACTATTGGTAAAACATATAACGTAACACCTTCATTATTCGTTATTTCATATTCAATCAAGTATTCTTCTCCCATTGTTACATTAATGGGTAGATTCCAGACATCAATCTCTATCTCTGGCATAACAATGATTTGTAGTGTATCACTTTCCGTTACTTTTTCAGTTTCTGGATCATCTACTGTTTTATAAGTAATGGTAAAAGAGTGCTTCTGATAGAGAAAAGTATCTGGATAGAACCCAATATAATCTGAAAAGCTTTCTCCCCCCTCTATTTCTAGATTAGATATTAAGATTGCCCAAGTAACAGAACCTGTTGTACCTGTTTTCGTTATTTCATTTGTGACGGTAACATTTGTTGCCTTTGTTTCACCCGTGTTGGAAATTATACAAAAGACCTCATTATTCTGTTCTCTTTCAAGATAAACAGGATTAATAGGGAAAAACATTCTTAACCTTCCAAAAGGAAGAACGGTCAGTTCAAATGTTGATGAGGCATTATATGTTTTTGATGTTGTACTATTTGCAAAAGCGGTGACTGAATAATTACCGGCGTCTTGACCATTGAATGTGGGCCAAGGAATGGTTTGGTTGAAATATCCTGTTTCTGTATCATTTAGAAGTATTGTATTCTCATAAATTATTTCAACTGACGGATTTGTAATGTTAAAAAAGATATACGAATCAGGGATATATGATTCGTTTTCTTCATATGTGTACTGAAATAATATTAGTAGATCATCTTCTCCTCTAGTTAGAGCCGTTGTGTTTAATTCCATGACAAATGTAGCATTTTCGAGAGTATGAAAAATCGGTTGAAATAGATTGTCTATAGGAGGTTCTCTTGCTTCAGTTGGCAGAGTTGCAGGATTCAATAAAAGAGATATAAAAGCGATTCCTACTATTAAGCTGAAGACACTACTCTTCATTGACCTCCTGTACATTTAGTGCACTTCTATTTTATTATTCAATATAATATTTTTTCTTGGTTTAATAAGTTTAACGTGAGTTAGTAGAATTTTCCACCTGTAATCAGAAAAAAACTTAGTGAACGATGCGAAAATACCCCTGATTCTGTTTGGAAGCCGTCAAGGACCTTCCGGGCAACATTCATCTAAGCACTTTACCCAGTTCATATGAACTCTACTTAAGCTTGCTCCTCGATGATTGACCGTTTCAGCGGTTCCTATATCCTCCTCAGCAAATTATCTCTAGAAGTGTCACCACTCTATTCATCGCATCATTGTCTCTGAATATAGGTCGTATCGTTTCTGTTCCAAGAGCCATATTCTCATATGGTGGATTTACATCCACATCGATTTTATTGGAGTCAGGAGGTTCCTCAGCTATAAGCCGATAGTTGCCTTTTCGCTTCGCTCAATGTATTGTTAAATTTATTTAAAATAAAACTATCTGTTTTTGAGACTTGTTATTTCATTTGGGATTTATATTACTTTCATGCTCTTACCAATTTTTTCCATGGTTTCCAAAATGAAATCTATTTCGTCTTCTGTATGGGTTGCCATTACACAGCAACGTAATCTTCCAGCTTCTCTTGGAACTGCTGGAAATACTATTGGAGGAACAAGAATCCCTTCCTTTTTCATTTTCTTAGCATAACGAAAAGTTTTGATGTCATCTCCTATAATTACAGGAACAATTGGTGTATCTTTACTTCTCAATGTGTTATAACCCATTTCTTTTACTCCATTAATGAAATAGGCATAATTCTTTTGAAGTGATTTAATCAATTCTTTGTCAGTTTCTATAATTTCCAGAGCTTTTAATGATACAGCAGCACACATTGGTGGAAGTGCTGCACTAAAAACAAAAGCATTTGATGTAAATTTTAGGTATGTAATGACTTCTTTTCTAGCTGCTATATATCCACCTATAGAAGGTATAGCTTTGCTCAATGTCCCCATATAAATGTCAACTGCACCAGGTTTAAGATCAAAATAATCATCAACACCTCGTCCATTAGGACCAACTGTCCCGAGAGCATGAGCTTCATCCACCATAGTAAAAGAATCATGTTGTTTAGCAATTTCTATTATTTCAGGCATTGGAGCTATATCTCCATCCATACTAAATACACCATCAACTATCACCAGAACGCGTTTATAGTTTGAACGATTTTCCTCTAATACCCTTTCCAAATCACCAGTATCATTATGGTTGAATCTTTTCCAGTCTGCTTTCGATAAAATACACCCATCGTATATACTTTGATGGTCATATTTGTCAATAACAATAAGATCATCCTTACCAAAGAGTGTAGATATTAAAGTCATGTTTGTAACATATCCACTACTATAGACAATTGAATCTTCTGTTCTTTTAAAATCAGCAATTTTTCTTTCTAACTGTTCATGTATATCAGCTGTTCCAGTAAGTAATCTTACTCCTCCTGCACCACTACCATATTTATCTAAAGCTTCATGAGCTACTTTGAATATTTCAGGATGTGAAATCAATCCCAAATAGCTATACGATCCTAACATCAGAAGTTCTTGATTACCGATAGTAACTTTATTTGAGGCTACTCCTTGAATAGGTAACATGTAAGTCATTAAACCAAATCTAACAAGATTTTTCTCCCTAGCTAACAAATCCTTTATTTTCTTATTGTCAATAATGTCTGTAATTTTATTCGCCTCAAGCTGAGATAAACCTCAATATATTGAATTAGACAATAATATGTTATTAATAAAACTTCACTTAAAATCATAAAATTAAAGTGCTTATTTCTCATTAAGACTACAAATTATATGATTCTTTTGTGGTGTTTAAATAGGTTCGACAGACTGAGAGTACTGAAAGTAAATGACAAGATTTTGGGGTGATAATGAAGAAGCTCGGTTGTTGGCTAAAAAAACAATCGAAAATCATCTTCAAAAAATTACTGAAAATCAAGGTCAAGTGAACGTCAAAGATTTATTTAAATTATTGTGGAATGATTATCATCTTTTTGATCATTATTTACGATTAGTACTCAGACTGGAAGAACTAGAAAATGAAGCAAAAATTTCAATTGATTCAGAGAAAAATCTGAAACCTGTAAAAATGACTGTACTTGAAACTGAAGGACTAAAAGAAATAAAAGTGTGGGATTTCTATAACAAGAAAGATCAAGTAGATAGAAATAAGCAGATAATTGAAAGGTATAAGAAGATAAACTTTCTAGCTTGAGATTAGGAATTCTTAATCGAAAGATATAAAGAGGGAGAAAGTTTAGAAAGAAACAAGTTTCTTGATTTTAATGGGCCAGTAGTTCAGTGGATAGAATGGCTGCCTGCGGAGCAGTTGGTCGCAGGTTCAAATCCTGCCTGGTCCGCCAATTTTTCTTATTTAAAATTACTTTTCCCCTAGATATCCTTCACCAAACCATTTGAAAATAACTTCATCTATCGCTTGTTCTAAAGAATTCTTAATTTCTCCATGGTATTTTTCAGGAAAGGTAATCTGATTTAATTCTTTAACAGATTCATGTAAAGCTCTTCTTTGATGAAAAGTATCTTTCCTTGTAATCATAACTATTCCCGTTTCTTTATAACCAAATTCAGCAAGAATAACTATATCCTCTCCATAGTCAATTTTCATAACTTTGCCAATTTCACTTGTAAAAACTTCAGAAATTATGTCTTTCGCAGCTCTAACCATTCCCCCAAAAAGAAGTACGTCATCAACTATCTTTTCTTTCTTTAGATATTTCTTTAATGGAATCCCTGACCTATGTAGAATAATAAGCTGGTTTGGCAAGATTACCGCTGTATCCTGTTCAGGTGATATATTATATCTTATCAAATCTACCAACTCTTTGATAATCTTTTGAGCTTCTAGTACTAATCTTCGTTTTTCGAGGACATTATTAGTTTTAGAAATAGATTTACAATAACCATCAATATCCAATAAAATTGGTTTAAAGGATGTATCTGGTTGTTTGTCTACTGTTAAAAGTTTCAGATCATCTAAAAATTTCACACATTCATATAGATCCTCCTCTTTTTGATTGGATAAGTAGTTGAACAAGATAACCTGAATAAGGTCAATAAGAATCTTTGCTGATAAGTGATCCATGCTCTTTTTAGCAGCAACCTTTAATGATTGATTCAAATAATTCTTACCTTTTGAGATATTCAAATTCTTTATTTCCTTTTTCCCAAAAAAATAAAGGATATGAGGATTTTGTTCAATTTCTTTAGCTGTTTTTCCTTCTATTAATCCTCCTAAAACCTGATTAAATTCTACTACTTTTCCTTGTTCTATATATAACTCAGCTAAAGAATAATCAACTAAGTCATCTTTTGCTCCTATCTCTTCTAGAATTCTTTTTGCTAAAACAAATTCATCTATAGATGAAGCTATTAGTCTTTTCTGAGCGTAAATATCTCCTAAATTTGAATGTGCGATTGCTAAAGATCTTTTATCATCACATTTTTCATATAAAGGTATAATTTGTTGAAGCCTATTTTCAGCACTATTAAAGTTTCCTTGCATTCTTTCAACATCTGCTAGATTAGAAAAAGTTGAAGCTTCCCCTCTTTTATCACCAAGTTCGCTATAATATTTCCCTGCTAGTTCAAAATAATTTTTTGAATTATTCCAATTACCTGAGTATTTTTCAAGAACTCCTAAGAGATTGTTTAGCTTAGCAATATGTATTCTGTCTCCATATTCTTTTGCTTGATGGAGTTTTTCTAAACAGCTTTTCTTTGAATCTTCTACATTTTTTTCAGTTCTAGCTGACCATAGTTCACCATAGATACAATTGAGCCATACATCCAAATAGATTTGCTTTTTATTACCTACTAATAGTCCAGTAAGTATTTCTTTGATTTGATTGAAAAATAAAATTGCTTCTGTCTTCTTTCCCCTTCTATCTTTAATTCTTGCCAATCCAATTTTACTTGATAGACTGATTAAATGGTCATCTTCGTCTATAAGGTCTTGAAAAATAATCTCTGCTGAATCGTATTCCCCTTTACGAGTAAAGGAAAATCCTTGCCAAAGGAATAAGTAGTTGTTATTCTTGTGTTTTACAAGCTCTTTTTCCAATTCATCAAATAACGATAAATTATATAGAATCTTACCTAAGGCAAATAATATCAAATCTGAATTATTTTTAGTTTTTGTCAAGACAAGTGAAACAAGTTGAAGCTGTTCTTCTAATGAGTTATTTTTCCTTTCATTTTTAAATTGATTAAATAACTTTTGCTCTTCTTGAAACCAGTTATCAACATAATAACTGATTTCGGGAAAAACTAACACATCATTCATTTTAAAGCTCCGAATGTTTTGACTTATAGAATGGGCTATTTTTCTTCAAAGGAATCTGTGAAAAAGCTTCTGCATGTTTTGTTGTAGCTTGAGCACCTCTCATCAATGTTCTATGCTTATGGAATTTGATATAGAAATTCTCTCCTCCTTTATAGAGCTGTGATTTATAGCATTTGATAGCTAATTCTTTTACATCATAGAACCCTGATATATCTACGAGAATGTGAGGATTTGGAATTAAGATTGTTGTTTCAGCAACATAAAGCTTGGACACAAGATGAGAATTTTCATGCTGTGTCTCATGAGCTGCCCATTCTATCCCCTCTCGTACTATTTTGTGACTTATCCGATGATCAATATGATAATCATCTTCAAGGTGAGTCACAACTACTTCAGGTTGAAACTCTAAAAGGAAAGAAATAAACTCTTTAGTAATTTCCTTTTCGTAATTTGCTACATCAGTATATTCATAGATAATTGGTTTTTGAACTCCTAAAACTTTTGTAGCTTCAGAATATTCTTTTTTTCTATCTGAAGATGAAGAAAAACAAACCGTACTCACTTCATGTCCAGTACCTATATACTTGGCAATTGTCCCACCTGAACTTAGGGACTCATCATCAGGATGTGCAAAAACAAAGGCAATCTTCACAACTTTATGATAAAAAAAAGATATAAAAAGAATTCCTATCCAGTTCCAGAATTATTGCTCAAGATAATCGGTAGCAAAAATTCCAGTCTTATAACCATCACCCATTAGAATTGTTGAATAGTCTATTTCACCTTTAACCGTACCAGCTGCAAATAATCCTTTGATGTTTGTTGAATTAAATTCGTTGGTTTGAATGAACCCATCATCATTAACATCAATATCTAAACCCTGCAAGAGTGTTAAGTTTGGTTTATCCTTAAGTTCAATAAAGACAACATCAGTAGATATTTCTTTTTCTTCTCCTTCTTTAGTAAACTTTACGCCTTGAACAACATTTGAACCCACAACTTCTACACTTTCTAAATTAATGTTATAGTGAATCTTGATATTTTGAGTTCTTTCAATCTTTTTCAAAAACCTCTTATCACATCCTAACTCAGCTTCAGGACATATTACTGTTATTTTTCTGCAATATTCTCTTAAGTGCAATGTTCCTCTAGCAATAAAATTGCCTATACCAATAATGACTGCTTTTCGTCCTCTAAAAAGTGCTCCATCGCAAACAGCACAATGAGAAACTCCTTTATGAACAAAGTTTTCTTCACCTTTAATTGAGTTCTTTAACTCGGGAAGTCCTGTAGATAAAATAACTGCTTTTGCATTATGTTTTTGGCTTTCTGTGATTATTTCAAAGCCTGTCTCTATCTGGTTTACAGTTTTAACATTATCATTTATGATATGTATTGAAGAAGCTTGTTCCAATTGAAGCAAGGATATAGATAAGCTGACTTTGTGTACACCTTGTTGTTCTTTCATCTCTTTAACAACTTTTTGTGCTGATTCAGCATTTAATTTCTCAAGTTGTTCTGTTACCTTCTGAATTAGATCTACACCCACTATTTTATCAGTACCAGGAATATTTTCTATTTCACCTTTCTTCGCTGTATTTGAATCAAAAGGTAATCCATAAAGATTGATTCTTAAATCTGGATTTTTTGAATATGCAGCAATTGCAGCAGACATTCCAGTTAAACCAGGTCCTATAATTGCTAAGTCACAACTATCGTCATCCATATCTGTATAAACAATCTCAAAATACAAAAACTTTGTTGAAAAGGAAAATTACTTGAGAAAAACAAAAAACAAAGTACTACTAGTAGAGTTGATTAAAAATAAAAGATGAAAGGAAAAAAGGGGGCTTAGTTATCAACTAAGAAGTAGAAAACACTTCTCATGTCGTTTAAGTTGCTTCTTTTGACTATTAACCCTAATTCAATTAACCTTCGCAAAGCATATCTTGCAGTTCTTGCAGGAATTGCTGATGCTTTAATTAGTTGCTTTTGAGTTAATGGTCCCTTTTTTTCCAAGATTGTTAATAGTTTCTTGCCTGAAACTGGTATTTCTTCATCTGCCATTTGGTTATTCCCCTTGCTTCGTAAGTTATACGGATAAGCTCCCCTTATAAAAGCAATCTCAGTATTTTATCCGCAATTGCCTCAAGGTTTCTAGTAGGTTTATCCGCAATAATAAGTTTATAGTTCTGTATTTAATACTCGATATTTTTCTCATAATATCTTACTAATACAGACTTGCTCCGTTACTTACCATTCACTTACATGTTTTTTTGTTATTTAAACACCCATTTTTCCATTTTTTAAATGCATGTAACACCAAATTGAATAGCTATTACCACAACAAAGCTTATATTAGAATGTTCGCTTAATGTATTTCTTAGTGAGCAACTGTGAGTCATAAAGTTGAAAGCTCTCCAGAAATATACCATTTAGCAAATCAACTACAACGTATTAACTATCTGGGTAATGTTCAAACTATTCAAATAGAATTTGAATTTATTCCTGAAGATAAGAAAGCTGAACTTGAGGAAAGTTTCACAGATTCGACTGGAATTGGTCAATATAAATCTGATATGATCATTCTTGAACAAATTTCTGGAAGAGATATGCTTGAGATAATCAACACACTCCATAATATCAGTCTAGTCTTTGGAGATCTTTCATCTATAGATGGTATCACTGCCCTTGTAGAGATTAGTTATAAGGGAGAAACATTCTTTGTCGTCGTCTCATATAATCCTGCAACCAGTGGCTTGGAACTAATATCTACATCTGAAAGTCAATTATATTTTGAATTACTAAACTTCATTAGAACAAAATGGGCACTTTCCAAAACTTTTCTAAAATAATCAGTGTTTGTTTTTTAAAAACTAATTAAGTTCTCACGTAAAACTTTCATTAATAATCTTAGTTTTGAATATATGTCTGTAGAATCTAATGTGTCTCTTTTACGTTCAATTCTATCACTTATATCATACAAGACATAGGAAGCAATATGAAATCCTATGGTTAAGTCACCAGGATATAGATCCTCGATATCAAAATCAGTACCTAGCTTTCTTAGTGCAAAATTATACCCACTAAGAAAAGCAAATATGTCCTTTTTCGTGTCATCTATGTTACCATATTTCTGAAACTCCTTCATGCATGGTTTTGCAAAAAAAGTTCCTATATCTTCTGATCTATCTCTTCCTGGCATGATGAACTCGGGGTCTAAAATGTATACTTTAATTTTGGGGGGAAATTCTTCAATTGCATCTTGAGTAATTGTAGTTGCATCTGATGAGAAAAGTAGATTACCTTGATGAAAATCTCCATGAATCATAGTAGCTCCTAGAGATTTTTCTAATGAGACAAAAGAAGGTAACATCAAGTCCAGTATTTCTTCTTGAATGGAAGAATCACCCAAAGTTGAAAGCAAGTATAGTATAAGTTTCTTATATGGTTCAGTAACAAATTGATTAGTTTCTGTTCCATGAATGGCAGCAAGTGTTTGTCCTGCTAGTTTGTGCTTGTAATCCTTGTCAAGTTTTGTTTCTCTGAAACTTGTTCCTGTTACTCCCTCATAAATTATACTTCGATTTTGACTGCTTTTATACAATATTTTTGGGATATAGATGCCTGGAAAGTGTTCAGGAACCATTGATATGATTTCATAATTCTTAATCTCTTTACTAAACCTCACCTCATCAGCTGAGAATTTGACAACCAGATTAATTGAGTGCTCTCCGATGTCGGTATTTAGATAATAAGTTACAAAATGAACTTTTGATTTTGATGTTCCTTTATCAATAGAATTCACATCCTTAATCGAGATAACAGAAGGCATCTCTCCAGTAGTTTCGAAAATTTGAGTTTTGAAAACTTTTTCTAAACTATCACCAATTGTTGTTAGAATGGTTTTAAATTTCTGTTTTTTTCTAACAGAATCCGGAGATAATTCATTTTCGTCGCTACTCAAATTCAACACACTATTCCTTATTATGAGAAATTACAAAAACTCACTGAAAAACTTAACTCTTATTCTAACCGTACTTTTAGATAAGGAGATTGAGTGGGTTTATCATGCCTATAATTTTTTCTCCATCAACAACAATCAAGTGGTTAATTTTCTGTTCTTTCATTTTTAGCAATGCTGCTGATATTGTTTCTGTTGCATTAATCTTTATAATAGGTGTTTGCATAACCTCTTTAATTTTAACCTTCTTGAGATCTTGTTCCTGTGATATTACTTTTATGATGTCTTTGCTTGTAATAATTCCTATTGCATTACCATTAACTGTTACAAGTAGTGACCCCACATCAAAATCTGACATAATTGTTATTGCTTCTTTTAAGTTTTTTGAAGATTTAATGGATAGAGTCCCTTTTGTCATTACGCTTGATACGGGGTCATCCAATTCATAGGTTCTAAGCGTCATTGAACTTATCTAGAATTAATACAAGTTAAAGATTTTGTATAGTTGCAATCAACAAGCAAACTAGCGATAAAGATAATTAGCTAAACTTGCTAACTGTTCTTAATGGCTAATCCAGTAAGAATTATTCACTTCAGTGATACTCATATTACCCCTAGACAACAATTTGTCAAACCGAGTTATGATGCAGCTCTAGAAGTGATTAACAAAACACCACATGATTTTTCTATTTTTACCGGAGATTTAACACAAGATGGATTGATTGAAGAATTTATTTTAGCAGATGAATTAAGAAGAAAGGTTAATTCTCCAAAAATATATTGGATAATAGGTAATCATGATAGCAGAAGTGGAGGTTTTGAGGTCTGGGAAGAGAAAATTGGTCCTCGAGAATTTCACGAATTTTCTGAAGATGTTCTCTTTATAGGACTGGATTCATGCATCCCAGATAGAGATGGAGGAAGATTTGGGAGAGAGGCATTAGATTATACAAAAAAGATATTAATGAAGTATGGAGATGCGAAAATTAAGATAATAGGTTTTCATCATCACATTTTACCAATTCCAAAAACTGGTAGAGAAAGATCTAATGCAATTGATGCTGGAGATATGCTCTCCATATTACTGGATCATAATGTGGACGCAGTTTTTACAGGTCATAAACATCATCCTAATGTCTATAAGGTAGAAGACACAATCATTGTTTCCGCGGGATGTGTTTCTAGTTATAAAACTAGGAGTGGTGGTCCTCGATCTTTAAATTATGTTGAGATAACTCCTGAAAAAGAAGTGAGAGTAAAAACAATGGAGACAGATGGAACACCAATAAGAACTGAAATTAAGACTATCACTCGTCGCTTCAGAATGGTAGATTCATCTGGAGGGAAGTGGTTAAGACTTGCACAAATTTCTGGTACAGATTTTGGTACATCGTTTGATGGTCACTCTAAATTATTTGAGAAAGGAATGGACCTAATTGACGCAACCAACCCTGATTTAATACTTCATTGTGGTAATCTTACTTCAAAAGGAAGATCAAGTGATTATGAGATTGCTGTCGATGCATTTTCCAATTATACAGATAAATTGGTTTTCTGTCCTGGTCCAAATGACCTGAAAGGATTCGGAGAAACACTAGTACACAAGTATTTTGAAACAGAAGACATCTATGAGAAAAACGAATCCTGTTTCTATGTCTTGAATACTTCAGTTCCAGAAACTGAAATAGGAGTAGTTGGTAGAACTGTGCAAAATAGATTGGAAAGATATGTATACCACACACGTCAGGAAACATTAGATAAGTTTCACACTGTTGTTATGCATCACCATCTCATTCCAATTCCAGGAACGAGAGAAATCTCTGCTTTAGAAGATGCTGGAGATGTTCTTAGACTACTTACAGATACTGGCGTTAATCTGGTTTTATCTGGGCATCTTGGAAAAGCTTTCTGTACAAGAGTAGAAAAAACTGCTTTTGTAAACTGCAATACTCTTTCATCACAAACTACTTCCTCATTTGAAAATAGTTTTAATCTAATAGATGTTTCTACTGAAGGAGCTATCGTTGTTTCTGAGATAAATGTACCTTCTGACTTCAGAAGAATATTAGGTATATTTCCGGGGATTCTACCCGACAAAAACCAAAGCAATACTGTTTAAGTTCGGAGAATCCTACAGCCTTTGTCGAAGGATTTTTTAAACCTAAATTAATGTATAATTTAATGAAGCTTCCTAGTAGTATAAGTAAACGTAAGAAGTTCCCTCTGTACATTTTATCCTATTATATTTTGATTTCCGTGATGTTCGCACCTATCCCACAGATTTATGCGTCTTCTGGACTAATGAATAGTTCATCACAATTCAGTGATAACTCATATCCATATAATGGGGCTGATTATTATACAGAAATCTCTTTTGACTCTGTTTTAAGCCAAGATATCAGACCAGAGGAAATAGGCTCAGCTTATTCTCCTATCCAAGATGATTCAAATACAGGTGATAGCTTTTCTGTAGATGATAATCTGGCGGTTGACCACCAATTCGCTTTAAATCTTACAGAAGATAGTGGAATTATTACTAATTCTTATACACTGTCAACAATTTCAGATTATACAAACACAAGTCTTCAATATGGAATAACCAATATGACAGCTGTAAAAGATTATTATCCAGTGGAAAGTCAAACAAGTGGTGGTGCCTTAAGAGAGAAATTGACATGGTATGAGTCCGTTGCATTAGCTCAAGAATTTGAGGTTAAATGGGATTATGCTATGTTCTATGGTGCTAAGATTTTATTAAACTATATTCCAAGTGATTTTACTGGCATTTATGAATTAGAGATATTAGTAGTAAACGCTAGCACAACTAATCCTTATGGACCCAATATGTCTTCTGTTTTAACATCTGATGTTAATGATCCTTATGACTCCTTAAATACACCTCCTTTTGGATCTTCAAGCAACATAAGATATTTTGATTTTACCGATGTTTTGCTTGAAAAGGGAAGCTATTATGTTGTAGCCAATCTAACTATAATTGATAATAATGATGATAGTACATATGATCACTTTGCATGGGATAAATATATTGTGGCTCCTTATGATGGCAAAACATTCGAAATGGATAATGCAACAAGGTCTTGGACACAACAGAATACGTACGATTTAACACTCATTCCTGAATTACTTGCCTCTGATTCTAGTGGTCTTGCATTAACATTTAGTGACCCAAACGCCATAGATCTTACTGATAATTCAGTATCTATTACTTCTTTAACAGAATCTATTTCTGAAACTGGATTGCATACACTAACTGCAAATACTTCAACGCAAATTACTTTCGACAATAGTTATGCGTTTGTTAAAAGCTATAGTGCTGCTTCTATATTCCAAGCTTCTAATTCATCTTATTGGAATTATAGTGTTGATTGGAACATTTCATGGTATACGCCTTTGCTTTATATTACACCCTATGTTAACCTTGATCGTTATCATTTTATTTACTCTCCTACGGATTGGCATGATACAACATTCGCGTTCTATTATAATGATACAAATACGATTCCTGGTACCAGAGAATCAGCAGGTTACAAAGTTGCTCTTGCTAACAACAACTCTGCAGGGAATTGGATCTTGTCCACGAAGAGTCCTAACTATCTTAGTGATTTAACATTGATGGATGATACAACACCTACAGAAAGATATCTATTAGGTTATTGGATAGGTACTGCAACTCAATCTATAGGTTATGCTGGATCAAATATTGTAGCTAATACTCTTGTTCAAGGTGATGGCGCAGGAATCCCATATGATGTTACAACTGGAAGCTTAAACTACACATTATATGATGGAAATGGAAATATTATACCAATTAAAAGTGGTTTACCGGGAGATCTTGTTTATACTGATACAACTTCTTATACTTTAGCTGGTATTACTCAAGTTAGTGCTGGTTTCTATACTCCTGAGATATCTTTTGATCCCTCAGCTTATGGAACAGATGAGCCAGGTTTTTGGACTGCAGCCGTATTCTGGCAAAATGGTACTGAAGTTGGTTTTTACTCTCAAAGAATTGTTGTTCAAACTCAAACACAATTTGATTTTGTTTGGGAAGAGATACCATTAGAAGCTAACTGGGTTATAGATGATATTTCAAGAAAAGGTCTTGACTCTATAGTGGTCACTGGTTATTATTTCAATGTTAGTGAACCATACACAACAGGTGCAAGAAATCCAATATCATCAGCAACTGTGTCTTATAACGTTTATAATGCTACATGGAATACAAATGCTAATTTAGATTATTATGGTTCAGCGGAATATAATACTTCAATATTGGTTGATTTTGATGTAGGTATTTACACTGTTGAAATTGCAGGAACAGGAGCTTTTCTTGAAACGAACTCAACAAGTTTCAGTTTGACAGTATTCTATGAACTGGCTCTAAGTCCACAATTTAGTTCAACTTCAACAAATTACACAGATAATGCGATTTACTATATAGCGCTACATGATGTGACGGCAGATGTAAATCTCGATTATTATGATGATTTGAATGTTACTCTGTATGATGGAACCTATTACTACCTGACTTCTCCAGTTGATTATAATTTTACTTATGATGGATCTCCAAAAGAATGGATATTAAATATAAATACTACTACTAATAGCTTGGACATAGGTGTTTATTCAGTTTATATTGAGTTATCTATAGACAATTATAAAGCAAATTACTCAAGTGAGGTAGTTTCAGATGTTTATACTTTCGAAATTACTGCACCTGAAACAGAAATTCACGATGTAACAACACCAACAACAATATATGTTTATCATAATGTGATCTTTAAGTTTACATTGTTTGATATCAATCATTCTATTGACTTAACAGGGGCTGTTGTAACTCCTTCTGCAAATGTACCAAATATCAACTTAGTTGTAGGTACTGAAGGAGTAAATTATACAATAACTGTAACAAACAGCAATGAATTTGCTACTGCCATTGAAATTTCAGTTTCAGTAACATTGGCAAATTACCAATCAGTTACTGATTTTGTGCTTGGAGATCTGGAAGTATTAATTATTCAGACAGAACTTGTTGAAAACGAGCCTTTTACACCAGCTGTATCCTATGTTGGATATGAAACAACAGTTGTCATACAATTCAATGATCTTACACATGAACAAGTCATATACAGTGCAGAATACATAACATTCACTTACAGTTCCAGTAGCTGCGACTTTGTTAGTTTAGTAGAATGGGGCTTTAGATATAACTTCACTTTCATTAACAATGATGTTAGTGTTAATGTCATTAATGTAACTATTACACTAGGAAAAAATGGTTATGAAGAAGCTTCAGCAACAATATCAATACCAGTAATATCAAAAGCCACAGATGCTGATTTTGATGTAGGATATTCCTCTGATATTTCAATTTACTATGAGGAAGGTTTTACAGTAGGATTATTGTACTGGGATACAACATTAATGGAGTATATCCCACAACCAGATACAGTTATAGTAGAAGGGGATATATCTGTCACCTTTGATCCTCCTTCAAACATAAGTGATACAATAATTATAAATATTAACCCAATTGGTACTCTTGGAGTATTTTATCTCAACATCACTCTAATGGAACCAGGTTATGCTCCACAAATGCTACAAATATTCATTACAGTAAATGAACGAACGACCTACCTTGATACGCCAATGAGTGAACTAGATATCACTGATTACGCGAGTGAAGATATTGAAGTTTTATTCTGGTATCAAGATGTAATCTCTGGTTATTCCAATATACTAACTGCGACAGTTTCTGCAAATTTTGATGTTGCTAATAGTTCCTTAGATATAAACACATATTTCACTATCGAGTATAATATTCTATTAGATCAATATCATCAAATTATTTTTACACCAAATACCGCTTTAGCTGTTGGAACAGTCTTTCTAATAGAACTAACATTCGAGCAATATGGTTATGTTATAAAAACTGTGATTATCCAATTGACTTTCCATTCTCCTGTTGATTATGATATAACAGTAGACATTGAAGGAGAATTACGACAATTGGACACTTTTCAGTTTACTGTAACTATCGAAAATGCGACTCAAGAATTATTATTCCCACTGAGTCTTAATACAATTCATAAGGCTCCTAATCCTTCTGGAGATACAGTCGTAGTTTTCTATACATTCTATTATAACGATGGAACTGAAGAGACTTTCAATGTGACGATAGCATTAACAGGTTCAGCTGGAACCTACACAGGAACCAGTGTAGAAATAGAAATTCCATGGCAGGTAACAAGCCTCAGTTATTATGTTTCATATACTCCAAGTGCTGAAAATCAATATGTTTTGCTTTCAAAATCGAGTGTAGAAAGTGAACCAGTAGCCACAGCATCTCCAGCTTTCTTAGCTTTGTTATCATTCCTATTTAGAGAATACACCTACTACATGGTTGGAGGATTGGCTGCTTTAGCAGTTATTTTCATAGCTCTCACAATCTACTTTGCAGTAATTAGACCAAAGAAACAAAAGAAGAAAGCATCCAAGAAAGGGTATCTTGACAAAATATCAAAGATATTAACAAGTGTTTTAGCTATGAGAAAAGTAATAATTGTCCATAAAGAGACAGGATTACCTGTTTATGAATGGGATCTTGGAGGAGAAATAGCCGTAGATTCGACTTTAGTTACAGGATTCTTGGCAGCTGTTTCTGGAATGGGGAGTGAAATAAGTGGAGGAGCAGCTGGTTCAGTAAAAAAACTCGACTATGGCCAATTTGTTGTTTCAAGTTCTGCTAAAGATTGTATCTGCGTATATCTATTTAGTACTACTGATGTTTCTGTTGATGTAGAGACTGGTTTAGCAAACTTTGTTGAGTGGTTTGAGAAAAGGTTCCAACCAATTCTTCATGATTGGAATGGTGTTACTGATGATTTCCAAAAGAATTCAAGACAAATAATGGATACATTAAGCGAAGAATTATTCGTTTGGACATTACACCCACTTTCAGTCAATACACTGAAAGAGAAGGAAGTAGTTAAGCTAAATCCATTAAGTCAAAGAATTTACAAGTTCATCAAAGATTACAAAGAAGTAACAATAAGTGTAGCTCTTGAATACTTCAATAAAATACCTCTTGAGGAAACATTATCAACATTATTCAACCTAGTAGATAACAAATTCCTTTTAAGAATGCGGTTAAGATAATTTATTATCAATACCTCCTTTTTTTCCTCTTTATTTTTAGTTATAAGTATTCCATTAACAAATAAGCTAGAAAAAGATAAATAAGGAAAACTTCAAAAACAGATTATTAACGATTGGGTTAGGTTGAAATGAAACGCCAATTCAAATTTCCCGAAAATTGCCTATTTTATTCTACTTATGTGTGGTTAGAAGATAGAGATAGAGGTATCTTTCGTGTTGGAATAACAGATTTTGGTCAATATATTTTAGACGACATTATCTCTATAAGTTTACCTGAAACAGGAATCTTTGTAGAAAAGGATGAAGAAATAATCTCTATTGATTCAATCGAAGATACTCTTGTGATTAAAGCACCAATCTGTGGAAAAATACATGAAACCAATGATGAATTAAAACGATCACCTGAACTTCTAAACGAAAGTCCATATGAAGCAGGATGGATACTTGAAATGGAAATTGGTTCAGATGATGATTTGGATCAACTGATGGATTCTAACGAAATAATAGATCTTCACCAAGAAGAAATTAAAGACAAAGATTTCGAAGATGATGATTTTGGGGAAGAATCAAGTAATATTAATGATGAAGAAGGTTTTGAATACAATGATAACATCTCGGATTATTAACTAGACGAGGTTTTATCTAGAAAATCTTAAATAATCTTTAAGTCTAATTTGACTCAAACCTTTATGGGGCGTAACGTACCTTGGAATTTTGATAACTTTCACCAAAAGCCCAAAAACCAATAAGTTAATGGTAACTATTTTTTTAAACTATTATGTTAGGAGTATTGAACAATGAGTAAACCAGAGAAGATTATATCTTTACCTACAGAAGCTATTGAGATTTACAAAATCATAGATAAGGAAAAGAAGATTTCAATCAAGGAAATAGAGAGAATAACTAAGTTAGACAGAGGTAAATTGGAATATTTTCTTAATTTCCTAGTATCAAATGAACTAATCTCTAGATTATCTGTGGTTAGGCATCTTATTTCTCTTATCAAAGAGGGAAGAGACGCTGCAGAAAAACAACTTATAGAGAGACGAATTGTAGATGTTCTAAAAGAGAATAAGAATATTCATTTCGCAAACTTAGCTGAATTAATTGGCTGTGATAAGAAAGAAATGAATGCTGGAATTGGGCTTCTAAAGAAAAACGATTTTATTAAAATTGAGAAAGGAGTAATAACTCTAGCTAAACCAGATGCTGAAATAAATGCAAATCTGCAAGCAATCATAGAACAACTTGCAGCCAATGAAAAAGTCGACACAAGAGACTTTGATGCGATTCTTCTAGAAAGAAACCTTGTTGAATTAGCAGAAGTTAAAGATACAATTCTTGAAACATTAATTTCTTATAATGAAGTTAAGAAAAAAATAAAACAATCATCTGAAATAAGTCGTT
The DNA here is from genome assembly GCA_030603365.1 of Candidatus Heimdallarchaeota archaeon. Lineage (GTDB taxonomy): Archaea > Asgardarchaeota > Heimdallarchaeia > Heimdallarchaeales > Heimdallarchaeaceae > UBA460. The sequence goes on from JAUVXV010000001.1 coordinate 509,744, forward strand.
TAAGTCCAAATATGATTAGAAATGGAACTTGGAAAGATGTTAAACTAAAAGAATACAATCTTGAAGTTTCACCTCCAGCTTTCTATGGAGGAAGAAAACAACCTTATGCACAATTTCTAGATATGGTGAAAAGGAAACTAGTAGGACTTGGTTTTCAAGAGATGAGAGGACCTTTAGTCGAGTTAGAATTCTGGAATTTTGATGCATTATTTCAAGCACAGGATCATTCAGCAAGAGAATGGTCAGATGTTTATAGGGTAGCTAATCCAAAAAGGGGATTTTTACCTAAAGAGAAGTATGTATCATTAGTTCAGCAAGTTCATGAGGATGGTTATGATACAGGAAGTAAAGGTTGGAGATATAAATGGTCTCCTGAGAAAAGCGCTCGATTAGTTTTAAGAGCTCACGGTACTTCTGTTAGTGCAAGAACGTTGGTTGATTTACCAGTTCCTTCTAAATACTTCAGTATATCAAGATGTTATCGTCCAGATACAGTTGATGCTACACATCTATCTGAATTCAATCAAGCCGAAGGAATAGTAACCGATCCTTCTATTACTTTCAGAGATTTACTTGGAATTCTAACAACATTTGCTGTTGATGTGGCTGAATCGGATAATTTCATCTTCAGACCAGACTATTATCCTTTCACAGAACCCTCTGTAGAATTAAGTGTTGTAGATCCAAACATAGGACCAGTGGAGTTTGGAGGTGCTGGAATATTCCGACCAGAAGTAACACGTCCTTTTGGAGTAGAGACCCCTGTAATAGCTTGGGGTTTGGGTATAGATAGGTTGTTTATGGTTAAGCATGGAATTACTGACATTAGAGAACTATTCAGTCATAAATTAGAATGGTTAAGAACAGCGGGGATATCTTGAGGTGTTATGAATGGTATCAATAAAAACTAGTTATACAAAAATAAAAGAAATGATTGGTAAAGAAGTTTCAATCGATGAATTAGGTAACCTCTTGGCATTTGCAAAATCAGAAATTGACGATTATGTTGAAGAAGAAGACATGCTTGTAATTGATATTAAAACAAGCAATCGACCAGACTTATGGTGCGCTGAAGGCATGGTCAGAGAAATCCATGGTATCCTTGGTACGAAGAAGAAAATACCTTTCTATGAAGTTGAACCAAGTGAGTATAAAGTAGTGGTTGATCCTGAATTGGCTTCCACCCGTCCATATATCGCTTGTGCCATAGCAAAGAATATTGATATGTCAGATTATCATATTAAGCAGTTCATGCAACTAGCAGAGAAAATAGATCAATCCTATGGAAGAAAAAGAAAAAGATCATCTATTGGAATGTATAATCTTGCAATGATTAAAAGCCCAATTGATTACAAAGTGATTGACCAATCACATGAGTTCATTCCCTTAGGTTACGAAGAAAAAATGAGCTTACCTCAAATACTTGAAGAACATGAAAAGGGACAAGAATTTGGTGATATTGTCAAAGAATATGGACACTTTCCTATTCTTCTCTCTGCAGATGGACTGACACTATCTTTGCCACCTATAATCAATAGTAATGATGTGGGACGAATAACAGAAGAAACTACTGAATGTCTCATAGAAGTAACAGGAACCAATTATGAAACAGTCAATGTAATTTTAAATATACTCTGTCAAACAATAGCAGATCATGGAGCAAAAATTTTCAGTGTTGAAATTGACTATCCTAAAGAGATACTAGATCGAAAAGATATTAATCCAAATCTAGAATTAGAGGAAATTGAAATTGATATAGACATTCTGAACAAATATCTTGGAACAAATTTATCTGTAAAAAAAGCTTCAGAATTAATAGAGAAAAGGCGTTTTGATAGTGTTTCACATGATAAATCTAAATTAACTGTTGCAATTCCACCATATAGAAAAGATATTCTTCATTGGGTGGATATTTCAGAAGAAATTGCAATAGCGATGGATTTGAATAAAATAGGTCCCACTGAATGGAAGGTTCTTACAACTGGAAGTCTGTTACCTGAAACTGAAAGTGAGAATAAAGTAAGAGATATTCTATTAGGTATGGGTGGAATTGAACTATTAACTAACACATTGACAGATCCAGATATTCTAACACTTAATGTTAATATTAAGGATAGAGAATTGGTCAGAGTTGAAAATCCTATTACTAAAACCTACAGTGTTCTAAGAGACCAAATCTATCCTGTTCTAATAAGTGTATTATCAAAAAACACCCATGAATCTTATCCACAATCTATTTTTGAAGTAGGAGAAGTTGCAAAAATTACTAAGAAATCAGTTGTAACTCAGACAAATGCTGCATTCTTCTACGCTGATGCTGATGCAAGTTTTGAAGATGCCCACAAGTGGCTAGAGTTCTTACTCAAACTACTGATTACTTCCTACAAAATAGAAAAACTAGAGCATCCTTCCTTTACTGAAGGACGATGTGGTAAAATAATAATCAACCAAAAAGAATGTGGAATAATTGGAGAAATAGCACCAGGAGTGCTAGAGAAAAATCAAATATGGGTTCCTGTGGTTGGTTTTGAAATTGAATTGCCTTTAATACCCATTTTACAATGTAGGATTAAAGAGACATATTAAATCTCTAATCCTTTCTTTTCTCTTTTAACGTTAAGATTCTATCCCAAATGGTGTCCATCATTTGACTAATGGCTTTTGAACTTTCGGAGGTTTCAACCATTGGTATCTTTGCTTTAGTTGCTTCTTCCACCAGATATGTTTGAATTTTCCTGATTTCCGAAAATGCTTCAATGTACCTGCTTGATCCTCTTTGTTCAATTTTTGAACCTCTTGATTTGATTCTTCTAGAATGCTCTTCTTCATTTTCTAAATAGAGAAGAATCATTATAACGTGAGGGTCATTCAATATTTCTGGGTTCAATATATTAGGTGCTAGATGAACTCCTTCTATAATTGTAGTTTCTCTAGAATATAGAGCTGATTGAATAGCGGCTTCAACTCCAACGATAATGTGTCTGCTTTGTTCTTCATATCCCACAATTGATTGTCGTAAGATTGGATTCAAAGTTGGTTTCAAATATTTGTAAGCTTCATAACTACTACTATGAATTTCAGGAATAAGCTTCGTCGAGATTGTTTGTCTAAGAATCTCTCTGATCATATCTGTTCCAATAATATTTGTTATCTCCAACCTTTCTGAAAGATTTGCGGCTAAGGTACTTTTACCTATGCCTGGAACACCAGCTAGTAAAATGATTATAGGTTTATACTCTTTATTTCTTTCAAAGACCACATATCTTTCTGCAAGTTTTTTGTCAACTTTCTCAATCGCTGATGTTATTATCTGCACAAGTTTCTTCTTTGTTTGCGTTTCAGATAATGTACTAACTTTTTCAGCTACCTTATTTGCTATCTCTTGTGCTTGATTTGTATTCATCCCGATAGAAAAAAGAGATTGAGCTAAAATTCCTTTGGAGAAATATTCATATTTATCTTGTTGGGATTTTATACGTAGAAATCTTTCGGAATGATTTTCATTCATTAATTACAATTAGAATTACCCATCTAAAAAGATAACTTTTTTACAGTATAATGCATTTTAATATTATAAGCGCTAAATTTGTGGTAATTAAATGGAAAGAGAAGCTCATGTTTTCATTCAGGGAAGAACTAAACAACTATTATCAAGAGGGATTCTAGCAAAGAAGTTAACCTTACTTGGTTTTTCACCTTCGGAAGGTTATGAGTTTCTTATAGATATTTATGATGATATAATTAATTTGAAGCAAGAGGTTATTTTAAAGGAGAAAATCGATGAAATTATTTCTTCACATCTAGCTACTTCATACAATGCAACCTTAGCAGATCAGTATTTGAAGGTTGAAGAATGGAGAGATTCACATATTCCTATATGGATATTAATTGCAGGAGCTATTGGAGCTGGTAAGAGTACACTATCAAGAAGAATTGCAGGAGAGCTTGGGATTCAGCAAGTTATAGGAACAGATGTGGTTAGAGACATATTAAGGAAAATCCTCTCAAAAGATATTGTTCCAGAATTACACTCCACATCTTATAGCGCATTTAAGAGTTTAAGACCAATATATAGTTCTAGGTTTGATGAAATTATTCTTGGATTTGAAAACCATTCCAAATTCGTAAATCTTGGTGTAGACGCCGTTCTTTCTAGAGCTGAAAAAGAAAATGTATCTATCATTATAGAAGGAGAACATCTTTTACCTGCTTTTTTTGATGAAGCAATTCTTTCAAAACCTAATGTTTTATACATCACAATTTCTGTTCCTGACTCCGATTTTCATAGGGAAAACTTGAGTTCACAATATACTAAAGAAAAAGAAGAGTTACTAGCTAATTTTGATTATATTAGAAAAATACAAGAGCATTTGGTGAATGAAACAACAATTAGAAAATTACCTTTAGTTGAAACTATCAAAGGAGAAAGTACCACTAGCAAAGTGAGAAAACTTGTGATTGATAAGATAGTATCAATAATTACCTCACAATAGGAATTTTTTAAAGTTATAAATTTACTTTGCAATAGCCAATGATGTATTTGCAACGACCTGATAATTGATGATCGACTTTTGGCTGAGGCATTAAATGTGATAGAAATGTCAGAAAACTATTGTTATGTTCACAAAGGAAAGATTGCTACAAATGACTGTGAAAGATGTGGCTATCCAATTTGTGATGATTGTTCTAATTCATACTGGCAAACTAATGCAATTACATCCATGTTTCAACCTAAGAAAAGTGAAGAAAAAGAAATGGTTTTATGCAAAACTTGCTTAAAATCAACTCGTATTCGTAATGGAATATTTACAGGTTTTATGTTAATATTAGTTTTGGGAATGATTGCATTTTTCATTATATCCGCCGTTTAAACAACAAATTATGTTGGCTTATCCAGTTTTTGTTTCCCTGTCAACATCATTTTCTTTCTCTTTTTCATCTTTAGTTTCTTCGAAGTTTTCTTCACTTTCCGATTCAATTTCAATAGCTTCAATTTCTTTAATCAAATCGGTATCACAAATGGGGCAAATGGTTAAATCACTTGAAATAATGGAACCACAAGAGAAACAAGTTATTGGAAAAACCTCTTCTTCTTCCCAATCAAATGTATAGGGTTTTTTCCCCCATGATTCTTTTCTCCATTTATCCATATCAACTTCACCATCTTCAGTTAAGAAATCTTTAATATCCACACTTTCAACAATTGTCATTCTTTTCATCACAAATTTATTGTAAAAATATATCAATAGCGGGAAAAACACTATGTGTGCTATTAATATTGTTAGAAAAATATAACTTATTGACACTTCAGTGATTTTAAGAGTAACAGGAAGAGTCAATGTAACTATAAGAGAGGATATTGCAAAAGTTACTAACTCAAGAAATAAGAAACTAATGATAGAAAGACCTGCAATTTCTAATGTATCCTTTATTACAGTTTTTAGTACAACTTTTTTTGATTGATTCTTCACATCTAGTCTAAGATATTCAAGATAAGTTTTGAAAAGGCTCAAGTTTGTTTTTGTTATCAATGCAATAAATAGAAATGTTACTAGTAACGAAAATAAGAACAAGAGAATACTTATCCACCAATTAAAAACGAGATATCTTAATACAAGTACTGGACCGCTTACAACGCCAAGTAGGTTAATATCTGTTTGTCTTAGAACTGAATATATTTTTCCTGACACCACAAATACAAATAACAAATAATATAGGAAAATAAAAATCAGAGAAATAATGTTTCCCAAACCTTGGTTTCTTCTTTTTATTGCCTTTTTTTGTCTATTCCAGGGATAAACTGGTTGAATAAGATTCGACATTAATACAAAATTCCAGTGCAAGATATTAAATATTATCATATTTAGATTAGAAAAAAGATTTTATAAACTGTGTTAATCACTTTGTGATACTAATGATCTCTCTAGGAATTGAAAGCTCTGCTGATAAGCTTGGTATAGGTCTGATAGATAGTGATGGAAATATTCTGTCAAATATTAGACAGACCTATAAACCACCCTTTGGTAGTGGAATTCATCCTAGAGAAGCTTCCGAATTTCATTCAACTAATATGCCTGCAGCAATTGAAGAAGCTTTTCAGCAAGCAGGAATAGCTCCTGAAGAAATTGATTTAATCTCATTCACAAAAGGACCAGGTTTAGGACCATGTTTAAGAATAGGAGTTATTGCAGCTCGAACTTTAGCTTTGTCCTTAAACAAACCATTGATGCCAGTCAACCATCCGATTGCTCATGTGGAAATTGGTTGTTTGGAAGGAGACCTCAAAGATCCGGTTGTTTTATACGTCTCAGGAGGAAATACTCAAGTTATAGCTTTCTCTGAAGGAAGATATAGGGTGTTTGGTGAAACTCTTGATATCCCTGTAGGAAATTGCCTTGATGTATTTGGACGAAATGCAGGTTTAAGTGATAAACAGTTACCTATGGGTAGAGTTATTGAGCTTGAAGCTCTTAAAGGATCAAAGTTTGTCGATATTCCCTATGTTATAAAAGGAATGGATGTGTCATTTTCTGGTATTTTAACTCATACAACTAAATTGCTTAGCTCAAACAACTATGATTTAACTGATATAGCTTATAGTCTTCAAGAAACTGTTTTTTCTATGTTAGTAGAAGTAACAGAACGTGCTTTAGCTCACACGAGGAAAGAAGAAGTTCTTGTCTGCGGTGGGGTTGCTGCAAATAAAAGATTAAAAGAAATGCTAAATGAGATGTCTCTATCACATAATGCAGTATTCAAAGGTCTAGATGCAAACCTTGCTCTAGATAATGGGGTTATGATCGCTTGGCTGGGAATTTTGATGCATAATTCAGGAGTTAAAGCTAAACTTGAAGATACAATTATTGACCAACATTATAGACCTGAAGACGTTCCAGTGACTTGGAAATAAACTAGTGATTATTATGGCGCTTGCAATGGTGTTTGACTTATCAAAGAAGAACTTCTACAGTCTTACATCACTTATTGCTACTCTTGACTTAGATGATGATTTGAAGGAAATAGATGTATTGACAAATGAAAATATTGATGCCAATGTGATAAAATCTCTTCTTGTTAAATACACACAACTAGTTGTTGGATTTTCATTTCGAACTGCGCAGTTACCTGAGATTTATGAAAGAATGTCTGTAATCTTCTCAAACTTAAAACCTTTAGAATTAGAAAAAGTGATTTTTATAGCGGGAGGAAGTCATCCCTCAGGAAGTCCTTTAACAACTCTAAAAACAGGTTTTGATTTTGTTTTTGTTGGAGAAGCTGAATTTTCCTTGCCTTTCTTCTTAAAACAAATAATCACAAATCAAGACGTTCATAAAACTCCAGGAATAGCATATCTTGACGATATTGATACACATAAAACAACAACAAATCCACCTCCAATAAATCTTGATGATTATCCACTTATATCTAAATCCCGAGGTCTTTATCCACCTCTCGAAATCACTCGAGGCTGTACTTTTGGCTGTACATTCTGCCAGGTACCAACTTTGTTTGGCCATCGTATAAGACACAGATCAATTGAAATTATAACAGATACTGTAGAGTGGATGGCTAGAAGAAAATTAAATGATATTCGTTTTATTACTCCAAATTCATTCGGTTATATGTCTTCAAAACCAAGAGATGTAAATCAAGATGCTATTGTAACATTATTATCTTCAATCCGTAAAACTGAAGGTATTAGAAACCTGTATTTTGGGACTTTTCCAGGAGAAGTTCGTCCTGAAACTGTTTCAAAGGAACTTATGAAGGAGATTAAACCTTACCTATCAAATACTAGAATCTCTTTAGGATTACAGTCAGGAAGCAATGATGTACTCAAGAATATTCACAGAGGACATTCAGTTGAAGAAGGAATAGATGCAATTAATATCTTGCTAGGTACCGGATTTACTCCTGTTGTTGATATTATAATAGGTCTTCCTAACGCTTCAGAAGAAGATGAACTAAAGACTATCCAAGTTATTGAAGAATTAACAAAACGAGATATTTTCATTAGAGCTCATATTTTTATGCCCCTACCAGGTACAAAATTGGAAGATACTCAATTCAAACCAGTCTATCCTAAGATAAGAAAGATGTTAGGAAAATTAAGCTCTAAAGGAAAAATAGAAGGAAATTGGACTAATCAAGAAAAGTATGCAAGTAACGCGTGGAAAACAAGTCAGAAATTACTTGAATTTCCTCCAATTATGAAACCAAATAGTGGCTTATAACTTGATCTTCTTTTAAATGCCTAGCTCTTGCTTCTGCTTTTGCAGTTCTTCTAAAAACACTTATAGCTTTATCCATTGTCTTCCTATAACCTTCTTGAAACGCAAAAAAGAATTCTTTATCAGATTGTGTATGAGTACTAGTAAAACATTTTTTCATAAGTAAGATATCCACGGCTTTATCTTCAATTGTTTGAGAAAATTTTCCTAAACCAAAATCTATGAAAATCAACTCATTATCTCGAATTAGTATATTACTTGTTGTTAGATCTCCATGTATAATGTCATTTGTATGCAAGATGCCAACTTTATCACCGATTTGTCTAACTAGTTTTAATTTTTCATCAAGCGATTTAGTACTTTTCAACCAGTCCTTTACTAGAATTCCATCTATGTTTTCCATTATTATACTAGTATCATCCAAATCAATTTCAAAGACATTAGGTGTTTTAACACCTATTTTTTTTGCAGCTATTAATAATTTTGATTCGGCAATAGTTCTACTTATTCTTAATTCTTCATCAATCTCAGAAATTCTATATTTCTTAGGAATTCTGGTTTTTTTGATAACATTAAACCCAAACCAACATTCCTTAAAAAGAAAAGCTTCAGCTCCCCATGAATCATATTGATGAAATGAGTTCTTTTGATCTTCCTTGTTATCTTTCACTTCTTATCCCTTCTAAATTTCTCAATGCGTTTATTATTTCGTCACCTTTAGGTTTATCGAGAATTATTTCTTTAAGTTTTAATGTCTCTTTTTCTGAAGTTACAGTCCCGATAATGGAACAAGGTATTTGATACTCTATTAGAAATTCACGAATCTGAGTAGCTTTATGGTTGTCTGTAGCTAAGATGATTAAACCTGAAGAAATAAGTCTATATGGATCAAACTGCAGCCATTTAGATAATTTCTCTAATACTGGGTGTATTGTAGGCTCTTCGTTAAGTAATATTCCCACCTTTCTGTGAGCTAAAATCTCACTCAAAGCTCCATAAACACCACCTTCAGTAGCATCATGGATTAATACAGGTCTGAATTCTTTGTTGATGATATTCGCAATTTCTGTTAAACTGAGTCTTTCACCTATTCGAATCCCTTCTTCTAATTCTTCTTCATCAAGAATTCTTTTAATTGATTCTTTAGCTTCAGATATTATTATCCCCATACCCTCTGCACCTATCTCCCCAACAAGAAGTATTTTGTCCCCAACAGTTAATTTGTTTGGAACATAGTAATTCTTTGTAACAAAACCTATCATGTGTCCAGAAATAACAATGCTTTGAACTGATTCAGAAATTTCTGTGTGACCACCCAAGATGCTGATTCCTAAGTCTAAACATTGTTGATGTATTTGCTTTTGTATTAACTCTATCTTACTAAAAGATGTATCCGGAGGTGCGATAATGGATGCTAAGAAACCATAAGGTAATGCTCCTGTGCATGAAATATCATTCGCATTAACTATAACCACATACCTACCAGGTTCAGATGTGGGAAAAGTAACGGGATCTGATTTAATGACAAGGAAAATTTCAGAAGAATCTTCATAATACTCTTGAACTTTCTGTTTAGCTAATGAGATATTTAAAGCAGCAGCATCTGTCCCTACCCTACCAGAACTAATGATTCCTACGTTTTCATAACCTTTCATTTTTAAGATCTCTTCAAGAAGAGAAATTTCTAGTTTACCTTTGTCCATCATTATTCCAATAAATTCAGATTTCTAAAAGTTTTTTACAAATGATAAAAACTATTTTTTTAAATTTCTAGAAACCCATTGTGTTTAGAATGTGCTTGATTATCTTAAATTTATAACCTACATTAATAACATCATTCACATTTGTTGTCATTCCAACAAGTATCTTACCATCAGTGCTTTCTTCCACTATAATTTGGACTACTTCAGCATTCAATGCCTTAATTTCATCTTCAGAATTTATCATTTCATAGATAACTCGTGGAAATTGTGTAATGGTTTCCAGTACATAAATGATCTTCCTTTCTTCTAGATTTCCAGCATATAACTCTCCAATAGCACCATCTTTCTTAGCATAGATATAAGCTGCTGCAGATGGAGATTTACATCCTCTTATGGAAGAAAACAACAAAGAAGTTATAGCTCTTTTGTTTGCTTCATCGAGAATTTCCTGTGTCATTTCACTTGCATGAATTCGTGGTACAGATTCGAAAGGTCGGATTTTCTCGAATTCCTCTGCTTTTGATTCAGCTGTTAATTCACTACGTTCTTCTTCATGGGGAATATCTAATGTGAGGGGTTCAACTTCCATTCTTTCAATTCCTAGACGGGAATAGATTCTATCAATTTGATTTCTGACACGATCAGGTGATTGATCATATGAATAACCGCAGGTTTTTATGAGTAAATTTTCATTTCCGTGAGTTGTTAGATTTCTAATTATGTTTTGACTCAAAGTTGTTACATAGTTAAGTATAACAGGTCGAATTTCAGCAGCTATATTTTCTACTCTTGATACAAAAAGAAGTGTTAGATCAATGAAGGTAATATATGTAGCTCTGAATTTACCTCTGAAAATAGTAATCTCATTATATCTTCTTACCCATTGATAGAATTCTATCGGATGAATGAAATAACTGTGAATTTCAGTTTTTTCTACTTCACTTTTTGCATTTTCCAGTTCAAAAATGTTATTTCCCTTTAAATCATAGATTATAACAGCTACTAAAGGAGTGATGTTTGTCTTTGGAAAAGGCATAAGACCTCAACTAGAATGTAATATGTGATTATTCGCTAATAAATATATCTCAACTGTCCTATCATAGTACGAAAATTTCTAGTTTCATAAGAATCAAGAACAAATTACTATTTTTCCCCTTTAATAGTAAGGAAATATTTTTAGAGTTTTACGATATATTAAATTCTGAGGAAGATTAATGAATACTAAAAAGACTTCAGATGATTCCCCATCTTCAAAAATATCTTCTCGTAAAAGAAAAGCCTCTAAGAAGGATATTTTTGTTGAGATGGAAGAAGTTGCATACGAGACTTTGAAAATTCCTAAAAAGAAATTAAAATCTGGACAATACCTCCGAGATTTTCTTACTCAGACATCATCAGTTAGTGAAGTTAAAGAAGCGATACGAGTTACAATTGATGCATTACTTGATAGCATAGCAAGTGATTTACAATCCTTGTCGGCAGCATCATTAGTACCACACCCAGAAAGTGAAGATATGAGGGTGATCGTAAGAGGACCCCTTAGTAAAGATGTGGTAAAGAAAATACTTGTAATTTTTCAAAAATACCCACCAGTTATTAATGATTTACTAGGGTCTGATGAAGAAATCAAAGTTTTAGATACAGGTATTGGTTTTGTTGTTTTAGAAAATTGTCAAAAGGACAATTATCTGGTCGGAATCACTCAGCAACAAAAAGATGTTGATGAACTATCAAGAAAATTAAGACATGTTCAGAATGTGGTCATAAAAAACACACTACTTCTAGAGGACATCTAGTTGAAGAAATAGGCAAATCATAGATTGGTTCCACAATGTGGGCATTTTTGTATTTCTGCATTTATTTCCTTAAAACAATTCCAGCAAGCTATTTTGTCCTTTATTTCTTCTTTATAAACTTCTATTAAATCAATTATTTCTTGCGTAAAATCAGTAACTTCATCATATAATTTTTCATTTCTCCCCAGAGATATTCTTGTTGAAAGAAGGTATAGGAGTAAAACTGAGCCACCTATTGAAACTAGCACAACCCCCCCAATACGAAGGGCATCTTGGGCTTCTTGTGGAATACTTTCCTTAACTGCAAGCAGTATTATCAGTGGAACAATAGAAACAGCTATAATTAGTAAAACTACCCATAAACTATATCTTAATCCAAAAATCTGTTTATTTGACCAATTATATATCCCTCCAAAATAACTTTTTCTTGGCCTGTAAACGTCAATTTCAAGAAGATTTTCACGTTCAGTGTCAGTGATTTCAACGTTAACCCTTCTTCTTCTAATTTTTGTAAAAAGCTTCAATTCCTTATCATTTATTTCCTCGATTGTTATTTCTCTTTTTTGTAGTTTTTTTTCTAAATATTTGAAAAGAGATAGTGTTTTCTTTACACTACTGCGAATTTCTCTTAAGAAAAATCTTCTCTTAATTTGGCTTTTGTCCCAAATTTTCATCGACCCCACATAACAGATACAATGTGAATTATAAAGGAATATTCGTTTAACTTAAGAAAGATGGTTTAAGAAACTCACCAATCATTGTTTTTACAAGTTTCATTCTTTTAGCAATTTGAGGAATTTCCTCTCTATTTTTTGTGATACTTACTAACATTCCACCTTCAGTTTCTTCTAAAATGACTACACCGTCTCCTGCATCAAGAGTTTTTTCTTCTCCTTGAGCTTCAAGTGTTTGTTTAACAACTTCAGGATATTTAGATAATATGCCTAAAACAAATTCTGCATGCTTTTCAGACATACCATAAGTTATTGTTTCAAGTAACCCTTTATCTCCAGTAAAAACAAAACAGACTCCTGTTTTTGAGGACAGTCCTTTAACCACTGATGATATGACTCGCTCAATTGCACTCCTTTTTGTTTCCTCTAGAAGCTGTTGAGTTAATTCAACCTTCTTGTCATTTGCTATGAAAGTAGCATGAGAAATTTTTTTTCTTCCTAAATGTTCTAATAAATCTTCTACTTGACCTGAATCTGTAGTGCTTGATTGTTGAGTAGGTGTGTGTGATTGTGCTGTTGAAGGTGAGGGTGTTGTAGGTGAATAAGATTCTGTTTGTTGTACTGCTGGTTTTTCTTCTTCAACTTTAGTAGGAGCTATTGGTTCTGATTCGATAACTTGAGGTTTCTTTGCAGGAAAATAGTCATATTTTATTTGACTTGCTGCTCTTTCAGAAATTAGATTTCCCAATCGTTTTATTAAAGCAGTTTGTGATCTTGGTTCCATTTTTTCAATTGTGCCATAATCTTTAAGCTGTTCGTTTAAGTTATTTTTAATTATCTGAATTATGCTCATTGCCATATTTTCATCAGTATCTGGTAAAAACATGCATGCTAAAACAATATTATAATATAAATGATAATCAACTCTAAAAACCTCATTTATCAAAGAAAGTGTCTGTGATTTTTTTAATTCCTCTCTAGTTTTAGTACTTGTGTCTATAACCTGAAAAACGGTTGAAAAAGCTGTTTTTGTGTTTATAACTTTGTCAAAAACCATATCTTCCTCTAGCGTAAAAAGGCTAAATCCAACAAACTTATTCCATGCTAAATCGAAGTCGCTCATCTTAAGTTCCTCACAGCTTTGTGTGAGATTAATTATTAATCAATATTCAGTACTTGACCATCAAACTCTATAAATTGTCTAGTATATGAATTTATTGTGGTCAATTTTAATTTAATTCTTGAATTTTATTTCTTCTTCTTTTTTTCTTGACGTAAGCGTCTTTTCTCCCATTTTTTCCATTTTTTGACATTCTTTGAAGATTCATTCCCGAATACAACTGCAGAATAAGATCTCCCTTCAGTTTCCCCTAACTCACGAACCTTAAAACCTTCTTGTTCTACTCTTTTCTTTGTTTCTGAAAGCATTTGTTCTATTATGCTTTGACGACGTTGAGTTGCATCTGCGTCTAATTCTTCTACTTTTTCTTCCGTAACCACTTCTGGTTGAGGGATAATTTCTTCTGCTACTATTTCTTGTTCAGGAGTTATTTCTTGTTCAGGAACTGCTTCTGGTTCAGAAATAATCTCATCTATTGCGGATTCGTGAATTATTTGATCAAGATCTACTTTTTCAACAATTGGTTCTCCTGCTATTTCTGATGTTACCTCTACAATATCCTGTTCAGGTTCTTCTGTTGTCGAAATTATAATTTCTTCTTTGGTAATAGGAACACTAGTAGTTTCCTCTTTAAATATCAGGTTGTGAATATCTATTGGAATATTTTCAGGCTGGATTAATATCTGTTCATTGATGACTGGTTCTTTAACAATGGGAGAGGATAAATCAACTGATTCCAGACTTTTAATATCTTTTTCTGGTAGCTCTTTTATCGTTATTTCTTCAAAATCTGTTGATGTTTCAGGAGTTTCTAAAGCTTCATCAAAATGAGTTTCTACGGTACTTCTTTTACCTTCAGAGGGAAGAGGTATCTGTTCTTTTTCAATAATTTCTTGAATTTCTGTTTTATCACTAGCATCAATTTCCCCTATATCTTCACCTGAAACAGCTTTTGCCAAACCAATTGTAACTTCTTGAAGCTCTTTATCCAGCTGAATTTGCTCATCTGTTGGTTGGATTTCTTTATCAACTTCAGGTTCTTCTAGAATCTCTTCTTTGATTTCTTCTTCAGGTTCTTCTAGAACCTCTTCTTTGATTTCTTCTTCAGGTGCTGTATCCTTTAATTGCATTTCAGGTTCGATGCTGTTTTCTAATGTGCTTTCATCAGTAATAACTACCTTTTCAGCATGAACTTGTTCTTTAGCTAGGTCATAGAGAAATTGAGCAAATCTAACGATATTCTTATTATCCCAATCTAGCAACTCTTTTGAATCTTCTTCATTATTCATACAGCAACCACTTTGAGGGTTGAGCTAAAATCTCAATTCTTACTACTTTTCATGTTTTATTAACTTTTCTTAAGTTTCCATTATGTTTGATTTTTATTAGTTTCAGAAACTAAAATTAAACCTAATAAAGATGGAAACAATTATCTAAAAAGATAAGAGTTCTGCCTACTGCTAAACTAAAATTTAAGAACTCATTTTGTAATTGTTCTATCATGAGTGATTCACTCAAACCGCTATTAATCCAACTAGTAGGCTCCTTTTCATATTATCTTATTGATGAAGCTCGTAGAGAGATAGGGAAAGATGTCTTGGAAGTTCAAATTCAAGATATTGAGTATTATAAAACTGGAGGACGGTTTGGTGATGTTTATGTTATAGATGTATTATACTCATCCAAATTCGGGAAACACATAACAAAATTAGCTATTAAATTCATGGAAAGTCCTACAGAAGTTATTACTGAAATAAAAAATTCCTCATTTCTAGAAAAGAAATTTTCTACTCGTTCTGTTGTAAAAATTCCAAGATATGTTTATGTCAATTTGAAATCACCAACCTTTATAGCTTATGAAGGAGTAACTGGAATTAATTATGAAGATGCGCTTGATGTCAGAGATAAAAGTTTCTGGGCAGGTTATGTATTATCAATAATTCATGAAGGTAAACCTCGTTCTGTGATCACTGATATTTATGAAGAACTCTATAGACGTCTCGTTCTTTCAATATTTGGAGGAGAAAACGTAGAGCAAGAAATTATGGAAAAATCAAAGGTTCTCATAGAAATGATGTCTGTGTCACAAGGGGGAAGTGATGCTTTTGGCGATTTCCATCAAAGTAATCTCATGGTAAGAACTTCTCCTCAAAGCGAAGTATTAGGCATTGCTCTTATAGATCCAACTTTTTGGATGCAAGGTTCTTTTGATCGTTTTGAAGATGTAGGTACTTTTTTTGGAAGACAAGCTTTCTTAGAATTTAGAGTGAATAAACAGCTTGATACCACAATTGATGACATTCAGAAATTTATTCAAGGTTATAATGTTCATCTCAGAGAAGTTAATTCTATTCCACTTGAAGACCTATATCCCAAAGGTTATCCACTAGATTTCTTCTTAGCAATATGGGCGTTGATGGATATTCTTGATAAAACTATGAACCAGAATATCCCCTTAAATCATGTAGATATACTTCTTCTTAAAGAACTGGCTTTTCTATTACTAACAGAACATCCAATTAGTAAAGAAATAAATAATTTTATATGAGCCCGATGCAAGAAATATTTTAAAGAAGGAAATACAAGGTTATTTGAGATGATTAACTCTAATCAAGAGATTTTAGTCTCAGCTTACGCATTAGCTAAGATACTAGCATTGGATTCTCTGGATCATTCAAAAGAATCAGCAGGAGTATTATTAGGATATGTAGATGAGAATGGAAAAACGTTAGTTATTACAGATTTTGATACAGGAAAACAGCAACAAACCTCAACTTATGTTGTACTTGATGATGAAGCGTTAGTACAAATTGTTACAGATTTGCAAAAGCGTGATAAACGAGAAACAATAGTTGGATGGGTTCATACTCACCCTTCATATGGTTGTTTCCTCTCTGGTACAGACAAGAGCACTCAAAGAGTATATCAGAATCTTTTTTCACAAGCAGTTGCTTTAGTAATTGATCCTTCAAAATATTACAAATCATCTGATCAAAAAGACTTGGAAATTAAATTCTTTAGGTTGATTAATGATTTAGATTACAAAGTTATTCCATTTGGAATATTCTATGATGATGTGACTACTCATCTGGCTAATCTCGTCGAATTTGATATTAAGTGGGAATTACCTACATTATCGGCAGAAGAAGTAAAAATACTCCATCAGAAAATACATTCAATAAGCACTTCTTCAATGCTTGAGGGAGATAAACAATTATTGCATGGATTTGTTGATGTTTTAAGTACGTCTTCAGAAGATTTTGTTTCAACAGATGAAGGTAAAGAAACATTAGAATCTATAGATATGAAACTAAATCATATCATAAGAGATGTAAACTATATCTATGGAGAAGAAACATCTAATCTTTATGCCATATTAAATGTCATTGCTGTTATTGTAATTGCAATTTCATGGTTACTAGCAGCTTTCATTGCTTAATCTTCCTACATCGGAAAAAAACATGTGTAGAAGAGTTTTTTTAATGAAAGTTAAACAATTTCTTAATGCCTCAAATACAAATTATACCAGTACCTTCAGTTAAAATAATTGAAGTAAAGGATGATTTACTTTCTATCTTATTTGATTCTCTAAGTGAAAACAAAATACATTTAGAAAATGATGATATTTTAGTTATTGCCAGTAAAGTAGTGGCAGTTGCAGAAGATAATATAGTCCATTATTCAACCGTAACTCCTTCAATTGAAGCCATAGAATTAGCCAAAGAAGCGCACATGGATCCAGAATTTGCACAAGTTATTCTTGATGAATCTAATGGTAAATATACAGGAGCTGTTCCGGGTGCTATTACTACTTTGAATGAATATGGTCTTCTTGCAAATGCAGGAGCTGATCAATCCAATGCTAGAGATAAGCAGATTATTCTTTTACCCAAGAATAGTAAGAAATCTGCAGAACAAATACACAAACAGATACTAGAAAAAATCAACTCCTATGTTGGCATTATAATTGCAGATTCTCGAACAACTCCATTAAGACTAGGCACAGTTGGTTGTGCATTAGCAACTTTTGGATTTGAATCTCTCCTTGATGAAAGAGGCAATAATGATTTATTTGGAAGAGAAATGCATATTACAGTACGTGCAATAGCTGATCAATTGGCAACAGCTGCAGAGATTGTAATGGGAGAAACCGATGAAAGAACTCCTTTTGCTATTATCAGAGGATACCCAATCAAAAGAATAATAGAAAATGAAGAGATTAATCTTAATACACAAATTTCTGCAGAAGAATGTATGTTCATTGGTCCAATGTTAAAGAAGAAGTGATGAGGGGATTAAGTGTGATCAGAGGATATTTAGGTTCTTTAGAAGTTGGAGATGAATTACCAGTAAGGATTGTTGGAGTTGTAAATCTATCACCTGCTTCATTTTTCCAAGGTTCAATTGCAGCTTCAAAATTAGAACTTGAGAAAAAAGTACTAGCAATGATAGATGAAGGCGTAAATTGTATAGATATAGGAGCCCAATCAACTAGACCGATTCAAATTTATGGAGGCAAAGGTCGAGTTGATCAAGAAATGGAATTGGAACTGGTAAAAACTGCTTTAGAAATTAGCATGGATATATTAAGTAGTTATGATGAAATTGAAATTTCAGTTGATACTCAAAGAAAAAACGTTGCTGAATATGCATTGAATAAAGGAATCAAAATAATAAATGATATCTCAGGTTTTAAGAAAGAAATAGAGATGGCAAAGATAATCGCTAATTTTAGCGCATCTGCTGTAGTTATGGCTGCAAGGAAAGAACCAGGGGATATTTTTACTCTTGAGGATATATCTCTAGAATTAGAAAAAAGTGTAGAAATTGGGTTAAAGTATGGTATTCAAGAAAATAGAATTATTGTTGACCCAGGTATTGGAAGCTGGGAAGCTAGAGATTATAGACATGATTATACTATCATTAAGAATCTCGAGAAATTTAGGGATCTCAAAAAACCAATTTATATCGGTATAAGCAGGAAAACATCAATCGGTAAAGCTTTAAATGATGCACCAGCAGATCAAAGATTGTTCGGTTCGATTGGTGCAACAATAATCTCTTTAGTTAAAGGAGTTCATATTGTTCGAACCCACGATGTTAAACCAACTTTAGATGCCATTCGTGTAGGAGAAGTAATTTTGAATTATGATGAATAATTCCATTAGATAGACTTGAAATTCACTCCCTCATCTATTTCAACTACCTTAACTGGTAAATTCAAATTTTGCTTTAAGACTTTTGCAATTTTTTGAGTATTATCTTTTGTCATAATTACTACACTTCCTCCTAATCCTGCTCCTGTTAATTTACCTCCAAGTGCTCCCAATGATAAACTCTGTTCTACAATTTTATCTAAAACAGGTAAAGAAACTCCAACTCCATCTTTAAGTGCAGTATGCTGAGATGTCAATAACTCACCCAGTAATTCAATATCTGGAGAAGATTTTTTTAGTTCTATTTCCGCTTGTTCAGTGTTTTCTTTAATTGAAATAACAGCTTTAAGAATTTTAAATTCAGATTGAGTTAATTTACTCTTTTTGTTTTCTAGTAGATCGGATGATAAATCGCATAATTCTAATTGAGTTAACGATGCAAACCGATTAACTACTCTCTTGATTGTATCTACTTTATCTCCATGTACATTACTAGTAAGTTTAGGAGTTTGACTATCGACAACAATTAGATCTATATCAGGTTGTTTTAGTTGTACTAGTTTTGGTGGTTCAGTACATGATAACCTTATAATTTTCCCATAAGAACAAGCATACTGATCCATTCTTCCACAAGGTATTCCTAGAATATTGTGTTCAGCATCATAAGCAAGTTCAGCAATCTGATCTTTCTTCAGGTTTAAGTTTGTAATCCCTCCAATGTTCTGGATCCAGCTCACTAGAAGAGCTGCAGAACTAGATAATCCACTAGCTATTGGAATCTGGCTTTCAATAAATGCATTAAGCGAAGGTATCTCTATATCTGGTTGAAATCTCTTAAGTGCTAACAATCCTGCTTCTAAGTATGCTTCT
Organism: Candidatus Heimdallarchaeota archaeon; assembly: GCA_030603365.1. GTDB lineage: Archaea > Asgardarchaeota > Heimdallarchaeia > Heimdallarchaeales > Heimdallarchaeaceae > UBA460. The sequence continues at coordinate 529,294 of JAUVXV010000001.1, forward strand.
AAACTCCCACTCTTAGTAGTTAAAGAGGATATAGATTTGGAGATGGTTGTTTCTTGATGTAAATCCTTGCTGGTGATGTGAATGGAATCACTATTACTTAATTCAGAGGAAATTGATAATCTGAGGTTGATTGCAGAAGGAATAACGTTGAGTTGGAGATAATCTTGATGTTCTCCATAAAGACAAACTCTTGCTGGTGATGATGAATAAAACATTAGTTTCATTAAAATCTTATTTAAACAGCTTAATAATTTTTATCGTCTATTAGAAAGAAACGGCTTTAAATCGCTCTTTCCTTTTTCCGACTTAACAAAGTATATAAAGAAAATCTGTGAATAAAAACTGGGGATACATTGTCAGAAAATTTATTAGATCGAGTATTCAAGATTTCTCAATACATCAAAGATGATGACTTTGACGTCCAGAATCAAGAATTCAGACGAGACCCTTGGACAATGGACCCTCTTGCAGAATTATATATTTCTTCTGAAAAACTCAATAGTCAAGTAGCTCGTTTAGTTCAGATTGTTAGTACTGGTAGCTCCATAAACTCAATTATAGGTGATATAAAATCTGGAAAATCATATTTGATGAATCTCCTGAAAGAAGGTTTGAAAGAATCTTTATGGAAATATACTGACTTCGATAAGATTCATGTTATATTATTTACCGAAGAAGACTTCAAAGAATACACCTTCACTAAATATGTACAAAAAATCTCAGAAAGTGTGTTGAATAAGTTTTTCCCTACTAAAGAATTGAATACATATGAGCTACAAAATCATGTTAAAAATACTAACTCATTAATTGTAGTATTATTAGATGATTTTATAGGAGATAAATTACGTGATATCTCCAGTGATACTGCTAAATTACACAAATCACTGAAAGGTAATTTTTCATGTATACTTTCTTTCAACGTAAATGACATGCCCTTGAGCTTATCCGGTTTAAAAGCAAAGGGATGGGATCATTTCACATATACTATAAGAATTCCAGAGCTATCTTTAATGGAAGCAAAAAATCTCATTCGTTCTAGAATGTGTTATGCTCTGAATAAAACCTCATTTAGAGTCACTGAAGTGTTCTCCGAAAGTGCAATTGAAAGAGCTTGGAGTACCGCCAAAGGTAACCCGTGGATTTTAATTTCTATCCTCTCAAATGCTTACTCTTACTCTTTAAAGAAAGGATCGAGAACTGTAAGGGAAATTGATGTATCTGAAGTTATTGATCTCTTTTCACCATCAACTGTTCAAGATGGTCTCGAAGATCATGATAGGTTTATGATACAACAAGCATTAAACAACTTTCCTTATAGAGAAAGACAAGTTTGTGAGTTTCTTATGCATCAAAATGCAACAGCTAAAGAGATAACCATTCATCTGTACGGAGAACTTCCCTCATCAGAATATAGAAGCAAGTACATGGGAACAAAGAGTTTTCTTAAAAGATTAAAAGACAAAAATGTAGTTGTTATTACTGGTGAGAAAGGGAGATCTTTATTATTTGGATTAAATCCTAAAATGAAAGAAAGGTTGACTCAAGTAACTAGTAAAAGTCAGCAGAGCATTTCTGATGAACAAGAATCTATCGCATTTTAAAATAAAGAAAAAGAAATGAAAAATCATTTCTTAGAAATTGCTTTGAAAAATGAAATTATTTTTAGGATTATATACGCAACTAGTAAGTTGACTAATAGTAGACTAGTAAACTCAGTGAAGATTGCAATTACAGTAGGCATTTCCAGGTAGAATAGCGCTTCAGCATTTAGGCCAACAATCACTTGATAACTTAAAAATAGGCTAACAAGTAAAGGAGCAAGGTTAAGAATTAAAAATGGTCCTTCAAAATTGAAACTCATAGTATCTGTTGTACCTTGTGCTCTTTTATAAACAATAAATCCTAATGCAATTCCAAATACGAACCCTACAATAGGTAAAATGTAAAACACATTTATGTATTTAACAACAGCAAAATTACCAGAGGGTAATTTTGAAAAGATCATGTTCATGAAATTAGTGTTTGTGGCTCCATAGATTACCGTTGCATCTGCTTGTCCATACTGACCACCTAACATATATGATATTACCATGAAAGCCACTCCTCCTGCAATTGTCAAGAAGATTAGAATTTGGCCAATAATCTCATGTTTATTTGTGGTAACGGTAGTAGATACTCTCTTACGAGAAATTATGATAAATACTAGCATATATATTACAGAAAATATCGCTACTACCGTATCATAAACTGGAAATCCACCAACAGATTCACCAAAAGCTATTCCCAAATTTGCATCATGAAAAGCGACGTGAGCGTAATTTAAACTCAGGTACATACTTGTTCCAGCACCTATTAAACCTTGTAAACCGTATATTATACCGATTAGTAAGAGTGCAGTTCTTCCTGTCATTTCAATGGTTGCAAATAATCCAGCAAACAAAGATGTGACAAGATAGATGATGATGATTGCCCATAATCCTGAATTAAATAAATTGCCTATCTGGGTTTCATAAGGATTATAGAATGCTAGTATAGCTGCTGTGGCAAAGAAAATTGACGACACTATATTTTTTGCTACTGCAGAACCTATCATTATGACAGCTAGAGTGAAGACAATTGTTGCAGGAGTAATCCAACTTTGTATAAGAGGTATATTTAGAATCCCTAGCCATGGAAGAACAAATTCAGTAACTGCTATGAGACCTACGCCTATAACAGTTGTAAGTAGTGCTCTAAGGCTAAAAAATTGTCCAAGATGAAAGAATTTTGTTTCAGTCATATACATCGTTCTCTTTGTTATATTAAACGTTCTTAACAAATGTTATAACTTATGTTAAAAAAAAGATTGTGTTGGTATTAATGATAAAAACTATCTTCTAAAGCTGTCTCCAACAGACATCAAAGTTGCTCCTATGTAGGTTATTAAGCCCGAAAACGCAGCAATAAGGATAACCCATATGCCTGGAATGACTCCATTAAGCGCTTCATAGTCTCTTTGCCAAATTGCTAGGAAAACAGATAGCAAAATAAGAGCTGCGAGCATAAATCCTGTGAGTGTCAAATAAGCATTCTTTTCTGCATCTTTAAATGAAGCAGAAACTGATCCTAATGAGAAACCACCAATGATGCCAATACCAAGGTAGAATAGAAACCACCAGTAACCTTCAGTCAATTGTACGATTGAAATAATAACTCCAAAAATACCTATAGCTGTTAAAGCTCCTCCTAAAAATGCAGCAGGTCGAGGCATAATATCATCTCTATTTTTTTAACACCTTGCTTGCTATATTAATATTTCTAAATTAATTGGAGGGACTTCAACTACTAACAAGCAACTGTAACCTTCCATGTTTTTAACCCTAATTCTATCTCAAAGTAGAAGAAAACTAAAGCTCCGAAAGCAACTGTAAAAAATTCAGCAAGGAACTTACCAACTCCATAAGATGACATTACACCTGTTGAACGTATAGGTGAACCTTCAGAAGTCTCAATTTCAGCAACAATATTTTTTTGAGAGAGACAGCGTTTAAAAAATCTTCTGCAAAAATTACATCGGCGTTTAATCCTCAAAAACATCAATAATTTCAGATAATCACACAGCGATTTATGTTTAGAGTAATATCATAAAACTCTGAGTAAAGACCTTTCTGATTGTAAGAGATTAACTACTTAGTATGTCTTCTTCAATAGTACCATCATTCATAATTAGTTGTCGCTGAGCTAATGATGCAAGATTTATATCATGGGTGACAAAAATGAGGGTTTTCTTATTCTTTTCACTCAAATCAATAAGCAAATGAAGAATCTTTTTTCCAGTATTCGAATCTAAATTTCCTGTAGGTTCATCAGCTAAAATTATTTCTGGTTCATTTGCAAGAGCTCGAGCAATTGCTACTCGTTGTTGTTCTCCCCCAGAAAGTTGCTCTGGCTTATGACTTCTTCGTTCTAGTAATTCAACGCTCTCTAATAGTTCATTAACACGATTCAATCTTTCTTCTTTATCCACATTTGCGAGGATTAATGGCATCTCAATGTTTCTCTCTGCATTTATTTCCTCTAGTAAATTGAAATTTTGAAAAACATAACCAATTGTATCTCTTCTTAGTAAACTTAGCTCTTTATCTGACATTGTTGCAAGTTTAGTTCCATTGATGCTAATGGTACCTGAATCAACATAATCAAGTGCACCGATTAGATTTAGTAATGTAGTTTTACCACTTCCAGAAGGTCCAACAATAGAAACAATTTGACCTTTTCTAATTACTAATGATACATCATTTAGAGCTTGAACTTGAATCTCTCCCATTTGATACCTCTTAGATACTTTAGTTACAGTAATTATTTTTTTAGCTCTAGAAGATTTAGGTCGCTTACTTCCTTCTTTTGAAGTGGTCATTTATTATCTTATAAAATTCAACTTATTTTTGTGTATCGATAGGAAATCGCTCTTTCATTCTTTCAATCTCTTCATGCCAAGCATCTTCCAAATCGATTTTCATGTATATACACAGTTGAAGGAAAAGTGAAAAAGATTGTGCGAACTCTCTTGGTAGTTCCTTTTTTTCTGGTCTTTTATGCCCTACGTCATCTTTGTAGTTTGATTTGAAAAGTAAGTAATTTCCTATCTCACTTAGTTCCTCATAAAGATGAAGTAAAACATCATTTGCTGAGAACTCTAACCAATTTCGTTTTTCAAGAAAATTATAAAACCTCTCTTGGATTTCTTTTAGTTCCATTAGTATCACTTCTTTATGCTTCGTATTCTTTTAACGTTCTTTTTGTTGTTTTTGTTTTACAAACTGGACACTCTTGTTTTATCCTCAACCACTGGTTCATATGATCTTTATGTGCAACATTTTCACAAGTAGGACATTCAAGGATGGTGTCACCTCTTTTAACTAGACCTTGACAAACAGAACACTTTGGAGGTAATTGTTGACAATTGTTACATGGATCGTATGCTGATTTAATTTCATGACCACAATTCAAGCATAGGTTCTTTCTAGAAGGAAGAAGAAGTTTTCCAATTTTCTCAAAGTAGGATGATGTGAGAGTACCTTTATAGTAACCTTGAGATATTAATTGACATATTAGTTTAAACAAATCTAATGGATCCATATTTGTCTTATCAGCAAGAGTTGAAATCTTTATTTTCTTCTTACGTATTTTTTCGATTTCATTCACAACTTTAATGTAAAAATCCCCTAGTTCTTGCAATTCTAAGCTGGGTAGATATTTTTGATGTGTGTTTAAACTCACTAAAGAACCTCTTAGAGAAACATTGAGAATACCAGATCCAACTAACTCATAGATTATGTTCTTAACTGCAATCTCAGATTTTTCCCAATATTTCATGATATTCCGAACCGATGTACGGGAATTAGCTATAATGTACCCAAATATTTCTTGATAATGTATAGGAAGATCAGTTAATTGTACTAATGGGGGGAAAATCGGAATTTCATCAGGTTCTAAACGATTATTTGAGATTGTCCCTTTAATCAAACCTTTACCATAGAAACCATACATTTTCTCCTTTGCATTATATTTGTCGATCCCTAAAGATTCTCCTATTTCTTTTGTCGTTATTTGTGTTTTTGCTATAACCATCCCAAGTACAATTTTTTCCCATCTCTCCAAAGTTCCCTCTTGTGTTCTACTATATCGTTTTAAACTATCAATATATACAGTATTTCCTCTTAAAGTGCAAGAAACAAATCCTTCCAGATGTAGTGTTATAATTCCATCCAATACTTCTTCTACACCTCTATTCATTAAAACAGATAATTTTTTCAAAGGCATTCTGTCTTGTGTAGAAAGTAATCCAAATAATGCTTCATAGTTAAACAATGAAAGAGATGCCATCTCCTCAATTGTTTCAGTTGGTTTAAGGTCAGGGAAAACTACTGGAACGACTTTATTGTTCTCATTGAATATGAATTGAAAAGTCCCTCTAGCAGTAAGAAAGGCTAGTATCTGTACAACATCTTTTGATTCTTTGCTGATATAAATAGCTAATTCTTTGATACTGACCTCTTTTTTGATTAATGTAAATCCTACTAAATCTCTTTCTTCACCAGTTAATGCACCCATGGGTAAAATTCTAGGTGCAATAAGATACTTGTTAATATTAATTGATAAACGATCTGAACCTAATAGGGTTTTTGAGTATCTGAATTGAGTTTCTAATTTTCGGTAGTACATCAGTGTGGTAATTCTTTCTAAAACCTGATTCTCAGTGAACCCAGTAAGTTTGGCAACTCTTGCTAAGTCTGCGTCTCGAAGCATCATACACGTACCAACTATAAAAGTGTCATCAGAAGAAATTTTTATTTTTTCTGTTGGTTTCCAGACAAAACTTGCTATGAATTCATCATTTTTGAGTACTCCTACTAATACTCCTTTACTAATCAAATAAGACAGATTTTCAATAATTTCTGCTTTTGGAATACGAAGTATTTTTGACAATTCACCTATATTTGTTTTTTTGGTCTGGGCTAAAAGACCAAGAACTGATTTTCTATTAGAGCTTAATCTACCTGGGTTTATAGATGGATATCTATAAATTGATGCAAGAATGAATCTGTTCTTTCTATAATATCCTCTAATGATTAATGCTTGAATTAGGAGCTGAATATATTCTTTGATGGATTCTTCTGGAATTTTATAAGAGTCCGAAAACGAGGATAGATTAATTGTTCTGTATGTGTATAAATGAGAAAGAATCTGAGATTTTTTAGTTTTACTAAGAGAAATCTCAGGAAGTTCAAGTTCCTGAAAATTTAAATTGTAAACATCCTCTCTTTCAAAACTCAGTTCTTTCACCCCAAGTAGTAATTCTTAATATGATATCGTGACTTATTAAAGTTACTTTATTCAAAATAGAAGATAGATAAAGAGAGGTGTAGAAAACATCTATGTTCTTTCTAGATACTTCTCGTATTCCCATTCCCACTCTTCAGTTTCTCCCTCATTTTTTGCTACTTCAAATTCTTTACATTCTTTTCTTTTTACAGAAATGAAAATATTGAGAAGCTCTTTCCCTAGCACTTCTTTAACAAATGCACTTTGCTCTAAAGCATCTAAAGCTTCAGAAAGACTTTCTGGTAACTTAGTTATACCCATATCTTTTCTTTCTTGCTCTGAGAGTTCTTCAATATTTTTTGTTGTTGGTTCAATGGGTTCTATCTTGTTTTTTATCCCATCCAATCCCGCTGCTAGAAGCAAAGCTGAAGCTAAATAGATATTTGTTGCTGCATCAGTAGCTCTAAATTCAATTCTAGCGCTCTTTTCATACCCAGGGACACGTACCAATGCGGTTCTATTTGCTATCCCCCACGATTTATATACTGGAGCTTCATGCCCTGGAACTAATCGTTTATAGGAATTAGTTATAGGATTAAAGATTGCAGTCATTGCATCTACATGCGCCAAAATTCCACCTACAAAATACCTAAGAGTATCACTTATTCCTTTTTCTTCATCCGAAAAAATATTTTTCCCATCTTTGGCTAGATACTGATGTATATGAAGCCCATTTCCCGCTAGATCTGGAAAAGGTTTGGGCATAAAAGTACCAATAACATCATTAAATAAAGACTCTGCTTTTATAATGAGTTTTGCAGTTTGAGTATTATCTGCCTGAACTAATGCTTCGAAAACCATAAATTCTATTTCCTGTTGACTATTTCCTACTTCGTGATGAATAGTTTTTACTTTAATTCCCATGTCTTGCATATCACAAGCAATATTCCTACGTAAATATCCTAATTCGTCAAAAGGTAATGTGTCCATATATTCTCCTTCCTCAAAAGGAATAAGATCATAATCTAGAAAATACCATTCAAGCTCTGGTCTAGTTTTATATTCAAAACCTAAATCTTGTGCTTGCTTGATGACTTTTTTCAGGATGTTTCTAGGATCGGTAGGGTGAGGATTATTATCGTTTCCAAAGATATCACAAATAAGCCTAGCAACTCTTGGTTCCCAGGGAAGAACAGCAATTGTATCATAATCTGGAACAATTTTCATGTCACTCTGTTCGGTTAACAAAAATCCAAGAGATGAACCATCTACTCCTGTTCCTTCTTTCATATGTTCCCATATCTCTGCTGGAAATTCTACAGATTTTAATTCCCCAAGTACTGTTGTGAATTGAAACTGAACAAATTCGATATCATTTTTTTTAAGAAACTCTTCAATATTACTCATCACTCTCATCCATGTAATTTGTTGGTAAGAGATAGGAATTTGGTTGATTTAAATAGTTTTTTGAAAGTCTCTTATGGTATGATTTATTATTAATTCATTTTCGACAATTATTTAAATTGAATAGCGGTTGTGACAAAGAGGATAATGAAAACTCCAACAAGATATTGGGTGACAACTGGCGTAGGTGAATCAGATGTGTCAATGCTAACTGCAATTGATAAAGCTTACCTGGATAGTGGTCTTGGATATCAGAATCATGTCTCTGTATCTTCAATTCCACCTGTGAACAAGATTAATCCAAGAATAGATAGAGATCAAGGCATTACCTTCGTCCCCTTAAATGATGAATGGAAAAAGATTCCTTTTAGTGAAGTTATTCATGTAGTAAGGGCACAGAATATAGGTTCCAGAGGAGATAATCTTAACAGTTGCATTTCCTTAGCAAAGATTGATGTTGTCATTAATGGAGAGAATCACCAGAGTTTACTAGCATATGAAAGTACGGGAGACAATCTAAATGATATCGAACAAGAGTCTCTTGCGGGATTGAAGGCTATGATAAAAGAAAGAGAAGCACAAATTGATGAAACATGGGGAAACACTGGATATGAAACAATAAGTTCTTCTTTAACAATAAGTAAGAAATATGGCTGTTCTGTAGCCTTTGTGGTATTCGATCCTTTTACCTATAATTGTTGAAATTTATCAACAGAAAATATTAAGCAATAGAAATAAAGCTTAAAAATAGTTTTAAATACCACTATCCAAGCAACACTCAAGTGAAGAGATATGAAGAATAAAAAAACATACGCATTTATGCTTGTTCTTCTTGTTACAATAACAATAGGACTAAGACCATTGATTAATTTTAAAGTAAGCGCAGAAAACCCTGCAGAACCTATCTTCGAAGGTTTTACTGCTGAAGGATATGAAGATACTAATGCTATTAATTTTAATGAGGAAACAGAAATTACTGTAAAATATTCAGTTGGTCGTTATGTAGAAGTTGAAGGAATCAATATCTATGGTTCTGGATCAGGATTAAATATAACTCCTACAGAAGGATTAGCTCTCAATTTTTCATATAGTCTTAAAGAACGTACATATTATGAGGGAAGTTTTACTCTTACAAATTTGACAAGATTCAGAGGATATGCTTGGATAGGTGACATAACGAATGGAACCATTGAAGATCTGGAAGTATTTAATCACTTGGAAGCTTGGCATTATCTATATGTAAATGAGGATGGCTTACCCCCAGATTTCTCAGATATTTTAAATGCTTCAACTACTTTTACTCCCGGAGTTTATAGAGCTACTGCAAATAAAACAGACAAACCAATTCTAGCTGTCTACAGAGTATATGGTGGGACACCTTCTGATCTTATAACTCTGGTTACATCAGTATATAGAGACAAAATAATTAATGCATCTCTAAATATTTTCAATGGAGATCTCACTGTAGTTAAGATGAATTTCTCTGAAGAAACAGAAACATATGTGGAATTTAATGCAACTGTTGAATTTTCTCACAGAACACTTTACTTCTGTGCAAATAATTCGTTTGGATGGGATTCTTGGGAAAGTAGTCTTAATGAACTTCACAAATCTCTGAGCATCAAAGCTTTGTACAATGGTTATGATTTTTACTCACAGCCTACTTTGGAAGATAAATTAACTGATGTCGATAATATCAGGCTAAACATTACAACATGGAATACTACGGAAATAGAGACTTTTGGAATAAACTATTATGTTGAAGAAAGTGCAGAAAATGACACGATTATTGTTCCTTGGACCGAAGTGCAAGCTGCATTAAATCAAACATACAATGAAACCAATGAATTTGATAATATTGATATTGTCAGAGAGTACATTATATCGATTGGTAGTTTCTCAGCTGGAAACATTCTATTCTATGAAGCTTACAATATCTATTATGATGCATATTATAATGAAACTAATGGTAATATGAGAAGACTAACAGTTTACGATTCTAAACCAAATCTATTTCTGTACCCAATTAATAATACGTACACAAATCAAAATAATATCACATTTTGGTATACTTCTAGTTTAGCTAGAGGTGACATTGTAGATGTATCATTAGATTTTGGTGATGGGTCGCCTTTTGAAAATTTGACTGGTGTTATTACAAATTCAACATATCACATATATCCTCAAGTAACGGGAGATTTCAATGCAACATTAAACATTACATTAAATATAGCAAGAGAAACTGATGTCGATATACTAGTTTTTAACTCTATATATACGATAATCTATCTTGACTTCGAGGCACCTCTCTTAGATATTCTAGATAGAACGAATAATGAAACAGACATTGTAGATGGGTATGTGGAACTTTACTTTGAGTATTCTGATGCATATTCAGGAATTCTTAAGGTATGGGTTTTCTGGGGAGATGGGTCAGTGCAAAATGTTACTGATGATGGTTTTGCTTACCACCATTACACTAACAGCTCTTTGTATACTATAACTATAATGGCAGAAGATTTAGCAGGTAATCAACATAATATTACAGTAATCTATAATGTTGTTCTAGTTACTCCAACGTCAGTAGTTCCAACACCACTTGCAATTATACCAGCAATTATCTCACTTATTTTAGTTGGATACGTTGTAAAAAGGAAGAAAGATCAAAGAAACGTATAATACTAATCTTACTTTCTTCTATCTAATTTTTCTCTCTACTTTATTTTTCATTTTAGAAATATGCTAAATTCAAACTCTTTAGTATCGTTAAATGCTAATACTGGTATTGTCAATTTTAATGTTAAATCAAAATCTCGGAAATTCTTGGTTAAGTTATAGCTGATTGAATTAGGAAGTTTGATTATAACTTTAGATGACGTTTGTTTATTTGTCAGAATTATTTTCTGATTTTTATTATCTTCAGTACTTGAGGAAAAAAGTAAGTCTTCCTTTGAAAAAACTGGTACTACATAATCTCCTAAATTAAATTTGGACAAACTATAAAGAGAGAATTCTTCCTTTTGAACACCTCTATTCTCAAATTTATAACGAACCTTAATCTCATTAGAATTGTAATTTATTGAATAATATTTCTTAAGAATTACATCATTAGAAGCATATACAGATAAACAAATTTCAACTCCTTTCTTTATTGTTCTTTCACTAAGTACATATCCTTCATTGAACAGGTTATATTGTCCACTATATTTTTTCGAGATGATATCATACATCAATCCATATCTTGGTTCTAAAGTTGTTTGATTTATAGCTAATTCATGTGAAGGTGTGGAAACTACAAATTCACCATTCTGTAAGTTAATTAAATTACTAATAACTCCTCCTCGATGTTGAAAACTACACAGATAATCCCTATTTGTATATACTAACTCACCACATTCTATAGATGCTTGTAAAGAATTGCTTGATGAATCTTCCGTACTTGAATCTAAGATGACATTTGTTGCTATATTAACCAGATTAAGATGATTGATACTTCTCCAAATCTCTACTGCTTTTAAAAAATCTATTCCTTTGATTGGTTCGCTTAATGAACTGAAACATATATTGTGTTGAGCTGTTGCTAAGAAGTATTTGGAATATTTCAATAAATTGTTAATCTTAATTTTCGAAGTTCCATCGATTTTTTCCAAACTACTTTTGAGTAAAGCAATATTCCTCGATGCTTCCTCAAAATTTTTCTGTAGTTCTTGGCAACATGTGGATGAGTCTTTAGAAACCCCAGATTCAGAAGATATAGCAAGTTCATAAGGTAATGAGTATTTCAGCTCAACTTCCTCTATATCAAAAACGTCTATTATTTCAGAAGGTTTTATGAATACACACTTTGCTTTTGAAAGTTGTTTGCTTTCGTTAAAATAATTATCTATATCAAAATCAGAACGAAAACGGGGGAACTTAAGGTCATTAAAATCGAAAGTTAAAATACCATAAAGGTCAATTCCCTGTTTTTCTGATATTATTGCACCTTCTTGTATTGTTTCTAATAAACTGTCAAGTGCTCCTGATTTCAAATACTCTGAATATAGCTCAGGGAACATTCTATATACAGAATGTAAATTGAATGATGGTAGAACATATAAGTCTCTATCTTTGATTTTAAATGGTTTGGAAAACTTCGGGTCAATACTTCCAATTGGTGTTCTTGAAAGAGCTTTATCTAGTATATACCAATCTAGAATAATATATGTTATTTCTTCATCAACTAAATATTTGAACATTCGATTGTCACAGACACTAAATGGAGGATAGAACCCTTTGATATAATTTTCAGGATAAATGTCTTTCAAAATTCTAATAGCCTCTTGAACCTGAAAAGCTATTGCGTTTTCTTCTTTATCTTCTTCGAATGGAACAAAATTTGAATACATCGATGAAGATAGCTCTATTTGATCCGTTAAACATAGCTTGGAAATGTCTTTGATAATTGAAGTATTTTCCCAGATAACAGATTGTAGGAAAAGAGAATTTAGTGAAATTGTACCTTTGAAATTTGGTTCAGATGTGAACCATTCTACTACTTGTCTATATCTCTCAATATGGTCATTTGTGATTGATCCCGTAAACCGAGATAAATTATAATGCGCTGACAAGTAGACAGTCATCGCTATACGATTGGGTAGATTACTTAAAATGTTTTTCTGTAAAATTATGAAATTAATGAAATAAAAAACCAAATAACATATTAAACAAAAGTTTCCTTATATCTAAAATTCTGTGATTAGAGCGCTTCTATCGTAGTTTATTTAGCTAGCTTTAAATAAGCTCATGCTCAAAAGAAATTAGAGTGAATATTATGAGTGAAGAACGCTGTCCAAATTGTAACTCCAACGAAATAATCGATGATTATAAACGTGGAGAATCTATCTGTAGCAATTGTGGGCTAGTGGTCTCTAAATTGATAGATACTTCTCCAGAATGGAGAGCATTCACCGGGGAGGAGAAAGCAAATAGAAGCAGAACAGGTTCTCCTGTTTCAGCATTGAAATCTGACTATGGTATTTCATCTCAAATAGGTTTTGGTAACATAGATATCTTTGGGAAGAAACTTGATCCTAATGTAATGGCAAAAATGCGAAGATTGCGTTGGTTAAATAGAAGAGATTCTCGATCTCAAATCAGAAACTTGCGTATCGCACTTCGTGAATTAAAAAGGATTGTGAGCCAATTAGAACTAAGTGATGAAATAGCTAAAGCAGCAGCAACTACATATAGAAAAGCTCTGAAAGCTGACCTTATCAGAGGAAGAAGTATTGAATCTATGGTAGCTGCAGCAATTTACATAGCTGCAAGACAATATAATAATCCTACTACTTTGAAAGATATAGAGAAGCATATCAAAGCTGATAGAAAAGTAATCGCAAGATGTTTTAGATTATATGTTCAAGAATTGAACATAAAACCAACTCCAATTGATCCTGCAGTTTTACTGACTAAATTATGTAGTGAACTAGAATTGACTACTGCAACACAGAATGAAGCACTTAAAATTCTTGAAGAAAGCAAATCTCGAAGACTAGATATGGGTAAAAACCCTTTGAGTGTAGCAGCAGCTGCAATCTATATAGCAGGTATAAGAACTGGAGAAAGACGAACACAACAACAAGTAGCTAAAGTAGCAAAGACAACTCCTGTAACACTGAGAAACAGGTTCAGAGAAATTGTTGATTCTTTGGAGTTAGCAAATGTCATTGTTAAGAGAGGTGCTGCAAGCGCTCCTGTTTATGTTCGTGATCCTTGGAAATTCTAACGCCTCTGATTTTTCTTTTTAGTATTACCCTAATGTTATTGCTGTATTAATCTGCTTTTAAGAATACTGTACATTTTTGATATTGGGTGTAATACTAATGGGTATTAGGAAAAAGGTTTCACGAAATACCACAAATAAAGTAGAGGATACTCCTGAAATAAAGAATACTCCTGGAGTAAAGTTCTATTCCTTAATTGATATTGTAAAAACAGATCGCATAATGTCTGAAGTTAAAGAAGGAAATTTGATATTCCTTAATCTAAGTAGAATTTCTGCATATCCTGAAAGGAAAAGTGAATTTTTACAGTCATTGAAGGAAACATCTGCTCAACTAAATGCAACACTGAAAATGGTTTCAGAAGAAACATTGATGGTTGCTCCACAGTCTGTACCTATTGAGATTCGTTCATTATCTCCATCTATGCTAAAAGGAAAAAAGATGGAAGACTAAGAGACCAAGACATATTGTGTCGAACATAGGTATATTGATTTTAAGATATGTTGGATTCAATAATTTGATGAATATTTGACATAACGTCACTTACCTTCTCTAAGTTAGGTCCTCCACCTAAAGCTAAATCACCTTTGCCTCCACCAGATCCTCCAACTATGAGTGATAGTTCTTTTACCATTTCAACAATATTTGCCTTTGATTGAGGACTTTTGCAGCCTACTATTGTAACTTTATTGTCATCTGAAGAAATAAGAATGCAAATTCCATCTTCGAAATTCTTTACTGCTTGTGATGCCCTTACTATCAATTCTTTTTGATTTCCATATGTTTCTTCAACTATTATTTCAGTAGATTTTATTTTCTTTGTCTCTATCTTTGAAGATGAATACTGAACCTCTGCTATTTTCTTATTCAATGTATCAATAATCTTCTTTTGTTCTTTCCATTCCCTGAAGAATCTATTAACAGTCTTTGGAAGAATCTTTGGTTCTACGCTCAGAATATTGGATGATTCCTTTAAAATTTGTTCTTGATTTTGAATATAATTTAGCGCAGGTTCTCCAGCTAAGATATCTAATCGAACAATCCCATCTTGTATTCTTTCACTTCCCACAAGTTTAATGATACCAATATCTCCTGTGTTATCAAGATGAGTTCCTCCACATGCTTCAATATCCCAAGAATTGATAGCAATAATGTGAAGAATTTTTCCAGGGACAACTCCTCCTTGATAAATATGAAAACCAAAATCTCGTTCAGCTGCGTCTCGATCACGCTCACTCTTTTCAATGGAACGATGCTCAAAAACAACTTGATTTGCTAAAGTTTCTATCTTCTGTAATTCCTCAAATGATACAGATTGATAGTGAGTTATATCTAATCTTGCTTTTTCTGGGGTTTTGTCAGCTCCTGCCTGCCAAATATGATCCCCAAGAACTTCTTTAGCAGCGTTATTAATGACATGAACTGCAGTATGGTGCCTCATAATAGCTAGTCTTCTTTTACCATTAATCTCACCATTAATTTTAGTTCCCTTAGCAAAAGTACACTTTTCTCCTAACCTGTGTATGGTGGTTGATCCAATTCTGAATACATTAGTAACTTGGTATTCTTTTCCTTCGGAAGAAATCTTACCTGTATCATGAATTTGTCCTCCCCCTGTAGGATAGAAGAGTGTCTGATCAAGAATTAGGTTATAATCATCAACTACATCCACAACTTTTGCTGTAAATTTTGTTTGATAAACATCAGTATAATATAACGGAAATGTGACATAATCTTTGTCTATTTTCAATCCTTTGTATTCTACTATTTCATCTTTCTTATCTGCTTGTTTAGAAAGGAGTTCCTCTATTCTAATGTAAAAATCATCAGGAACATCAACTTCCACGTTTTTCTCTTTAGCTAGTTCTTTTACCATAAGAGGATTAATACCATTATTTTGGTATAAATCAACTAGTGTATTGAATTTTATTTCTTTACTTTTCTGGAGAAGTTGATTTATTATCCTTCTTCCTGAAACCTTCGTTTCTTCGTATCTTTTAATCTCTAAATCAATTATTTTGTGTATTTGATCCCTCTGATCTTTCACCCTCGGATAGGAAACTGACAAATGATCAATCTGTAAATCAAATATGTCATTTATAGAGAATTGAAGTTTAAACAGTTCTTTGAGAGCTATTATCCTGCGGAGAAGAACTCTAAGATTATATCCTCCTCCAACATTTGAAGGGATAGCTCCATCCGCAATAGTCATAGATAATGTTCTAGCATGATCTGCAATTGCATACATAGATTCAAGAGGTCCAATTGTTTTTATCATTTCATCGTAGGACATCCCTAGTTTCTTGGCAAGCTCAATTCTTTCATCCTTCAAATCTTTAACTTCTTCTACTGCTAAGAGACCTGAAAGTCTACTATATTCAAGAAGTAAATCAGGATTGATATCGTAATCATTTTCTTTTTTCAGATACTCTATTGCTTTGGGGAAAATAGCTTCATATATAGTGGGTGTTCCTTGACTGAACCAAGATGTTCGTTCCAGACCCCATCCAACATCAATCACCTGCATGTCGAGTTTCTTTACTTTTCCATTTTCAAAGCCATAAGCTATGAATACATTATTTACTAACTCTGTTCCAAAAGCCATAGCTTCAAGATTTGGCCCGAAATTTCCTCCACCAGACCATATCCCTTCAACGTAATTGATTTCATCTGATTTAAGTCCTAATTCTTCAGTAAGATATGTGAAATTCAAATCTAGACATTTATTCATCCAATATCCGTCTGTTAATGTCTTTGAGTTGAAAGCATGTTGACCAAACATAACGAAACTAGTTAAATGACGAGCAGTTTTTCCAATATTATCAATATCTGAGAATTCTCCACCAGTTCTAATGCACATCTGAGGAACAACTAGAGGATTTGCAGGCGGGTCGATTACTCCTTCTAGTACCCAAGGTTGAAAATCAGCAATAGATGCAATTGTGAAATCCATATCAGCTCTCCATCTTGAAACAACTGGATAATCCTTAATAGCTGTATGTCCGTTTTTGACAAAGAAATCAGTCAGACTTTTGATAGTTTCATCAAAATTTAGATTTTTACCTTTTTTATTCAGAAATTGATATCCTCCAGCACAACGTGTATCTCCACATGTTTCCTTATCAGGTACAAGAGTCCAGAAATTATGGTTACAGCTGGGGCAAAGTTTTCGAATATACCCCTTCTCTTTGAATAGCTCAACTTCATAGTTTTCTCTTTTGAAGTTCTTTTTAAGCTCGTCTTTGGATATTGACATAGTAACTCTAAAAGCAAATGAAACTATAAAATATAAAAATATGCTTAAGAAAAACTGATTTTCATTGCAATAGTTTTTTAAGAGTTTAATTTTGCTTTCTGTTATGGATAATATAGAAATAAAGGAGTTCCAAGGGCAAGATGATGAAGCTCTAGAAATGGCTTTCTATGCTTTTTATCCAACTCCTGGTGATGTTGAGAAAATCAAAAAAATGGCACCTTACTTCAAGGATGACACATCTTTTGTTCTTTTCGAAAACAATAAACCTGTTTCAGCATTAATATGTAAACCAATTCCCCAGAATGTTAGAGGGTTAATTAATCAAATGTGCGGAATCCAAAATGTAGCTACAAATCCAGAAGCTAGAGGAAAAGGATATTCAAAAATTTTGATGAAAAAGGCATTTGAACATATGAAAGAGAAAGACTATGTTTTTTCAACTCTTTACCCATTCAAAGAATCCTACTATGAGAAATTTGGCTACATCAGTTTTCCACAAGTAAGAACAGCTATTTTTTCTCCAAAACAAATTGTAACTCTACTGAAAAAAGACTTGCCTGGTGGTGTTGAAAGATATAGCTTCAAAGATGGATTTGAGATTTATGAAAAATTCTTGAAAGAAATCCAAAATTCAATTCATGGTATGGGAATAAAACATACAACTGAAATCATCAGGTATAAAGACAATTCTAATGAATGGGTGGCTATCGCTCAAAATAATGGCAAGGTTGTAGGAATTATGACCTACAAAATTACAGGATTCTGGAAAGAGATCAAAGTTCGAGATTTCTTTTATAGCAGTTCTTTGGGTAAATATCTACTATTACAATTTTTAGCTGTACATGCAGATCAAGTCAAAGAAATTCACATAACAATCAAACCAGATGAATTTCCAGAAACATGGATTAACGATACATTTTGGGGAGATAATGGTAAAATCATTAGTAGGGAGTGGGTGCCATCTTGTATGGGACGAATAATACAAATTGAAAAACTTTCTAATTTAAAAGTTGGAGAAGGAAGTATTTCAGTAAGTATATCTGATGATTATTGCGATTGGAATAACAAATCCTTTACTTTGAAGAGCGATGATGGAGTCTTAGAAATAACTGAAACTGACCATTCTGAATGTGAGTTAACAATTCAAGGATTATCGGCAATTGTCTATGGTTGTTATAATTTAGATGATTTTGAGTTCAAAGGATGGGGAAGTCTAACTGACGATTATAAAATAAAAATCGAAAAATTGTTTCCAAAAAAATCACCATTTTTATATGCAGATTTTTAATTTCTATCTTTTTACATCATTGTATCCCATACTGTTGGAGCTGAATCTGGATAGAAATTATCAATATCTTTTATCACAATTGCTATTTGGCCTGTTTTACCATGTATGGAATATGGCATCCTACTAACACGTCTAGTATCCATTGTAACTTTTCTATCAATTCTTGGATATCTTTGAAGAATAAATTCGCTGGAGAGTTTTCTTCTTATTATAGTGTCATTTGGAATGAGGATGTTGTAATCATTATGATCAAAGTTTTCAAAGGTTTTTATTCTAGCAACAATCTCATTAGCTTTGCGTGTTGAAATTCCTAGTTCTTTCAAGCTTTCTGGAGTCGCTCTATCAAGGTAAGCTTTGGCGACTAAAGCATATATCCGATTACGTAATGGTTTTGCTTCATTTGGAATCTCTTCAATAGACTGTGATCGTTTTTCATCATGAATAAATGTTAGATAATTAAGTATTGCAACTCTTTGAGCTTGGTCAAAATCATGAGTTATCTTATCCATCACCCAACCATGAACCCCTCTTCTACCTGAGAAGAACCAAATGACTTCCTTAAAACCAAAGTCTTCTTTCATAGTTTTATCTATGAAGCTTGCTGCTTCTTGTACTAGTGACCAACAGTCTTTGCAATATACATCTCCATGACAACCACATGTTCTTACTAAATCATATTCATCAATATCAATATCATAAATGAACTCTCTAGCTTTCCATTTTATCCTTTGAATTGGATTTTCTCTAGATGGAGGCTTATCATAAACTGCCCCCACATAAGCATGTTGGACACTATTTTGAACCATAAAATCTTTTAGTTTATCAGTATTAGAAAAGGAAATATTTCTCACAAACCTGTTGTCACCAACTACAAAACCAAATTCTCTATTCTGAAAATTCGATAAACCAACAAATGACATGAAATAATCCATTGGAAATTTCTCAACATAGTATTTAGCTAAGATTTCATCTGTCAATTTTTCATTCATTTGTTTTATCACTTTTCCTTGTCTTTCTTCTGATCTTTCTTTGTATAGAACCGTTTGTAAGCTTTGGTAGTATAGCTTAACATGTGTAAAACTCTGCGAATTTGCCAGCCAGTAAGTAATCTAAAATATCTCCCACATGCTTCCTGAAATCTTTGATTTATTATTAGTCTGGAAATATCCTCAATAGCTCTGTCTACAACCTTTTGATCTCTATCTTTCATTAGCGTCTTTATGTCTTCAGAAATATCTTCTAATTTCTTATGAGCCCAATAACAGAAATATCCATTTATGCATGTTTTACAACTTGGGGGACTGTAATCTATCCCTCCTCCCACTTCACCATAAATGTGTTTTATCTGATAACCAACTCGACGAACAAATTCATCAAAAGACATACCTACATTATCTACGGAATTATTGTACCAAAAACGCTGTTGATCTTCTATTGTCATGCCTGCTTTCTTTAGAAATGTACCTAGTTGCCAATTTTCTACGTGTGATAAGTGACCTTTTGATCTTAGAATCCCCAGTAACTCTAGAATACATGGTGGAAATAGTTCAGGTTTAGAAAATATCTCTTCTCCTTCACCAATTCCTAAAGTTGATAAATCACTAGAAAGCTTAGTTTTTCGAGCAATTTCAGTAATTTTGTCTCTAATTGGTTTTACGGTATTATCCAGACTCTTATTAGCTTCTACTAAATCCTTCGATTTTTCAATAATAATCTTAAGTTGTTTTTCAAATTCTCTCTTTACAGCTAATCTGATGTCCGCTAATCTAACAATTCCCCAACCGTTGAATAGTAAAACTTTTTTCGCTGATACTACAGAGGGGATTTTGTGAAATTTCACTGCAATTCTGCGATCCAAATCTTTTACTAATGACCCAAATTTACTTTTAGAATACCTACTTGATTTAAAGGGGACGTCAGCTAAGTTAAAATGTTTGTAAATGTTAATTTTGAAGAGTTTATCGATTTCCTGTATCGTCTTAACATTTTCCTTCTCATAAAGTTCTTCAAGAACTTTTATCTTTTGATCAAAGCTTGGGCTACTAACAAATCGGAATTCGAATAAATCTCCTTCTACCTCTACTAACCAAGAAGTCAGACGTGGATCTTTAGATACTGCTAATCTTAATAATAAATGCCCACCCATCTCTTCTACCTTTGTAAGATACCATTCATCATCATCCATCCAGGAAGGTTTTGAAATACTCCATAAATCTTCATCAATAAAGCGTTGTAATCTAGTGTCTGCAAACCTATTCCAATTGTCAACATCTACAGATATCTCACCTGGATCTTTTAACACATACCAATCGGGAATTTCGATAGACATAACAAGTTCCTTTTCTCATTTACTAACTAACCTATATTATTAAAAAATTGTGTTAAAGTTTTCTGATTATCATCTATTTTCATTAAATTTGAAATTTTTACTCCAATTAATCTTATATCTTCAGGTTTTTTTCCTTCAAACTCTTCTAGAAGTTTCATTACAACAACTCTTACATGTTTAGGAGATGTATTGTAACTTGTTAATGAATGAGCTCTTGTATAGGTTTCAAAGTTTTTGAAACGAATTTTCAGAGTAATAGTTCTGAAACTCATTTTTTTAACTGTCAATCTAGTAACTATCGCATCTATAGAAGAATCTATTCTTATCCAAATCTCTTCCCATGAATTATACTTCTCAAAAAAAGTACGTTCTTCACTGATAGATTTTCGTTCATGACGAACAAATTTCTCTCCTGTATTTTCAGTATTATAGCCATTTACAAGTTTCCATGTTTTTAGACCATATTTACCAAATTTTTGATAAGCAAGTTGATGAGGAAGTTTTGCCAAATCACCACAGAGTTCAACATTCTCTTTGCTGAATACTTCAAAACTTTTCCTTCCCACGCCTGGAATAATAGTGATATTCAAAGGAGCTAGGAATTCTGATATTTCAAGAGGTTTAACCACAACTAATCCATCAGGTTTATCGGAATCAGAAGCAATTTTTGCCAAAATTCTATTAGGTGCAATACCTATTGAACAAGTTATTTCTTCACTTGCATAGACGTCATCTTTTAATTCTGTTGCTAATCTTTTTGCTTCTTCATAATCTGCCACAACATCTGTTAAATCGAGATATGCTTCATCATTTCCTGCAACCTTCATTGTGGGAGAATAATACTCTAATATCTTCATTATACTCTTTGATACTTCTCCGTAAAGCTTGAACGACCCACGTACCATTGTTAGATGGGGACATAATTTCAAAGCCTGATTAATTGGCATTCCTGAGTGAATCCCAAATTTTCTTGCTTCATAGGAACAAGTACTCACAACACCTTGCTTGGTTTTAGGATTGCCACCAACAACCAATGGTAACCCTTCTAATTCAGGATTTTCTCTAATTTCGACAGATGCAAAAAATGCATCTAAGTCCATATAGAGAATTATTGAATCAAATGTTTGTTCTCTTTCTGAGAAATAAACAATTTGATTAGCAAGGGTCATATGATATTAAAATGGATTTTTCAATATAAAAATACAAAAAAAGAATGAAGAAGCTATCTTCTTCTTCGAATAAAGATAACAACTAAAGCTACAACACTCAATATTGGAAGTGCTACTAATGGTAATAACTCAGGAGTTACATCAGGAACAGAACCTGGAGTTGGAGTATCAATTATGAAATCGCTGTTACAATCATTAGTATCAACATTACCAAATTCTCTCTGTAATGTCTGATCATCTCCAGTTGTAGCACCACTCCAAGTAGTGACACCAGATACACTTCCAGATCCCCATGCTACAGCATCTCTTATTGTACCAGAAGGGTCTTCAAGAATAATCTCGTCTCCAGAATTAGCAAGTTGAATATCTCCTAACCCATAATCTGCAGGTGGTGCTGAAACAGGTATTGCTGCCATTTCACTCTCATATGTTGAACTATCAGAGTTGAAAATCAAGACTTCATCTGATTCTATTTGTGCATTATTGGGCATGTTGTATGCCCCCTCATTATCTGTTAATGACCAACCTTCAAGGTAGATTGCAAAATCAAATGCATTAAAAACTTCCACAAATTCACCATTAGGTTCAGAAACTGCATCATATCTGACTTCAGTGATTAGTAGATCCCATTCATCAAGGTTGATGATATTAATCTTTGATTCTATTTCAATTGGGTCTCCTACTGTTGGAGTCCCTACTACTTTGACAATATGAATGCCATCATCATAAGAATCGGTATTAACACTTATGCTAACAATTCCATCAGGATTAGACCATACATGGACTGATAAACCATCTATGAATAATTCACCTTCAGTGTATGTATTAACGGCAAAAGAAACTTGGAAATTGTAATCATTTGAAGCTATTCCACCTACCTTTGGAGATACAAGCGCAATGGGTGCCGCATAACCTACTGGTACTTCACTATTAGCCCAGTCATAATCAAAAACAGTTTTGAAATAAGCTGCAATATTAGAATTCTTAACAATTGCTCCTGCTTCTCTGTTATTCTCCATAGAGTTATTTGACCAGTTTATACTTGAAACCTGAACTGTTTCACCATCAACAGAAACATACTTGTTATGATTGTGACCAAGTCCTTTGAAGAATCTAACTTGTGCTCCATTGTTAATCAGTACTTCTGTAACATTCTCATTTGCCACACCTGGTTCAGGGATAAGTACTCTCACAGCAACACCTCTAAGTGCTGCATCAATTACATCATTAAGCAAATCACAATCAAACTTAATGTATTGCAACTCTAAATCTAAACTAATAGTTGCAGATTGGATGAGATTAGAGAGAAGTTCATAACCGTTATCTGGTGCAAAAATTGGTGTTACTTCAGCAGATTCTACAAAAGTTGTGTAATCAAATGGATGCTCATATGTTCCTGTAGTTTCATTGGCTTGTAGAGTACCTGTATGAGCTATTATGGTGTAGGCTGTTGAAATCCCATTATCATCAAAGAATACATCTTCATAGTAACCAGCAATGTCAACATCATTAAAGATGAAACCCATTTCTCTATTTGTTCTTGCCCCTTCATATTGAGGGATACTAGAAGGTGCCCAATTTCCGGAATATACAAATGCTTGTTGACTATCAACTATCCAGAATTTAGCATGGGTAAAAGTAAAGGAACTGCTTGTCCAAAACACATCAATTCCTGCATCATATAATCTCCAAGCTGCTTCCTCAGTGTATTCATCTTCATAGCTATTTACTCGATCATCAGAAAGTTGGACTACAACATCTACTCCTCTGTTATGGGCTCTGATCAACTCACTTACTAAAGGTTCACTTGAGAGAGTATAAACTTCTAAATAGAATGAGGTTAGAGAATTCTTAATTGAGTTTAAGACTATTTCATAAGCATTGTCAGGACCTACAAAAGCTGTAATATTAGTAGTACCTGTAAATGTTTCTGGTATTATGGCATTTATCACATATTCATCTATACCAGTAGTAATCTGATTTCCAGCAGTTACTTGATTTTCTACATTAATTGCAGAAAAAATAGGTAAAAGTAGCGACAAAATAACCAGTAAACTAAATTGTTTTTTTCTTATCATAGGTATACATACAAAATTTCCCTTAATAAATATGTATCGTCTACGCAAAAAAATCAGTGACCTTTATCTTACTTTCTTTAGCAGTTCAGAAGCTTTTTTCAGTTCATTTGAAGCGTTAGGTCTTCTTGCTGATCTTTGGATGAATCTTTCAAATTGCTGATATTCCTTTTCAGTTATATCAAGTGTTTGAATTATTTCACTAGAGGATAGATTTTCAATAGCAGGAATCTCTGATAATTCAATAGCAAATTCTATAGGTGTTAATTTGTCTTTGAATACTAGAAAAGGTTCTCCCCAAATTTGCTTAAGAAAGTTAAGATCTTCTTCATTAGCTCCCCAAACATGAATAGAATGACCATTATCTCTGATTTTTTCTGAGATTTTGATTCTAGATTTAACAAAGATAAAGTGTCCATCTCCTGTGTCATGTTGCTTCACTTCAGCATCATACCTTGTTGCAACGTTATGGAGTTGGTTCAATATCTGTTGCTTATCAATGGGTTTGAAAATTATTTTCATATATTAACTCATGAACCAAAAGCATAAAATTGTTTCTCAAATGCTAAAGAACACAGTTAAATTTCATGGTAATCATAAAATTTGGTTATTTTATCCTCTAGAATTATAGATTCGGCTTGAACAAGATGTAAATTCTCTTTCAACCAGTTTGGTAAATGTTTTTTGTAATAATGTCTTATAAAACGGTAATCTAGAAGCACTATTACTGCATAATCCTCTAAACTTCTTATAGGTCTTCCAGCTGCTTGAGAAGCTCTTGTTAGTGCAGGAATATTATATCCAAATTCTCTTCCTTTAGTTGGGAATTGACTCTCTAAATATTCGATCATTGCATTAACAGTTGGACTAGGACGTGCATAGGGTATACCTACAATAATTACACTTTGCATCTCTTTCCCAGGGTAATCACTTCCTTCGGAAGACCGTCCTCCTAAGACAGAAATCAAAACCGCACCATTTTTTCGAGACTCGTTTTTAAAGTCCTCAATTAACTTATCATTTTCTAATGAAGACATACCTTGATAAGCTATGAAAAGAGGTTTTGATAGACTTCTTTCCAAACCTATATCCAGTAGACTCTTCATAATTGAATAACTCGCGCAAAAAACACCTGTATTTTTTGGGGTAGATTCAACTACTGTGTTAATAACCTCAACCATTTTTAAAAAAGTCGCAGGGACTCTATCTTCGAGTTTAGAAGAAATTTTGTCTATAACTAAAGTAATATGATTTTCTTTTTCATAAGGAGAAGGTAGATTTAGACTTACAGTTTTAGCCTCAGGGATACCTACCAGAGAAATATATGCATCGAATGGATCTAAAGTTCCTGATAATGAAACTGTGAGATAGGTTTTTTCAAAAATCTCTTTTGTGATAGTTCTAGGATCTAGAGAGAGTGAGATTAATTTGGAATTAGAATCTCCGCTTTTTGTTTCGGTTTTTGATTGGAAGAATGCATAACTCTGTTTTCCTTTATTTTCCAATAATTGATTTAGGTGTTTAGCAACAGCATTATTGTAAGACAGTGGAGCTTTATTCTGCTTAACTTGAATCTCTTTAACAAAATCACCTAATCTTTCTAGAGCTTGTATGAGTTTGTTATCAATTTGCTGCTTAGCTCTTTTTTCAACTTTTTCTATGAATTCATTGGGATCTATTCTTACTTCTTCGCCAACACCTAATTCCTTCGTATCATCATTTAAAACTGACTGTAACGCTTCTAACAAATCATAAATCTCTCCCATCTTATATTTCATCGCCTCAGATTGAGCTTGATCTATACTATAACTAGTCAATATGCTACTGCTGATATCAACAGCTGTAGATGGTAAATTATGGGCTTCATCTATGATTAGAATCAAATCATCAAGTCCTTTTTCAAGATTTTGAAGGAACGAATTTCGTATACTTGGATTAAAGATGTACTGATAACTTACTGCAATTACATTAGAATTAGATGTTATTTTCTTCGAAATCTCAAAAGGACACATTTCCAGAGATTTACCAATATCAAGGATTTCCAAACTATCTAATATTTGATTGTAAGTAATCTTTTTCATATTATCGAGTTTTTGCTTTTTACCCATGTTAAGGAAATACTTGCATTTACCTTCTTTCTTCAAATATCTACAAATATCCGCAGCATTAGCGGCATCAAGTGAGAATTTTTGGATAATTGGGTGCAAACATAGCTCCTTCCTTCCTCTTAAAGCAACTCCAGAAATAGGTTTAAGTTGTTTAATCATCTTGAGCTCTTCAATTACTCTGCTCATTTGTTGATGTGTACGACAACTATATACCACTGTTTTGTTTTTTTCAAGACTAATAGGAAGAACAGCAGTCAAAATCGCTATTGTTTTTCCAACTCCATTTGCAGCTTGAATAATAAAGTGATACCCTCTTTTCCCTTTTTTTGTAATAGTTTCTGCAATCTCCTTTTGTAGTGGTCTAATTGATAGATATGGAAAAAAGCTTTCCCAATTTTTTTGTCCAGATTTTTGCTTCTTTAATTCTGGATCTATTATTTTAGATGGTTTTGTTTGTTTAGTTTGTGATATCTTTTTTTTAACAACTGTTATCTTCTTGCACTTAGAGCATTGCTTTTCACCATAACCATTCGGAAGAATCTTTCCACAATCTGGACAAAAGATGTATGCATCATTTTCTTGTTCTCCCGTATCAAAAGAATGGTTATTCATAAGCTTCTTTGCTCTGTTCCAAAGAGGTCTTATAAGCTTTGTCAAGGGAGTAAGGTGAAAATAAAAAGTCAAGTAACAATAACTCTGTATTCAAGAGAATCTTTGGTTTAGTTTACTGGAAAAATAGTTAATTTAATAAGTTACTTTGTACATTATATAAGTAACAGCTTGAAACTAGACTGGAAAATACAAAACAGCTAGTAATCTTTAAATATAACACAAAGTGAAGAGCTATTTCATCACTGGCTCTAGTCTCGAAGACTGACACTTAAGTGGCAATATTGAACTGGGGAAACTCAAGGTCTGGTTTGGGAAGCTATGACTCAAGAAAATATTAGAAATTTAGATGAATTGTTGGAAAATACAGCTATTCTAGTGGAAACTATAGCTTCTGAAATTGTACATTCTACGGATAAAATTTATGCAAGTTTTCCTCCTGGTGAAACGGGTTTCAGCCTTTTTGAATTTAAGAACGATAAATTCTTGAGAGAATTTACTGAAAATTTTGAAGCAATAAAAACAACAATAGAGAAAGAAATTACCAATTTACCTTTTGAAAAGGAAAATGAGGTTCTAATACTAGCGAACCTTCTAACTGAATTAAAAGAATACGATTTAGCAATTCAAATTTATCATTATCTAACCCAATATAATCCTGAGAATCGTTTTGCATGGGCGAATTTAATGTCTATTTTCATTCTTAAAGGCAAACACGACAAAGCGATGGATTGTTATTTGCACCTTCCACCAGATTTTCTTGAACATGCAAACAACGAAAAGAAAGATGCAACTGCAGATGCTTACAGAATCCTTAATATTTCTACTGCATATCCACTACATAAATCACTTAGTTCTATAGGTCGAAGAGCTCAATCCTCAACAGATCTCAAACACCATTTTGAGCAAGAATTACGTGATTTGTATACTAACAAGGATTTTGTAAATGGTCAAGAAGCCTTAGCGAATGGTAACACTGATGAAGCATTCATACTTTTTTCAAGTGTAGTCCTTAAACAACCTGACAGTCATGTTCTTCTCTTCTTTACAGGAAAAGCTGCAATAGAAGGACAACATTACCTTATTGCAGAAGAATATTTCAAAAAAGCTATTCAAATTAAGAATGATATACCTGAATACTGGAATGAACTTGCTGATTGTTTCTTCTTACAACATAAGAATGAGCAAGCAATAAAGGCATTAAAGACAGCTTTAACTCTAGATCCAACATGTTTAGAGTGTTGGAATTTAGCAGGTAAAGCTTTCTCCACTATTGAATCTATGAATGAATATGACTATTTCATAAAACAAGCACAATTAAT
Organism: Candidatus Heimdallarchaeota archaeon; assembly: GCA_030603365.1. Lineage (GTDB taxonomy): Archaea > Asgardarchaeota > Heimdallarchaeia > Heimdallarchaeales > Heimdallarchaeaceae > UBA460. The sequence continues at coordinate 557,423 of JAUVXV010000001.1, forward strand.
GTCTTCAGCTGAAGCGATATTAAGTTTCGTTGATGGTTTAATAACTAAAAAACGTTTTGAAAATGCTCTTGAAGTTTTACAAATCGGAGTATCTAAATTCCCAGAAGATGTCCGAATCCTTGAGAATTTAGCTTTAGTTTACGAAAGAATGGGTAAATTTGATGAAGCAATTGGAACCTATGAAGATTTATTGATGACTGGAAAATCTGTTCATAAATATCTACAGAAGATTACTTCTATACTTACTGTTTTACATGATGATAAAAGACTCGTTAGAATTCTCAAGATGGTATCCTCTTACTTACCATGGGATGAAACAACCTTGTGGAATAAAATAGGGGACTTATTGATGAGAGCTAAAGATTACTTAGGTGCAAGTGAAGCTTTTCGTAAAGTAATTTCTTTTGATCCAAATGATTCTAGAATTCAATTTAATCTTGGTCTTGCTTATCAGGAGCTCTCACTTTTCAAAAAAGCAGAAGAAACTTATCAAAAAGTGCTTGAGTTAAACCCAGACGATCATGCATGTTTAAACAACCTAGGAAATGTTCTGAAAGAAATGAAAAGATATGATGAGGCTATAGAATCATATCAAACCGCAATAGAAATTGAACCAGATAAAGCAATTTCTTGGGCAAATCTAGGAATTATATACGAAGAGCTCAAATTAAAAAATGAAGCAAAAGAATGTTATCAGAAAGCTAAAGATATTTCCATGAAAAATAAAGATTATAAAACAGCTGCAAAATTCGAGGAATGGGAAAATTCAATATGAGCTTTTCGAAAGAGAAAAAACATCTTGAATGGCAAGAAGTACCCCTTAAAATAGCTAGATTTTTAAGAAATAATAGTTTTGAAGTTTGGAACGAAAGATCAATTGAAAAGAAAAGAGTTGATATTCTTGCTAAACGGGCCTACAAGAACAAAACTTATTATATTATACTCGAATTCAAGCATTACGAGAAAGTAACAGGTAGTGCAGAAGATAAATTTCTAGAACAGTTACGAGAGTATCTGAGGATATTTGTTCAACGAGAACTGAAGAGAAAAGGTTTCAGTCACATATCTCGCAATTATGTTTTTATTGGTTATCTTGTTCTCTCAAAGGATTATGGTATATATAAAAACCGTCGTAAAAACTGGAGAAAAGAAAGATTATTTCCTGAAGATAAGGATTTAGAATATATTTGGAAACGAAATCTGTATCTCTTCAGTTCAACTGAGGACTATATTCGTTCGAATTTGGAATTAGTTGGATTACCCTTTTACTCCCAGACCTCTATTCAGGATTTTACTGATAAAGAAATATAATAACAGTAAAAAACCCTTAGTGTAATTTAGTTTTAATGAGTGTTGACCTATCCAAATTTAAAGATGAGTTGTATTCGATTCATATTCTTGAAGAAGGTGTGAATCTATTTAGTGAAAAGTTCGAAGATTTTTTAAATGTTGATGATGTTCTTGTATTTGGTTTTATTTCAGCACTTTATAGCTATACATATGCCATAGGTCATGAAGAAGTCAAATCAATTGATTTCGGAAGTTGTAAGTTTCTTTTCTTGCAATTGTTTGATAATAGATTATTAGTAGTTATTACTAAAGATGAGATTTCAAGTGAGAATGAAAATATTTTGTTGAAGAATATTGCACTCAGATATGAAATTCTGACTGAAAACAAATCTATTGGTCAGATTAAATCTTTACTTGACATAGAAAATACTATTATCCCTCTAGATATTGTTGCTGAGATTAGAAAGAAGAAATACAAGAAACAAGAAGAAGATGCTATCCCCCTAGACCTTCCAGCAATTCCTGAGATACAAATACCTGAAGTAAAAATTGAGAATTTTTATGTAGAGATGCTCACTGATGAAACACAACTCTCTGTGGATAAACTTAATACAATTAAAAAAACTTTAACAAACTTCTTTCTAGGATATAAGACTTTAATATCAAGCCTTTTTGCAATTGCTAAGCAAGAAAAATTGATTTCATTTGTTTTTAGCAGAAAAACTTTCGATGAGATATATCCTCTTGTTAAATTCATTATCACTAATCCTTCCGAAATTGATGTGAATTCAGAGAGTATTCAGAGTCACATTAAAGGAGTAAAAATTGATGATGAGGATTTATACGTCCTGATTTATCTTTCAAAAAAACAGAACACTAAATCTGTCGTATTTAGCAAATATAAGGACGAACTTGAATCTCTTGCTCCACACCTAAGTAGAATCTCCAAATTTGTTGAAAAGATGATTTGATGCTTTTTGAAATCTTTTCCATATTTTATGTTCTTTGGGTTTAAATACCAATTTCAATCTTATCTGGTGAATTCAACGAGAATAAAGATAAGATTGATATACTATTAATTCTATTTTTACCCAAAGTGTTGGTGAATGTAATGAGTCTCTCTGGACAACAAATCGAACAAACATTGCATGAGTTTGAGGCAAATACTGAAGGAATTTTAGGATGTTCAATAATCTATGCAAAAGATGCTCTGTTATTAGCAGAATCATCTCAAAAATTCGAAAGGCTCGTGATTCAATGGTTAAGTGAGAAAATGCTCTCATTAGCAAAAGAGTCGTTACAACAATTGATGAAAGAGTTCACTCTTTTGAGTGTTACAATAGAAGAAAAAGATCATTTCGTTTATCTTCGTCCAATTGGTGATGACTATTATGCAGTAATAATAACCACGAAGGAAGAAAACAGAGGATTGTTGGAGCATAATATCAAAAGGTTACTACAAAAATTAACTCCAATGATGTTGCTTAGTTAATATATAGAGGTCGAAAACTGTGGATCTAACTACTCTGAAAGTACTAGCAAAAATGGCTAGTGGGGAAGAAGGACCTAATGCAAGATTCAACTTTATGTCTTCAGATACTAAAGGATTCTTGTGTTCTTGTTCAACTCTGGAGGAATTATATGAATGTGTAACAAGTCTAGAACCAGATATAATACTTGCTCATGTATGCTCATGTGAGGAATTTGATCAATCATCAGGAACAAGAGATTTAGCATTTTATATTCACTACGTTTTTGGTGATGTAGAACTTTCTATGAAGATATACAGCGTAGCTGAGAGGTATGCTGAAGATTCAGACAAATTAAAACTTGAAATTGGTAATCTTTTATTCACTAGGCTATTAAACTACAGCGAAATAGCATTAATTCCTGATTAACATTTATCAAAATTCTTTTTTATTCAAAGTTACTTCTTCAATTCGTCTCTTAAAAATAGGTGAAATTAATTTGAGCTCAAAATGTCCAAAGTGTAAAGGTATTGGTAAGATAATAAAAGAGAAAATGACCTGTCCTTCCTGTCTTGGAATAGGAAAAACATCCTTTACTCTAGGTGGGGATGAAGAGGGAAAGCCTTGCGAAAAATGCGATGGGAAAGGAAAAATAATCCTCCGGGAAAAATGCCCTATTTGTGGTGGGAAAAAAACTGTCAAATACTGCAGTTCATGTAGAAAAATACTATCAGAACCATCATCTTCTGGATTATGTTCAAAGTGTGAAAAGAGAAAAGTACCATTAGTGTATTCACTTAAACCTCCTATTGATTCTCAATTAATCCGAAAAGAAATGCTATTACTTTCAAGAGTTGAAAGCGTAAAAAAAGTAGGTGTTTTTGTTTCTGTTTCACCTAAGCTTAACGTCTTAATTAGAACTAAAGATATCACACAAGATTATGCTTGGGATATAGGTGAAGAAGTAATTGTCAAAGTAAATTTCATCAATGACCAAGGAAAGCTTTCTGGTGTTCCTGTACATCTAGAAGACTATGTATCTGAGTCTTTAAGAGGTAGGGTTCGAAAATTACAGATTAGCAACTTAAACGAAGATATGGAAGGATCATTCATATCCATAAATGCTCAAGTGGTTTCTATTCTTCAAACCTCAGGTCCTACTAGATTTACACTAGTTGACCCTTCTGGCACAATCACTGCTGCTGCTTTCATTAAACCAGGAGAAAGAGCTTTTTCTGAAATTACTGAGGATATGGTTGTTTCTGTTTTCGGTGAAATCAACAAACACCGTGATATTCTTCAAATCGAGATTAAAGATATGGAAAAATTAGCGACCTCAGAAACAGCTGGAATTCTAAAAGAAATAGAAAAAGCGATAGACACCAAATCTACACCAAAAGAATTTAACTTTTCCATCAAAAGTGAATTATTAGAAAAGTTACGACCAGACTTAATAGCTGTTGCTAAAAGAATCAGAAAAGCTGTTTTCACAGGACAACCCATCTTTATTCGAAATCATGCAGATGCTGATGGGACAGTTGCAGGTTTCACTGTAAAACGAGCTATTCAAAAAATTATGGAACAAGAAGGATATGATTCTGATACAATTAGAATTCGTTTAAAACGGCTACCAAATAAACCTCCATTTTTTGATGCCATCGATGTAACTAAAGACTTGGAATTTGCCCTATCCGATCAAGAAAGATTTGGTGACAAATTACCTCTATTCCTCTGTATGGATTTTGGATCCAGTACCGAATCTCTATTCCCTTATCTACAAATCAAATCACTAGGTTTAGAAATTCTTGTTGTAGATCACCATTTTCCAGATAAAGAAATCAAGGAATTAGTGGATTATCATGTTAATCCATACTTTGTTGGTGGAGGATACGAGCTTTCAGCTGGAATGCTAGGTTATGAACTAGCAAGAATCATCTGCCCTGATGTAACAGAAGAGATGAAACATCTACCTGCTATTGCTGGTTTAATGGATAGAGTAGAAGGGAAAGAGATACAGGCCTATATCAAACTTGCAGAAGAGAAGGGATATACTGTTGATGATCTGCGAAATATTGGATTATCTGTTGATTATGAAGTATACAACTTGAGATTCTCTGAAGGATCTCATATCCTTAGCATTTTATTTGGTGTTAATGTTCCCGTAGAGTGGCACACAAAAATGTTTAATCTAATCGGAAGGGAAACAAAGCAAATGATGGAGAAGTCCTTTAGGAATGCTCTTCCACATAGTAAAACTAAGATACTAACGAATAATGTTCTATTTGTAACTCTTGATGTTGAATTATTTTCACATAGATTCACATTTCCCAATCCAGGGAAACTTACAGGGTTAATATTTGACTACTATTGTGAGAAAAACAAAGATAAAGCTGTCGTAACTTTAGGTGAAGGTCCAGATTTCATAATATTGCGTTCTAAAGGATTGAAAATAAATTTTCCTGATGCTGTTAAACTTATGCAGAAAAAGTTACCTGAAGCAGATGTTGAGGGTGGAGGGCATGAAGTTGTAGGATCAATTAAGTTCTATGAAGGGGAAAGAAAGAAAGTTAAGAAATTCTTCATTGAATATCTTTCAACTCTAGAGATGACTAAGTGACGAAGCTAATTCTCGTCTTCAATTTCTTCATTGCTATCTTTATCTTTTTTTCTTCTGAAAACCTTTCCAATTCCACTTTTAGTTTTAGAATAGGCTCCTCCTATTGCACCTGCTACTTTCTTAGTAGGAGAAATGAAAACTTTCACTGCAGCTGATTTTACACCGTATTTCATACCTTCTTTAAGTACCATATTTGCATATTGTTTCCATGAATCCTCCCCTCTCTTTACTCTGTCAATTCTTTCTACGAGCTCATCAAATGGTGGTAAGAACTCAAATCTATATAATTCAGGTGATGCATAGTTTCTGAATCTCTTAGATGCTCGATAGTTCAAAATGAAGAATATCATCAAACATGGAATAGCGATCAATGCTATTTTATCTTTGATATAAACTAAATCAATATTAGCGAAAAATTGAGTGAAAATTCCACCAAATAGATCATTTTTTGTCACTATATGAAGGAATGTGATATGATAACTGAGAACCAAACCCATTACAGTAATCAAAACACCTAATGGTGACATAAATCTAGGAATCTTGAGTAAGAACCATGGTTTTTCTTCTTCAGTTTCTATTATTTCTTTCTTTTTCTTCTTCTTCTTTGATCTCTCTTCTTCAATTAGGATAACTTCTTTCTCTATTCCCTTCTCAATGCGTTTAACTTTTCTAGCATAAGTTGAGACAGAGTAAAATATCAAAAACAATGCAGTAAGTATGCTACCAACATTGTCACTAGGATCATTTTCTGTAACAGTATAGATAGTTAATTTCCACAATGTAAATGAAGAAAAGACATAAAAAAATGCAAGTATTGTATAGAATACATCATCCTTCTTTCCTAGTACGAATATTATTACATTAGTCAATATAACAGCAAGAATAACAAAAGATGCTGAGATTAATAGAAATAGCTGAAAATCCACGAAAATAGAGTAATATATCAAATAACCTCCCATCGCTGCATTTACAAAAGATAAAATAAAAACTACTAAGCTGAATATTACTGTTCCTTCATTTGCTTGTTTACCTAAGAACATGATGCTGCCTAGAACTTTATTTCCCCAAAAGTTTCTAGATATAGAGAAAGTTAAGAAAATTGAAACTCCTATCCAGCCTAGATACCCTATAGCAGCTATAAAAGGGGAAATGTTCTTGATTTCCTCTACGAAATATAATAGTGCAGTTCCTCCCCCAGCTGTGAGAATAGCAGGCCCTGCCCAGTATTTTAATGGATATTTAGCAATGAAAAGACCAAAAATGATGTATGTAACAGCAACTGATAACTCGATTAGGATAAGAATCCTTGCTGTCTCAGCTAAAGCGGTATAATAGGGCTCTGACCCTTGTAATTGATTCTCAATTAGATAAAATATCGTTGAAGTTACTGAAATGAGTATAAACGCTATTGTGTAGAAAATGTACCTTTTACTAAAAAGAACTCTTATTCCACTTGTAAAAATGTTCTTGATGAATTTGTAAAAAGCTTTCTCAACATATGACATGTTTATTCAATATAGACAATATATAATAAAAGTTTGGAAACAGTTTGATAAAGTAATTGAGAGTTTGTTTTTTCTGTTTCATAATCGTTAAATAACTCAATCAAAATTATATGTTGATAGATATGTTCGATGTCTTTGATACTTTTCTCTTTGACGGTGATGGTGTATTGTATAAGGAATCTAATCCACTTCCAGGATCTATTGAATTTTTAAATTTCCTTGAAAAGCAAGGAAAGAAAGTATACATTTTAACCAACAATAGTACAAAAACGAGAAAAGAATTTCAAACCAAACTTACAACTTTGGGAATTACTTTACCAATTAAAAACATATTAACCTCTTCTTATCTAACAGCAAAATATATTGAAAAACAGTCACCAAAAGCAACCATCTACGTAATTGGAGAAGATGGTCTTAGAAGTGAATTAAAAGCTGTTGGATTAGTTGTACTGAATGATTGGCAAGAAAACAATGAGGAAGATATTTTCGAATTCGATTTTGATAAGGTTGATTATGTTATTACTGGAATGGACAGATTGCTTAATTACACAAAAATCTCCAGAGCAACCCATATTCTCCAAAACCATGACCATGTAAAATTCATAGCCACTAATGGTGATTTTACATTCCCCACAGTTAAAGGGTTAATTCCAGGGGGTGGAGCTATGATAAAAATATTAGAAGTATTGTCTGATAGAAATATAGAATTAGTTATAGGAAAACCCGAACCTGAAATGTATGAAACAGCTGTGGAATTATCTAAATCATCTATAGAAAAAACAATTATGTTTGGTGATAGAATCGAAACTGATATCCTCGGAGCCAATCAAGTAGGAATGAGTTCTTGTTTAGTTTTAACAGGAGTTACTCAAATGCGAGACTTAGAGAATCTCACTGAAGAAAATGCTCCCACAATAATAATGAGTGACCTTCGAGATGCTCTTAACAATTTTAATTCTTCTTAATCAATCTAGATGTGATTAGATTTTTATATGAAAATGAATTAATTTTCTTGTGGTAAATATAACTAGATTCAAGAAATTTTCTTGCGTTTTTATGATAATGTGCTGTATATTCACTTATTCATCGTATGCTCAGAAAAAAGAATATTTACCTCCACTTATTGCCAAGAATACGATTCAATTAGAAGATGTGATAAAAAACAAGCGATTCTTGAATGAGTTTATAGATTCCAATTTTAATGAGGAATTCAGAGTCTTTGTAAAAACTAATGATCAACGAACACTATCTGCTCTGAACCAAATGGGAAAGAATGTTAATACTTTTCGAAGTTATTCAGGTTTAGCAGTAACACTTACAAAAACTAACTTAGTAGATTTAATACAGGAAGGGGGTATTTCTGGTGTTTGGGAAAACTCACGACTTTACTCTGTTGATGGAGAGTATAGTTTTTCATCATTGAACTACACTCAAGATATTGCTAATTTCACAGAAATGGTTTCTACAACCCCAATTTGGGCCGTAGGTTTCTATGGTAGTGATACTAAAGTTGCGATACTTGATACTGGAATAAAGACTGATCACCTTGCTTTAAACGTTACAATGAGTGGAAATGATAGAATAGTTGATTCTTGGAATTTTATAAGTGATAATTCAAATGTAGAGGATGATAATGGTCATGGCACAGAAGTTGCAGGAATCATTGGAAGCAATGGACTTTATGGTTATCATTTTGGAGTAGCTCCAAATTGTAGTTTTATGATTGGAAAAATACTAGATTATAATGGGATGGGAACACTAGAACTGCTAATCCAGGGTATTGATTGGGCAATAGAAAACGATGCTGATATTATTAATCTCTCCCTTGGATCAATTGTAACAGATAGAAATTCTCCCGACATTGAAGCTGTAAATAATGCTGTTAGTAATGGTACAATGGTCTGTGTTGCTGCTGGTAATATGAGGGGGATAGAAGAATTAGGTTACAATGATATGTTTACAATATTAACTCCAGGAATAGCTAAACAAGCTATTACAGTTGGAGCAATTGATAACAATTATATGCTATACGAAACAAGTAGTGCTGGTCCAGTTGCTATTCAATATAATGAGGCTTCAGATTCATTTGTTTATGATGATATTAATCTAGATAAGACATGGTTAAAACCTGATGTTGTTGCACCAGGTGTTATGCTTAATACAACAGCATTTGGAGGGCAAACAACTAAATTAGTGTCTGGAACAAGCTATGCTACAGCTGTTGTTTCTGGAGTGTGTTCTTTGTTAAAACAGATCTTTCCAGATAATAAACCTTCAACTTTTAAAGCATCATTATTAGAAACATCAATTGACATATCACCAGAAATCATGTCTCCTCTGGGTGATAAAGTAGAAATTTCGATTCCTTCCATCTATCAAGGTGCAGGTCTTGTTAATGTTTCTAAAGCAGGACCCTTCCTAATTAATCCACCTTCTATAACTTTCTGGCCTAAACGAATACCATTTACACAAGAAGTTTATTTTCTTAATGAGTATGATTCCTTCTACCTCAGTATCTTCATCAATAAGCAGATTTCGTCGTTGTCATACAAATATTATGAATTATATAGACCTTATTTTGAATTCTCATACTTTCCTAGAAATCCCAAAATTGGGCAACATGATATCCTTGTTAATTTTTCTACAAAAGAAAAATACTACGGATTAGTCAATTTTCCAATACATTTTAATGATGGATTTATAGATTATGACTTGAATGTTTCCTTCTATCTAACGAGGGGAAAAGGAAGAATTTTATATGATGTAAATGAAATTGGAGATGAAAATCGATTCTCTCTATATGGTAACCTAAATGGTTTTTTTGATATATCTAAATACTTCGGATTGATTACAAAGGTTCTCCCTAGGGCAGATAATTCCCAACAAATTTCATCTCTTGATTTGAGAGATTATGAAGTAATTGCACTTCTCAATCATAATAGTTCAAGTTTACATGAATTTACGAGTGCTGATGAAGAAGCTATTCTTGATTATCTCCTGCCAGGAGGAGATTATCATGGTGGAACCGTGATATTTTTCCCAACAAGAAGTAGTGATTTCAATAGTCTAAACTCAATATTGGAACATTATGATATAACCTATAGTGTTTTGATGAGTGATAATGAAACATTAGATTTATCATCAATTATTCATCCTCTTACATCAAATTACAACACAATAGGTATATTGTCATTAATTTTACCACTTGAAGTATTGAAAGTAAATGATACTTACAACTCAATTGCAGATAGGTTTGTCTATAATGATACTAGACAAAATAGTGGATCATTGGTTCTAGCTTGCAATAACCTTGAGATGTTCTTAAATTCACCATATTTGTACAATAGTCTAACATCTAATTATGAAGAAAAACAGTCTTCACTTCAGTTTGGTGATAACTATCAAATGTTGGAGAATATAATGGTGGCTTCTACAGTATCAGATATCTCAATGAATTACTCAATCAGTTCAACTGAATCACAATTAAACTCAGAAATTCAAGTTACAATTTCAGCTTTAAACAACTATGAACCACTTACTGGTTGGGATTTCTTTCTTTCTTTAGAAACTTTACAAAATGTAGCTCAAAAAATAGAAATTAAATATTATGATTTTATAGATTTCAAAAATGGTACATACATTTTTCATTTCACTCCAGGAATTTTTCCAATCCCAGGGGGTTCGTATTTCCTTTCGGTTCGTTCTTCTTATGATACAATGACCTGGACTGTGTATTTAATGACCGATTATTCGTGGGGACCAACACTCATCACTATATCGATTGCTGCTTGTATGTTATTATTTGTTATTTTTAGAAAAAAACAGACTAAGCTGTAAGAATTTGATATACATTCTTACCATATTTTGTTAGTATAGTCATTCCTAGAGCTAAACTATAAATGTCCTTTGAAGCAGCCAAAACAATGAATTGGTCTAGATTTAGTAGAATAACAAAACCCTCTGTCCCCTTTATAATAACTTGATCCAGATTTCCACATTTAATTTGATTTACAGTTTGTTGTCCTGCTGAATTGAGAGCAGAAGCTAAGGCTGACATTATAACTTGATCTGTGCTTTTTTCAGCAAAAAAAGCAAGCTCTTGACCTTCTGAACTCACAACAGCAATAGCACTTAAACTACATTCCTTTGAAATATCTCTAAGAATTCCTAGTAGTTTCGATTTCTTTTCAGGTGGCAAATCATTTAACATTAAGCTAGAACATCTATGCAAAATTATAAGTTTTCTTATACATTAAGCTAAATTAATCTATCTCGATGTGTTTTACATACCGGAGTGTAGACCTCTAAATCTTTGTCCTTGCTCTTATAGATCCAGACATTTAAAGCAAAAGCAGGTTTTCCACAGATAAAACAAGCTTTCTCATCATATATTGGCTTCTTTTTCCTAGGCATACGATTCCAGTGGTCCTTAAAATCCTCAAAATTATCTAGATACTTTTTATGTAGTATCTGGGCTTCTTCGTCTTCACTTGGTTTCTTTCCAGTTGAAAATACTATATAGCTCCAAATTGTAATTGAAAGCATATTTCCAAATGACTTTAGTGGAATAAAATGATATCCTGTAATATTTATTTGTTGAAAACTTTTGTCCATAATAAAATCTATCATGATATCTTTTTTGTGTGAAGTCTGACCTATGTCTAGTTGGTACTTTCTAGAAACTCTAACTAATCTCTTAGAAAGTTCTTCAAACAACCAATCTACAGTTTTTTGACTACCTTTTCTTCTGATGTTCAGAAATTTAATTTCCAGAATAGGAAAAGATATTGTTATGAATATCTCACCCAAAGCTGCATTTGCCTTTCTAACTAGATAGTTATATAAACCAGATGGAAAAGTATATTTTTTTCTGTTAGGTTCCACTTCTTTCACGTTTAGATTAATAATTCAATAAAATAGGTGGAATACTAGCCTAAAAATTTAACGTAAGAATTAGCTATCTTTTGCCGCTTTTTCAACAAGAGCTTTCAATTTATCTCGCTTTGCACCAATTAGTGAATTGAAAGGTTTCCCCTCTTTGAAAACAACAAATGTTGGAAGACTTGCAATCATATGTTTTTGAGCAAAAGCTGATTCTGTATCCATGTTCATACGTACAAATCTTATCTTACTGGAATATTGCTCTGATAATTGTTCAAAATATGGTTCAATTCCCCTACAAGGACCACACCAAGGTGCCCATGTATCTACAATGATTGGCCTGGTTTCTGATTGTAATATTGCTTCGAATTCATCAAAAGTCACGTCAGGTACTTTTCCCATTTTTTTATCACTCTGCTAAATTTTCTGCTATTTCATTTGCTTTTTAAAGCACTAGTATATAATTATTAGTTTCATGAGAATTTTATTAGAAATAAAAGTTTATGTAAAACGACCAAAAGAAGCAAAGTTTAAGTATATACTTTTGAAGTCTAAATAAGTAAATTTGTGATAAAAGAATACATGGAATCACGAGAATAAAAGGTGTTTAGTTTTTATGGTCTCCCGAATATTCGATGATATTAAGGAAGAAATAACTAAGGTTCTGAAAACCGAATATAAAACTGATTTAGAGTTAATTTGGACATTTCCACGTTCCTCTGAATTAGGAGATATCAGTTTTCCTTTGTTCAATCTCTCTAAAAAATTACAAAAATCTCCCCAGGAAATTAGTAATTTTATACTAAAGAATTTCTCTTATCTTGACATAATCGAAGATATATCTCTACAAGGTGGTTTTCTTAACGTTTTTCTAAAGAAAGATAAGTTTACATCAAAAATCATTCAAAACTTGTTAAAACAGGATCAATATGGAACTAGCACCTTAAAATCACAAGAAAGAATAATAGTTGAGCATACATCTGCAAATCCTACAGGACCATTACATGTAGGTAATGTTCGAAGCTCAATAATCGGAGATGTAATTGGACGATTATACAGATTCTTAGGAGCTAAAATTAATTTCAGGTATTATGTTAATGATTTAGGAAGACAAATAGCTCCTCTAGTTATAGGATATCAGCTGGTGAAAGATAAAATACAACCGGATGCGAAAATAGACCTTTGGGTAGGAAAATTATATGCGGTAATGAATACTATCTTGGAAATAAACCAAATAAAGGATTTACTGAAATCCAAAGGCTTCAATTTGAATAATAAGTATTCAAAATACGAGCTTAAAGAAGAGGAAATTGCCGATTATATTCAGCAGATAAAGAATACAGACGATTTAGAAGAGCAAAAAGAGAAAATTATTGTTCAATTACAAAAATTACTAAGAATTCAATCCTCTCTTCTAGAGAGAATCCCTGATCTATACGATATTTTGTATACGCTGACTTTAGAGAATATTGAGGATTTGAGTTCACAAACAACTCTTTACGTTAAGAAGTACCAAGAGGGTAAAGATCAAGAAATTATACCTCAATTTAGAAACTTGACTAAAAAGGTTTTATCTGGTCATATTGAAACACTTCAAATGTTGAATATCTTCCTAGACGATTATGACTGGGAATCTGAATATGCTTGGTCAGGAGAAGTGCCCTTAATTCTAGATGAATTAAGTAAGAAAGAATACCTTAAACATGACAATAAAGCTAGATTACTCATATGTGATAAAATAGCAAATGAGACATCTTACAAAAAGAAGTACAATATAAACTATGAAATACCTGATTTGATAATCGTAAATTCTGAAGGAATCTCACTTTATCCATGCCGTGATATCGTTTATCATTTGCACAAATTGGATGCGTTTGATGCGACCTACTGTTATAATGTAATTAGCAAGCAACAACAATTAGCACAACAAGGTGTAAAATTAGCTCTCTATGGTTTAGGTAAGCCTGAAATTGCAGATAAAATCGAACACTTCGATTATGAATACGTGTCTCTTGTTGGTAGAAAAATGGCTGGACGAGAATTTGAATATGTTACTCCCGATGAACTTTATGAATTAACTCAAACGGAGATATACGAAATTCTCAAGAATCGTGAGTATTCTCAGAGCCAAATGGATGAGATAGCTCAAAAGGTGTCATCGAGTAGCATTAAATATCACATTCTTAAAATGGATCCACAAAAAGCAATAACATTTGATGTTAAAAAAGCAGTAGACCCTAATGAAAATTCTGGGCCTTTTCTTCAATATTCATATGCAAGGGCGCTTAACATCTTACTAAAAGCTCCTGAAAAAGGAATAAATGTTCAAGAAATCCTTGATAATATTGATAAAATCGAAATGAAAATTGAGAAGGAAGCTGAATGGAATATTGTTAAGTTGATTGAAGAATTACCTCATATGTTGATTAAATCTTTAAAGACTCTAAAACCTGATTCAGTTGCGAACTTCTCATATTCATTAGCTTCAGCATTCCACAAATTTTATGATGCATGTCCTGTACTTGTTGTAAAGGATGAAGCAGTTAAACAAACAAGAATTCTTATCGTATATTCTATAGTGAAATGTTTAGAAAGTTTATTTGAAGTAATGGGAATTGATGTTTTAGAAAAAATGTAAAGGTTTGATTGAATGCCAAATAAAGATATGATTTATGGTGGATTTGACCCGTCATTTATTGACATTGATATTCAACCCATTGACTCTAAAACAGATAAGCTAATAGCTAAATTACCAGCGTTAGGCTCACATCACACATCAACTGATATCATTTTTCGACCAGGGGGTAATGGTTTCAATCTATGTAGAACACTAGCTACTTTAGGAAGACCAGTCACTTATGTGGGGCCATCTTCACAGTTATTTGAAAATCTTTTAAGAGAAAAAAATATCCCAGTGCAAGTTAAAGCAATAGAGAATTCTGAAGTAAACTTCACTGGAATACTCAATCTTCTAGACGGAGAAATTCAGTTCAATTCTGTCAAGGGAAAATTATCTGTTGATTCATTATCGGAAGAACTGGTTAAACTTTACAGAAAAAGTCCCTTGAAATCAATAAGTAATGTGTCTTTGAACCCCTCTTCAATCGAATGGATTAGTTCTCTTGTGTTAAGTTTGTGGTCTAGTGATATTTTAGAAATTCTTCATGAAGGAGTACCTCCCTTAGACCTACTACAAAAGAGTGGTGAAACATCATTTGAAGGTGTAATGTTTATAGATCCATCAGATATCACCAATTTTAAACAAAAAGAGGAGTTTAGATTATTTCTTCTAGAATTAAAGAAATTGGAAGGAGAAAAATATCTTTCCGTAAATGAAAATGAATTAAGATGTCTTTCTGAAATTTTCTCAAACTCACCACAACAATTATTTGAGCTTCTTGAATTACCCATAATATCTCATTCTGCAGAGGAAGTAATTTACTATGGGAAAGAAAATATCCGATTAATTTCAAAGCAATTAGAAACACAGAAAACCTTTGTGGGTGCAGGAGATTGCTTCAATGGTTCCTTCCTACATTCAATTTTTGATGACAATTCTACTGAAGATTCTTTGGAGTATGCGATCGAAGCCGCTTCATATCTGATTGAAACTGGAGATTATCCTTCAGCATTACATATCTCAAAAAGAATAAATACGTGAATACAAGTACTTACTAAAACAGTTCTCGTAGCAAAATTAATGGAAGAATGCTAAACAATGTCACTTAAAGTTGAAGATTCGAAAGAATACAAGGAAATTCAGAAACGGATTGATCTACTACAACTTCTCAAATTGTACTATGGTTCTGGAGCAAATTTCTATGATTTTGATACAGGAGATATTCCTCTGAGAGAACTGATTGCTTTTATGTCTGATGAAGGCTATCCAAGAAGACTTCCTGAAGCTGATCATGTTCTTAAAAGAATGGATGAAGAAATAATAGCTTTAGAAAATGAAAAGAAAAAGATGAGACTCCAAGAAATGGAGTCAAGGAACCTGAATTCACTTCTGATAATAACTTCTTGGACAAAATTGATTAATACACCAAACAAAGGAGTTTTTCTAGATAAACCAGTGGTGGATCTTCGAAGAGATACTATTGTAATGCTCACTGATGAAACTCAAACCTTCAAAGAACTTACAGATGAAAGAATTGCTGTGATATTTGGACCAGGGTTATATTTCTCTGAATTTGCTGTAGATAGAGGAAATTATTTAGAAGATTCCCTTGAAATAAACGGTGTATGTTTACCATTAGACTTGTTAGGTAAGATTTATACTGCAGACAAAATTTACCATTCTGATAAGATTGATGCTACTATTACAGAAGTATCAACAATTCTACCATTTCATATACTAGAACAAACTGAATCTGTTCAAACATATGTAAAAGGAATCATAAGTCGTAATGTATTTCTTCCCAATAAAACTGCAATAGAGAAATTTAATCAACATATTATGGACCCAGTTTCCTATGCTATTTCTGAGGGGTTTAAAATTATGTCTGCTCATCCTTTATGGTACAACAAATTACTTGTAGAACCAGATTATGAATTTAGGACTGGTAGTGGTAAGAAAGCATATAGTACGGCAGGTATAGGATCACTTTCAGGAATGGTTCATAAAATCAAACCAATTATTTTTTCTTCTCCAGCTAAAGAAAGAGAACAATTAGAAAGAATTTCAGAAATTGTTAAACAATATAGAGAAATGGGATACCCTCTTCTGAAAGCATGGATACCCTCTTACTGATTGTTAGAGTATAGTTGATGAAGCTATTTCCTCTAATACTCTTTTTTCAATTACTAGAATATCCTCTTCACATTGATATTTCAAACTTAAATCTTTGATGCTAAGAATTGGGAATTTGATCTCAATTAATTTGTCGTCAGAAAGATTCAGTTGCTGCATGAAGTTTTCAACTTCTTCTTTGTTTTCTTCTTTCTCTCCTCCGAAGGCTATTATCATAACCATCTCACTAGTTTCATTTATACCATATATTTCAAGAGCACTCGATATCTGCTTTTGTCCTGAGATTCTCAATAAGAACTCTGTCCCAATATCTCGAGCCTTATTTCGATTCTGTTTGAAAGCTTTCAAAGTATGATAAATTGAAACTAAAATTTGTTTTTCGCTTACAATGAATTTTGGATTAATAATCTGTAAATGAATCTCCTTATTTTGTTTTAATTTTATCTTCTTCAGATAATTATCAACATCAATAGGGTGAGAAGGATAAAAGGTTTGATAATGAAAGTTATATTGCTCTTCATTATTCATTCGAAATATTACAGCTCCTTAGGACCACGTATGATATCTAAAATCATCTTTTCCATATCTATTGGTTGAAAATCAGAAGCTGCAAGTTTGGCCGCTGAAGAAAGTCTACCTTCAGAAGATGAATGTATCTCAAAAAGGGTATCACCTTTCTTAAATCGGTCTCCTCTTTTTACCTTCAGATGAACTCCTGCTGTTTTATCTGTGGGAGCTCCTGCTTGTCTAGCTAGAGTGGAAATAGCAGCACTATCTACGGCATAAACTACACCATCAGTGTTTGCTGTTATACTTTCAACATAATCTGCTCTTGGTAAATCATCTATTGCAATATTTTCATTGCCCCCCTGAGCTACAACAATTTCTTTGAATTTAGTAAAAGCTTTTCCACTTCTTAATATCTCTTCAGAGAATTCGAATCCATACCCTCTTGGACACCAATTATGGGCTTCAAATATTATGCCTGTGAGTGAAAGAGCTTTTCTCATTAAATCAGCACTACCGGTTTGATCTGTTAATATTTGAAGAACATCTCTTGCTTCCAAAGCTGGTCCTATCATACTTCCTATAGGTCTATCACCAGGACTTATGATGCAGTCAAGTTTGATTTTCAAAGCATATCCGATAGAGATAAAGAGACTTCCAAGTTCTTGAGCGTTTTCTCTGTGAACTACCTTTGCTCCTTTGCCGGTAGGAAGATCAATAAGTACGTAGTCAGATCCCGCTGCTATTTTTTTAGACAATATGCTTGCAACCATAAACTCCTTAGGATCAATTTTTATTGTTTCTAAAACTGATATGATTTTATCAGAAACATCTGCTAATCCTACAGTTTCACCACTTACTATACACCCTCCAGTGGTATCAACAACATTAATCATTTCTTCGAGTTTAAGTTCACATGGCATTAACAGTTCTACAGTATCAATTGTTCCTGCTGGTGATGTTATAGCTCTTGTTGAAACCTTAGGAACTGTTAAACCTGCAGCTGCTAAAATGGGGACCATAATAGGTGTAATTCTATTCCCTGCAATACCACCAATACTGTGTTTATCAACAACTGGTTTTTTCTTTAGATCAATAATAGTAGAATTATTTATAATCGCTTTAGCTACAGATGTAGTTTCTTCAAGAGTCAATCCTTGAACTTGAAAAAGTGACATTAAAACTGCAATTTGTGTAGGATGCATAAGATTCTTATCTATAGATTCAAAAATTGAATTGATATCGGGTTCCTTTAATTGTTCTCCTCTCATTTTCTTATGAATTAAATGAATGATATGTTCATTTGTTAAATCTTTAAGAACAATTTCATCTCCTTTATGCATTCCGTGCTCTTCTGCTACGATACTTGATATCCCAATAGTATTTTCAGGATATTTATCACTAGTATATACTTTTAAACCAAAATTGAATGGTGAAATTTCTATTAATTGACCTGGTAGAATTTCATATTTTTGTGCTAAATCATTATTAATAAACATGTATTCTGGCTCTGAGTCTAACATTTTTTCTATTTTTACAACTAATTTTATCATATAATTACCGCCAGTTGATTTCCATTTCTTTAAACACTAAATGGTTTGGGTTCTATAATAAGCATTGTGAATGAGTAAAAAAATTCTTCTCTTTCCTTTTTCCTAACTCGTAATAATTATTAATCTCTTCTTCTATAATGTATCTAACAATGAATGGAGAACAAAAATCTCCTCAATCAAAAGATACCGAGGAAGAAAAACCTTTTAGCTGTAGTGGTTGTGGAAAACCTTTAGGTAGATTGGATGAATACTGCTCTAATTGTGAAAGAATAAATCCAAACTATATTCTTAGATAGAATTGGAATAGAAGGAAAACTATTAAATATATTTAACAAATTCGTAATAACGTAGGTTTATAAAATGGCTGGTATACCTCTCCCCCCAGGTAAGAAAGGTGAGCAGAATGGAAACCCTGATGCTGACTGTGAAAAATATGAGCCAATAATGGGAGACTATTGTAAGTATTATGTTACAATAACAGAGGAATGTATGATAAAATTCAGCTTATGTAATGGGTATGGTAAATTGAAATAAAAACCTCCCAAATCATTTCTTACCTTTTTAGTAACTGATCAAGATCATTACTTATATCCTTAACATTTGCTACAATTCTATTTTGACCTGTTCCTTTGGTGCCCCCCACATCGATGGTTGCAGATGTTAGAAATAGTGGTTTGAAAAAATCTTTGATCATTAATTTTCCGTCTCCAAGAAGACAGGAACATGTACCCACATATTTGTCTCCTTCAACTTTCCTAACTCTAAAGAAACTTACGTGATTTGATCTGTCTCTCCAGATAATTAAATTTGCAGCTAGGATGATATTATCTCGGATGATATGACCTAAAAACACATTAGGATCTAAACCTAACTCGTATAAATCTGAACTTTGACTCTTTTCGAAATTTGTAAGAACCATCATTTTTGTATTCTTTGCAAGTTGCTCATATCTTTCAATTGGTACTTGTTCAGTTCCTTCTTTTATGATGAAAGTGTAAGATCTATCTCGTCGCAAAGTATATGCTGCTTGATATTCTATCATTGCAGAAACTAACTCAATTAACAGAGGTGCTTCCTTTTTACTTAGCTCAAATTTGTCAATAGATTGTATAGGTATTTTTGACCTAGCTAGAAGACTGCAAATAAGTACTCCTATTAAATCGTGAGAGAGTGATCCTGCGATAATACAACCTGAAGGGAGTAAAATTGCTGGAAGTTGGTTCAATGGAATTCCCTTTTTCTCTGCGGATTCTCTATTCTTACTTACTTGATGTACAATAACTTTAACTTCCTGTGTCTTAAGAGCACTAATAACTGCTGTCAAGAACTTCAAAGTAGGTTGACAATGGTCACAATTCTCTTCATGTATGAATATTTCTATTTCCATTTTGCTCCAACAACTAAAACGATTAACGAATGAGTAGCATAATGTTTAGATTAATATAAAGATTTTTGTTCCTTGAAAATCTTTTTACTTCCTTTTTAGAATATACCTCTCTAGATATTTTTCTCTTGCTTTGGTAATTGCTTCATATGCTTGCGAAAAACAGTCAAGTCTCCTCTCTGGTATAGGATCCCAGCCTCTACCATCGCTATTTTCTGCAAGTAATAGGTGTTTCCACATTTCTTCGGTAATATCTGAATCAGGTAAATGTGCAAAATACCATCGAGCTTCCTGGCATAATCTTTCTAATTTTCTATTATCTTCATCTTCAGTCCATAAATCTAATCTTCTATTTGGACTCCAACTTCCTGTTTTCATGTAACCTAAGTCTTTTGGTTTATGTTTTTCAAGATATTTCGCTGGAAGAATCATTTCAAAATTCTTTACTTTCAACATATGTTGTATGAGATTTTTCAAATCTTCTTCAGTTGGTAATCTACCTTCTATAAAACTCCTATATCCGAAGAATTCAATATCTGTGCCATATGGAATGACTAAACCTGATGCATCTCTGAATTTTGAAAGCAATCTAGCTACTCTTTTTGGATTAATAAATGGAAATCCAAGAACACTTGCTGTGGAAAGAATGCTCCAAGATTGAGGAACTTTGACACCTGTAATTGTCCCTTTGACTCCCTTCAACTCGACTAGAGAAAAGTCTGTTTGTTTGCAGAATTTTGTAATGCCTTTTCTCGCTTTGTTAAATTTATATATCTTCTTGAAAAACCCTTTTGCTTTGAGAAAATCAATAATATAATGAGTTGCTGAAAAATAAGGCGTATTGTAGGCATTGGCATCATTGAGGAGAGGGTTGCTTAAGTTAAACAATTCCTCATCAATAAACACATATGAAAAATCATAAGTTTTGAGGATAGCAGGCAAGAGTGGATCATAAGCAAGTTCTGGTAACCAGAAACCCTTTGGTTTATAATTCATCACTTTTAGAAGTACTTTCTGATTAAATTCAATCTGTTTTTTCATATCCTCTATCGGTAAAAGTGGAAATATAGGATGAGAATAACCGCAACCTGTCAATTCAAATTTACCTTCATCTACACCTAGTTTGAGCAAGTCAATGATTTCAGGATATTCATTGTTGAGAATCTCAAGTGTAACTCCAGTGAAATTAAGAACAACTTCAACTTTAGGCATTTCTAACAATGTTGAAATTACTGGAAGGTAGCTATGTTTAACAACTTTAGGAATTTCACTTACTGGAATTTCTGCGTATTGAAGATTTGCATGTAAAACAATTGTTGAATACACAAAAAGAGACATTAAACTATTAATATAAACATTGTGGGAGCAAATAAAGTAGCTAAAATTGAACATATTTAATTTGAAACAAAGTAATCCGAAGGTGTTAAATATAAATCCCAGAGATTCCTTTTAATGACCGTTCGAGAAATAAGAAAAAACCCTTTTACAAACGAATGGATAATATATTCAGAATCTAGACAAACTAGACCAGATCGTGAAGAAGGATTCTGTCCTCTTTGTACAGGATCCACAGAAGTTCCAAATTTTAGTCAACCTTTAAGGATTCCAAATAAATTTCCCTCCCTCAGTTCAGATGAAGAACTCAGAAAAAGCAAGAAAGGAGAATTTCAACAGAAGATGAATGGATATGGTACATGTGAATTAGTTGTCTATACTGACGTTCATAATGCAAAATTCATTGATTTAACTTTAGATGAGATTATGCTCATTTTTGAGAGATGGATGGAAGCAAGCAAAGAATTTAGTTCGAATAAGAATATCAAATATATACTTCCTTTTGAAAATTATGGACCAGAAGTAGGTGCTACTTTGATACATCCCCACGGTCAACTTTATGCATATCCATTTGTTCCTAATTCAGTCCAAAAAGAACTAGATTCAATATTACAGTATAAGGAGAAGAATAACGCTTGTATGGTTTGTGATTTTATTTCTTCAGAGATACAAGATGAGAAAAGAATTATTTTCCAAGACGAGAATATAGTAGTTCTTATTCCCTATTTTGCAAGATATGCTTATGATGTCTTCATCTATCCAAGAAGACATGTTAGTTTTCTTCATCAATGTACTAGAATTGAACTTACAAATATGATTTCATGTTTACGCCAATCTATTGTTGCCTTAACTGATGTTTTTCAGAAAGATGTAAGCTATTCACTCTCTTTACATCAAGCTCCTGTAAATGTTAAAGGTACTTCCTACTATCATCTATACTTCAAAATTCACACACCACAGCGGAATTTAAAGTCACTTAAGTTACTAGGAGCAGTAGAAACAAGTACTATGACATACATCAATAGTACTCTACCAGAAACAGCTTCCTCTAATCTTAGAAAATACTTCTCGAACATATGAAAAAAATATGCATTAAAACATAAACATCAAGAACCAATATTGCTGATTAGACTAATTACAGTCTCTTAAAGGCTTATAATAAAACTTCTAATTTTCTCGAACTTCTTAATTAGGCTAGATTCTAAAATAACATTTATAATAAGCCTAGAATATATAAAATAGTAGACAAAATTATGGAGGTCTAAAATGAAAAAAAAGGCAATTATGGGTTCAGCCTTGTTAGGTTTGACATTTATCCTTCTCACAATGAGTGGATCAATCAGTCAAGTGAGTATTAATTACATAAATAATGCCCTTGATGCACCAACACTGAACCCAGTGTTTGTAGAAGAAATGCGAATAATCGCAGCTATAGATTCTGCAGCAGTAGTGGAATTAGATCTTGTAGGTGGAGCTATACCTGAAATATCTTCGAATCCGTTATTTGCTGATGTTATGAGTTGGGGTCTTATTGCTTCTGATCAGGCTAATTTCGCGGATTATGTTCTGAGAAGACCATTCAAGGCACCAGATAATGCTACACTATTACTAGAAATGAGTGGAACACTTACTCCTGAAGAAAGTCTAGTACAAGCTGTTAAAGTAGCTTTATTGTTTGACTCTGTTTATGAACTCAATCTAATGTGGACTAGAGCTGAAGCTCTTCCAAGTGGTGGTTACTTATACTATTTCACTGGAGGAATGGGCTTAAGCATCTTTACAACCCTAATAACTGATATTCAAACAGATATTGGTAGTGGTTTTGCTACTGTACTAGATTCCGTAGATATTAATGCTTCTCCTGTAAAATGTATCCTAATCGGTTCATTGGTTACTGAAGACTTGCTAACACCTATTCGTGGTGTATATTATGTAGATACAGATGCCATCACAGGTACAACTGATTTCACATTATCAACAAATAATGTTTTTGGTGAAAATCTTGTTCCTAAAATAGGTTTTCCTGTTTATTCTATACTTAAATTCCGATTTCCATATACAATCAATCCTTCAATTATCAGCCCAATGGCAGATAATTTTGCACCACAAATAACTGGTAAAATGGATTGGAATTTGAATACTCCATGGATGGATGCTAGACCAGGAATGAACTACCAAGTTGTATATAATATAAATCATGCTGAATTAGCTTCTTCACCAAGAGTTTCAGTAAATATGGCCTATGATCAAGATATGCTAAATAATGATGGCAGATTGCAGATGGATTATGTTGTAACAAATACTGGAACAGAAGCTGCAACTGACATAGATATTAGTTATCCATTAGGACCTGATTTTCTAAACTTCATGGCAACAAAACCAAATCTCTTTGTACTTAGAGATGATGTAACAATAAATAAAGGATATTTTAATGTTATTCATGCAACTGTTTTAATGCAGTTTGAAGGAGTTTTATTCCCAGATGGAGATTATCCAGATGTGGTATATGAACAAGATTTTCTTATATTAGATGGATGGTATCAGAACAACACAGATATGTCAATGGTTGACATTGATCCATTAAATACTGATGTTGTTGTTAAAACTGATTTTACTACCTATGTTATCGTAGAATCAGGAGATGTTATAACTACTGTTACTCTTAGTTCACCACAGGGTGTGCCTACTTCACTAATAAATCTGTGTAAAGAATATCTAGACCCAATAAAATTACCCCCAGTAAATCCGGTAGATGTATATGATACATTCTTAGCATATTCAGATAATCTTGTAATTGCTACACAAGAAACAGGAGAATATTTGTTTGATTTGCTCTATACAGAACAATCTATGTTCGATTCTGATTTAATGGATTTCAGTATCTCTGTACGAGATGTTGGAATAGTGGGAGACGAAAGTTTCCGTGAAGAAGTTTTCCTGAACACAACCATTCCATTCTTAGATGTTGGAGCATCAGTTAATGTTAGTTGGGCAATGGATAATATTCCTGCAAAAGACATGCACTTTGGAATGATGGGTTTAGCACCAATAAATGTCGGTGCTTCATATCCTGCACTACAATTAACAACACTTGACCGAACAGGTTATGATTTGATGCAGTTCCTATTTGGAGTAGGAGATATGATCACTCCTTACTTGGGAGATAAATTTAGTCGCCCACTAAGCTACTTTGAACCATGGACAGAAACATGGATATCTGCAGGTGCTAGATTTAGTTATACTGATCCTCAAGGCTTTGAATATTACGGATTTAGCAACGGAATTAATTTGCAAATTGCAGATGACGAAGCAGTACTGAATGTTCATGTCTCATTGAATCAAACAGCTTATGAAGTAGGAGATCCTGTAACAGTTTCTTATTACATTCAAAATACTGGCAATTTACCAGCTGAAGATGTTGTATTAGCACTCTTTCATGGACGAATGGGAGCTGATTGGCAAATCGTTGATTCTGAAGTTTTCTGGGTAGATGAAGTTGGTACAGTTGCAGCAGGCACAACCTATGCAAATGAAGCTAACGTTTTAGCTAACTCTTTCCTAGGTATTCATCCAGTTTATGCTGTTGTTGCTTTTACTAGTGATAAAGGACAAACTGCTGAGGTGGAAGGTTTTATAGACTTTGCACCAGGGTTGGTTTCAACATTTGATGGCGCAGCAGAGACTGCTCAAGTGATCCTTTCAAATATGGATTGGGGATTAGTATTACCAAAAACTGAAGATAGAAGACCAGCATTTCCACAACCAATTATTGTAATAGATGTGGATGTAAAATTCATTATTCCTGAAGATGCCCCATGGGAACTTTTGCTTACCATAACCATTGCCAATGTAGGTGATGAGAGAACACATATTACCGCTATCCAATATTACAACGCTTCTGAAATGCAATTATTACACAAATCTTCAACTCCACAAGGCGTTACACTAAATAGAACTCGTTACGGTATAGGAGTTATACTATTCCAAGGTATCACATTATTACCAGGAGAATCAGTCGTACTCACAATACAATGGTTGTTCTTAACCAGCCATGGTTGTTACATCCCAGGTATCATTGTAATTTATGACAGTAGATACGAGAATGAACTTGGTGATGAAGGCGTTGTAGATACAACTCCTGAAGTCGATGAGCCATTGGTTTATGCAATGAACGGTGCTGCTCAAGAAGAGGAGGAATGGGAAGATTATGGACAATCTACTCAAACTGGATCTTCAGCTGGAGCAGATGCTTTTGCAGAAGGAGACTATACTAGAAAACTTGGATCAGCTGATGTAATCATCTGGTCATTAAGTGCAATATTTGTAACTGCTCTCGCAACCACATTGAAGTGGAAAAAGAAATAATTTTTCTCTTTTTTTTTCTTTTCCTTATTTATTTTTGAACATTCGTAATAGCTTGTTTTAAATAGGCATTTGTCGCTAGATTTAGAAAGGGGAACTAGATGGTTAGTACTAGTACTGTCAACTCATTTAATTGTGTCTTTGATAGCCTTGCATTATATAATTTTAAAATGCACAAAGATACTAAATTAGAGTTATCTGAAGTTCCCATAATAGTTATCTCAGGTGCAAATGGAAGTGGTAAAACACAAATTTTAGAAGCTTTGATTTTAGCTATTGGACATACACCTAGCAGAATAGCTTTAAGTACTTTTAAAGAATTGATAGGGCCATTTGATAACAACTCGAAAATTACTTTAAAACTAAACAATCCTGTCCTTTCTGACAACAGATTATTTTATAGTTCAGATCCTGACTTGACCTCATTTATCGATTCTGATTCATTTGAAATTGAAATAAGAATAAATAGTGAAGGATCTGTACAAAGAAGAATCATTTCCATGAAAGGTAACAGAAGAGAAGTTACCAAAAGGCAGATTCAGAATTTGATGAAGAATATCGGAATTTATGAAGATACAATGTTAAATTTCACTGAAGAAGGTTATTTAGGTTCTTTTGCTGAAGGTTCCCCTCATAAAAAATTAGATAGCCTACTTGTTGCTACAGGATTGAAAGAAGTTTTTTCAAGCTATGTAGAATCAAAAAAGAAAGTTGAAGAGAAAGAGAAAGAGTATTCTCCCTTATCTCTACAATATGAACGAGAACTAAATAAGCTAGAAAAACTTAGAGAAAATTTTGACCGAATTCAGAAAAAAAGAGAATTAGTTACTCGATATGAACTTGTAGAAAGAGAATTAACTTGGTTTCTAGCTCTTGAAAATCAAGCTCAGCTTGAAAAAGTAAAGAAGCAAATTAATTTTAAAGATAATGAACTTAATGAATTGGATACTGAAAATAGGAAGATAGAATCCGATTTTGGTATTGTAAAAGAGTCACTAGAAAGACTCAACTCCGATATAGTTGATGAAAAGTCAAATGTTAGAGATTTTTCTGATAAGAAAAATAGATTGGAAGGTCAAAAGGATGAAAAAATCACAAGAATTAATATTCTTGAAAAGGAGATTTCTGATTTAGAGAATAAACTAGAAAACTTTGGTAACATTCAATCAAATGAAGGATTAGAAAGGAAAAGAGTATTACAGAATTCTTTGAGTTCAATTAAAGAGAGAGAGAAGCAGCTAGATAATGAATTAGAAACTAGTCAAAATGATTTAAAGAGGAAGATTACAGAGGAAATTAAAATAAAAGAACGAATAGCTGATAGATCCAATCAATACGGTAATATTTCAGACTATGAACGACGATTGATAAAAGATAGTATCCTATTCAAAGAAAAGATTCAATCATCTAGATTTAAAAAAGAAATAATAGGACCAATTTATGAAATTATTTCCATAAAACCCGGTTTTGAGGAATACACTACCGTTATTAAAACAGCAATAGGAAGATATCTCTTCGGTTTTATTGCTACTTCTCATGAAGCTTATTACGAATCTAAAAGATTGTATGACGAACTCTTCCCTTCTTTCAAACCAAATTTTACTGTAGGTAGAGTATTGGAGGAAGAAAAAGGGCCCAAACCGAATTTTCTAGTACAATTAGCTCTGGAAACCAAACCTTCAGGAATCGTGGATTATGCCATAAATCTTATTGATTCTCCCTTTCAAGTTAAGATTTATCTAAAGAGATTTGTTAGAACTTTGTTAGCATCATCTTCAATTTCCTCAAATTTACTTACAGATTATGCTAAGAAATATAGGACTAATATTCTAACAACTGATAGTAAAAGTTTCTACCTTTCCCAGGAAGCATTCTCTAGACCTCCTAGTGCATATAATATCAAATTAGGTGTTGGATTAGAGAAATATCAAACCGTTGAGAGGATAAGGGAACAGCTTTATTCTGTTCAATCTGATATAGAAAGGCTAACAGAAGACAAAATTAGAATAAATAGGGAGATTGTTGATTTTGAAAATGAGAGAAGAGATCTTGAGAATCTACTTAAACCTTGGAATTTAGGTAAAAATGAACTAGAGAACGAATTTCTTAAACTGGAACAACTTAAGAATACAGCTGAAGCTCAAATTAGATCGGAGCAAATTGGTATTAATAATTTAGGTTCAAACATTACTTCCATATCAAGCAATCTTTTAGAGGTTGAAACAGCATTAATAGAAAAAGAACGAACCTATTCGTCAAAGAAGAATGAATACAATCAATTGGATGATCAAATTCAATTATATCGAACTAAACGAGAAAAAATAATAAGACAACTAGAGTTTTTGAATGCTGAATTTATTGAGCTAGATGAACAACATCAGATTCTAATTAAGAACGCTCAGGATAAGGGTTCTCCACCTGAAACTATTAGAGAAAATCAAGAAGATATCTTTTCTGAATACAATCAAATAAAAGGTCAATTAGAACTATTAGAAATTACCCCTGATATTTCTCAAGAAGTTATAGAAAAGCAAGAAAATCATGTTAACCTAATCAAGATAGAGGCACAAAAGGCTGAGGAACATCTTAAGAATTTACGAGATGATCTAGATAAAAGAATTTCCGAATGGGAAGGTGGTCTGCATAATATTGTTACTCATCTGAATAAAATGCTAAACCTTCTATTGAAGGATACTTTTATGAATATCTCAATACAAATCAAAAATTATAATGATGAAAGAAATGCAGGTTTATACATAGAAGCTGAAACTAAAGGGGATAATAGGAAATATAGACAATTATCCGGAGGAGAAAAAACACTTCTCGCACAAGCAATAATTTTGGCTTTACATATGATAAACCATTCTCCTATTCATGCTATAGACGAGTTTACTCAAAAACTAGATAGAAAGAACAAAGCTCTTGCATTTTCTATGGCACTGTTAACATATCGTCTAGCAAAAGAAAGTAGAATCATAACTCCACAGTTCATCCTGATAACTCCTTCCTTAGATGACATAGAATTATCAGAAGAATTTTCTCATAAGATCCTAATAGAAAGCAAAGTAAAATCAAAGGGGGTAAAGACATGACTGATAATGATTTCATAGATAGTGATGTTGAAACAAACACTGGTTATTTAGAACAAGCTAGTGAATGGTCTGAAAATATTTTTCACCTTCTTTTTGAGTTGAAAAAGAAATATGATAAATCATTAAAAAACAAAGTAGTAGTCACCGTAAATGAATCAGAATCGGATAGAGTCAGAGTGTCGGATGCTTTTCTTTATCTCCAAAGTGAAAAGGAGAGTTTGATTGATGCTGCTCTCTACAAAGATTTTGTTGGAATGAGTGAACTGAGAGAAAAAAGTTTCTTAGATCAAATGCTTTATCCAAACAAGCGTATAGAAAAATTTGCTGAAATAGTAAAAAAGCTGTCTACTCCCATAACCTATTTTTCTAGAGTAAATCAGTTCAACTCTGAGGAGTTATTACCAAATCTTGAACCTCAAATTATTGAAATTGAATCAAATCAGGAATTGGAAGAATTCATCAAGAAATATCAAAAGTATTTCCTAAAGTTACAGAATAATTTCCTAAGTAAGGGCGATATAATGAGTATTGAAGAAAGAATAAAAGAGAAAATCATCAATAAGAAATTAAGTAAAAATGAAATTAATAATATTCTAACTACTTTAGAAGCTGAAATCTTATCAAAGATGATAAGCGAGAAAAAAGTGTTTGCCATACAAGAGGACGACTTACTTATTTTTACATTGAATGAAGATGACAAAGAAGTAATTGGAGTATCAAGTTCACTTCTCCTTTCTCCAAAAATACATAAAAATGAAGGTAGAGAAGATGGATGAAAACCCTTTCAATGAGGGAGAAGAATCTCAATCGGATTCAATGATCATCAATATACTTCCCCCTTCAATCTCTGATGAAGAAAAGGGACAACTTTTCAAAGAACTTACTACGATACTTTCAAGAAAATGGACAAAAGATAAAACTATTGTCTTTGGATGTTCAGAACTAGACTTACTTCTAGCTACAAGATTTGATGTTGCTACACTCAGGGAAGCACTAGACGAGTATAAACTATTCGTAAAAGTTATTGGTTTAGATTTAATAGACTATGATATAGAAGGTGAAAGATGGTATTGCTTGAAGTCAACATACTATGCACCTTCTGAACTGGAACAATCAGAGTTGATTATTCTTGGTTTAATTATAGCGATGATAGAAGATGAAAATCCCAAACCTATAACTACAGAGAAAATTAAGGAGAAATTAGTGATTCCTGGAAAGATGAAAGAATATCTAGTCGAACAAAGCTTGAGAAATCTAGCAAAGTTGGGGTATATTCAGAGAAAAAACAATTCTTGGCAATACAATTATAGAACTCTTATAGAATATGGATCTGAAGAAAGACAGAAGATTATAGAGGAGTTCAGGAACATTTGAAAGAACAAGAACTTATACAATGCTATATTCGTTGTACTTTCTGTAATGTTAAGGTTCCTCTTAAGGAAGCTGCCTTGGAAGGATGGGAAGTCTGTCAAAAATGTCAGCTTGTTTTTTGTGTAGAATGTAAAACCTCTGTAGATGAAAATTTGCACTGCCCTGGTTCTGTTTATACAACAGAACATAAAGCTGCTTTTCAACTATTACCTGTTGAGCAAATTCTTGAAACTGCTACCATGATGGAGCAACCAGTAAAGAAAGGTCAATATATTTCGAAAATCTTTTTTGATGATGAACGTAGAAAAATAGATCTATTAAGAAAAGAACAAAATAAGAAAGGTCCAATTGATTTTAGCATCATCCGATTTAGGGAAGAGCAATGGAAAAAATTCGGTACTGTCCTAGTTAAGAGAAAAGATGGAAAGTTCCTTACTTGGGGTCAGATTGATTAAATGAAAAAGAAAGAAAAAGAAGAAGAGGAATTATATTCCTGTTATAGCTTCTGCTCTTGAGCCCAGAATTACGTTAGTTATAAACAGACTAGTTATCTGTAATAGCATTAATAGCACACCCAAAGCACAGAATATCTGGAATTTTAATGGATTCCAAGCCATATACCAGGTAATTGTTCCTGCACGAGCACTAAGAATTAGGAAAATCGTAGTTGAAACTTCTGATAAACAATACAAGAAAGATACAAGAGAACCTGCAAATATATTAAGTGAAATTAGAGGTAATGTAATCTTCCTCATTGTATTCATTCTTGAAGCGCCTAAATTGAAAGAAGCTTCTTCTAAAACTGGGTCAACTTGTTGTAATCCAGCATAAGCTGATCTTACCGTAAACGGTATTTTTCGAACCGTATAGCTCATAATTAACAGCGTTACAGCAACACCAACAAAAGGATCAAGATGCAAACCTGCGGCTAGGTTAGCCATCATTCTATTGAACCATGTAGGATTTCTTGAAGCGACACCACCCCAATCAAAAGTTCTGTAGAAACCAATAGCGAGTACTATTCCAGGAATTGCTATTGGTAACGTTACTAGTGCGTCTAGAAGATTCTTCCCTCTGAAATCTTTTCGACTTACAACATAGGCAGCTAAGGAACCTATGACTATTATTAACATCGTTGCTATTACACTATAAACAAGCGTGTTTATTACATAATTCGGTATATTATATCGCGAAGAAGTAAATACAAGTCCATAGTTTTCCAACGTGAACTTAATATCTGAGGGCTTCGTACCCCCTAATGTTTCCATAATTGACATTAGGAAAACTCCTACATGAACAAGCAGTGAAAATGCAAATAATATGACTAAAAATGGGTAAATGAACAGTAATTTCCATTTTGCTTTGGATAATCTATATTGACCTGCTCTTCCTTTACTGACCATTGAATAAGTTTTCAAAGAAACATATTTTCTTATTGCGAAGAAACCAAGTATAGCTATAATTAGAAGAATCCCTCCAAGTACACATACTTCTGGCGTAATTACTGCTGAACCCGCTTTTGTGAAATTCTCAAAAATATGATAAGGTAGAACTTTCTTAGCTGCATCATCTCCCATTGCAGCGAAGATAATCGGTGTACCTACATCTTCCATTGCAAGAATTAAGACAAGTATTGCACCTGCTCCAATGCCCGGCATTGCAAGCGGTAATGTTACCGATGAAAACAAACGTAATCTTCCTGCACCAAGGTTTTCTGCTGATTCTTCCATGCTAGGATCTATGTTAAGGAATGCAGAAAATGCATTCAAGTATACAAGCGCATAGAAATGAGAAACTTGAACAAACACTATCGCAAATATACCTGAAAAGACAAGTTTACTTTCGTATACTGGTATAAGAAAGAAATTATTGAGAAAACCATTGGGACCTAGAATCAATCTGAATCCCATACCTGATATGAACGGAGGAATGATTAATGGTGCTAGAGCTAGAAGACTAACTAATCTTTTACCAGGGAATTCATATCTGGCTAAGATGAAAGCTAAAGCAGTACCAAGAAGGACTGAGAAAATTGTTGTTAATATTCCAATTTTGATTGTGTTCAGAACAACTCCATGATCTTTTCCACTAAGCGTTATAACATAAATCATAATTGTATCTTCATATTCTCCAAGACTGTTTAATGTTAAAATTGATTGACTATCCAGAACATTTAATCCATTTTTTGATTGTGCTAAATAAATTCTGTCATTATCAATGTCTAAAAGTACATCTTCAGTATTCTTTCCAATTTGGATGAAATTACTTATTTCAAACATGATTGAAGGGTCTGTTATATCAATCACTCTTATTCCATAATCAAAAGTAAACTCATTTGAGGTTACAATATATGCATAATTATCATCAATAAATACATCGTCCGCTCTTGTACTAGCTGTTAAATTAAACCATCCCAACACACTGATATCTGATGGGTCAGAAATATCAAACGCAACAAATCCATCGAGATCAGCAGCTATATATGCTACATCATCTACAATTTCAATACCTTGAGCATTTATCGATTCTGATGTTTCCGGATATAAAGAATATTTTTCTATATGTATTGGATTGGATTTATTGGTTATATCAAAAACGTTGATTCCAGAATCATACCCAATAAGAAATGCATAATTGTCTTTTATCGCTATATCTTTAGAATCGATAATATCTAAGGCAGTATTAGTGTCTCTTGCAGTTCTTGATAGGACTATTGGGTATGTTGGGTCTGAAACATCAATAATAGCAAACCCTTCTCCATTAATATCAAGGTAAACAGTATCATTTTGAACTAGTAGAAAATTTGTGTCATTTGCAAGTTTGTAAATCTCTGATACAGGTTTGAAAGATTCTTCTATGTCAGAAATATTGAAGATAAGTAATCCGCTTTCACCTGCTGCAGTGTATAACAAATCATCTTGTATATGTAAATCTTTGAAGTCGGCTAATTCATCATAATACTGTCTTATCTCCGTAATTGATTCTGGATTGGTAATATTCAATATTTCTATTCCTTGTTCTCTTTCAGCTATGTAAGCAACATTATTTGAAACAGCAACAGCATCAGCTGGACCACCATAAGGTTCGTTACCCGCGGAATAAAAGGTAGTTTCATCCACTCCACCAAAATTGAAATAGATATCTTGAGTAAAAACATTAGCTATAGGAGTACCAGACCATTCCCCATTGAAGTAAATAGCTCCAGATAAAACTGAAAATAGAGGAACAACCATCCAGACGATGAAAACAAATCCTACGAGAACAATAATAAAGTTTGTAGAAGGTTCTCTTAATAGTTTTACATACAATAAGTCAATAATTGATCTTCTCTGTTTCCCTCGTTTTTTATCATCATTTTCTTTGTTTGATCTAGCCATCTTTATTCTACCTGTATACTATGGGTGAGTTGTTAATCACTTAATGCTTTTTGAATTTTCTCCCTAACTTTTAAAAGTGCATCATTAAAGTTGAAGAATTTTAGTAAAACTAATTATAAAAAAATAGAGAAGAAAAAGAAAATTACTTTTTCTTTCTTTTATATATTAATATAATAGTTGCTACAGTAAGTGTTGAGATCAATGCAGGTATGAAAGCAAAAGAACTGTCATCGGTTGGAACAGTAGGACACGGATCACCTAATGCACCAAGAATTACACAATACTGTGCACTAGCGTAGGTTCTCCATTCTGAATCTTTTTCCGATGCAAACGTTGGATCTGATTGATATTGTGTATTCCAATCAATTGACTCTTGTAACGTCATTCCAGGCACACCGAGTTGATCTTTTAATTCCACGAAATATGTGCCGTTGATTGTTGTATCACGAAATTGGGTTACCATTTCACCCCAAGTCTTTCTCAATAAACTATATTTTTGTTCAATAGTTTGGTGGAAGTAGTAAATTGTTGTGGCTAAGTTGCTAGTGGCAAGAGGTTCATCGAAGTCTATACCTATATTGGCTAGGGTTTCATTATAGAGGGCATATAATTCTACATGTGTGGAACCCTCTGGAGTTAGAAATGCCGAAGCATTAACAGGAAGACGATCAAGTCCTTCAGTCATCCAAGCAGTTTGACCCGCTGGTGAGAATAAATATTTCATGAAAGCTGCAGCTGCATCATAATGGTCTACATTGATTCCCAAAGCGATTGGGTCTCCATTAACGATAGACTGTCCTTCTGGAATGATATACTCACAGCTAGGATTCTCTCTGTTAGCAATAACACCATAGAAATCTATAGTCATTGCAATACCTACTTCTCCACTTACAACAGCTGCTCTGGTATCAACAGATCCAGGATAAATACCTGCATTACCACCCATTCGAGTAAGTAGCTTCCATCCTTCTTCCCAACCAAATGCTTGGAGAATGATTTGGTAGATTCTTGTGTTAGAGGTTGTTAAAGGTGGATCTCCCATACTGATTGCTTTCACACTATCACTTATGTAATAAGTTGGACTAGCAAGTTCTTCCCAAGTTTGTGGAATAGGTAGGCCATATGTGGATAGGAAGTCATTATTGATTGTAAAACCAAAAGATGATATGGCATTAGCGGCCCAAATCATAGCACCTTCACCATCAAAACTCTTCATTCCTGCTCCTGCCAAAGTAGCAGGAACACTGTCATTAACAGCAGTAAATAACTCTGCATCAGTAACTGGGTCTATATGGTATAAGAGGCCCCAATTTTCCATAGTGTTGAACAATGAAGGTCCTCCTCCCCATGCAAGATCAATGGATTTGGAGGGGTCTTCAAGAAGTTTCTTCCAACCATCATCTGTTGTGGCATATCTGAAATCTAGCTCAGTAATTCCCAAAGCGATTGCTTCAGGTGTTGCTAGAAATCTTGCTGTAAATTCATCTGTAATTGTTACATCGTGTCGAGTAACAATTGATAATGTTACATCGTTAAGCTTTGGATCAGGTGTTATAACCGAATCTTGTTCTGCAGTTGCGATAAATACAGTACTACCTGCTATCAATGTAACAAGCATTAAAACTATTATAGCTTTTCTTTTTATTTTCATTTTCTAATCAACCTTCTTATTGATATCCAATGAATATCAAAATACAATCTAGTTTTCCCGCTATAAAGTTTTTGCACCCACGACAAAAAACCCGTTTATTCAAAAAAACAATTATGAGTATAAACAAAGTATGATAATTTCATCTAATTTGATTATTTTATCTGTGAAAATAGATTAAAACATATGATGTTACATAACAAAATTCAATAATATGTTCTAAAATTATTACTTAAAGTTGAAATGAGTGAATATGATATGAAACAAAAAATACTAACATTTGTTATTTTGATAACTTTGTTTTCCTCTATTCAAGGATTTAATGCTATTTCTTATACTAACCAAGAAACTAGTGATTTCATAATAATCAATGATTTCGTTATACCATACTTTGAAAATGTTGTTTTTATTACATGGGATGGAACAAATTACAAAGTTCTAGAGGATATGATGGATGATGGAAGACTCGTTAATACAAATAAAGTAGATCAAACTGGTTATAGACAAACTATTAGAATCACTTCCCATTTAACAAGTACCAATCCCGGTTTAGCTTGCATGGAAACTGGTTATGGACCCGATATAAATCTTATACCTTACAATATGTTTGGACCTGGAACTATCAAACAATCAATTCCTGATAACTTGACTATTGCTGAACGATTGAAAGAATCATTTGGAGATGACGTTACAACCATGTTCGTTTATTCATGGCAAACTGCTGAAATGGATATGACCTATATCAATCAGGACCCCATGATTGATCCCATTTATAATAATATGAAAGAAGAAATAGATTTGTACTTCGCATCTGAGAACATTTCTTGGACTCCAGATGACCCCGATGCTCAAGCTGCAAATTTCCATGGATTCAGTGAGGAACTTCAGCTATATGTTTCTCCAGTCATGAAAGCAGATTATTTGGGAAATGTAGCTGTAGATTTTCTCAAAAATGTTACTACAGATAGATTCTTTTTGCGTGTTCATTTCACAGAACCAGATCAAGCAGGACATGGTTATGGAGTAACTGACACACTAACTGGAGAATACACTGAAGGGTATGTGCAGTCATTGATAGATTGTGACATAGCAACAGGAACCATTTTAGATCAGCTAGAAAGCATGGGTGTCTTAGACGAAACCTTGGTAATAATCGGTGCTGATCATGGTATGTATGATCATGGTCATGATGGCGGTATATGGCCTTCCAATACTGATGAAATAACAACAAATACCTTCATTTTCAGTAATGATTCAGTAGAACATCCACTAGGTGTGCCTGTTTATCAAAGGGATATTGCTCCAACTATTCTTGCATCTATGGGTGTTGATCTTTTATCAGTTAGTCCTCTCTATATAAGAGATGCTCAAACTGGAGTACCTTTCTGGGAATTGTATGAAACAACAAAACCAAAACTCTATGAAACCTATTATCAAACAGCTGGAAACATCTATCAACTAATTAATGAAAATGCAACCATAAATGGTGTATTTAACATAAGTATGGTTATTTTTGACTGGTGTGACGACTTAACAGGTGTTCTAGACGTAGGTGATTTAGAGTTTAACTCAATTGCATCATCCTGGTCAAGAGTTATCTGGAGAAATATAGATTTAACGGCTCTAGAAGGTGGTCCAATAAAATTGAATTTCACGGTCACGGATACTTTTGGAAATAGTGAAATCAAACAATTAGATACCAACATTAATGTAGCTGATGATACTCCAATTTCAGTTTGGTTTTCTATTTTGGCTATTCTTGCTATTGGAACTGCAGCTTACTTGAAAAAGAAAAATAAATTCTAATCTCTTTTTTTCTTTCTTTTTTATTGAAAACTTATTTTCTTTTGTTCATACCCAATTTTATTGCCATTTTCATCTTGGAAAATAAAATCAATAAAAGTAGGTCCAAGAAAGTTTGTTGCAGGAATCTCAATCATCAAAGGTTCGTGGGAATTAGGTGTTATTTGTAAAGGATAGAGGTGACTCGTATATAATCCGCCTCTAACAAAAGAAACACGGAGTGTTCCAATAATTGTTTCATCATTTCGATTATAGAGATGAACTGGAATGCTGAATGGTTTATGAACAGGGGCAGTTTTGGGTGCTGTAACTCTAATCTCAATTTCTTTATCCTGCTGTTCTAAATCTAGACTGGGTAATGAATACTTCATATTTATATTCTCAAAGAATGTTCCCTTTATCTGCTCTACTTCTTCTTTTGTTGGGCCATTACTATGTTCTTTTATTGGTTGCTTATCCCAAATTACTTGTTTATGCGAGTGTATTGCAACTTTGTTAGTATTCATATCATCATAACTGTAACGAATTTCTCTGATATTAGTGTCACCCAATGTATTTCCTCTCTGAAAAATAATACAACTAGGATTTCTGTAAAGGTATCTGAAATCATGC
Organism: Candidatus Heimdallarchaeota archaeon; assembly: GCA_030603365.1. Taxonomy (GTDB): domain Archaea; phylum Asgardarchaeota; class Heimdallarchaeia; order Heimdallarchaeales; family Heimdallarchaeaceae; genus UBA460. Next base: position 594,982 of record JAUVXV010000001.1, read on the forward strand.
TGTAGAGTTGGATCTATCGGTATCCAAATGCCATTTGAAAAGAATTCTGCTTGCGCATGATAAACCCAACCTTCAAATTCGCTTAGAACAATACTTGTTGTCATTCTTGCTGGTACTGAAGCTGCTCTACATAAACTGACAAATAAGGAGGCAAATTCTGTACAATCGCCAATATTATTTTCAATTGCAAAACCTGCTCCATAATCTCCATCTTGAGGAACATATTTGATGTTATCTTTTACATACTTCAAAAAAGAAAGGACTTTGTTTAACGGAGTATGAGAGCTGTATTTTCTTGCAATTGATTTAATTTTCTCATGATTTGATTCTATAAATGGTTCTGATTGTACATAGTTTCTATAAGTTTCAGGGTAGTATTTGGCAATGTCTTTTTCTTCTCCTCTTATCCGAGTTATGTCATAAGAAACCAAACGAGTAATTAGGGAAGACTTATACGCAACAGTTATCTTTTCTTTTGGATTAATTTGATGGAAATAATATCTTAACCATCTATTTCCGTCTCGATCTGTAACAAGTTTAGAAGGTTTGTAATTGCAGTCAACTTCTGTTATATGTTGAATAGGAGAAATATTCGGGGGGAGGGCAATATCAACAACGAAATTATTTATGGGAAAATTATTAGGGTTAGAAATCTGAACACCATAATAAAGTATCCACCTGTATATCAAGTGATTGCTTGTTCGTATATTGATTTTCTCTCTAAGTTTAAAATCTCCATCTATTTGTAGAACATATGTACCTGAATAAAGATCAGGCGTTATAGGAAAAGAGTAAATCCTTTTCAAACCCGTATCGTCTAATCGAACTTGATCTGAATCAACGATTGTACCGATTGGAGAGATAAACAGAATGTGCAATTTTTGATTCCTTTTTGTTTGTACAAATGGAATATCATCCTTCTTACCTGAAATTAAAATAGTGTCCCCTACTTCAGCAGGTTTGTTTAAGGAAATTGATTGATTTTTGTTCTGTTTTACATGAAATACTTCGATCATTTGTCTGACACTAGTTTGTAATGCTCAGTAAGCTATGAAGTACTGTACTTCCGTAGTTCCTCCTTATATTTCATTACTAAAATTTTCAATATAAATTTACGTAATATTGTCGGAGTGTTAAACTGCAAATGTGCGGTCTTTTCACTATTCATTCCAATTATTAAAATAGATTCACCCTTATTTTATATTGTTGATTTTAAGGTATTTTTGTCGGTATATGCTTTTCAATCCTTTAATCAGAAAAGTTTAATTAGGAGAAGTTTCTCTTATTTACTGCACACATGTGCACGGTGAAATAAAATGAACAGAAAATATATTTTCAGTTTAATTCTAATTGTGGGAATGATTGCCGGCATGACTACAACACATGCAGTCGTAACCGAAATAGAATTTAGTGGCGTTGTCATAGCCTTTGATATCTATCATGGTGGTTACCACGCTAACGATGTTGACAATCTCTTTGCTAATCTAACCGCAGCTGGAAACACAGTTACATATATTAATCAGACTTGGGGACTTCCCGCAGATCTTGATGTATTATTCCTAACTGAAGCAGATTCTGGTGCAAACTGGACAGATGCTGAAGTAGCAGATATTGCTGCTTGGATGGCACTTGGAAGCAAATTGCTCTGGGTAGCTGGTGATTCTGATTATGCAGGAATATTTGATCCAGTTCCAATTAACAACGTGTTAAATGCAACAGGAGCTATTGTAAGACTAGATGGTTCATCAATTTCTGATCCTGTCTTCAATGACGGTGCTTCATACAGAGTAGCTGCACCATACTTTGGTTATGGTGATCCTCTTTATGATACATATCCAGTTTTGAACGCATCACAAGATTGTACAGCAGGTGCTATCTTCCATGGTCCTGGTGCAATTATTGCATGGAATGGATATGAATACAGAGATTTGCGATATGGTAAATCTGTCTTCCCAGAAAGAGTCTGGGTATTAATGAGATACAGTGAAAATGCTACTGCTGATGATGCAGATACAAGCGATGACTATTTAGGTCTAGATTTGTATTCTAATTCAACTACAGAAGGAAACTATCCAGCATTGGTTTATGAACACTTAATAAACATAGACAGTCACATCATTGCAGGTGGAGAAGCAATCTATTCAGACTACAAATACATGTATAACCAGGAAACAGAAGTTGGAATATACAATAACGGAACCACATTTGGTCAAGTTATTGTCAATAATATTCTAAATTGGTTACTACCACTACCTGAAGTAGTCCCAGACGATACAAGCGCTTCAATTGCTCTAATACCTTTGGCATTCATTGGTGTTATCTACGCAATTTCCCGCAAAAGAAAGTAATTAAACTAATTTTCTTTTTTTCTTTCTTTTTTTTATTTGTTTTAAAAATCTCACACTAGATTCTAACTAAACCTTAAATATGGTAGGTATCCTTATTTTCTGCAAAAAGAACGTGGTATCTGATGGTTCTAATTTGGGGATATACCTCTACAAACACCTTAGAAAAGAATAAAGAGATAGGAAGGGGAGTTCAAGAAGTTAAACAGTTGTTCTCTGCTTTATTGTTTCAAACTGGAATCAAAGGGGTTTGTGTAAATATAGCAGCATTCCATGAAAATACAACTGCAAGAATTAGTTTGTATATTGACTCAGAAAAAGTGTTTGAAACAGATTTTTCACCTGAAGAAGCTAGAGAGTACATCTTTGAATTAGAGAACAAAGTTCATCCTGTATTAAAAATTGAAGTTGCTCTCCAAGTTATAGAAGGTTTAGTGGAAGTACCCTTATCCTCAATTGGAATTGGTATGGGTTTTCAAAGGACAAATGAAGATTTCCTCCCCACAAATCACTTAGCTCTGGGATTAATTCTTCCTTAGTCTAATATTTTTTTTCGCATTGAAAATAGTTTTACAACATAACCAAGTTTATCGTAGAAATCTACTCCCTCTTTATTTAAGGAATGAACATACAATGATAATTCATTTGCATTATTATTTTTAGCAAACTCGTTTTCAAATCTCGCCATTAAAGCTGATCCAACACCAGCTCTTCTTAACGGTTTGATTACAGCTATATCTGAAATGTGAGCAATTATGCGTTTCTTAAAGAATCCTGAATGCTTTTTGACATATCCGAAAAGAAAACCTATAATTTCATTATTCCTTCGAGCAATATATACAATCTGTGAAGAATCATGCACTGCTTTAGAAATCATAAAACTAAAATTAGTTCTACCATCTTTATCTAGTGTAAAATCATCATCAAATTCAGAATGCCAATTAATTACCTCTTCCCAGATGTCTATTATAGTTTTTATTGTTTCTTTAGAAGCAACTTTGAGTTCAGAAATGATAAAATCTTCAGTTTCATTGCCCATAGGAATATACTATCCTTCTAGTTTGTATGTTTTGTGATTGATATATCAAAATTAATTGGAATAAGTTGTAGACTAACTTTTTTAATTGAGTTACCAATTCATCACATTCAACACGAAATATATTCATTACAAGGAGTATTTAGTTATGCTTGCGAATAATCCTGCTCAAGATTTCCTTGGGTTTGAAAGAGATCTTTCTGATATTCTGAAGTTTAAAGAGAAGAATTCAATTTATGATGTAAAACTAAAAAACAAAAGGGTGCTTGTCAGAGCTGATTTTAATGTACCCTTAAATAAAGATGGAGAGATTACAGATTCTCAAAGAATTGAAAAAGCCTTACCAACGATTAAATATCTCCAAGAAATGAATTGTAAAATCATTTTAATTTCTCATCTAGGAAGACCTAAAGGTAAAGTTGTAAAAGAATTGAGACTTGATCCTGTTTTCAAAAAACTTCAAGAATTCTTACCATTGACAAACGTCTACAAAGCAGAAGATTGTATAGGTCCTGAAGTAGAAGAAACGGTAATGAAACTAAAGAAAGGAGAGGTACTCTTACTAGAAAATTCTCGCTTTCATGCAGGAGAAAAAGAAAACAGTGCTAATTTTTCTGCTGCTTTATCCAAACTTGCTGATGTTTATATTACTGATGCTTTTGCAACAGCACATAGAAAACATTCCTCAACTTACGGTGTGTGCAATTATCTTAAAGAAAACGGATATGGATTTTTGATGAAGAAGGAATTAGAGTATCTTGCAACAAGCATCGAGAACCCCAAAAGACCTTTTACAGTGATTCTTGGTGGAGCTAAAGTAAAAGATAAACTTGACGTAATTCAATATCTTATAGGGCTTGCAGATAACATCCTTATTGGTGGGGGGATGGCATTCACTTTTCTTTTAGCAAAGGGCTTTTCTGTTGGACAATCAATTAAAGATGAATCAAAACTTGAAAAAGTAAAAAATTATCTTAAGATTGATTCACAGGGAACAAAAATCTTCCTTCCTAAAGATGTTGTAGTTTGTGATGACATTAACTCCCCCAATAAAATAGAAACTGTATCCATAGAAAGCATTAGTGAAAAAGACATTGGAGTTGATATAGGTCCAAAAACGATTAGCAAATATAAAGAAATTTTAGACGATTCAGCACAAGTAATTTGGAATGGTCCTTTGGGAATATTTGAGAAAGAGGAGTTTGAAAAAGGAACAAAAGAGATTGCGGAATATCTTGTAGAAAATGAGATTTATACAATTGTTGGAGGAGGAGATAGTGCTGCTGCATTTGAGAAATTTAATCTACAGGATGAAGTTTCATTCATTTCTACAGGTGGAGGAGCAAGTCTTGAAATAATGAAAGGTGCTCTTTTACCTGGTATTGCTTGTTTACAGGATAAAAAATAGGGCTTAAAATAATAGTGCGATCAAATAGCACCCTAAAGCGACAACAGCACCAACAATTATGCTAAAAAGATTAACAAAGTCATTTCTTATCCATTTTACACCGGAATGATGAGTTGCTATCTTTTGGCAATGTTCTTTTTTCTCTGTTACTTTACCACAAACTACACATTTATTCATTTTCTGTATAGTACAAGCAAAAATACTATCCATATAAGCACCAGCAAATCCACCAATTATAACAGGAATAACAAAAATTAGGAAATTTGAAGGAAACCCTACTAAAGCTAAACTATCAATTTGTGCCACTCCAAGTCCAATGAACGCAATTATTGCAGCTCCTAGAAAAGATGCTAATAAACCTGTAAACGATGTTGCTCCAGGTGTTCCCCTAGAAACCTTTATCCATGGTTTGATGGATAGTCGTGGTTCATTCCTTGACAGAGCACCAATTTCAGTTCCTAAAGTGTCTGCTAAACTTACAGCTATAGCTCCAGCTCCTACTATAGTGATTATTGGTTTATCACGAATAAGCACTATCAAAAATGTCATGATTGCGGGTATAATACTGTTAACCATCGCCTGAACACTGTCTCTTGCTGTATCTCCCTTCTCATATTCCTGACTAACACCTTCTTTCCTTTTTTTACCAATAAAAGATGAAAGGCTTCCTAATATGAAGAAAGCAAAATACATAGCTCCCCATGTCCATGATCCCAATCCTAAAATTACGATACCAAAGTAAAAACCTGCCATTCCTCCATCCCAAGTTAAAGCCTTAAAAATTATACTAACTGTTGCTATTACTAAACCTACAATTGCAGCAGTAATAATAGCTATTATAGAAATTTCAGTACTTAGATTAATAAGATTCCCACCGAACAAACTGTAAAGTCCAAAAAGTACTATTGCATTCGCTGCTGGAATTGCAATGTTGTCAAATCCTTTTGGAGTAAGTGCTTCAATAAACGCAGTTACAAATCCAGTTAAAAGCCCAATGTAAATACATACTTCGACAGATTCAGCAGATCTGAATAATATCAAACACCCAATTGTAACTGATATAAATGTTGCAAAAGCTGCTGCCCAACTACCAAGTAATGTTTTAGTTCCCCCAAAGATCTTGTAAGCTTTATTGTTCCCAAATTTGGAACCTATAACTGCACTAATTCCATCGCCCCAAACTAAAGGTAAAAATGAGCCAATAAGAATTATATTGTTTTGATTATTGGGATCTTTATCAAAGAAAAGAGCAACAAGAATAGTAAGAGAAATGGCGTAAAACACAGTTCCATATGCATGACCAGATTCCACTCCTTTTAGTCTAAACTTCTTTATTGGTGATGCTGGACAAGTGAAGTAAGTGAATGGTATAAAGAAAACTGGTCCAATTAAAGCAAACCAAACACTTGAAAAAACAAAAGGAAGTATTACTACTACATTTCCCACTGATAAATGAACAATTTTTCTCGATGTAGCTCCTGATACTTTATCTTTTCGTCGCAATACTTCAGCTAGAATTAGGGCTGCTAGAACAAAAACAAATAAGCCTGCTAATCCTAATATGTCGCTAAGTTCAATTGACGTTGGAATAGTGTAATCCATGTATTATTCCTCTAATCTCTATATGATTAAACTGATTTCACTTGCTTTAAGGGTGAAATCAAGCGGATGGTTAAAAATCTACTGCTCGCTAAATGCGTCTCCTTTTTCTAAGCTTTCCAAACCCTTTACTTTGTCTACAACTGATCTCATCCCCTCACAACGTGGGTGATAAAACTGTTCACAGTTCCTACACACTTGTTCGTTTTTCCGATCCCTGAATCTTGTAAAGTAAGCTCGACTACCAAAGTATACAGACAGTGTAATAATTATTACTGCAAAAGCTCCCCAATCCATTCCTTTAGTTAATTCAACTATAGCTAAAATAACAGACAAACCAGCACTAATCATAGCAATTCCTAATAGAAAACGACTGATGTCTTTAAACCATCTTGGGGGTTTCAAAAATGCACTTATGGGAGTTAAAATAAACATTGAATTAGTAGCAATAAATGCTATCCAGAAACTAATATGTAGAACAAAAACAACTATTGGAGCTAATATCAAACCAAATATCATCCCACTGTAGAGATTTAAACAACCTCTACATACTTTTCTTCCTTTGATAGTATAAACATGGTCATCAAATTTAGTGCAGAGTGGGTGATGTGCTAAACGGTATGGTGAAAGTACCCATTTTTCTCGTCTAGTCATCTTTTTCGGTTTTTGTACCACTTATTTCACCTGAACTTATAATAGCTATAGTTCTAACGACTATATCTGCAATTATTCCTTGTAATAATTTTATTGATTCACCATCAGTTTTTTCATATTCTCTAATTGAATTTGCGAGAATTTTTTTACAAAGGAATTTTGCGTTTTTGCCGATGGGGATATCTTTCAAATCACTTTTTAAACCATGTTCATTGGATATAATGTTAATTAGTATTTCTTGTTTTAGTTCAACTAAATTTTTCTGTTCAGTTTCGATTTTGCTAGACCAATTGTTTTCTAGTAAGTATTTTTTCGAAATGAAACCAAAAATAATACCATAAAATACAATATCTAAAATTACTAGTAATTCATGAAAAGGAATAGATTCTTGTTGTTTTAGCATTTCAATATTCTCTCTTATATCTTCAGGTAAAACTTGTTTTCTCGATATCCTTGATAATAATGAAAACAAGTTACTGCCATTTTGTGGAAATGGAAAAAGTTTTTCTCTCTCATCTTGATTTATATAAATCAAATTCAATGTTAATAATAAATAAGGTATTAGATGAGTTAAATCATCAGATAGTTTGGTTACTAAACCTTTAAACAATTTTTCTAATTTGGATAAAGTTACTTTACCAGTTAATATAACCGAGAATAGATCTTGATATAACAGTAGAATCTGAAATTCTTTATGTAAGTGCTTATACTCCGTGAAATTAACTTTGGTAATTCTCTCATTTTCCGCTATCTGTAAGGAACGTAAAATTAATTCCAAATGGGCTCTCCTACTTATGTGGATATATTTAGATAACTCCTTTGAATAATGAATACATTCTTTAAAATCTGATTGTTTCCAGCTTATACCAAAAAGCAGATCTAAAAACGCTGTTAATGATGGATCTTTATGTTTTGAAGCTACCTTTACGCCTGTTTGAGCCAATTCCTTTGCGATGTCTAATTTATTAACTACAAAAAAAATCTGTGATTTTGAAAAATTGATAGCTAATTTACTTTTTTCATCGTTGAACTCTATAGCAAGTTTTTCTAATTTTTCTAGCACTTCTAATGACTGCTCGTATTTTTCTTGTTGAAACAAGTATTGACTCTTTAAATGCATTAATTTCACAATATCAGTGATGTGATGTGCTTTTTTGTTTGTGTCAAATGACTGGGTAGCCTCTAAGGTTTTTTCTACAATTCTCTCTGCTTCCTTCGTATTTTTGTCTTTTAACAAAGACTCTATTAATAATACTAACATACTTATTTGCGGACTAGATATCTCTTTAACAGCTATAGTTTGCAGGTATTTCAAGCTTTTAACTGCTAAAGGATAATTTTTCAGACTATAATACATCCGAGCTTTTGTATTCAGAGTAGTTTGTTCTCCCTTTTGATGTTTAAGTTTTTTGAAAATTTTTTCTGCTTTTGAAAGATAAGATAAAGCATTTTTTTCATTAAGCAAGTTTGCGTATGTTGAACCTAGATTCAATAAAAGAGTTGCTTCACCTATCAAGTCCTTTGCTTTAGAACGGATTTTTAGACTGCGTCTATAATAGTCAATTGCTTGGTCATACTCTCCAATATAGAAATACATTCCTCCTAAACCTGAGAAACTTTGAGCTAAACCGATTTCATTGTTATTTCTTTTATCAATTTCTATAGCTTGTTCGAATAGATTTTTACTTTGATCAAAACTACCTTTTTCTAGGTATAAGTTAGCTAAATTGTGAAAAATAGTCGCTCTCATACCCTCACTCAATTTCTCTTCAGAGTTTTTCAATAACTTATCATATATCTGTAAAGATACATCTTTCTCACCTAAACGTCTCAGAATTTTCGCTCGCTGTATTTCTATATCTGCAGATTCTTCAGATGAACAAGCTAGTTCGTTCATTATCTGCTTAACTTTCAAAATATCCTCAAGTGCTTGTTTATTTTTGCTTAAGAAATAATTGGATTGTGAAGAAAAGAGTAACATTTCTTTTTTCTCTCTGATATCCTCTACTTCTGATAAATTTGAACTGACAATTTGAGAAACCTCTAGATAATTATGTTCTTCAAATAGCTTTTGAATTTGAATTATCAGAGGGTTTGACATCTTTTCATCATCGAAGGAAAAATATGTAGAAGATTATCTATCTTCTATTACGATTGTATTTGCTAAGTAGTCCCCAATTCTCCGACCTTCATCATTACACAATGGTACAATGTAATCTATTCCTGCAAGAAAACCTAAACATAAGGTTCGAATGCATGATTGACCTGTAGTTATTGGTTTACCTGTATCATAGTCTACTACTTTAATATTCAATATGGATTTCCCAAATGATTTTCCTTTTTCAGGGATAACATCTCTGAAACACCAAAGTGGAGGACATAGATTGTATATGACACCATCTATCAATAAGGCTAGGAAACGATCTAAATAGCTCGCTTTTATTTGCACATAATTACCTGGTACAACTGCAACTGGCATCGGTTGAGCTTGCGCATAAGGCGAAGGTTGAACTGGTGCATAAGGTGAAGGTTGTACTGGAGCTGGAGCTTGTTGAGCTTTTGGAGAGGGTACTGATTCATCTTCAGTTAATTTATGACCGCAATTCAAGCAGAACTTGTCTTCTGGTGCTATAGATGAACCACAATTAGGGCAGAAATATTTTTTCGACATTTAAATAACACCCATTCTATAATATTCATGTAATTGGAATATATAAGGGTAGTTTAATAAAAAGAATAAAAATCTTTCTCGTAATTTCGAGTATTTTTCAACAGAATTACTCTAATTCCTTTATAATTTTACTATAGGTTTTTACAAGATTTTTTCCAGTTATCGAATAATCATAATTTTTCAAAGCATGATTTTGTGATTTAAAAGTAATTTCTTGAATCGTATCTTTATTGTGAACAATTTCTAGTACTTTATCTATAATTTGTTCTCTTTTATTGGGAGGGTATAGCCAACCATAATCTGGAGGTAGTATTTCATTCATTGGGGGTTTATCCATTGCAATTACAGGTAAACCAGACGCCATAGCTTCAATTATTGGTATACCAAAACTGCCTTCTTTTGAAGGATATAATAGAATATCACTTACGTGATAAGCTAATAGGAGCTCTTCATCTTTTATGTAACCAGTTATTATGGCTGCATCATCAATTTTCAGATTTACTACTCGTTCTTTTATCACTTTTAACAGTGGTCCGTCTCCAATTATCAGAAAATTAGTGTTTGGACACCTCAGTAGAATTTCAGGAAAGTAATTTACTACCTCATGCTGAGATTTTCGTGTTATAAAGGGACCTTGAAGTAAAATAATAGTTTTACCCTGAGTTAGATCATATTTGTCTCTAAATGCTTCAGTATCTTCGATTTTAGGTATTTGTGAAAACAACTTACAATTCAATGGATGTTGCACTAAAACAACTTTTTCTTCAACTCTACTTGGTAATCGTTTAATTTTTTCTAACAGAGACATAGAATTAGTTATAATTTTGTCACAGTATTTGACTATTCTTCTAAGAAGTTTAGAATAAGGTCTTTTTACCCAAAGTCTTGTTTTCAGGTTTCCGGTTGTTACTGCTCCATGCACAGATACAACAAAAGGAATTGTCAATTCTTCCTTCTTCTTAGCAATTGCAAAAGAATGTCCTGCAACCTCCATAGCATGAATAAGAGAAATGTCTATCTCTGATGATAATTCATTAAAAACTTCTAATGCTTTCTTAGAGAATTTTCTGTGATTTCTAGCATTAAAATTGGTTAATGTACTATAAGCACCACGGGCCGAAATTTGTTCTGGTAGAAAATAAAAATGTATATTTTCTCTATTCATCAATTCATCATCAGAAGATAATTCGGTTGTTGTGGCAACATGGATTTCTATATTTTGATTAGCAAGAGCTTGAATTAATGAATAAACATATCTACGAAGTCCAGCCATTGGCCCAATATAAGGAGGTCCAATCTCTATCGTAGAAATGAAGATAGAGAAATCCATATGTAAAAATCTGAACCAACTAAAAAAGCATTTTGGTGATAATTTTACATTAAAAAAGCAAAAAAAAGAAGAAAAAAAGATTATAGATTACATACCTCATACATATTATTGGAAATTTTTTGTCGATTTTTGTTCAACCGATATAGTAAAAAGAATTGATGGAGTAAATAAATATATGATTGATGTCGAAGACAGAATTTTTGATTATATTCTCGAAAATGGGCTCTCTTCAAGTTCTGTAAAACTTATTAAGGAAAATCTTCCAAATATCTCAAGTTCATTTCTCACAGATATTCTTGTTGAAAATATCAATATTCATCTTCAATATAAGCTTCTAATTGAATTCCTTCCAGATATTTGGAAGGATGAAAACACAAGCTCGAACCTTCTCGCATACATAAGTGGTGTCCTTCATAGACTGATTTATCTTGCTAGAGAGCAACCATTGGGAAAAGAAATTTCAAGCTTCTATAGGGAAGAATTAGAGTTATTTCATCAACAACTATGTGATTTCAGGCTAGAGTGTTTAGATTCTGTTGAAAGCTTCGAACAGCAGCAATTAGGCAAAGTAGAATCATTTGCTGAATTGATTCTAGCTATTGAGTCTCTTCCCAAGTTATCAGCTGAAATAACAGAGATGCTAAGGATCGTCTCCTTACTATTCCTTCAATTTGCAACAAATAGAAAACAAAATCTTAGGAATTTAGATGAATTGAGTTTATTCTTAAGTCGATGTTTAGTTTTATGGAAACTAAAAACTCTTACTGATACTGAGTTTAATGAATGCTTAAAGAAAGCAATAGAGAAATTTTCTGGTTCAATTGATTTAGATAAGTTCGAGGAAATACTTTCTCTTGAAATACAAAACTATCAATTTTTACAATTTGGTATAAGTCACAGGACTGTAAAACTAATTGCTGATACTTTTAAGAAAATACACGACACTCACTACTGATAGCAAAAACAAGTTAGAAAAAATAGTAGTGTTCTTACTTACTATTCACGTATGATTTTAGTTCCTCAGATATTCTTGAAGCTTTCTTGAACTCAGGTGCAAGATAATTCAATAGATCTCTTGGAACTCCTTTTCTACTAAATATAGTCTGCAGAATCTCACCTAAAACTTCTTCTTTCAGATCTGGGTTTTTCAGCATTTCTTTTACAGAGGTTATCTTCATACTTGCGGGAAGATTGTCTTCTAACATAGTAATTGATGACCAGGCTTGTATTGTTGAATAGACAGCCATATCAGGAGTAACTATATCTAAAGCCATTCGAAAACGCCATTTTTTAACCTCTAATGGTGAACTATCATTAGCAATAGCTCTACCAAGTTTCATAGCATTTTCCTGACTTGGCTTATGACTATAGTCATCAAGCAAATTCCTTATCGTTTCTTTAGAGGGTACTTTATCCACACTAATCCCCAACTTTACCTATATAGAAATACGAGTTTGAGAATATATATACCTTACTCTTTAAGGATTTAGAGTAGGGGATTTCGGGAGAAGCAGAAGTTAGCACCTTCTTATAATACACCTTCTGTTAAAGATGACTATGTAAAAAAGGTGGGGTAGAAAGCACCAAATAACCTTACCGCAAGGTTTTACTATATTTATTCAAAAATAATCGTTCTAGATAGTACTTCAAAGCTTATAAGCCAACACAATCAGAGAATAGAGAAAAAATGTGAAAGTGTAAGACTCGAGGTCTCTTAACTTACTCCTTTCAAGATTTGAATAGATTATAGAAAGCTAAAATCGAATAAATAGCTGTTCCTTTCCACAATATTTCCTCATCTACATCGAATTTTGGATGATGGTGGGGGTGAATTATACCTTTTTCTTCATTATACAGCCCAAGAGCTATGAATGCTCCTTTTGTTTTATTCAAATAGAAAGCAAAATCTTCTCCACCCATAGTAAGTTCAGCTTCTTTTACCTCATCAAGAGGTTTTAGGATCTCAATTAAATCTTCCACACTGTCAGCATGGTTTATTGTGGGGGGATAATATATGCCACCAATCTCATACTCAATCATTCCTTCACATCGCCAAGCATGACTATATCCCTCAACAATCTCTCTCATTCTTTTTAGGATATGATCTCGAATATCATTGCTGAAAGTTCTGAATGTTCCTTGCATTTTTGCAATGCTTGGAATAATGTTGTGGGCGTCACTACCTTCTACCATAGGTATAGAAATAACAGCTTTCTCAAGTGGGTCTATTTCTCTACTTACAATTTTCTGAATGGCGTTATAGATGTCAACCAAAACAGCTGTAGGATCGAAAGTTTGATGGGGGCTTGCTGCATGTCCTCCCTTGCCTTTAATTTCAATTTTAAATTGATCTGCTGAGGCTAGAAACGGTCCTTTTCTTGTTGCAATTGTTCCACTAGCTCCTTCTCTCCAAACATGAATACCGAAAATCTGGTCAACATCATCAATATGACCTTCTTCAACGATTAATTTTGCTCCTCCACCTCCTTCTTCAGCTGGTTGGAAGATAAGCTTGATTTTGCCTTCAAGTTTGTCTTTATGTTTAAAGATGATATGAGCTGCGGTTAACAACATAGCTGTATGAGCATCATGACCACATGCATGCATTTTTCCTGGGATTTTACTACAATATGGTTTGTCATTGTCTTCTGTAACATTGAGTGCATCTATATCAGCTCGAAGAGCTATGGTTTTTCCTTCCTTCCCAGAGTCTAAGATTGCAATCAACCCAGTTTTAGCAGTTTTGATGACATTATAACCTATCTTAATTAATTCTTCTTCAATAAAAGCAGAGGTTTTAACTTCCTCAAATCCAGTTTCAGGATACATATGGAAGTGTCTTCGTTTTTCTATTACATATTCTTCCATTTCTTTAGCTTCACTAATTAATACCTGTTTGAATTCATTCATGTCCATAGGGTCTTTGAAATTCCTCGCTATTTTTACTTTTCTCTAATACGATAAACTCTCAAGAGATAATTTGGGTTTTGTGAAATTACATTTCTGTCAATCTGGAAGATAAAGTGGATAAAAACTTAAAATGAATACATAGAGTAGCGATTTTGTATTTGTGGAGGAACTTAAAATGAATAATATAGAATACGATGTTATAGTCGTTGGAGCAGGATGTGCAGGTCCAGCAGCAGCCAAGAAAGCTGCAGAATTGGGATTGAAAGTATTATTACTGGAAAAATCTCAAGTTCCTGGAGAAAAGAATGTATCAGGAACATGCTTGAATGGTGCTGCAATTTTAGACCCAGACTTGCATTACATAGTTGAATGTCCTGTTGAACGAACTATTAGAGAAATGCGAACCTATCATATCAATGAAGACAGAACAACAGTCTTTCATGAAATACCATCAGAAGGAATATTGTTACTGTCAGTAAGAAGAGATCATCTTGACACTTGGCATACTGAAGAAGCCAAGAAAGCAGGTGCTGAAGTTAAACTCTCAACAACTGTTGTTGATATAATTGAAGAAGATGATTATATTAAAGGAGTAATTACTGATTCTGGTGAGAAATACTTTGGAAAGGTAATAATTGATGCAGCTGGAGTGAATTCTATTGTTGGTCGAAAAGCAAGATTAATTCCTAAACGTAAAGGAACCAACATGATTCTTTATGTTACTGTGGCAGTCAAATTAGGTGAAGAGGTTATTAGTGAACGATTTGGAGATTGTATAGAATATTATCTGTCTCCTGGTATTCAATATAAAACCTGGCCTTGGATTTTTCCTAAGAAAGATACAGTAACTGTTGGAACTGGTGGTTATATGGATGAAAATCTAATAACTGATGAATTTCCAAATGTAAATAAATATATGGAAAACTTCCTGAATCTCCCTGTAGTAAAGAAAAAACTTGAAGGAGGAGAGATTGTTTCTTGGGGTTTGCATCTTGAATATGATGAAGCCATTGAGAAAAGAGTAAGAAACGGTTTAATTCTCACTGGAGAAGCAGGTGGATTTGTAATTCCTTTCCTAGGTGAAGGTATGCCTGAAGCTTTCTTTACTGGAATATATGCTGCCATATCTGCTGCTGAAGCAATTGCAGCTGGCGACTGTTCAGAAACAAAACTATCTGAGAAGTATGAAGAATTAATCGGTGATAACTTCTTTATGCAAGCGTTTAGGCACATTGCAGCTGTAAACAAAGAATCAATTTTATCTAAAACTGATGAAGAAATAACTCAAATGATGCAACAAGTGATTATGGGCGGTGGTTTCATCTCTAACGCTATTCATACAAAATGGCTAAAGGGTGTAGAAGAAGAAAATATGGAATTGCTTCAAGAAGCTTATGATTTCCTAGAACTGATTCAACCTTATGCTACTGTAGATCCTGATTTCGAAAATCTCTATAAAGAGAGGGGAAGAAAATGAAGGTAGATATGAAAGTAGATTATTACCCTGGAGAGACAGGGGAGTTCATCAAAGTTGATGAAAGCAAATGTGTTGGTTGTGGTGATTGTGCAAAATTCTGTACAAGAGATGTCTGGGAACAAGATGGAGCAATTTATCGACCAGTCAACCTTAAACAGTGTGTAGAATGTGGCGCATGTTGGAATGTTTGTGACTACGATGCAGTCCTCTTCAGTGAACCTAAAGGTGGTACTGGAGTTCGTTTCAGCTATGGTTAAGAAAAGGTGAAAAGAATGGTAAATATGGATGAAGTATTGGAAACACTTGAAAAACAAAAAGACAAATACACTCACGAGAGTGTTGCAAAACACTTCAAAACTTGGAACAAGAAGCTACAATATCATTTTACTGATATTGACGAATACTATGTTATAGAGTTGGTTAATGGAGAACCTCAAACAATAGTGAAAGAGAAATTAGAAAATCCAGATATTATGTACTCTATGAGTACTGATATTTTTCTTAAGCTAAATAGACGTGAAATTAGTGGCTTTAAAGCGTATCAAAGAAAAGAGTTGAAAATTAAAGCTACAATGGCTGAAACGATGAAGCTTCAGAAGTTAGATAAACTCTAGTTTTTTTTTTTTTCCTTTTCTTTTTTGCGGAATAATCTTTTTATATCACTTAAAAGATAGTTCTAGTTTGATGTCCTCAAAAGATAAAGATATGTTCTTACTAAGAAAAATGAGGGAGTTAGAGGACAAATTAGATCTCTTAGATGAGAAAATGCTATTTCTATTCCAAAAGGTGAATACACTAACGAAGGCATTAGACGCAACGACTCCAGAAGAACCAGTTAGACCTGAACCTGTGATTAAAGAAGAACTAGTTGTAGAAGAAGAGATTCCTTTGGAAGATAAATTAGTTGAACCTGTACTTGAAGAACCTGTTCCAATGAGAGAACAAACAGAGGTTGTTGAAGCACAAGCAGTAGCACCAGCAATAGTAAAAGAATACTCAAAAAAGGTAATTAGAGAAGAACCAGCACCAGTTGAAAGGGTCTTTGAGAAACCTCCAAAAGAACCCTTGAAAATTGTTGAATTTGTCAAGAATGAAGAGAATCTTCCTTATTTCTTGCTGTTTGCATTCTTTATTCTCTTGGCAGCTCTCGTTTATGGAACTATTTCACAAATCATCAATCTACCTTTCTTCACTCCTATGAATGCTTTCTTGATTATAGGTCTTACAGCATGTCTATTTGCAATTCTAGGTTTTGTCTGGAAAATCTATTTAGATAGAAGACAAAAAAAGTTTCCAGACAAAAAAGAGCGAATACAAAATTACTATGTTTTTCCTTGGAGTTTACTAGGAATTGGGACTGCTGGGATCTTCTTATCATTTATACTATCGCAAACTGTAATTGAAGGAGAACTTAGTACAATAATTGTTTTACCAGTAGCTGTTGTAGCAGCACTAGTTACCTTAGTTATTGCAATACTTTTCAAGAATGAAATACTGGTTGGAGAAGCAGCACTTTCAATAGTACTTATCTTAATCGTACCTATATTTACAGATGAAACATTTTTAAATCCTTCATATGGAGGATATCTGTATTTCGGTTTTTTCTTTGTATTTATAGCAGCTTCATATGTTCTTGCGAAACTTAAAATTACTGTAGCTCCTGCTTTAGTTTCGATAGTATCATTCCCTGTTTTCGCATTTATTCCAACAATTTATCAAACAATGCACTTGGAAACACTCCTTGTGATCATACCATCATGTTTAGTTGCAACATTACTTTTAGAAAATGCATTTGATCATTTCGAAGTTTATAAAAATAGAGTAATGAAAACAGTGGTTACAATTGTTAACATAGTACTTCCCTTATGTAGTTACTTTTTCCTGCTATTTATAAGAAATGAAGCAGAAATTCCTTCTTGGGAAATTCTCATTTCAACAATGTTTTTGGTTGTAACATATTTTCTTACAATCAAGAAAGTATTATCATCACGGTTCGATGAATATGAGATTAGAAATCCAAATCTCATTGAGTTTCTTTATGTAGTACTCATAAATACCGCGATTTTTCTGTCGTTGGTTTCAGAGCTTATTTTAGGTGATCTAAGTTTGGCATCGACTTATGTCTTTGTTGGACTATATTTTGTACTACAGATCGTTTTCTCAATACTTACTATGACTTGGAGAGTAGATAGAGAAGCAACATCATTCTTCCATAGTATAGTCTCTATGTTATTTGTTGAAGGTATCTTCATTATGTTCTTCACAAATGTTGGTAATGTAGTGACTATAAACCTTGGATATGAAATAGTGCTTTCAGTCAGTCTAGCATTTCTATACATAGCTCCCCTAATCAATATCTTCGTATTAAGAAAGCAAGAGCATGTTCTCTCTTCAGCGTTTAGTATTATATTACTTGGAGGAATTAACCTCTTTATTTTCAACTATCTTCCCAGATTTTTAGCTGTTGACTTAACAATTTCTAGATCTATATGTGAACTGTCAATCATACTTGTTTCAATTGCACTAGGTGTTATATCACTACTAGACACTTTAGAAAAGTTCAAGTTTGAAAAGCAAAAATCAAAAATTACAACATCTCATATTCATGCCCTATCTATACTAACTCTTACAACAAGTTTATGGGTATTTAATACAAATGAGCCTCTAGACTATGTTATTGTATGTGGGATATTTGTATCTGTTGCGCTTTGGATAGTTACCTCCTATCTAAGAAGGAAAATAGAGAAACACATCACAGAAGATTTACTAGGTTATCTTGCAGTATCATTGATATTCATTTCAGTAACAGGAGCAATGAGTAATACAGCGATTCCATTAGCAATTTTTACATCAATTTGTGCGACTGTTGCTTTAACAATAATACCACTTTTAGCAAAGAAATATACCCTCATTTTCGCGTTATTACTATATATTCCTCAGATAATTTCATTGTTTGCATTCCCTGGTGTTTCAACGATTTATGGAGTTGATTGGTTACTTTCTATAGTATTCTTGATTCCAACTCTATCATTGGTAATCAAATCAATCAATAGTAAGGAATGGTTCGATAGAGTAGGAACAACAGTATTAATTACAGTAATGTTGGTTTTAACTGCTTTAAGTTTAGTTGGATCAGATTATGAGGTACTAACAGTAATAAATTCATTTGTTTTGATTTTCTATCCTATCACTATATATGCTACAAATACCTGGTTTATTAAGAAAATATCAGCCTTAAATATTACAATAGAATATCCTATTGATCTTCTGATACTTACATTTGGAGCAATATTTGCAAACATTTTTGTTTCAACTACTCCAGTAAACGATGTTCTAATCTTCATTTTCATAATGATAGGTTCTGTAGTTGGGCCTCTTCTATATGCGATTAATCGATTCATAATTAAGGATACAGAAATAACTCCATTAATCTATAAACTTGTGAGTACTGGATTTATAGTTGCAATACAAATACTTCTTATTACATCAGGAGCAATGCAAATAATTTCTACGTATTATTACATTACTTTGCTATTAGCTACCACTTTAGTAGGATTATTAATTCAATACAAAGAGAAATTCGATTCTCTAACTGTTCTCCCTTCCTTAATTTCTATTATGATAATACCCATTTATACTGCCTTATACAATCCAGTAATTAGCTCTTGGTTTACTTTTTCCATATTCATTATCTACTTAATTATCCTTTCATTAGGATGGTTTGGTTCCGAGTTTCCACCAATTACCTTATTGTCATATTTCGTAGGATGTCTTGCATTCATTCTTTCCATTTTTGTTCCAAGTATGTCCTTCTTCATAGGGTTACCTGATTACTTCCCATTGCTACTCTTTACGATATGGATGATTGGAGTAATAATATCCATTGCTCTAATGAAGAGGAAGCCAGAGAAGAATATAGATTTCTTCCTTACATGGCTCTTTGTAATAACATTATCTACAATATGTGCTGATAGAATACTGAGAATTTCACCATCAACTTTTCTAACAGATATACTAGGATTTACTTTAACAGCAATTCCTGCATGTTTTGTTTTCATAATATTTTCTTCTTACTTACAGTACAAAATGAAATATCCAAACAAAGGAATGATTACTCATATAATCGCTGTTCAAGCTCTGCTTATCTTCGTAGGCTCTTTCATTTTTGGTTTTCTACCTTTCCCAAGTACTCCACAAACTGCCAAAATTCTTATTTATATATTCTTCAATGTTTTTACGGTAATAACCTTCATAGTACTTGAGTCACTTGTTATAGAATATACTCTAGTTAAAACAGATACACCAAAATCCGAATCTGTCAATATTATTCTATTCTTACCAATCTATGCTTTTTCATTAGCTATATCAATTTCCTACAACTACTATGGCTTTATTCCTCTTGTATTAGGTGTTGTCTTCTATGGTATGAGTCAGAGACATGGTATGAAAACTAGCTCTGTCTTAGCTGCTATTGCTGTTGCTACAAGTGCATTTTTCATAACACCTGCTGATCAAATATTAAGTTACACAACATTTGGAATTGTCAGTGGAGTGATGACAGCAATGCTTGTAATAGGTATTTTACTATATCTCAGGACAAAAAATGAATTTCATATTGTAACAGCTGTATCAATTGCTTTGATTGCAGAAACCATAATAAGTTTCATCTCACCAATGGTTTTACCACTACAATTTGGACTAGCGTTTAATCTAGCTCTTCTAGGATTACTACTTGGAGTAATATTCTCTGTAAGAGAGTTTCGAATTATTTTCTCTGTTGCTTCAGGACTAATACTTATTCCCTACCTAGTAATTACATTTATTCAACAGGAAGAAGCTGGTCTGTTAGCCCTACTTTTCTTAGTTACAGGAATAATTTTCATTCTAACATCGTACATGGTTTACAATAGACAAAGAGTTAAACTCAAAGAGAGTTTAGAAAATAGCCAAGAAACTAAATAAACCATAAAAACCATTCTTTCCTTTTTTTTCATTGTTAGAATCAGATGATGTTTTGATTTATGATAACTCTTAATAATCTATCTGGGATTTTAAAAATGTGAATAATGTCTGAAATGAGAGGAGTAGTTAAAGGAATGGACTGTGCCAATTGTGTGGCTAAAGTCAAAAAGAATATAATGAACTTACCTGGTATTGAAGATGTAAAAATTAATCTTGTTTCAACAAAATTAATAGTTGAATATAAAGAAGAAGAAACTTCAGAAAAAGACATCATCAAAGCGATTAGGCGAAGTGGATATGGGTTTGATAGTTCATATGAACGCAAATCTTTCTTCAATTTAAAATATAACAAGAATTTAGTATTCTTCATATTAAGTGCTATATTTCTGATTATCGCATTATGTTTTGACTATCTAAGAATTGATCACTTTCATCCTTTGTTCTATCTACCGATTATCATCATAGGCGGAATACCAATTTATCTGAAAGCATTTGCATCAATTAGAGCAAAAACTATTGATATTGATATCCTCATGGTTATAGCTGTTATTGGTGCCATGATTATTGGATTCTGGGAAGAAGCAGGAGAGATAATAGTACTATTTACTCTAGCAGAACTACTTGAAGCTTTTTCAATGGATAAGGCAAGAGAATCTATTCGCGCATTAATGGATTTAACTCCTCCTACAGCAACAAGATTACTCAAAGGAAGAAAACATGAAGATGTTCCACTCGAAGATTTAGTTGTTGGTGATAGAGTTAGTATAAAGCCTGGAGGAAGAGTTCCAATTGATGGTAAAGTTGACTGGGGAAAAACAACCGTAGATCAAAGTCCGATAACTGGTGAATCTCTCCCTGTTCATAAGGATGTTGGCGATCAAGTTTTCTCAGGGTCAATCAACCTGGATGGTTACATCATCATTCGTGTAACAAGTATGCCAGAAGAAAGCACTGTAGCACGAATAAGAAAACTCATTGAAGAAGCTGAACAACAAAAATCAAAACGAGAACAATTCATTCAGAAATTTGCAAAATATTATACTCCAACAATGGTTGGTATTGCTTTGTTTGTTTTTCTTATCCCAGGTGTTATAATCAATTTCATAAACTCTGCGAATTTGGTAAATCCAATATTTAATCTAGGATTACTTCAAGATTCAATCTATTATGGGGTTAATTCAGTTTTTAACTTGGCTATACTGCAGGAATCACTCTATTATAGTATAATAATTCTGGTAATTTCTTGTCCATGTGCACTGGTTCTTTCTACACCAATCACTGTAGTTACAGCGATAACACGTGCTTCAAAGAGAGGAGTATTAATTAAGGGAGGAAAATATCTTGAAGCAATATCAGACATAAAAACAATAGCTATGGATAAAACTGGAACCCTATCAACAGGTAAGCTCAAAGTCTATAAAGTTGAAGCACTAGAAGGTTTTTCTGAAAAAGACATTATTGAGATAGCCTATAGTCTAGAATCTCATTCGGAACACAAAATAGCAGAATCCATAATAGAGCTGGGTAAAAAGGAGAATGTGAGGCTTCTTGGTTTTAAAGATGTTAAGATTATTCCAGGAATGGGGATACAAGGAACTCGAAAAAAGCAGACATTCTATATTGGAAATGAAGCACTAATTGATGATGTAGTAGGCTTAGAATATTGTGATATAGATTGTGAAGAAAGTGAAAGTATAGTGAGTTATGTACTAGCAGACAAAAAAGTAATTGCACATATACATATGTCAGATGAATTGAGAAGTGAAACAAAAGACTCAATTCAGGAACTAAAGAAATTAGGTGTAAAGGAAATTATCATGCTTACAGGGGATAACAAGGAAGTTGCTACAAAAATAGCTGCAGAGCTAGATATATCCTTTGAAGCAGAGTTATTGCCAGAACAAAAAATGCAATACATCCAGAAATTAAAAGATAATAATCAATCAGTAGTTATGATTGGGGATGGGATAAATGATGCTCCAGCTCTTACTTTGGCCGATGTAGGGGTAGCTATGGGTGCTGCAGGAACGGCAATTGCTATAGAAACTGCTGATATCGTTCTGTCTTCAGACAATCTTTTCAGCATTCCTTATCTGTTTAAGCTCAGCAAAGATACAAAAAGAACAATTCAGATCAATATCGCTATATCCCTTTTCATCAAATTTGTATTTTTCAGTTTGGTGTTCTTAAGTGTGACATTCCAAAGTCTAGCAGATTTTTTTGGTAATTCATTGTTGTGGCTCTCTGTTCTCGTTGGCGACATGGGTGCATCTCTATTAGTCATCCTAAATGCTATGTTGGTAGGAAGGAAAAACTATCCGAAGAAATACGAATTGCCAAAGAAGTAAGTTAATAAACATTTTTACTAAAATAAGAATGGTAAGTAGCAATGAGTAAACCAGATAAAGCTTTGAATAAAGCAACTGTGTATATTCTTATAGGGTTGATTTTATTAAGTTCAATATTTGCAATTATGATGTTTGGTCCAGGTTCAGGACCTCAAAACGCTTTATTTTCAACAAGTTTAAAATATTATACAAAAGGAACCGAAGAATTATATTATGTTGATTACGCACAAGATATCATCCAAGATATTAGGGAAATTGGTGTCGATGTCACTGGTTATCCTACTGAATATTCAGTATTTCTTGATCAAGTCTTCAGCTCAAAGGAATATGATATGGCTATAATAGAATTTGGGGATCTAAATTCACCACATCTTGAGTTAATGTTTAAAGAAGGTGCAAGCTATAATATATTCAATTTTGAAAATGCACTTGATGGCAATACAACTCTAAATCTACTTAATAATATAACAATAGAAACTGATTTCAACGCAAGAAAAACCTTATTCTACCAACTACAAGAGCATTTAATGTTAAATATTGTTCCAATGGTGCCATTATTTACACCAGTGAGAACTTTTGCTTATTGGGATAATTTGGAGGGATTTTACAGTGAACAAGGATTATCTCACAGCCTTCCATACATGTCTTTCAATGGTTTACATGAAGACCAAGTTACAGTAGATGAACTCTATGTAGGAGCAGGAAGATGGTTTGATCTGCATCCATTAACGATGCTTGAAGATGCAGAAAAACTAATTGTGTCACTGATGATGGATAAACTAGTAGAACAAGATAAGAAAGGAATGGCTACAAAATTAGGTCTAATTGATAACTGGGAATACCTAAATGATACAACTCTACTACTTCATTTACGAAATAATGTGAATTGGCAAAACGATGTTGATAATCTTTTTACAACTGAAACTCTAACTACTGCCGATGTTTTATTCACTTTAGATTTGTACAAAAGCCTTTATTCTAATCTAAACTATGAGTTATACAACTGGATAGAATCTTACGAAGAATATAACAGTACAACCGTAGTAATATATATTGATTCAAATCAATTGACACCTGAAAGAGAACCATATGGCTTTGCACTTGAGGATTTAGCTATTTATCCATTTCCTGAATACTATCTTAATGTTGAACCAACAATAGAAGATGTAGTTAATTCAGATAGATGGACAAAATTCAGAGTTAACCCATTTGGTACAGGTAAATACTGCTTTAATGCGTCAGAAAGTCAAGAAGATCTTGCTGCCATTCTTTACCGTTTTAATGATTGGCATGGAAATGGTATCCTTCCTGGAGAACCAACTAATTTAGCTTTTAATAGAATTGAAGTTCAGATGTATGAAAGTAGCTATGTTATGAATCTTGCTCTTCAAGAAGGAAGAATTGACTGGGCTGATTTCAAGAAAAATCCTGTTATTGAGGATGCAATACCTGAAGAAAATTTCAAGGTAGAATTTAAGATAGAAAATTCATTAATATTCCTAGCTTTCAACTTACAGAATTCGATTTTTGGTGGAGCTAATAACTTCGAGCCTACTAACGAAACAGGAGTTTCAAAAGCTCTAGCAATAAGAAAAGCAATTGCTACAATTATTCAAAAATCCTTAACGAATGAGAGATTACATAATGGGAGATACAACCTTACAGATTCCCCGCTTACATACTTCTTCACTGATTACTATTATACTGGAGTGACAGATTATCCCTTTAGTATTGACCAAGCGGTGGAGTACTTGATACTTGCAGGCTATAACATTTCTGCAAGGGTTGAAGATGCAGAGGAGACCAGTTTCAGTCTTGTCAGTTCAATTGTAGGTTTGAGCTTTGTCTCACCAATCTTAGTACTTATAATCAAAAGAAAAAAGATTCACTTGAAGATTAATGACTAGAATTAATGAAATAGGATTAGTGGACTTAAAGGGTAAACCACTAATTCAATCTTTTAGTGGAAGTGGAGCTATAGGAACCATTCTATCAGCTTTCCTCATAAAAGCTTTCGAGATGGAACAAGTAGCAGTAATTCATGCAGATTCTGCCCCTCCAGTAGCAATGGTCAAGGGAGGATTAATAGAACATCCAATTAGGCTTTTCCAATCAGAAAAACTTTCATTGATGACTTGTGAAGTATCAATACCATATGCCATCCTTCCAGAATTTCTAGATACTTTGATTCAATATTATATCGAGAAGGAAGTATCCTATATTGTACCAGTGGGAGGTTTGCCAGTTTTACCAGATAATTATGATAATGGTTATAGTTATGGTGTAGTTAATAATTCGGACATGTTATCATTCCTAGAAGACAAAGGAATTCCACTATTAGAAGAAGGAGTTATCTATGGGTCAGTTGTAGAAGCTCTAGAATTATGTCATATTCATAATTTCAGTTCTTGTTTTGCACTTCTTGCTGAATGTGATCCAAGTTCCGCAAGCTATTATGCAACAAAGCAAATACTTCAACAGCTGTCCAGTATCTTTGATATTGTCTTTGATGAAGATGAATTCAGTAAGGTAACTAATACAATTAAAGCTCGCATCGAAGAAAGTACTCGATACATAAGAGAAGATATAATGGATAAAACACGAGAGAGTCATCTCTAAGTTCCGACAAAAATCTTTTTTCTTTTAAATTCTCATTTTCGATGAAAAGACGCTTTTTATCGCATTTTAAGGCCTCCGTTACAGCATGAAAAAAGTTTAAATAGGTTGGTGGACAAAAATATATAGGTCAAGGGTTAGGCTAGATTAGGGCTTAATGGTAATCTAAAAGGGAACTGCAAACTGAACAGGAAGCGAAATCCGATGTTTCAGCCCTCCCAAGGGTAATCTCGGGAACTATGGTTGAACCCCTTTTTAGATGGTTTGAACCCCCATTGGGCTTAGTTAAGACCTCCTAAGCCTGAAATCCCCCAGAACCAGACTCGTGTTTGGTTTAACAGACATCTTCTGTCTGCCAGAATTTCAGTGGCTTGTGGGCTACTGGAATGGAACCCCCAACCAAACCCTCGAAACATCGAGCTAGAATCTCCTTCCTGTTCAGGCAGAAATCCCTCAGGGGTTTTTCTTCTTTTATTTTTGTTTATACAAAAAAAAATGATATTTTTCTTCCTTTGAGAGAATTTGGTAAAATCTAACTTGTTTTTATAAAAAGAAAATGAGTTGGGACAATAAAACTCTTAACTAATTTCTTTATTTTTTGTATCTCGTCTTAACAAGCGTAACTGTCCCAAGAAAAGACAATAGAACAATAAACAGACCAAAATAAGATTCTTCAGTTTGTTCAGTTGTTGGTTTACTAGTTGCTTGGCAATCATAGTTGTAGATAAATGGATAAGGATCAGTCATGTTATAATTTCCATCTATGACGTATTCTCCTTCTCCTTCAAAATCTGTCCAGAAGTTGCCTTGATCAGAATCATAGTCATACCACCTGTTGTTGTAATTACGATCATAAGCTTGAGAATAACCGTATTCTGTACCAGCTAAATTATTGCAGATAAAATAATTACCATAGACTTTATTCCAATTAGATTCAAAATCAGTTATACATACTCCATATTCTCTGTTTTCTTGGAAAGTGTTAGCTATAATCTCATTATTACTCGAATCTTCAAGTTTTATTCCATATCTGTTCTCGTTACAAGTATTGTTAAATATGAAAAAAGAACTTGAAACATACAAATTAATGCCATTAGTATTGTTATTACAAGTGTTATTGATTATCTGATTGTCTTCTCTATCAGGACGATCATGACTAACGACATACATCCCATTATTCAAGTTATCATTACACTCATTATCTTGTATTAAACATGAACCGCTACGGCTAAAACGCATCCCATTCTCAATGTTTCTATTACAATTATTCTGTTCAATAATTGAGAAATAATTTTCACTTAACCACATTCCATATGTACCATCAGAGCAGTTATTATAACCAATGTATAGATTGTTGCTATTAGCAGTAGATATTCCTACATAATTAAGTCTGAGGTCATTTCTATACATAGAAACATTGTAAAGTCCGTAAAAATAGAAACCATCATCTGCAAACTGAACAGTGTTCTCAATGAGAATAGAGTCTGCAATTGCATACAAATTAATTCCATATCGAGAGTTTGTACATAAATTATCATAGAGAGTAAGCTGTTTAGAATATGCAAAATTCATCCCATCAATGAGATTATACAAACACATGTTTTCAGTAATAGTAAATCGATCTAGAGCCCCCCCCATTATCCCACATTTATTATCATAACAAAGATTGTTGCTGATTACACTGTCATTGGAAATAAACACACCTATTCCACCCTGATTATAAGCGCATGTATTTTCACTAATGTTTAAATTTGAACAGAAATAAGTATAGATCCCCCACACCTCAGTATTAATACAATGATTATTATTAATATCTAATATTTGACCGGTATTATTAACAAGATAGATTCCAACGAATGTAGCAGTTATAACACAGTTCTGAATTGCAAAATTCTTAGTTGTATCTCTTATTATTATTCCTGCATCTGAGGTAGTATCAATTTCAAGATTTTGTATTAAGAATGGATTTGTTTCAGAACCATTCCCTGGAAAGCCATAAGATAGAAAATCATCATCTGAATCTATTAGTATTGGAGAGCTTGCGATTTTAATTGAATAATCTCGTGTTTCTGATAATTCAAATAAGAGAAGATTCTTTCCCTCGAATAAATTTGTCTCATTACTCTTATGCTCTCCAGAAGTGCTGACTATCATAAATATGATGAAAAACAAATAGATGGTTCTAGATCTCATTTATTTTACCTTCTAATGATTAATTTTTCTTCTTTCTAAATTTCTTGGTAAGACTAGTAATTGGTATAACAAGTATAATAAAAATTGACATGTCTGACTGAATTATGGTTGTTGTAGGAGTTGTTGAGGGAGTTGTTGTAGATGTTGGTGTAGGAGTTGGAGTTGATACATCATAAATTTCCGTTCTATTGGTAAATTCAAAATGATAAGTGATATTGGTGTTAGTAACATCGATAAACATTCTATATGTAACTACAGGAACAGGGACTGAGCTACAATTAGTGAAATCAAACCAAAGGGTGTATTCTCCTAAAGGGAGAGTCTTTTTTCCTTCAGGATAATTTAAAATTAACATTTCAAATGGAAAAGATTTCTTATGTACTCCCGGAGTAATAATGAGAGATCCCGCAGGCCATTCATAAATAAAAACTAACTCAAGTTCGATACTTTTATTTTCAAGATTAGTTTCTAGATGAGGGAATGGAATTGGAGAACAACCATATGTACCAGTGATGTCATGTGAGGTGGGATTTTCATATTCAAGATACACATAGGTTCCAAATATTGTAAAATTGTATGAATCTTCTTCATGAAAACCTACTGAAGGAGGAAAATCGGCATCCATAATTCTCACAATTAGATATTCCTCTTCTGAAAGAACTGGAGGAATTGCTGTACAAAATACCAAACCTAAGAGAAGTGGAATAATAATCCCCAATACCAATTTTTGATTCATTTTTATGTTTATTTTGGTTAGTAGATTTTTAGAAATTTTCTTACTTAAAACCTCTTCAACCGTTTTCTTCTTGGGAATCATTCTACAAACCTAAATTCTGTGTTATAGACAAACTGTTTGTTGTAATTCAACTTACCCACATTATTTATATAAAGTACGATAAGAGTATTTCAATACAATTCATTAGATAAATTTCGAGCTAGAATCTCCTTCCTGTTCAGGCAGAAATCCCTCAGGGATTTTTTCTTCTTTTCTAAGAAACTAATATAAATGAAAAATACTTTGTATATTAGATGAAAAGACTGTTCGCAAAAATTCTTTCTTCTTGGTTAGTTATCTCAGTTTTTGTTGCTTCTGTTCCAGCTTGCTCTCAAGCAGTCGATTCTGGTTATACTATCTATACACGTATAACGAATATTGATCTTCCTCCGAGTTTAATCTTCTATGGAAGCTATCCTAATCATACTTTCTTTGAGTTTTGGTATACTGCAGAAATAATCAATCCATCAGAGAAAAATCTATACATAATGACGCCTACAACTTGTCTAACTTTCATCAATGAAAATTTATCTTTCGAGAATGAATCTTACGATGGTTTTGTGTGGGGTGATCCTAAGCTATGTGGTCAATCTATTACTAATCACACAATTGAACCTGGGATTTTGGAAGGACAACTGACATTTGAACTCTCTGTGAATGATACATTAAAGACTCTCCCCAATGGGAATTTCACCGTCTGGATTCAGTTTCATGATTATTTAGAGGAACACGAGTATATTTATTTCAAATCAACTATTGCAGTTAATGACTCGAATATCACAATAACACATGAAGGTGCAGATGTCATATTTACCTTTCCTTCAGTGTCTGCCCTCCCCAAAGAAATATCTATTTTTCTGACATTTTTAGTTATAGGACTTCCAATAATTTTTCTTGTAAGAAAACGATCACAAATGGTCTAGTTCTTTAGTCTAATTGAATTGAGACATCGAGCTAGAATCTCCTTCCTGTTTAGGCAGAAATCCTTCAGGGTTTGTTCTTCCTTTCCTTATGCTTTCAAACAATATTACAGAAAGCTTTTATTTCTTCAAAAATAGTTGACCTTGATATCTATGAGCAAAGATAGTATTTCTCTAAATATGCTTACCTTAGCTAGTGATCCATTAAGAATATCAATCTGGTTTGAAATCCAAAGAAAAGCTGGAATTACTGCAAAAGAAATAATTCAAAAACTTAAACTTGAAGGTACTAATATCTACTATCATCTTAATAAACTTGAAAGAAGTAGATTGATTGTATCAGAATCTAAACCCGTTCCAAAATCAAATTTGTTAGAGAAATATTATAGCATAAATGTGGCTTTTTTTGCACCCGAGGAATGGAAAGCAAGATTTGACATAGGTAAATCAACAAAACATTTGAAGGATATGATTCTATACAATTTGTATTTCAACATGTTTTTGATTAACAAACAGATTATTGACGTTCAAGAACAAACTAATGAACAGATTCAGAAGAATATTGAACAATATGGTAAATTTGTCTCTAAATTTATTTTTCTGCAAAAGGATGACTTACCAAAAGTGAGCGCGAAAATAGATGAGTTCTTTGAATTTTTAAACCAAATCAAAAGAGACGCTGATAGGGATCCAATAACCGATATCAGTGATGCAACAGATACAATTCTTATCAACCTCCTCCCACTCTAATCTCTATTTAAGAAAATACATTCCAATATATTTGAGCGCTACAACAAATTTAAATAAGCTTAATTGTTCTTAAATATGTGTTTGTGTGGTTTTAAGGATGAATAATTCCAAGAATGATCACAAGAAGTATCACCAAAGTCTGATGAGGAAACAAAAGAAGTTATACCCAAATCCAGGTGAAGTTCTTTTTGAATCAGAAACCAAAGCCAGAATAGGTAAGAAACCTTTCCGAAAAACACTCAAAATTTCTTCCAAAAATAAGATACTTTTACAGGTATGTTCTTCTATTTTATTTTTCACTCTTTTTTATGTTTATGTCACCACTCACCACTCATCCAATGCATTATTATTTTTGATTGCTTTCACCCTGCTCTATGTTTTTACTTCTACAATTCTATTCGGTTCTTTAATCAAATTTCTATCTGGTGAGCATTACTCTTTTGGAGTAATTTTTTCTGAATTCTTCTTTGTTATAGGTATTATGATTGGAACATTTAGTGCCTTGTACCTACCCATATTGCTCATTCTTTTTGCATCTGAAAAAAGTGGTGAGTGGTTAAGATATGCTCTAACTACAGCTCTCGTAGTTGCACCCCTCTCGTATATATTTAGCGTCAGTTATGAATTTCTTAGAAAAGAAGGATACAAAATAAGAGAAATTTTCCTGTATTTTCGAATTAAGAAGCTCAGAAGAGAGGAACTAAAGAAAGAAACACAAAAGGTAGATATTTTTTATGAAAAGATAGGCAATATATCAGAGAACTATAAAGAAAGAATCAGTAGAACATTAACAAGAGAAGACATCATTGAGCAAAACAAAGACACTCGAACTACTAATTCTATAAAAGAAACAAATATACAATAGGTTGAAATTAATGCAAGAATCAGTACTTAGCAAGACTAAAAGATTTTTCAGGAAAAATGATATCTTCTTCAAAGTCTCTCTTTTTTTATTTCTAGCCGCGGGTACAGCATATGCATTTATTTTTGGAAACGCTCTACTTAAAATTGTAGCATCTCTATCTCTCGGAACTATGATTGCTTCATTTATCTCAAATTATGTTTTCAATTATCTTTATGGAGACGCATTCAAGCTTACACATGCAATAAATGAGATACTTTACTTGTTCCTAGGAATTCCAATAATGATCATAGCAATAGGTTACTTGCCGCTCAGTGTTTATATTCTCTTTTTTTCAACTGAAAATAATGAATGGATTGTCCCAATCTTAATTGGTATAATGGTAACAATGCAAATATCCTCTTTCATTTACATAATAAAAAGAAGGAGTAAAGAGAAAAGGAAAAATATCTTCCAGTTTATCAAATATATGTTCGACTTTAAAACAAGAGCAGAAGAGCAAAGAAAATTGCAAAAACAAACAGATCAAATAGACCGTTTCTACACAGACATGGAGAAAGTAAGGGATAGAGTAGATACCACAATGGAACGCAGTACCATAGATTTTGATGAGTTTGATTGGAAGAAAGTAAGAGGGATTAATCGAGAAGATAAAACAGAGGTAATCTGCTGGAATTGTAAAGAGACTAATAATACTAGTAATCTTGTATGTTCGAGCTGTGGAGTGGCTCTAAAGGAAAAATTATCGAGCTAGAATCTCCTTCCTGTTCAGGCAGAAATCCCTCAGGGGTTTTACTTCTTTCTTTGGAATTAATAAACTATTTAAGGTCAGAATAGTGAGTATATTGATGAAGAGATTTCACAAGAATTTAATTTCCTTCTGTTTTGTTTCCCCTTTGATACTTACTTACATTGTTTCATTTACTCAGGCTTCAACTTCTGGTTATACAATTTATACACGAATAACTGATATAACTCTCCCTCCAGAGATAGTTGAGAAAACTTTCTTCCCTAATCATACAGCGTTTGAATTTGATTATACTGGAGAAATCATAAATCCCACGGGGATTGATTTGTTTATCTGGACACCAACTACTTGCTTAGTTCATAATACTGGAAATATAACTTTTGAAAATGAACAAAATGATGGTCACATTCTCGGGGGAGAAACCCTCTGTGGACAGGCATTCACTCAACATAAGATACCTCCTGGAATTTCTGAAGGAACATTACCCCTTTACATTTCTATAAATGGTACAGTTGAGACTCTCCCAAATGGAAATTACTCTGTATGGATTGTCATACCTGATTGTGAAGATCAACATGATTATGTTCATTATCCGTCAATTATCTCAGTTTCAAATTCTAATATTGTAACTACTCATACTGGAGCAAATATGACTTTCACTTTCCCATCTGTACCCTCATTCCCTCCCCTTCCAGTTTATTCCTTATTTGTTTTCTTTATTTTGTTGACTATTATACATTACATTAGAAAAAGAAAAATATGATTTATGATCAAATGCTGTAATTTTCTTCAACATCGAGCTAGAATCTCCTTCCTGTTCAGGCAGAAATCCTTCAGGGGTTTTTCTTCTTTTCTTTGCCTATGTTTTAAATACCTGTTTGTCAAAATTGTATACTGATGATTCAATTTGATAAAACTAAAATCTCATCGGTTTTTGTTTTTTTACTTGTATTTTTCTTCTTTGTGAATATTGTACAATCTGATCCAGAAGATATACTTTATAGTCGCATTTCTGAAATTACTATAAATACTCCTAACTATTCTTCCGAATATAATTATACAGATTTCGATTTTAGTTTTATCATAGAGTTATATAATCCTATGAATGAAGTTATACTTATCTCAACTCCACACTCAATTCTCTTTAATCCTCACGTCAATGTTAGTTTTGCTAATGATTCCTACTCGCTATTTTTCTTGTATGGCTATTATACTGTACCAACTGATCACTCCATCCCTCCTAATACCACAACTTATTTGAGAGATTATCCTCTTCATTTTACAGATGCAAACCTAACACGATTACCTGAAGGAAATTATACCTTATGGTTTGAATTAGATGGACCATCACCTATCACCTATCAACCATTGTCCTCCTTCATAAATGTAAACGACACAACAATAGAAATTTCTCATGAAGAATATAATGGTTCATTATTTGTAATTCCTGAATATTCAAGGTTCTTTGTTTATTTTGGAACAACTCATTTATGTTTGATAATATTGATGATTTTTTTCTTCAAAAAAAGAAGAAATCATTAGAATTCAATGAATGAGCTAGAATCTCCTTCCTATTCAAGCAGAAATCTCTCAGGGTTTTTCTTTCATTATTTTACTTCAAAAATGTAATTTTCTTCTTAAAATGTACAAATAGTTGTACGGATTAAAGCATGCTCTGTACAAAGCATTATATTAAATCTGTTGGAAGACTTGTGATAATTAGTCGATAATTCAAGTGATAAACATGAGTGAAAAAGACCTTTTGGGAAAAGCAATCGCTCGTTATTTAACCAAGAATTTTGTAAAGTGGTTTAGTATTGGTTTCGGTGCAGCTCTAATTCTTGGAACTGTTATTGGAGTTAGTTTTTATTATGGTTTCAATCCCTTAACCGACCATGATCCAGATCCTGATATACCTTTCTCAACAAGGTTGGCAGAGGAGATAGCTTCAGAGATACCTAATGTTGTTCATGTGATTATAACTGGTAATGCCACTCAAGCTATTCATGAAAGGTTAAGTTGGGCTATAATCGACCAAGAAGGTGATAACACTTCATATAGTTGGAATGTAACAGCATATGTTATGTTCCCAGCTGATGCCATTAATTTTCTCCTTTCCACAGCTGAAGTTAATGAGATTGGAACAGGACTGGTTACATCAATTACAAACACTGAAAGAGTAGGAACATTTGGGGTAGCACCTTATGGTGAAGATCCTGAACCACCAAACATGAAATGGTCAACAGAATTGTATTTAGCTAATTATACTGTAATTTTGTTATTTATTGATATGGAAGGTTTGATTCTCTTCCAGACATCAACTTGGCAAGGAGATTACAATATAGATGATACTGATATGCAAGGATCAGCTGTTCTTTTACCTGAAAGTGCGTTTGATGATTATATACAAGTACTAAAGGATTTGTTTACACCCCATCTACAAATATAGAAGAAATGATTATTGTAGGATTTAATAATTGTGTAGTATAATCTAAATTATTCTTGAAAAAAGAAAATTAGTTGAGGTAATAAAACTCTTACCCATTCTTCTTTATTTATTGTATCTCGTTTTAACAATCACAACAGTCCCAAGGAAAGATAATAGAACAATGAAAAAACCAAAAGAAGATTCTTCAGGTGGGTCAGTTGTTGGTTCACTAGTTACTTGGCAATCATAATAGTATTCAAATGGATAAGGATCCGTCCTATTGTGGTTTCCATCAATTTGATACTCTCCTTCTCCTTCATAATCGTTCCAATAATTCCCTTCATCTGTTGCGCTTTCATACCATCTATTGTTATATCCTTCATCATAAGCTTGAGAAAAGCCATGCTCTGTACCATTTCTGTTATTGCAGATGAAATAATTGTGATGTATCTTGTTCCAAGTTGACCAATCCCAAATCTTTATCCCATATTCTATATTTTCTTGTAAGATGTTATATGAAATTGTTGTGAAATCTGTTTCCTCAAGTATAATGCCATTTTGATTATTTTTGCATGTGTTATTGGCTATTGTTAGTGAATCAACTTCCCTTAAGCGAATTCCAATATTGCTATCACTACAGGTATTTAAAACAATACTGGGAGTTCCTTTATAGATTGTAATTCCATAATCAACATTTCGAATTACAGTATTGTTCAGTACTTGAGTTGCTAT
Source organism: Candidatus Heimdallarchaeota archaeon (assembly GCA_030603365.1). Lineage (GTDB taxonomy): Archaea > Asgardarchaeota > Heimdallarchaeia > Heimdallarchaeales > Heimdallarchaeaceae > UBA460. The sequence continues at coordinate 629,746 of JAUVXV010000001.1, forward strand.
GCTTGTGTGAATATCAATTCCTGCATATTCATTATCATAACAGTAGTTATTTTTGATTATTGATGCAGAATCAGCGATAATATCTATTCCTGAGGTGCTGGAATTACATGTGTTTTCTTGAATAGTCATTTCTTCAGTGTAAGCCATCCTAATGCCATAATGACTTTCAGTACAGTAATTTTTCTGAATTGTAGCTAGAGAAGAATATTGACAATAAATTCCCCAATTTGTATTTTCACAAGAATTTTCAGATATTGTACCTAAACTAGATGAAAGAAAACTTATCCCCCACCATGAACTGGTAACAGTATTCGAAGTAGCATTGACCGAATTCGAACCTAAAATATGAATACCTGCATTGTTTGCGGAATAGCAATAATTATCTTCAATTATAGAATTGTGTGTTTGAGATAATGCAATTCCGAAGTCACTGTTATAACATTCATTATTCTTTATTATCTCGTGGTTTGAATAGTAACATACAATTCCTACAGCACCACCACTGCACTTGTTGTTAGATATGGTTACATAATTTGTTGAATAGATGTAAATTCCATACCACTCATCTCCATGACAAACATTATTGCTAATCTCAATATTTTCAATAGTGAGATCACTTATGCTTATTGCTGATACATTTGCATTCACTGTGCAGAATTGAATTTTGAAATGCTTTGTGACATTTGTAATAAAAATTCCGAATTCCAGATCTGTTTCTATTGTGTAGTATTCTATAAGATACGGTTCTTCCTCAGTTCCAATTCCAGGAAAACCATACGAGTCGAAATCTTGGTCATTCAGTATGATAATGGGGTCTAGATAGGACAATTTAATATTATATTGATGTTCATAAACAGAATTACTGTATTGATCTATTGATCTTCCCCCTTGATTTGTCAATTCAAACTGTTGCATGTTTAGGATTGTTATAAGCATTAGAAGGATATAAAAGAACTTAATAGATCTTAATGTTCTACTCTTCATAATATTCTGTCCTCTATATGTAATAATGTCATTCATTGTTTTTTATTTTCTATATCTTTTTGTAGTAACAACAACAGTCCCAAGAACTGATAATACAATAATGAGAAGACCAAAGTAAGATTCTTCAGTTGGTACGATTGTTGGTTCACTAGTTACTTGGCAATAATAATAGTATTCAAAGGGATAGGGATCAGTGTTGTTATCTTTTCCGTCAATCTGATACTCTCCAATCCCTTCATAATCGTTCCAATAGTTCCCTTCATCTGTAGAGCTTTCATACCATCTGTTATTATACCCTTCATCATAAGCTTGAGAAAAACCATGCACAGTACCATTTCTATTGTTGCAGATGAAGTAATTGTGATGAATTTTATTCCAGGTTGACCAATCACCAATCTTGATTCCATATTCAATATTCTCTTGTAGAATATTGTAGGAGATGGTTGAAAAATCTGTTTCGGACAGAACAATTCCTTTTATATTCATTGCACAAGTATTGTTAGAAAGAGTAATTGATTGTACTCCTGTTATAGATATTCCAATTCTATTGAAACTGCAATTGTTCAGAAGGACATTAGGAGAGCCTTTATAAATTGTAATGCCCGATAATTTATTCATAAAAAGCGAATTGTTTGTTACCGAAGTAGATATGCCTCTCCAGATATTTATACCATACTCAGAATTACTGTAGCAAACATTGTTTCGAACTTGAGATTCGGAATCTTCATCAACTGCAATACCTTGTTGACAAGAATGACACTCATTTTCTGAAACATTTATCTTTCCAGTGTGCCAAAGTTCAATACCTGCAATACTATTTATGCACAAATTTCTATCTATAACTGCTCTATTTGAATATTCTGCCAATATCCCCCAAAATGTATTATTACAAAAATTATCAGTTATATAACCAAAACTGGAACTAATGAAGTCTATTCCAAAACCTGACTTATAAACTGTATTTCGAGAGATGTTAATATAGCTAGAATACATAATGTGAATTCCAGCATAACTGTTGTGATGGCAGTAATTATCTCCAATATAGGAGTTATCGGTTTCATATAGGGCTATACCAAAATCATTGTAAATGCATTCATTATTCTCGATGAACTCATTATTTGAGTACCAACAAACAATCCCTACTGCACCTCCTCTGCACCAATTATCAGTTATTATCACATAATCTGTTGAATAAATATAGATTCCATACCATTCTTCTACTTGACAAACATTATTTCGAATTTCTATATTCTCTACTGTTAGATCACTAACGCTGATTGCTGATACACTTGCATAAACTACACAGTATTGGATTTTGAAATGCTTGGTAGTGTTTGTAATAAATATCCCAAATTCCTCATCTGTATCTATTGTGTAGTTTTCTATAAGATAAGGCTCTTCTTCTGTTCCTTGACCTGGAAAAGCATAATAAATGAAATCTTGGTCATTGATTATAATTATAGGATCACTCACGGTTAGTTTAACCTCATTAAATATTTCCACTGAAGATATCTGTTCAATATTATCATGTTCCATATCCTTAGAAATTTCATCGCTATTTGCATAAAAAAACAATAAAATAATCAAACTGACGTAAATAACTCTCTTTTTTCTCTGATTCATACATTTCCTCATTTTTCATCTTATCCGTTTATTATGATTCTTGTATCTCCTTTCCTTTTTATATCGCATTTTAGCAATCGACATAGTCCCAATAAATGATAATACAACAGTAAGAAGACTTAAAGAAGATTCTTCTGTTGGTTCAGTTATTGTTTCTGTTGTTATACACTCAAAATAGTATTCAAATGGATAAGGATCAGTCATATTGTATTTACCATCTATTGAGTATTCTCCTTCTCCTTCATAATCTGTCCAAAAATTGCCTGTGTTTGAATCAAAATCATACCACCTATTGTTATAACTACGATCATAAGCTTGGGAAAAACCGTATTCTGTACCAGCTAAGTTATTGCAGATAAAGTAATTGCCATAGATTCTATTCCATGTAGATTCAAAATCTGTTATACATACTCCATATTCTCTGTTTTCTTGGAAAGCATTAGAAATTATCTCATTATTACTCGAATCTTCAAGTTTCATTCCATATCTGTTCTCGTTACAAGTATTGTTAAATATGAAAAAAGAACTTGAGACGTACAAATTAATACCATAAGTATTGTTATTACAAGTGTTACTGATTATCTGATTGTCTTCTCTATCAGAACGTTCATGTCTAAAGACATACATCCCATTGTCCAAATTGTCATTACAGGTGTTATTCACTACTAAGCAAGAACCACTTGAACGCAAGTAAATTCCATCCCGTGTATTATTGTTGCAGATATTATGATCTATTAATGAAGACTGACTTTGAGTTGTCCAAATTCCGTATGTACCAGCAGAACAGTTGTTATAAACAATGTCAACACCATAAGTACCATGGTTATCTATTCCAATATAAGTGAAGACAATATTATTTCTAATCACTGTAATGTTTTTAAGATAGGAAAGAGTAAATCCATTGTCCGAATATTCAATGGTGTTTTCTGAGAGAATGGCATCTTCTACTGAATATAAATCGATCCCAATTCTAGTGTTTGAGCAAAAATTATTTTGTAGGTTTATATTTTTTGAATATGCTTGATTTATACCAATTTTGAGGTTGTATACACAATAATTGTTCGTTATTATTGTGCCTTCTGCACCCCCTCCTATTATACCATATTCATTATCATAGCAGAGATTATTTACAATTTTACTATAGTTAGAATAAAAAACTCCTATACCTGCTTGAGTATAAGCACAAGTATTATTGGAAATAGTCAGGTTTGGGCAAAGAAAAACATATATCCCATAAATGGCGCTATTTGTGAAATGGTTGTTGTTGATTGAAGAATAACTTCCTGTGTTATTAAATAGATGAATACTTGTGGCACTTGCACTTACACTGCAATTGAAAATGACAAAATTCAAGGTTGTATCTCTAATAAATATGCCAAAATCTGAATCTGTTTCAATCTCTAGATTTTGTATTAAGAATGGATTAGTCTCAGAACCATTCCCTGGAAGACCATAAGATAGAAAATCATCATCTGAACCTATTAGTATAGGAGAGCTTGCGATTTTAAATGAATAATCTCGTATTTCTGATAAATCTAATAAGAAATGATCCTTTCCCTCGAATGAATTTATCTCTTTACTCTTGTAATTACCAGAAGTGCTGACTAGCATAAATACGAAAAGAAACAAACAGATGGTTCTAGATTTCAATTATTATACCTTCCAATGATGCATTTTTCTTCTTCTTACCAAAAAAGTAACCCCTAAGAAATAAAAACTTATGTAGACTAATTTTGGAGTTAGTGCTTCTTCTGTCTCTACAGGTGTCTGCGTTGGAGTTGTTGTAATTTCATATCTAAATGGCTCGGCATTAGGATAACGATCTACGAAATCTTCTCCACCATCTATTGTATAATTTCCTTCTCCGATATAGTCTGACCAGTAATTTCCTAGTTGATTCTCTTCATCATACCAATGATTATTGAATCCTTCATCGAAACATTGAGAGAATCCAGAAAGCATTTCAGCATTATTGTTGATAAAATCGTTATAGAAGATATCATTTTGCCAACTCCAAGTTGAAAAAATACCAAAATCACTATTATTTTCCAGAATATTGTAGTGTATCGAATTATAGCTTGCATATTCTAAATGCATACCATATTCAAGGTTATTAGAAAAAGTATTATTTGCAATCATTCTTCGGTTTGCATCTTTTATCTTGATTCCAATTCCATTGAATTCACAGAAATTATTAACGAAATCTGATGGTTCGTTTACATCGAATTCATTATCAGATATTTTAATCCCATATAGGCCATTATGATTACATGTGTTATTTTTTACAAGAAGATACTCCCCTGCAACAAAACTCATTCCAACCTCTAAATTATATTCACAGATGTTATTAGTAAAATTACTAGATATCAAACCTCTACTTGAAATCCCAGTTAAAATGCTATTTGAGAAGTTATTGCCAGATATTACTGAATTAGGGCAAGATTCAATACTTAATCCTACATTACAATTGATGCATGTATTGTTTAGAATCTTATTAGAGCGGGAATATTTAATTTTAATCCCATAAAATGTGTCTTGACATAAGTTATCTTCTAAGATGATGTTTCTACTGTCACCACATACGATTCCTGCACAAGTATTATCTGTTATATTAGAGTATCCCGCACAATCAATGTCAATCTGCCCCCAAAAACAGCTGTTATTGACCACAGAAGAATACGGTACATCCCTAAGAATAATCCTACAGGATTTGTACTGAAGTATATTATCGTGTAGAACTACACCTGCTGACTCTCTGATCCATATTGCTGTATAATTGCAGTGAGTAATGGTATTATTAAGGATAGATATGGTATTGGTACCAACATTTGTCACCATTATTCCTCGTGTTCCTGTTAAGTGACAATTTCTTATAACAAAATGTTTTGTAGTATCCTGAATTAAAATGGCGTCTTGTACATAACTTATGATGTTTAGATTTTCAATGATGTAAGGGCGAGTGTTATTTCCATACCCCGAAAAACCATAATCAGTAAAATTATCGTCTGAAATTATCCGAATCGATTCATGGTTAGAATATGCTTTAATTTCAGGAAAACTAGTTTGAAAAACATTATAAGACTCCCCTAAAATTTGAAATTTGGATTCAGATGTTGAAATCGTGAAAATAAGCATTGATAGAATTATCATTAAAAATAGGTTGTTTTTTTTGTTCATCATTGAGCCACTTCCAGGCTTGAACCTTTTCTCTTTCTTCTCCTTATAACTTGAAAAAGAAATGCTGATTCAATTAGTAGTAAGCACCATAAATCAAAAGATAAAATGGATGTATGAGGTGTTGATGTCATATGTAGTATATTTTCAAAGGTCTTCAGTTTTAGTTTATAGGTCCTTTCTTCAGTTGTTGAGTTATAATATTCTTCGAAAACATAAAATGATGTTACTGGATCTGAAAGGCTATACAGTCTTAAAATTGTTGAGCCATATGGATATGTTTCCATATGTACAAGGTTACCATCAGCTGAAAAGATTTTCAGAACACACACCGTAGTTCCATGTTTAGTACTAGTTTTCATAACATAATACTCCCCATTGAAATGACAATCAAAATAATACGAACTCATTGTTTTAGTTTCCAAAGTAAAATTGTTGACCAACTCATTATCATAAGATATCTGAGAAGCAAAAGTGGGTCCATATGTGTAATTTGTGTAAATAACACTAATTCCCTTTTCATATAATGAAATTGAGTGAATTTCTTGACTTAGTTTTCTATGCCAAACAACAGACCTATTATTGGTATCTATTTTTAATATATCATCTTTGTAAGCAACAAACAAATCTCCTTTGTGGTTTTCAGCAAATTTCCAATCTAGGAAAGGTCTTGATCTAGTATAATTCATCGTATTTATAGTTGTGAAACTTACTTCCCAGTCATAATATCCTGTCTCATTGAATGCATAAATCGTCGTATTTGTATAGTTGATATCATCTATTGAGAAGAAACCTTCAATTCTTCCAAGGTAGAAATTGCCTTTATTTGAAAGCCCAATCTCATTTAGATAAATAGTATCTAATGTTATTTTTCTTATTAAACTCATATTTGAATCGAATTTGATATACGTACAATTGTATTGATTAGGAGGCCAAACCATATACGTGAAAATATTCCCATCATCATCCATAATCGGATCGTTGCTGAAATCAGCATTGTTTTTGGGAGCATTAAGTATTTCGTTCCCATTTTTGTCAAATTTAAGAAAGTGTATGTACCCTTCGTACATTGCATCTAATGTAAGTAGTGTATTTTGATATTTATCAATTCCATGGCTTTCCATACTTCGAACAACCATATACTTGTACATTTCTCCAAACTCAATTTCCCAAAGATCCTCAGCTGTATTATCTAAAGATTGAATTGGAATAACTGAAATACATAAACAAATCAACAAGAAATAACATATAATTTTCTTCTTGGGTATCATTTTACTTACCTTAGTTTTTTGAAATAGAGAAGCTATTTTCTATAATAAGGTATTTCCACAATATATATTAAAAGCTAGATGAGAGTATTTCAATACAATTTGTTAATCGAATTTTAGAGCTAGAATCTCCTTCCTGTTCAGGCAGAAATCCCTCAAGGGTTTTTCTTCTTTTATTTTGGTTTCATTTAGCTGATTACTCTTGTAAAACTAGTGAAGTGAAAATGATTTTATAGGGTTGTATTTTCTTTTTATCTATGCCACTTATTGAAGATACAAAGGAACTTATCATTCTAGAAACAGATGAATGGGAAAAATTACCTGAACTTGATCTAGGTAAACTCAAAGATTTTTCATCAGGAGGAAATTATCAAGAAAGAAAGATTATCATTAAGAGTCTTAGAAGTCTTTTTGATCAGGAAAATGATGTCCTCTATCCGTATATTACCTATTATGATGAACGTGGAAAAGAAAAGACTGAAAGATTAGTTAAGTGTGATAAGATAATTAGAGCAATTTTTGCAAAGGAGGATGGTTCTGAAGTCAAAGGAAGGTACAACAATTTTCTAGAAGTTGTTACTGCCGCACAAAGCCTTGGAGCTTTGAAACAAATAAGAATGTCCTATACTTCTGGAATATATAATTGGTATGAGAAAGCAATCAAACAGTATACTAGCTTCCCACAAGGAATTTTTCCAATGCCAGTTCTGATTCGTAAAAATATTGGTGTTACTTATGAACAACTACCTAATACTATAAGAAATTACCATGAGATATTGTCACTGGACAAAGAACCTGAATACATGGAGAGTAAGTAATTCCCCAAAATAAGAAATCAATGAGTTAACCTCATATAACTGTAAGATATGATGATCTGGTATATCTATCATACTATGGGATTGTTATCTATGGAAGAAGCAGTACTTACAAGAACAAAGCGGTTTTTCAGAAAAAATGATATAATCTTCAAAATAGTTCTTCTAATATTTCTAGCCGCGGGTACAGCATATGCATTTATTTTTGGTAATGCTCTACTGAAAATCATCGCCTCTCTGTCTCTCGGTGTCCTGATAATTTCATTTACCTCAAATTATGTTTTCAATTATCTTTATGGAGAAGCATTCAAGCTTGCGCATGCAATAAATGAGATACTTTACTTGTTCCTAGGGATTCCAATAATGATCATAGCAATAGGTTACTTCCCTCTTAGTGTTTATATTCTCTTTTTTTCAAGTACAGATAATGAGTGGATACTTCCAATCTTAATTGGCATAATGATAACGATGCAAATATCCTCTTTCACTTACATAATAACTAGAAAAAGTAAAGAGAAAGGAAAGAATATCTTCCAGTTTATCAAACATTTGTTCGACTTTAAAGCAAGAGCAGCAGAACAAAGGAAACTTCAAGAACAAACAGACCAAATAGATAGTTTTTACTCTGACATGGAGAAGGTAAAGGATAGAGTAGATACCACAATGGAACGCAGTACCATAGGTTTTGATGAGTATGATTGGAAAACAGGTAGGGGGATTAATAAAGAAGTGCGAACCGAGATTGTTTGTTGGAATTGTAAAACAATTAACGAAACAGGAACTCTTGCATGTACAAAGTGCAGTGCCCCTCTAAAGAAAGAGCAGTAGTTGTGTTTTTCTTCCTTTGCACTTTTCACGATATCCAATGGCCCTTTTGTATAAATATTTAAGGAATAAAATGATAGTTTATGATTAAGGAGTTGTTTAAATGGAAGAAGAATTCAAAGATGAGCTACCTGAAGAAACTGAAGAGGAGATTAATGAAGAAGTAAAAGAAGAACTTGAAGATGAGCTTGAGGAGGAAGTAGAAGAGTTCATTGATGATGAGAAAAAAGAGCTCGAAGAGGAGCTTGAAGACGAAATAGAGGAAGCTTCAGAAGAAGTGGAAGAAGAACTTGAAGAACAATCTGAGGAAGAAATAGATGAGCTTGTAGAGGAACTTGAAGAAATTGCAGAAGATGAAGAAGAAATAGAAGAGATTGAGGAAGAAGCAGTTGAAGAAGTTGTTGAAGAAGCTGTAGAGGACGTTGTAGAAGAAATTCTTGATGAAATGGATGAAGAAGTTCCTGAAGATGTTGTAGAAGATGTTGTAGAAGATGTTGTAGACGAAGTAGAAGACGAAGTAGAAGAAGTGCAAGTAGTTTCTGAACCTATACCAGAACAGATTCCAGAGGATGTTAAGAAAATAGGTGGTAATATCCAGATTATCTTGAAAGATGTCGATGGTGATTTCATCCCATTTGGATATGAACTTCAGAAGAATAAACTCATTATTAAATCAGATGAAGCAATGAAGGTTAAAGTGGTGTTCTCTTGGTTCTATAAATTGAAGAAGAACAAAGAAGAGATTTTTGGAGCTACCAGACTAAATGCAGAAAAGGTTGAGAAAATACTAAGTAATCCTATTTACTTTGGAAAGGTATACTTCCAAGGAACATTTGTAGAAGGTAATCATGAACCAATATTAACAGAAAGATATTGCAAATTAAATGATATAAATGTTGATGAGGTAAAGGAAAAATATCTTTCTTCAATGGCATAAGATAACCAATCGAACAAATTTAAGGAAGAAAATACTTCCTTTTTTTCTAATTTTACAAAAGAACTACTCTGAACTAGATTATTTTAAGGAAATGTATATATTATGAATTCTCATAACAATTAAATTATAATGTCAACTGATGATTATGGAATTTTTGTTTGTTTTGATATCTATTCTGGTAAAACTGATCCTTACTGGAAATTAACAGATGAACAAATCGAAGAGCTTAAGGTAAGACTTGAAAATCTGTCTGAAACTAAGATGGTTATTCCAGAACAGTATGTTCATCACGGATTTATCATATATAATAAAGATAAAATCCAAAAAATGCCACAAAGAATAGAGATATTCAGAAATGTTGTATCTTATAATAAAGGACACAAAGTACTTTACTTTGAGGATCTTAATAATATAGAAGAATGGTTGTTTAGTTTAGCCGTTGAACAAGGATTTGGGGAAGTCGTAGATTGGGTTAGGGAACGTGAAGCTGGAAATTGAAAAGTAAGATTTTTCTTCTTCTTCATCCATTCTTATCTTGAGGGAAAATGGTAAAATATAACTATTGTAGTCATTGTAGCGCTAAGAATGATTCTTTTAATGATTTTTGCACAGAATGCGGTCAGAAGATTGACACAGCATCAGCTGCTTCACATACTATTGTTCAAGATAACTCTTCACGTGTAGTTGTGTCTGGGTCATATGATGCTATGTATGGAACTAAGGAGAAAAAACAAAGTAAGACGAAAACCAGCGTAATCCTTGGATTGATTGCCTTTGCAGTATTCTGTGGAGCGGTGTATTTATTTTGGTATCTCTACAATTCAAATGTGGTTGATTCAGTTCCATAGATCCAAAGAACTCAATCTGATAATACTTGAAATATTATTCTTCTTACTGTACGAGATAGGCAAATGAAATGTGTACATAGAGAACTACTAAATTAATTGTTGAATCTGTTAAATTTGAAAAAATCTAGCTTATTCCTTCTGCTAATAATTCACCTATCGCATCTGTTGTCATACTGAAAAAAGATACGAGTTCGTCTTTTGAATGAAGTAAATCATATAGATTCTTCATGGGAAGATCCTCTCCCAGCTCATCTACCAGTACAATCTCATATCCCAACCCCTTCCCTAATCTCTTTTCTTCTTTTAGCCATTCTTTTTGTTCTTCAAAGAACTGCATGAGAAAGGATTTGACATTATTGATGTTCTTAAGTTTGTATCTTGTCAGTTCCAATTTCTTTTCTTTTTCTTCTGCATAGATTTTAAAAACCAATTTCCACGTCAAATCATACACCTTTGTTTTCACCCCACTAATCCTGTAATTGATTTATAAACTAATGAAATACTTTCTTGTGCTTAAAAATGAATCTGCTTTTTGTAGCATTTTTGAGCTATTCAAGAACCAAAAACTATAAGTTTTTAAAGACAAGATGCTCCTCTAACATATACTAGAAAGGTGATTAAATGGGTCACGGATCGCTTCAAAAAGCAGGAAAAGTACGAAAACAAACTCCCCAAGTTGCAGCAAAAGAAAGACACAGTCCTATCCCAAGAAAGGGATTGAGAAACAAATATGTTAAGAGAGTAATTCTCGGTAAATTTGCAGGGCAACCGTCAAGTATGGGTTCAAAACGTCGTGGCAGATAATTACTTTTTATCATTTTTACCACTGTTTTAAAATGAATGACAGAGATAATGCTTTACTAGAGATTAAGGAAAAATTGCTTGATTTAGAAGAACCTACAAGAAAAATCCTTAACCAAACTAAGCGAGATGTTGCCAAGAAGTATTGCTTGAAAAATTTTCCCAAGAACAGCGAAATTTTAGCAATATGTGACTCTGAAGAAAGACAATTACTATTACCTATTTTAATAAAAAGAATCGTCCGAACTCTATCAGGAGTAGCTATTGTTGCTGTAATGACCCGACCTTGGGAATGCCCTCATGGTAAATGCATCATGTGTCCTGGAGGACCAGATATAGAGAGACCGCAGAGCTATACTGGATTTGAACCAACAACCCTCAGAGGAATTCGAAATGATTATGATCCTTATCTCCAAGCTGAGGAGAGAGTTAAACAATTAAATGCCATAGGTCATTCAACTGAAAAAATAGACGCTATTGTGATGGGAGGAACTTTCACTAATCAACCTATTGAGTATCAGAAGTGGTTTATTCAGAGAATGTTTGATGCGTTCAACGGAGTTGATTCTAAAACCATTGAAGAAGCTCACAAGATAAATGAAACAGCTACTCAAAGGTGTGTAGGATTAACAGCTGAAACCAGACCAGATCAAATTAGTCATGAGAAAATTGATCATTTGATAGACTATGGGGTTACGCGAATTGAAATAGGTGTTCAAACCGTTTTTGATGATGTATATGAAAAAATGCAACGAGGACATACTACAGAAGATACAATTAACGCTTTCCAATTTATCAGAGATTCGGGTTTGAAATTAACCGTACACATGATGCCAGGTCTTCCAGGTTCTTCTATAGAACGAGATATAGAATCTTTTGATATTCTCTTCAATTCAAGCGATTATCGTCCTGATGAACTCAAAATCTATCCCACAATGGTTATACCAGGAACAAAATTACATGAAGATTATTTAGCAGGTAACTATGAAGCTCTGACTAATGAATCGACTGCTAAATTGATAGCAAAAATCAAGGAGAATGTTCCTCCTTACGTGAGAATAAAAAGGGTACTAAGAGATATTCCAGCTCATCAAATAGTTGCAGGACCAAATAAAAGCGATTTACGGTTAGATATTCTTTCTATTTTAGAAAAAGAAGGTAAAAAATGTAGGTGTATAAGATGCAGAGAAGTGGGTCACTTTGTATACAAAAAAGGACAAGATATAAGCTTTGAAGATATTGAACTAGTTCATAGGCAGTATGAAGCAAGTAAAGGTAAAGAACACTTCCTTTCTTTTGAAGAAACAAAAAACGATGTAATTATCGGTTTTCTAAGATTAAGAGAATTAAGCGATAATCTAATAAGACCAGAATTTAGAGATGTTCCAACAATTGTTGTAAGAGAACTTCATGTTTATGGTGAACTTCGTGGTTTAAGATCAACCCATAAGGGTGGCTTACAATGGCAGCACAGAGGCTATGGTAAGGAACTTCTATCAAAGGCAGAAGAGATTGGAAAAGAAAATGATTATTCAAAAATCTCTGTTATTTCAGGAATAGGTGTTCGTGATTACTATCGAAAACAAGGTTATACTTTAGATGGTCCATACATGTCTAAAAACTTGTGATGTTTGAGGTAGTGTTTGCGTAAAAAGCTAAACTTATATTGGTTCGTCCTTGCATTAAATAAAACAAGCTAAAGTGTTCAAAATGTCTCAGAAGAACAAAATAACCATTCTGACAGAAGTCGAGAGGATCTTGCATGTTACAGGTTACAGTATAGCTCAACTCTCTTCAGGAAGCAAAGCTTGTTTTGATATAATAGCAAGAAAAAGAGAACATCTGATTATTATCAAGGTTGAACCATATATTGACAACTTCAGTAGGGATAATTCGTTTGAACTAAAGAATATAGCCACTTTTCTGAATGCTTCTCCAATGATAATCGGTGAAAGAGGTAGGCGATTTTCAGAAATAGATGATGGTTTAGTCTTACTAAGATATGGCATTCCAGTTGTGAGCACTGAAACTTTCACTAAGCTAATCTCTCATGGTATTCCTCCTATTGTTTATTGTAGCAAAGGAGGATATTTTGTACAGATTAATAGGAAAATGCTAAGACAAGCTCGAATTGAGAAAAATCTGAGTTATGCCGATTTAGCACATCTTATTGGTGTTTCTAGAAGAACAATTTATGAATACGAGCATTCCATCAATCCTCCTCCTTTAACAGCTGCTCTACTTGAAGAAGTACTTGATACTCCAATAGCTCAAGGAATAAAAATCTTCAACATTGATATTGAAAAAGAAGAACGACCTTCTTACTCTATTGAAAATCTATCAACACTTAAAGAAGAAATCTCTGATATTCTAGAAGAATTAGGATTTATCAGTCAATTTTGGACTCGTCAATCTCCTTTTGATGCTTTTAGTGAACAGAAGAATCTAGATATACACAGCGGTTTGAATATTCTTGTTTGTGTTGATGAATCTCAACAAAAAAAAGTCATGGAGAGAGCATCAATTACTCAGAATATAGCCTCTTTAACAAAAAGAAGAGCAATAATGATTGTAGAAGACCTCAATCAAGATATTAGCCAAACTGTCCCAACTTTTACAGTTGATGAGCTAAATCAAATGAAAAAAGCATTCGATTTAGTTAAAAATTGGGTTAAGAAATATTCAGATATTAAAGAAAGTTAAGATGGGAAAAAAACTTATTTTTTCCCTACTATCATAATATGATCTTTTTCGTGTGATTCAAGATTTACAGTTTCTAATACAGTTAATCCATAAGACTCTATCTTGTCCAATACTTCTTTATAGATTATTTGAGGGTCTTTTACACTGTCAATACTTCTTGATTTTACTGCTAAGAAGAAATATCCTCCATCTTTGAGATATGTTTTGACATTAGTAATTAGAATCTCTGCTTGAGATGGTTGTGCAACATCTTCGTAAACTATGTCTACTTGTGGTACAATCATACTGTACTCTTCTGGAAATCTAGCATCTGCATGAATAGGAAGTATATTTTTTCTCCTTTCAGCAAGCGTGATTAAATCTCTCAAAGATCTTGCAGAAAATTCAATAGAATAAATGACTCCCTTGTCACCAACAATGTCTGAAACATGAGAAACTGTTGTTCCTGAAGCTGCACCCAAATACAGAATCTTGGAATTTTCCTTGAAAGGAAAGTTTTGCATTTTATTAAAAATAGCAGCACCTAGTTTACTCTTGTAAGGATCAAAGGTTCTATACTCAACTCCTTTTTCTGTAACAAGTCTCTCTGTATAAACCTTCTTACCGGGATCAGCATTCTTTGTTGCTAACCTAACATTGCCATCCTTTAATGTTACCCAATAAAGATTGTCAAAATCGTGATTTCTTATTTCCGCCATTAGTATCGCCTCTTCTTTTGGGAGTAATTGCCTTTTTTCGGTGGATATTTTTTCTGTCCTTGTCTTGGTGGTCTTGATCCTTGCCTTGGAGGTCTTGTCCCATATCTTGGTGGTCTTGAACCTTGCCTTGGAGGTTGTTGGCTCCTGTCAATAGGTGGTTTCTTTCCTTCTGGAGGTTCTTTGTATTTTTCTCTAATTTCCTCTATTTTATTATCCACATCTTTTCTAAGTTGATCACCCATAAATTCGCCTTGAAACGCATCTATTCTAGCAGCGATTGTTAATCTCCCGGCAATTGCCCTGGAAATGTTACCTCGTTGCCACCATGGGGAGCTGTGTAATTCAGGCATTTGATAGATTATGCCGTGTTTGGGTGGTTTTGCACCAGTTTTAAGAGCACGGAAAAGAGCTTTTTCTGCTCCTAGAAGTTGAACTGTACTAGCAGGTTTCATAGCTATCTCTCTTAATCCTCCTGCTAGAGCAATCAATCGGGCTGCAATAGCTGACCCTACAATTGCTTTCATATTAGGAGCAATTCTACCCATCTCTCTTTCAATCCAAGAATCTAGACTTTCTCTTTCATCATATAGGTCAAGTGTTCTTTGTGCCATAGCTTGAAGGGGACGCAAATCTTTTTCCTCAAATTGAGCACCCATTGAGCTAGCGGCTAGTTCAGCAAATTTCTTGCTTTTCTCGTTAGAAAAACCATAGTTTTTGATTAGATCTTCAGTGAAGCTGTCTCTCGCTCCAATTTCTGTAATAAGCTTACATAAAGTAACATGGTTTGGAACTTCTTTTATTATCTCTGGAAAATGAACTCCATACCATTCACGGATTCTTGATGAAAAAAGATTTGTAGTTTTATCAATATCATCCATTGACAAAATTGCGTGAACCACGTTCTTATCAATTCTTTGCGAGCTATAAGCAACGCTCTTTTTAGATAAAGCAATACTTACTTCTCGGGTGAGTTCGTTTAACTCTACTTCATCTTTCAAGAAGCCTTTCTCTACAAGAATTTTAGGGAGTTGTGCAACTAATTCATTATAATAATCTGCTTTTGTTAATAATTCAACTTTTTTTCCAAATACTCTGATAAAATTAAGAGCATCAGCAGAATTTGTTTCGATATTTATATCTTCTATATCTGTCAGAATCTCTTTTAACTCATCTGAAATTGTGTATTTAGATAAATTGTGAATCTTATCAGCTATTTCTTCTGGGTTTTTGGAATATGCTTTGAATTCTATTAATTTGTTTTCTGAATCAAAAACAAAGAATCCAGATATATTCGCAATAATTTTAGTTGTCATAGCACTTACAATAAAATTAAGAAAAATTAGAGATAAAAAAGATTTTGATGATTAATCAATAGCATAAAATTATGCTTGAGCAAGTGTAACTTGTCTTTCTTTTGATTGGTCGATTAAATCTTTAAGCCCTAAGTCCATTTCTGGATTTATTCCTATTAATGATGAACGCATATCTTCGAAATTAGCTCTATTAACTAAAATAGTTCTATCTAATAATTGTCTAACAGTATATCTTATAGCTCGTGGTTTAGTTTCCATTAAACTATCAATTATCTCTTTTTGAGTTAGTGCTCCCTTCTCCCCAAGTAAGTCAATTACTTCTATTGATCCTTTTGGTAGTCTTTCCCTTTTCATTTTCAGTCACTTCTGAGGGTGTGCAGTTTTTTTCCTCATATGTGTATTCTCAATGCACATATATAAACCTTTTGTAAAAGGGTGTGTAGAACGTCGCACAGGCGGTTCTAGAAAAAAGATTAGTTTGGAGGTGTTTTCCTAATTTGTGGTCTTACTCTAGGTATTATGATAACTGTAAGAATAATTAGAGCAGATATCCAAATTGCAGCCGTTTCAATAGTGGGTAAAGCATCCCAAAAGGGAACATTATTGAAAATTCTTATTCGTCCATCAGTCGGTGTATGGTCTACTAATTTGAGTGGTACATAAAGGAAATATTCTCCATATTGTGTAAATGTATAGGTAAATTCATACTTGTTTGATACTGCATTGAATTCCAGTTCGATATATTCGATGAGATTGTCTGGCATTAGCAGATCTGCATTAAGAACTGCTCCCCCTTGTGTGTAGACTGTACCGTTTTTGAGAGTTATTTCAATAGCAAAATCTATGGACTGTCTTATCATTATATCGACGGGATTGTTTTCAAGATATAGCTGTGGTCTATGTGTATCAATTAGCCAATCAAAAGTTTCATTCACTAGAAGAAGGTTATTTGCATCTAGTTTGAATATTCCTTTGTATTGAGAGCCTAATCCCACTCTTTGAGGATTTGTTTCAAGTGTATCTGGTAAGAGCCCATGATCTGTAAATGGATAACCTGAACCAAACACCATTATTCGTCCATTATTTACCTCCTTAGCCAAAGCTGTATCAAAAATGTAAATTTTATCATTAATTATGATTTCTGGTGTTCTAGCTAATACTGTGTCATTTGGATCATTATCTTCTGTAAAGTGAAGCATTTTACCCCAGAACATGAAAGAATCTACAGTAAGCATAGATGCCTCTTCAGTAGTGTAAACTTCGTAAGGTACATTTACAGGAACGGTCTCCCAAACCGTAATATTGAAACGATCGAGAAACTCATCACACGTGTAATAATTGCTCGATATTAATGGAGAACCCTCAATAGATTCAACATCTATAAACCTGATACTGTCAATTAAAAATAGAAGCGAACCTCCCGTACTTACAAAATTGTAAATATCATCTATCTCTTGACTCGTAAAATTCAGCTCTGGATCTGAAATAACTAAGATATTAACATCTGTGAAATTATAATCGCCGCTAGTATGAGTTCTAATTCTGAAACTTCTATCTTTTAGAATTCTTGTCAAATGCATATGAGTACCATAAGGTGTAGATGCATCGAACCATCTATTCAGAGTGTCGTTTTCGTGGGAAATATCAAATAATACTGTTCCTCCTAAAGGTCGTGTTATTATATCAAATAAAATGAAACTATTAATTCCTGTAAATCCAGAACCTGAAATACCCAAATGACCCTGTACATTTCTCATTCTAGTATTCATAGGAATAGTAAAAGTTACATTAATGTGATTCCAACCTTCATAGATAAAGATATTTTGTGCATATTCTAAAAATTCATCTGGGACTTGCTGATGTTCTAGTATAATCATTCCATCTGAGGATGAGATTAGTTTAACTTGAAACTCGAAACTTTCTCCCTCAACACATGCATAATAATATTCATTTTCAGAGGAAATTCTTCTTGGAAGAGTTGCGAAAATTCCAGTAGGTCCGTAAAGACTTAGAGCGTCATAAGCTGCTACTGGATTGATTATTCCATTCCCTTGATAGACTATGGGATGTCCCAAGTCATCTGCTGAACCAATTACTGCTGCCTCATAAGCATGTGGACTCAAACCAGGGAATGCACCTATAAGAAGGGCCATTACTCCTGAAACGATTGGAGCTGATACTGAAGTACCAGAAACCCATCTAGAACCACCATCCTCTGCATCACTTCCTTGTATTGCTATACCTGGAGCAAGTACATCAACTCCTGCTGAGAAATTCTGGTTCAAACCTTTGGAAGTAAAGATTGTTAGATCGTTCAGTCCATCTGAAGCACCAACAGAAATTACATGATCCCATATTGCAGGAGCTCCTACAGAACCTCCAGAAGGACCATAATTTCCTGCAGAAGCAATTATTGGAATGTCATTTCTAGCGGCTTCATACACTAGTTCCTCTATAGGATCTCCTGTTTCAGCGAAAGTAACTGAAGTAAGACTTGCAGAGATTAAATCAGGTGCTTGATTTATTGCTTCATCAAAACCAATTATAAGCCATTCATCTTTTCCAGATCCTGTTTGATTTAATACTTTGATATTAATTAATCGAGCATCAGGTGCAATACCATAATCTTCAGTTTCAATAATATCTCCATTTTCATCACGGTATTTTCCATTTCCTGCAAGAATAGTGGCAACATGGGTCCCATGACCACTGAAATCTGCTTGATCTTCTAATCCTGGAACAGGTGTTATATCAAGAATTACTTTAGGTTCATCATAATTCAACAGGCCATCTAATGCAGGTACTTTAGAAGTATTCAATCCACTATCTAGAATTGCTACTATAACACCATAACCGGTATGATTCGCATCATGGATGGTATCTATTTGCAATGCTTCTCTGAGCTCTGCTAGATTGACCAATCCTGGAAATTCCATATCAATATTCATTGGAACTACATACTCGTAAGTTCCTATTGGGTAAGTATATTTAATCTCAAAATTATTGAAATCAATTTGATTGAGAAAACTATCTATATAACTAATAATAATTGCAGGGATTGATTTGAATACACGTTCTACATTTATACCGTGATTAATTGCATCCCTTGCAAAGAAATCTCTATCTTCAGTAGTAAAAAATGAGATCATTGCTCTGTTGTCATATTCGACAAGATTTGATAGGACTACATGAGTTCTTAATGATTCTGACCATCTTTGATCATGTAAAATATTTTGTGCTTTTATTATGGTGTAGGGGTTTGCTTGTTTATCTTCTACAGTTGTTTGGAATGGAGCTATTTGAAATCCAGTCGATGCATCGTTTGCACCAAATATTAGGTTATAAGTTGGGACTGGGAGAGCTAAAAATAAAAGAAACAACAAAACGAATGGCTTACTCTTCATAAATATAGAATGAGTTTGTGACTTTTAGATTTTTCCCTAGTATTAATCGAAGATGTGATTATTTTTGTCAGTAATAATGATATCTCCCTCTTTTTCTCTCCTAAATACTTTGAAATGGAAATGCTTATATTCAAACAAATGGGATGGCTTCCAAGGTGAAAAGCTATGCCTTATCAATGGTTAAAACGTTCTCGTAGAAAATTATCTGGTGGCCTCATTCGTCGCTCATCTTCAAAGAAGAAAAGAGATATGGGAAGATATCCAGCTGAAACTCAAATTGGTCCAAGAAAATTAAAACATATTAGAACAAGAGGAGGAAACTTCAAACATCGTGTTCTTACAGCTGAGGAAGCTATTGTCCTAGATCAATCAACAGGTGTCAGTGAGAAAGTCAAAATACTAAATGTACTAGAAAACAGAGCCAACAGAGAATATGCCCGACGTCGAATTATCACAAAGGGTTGTGTTATTGATACAGCGCTTGGCAAAGCACGTGTGACCAGCAGACCTGGACAACATGGTGTTATTAACTGTATTTTGATTGATAAGAAGGAAGATAAGGACAAGTAAATCTTCCAAATCTTTAATAATTAATTTAAAAAGGCTATATTATGTTACGCAAAAAGCGTCACTTTGTTCTTTATCCTGAATATTTTGATAAACAACTTTCAAGAAAGCAGGGAAGAAAAGTTCCAAAAAGTAAAGCCGTAAGTGAATGTAATTTGTCAAAAATAGCTTATGCTTGTAAATATCTTGAGTTAGAATATGAAGTTGAAAAAGACAAAAAATATTCTAAAAATTGGTGGGGAAGTGAAGGCAGGATAATAGTCAATCCTGAAGGTGTTGCTAGTAAAACCGATTTAATTAGAAGAGTATCCAATATCTCAAGAAAACTGAAGAAAACTGAGAAAACAACAAATACCAAAAAAGGGAAATCTTCAGTCAAACCTAAAAAGTAGTTTTTACCATTAGAGGGATATCGATGGAACGTGATAGAATAACAAAACTTGGCAATATCAATTTCTTTTCAGACTTAAGACTAGCTATAATAAAAGATCCTCCTAAATTACCTAAAATTAGATCTCATGTTGTAAATGAAAAAATGGAGCACATAGGTAATGTCAATGATATCTTTGGTCCTGTAAAGTCCCCATATGTTAGTATCAGAATTAAAGAACAGTTTAGAGATATGTTATCTACTGAAACAATCCTTTATGTTCTTGAAAAACCACAACGACAAGTAAGGCAACAGAAACGTAAATATTCTCAGAAGAAATCTCGTTATACTAAAAAGTAGAACACTTAAATTTGGAGACATTACTTTTTTTGTCGCCATTAAAGTCTAATTTTTAGAATCATTTTCATTTTGAAAAATCAGAAAAATCTTTGAGCGGTATTAACACTTAAATATGCTGTTACGGTATGTATATACAGACGATAGGGTTGTTGTATAGAGCTTATTCTGTTAGTGAATAGAATCGATGACAATCTGCTGGTGAATGATTAGAATGATTCCATTGCAAAGGATAAAAACTGAAAAAAACTATAGCATAGCTTTAGGTGATGAAATAATAGAACTTATTGACAGAACTTCAAAAAAACAGTTGCTGTATAGAGAAGTCTTAGATCTTTTAGGAAATCATGATACTATCATTCACAAGATTGACGAACTACTTTACACAAACAAAATTCTCAAAATTCCTATAGAGATAGGAAATGTAAAGGATTATGTTCTTCTTATTCCAACGAAAAAAGAAACAGGATGGATGACAATGATATGTCCCTGTTTTACCTGCGATAGAATTGATGAATGTGCAGTTAATAACCCTGTTAATCCAGTTTCATGTAGACTGTATAATGAATGGTTAATTGAAGAAGATGAATCCAATGCAATAAAACCTTTCAAATTCGTAGAATTTGATATACTGGATGATGATGAGATTAAGATACCAGCCAAATAATCATCAATTTTAAAACAACGGACGTAATTTTTATCAATAGTTATTTTCAATGAATCCTAAATAACCTTATGTGAACACTTTGAGTGACGATTTTTATTATAAAAAAGCCAAATACAGCGGTTTTCGATCAAGAGCATCTTATAAGTTATTAGAATTGAATGATAAATTTAAATTTCTCAAAAGAAATCAATTTGTAGTTGACTTAGGAGCTGCTCCAGGAGGATGGACTCAAGTTGCAGCAAAAAAGATAGGGAAAGAGGGTACAGTCTTAGCAATAGATAAAGCTTACATTGAACCTTTCAAAGAGAATAATGTCATAATTCTTCATGCGGATATTTTCAATGCGAAATTGGCAACTGAAATAACCAAAACTTATGGTCTTGTTGATGTTCTCATTTCTGACTGTGCACCCAATATCTCAGGACAATATAGTAAGGATCACTCTATTCAATCTATGTTAGTACAAAGAGCTCTTGAATTAGCAAAAGATATTCTAAGGAATGATGGTAGTTTTGCTTGTAAGCTTTTTCAGGGAAGTGAAACACAAGACATTATTAAAGAGGCCAAAGAAACATTTGTAGTGGTTAAGTTGTATAAACCGAAAGCATCTAGAAAACGCAGTTCTGAAATCTATCTTTTTGGTTCACAGTTGAAAGGTGGAGAATAAAACAATTAGAGGCAAAAATATGTCAACTAATAACAATATGTGGAAGAATGTTGAGGAAGGAAAAACAACAATCATCACATTGAACGATGCTGCAAGAATATACGATTCATTAGTGTTTTATAATCCTAGAATGGTAATTAATAGAGATTTAACCCTACTTATGCTAGAAGCAATTTATTCATTGGAAAATGAACCTTTGACAATTATTGACCCTCTCGCTGGAACTGGTATTAGGAGTTTTAGAATATTAGAAGAAATACAACCAGAAGTAATTAAACAGATTATAGTAAGTGATAAGAATCCTAAAGCAGTAGAAATTATTGAAAAAAATGCATTAAATCTCAAAAATAAAGATAAACTTAGAATTCAGAAAGCTGATGCATATGAGTTTATTGCACAATTGATGAACGAAAGAGTATATCCTGATATTATCGATATTGATCCTTTTGGGTCTCCTATAAGATTCATTGAAATTTCCCTCAAAGCTTTACAAAAAAAACAAGGTTACCTTTTTGCGACCGCAACAGATTTACAAGTCTTATGTGCAAAGTATTCAGATGCATGTTTTCGAATATACAATGCTCACCCAACCAGATATCATCTGTGTCATGAGGTAGCTCTAAGAATTCTGATTTACAATGCTTTGATAAGTGCTGGTAGATTGGGCGTTGCAATTAAACCTATTTTAAGCATTAATCATGAACATTTCTTACGAATTAAATTAAAGATTCTGGAAAGTAAAGAAGAAGCTAATTCTCAGCATAAGGAACAAGGGCAAGTTCATTTTTGCCCAAGGTGCTCATACTATCAAATTATTAGACTTAAAGAAAGCTTCAACTTAGATGCATGTCCAATTTGTGAATCGAATTTGGAAATAGCAGGACCTTTATGGTTAGGCACACTTCACGATAAGAAATATATCCAAGAAATGCTCAAAATAATGGATCAAAAAGATTTACCTTCACAAGATCAGATTAAGAAGATTCTATCAATAATCTTAGAGGAAGAAGACAATCCTTTTTTTTATTATCTACCTTATATGTTAAGGCAAATTAAGAAAAAAGGTGTGTCGAGACAACAAATAATTGAAGGACTCTTAGATGAAGGATTTAAAGCATCCAGAACAATTTTCGACCCAGAAGGTTTAAAGACAAATGCAACTTACACTGAGATATTAGAATTGATTCAAAAGTACTAATAGTTAGAGGTGGAACTAATCTCAGAGAAAAATACTATCATAGTTGGAATCGATGAAGCTGGAAGGGGCCCTGTAATAGGTCCAATGGTATTATGTGCATATGCAATTGATAAGAACAAGGAAAAAGAATTAACAAAAATTGGTGTGAAAGATTCTAAAGTTCTATCATCTAAAAAGAGAGTATCGCTTTATCCAATGATAGAGAAATTAAGTTCCAAAATAGCAGTTAAACATCTTTCTGCAGCTGAAATAGATGAATTAAGAAAGAGACATACTCTTAATGAAATTGAACAGAAAATAATGATAAAACTTGTAAAAGATTTGAAATTTATTCCAGGTGAAATATACATAGATGCTGCCGATGTTAATGCGGAAAGATTTGGAGAGGCATTCAAGAGGGAGTTCCCAAGTTCGAAGGTCATATCTAGACATCAAGCTGATAAATATTATCCAGTAGTTTCCGCAGCTTCAGTAATGGCAAAAGTGCAAAGAGATCAGGTCATAGAAAAACTATCTAAGGAAATTGGTGAGGATTTAGGATCTGGCTATCCAGCTGATCCAAAGACCAAAAAATTCTTGAGAACATATTATTCCAAAAATAAGAAATTTCCACCTTTTGTGAGAGAATCTTGGGATACTGCTAAAAAATTAAAGAAGGAATTCTCTCAAACCAAAAAACTCTCAGATTTTCTAGAAAAATAACTTCTCAATCTGTTTCTTGGTTTCTTCTTTTTTTGAAAATTACAGGAAACAAAAATCCTGTTAAGAGTCCAATGGCATGAGCCACAACGTTTGTATTAATACCAACAGTCATTACAAGGAATATTACACCAATCCCAAGATACACCCAGAGTTTTTTATCTTTCTCTTCTTGGTAGATGATAATTACATCTGCTCCCAATAAACCAAAGACCCCTCCACTTGCTCCAGCTGAAAGAGTTCCAGCACCAAATGTGAGTGTTAGTAAACCTCCCATTAACCCAGAAATTAGGAATACAAAATAGTACTGCCATGAAAACAGATGGTCTTCTAACTTCAATCCAAAAATAAGTAAGAATAAACTATTAGAAACTAAATGGAGCCAGTCAAAGTGGACAAAGATTGAACTAATTAATTGATATACATGTCCTTGATACACCAGCGCATTGGCTTGACCCACTTTAATTAGTAGATCTTCAGAAATATAATAAAAGGCATCAAAATTAATATCTGAAGCCTGTACTAGAGTAATTATCCATAATGTAATATGTACAACAAAGATGATTATCAATATATTTCTAGTAGGTAGATTAATCTTCCAGAAAGAATTAAATGAATATTTTTCAGTTTCTTCAGTCACAGTTTATAAGAAAAGAATGGTATTAAAATTGTTTTTATTGAAAAGAAAATTAAGAAGAGATTTTACTCTTCTCAATTGAATAATAGACACAGGATTCTACTCCCTCACTAATTATTGCTTTTCTTGCTTTAACGAAGCCTACAATAGTACTAAAGAATAAACCTATCATAAGAAATATAATAGCAACTCCTAGTGAAACAATTGGTCCAATTAGATGCTCTATTATAAGTTGGTTTTGTGTAAGCCCTTGAAATTGATAACTAATTCGTAGAATAGCTAGTGGTAATGTACCTAGAAGCACTATGAATGCTCCAATTATCAAACCTATGAATAGCTTAATTGGTGATAGTTTTAATGGCTTATCAGAAGCTTGAGGGAGCTCAATTCTAGCATTGTCTTTCTTAATTGCATTTACAATATTCGAAAAGGAGCTTGGTAACATAAAGGCAGTAAGATTCAGATTAACTACTATGGTTAACAAAGCTAGTCCAATACCTACGAAAAGCAAAGCTAAACTAATTGCCCTACCTGGTTTTATAAGCATTTTAAGAGGGACTGCTCCAAGTAGTGTTTCTTGAAAAGCTTGATAGGTAGCAATTACAAAGAAGAAAACAAACATCCACATTAATCCTGCAGAGGCAAAAGAATGTACTACTGTTGTTATTTTCAAAGGATTTTCAATTGTAGGAACATCCATTTCGGCAATTTCCTCAACAGTTTTTCCTAATTGGGTTCTTTGCCTCCTCAACAACTTTATGATTTTTAATAACCAATAACTTATCGCAAATAGTAATATTGCTATTCCTAGAAAAATCCAAGTGTCCCATAATAACGCATTCAAACCAACAGGTGTCACATATGTTGGTGAGTAGTTAACAGCGTAGTGCATTGCTCTAATTATAGCAACTGGTAATAGTGCAGATCCTGTAACAATCATACCTGTTATTGTAACAATCTTTGTCCATTTTGGAATTAGGTTCTTAGGTTGTAGTTTTTCTAAATCCTTTTCTCCTTTAACCAATGCTTTCAATCTTTTGGGTAATTCATTGACTTGAATACCCAAATTTAGTACTATTGTAGCTAGACCAAAAGCAATACCTCCTATTAGAAAAGCAACCCCTAATCCTTCAATTGGGACAGTAATTATTTCATATATATGATCAGCGAATTCATTACCATTAATTCCAGCTATTATCCAAAATATCATTAAAACTGCTGCTACTAATTCAAAGAGTATTCCTGTAATAAGGAAGATTGGAAAACTTTTAGCAAAGAATGGTATCGCAGGTTTGTCTAATTTTAGACCGGCTTTCTTAAAACTCACAGTTGCATTTTCACCTGTTTGTTTTATATTTCTCACTATTATCACAATAGCAAAACCTATCCCTAGTTTCAGAAATCCTAATCCTAATAGTGGAATAATTTCTAAGAATCTCTTCAGTACTATCTCAACTACTGTACCTTGTATTGTAGCTTCATTAATCGTTCTCCAAATCCCTAATCCCAATGATATAAGTACAAGAGAAAAACCAAAGAAAAGAATCTCTTTATATCTTTTGAACATTTTTTCCATCATTTTAATCATCCTTGTTTTAAAAAAACCATGTTTCCTCTCCTCTCCTCAAAAAAATAAGATAGAGAGAAAGTATAGAATTTCAATTCTTTAGTTCTTAAGATTAGCGTCCGAAATTTGGTGCAGGTAATCCATTCTTCTCTGCGATTTTCTTCATTAGATTAGTTAGCATAGTGAGTTTATCTTCACCCATTTGTTGAGCAGTTTCAAGAGTAGTTTTCATATCTACCATATGAATTTTTTCTCCAACCATTTTACCAGCTTTCATACGTCCAAGAATGATAGCATCCTTCTCTTCAGGGCTTAATCCCATTAGTATTTTTGTTCGTGTTGCAATAAATTGCTTCATTTTCTTCTCCTTTAGACTTGTAACAGCTGTTATCAGTCCAGCTAGAGATTTTACTCTTTGTTCTTCTGGTTGCCCAGCAATCATTTTCAACCTTTGAGTTAACATCTGTTGTCTTTGCTCTTCAGGAGCATCAGCCAACATTTTAATCATATCATCCATATCATTCATTTTAATCACATTATAAGTAATTTTTCAAATAATACATTACCTGAATTTTTATTTAAACTATCTGGAACCACAAAATTTCTGAAAAATAAGGCCTTATCCAATTGTGAGTAACTATACTACATTTGTGGTCTCTCTTGAAGTGCTTTACGAGAAATATTGAAGAAAATAACAATAGAAAAAGATTAACATCTATTTTAATCAATAAGTGTCATACTTCATATTTCTCTTTGAAAGCATATTCAAATTAACAATCTTTTTAATGAAAACAACAAGGTTCTCAATGGAGATACTTTTGGATATGAATAATGTGCCTATAGCCAGTATTGATGAAAATGGGAAGGTTACTATTCTTAGGCATATCTACTTTAAATGCACACTTTGTTCTGACTGTTGTAGATTAAACAATATTCCAGCTACTGACAGGGACATGGTGAGGATACTGGATGCTGGAATTGCAGTAGGCCAAGCTGTTGAAGAAATGAGTCCTGTTTTGATAGCAAGTAAAGATTTGGAAAAAGGGTTAGTAAAAGCATATATTCTGCGAAAAAAACCTTTTGTTAACGAATGTGCATTTTTAGAAGAAAGTGGACTATGTAAAATTCATCTCTTTAAACCAATAGCTTGTGATCTGTATCCCTTTTCTGTTAGGAAGAATGATAATTGTCTCTTAGCTACAGTTCATCCTAAAAATGTTTGTAGATTCATTGAATTGGATGTTGAGAAAAATAGATCGAACACTCTAGAAATTGTTGAAGACTTATTAGCCAAACTTTTCGATTAGAATCATACAACCGAATGAGAAACCTTATCATATCTAGTTAACATTTCACCTTCATGAGCTTGTTTAAAACAAACTTCATGAAGCTGGTTGAAGCATATCTACAAGATAAAGGTTTCAAAATTGAAATGTGCAATATTTACACTCGAAATGTAGATTTTTACGAGAGTTACAAAAGAGTAATTATGTGTGCTTACAAAGATGATTTATTACTTTGTATTCGAGCAAGAAGTGGAGAGGCTTCAGACCCATTTAAGGGTACAGACGAGCAGGTAGAGTTGAAATTACAAGAACCTGCTTTGAAATTATTAAGTTGTGTTCTAGCTCTGAATTCTGGTATTGATTCAATTTACTGTGATAAATTCAAAAACATGAAGGCTGTGCCAGTTATTATCATGGAAAAATCCTCAAGAAATCACCCTCTCTATTACTACTTTGATGGTGATGCTAGGGAATCAAAAGTTTGGTATAAAAAGAAGAATGTAGTATATTTACCTTGGGAATGGATAAAAGAATTCTGGAATGAGGATTTTGAGATGTCTCTCATGGATCAAGGATATGAAGTAAAAGAACCACTAATTTACGAACCAGAACCACATATTAAACAAGCAGTAAATGAAATTGAGGATACACTTGCTTCTAGAAGAATAGGGATTTTGAAATCCGTTCATCTAGACAAACCTACTCTTCCACCTATGGCATTAACATTAACACAAACTAATCAAATGTTAATCTTCGTTGTAGATGAAGAAGATGATGATGTTCATCCTAAACTAATGGACTTTGCAGTATATCACTTTGGAACAAAAACCAAGAAGTTTCCAACAACTGTAAGAGCTCTTTTCTTCAATATAATAAGTAAAGATACTGATCAGAGTTATCTTCAACCTTATGTTCCAAAGGATAATGAATTTGTAAAGAAACACTTTGAGCACTCTATTGTGATAAAAACTACAACTAAAGCTATAGAACTTCTTCTGGATGTTGCAACTATTGAAGAGATCTCTGCTTTATCTCAAATGAGCCCAATTTCAAGTATGGATTTTGATTCACTCCTAAAAACATCAAATGGCTATTGGTTCTCCAAAGTATTTAATGAAGCAAAAAAACGATTGAAATCCTTCTTTGTTCCTAAATGCCCATTTTGTGAAAACACAAATATAAACCATGAAGTGCCAGAACATGTCCTTCCTAAACTTAACTTGAACATAGAATTGAATAAAGAAAATTCATATGTTGCATTTTGTGATGACAAAAGAAGTGGTTGTGGTTTGGGATTCATAATTATAAAGGATAAGTTCCAGGGAGGAGTACATGGATTCTTTGTTGGAGTAGAACAGCAGTACTCACATGAAGTAGGAAATGCTAAATCAAAAATACAAGATCTAGGTCTGGATACCCATTCATTCTCTCACATAAAGAGCTAATCAACTGGAATAAATTTGAAACCGTATTTTATTAATCCTTCAGTGCCATCTTTGGATAGAACTCTGAGTACCATTCTAACAGGCATACCAATTTCAATAAGACTATAATCTATATCCACTATTTGTCCAGTAACTTTAATCCCATCTTCAAGTTCTATTATTCCAATAGCATAAGGCACATTTGCCATCATATCATTTGATGTCTGATTCACTTGGGTGAATTGAATTATTCTACCTTTTTCTGCTAATTTGTACTCTTGAACATTTCCACTTCCACAGCTGGGACAAAAGCTTGTTAATGGAAACGCTTTGTAATCGCAATCTAAACATTTAACGCCAATACCAAGGTATCTTTGTCTTTTCTCTCTCCATATTTTTGGTGGCTCCATTATTTCTTAACCTCCTTTTTACCAAAAACATTCACGTAAGCCATAGCTCCTGTTCCAAGAACATTCTGTGTTAATCCAAAATTATGATCATCAACTTGACGTTTATCTGCTTGACCTGTTAACTGTTCCACTATCTCAATGATTTGAGCAATCCCTGTTGCTCCAAAAGGATCTCCTCTAGATTTGAGACCACCACTGGTATTTATGCTTACTTCAGAATTGATTTTGGTTTTTCCTTCTTCAACAGCTAATCCTCCTTCTCCCTTTGGAAAGAAACCCAAATCCTCTATAGCTAAAATCTCACCTATTGGATAGGAATCATGAACCTCTGCAACATTGATATCAGCTGAAGAAATACCAGCCATATCATATGCATTCTTTGCAGCTATTTGTGTAGCGCTTAAAGCTGTTAGACTCTCTCGGTGGTGTAAAGCTAGATGATCAGACGCATGACCTAAACCTAGAACTTCTGTTAAATCGTTAGATTTCAGATTGTTTGAAACAAATTCTGATGAAGCAAGTATTAGAGCACTAGCCCCATCACAATGAGTAGCAGGATCAAATCGACCGATAGGTTCTGATATTCGTTTTGCACTTAGAAATCGTTCTAATGGAATTTCTTTTTGAAATTGGGCATTTTTATTATTTACACCATTTCTATGATTCTTCTCAGGAACTAAGGCAAGTTGTTCCAGTGTGGTTTGGTATTCTTTCATATGAGCTTTTGTTAGAAGGGCATACAGACTTGTTAAAGTTGCACCCATTTCGAATTCCCATGAGTAATCTATTGTTGTTCCAAGTATTTTTTCAATAGTGCTACTATTTACAAAATCACTTAGTTTTTCCACTCCTACAACTGCTATGCAATCGAACAAACCACTTCTGATACCTTGAAAGGCTTGCTGGAAAGCTGCAGCTCCACTAGCTGTTCCAGCTTCTATTCTGGTTAGTGGGATTGATAAATTACATTCTCTAATACAAGAAGCTCCTACAGAAGCTTGAGAATTTGTGTTTGTAACTAAAGATCCAAAGAAAATTGATTGAATGAGCTCTTTCTCAAGTTGTGCATTTGTGACAGTTTCCATAAGAGCTTGAGATGCTAAAGAGCTAGGACTCTTGTCAAAATGTTCTCCGAATTTTGTCATCCCGTGACCTATGATAAATACATCTTCATTGTTCATCTTATCACCTTAACACTCCTTTGAATCTAACATAAACACCATAATCGATGTACTTCTTTCTATTCACATAATAATCAACATTGAGAGGATAAGATTTCACTTCTTCAATCATATCAGTTACCAAAAATGAGAATGCATCACTTCCTGCTCCACTTCCATAAGAAGTAACAAATATCCTATCTCCTGGACTAGAATAATTTAATATATTTGCTAAACCTATCATTGAAGATGCAGAATAAGCATTTCCAATTTCTTTGCATACTAAACTTAAATCAATTTGCTCTTTAGAAAAACCTAGCATTCGAGCTGCAGATAATGGGAATTTAGTGTTGGGTTGATGAAACGTGACATACTTGTAATCACTAGGTCTTGATCCAAGTTGTTCCATTAATTTTTTAGAAGCTTCGATAACATGCTTGAAATAAGCAGGAGATCCTGTGAATCTATTACCGTGAGATGGATAAATTGCTCCTTCTCTTCGCCAAAAATCTGGCATATCAGTAGTTAGTGAATAAGTTCCTTCCAACTCAGCTATTACTCTTTTTTTTCCAATTAGAAAAGCTGCACTTCCTGCACCCGCAGTGTACTCCAAAGGATCCCTAGGACGAGCTTGACTGCTGTCAGCACCTATAGCTAGTCCATATTCAATCATATCAGATTTGGCTAAACCAAAACACATTTGCATTCCCGCAGTCCCTGCTTTGCAAGCAAATTCCAAATCGGCTGCAGTTAGAGATTCTTCAGCATCTAAGGCAGCTGCAACAAAAGTAGCTGTAGGTTTAACAGCATAGGGGTGTGATTCACTCCCCACATAGATTGCCCCAATATCTTTAACATTACCCCCCCATCTATTGATTGCATTTCGAGCAGATTCAACAGACATGGTTATTACATCTTCATCAGGACCAGGAACAGATTTACTATTAACTTGAAGCTGATTTACTATCTCTTTTGAATCCTCTTCCCAAACCTTTGCGATTTCTTCAGTTTTTATCCTATATTTTGGAATGTAAGAACCATAGGATACTATTCCCACTTTGCTCATTTTCATACCTTGATGGAATCAATTTATCGATGTAATAGAAGTAATATTGAAGCTAAATTATCTCCTTTTAGAACAAGTATTAATCACACCTAATTAAAATTTTCTACCCAAATATGGATGAAAAAATAATCAGTCGTTGTTTCCATTTTCAATGTTCTTTGGTACTTTAGAAATAATAACTCTAGCAGGTTTAAGCACAATGCTATCTAAGAGAAATCCTTTTTCTACCACTTCTATAATTCTGTTGTCAGGTAATTCTTTATTGTCAAGTGTATAAAGAACCTCATGATGTTTAGGGTCAAAAATCTCGTCTTGTGGATTAATAATCTTAATCCCTAAATCGGTGAAAATATCTTTTATATTTCTAAATATCAGTTTAAACGCTTCACTAGCAGTTTTAATGTCAGTTTCTTTAGTATTCTGTAAGTGAGTTCTCTCTATGTCTTCATAGATTGTGAAAAATTTTTGTAAGATATTTGCTTTGTTCCTGTAATTTGCGACTTCTTGATCTTTATGAACTCTTTTCTTATAGTTCTCAAATTCTGCTTGAACCAATTGAGCAGTATGAAGGTATTCTTCCTTCAATTTAATTTCAGAAGCTAGTGATTTTGAAATTTTTTGATATTTCTTAACAAGAGGATTTATCTTACCTTTGTCAATTAACTTGATTATTTCATCTTCGATTCTTTTCCTTTCTACTTCTTCTGGATCAATCTCTATTTCCTCTGTAAGAAAAGCATCTTCTGAATCTTCTTCAACGTCAACTTCAATTATCTCTTCTTCTTCGACTGGGTCACTACTCTCCTTGTACATGAGAAAACCTCTTGTTCTAGCTTGTCCCGCAGTCCATTTACTGACATTTAAAATCTTCTATCTATCCAATTAAATTTAGACTAACACAAAGAGAATAAAATTAAAACTTGATGGATGTAAATGTTTAAGTACAAATTTATTTGGCGTTTCACATCTGTATAGGAGTCAATTGTAAGACTCTTTCAAATTAAAAAAATTCAAAAGAGGAAACAAAATGCATGAAAAAGTAGGAAAGAATCCATCGAAAAATAAAGAGGAAATTAAGAGGTTAATTAAAAAACTACATGCTGGTGAAGACCCCGAAGCTGTTAAGGAAGAATTTAAGGAATTAATTAAAGGATTAACCCAAGCAGAAATCACTCAAGCAGAAGAACAGCTTATTAAAGAAGGCATGCCTGTAGAGGAGATACATCACATGTGTGATGTTCATTTATCCGTGTTACAAGAAACATTGATTGAAGACCAGAATCTAGCTCCAGAGGGTCATCCAATTAACATCCTAATGCAGGAACATGTTATATTATTAGAAAATGTTAATAGGCTTAGAGATATCTATGCAGATATAAAAGAAAAAAGTAGTTTTGAAGAAGTTTCTGATGAAATACAAGAGATAGAAAACATCATTCAGTTGATTAAGAAATCCGAAAATCATTATTTAAGAGAAGAAAATGTTCTATTTTCCTACTTAGAAAAATACGGCGTTACTCAACCTCCAAAAATTATGTGGATCGATCATGATCGAATTAGAGATGTTGAGAAAGAGTTATTCAAACTAATCGATAAAAAGGGTAAAATGAACTATAATGAATTCGTTTCGCAATTTCATCTTAATGCTCATGGTTTAGCTGAACTGTTAGCAGGTCATTTCCCAAAGGAAAACAAAGTTCTATTTCCAACTGCCATGCAACTATTAAAAGAATCTGAATGGAAAGAAGTAAGAAAGCAATTTGATGATATTGGATATTTCCTCCTAACTCCAGATATTGTTGAAACTGATGAAGAGAAGTTAGTGGAAGAACCCAAAATTCTAGATGCAAAAAATGTAGATTTAGGCACTGGTGTTCTTCAATTAGAAGTGCTTCAACAAATCTTCAAAACTCTCCCATTTGACACTACATTTGTAGATAAGGATGATATTGTAAGATTCTATAGTGAAGGAAAGGATAGAATTTTTGTGAGGACTCCCAGTGTTATTGGTAGACTTGTTGAAAATTGCCACCCTAGCAAAAGCGTAGATAGAGTTTTGGCAATAATAGATAGTTTCAAGAAGAACACACTAGATAAAGCTGAATTCTGGTTAGAACTTGGAGATAAGATGGTTATGATTAGATACTTCCCCGTGAGAAACTCTAAGGAAGAATATTTGGGAGTTCTTGAAGTTACACAAGATATAACAGAAATTAGAAAGATTGAAGGTGAGAAACGCTTACTCTAATTCCTCTTTCCTTTCATATTTCAACCACTGGTTTTTTAAAGCTTCAATTTCTATAATGTTTGGCCAGAGCTTATCATAGACCTCTCTGAGTAATGTTATGGCTAACAGTGATGAGAGTGTGCTCTCTGGCCAATTATTACAGGTGAGTGATATGAAAATAATTGTACTCTCTGGATTACCTTTGAGTGGAAAAACAACCTATGCAAAGATAATAGGTCCAAAATATAACATGCCATTGTACGAAACTGGAACTGAAGTTTTAGAAGAAGTAACTGGAAGAGGTTTGGATTTTACTCCTGCCAATATTAAATTAGTAACTGATGAATGCAAGAAAATATCTGATAGTTTCTTTACTGAAAGATTGATGAAAAAAATAGATATACTTCCAGATGATGTTCCTGGAGTTTTTATTTCAGGAATTCGTGCTGTATCTGAAGTTGAAATTCTCAGGAAACAGTATGGAAATGATAATGTTTCTGTGATTGCTTTTCATACATCAATGAAAACCCGGTTTAAACGGTTAAATAATCCTGATAGAATTGAAGAAACAAAAGGAGCTAAAGCTAAAGAAGATGAATTGTTAAGAAATTTTGATAATTTCCTTGCTAGAAACAAAAAAGAATTAGGTTATGGCGTTGGAGATGTTATTGCTCTTGCTGAATATGTGATGAGCACTGAAAATGAACTCTGGCCACATGTTTCTATGAAAATTAATACTGAAAGTTTTGAGACAATTCTCAGAGAGATATTGAATCTTGATTAGTAAATCAATATCACTTCTCGTTTTTTGATTTTCTTCTTTATCAAGGAAATAAATAACTTTATTTGTTTCAGAATCCAATAGATTCTGTAAGGTGTAAGATAATGGTTTTCAACCCATATGATAATGATGATTCAAAAGATGATCCTAAGAAAGCAAAATTAAGAAATCAAGCACAACAAGATTTTATTTCACAGCTTCAACAAAGAATAGCAAATCAGTCTAACAAAATTGAAGAATTACAGATGGAAATATCCAAGTTAAACGAAATGTTACTCGTTAAGAATCAAGAAATTGAGAACTACTCATTTAAGATGCAAGAAGAGAGAGAGTTTTTTGAACAAGATAAAAAAGCACGAAGTGATAGGGAGTATGAACTTACAAAACAGCTTCAAAAAAAGGATATTGAGTTGAAGAAAAGCCAAGAGGAATCGAGTGCTTCTTATCCCCCTACTCCAGCTTCAACTGAACCAGAAGAAAAACCCCAGATCTCAGAAGATAAAACCTCACAGGTTGATAACTATTTGGAAACCTTAATGGCATATTATAAGAAACCCACTAACGATGTTTTCCTAAATTCATTAAGGGATATGATAGTTCATTGCAGTATTAATGGAACTGTTGATCAGCAAATTTTGGGTTCTCTTCTTAAAGCTGAAAAACCGCTGACTGAAGAAGAACTGAAACAGAAATTAAGTAAAGAACCTCAGCAAATTAGTAGAGCAATATTCAGATTAGAGCAAAAGAATCATATTAAGAAAGTTGGTAGAGGTTATTCTGCTATTTCTTCAGAATTTGCAGAAATGACAGATATTTCAACTAATTGGAAAAGTCTTACAGATGAAAGAATATATGAAAATCTTCTTTCGGTTGTCTATGTTGAATCCAATAATATTGAACTAATTAAAGCCTTTACAAAAGCAAGAGATGCTTTGATGGAAATGGAAGCTCTTTCAACTATCAAAAGACATGAAATGAGTCAGATGATTGAAAAACTAAAAAGACATCCATTTACAAGTGAAGAACTTACCAATAAAATTCTTGAATGGAAAGAATCTTAGTTAGAATATTATCTTCATTCCAAATGGTCCACGGAAGATAAATTTACCCTTTTTTTCTTCTACTTCAATAATTAAGTCAACAGGATATCCATTAATTGAAGATTCTTTCGAAATAGAAACTTTTACTAGGCCTTCATAGATTTTTATTTGTCTCCCAGGACTCACATCATAAGAAGAAAAAGGTGTATTTAGAATGAGAGCAATTCTGGGTGAAAAGTAAGGATTCTTTAATAGAATGAAAGAATACATGTTCCCTTCTTTCACATATCTTCCATTGTGATAAACATAGAACCATTCTTGCAGGAAAACATTGAGTTCATTCACGGGTATATATTCTTGTGTTACTAATCTCTGTAATTCTGTGATGTCAGCATAACTGATGACTGGTAATTCATAAACACCCAATTCTTGTAAATCCTCAATTCCTTGATAAATTTCTTCTGTACATCTTTCTTTTATAGAATAATGAAGTATTACTAACAATTCAAGAGTATCCTTTGCTAGAATCTGATCTTTCAGATTAATGGCCAGATAATGTGATTGAAGTAAGATTAATAGTGCGAGCTCAAATTGTCTTCTTTGAAGAAGAATATAACCTATCTGAATAAGAAGAGCGATTTCATCTTTTCCATCCAAGACTGCTTTCTTATCAATTAATCCACTTTCCATAATAGTCGAAGCCAAGATTACAGCTCTTGTGAGACGAAGTAAATCTAGCCTTTCTTGTCGTTCACATAAAAACAAAAATTTCTCTGAATAGTACCCCTTTAGTCTCTCATGATTATCGGTTACAAGAAAATAAACCATCCTAAGAAAGTGCAAATCCATAAAAATGTCTGAAACAAGTGAAGGAAATATTGATGAGATCTCTGTTATAGTATTTAGATGTCCTTCAAGTTTCTCAAAATCTAATAAAGTGAATTCAACAATGCTTAGAAGATAAAGAATTCGAGCTTTCAGTCTTACAGATAATTCTTCAATATAACTCTCTTTTTCCATTAATGCTATTCTTAATTCTAAAGATAAATCAGATAAAATAGTGTACGCCTCTACAAGTTCAAATCTTAAAGTTTCTAGATTTCCAGTTTCTACTTTTTCTATGTAATTGGGGAACTCAAACTCTATTTCATTCATCATTTCTATTAGCATATTTTCTTCTGGAAGAGTGTGATACTGAGCTGTTTCTTGTTGAGGTGAAATTTTGTCAACCTGTGTAAACTTTTGAAGAACACTAATTGCATGTTCTTGTATTTTTTTAATTCTTGTAACAGGATCAAACATTTGACTTTTTTCTACGGAATGACGAATCTCATCAGATAGGATGATATCATGTATTTTGTCTAAAACCTCATTATGTTCTGCTTTTAAGCATGTATTCCTTAATAGAAAAATAAAAGAAGAACTGATAAGAACAGGAACCTCAACAGATTCGCAAGTTTTCACAAGTTTTAAATCGCTTGAAACTACAATACCATTAATTTCTTTAGCTGCGACAATGTTTGACAAATCATTAATCTGGGGAGAGGAAAGATTTTCATCTAGATTATCCTTAAATTTTCGAACATCTTTCATTGGAACTCTAAGGATCTGAACAGGGGGTTTAATTCTTCTGCGAAGATACCAACGTATTTCTTGTAGGATGTAGTTAGTTACATACAGTTCAATACCCATATCAGAAATAATTTCAAGAAAGATTGTGAAATCAGAGGGATTTTTCTCAAATCCACTAATGAAGAAATTGGTATCTAACACGAATTTATTTGATTGAACACTATTAGCATTCATTCTTTCCCCTCTGTTTTCTACTTCTCCTAAGATAAGAATAAGCAATTATTGAATAAAAAACTATCTGCACTATGTGAATACCAATAGATGTTTCTTCCGTCTCGGTGAAAAATGGCATTGACATATTTTCAGGTTTAGATTCTAAAAAGTAATCATAATAATAATTATCAAATGTTTCAATAATTGAAAGGTCTGTATAATCCTGTAAAAAGGAATAATAGTCTTCTTTGAAATAGAAAGAAAATCCGTCAAGAAGACCCTCTTGTGAATAAGCTAGCCAACCTTCAGTTTCAAAGCTTATGTCTGTTACAGCATAACTTGGAATAACTTTTCTCGTATTATTAGTTATGTAATGAAGCGCTCCATGCCATAATAATTGATGAAATCCAGCATTAAATTGATATTCAAGATGGAGACTTACTTGCTTAATGGTGTACAAAGAACTTGTTACTCCAGAAAGAACAAATTCAAACCCATTAAGCTCATCTTCTATCTGTTCCCAGATACTTTTTACTAATTTTACACCACCAATATAACTATCCCAAATTGGGATTAAAGTTGGTGGTATAAAAGAGATCCAGGAATCATGAATTGGTGATGATGAATAATAAGTTTCAGTCACATTGTTATAAACTAGAAGGTGGGTATCAAAATCTAAACCTTCATGATAAAATAAATATCTCAATCCGAGAGTTTGGTTCATTTGATCAAACCAAAGTTTCCATTCTTCCAATCGTTCCTCTGTAGAAATACTATTGTCATACACTTCATAATTCGCAGAGCTATTAGTTATGAACATGTTTTTTTGAGTTTGTACTAACGGAGATAAGATTTCTTCATACCCCTGAAGTGATATAATGAAAACACTACTTCTTTCCTCAAAGACAAAGTGCAATGATAGTGAAAGAAGTAATCCTGTTTCTTTATTCCATGTTGCTTTCATGTTTATTGGTGTATCTAGGTTAATATCTAGAGATACAGTAAACTCTTCATAATCTTGATTATAAACATTAATAGTAAATGATTCGTTTAGTATAAGACTAGTAAATTCAGCTTCATATCTGTTAAAATTGTTTCCAATAATGAAAGGTAAGAAATCAAAATAATTAGAATCCTTTATCAAACTTCCAAAATTAGGTCGAGTGATATTTGTAAAAATATTAGGAATGTAAATTGTTGAGGCTTCTGGTAATTCAGCTTCTAGAACACTTGCTTCCACAGGATGATAATTAAAACCTATAAGATTGCTAAGAAATTCTCCTCCTGTATCGATACTAGCACCAATGGTGTCACCTAGAATGATATAATTTTCATAAGAATAAACTGAAACATCGGTATCTTCAAATTTATCTGATTCTATATAATATATCTCCCTTAGTTCTGTTTTCCTATTTTTAACCAGAACATTGAATTGACTACCAGTAAATGAACCATCAATATCAAAACCTAAGATTTCAAACATCTTATTTAGATTTTCCCCTTGGATAATTTCATAGTTTAGCTGATACCCTTTGTCTTGAAAGCTGATTGTACGGAAATCAACCTCTGAATCTGAATAGATATTGTTGGGTTTGATAAGAAGAACGAATATTAATATAAATGTCAGACATTTTGTTTTATTTTTCACTCTTATCACCCTTTTTTACTTTTGATTTGATCTTTTTTTCCTCTCTGAAGGAAACAACTACAGCAGGAGGGACAATGAATAAACGTGACACAAACACATCGATAAGTATTCCAATACCTAAACCTAAACCTAATTGTTGCATATGGATAGAAGATGTAAAGACCAAGCTTAGGTAGGTAACAGCCATGATTAAGCCAGCAACAGAGATGTTGTTCATTGTTTGATTCACTGCAGATACAATAGCTTCTTTTGAATCTTGTTTTTCTTCAAAGATGTTCTCAAATATTCCTAAAAATAATACATCAAAATCCAAACCCAATGCTGTTAAAACCGCATATAACATTAGAGGAACAATCCAGTATATCTGACCCCCTAAGAATAAAAGTGTAATAATACTGAAGATACCTAAACTAATACCCAGCGACATTAAAATTGTTACTAACACCCTTACAGACATTAAGAAATCTCTTAAAAATAGGAGTAGAAGTGAAACTATCGCTAAAGAAGCAAACACAAAAATCAAATTAAAATCAATAATTATACCTGTTTTGGAATCATAGAGTACTGGAGCAAATCCTGTAACATAAGTATTCCATTCAGAGATATCTCTTTCTTCAAGTTGTGCTTGGATTGTATCCCTGACAGCTTCTATTTGAACGTCAAGTTTTTCATCTCCTTCCATATACTGAGACCCTAAAACTACAATTCCAAAAGCACTATCTGATAGGATATAGTTTTTCATTAAGATTTGAATCTCTTCTATAAGAAACAGAGAGCCATTTTCCATGCTCTCATAATATGGCGTTCCTAAAGGATGACTTAATCCTGAATCTATCTTGAGATCTGCATCTTTCCGAACTTCTTCAGTAATTGCAAGAACATGATCAATTGATTCAAAATTCAAGCTTTGGTTATCAAATAAGAATGAATCAGTTTCTGTAGATTGGAAAAGAATAATTACTTGACTTATTTGTTCAACTCCCATGTGCTCAGTTATAGCATCCATTCCTTGTCGTGAATGATATGTTTGAGGAGCTGTTGATATTTGAGCATAATCAGTAGGAACTATAAAGAAAATTACTGCTCCAACAACTGATATAATCAATGCAATTACTAGGATTTTCTTAGGGTTGTGAACAGTCTTTTTTACATATTTAATAATTGAAAATTTTCTTCCTTTAAACAGTTTAATATTGATTCTCCACTTTGTGA
This sequence comes from Candidatus Heimdallarchaeota archaeon, assembly GCA_030603365.1. Classification (GTDB taxonomy): domain Archaea; phylum Asgardarchaeota; class Heimdallarchaeia; order Heimdallarchaeales; family Heimdallarchaeaceae; genus UBA460. The sequence continues at coordinate 669,907 of JAUVXV010000001.1, forward strand.
GTATGTCTGCCTTAACTAGAATTAATATGGCAGGAATTAGGGTTAGTGATACTACCATACTTGTTAGGAAACCTATAGTACCTCCTATTCCTAATCCTGTTGCAGTGGCAAATCTACTTAGGATTAATGCTCCGAAACCAAACGCTAGTGATAGTGAAGAAATAACAATACTCTTTGAAGTACGTTTTAAGGTGATTTTTAATGCTTCAAGCTTTGATTCTGTTTTTTGAAGATTGAGGAGATAATCTCCCATTAGGAATACACAATAATCAGTTGTAGCTCCTAAAAGGCTTACACTCAGAATCATTAAACTCGTAGATCCTAACCCACCTATACTGGAACCTATCCCTATGAAAATCAAACGTGAAACTCCAAAGGATATTGCTAAGACAAAAATCTGAATTAATGGTAGAATGGGGGAACGGTATACCAATAAGAGGATAACAATAATTGAAATTACGACTATGAGATCTGTTTTTTGGAGTTGGGTCTCATAATCCAATGATATTTCAACAATAAAGAAATCAATTCCCGTTACATAAATCTCTAAAGGTAAGTTTTCTTGTTGCATTTGTGGTAGTATACTAAGCATCTCAAGATATGCAGCTTTACCTTTTTCGTTTAGATGATTCAACGCTAAATTAAAAGTTATCAGAGTTGAATCAGTCTCCTCTATACTTAAATTGAAATTTGTATATTGTTTTAGAAAAGTTTTAATTATTTCCTCTGTTATTGGGGGGATAGTTTGTTCTAATCTTAAAATTGGTAGGAGATACTTATTTTTAGCATCAATAAAGCCTTCAATGTTTCCATCATCATAGACTTCTTGGACAAAATCAACATTAGAGGATTCAGTAGAATTAAACAAGAACTCGGTAATCTTCTGATACCCATAAGTTGAATTTTGCCATAAACTTTCATTGAAATTATCTGATATAGATAGTAGTAGTTGTTGTTGGCGATAATCTGAAGTGAACTCTTCGAAGAAACTTCTATTACTCCTTATAATGCTCTTTGACAATTCCAGTACTTCTTCTTCATTACTAGGAACTGAGCTATTTGCAGCATCTTTGAACACTTCTGAAAAAGAACTAAAGAAATCATTAGCAGTGGATAAGTATCTAGATTCATTATAACCATCTAGAACTGTTTTTAAATAATTTTTTGTTAAGGTTTCAGAAATGTCTGTAGAGAGTTCAATATCGTTAGTAACATTATACTGAACTATCCAAGTGCTGCTAAAACATTCTAAACCACCCCATACGAAATGTATAGAAGAAAAAGCCATTTGTGTTGCAAACCATTGCAAGCTTAAAATCGATCTTAATAGATTATCCGCATCATCAAAGAGTGAGGCATAAGGTTTGCTAGGTGATAAAAAAGGACCTATCTTTGGATTGTGTGAGATATTGTAGACCAAACTAGAAATAATAGAATGCATTTCATCAGTTAAGATACTTCCATTAGGATTGAATATTAGTATTTGAAACGAACTATTTACTTCACTGAAAGTAGAAAGAATTTCAGTACCCACAGAAGATTCAGAAGGTCTAGACGTAGAAAGGTTTGATCCTTCATCCTCAACATAATCAGTGACATTCAATATTTTGTTAATATTTATTGAGACAAGTAAAGACCAGAATAATATTATGCAAATTGCAAAAACTTTTGGTTTCTTTAACAGTTTGTCCCATATTTCCAAATTAATCAACAAATGATTATTTTCATTTCATATTTATATTTGTATTTCTAATTCCCTTGCTAAAAATTTCATTTACTGAACAGAAGTGCATTTGTATAATTTTTTTTTCTTATTTTTCAATATCTGGTTTCTTTACCGAGTAATTTAAAAGCAACGGACAATAGATAGCTTAGATGACTTGAGATTTACAATTTAAAACACTATAATAATCTCAGTAAAAATGCTCATCGTGAAGAAATTGTGTGTTAAAATGACTGAAGAGGAAAATCTTGAAGAAGATACAGTTGTTGAAGATGAAAGCATCAAGAATCTAGCTATTTCTGCCGATAAACCTGTTATTATCCTATCTATGGAATTAATGGCAATGAATCTTAGATTGAATATCGAACATATGACCGAACATTATGAATATGTTCAACAAGTTAGAGACAGATTGATGGAAGACATTCAAAATGAAAAGCGAGTGTATATCTTAGCAAGTGGTAGAAGTGCAATGGTGGGACAGATGTTTCAAACCCGTTTGGAGCATTTTGGTGTTGAATGTCGATTTATTACTAACACAAGATCTGTTCCAAGAGTAAGAGAAGATGATACAATAATAGTGATAAGTGGTTCTGGAACTACACCCATTATAAAAGCGATGTTGGAAACATATTTGGTTTACAATCCTTATGTGATAGTAATAACCAGCTATCCGAGGAGTGTTATAGGCAAATTTGGGGATGTAACCGTGAAACTCAAAGGAAGAACTAAATCCGATTTAGAAAGACGAAGCCAAGGTTTGGATAGCACACTAGCACCTGAAGGAACAGCTTTTGAACAAGCAGCTTTAGCATTTCTAGATGGGATCGTTGCAGAATTAGCTGTGTCGTTGCATAGAGATGAAAAAAGTTTGTTGGAAGAACACAATCAAGGGCTCTAATTTCAAAAAACCCTTTTTAGTCACTAAAATTACCTCAAATTTCCTCTAAGCTAATATGAAATTATAGCAAAGTTTAATAGATTTTCTTCTTAATGAGGACATATACCAATCAACAAAAAGGTTTTAAGAAATTACTAAAATCTTATGTAACAAACTTCTGGCGGCAAGGAATACATGTCAAGCAAACTAACAATCAGAGATATCTTCAAAGTTGATGGTTCAGGGGTTCCTTACTTAAAACTAGTTATTTATGGTCCTTCACTATCTGGTAAAACATCTATGCTTACAGTATATAATGTTTTAAGGAAGGTAGAAGATCCAGAAACAATTTACTCTTCCCTAAAGAAAATTGATGATCCAAGTGGTAGAACAATCTTTTATGACCAAAGTACATTCGAACTACCTAAAGGGCAAGGAGTAAGTGTTCCAAAACTACGTTATCAAGTTTGGACTGTAGCAGGTCAAAAAAGACACTACATACAAAGAAAAGTTGTACTAGAAGGAGCTGATGGCTTAATTTTCATGTTTGATCCCAGTAAAAATATGTGGGATGATAACGTCGAAAGTTTGACTGAACTTATTTCTCTGAAAGGAGATGTTCTGGGTAGGTCTCTTCCCTTCCTAGTTGTTTTAAATAAGATTGACTTACCTGCTGAGGAAAGAGTACCAACAGATAAGTTTCTTGATTTACTAATCGAGAAAAAGCTTGCAAATAATAAAGGCGAAGCTTACATGAGAGTAATCGAAACATCATGTCTTCAGGCAAGAAATGAGTTGATGACTCTTCTAAGAAGTCCAGATATAAAATCTAAATTGGATGAATATGGTAGGCTTCAGAAAGGAGCACGACCTTTGAGTGTTCAAAAAGTAGCTCAACCTATCGAACAACTAACAAGAGAAATCGTGATTATTAGAATTAAATCTACTAAACCTGAATAGTTAAACCAGAACCTTAAAAACTTCTTTTTATTATTCTAACTCGTGAAATTAGATGAAGCTAGTCATTTGATTCTTTGCCATATATTCAATACAAAGAATGTTGAACTTGATGATTTTACAACTACTAACAAAGAAAGATGTGAAAAAATTCTTAATTCATTGAATTTTGACTTATCAAGTTTTTTTAAAGAAATTTCTTTCTCAGATAAAACGAAAGGTGAAATAATTCTAAGATTAATAGAGTCAGGAACAGATATTAGAGCTATTTTTGAGTTTTTAGACTGGAAAGGTTTTGAAATCATTATTTCTACCATTTTTGATAAAATTGGATATACAGTTCAATCAAATTTTCGATACAAAGATGAATCTACTAAATATGAAATCGATGTATTGGCATTCAAATTCCCATACCTCTTTGTAATTGATTGCAAGCACTATAAACATCCATCACCAACAGTCATGAAAGAAGCAGTAATAAAACAGAAAGAAAGAACAGAAGTACTTTTAGAAATGTTTCCTATTTTATATGAAGAACTCATATCAAAGCTACTTCTTCCAATAAAAAGACAAATCTATCTCTATCCTTTGATAATTTCTTGGAGAAATCAAGAAGTGCAATTCCATCAAAACATCCCCATTGTTGCTTTTTCAAAACTTTCTGGTTTTTTGCAAGAAATTGATGAATTTCGATTTAATCTATTCCACCTATCATTAGAATTAGATTGATTTTATTCTCACTATTCTTTTTCTTAACTGCATATCTAAAAAAACTCTTATATTTAAAGCTCTAAATATCTTCTATAGGAAAAGCTATGAGCTGAACTAAATGGCAGTAGAAACTGAAAGTCCCTTTAATATAGTACGCTCTTTAGTCAAGAAGTTTCTGGGTGAAATGAAAGTCATCAAAATAACTTCAGAAGAACAGGCGAAGGCGAGAGCTGAGGAAATTAAAAGTAATTCTCTAGCTCCTGGAAAAGCCCAATATTCGGTTTCTGAAGTAGATAACATCATTCGAAATTTCAAGGACAGTTATGTGGGTCTTTTACGAGATATACACCTGATGATTGTTACAGAGAGTACTTCTAAAATTAGACAAGGTATCGAACAGGGATACATCAATGCAAAACTCATTACTCAAGAGATGCTTGATGAACTTGAAAAGCTCAGGATAGAAGTTGCTAAAATACCTGGTCTTGAAACTAAAATTCAAGATGATGCTCTAAAAATAGATGAACTAAATGATTTAATTGGTAATCTAAAAGCAGAGACGATATCTATACAAAACGAATTAACCGATTTACAATCTGTTCTCAAGAGTAAAGATCAAGTGATTGGAGAATTATCAGAAAAAGCAACAACTGTTGGTGTTGACCATACCATTATTGAGGCAAGAGATCAAGTGATAATGGATAAAGATAGAGCAATTCACCAACTTAGTCTGGAGAAGAATAACCTTCAATCTGAATTCAATAGAGTAAAAATTGAAAGAGATGCTATGAGTAAGCATGTTGAAGAAATGGAAACAAGATTTAAGTCCATGTCATCAGAAGCTCTTTCTAAGGAAGATTCCCTTTTTGAAGATATTCAGAAGCAATTAGATAATGCTCGACAAACTATCTTTAATTTAAGAAATCAAGTTGCTGAACATGAAGATACAGTTAGAAATCAGAAAATTGATATTCAACAGAAATCTTCACAAATTGATACTTTAAAGAAAGAAATTCAAGATTCTCAAGAAAGAGATGAAGATACCGAGCAAGTAGGAGAACTAAGGCAACAGCTAAATCAAAAGGATAGTGATATGGAACGATTAGCTGAAACAATGGTTGATTTTCAACAAGACATTAGTGGAAAGGAGCAAGAGCTTCATAAGCTTCAAACACAAGCTGATGAAATGATCTTACATTTCGCTGAGAAAGAAGCTGTAATTAAGGAATTTAGAGATCTTGCTGAAAAAGCTGATGTTGAGAGAGAGAAAGTTGAAGAACAAATTCTAGAAAAACAAGATTCTATTGAAGATCTAAAAGCTAGATTAGAAGAATCTCAAAAGGAACTAACAACTACAAAGAGTACTCTAGAAACAATGGAAAAACAAGGTACAATCTCTTCAGAAGAAAAATATCAATATGAGTTGAATATTCAAAGGTTAAAGAAGAAAATTGATACACTGAATAAATCTCTGAAATCTGTAGAAGCTTTCTTAAATACTGATCCTAAGTATCGTATACTTTATCTTCTAAATGATTTTCAACGACCATTGGCTAAGGAAGAATTGTCAAAAATACTTAATGTTCCTGAAGAAGTTGCTTCAAAATATGTGTTTGAATTGGACTACTTTGGTTACATCAAACAAAACATCGAATCTGGGAAAACTTTTATTGAATCAACTGCTCTTTTAACCCCTCCTCTTTCTTATGAAGAGGAAGAAGAAGAGACTATAAAAGGATAATTTCCCTTCTTTTATTCTTCTTATAGGTAGTGATGAAAATGTCTGATTTAGAGGAAGAAGAAGTTACACTTGAAGAACAAAAACTTGTTGAACGAATAACGAATAGAATTTTGAATAGTTCTTATATCAGAAATTTACGTTTACGTATCTCAAGTGAGAAAAAAATTGCTGTTTTTGTTGATGGACCAAATTTTCTTAGGAAGGTAAATAATAGACAAATTAAACTGGATGTAATTGATGAAAAAATCAAACATCTGGGAACCACAGTTTTAAGAAAAGTATTTCTCAATGAATATGCATCAGATAGTCTAATCAAAGCTATAACAAATAGTGGTTACGAACCAGTAGTTAGTCCTCATGACCTTTATGTTATAATGTCTATAGAAATTATCAAAACCATAGAAAAAAGAATTAGACCAGACGTTATCTTAATTGCATCAAGACATGCCAAAATCTCTCCAATTTTATTAAAAATAAAAGAAAAAGGATTAGAAACCATTGTAATAGGTTTTGAACCAGGTTTTAGTGTTGCCATTAGAAAAACAGCAGATATTGTTTTAACAATTGGACAATAATTAAACTAGATCAGATATGCTCTCCAATCTTACATGAGTTTCTTTTTGTTCAAATCTCTTCAATAAGTAGGTGTCAGCTAGAGTTTTTAATTCATCCCTCAATCTGTAAAATGCTTTCCTTTTTACAGTTTTTTTAGTCACATATTTTCTCTCCTGTAGCAGTTTCAGATGATGAGATGCTGAGGTTTTCTGTATTCCTAGATTATTTACAATATCGTCATAAGAAATGCCAAAATCATAAGCTGTTGATTTCATAGCAATTAATGAAAGTACAAAAGTTTGGGTATTATCATTTAGGGTAACAAGATCAAAGAATTCTTTGTTTACATCTATAGCGAGAAATGAAGTTATATCATCAACAAGTGAGGTGGAAGCTATATCTAGACCATTATAGAAGCATTCCTCACAAACCCTAGAACAAATCTTGATGGCATTGATTAGACTACCACTTGCATTCTTTGAAATGTTTTTTAGAATTTCAAGTGAAAAGGGGTTCTGAATTTGCTTGTTTTTTGTTAGTTTTAAACTCAGTATCTCAAGTATTTCATCTTCTTTTAAGGGATTGATTTTTTGACTTGGTACCATGTGATTAATCAAATCATATTCAGAAAAAGATAACTGGTTTTTCAGTCTAGTCCATCCTGCTTGAGAAAAAGTAAATACTATGGGTGTATTTGGAAAATCTCGATCAATAATGTATCTAAAATCTTCAAAAAACTCAGTCAAAAAATCTGCATGGTCTATTATTATAAGTGAAATAGCATCTCCCTCAACACTCTGACTTCCTATGAAATTCCTGAAATTTTGGAATGTTTTTGCAATGGAATATTGATTGTCCTCAAATTCAACCAAATCATATGCATCAGCATATACTGCATTTGCTAATTCTTTATGAAACTTAATTAGATACTGATGAACAAGTGATATCAGGGTACTCATTCCTGATTGGCTTGAACCATACAGAACTCCATCCATAATGACATTGTGGTCCTTTTTATTTTTATTATTCTTTTCTTTAAAACTGTTGTAAACCTTGTTGATATATTTTATAACAACCCTAAATCTCGATTCAATACATTCTTCTTTTTGTAGTTCATCAATAGTTGTTTCAAGAAATGGATTGGCATCAAAACCAAAAGAAACAAAAGGATCTTGAGGAGTATAAGAACTGCTTTTACTCTCTTCTATCGCTTCTTTAGCCAATTTCTCGAATTTATCCATTAGTACCACAAAATATTATCCAGACAACATCTGAATTGTTCGAATATTTGAACTTTTCGTATCATTCGAATAATTCGAATTTTCGGCAAAAATAAATTTTAAAACATTTATAAGTTTTATCTGGACAAAGAAAAAGGCTTATAGGTGCATGAAAATGCTCCAATGTAATGAAGAGAGACTATAGTGGATTGAAGAAATCTAGACGTTATTTGCTTCAAAATTTCTTCATGACTTCGCGATCAGTTTTTAATACCTTATTTAATACAAAAATTAGTGATTTAGAAAAATTTCAAAAAATAATGTACTTCCTATTATGGATCCTGTCACCAATATTGTTTGTTATACTTCCATTAGTAGATTTAATTTCTATGATTTTCTTACCTGGTTTACACCTTTTCAAACCTCTCTTTAAAGCAGGCTGGAAATATGGTTTAATCTCTTCTGTTGGAGTAACACTAGCAGTTTCTGTAATAACTCAGTATGTGTTCTTCATTTACTCCTATCAATTCCAAGCTTTTGATCTCTATTTAGCTGATATGGATAGAAGATATATACAAGTAGAAGTTGAAACAGTCACAATAGGAGCGACATATGATCATTATAATAGCTTCAAAAGAATTGCTGAGCTTGCTGTGGGTTTTGCAAATATGACTGAAAGAATACCACAGATAGACCTTTTCTTCAGAAGATCTACGTTCACGCAAACTTTTGATCCCTTGCTCAATTCTACGGTTTTACCAAGTATGCCACTATTTGGTACGCATGGGAAATTATGGACTTTTCTTGAACAGAATATAGCAAACGGAACAGCTCCTGATCCATTTTCTGATGATCAAGTTCTAGTGTTAATGACTCGTGATTTCTATAATCATTCATCTATTGAGCTTTATACTCAACAAAAACTATACATTCCTGTTTCTTTGAATATAGAAGATTCCTTAACAGATCCTGGAGCTCAAACAAGTGTAAATGTTACTGGAATAATTTTTCTAGACGATTTACCCAAGTATAATGTTTTGGAATATCAATATGGAATTCCAGTTGAAACTGTACTAGAGCTATCTGAAACAGCAGCAGTTATCTCTCTCTGGCCAATTTCTGCTAACAGATTACATGATATCGCAAAAACTGTCGGAACAGGTGATATAATTGAAGATTTATTTTACGATGTCTCTCAAATAGATGCATTTAGGTTAAATTTAGAAATAACTTATCTCAAAATACTTGGCAATAAGTTGAAGGAGTCATATCTTACTTTTGCTTCATATCTCTCTGTCAGAATCACATCTCCATTAATTAATTTGATAGAAAAATTCCGAGAAGAATATAATCTGTATCAAACATTTATGTTAGCATTTTTAGCTCCTATTGTTGCTCTGACCATTATACTTACAGTTTATGCAGCTAACCTTGTTAGAAAGAAAAGAGATAGACAATTAACAATACTCGCAGATAGGGGAACGAGTAGAATTGAAATTGGTTCTTATTTATCGTTAGAAGCATTTATTGTGGGGGCCATTTCACTAGCAGTGGGAGTTTCAGCAGGAATACCTATAGCTTCTCTGCTGACAAGAAGTTCAGGATATTTGTCCTTCGGTAACACTTCCTTACCCTTGAAACTTGAACTTTCTTCTGTCTCTGTTGCCATATTTGGTAGTATTGGTGCAATTATCGTAATTCAGTTGTTCAATACGATGACACTCTTAAGAAAAAGAGATATTGACGATTATGGGAAGGTAGAGAAAAATCTACCAGGATTCTATAAATATTATATTGATGTTGCACTTGCTATTATTGGTGTTGCTCTTTGGTATGTATATGAAATGCCAGCTCTTAATGCATTTAAGTATAAAACGGCTCGATATGTTGGGATACCAGCAATTGTAGTACTGCTTTTTGGGTTAATACTACTATCTCAAAGACTCTTACCATTGTTCTCAAAAATGCTCATAAAACTTAGTATAAAATTGAAATGGGATATTCCCTCACTAAGTTTGAGAGAAATATATAGATACCAAAAAAGTTACTCTAGATCCTCCATTATCTTATGCTTATCATTTTCTCTTGTTGTAACGTCAATAGTTGTTCCGTACACGTATCAAGATTTTAATTACGAAGGTGCGCAATATGACCTAGGAACGGATATTTTGATTAGGAACTTCCCAATTGAGGATTCAATATTGAAGAATACCTTAGAAGATATGATCCAAGTAGAAGCAACATCAATTGTACGTTTTATTAATATTCGGGATCCTCAAGGAGTATCAACGATTGTATCGATTCTAGCAATTAATCCTGAAACGTTCAAAAAAGCGGCTTTCTTCAGATCAGATTTCAGTAAAGCATCTCTTGATGAATTATTGGCGGATCTAACTTATGCTCGTGATGAAAATTCTACATCTGTAATTGGTCAGGTTGATGAACTTTCACTTTTTAATTATGTCGAAGGTAGTGTAATGAAAATGACTTACTGGGCATATAACGAAAGCAATAGAAATGAATTTGGGTCACCATTTTTCTATACTGATGTAACGTTTACATTTCTAAATACCTACAATGTATGGCCATTGTTTCTAAAAGAATTAATACTAGATAATGTAAGAGCTTCATATTTCCATTTTGTTGCTCCATTGAATATTATGGACTTTATACAGTATAATTATTTGAGTTCAATAAATTACTTGTATGTGAAAGTTAAGGATGGATATGACATCTCTGATACCGCTGATGAAATCAAACCTTTAGTAGGTAGTAGTCCTGTATTTGATGTTGAAAGACAATTATTTGTAAAACCTGATAGTCCTAGATCATCTATTTTGTACTCTGCAATCAATTCCACATTACTGATGTCTTTTGCGATAAATGCAATAATACTAGGTTTATTTGCTTCTATACAACTAATCGATAAGAATAAAGAGTTAGCTACAATGAAAGCAATAGGAATTTCTTCAGGACAACTAAATAAATATTTCATTTCAATTTATATTACAATGCTTGCATTCTCAACAATTTTAGGATTAATAATCGGTTTCATCGCTTCTTCTATGTTGATGTCTATCCTTTCAATTAGTAGAAGTATGCCATCTTACCATATGAACTTTCCAATAGGTCAGATAGCATTAGTATTATCAATTCTACTAGTAACTTCATTAGCAGGAGCCACGATACCAACAATGACAATGTCAAAGAATGAAGTAGGTACTGAATTAAGACAATCTGCATAGGTGATAATATGGCATATATAGAAATTAGAGATTTAATAAAAGTTTACCAGGCAAAGGAGACTTACTATAAAGTTCCAGCCTTACGAGGAATAGAATTAGAAATAGAACAAGGGGAATTTATCTCAATAATTGGCCCCTCTGGTAGTGGTAAAACTACTTTACTTCTTATTCTCTCTGGTATGGCTGAACCCACTGCAGGTTACGTTCGTATTGGAGATGTAAGGTTAGACCAGCTTAGTGAGGAAACTAGAAATCTCTACAGAAGAACAAAAGTAGGTACTTTGTGGCAGATTCCAAATCGAAACCTAATTTGGGAAATCAATATTCTACAAAATGTAGAGATTCCTTTAAGATTGATGGGTCTTCAAAGAGAAGTAAGAATTAAACGAGCCCGAGAATTATTGGCGGAAGTTGGTTTAGAAAATAGAGTGAAACATCGCCCAAGTCAGCTGTCAGGAGGAGAGGTTCAAAGAGCAGGATTAGCATGTGCATTAGCTCATGAACCTGAACTACTTCTAGCTGATGAACCCACAGGTGAACTTGATTCAAAAACTTCTGGAGAGTTACTCAAGTATTTTCAAAGCTTAAATGAAACCCATGGAATAACTGCTATCATGGTAACTCATGATTTTGATGTAGCCAAAGCTACAGATAGACTTATTCAGATTGTTAATGGAAGAATCTCAGGTTATTCTCTAACAGGAGATCTAAAAACAATTAGAGATATGCACGAAGTGTATTTAGACAGGTTTGGTTCAATACAGTTACCAAGACATATAGTAGATAATATGAAAGTTCAAAGAAGAGTAAATATTGAACATCAAGATGGTAAAGTTATTCTAACTCAGGAATAATTACCTGCACTTAGAAACAAAACTATTAAATAAAAATAAATTCCTGCTAAATTGAAAGTGTCTCTGATGAGCGAAACCAAACCCCCAAAGACAAAACAGAAGCCAGATAGGCAGTTTGATCTTGTTGTAATCAAAATGATGGGTGCACTCGCATTAAGTGTAGCCTTATTGTTTGGGGGTGGAGCGATTCTTATATATGCCGTAGCTGGAAATATAGCAATCGCAGGATATGAAAATACTGTTGGTACAATTCTAGGGGTACATATTGCAACATTGATGATATTCTATGCATTTGCAATGTTCAAATATATTGTAAGTGATTAATATGCGATTCTCTCTTAAAAGTAAAAAGGAAGATAAAACCGATTACCTAAGTCTTACTTTTAAAGATAAAGTGAAGAAAATAGCATGGTTTTGTTTAAAGTGGGGAGGAGGCATTCTATTAGTTGAGATTCTAATATGGGTTTTAGTTGACACTTTAACAAGATCTTGGTTTACTGAAGTTGCAGGAATTTATTTCTATACGGGAATACCTGCTGTTCTACTAATTATTGGGGGATGTATGGGAGGTTTAAGTAGATATAATGCTCCACCAAAAATGAGAATAATTGAACCAGATGATCAAGCAGTAACTCCAGAAAATTTTCAGATAAGAGTTAGATATGATAAAAACAAAGTCTTGAGTCAAACAATTGAAATTCATGTAAATGATAAACCCATTCCACATAAGATAATAGATGACTCAGGAATAATTACAATCCCAAAGATTTTCAAGATACCTCCAAAAAAAGCTGCTTCTTTAATAATTTCTGTTGTTGGTAAGAATAATCAACAGAAGGAAATAAAGGATAAAATAAGAGTAATCTGTGACCCAGAATCAGATGAAGAAGACTACTTAGACTATTGGGAGTTTAAACGTGATGATGAGACTTATTGGGGAAAAGAAATGCTTTCAGCCTCAAAACATGCTAAAAGAAGTCTAAATTCTAGTAAAATGATTGTACTCGCTGTATTACTCTTTATTGCCAATTATCTTTTTGGTATAATATACCAAGCTATATTATTTGCTCTTTATACAGGTGTTTATTCAATACTTAATTTCTTATTTTTCTTCTGATTTAATTTTTGCTTGATTGTTAACATTTTTAATGTTTTGTACACTAAATATGCTAAGAGGTCAATATAATGAATAAAAAAGCTAGATTTCCAGTTTATTTACTAACGACATTTATGTTATTACTTATGGTGAGTGGAGTTTATATTAACAATAGCTCTGCAATAGAAAATTCAGAAAGAAATGCCTATTATGATGAAATTGCAGATACTCTGTTTAATGAAGATCCAACAAATCCAACTCAAATTCTAAGATATAGGTTACTGGCGGAAAACCCAGATCTAATGAAAGATAAACCTACTATCAAAACAGCTGTTTTTCAGGCAGAAGAAGACGTAGGTGATGTTAATGATTTCTACATTATCGAATCTTTTCTTGTTTCTACTTATGTATATGTGTTAGAACCAGCTAAATTATTAGCAAAAGGAACTAATAGTTATGTATATGTTCTCAATAGTGTAATAGATTCTCAAGGAGAATCAAGTGCAACAACTAAAGCCGAGCTCTGGAGAGATGAATTTGAGAGTAAAATTTATCCGAATGATATTCTATATTTCGGATCTCCAGATGGAAATCTAGGAGATATAGATGGTGATTCACATGTCACAATTTTAATGGCTAGTTTCGATGGTGGAGTAGCAGGATATTTTGATATGAGAAATGAACTAGATGTACTAAACTCAAACAAAAGAGAAATGGTTTATGTTGATTATCTAGCTACTTATGGTGTATTGGCACATGAATTTCAACATTTAATACATTATAATAATGACATCAATGAAAGATGGTGGGTAGATGAAGGTTGTGCTGAATACGCAAAGTACCTAAGTGGGTATGATGTAATTAACAATCTTACAGCATTTGCTAGTGATTATTTTGCTCATTATCCTGATGATGGTCTATTGTATTGGAATTATCAGAGTGAAGGTGGAAGGGATGTAAGAATTGATTATGGTAGTGCTTACATGTTCATTTTCTATCTCGCAGAAAAATATGGTATTAGTGCTATCACAAACCTAGTTGCAAGTACAACAGTTGGCGCAGCTGGTGTGGAGGCAGCATTAAGTTCAGTGGGTGTAAGTATTGGGTTTAATGATCTTTACCTTAATTGGGCTACAGCATTATATGTAGATGATACTTCATTTGAAGATGGATTATTCGGATTTGATGATCTAGATATATCAATGGACTATGATCTTGTAAGTTCATATCCAGTTACCAAAGATAACAGACTAAACAGATATTATGGTATATATGCTGCAAAATTAGATTCACCTCTTGATAAGCTGATGTTAGATACAGCCTCTCCTGGTGGAAAATATCTTGGTATATCAATTGCTATACATGATATAAATGGATGGTCTGTAGAAAAGAGTATTCAGACAGGATCAATAACTGAATTCATAAATGGAACAATAATAGATGAAGCTTACCTTATCACTAGTATAATGGATGCCACAACTCCATCAGTAACAGTCAATGGTCAGTTTACAGTAGGAACCATATACGACATTGATTACAGTTTAGCTCCTGGTGATCCACTGTTAATAGATTCATATACCTTTACTTATGAAGGTAGTAGTTGGGATTTCTCTTTAACTAACGTTATAATTCTTGATGATAATGCTACAGAAGTAACTGATAGTAGTGGAGTAGAAGTTTATGCTCAATTTAGATACGAAGGATCCTCTGTTGTGTATCAATCCTTAGCAATGAGTTATTCATTAGTCCTTGATTGGTATTTAGAACAATCAATACAGTCTTTTGACGAAGATATTTATGATGTCTATGTTATTGCTTCAAGTTCTACTCAATATGGAAGAGAACTAATAGACGTTGTTACTATCGCTCATATTCTAACAGTAGAAAAACCTGATGTTTCACTTAATGTTGATAGTACTGGGCTTTATGTAACTGTAAATGCTAGTTATACACAACTCGGGGGATGGATATCATTTACACAGAATGCACAAACCATGATACTTCTCTATGATAAAGACGGTATATCACAGGGTTCATTTTCTATAAGCTTTAACGCGGTAACAAATCAATGGGGAGATGGATATGTAGATCTAAGTGAAGTAAATGGAGAATACTTTGTAAAAGTGAGTTTCAGATATGCTGATAGAACTGTTAGATCTCCAGAATCAGATCACTTCACAGCAGAAGGAGAACCTCCACCTACATCAAACACAGGGTTCCTTGATTTTTCATCATGGTTTATTGTAGTTCTAGCATTGTTTACAGTATCAATTCCAATCATAGTGAAGAAGTTCAAAAAATAATCTCTTTTGGGGGAGGAAATATTTTTTTTATTTATAGCGACAAGTAAACAAAAGAAGTTTTATATACGAAGTTATGGAATGGGTAGATATGAGTCAAATAGAGTTATCTGACATTTTTAACGTAGATAGAGAAGGAAAACCAACTATCAAGATAGTACTATTTGGACCACCTATGAGTGGTAAAACAAGCATGCTGACAGTATTTAATGCTCTCAGAAGAATGGAGAACCCACAAACAATAGTTTCATCATTAACTAAAATCCAAGATGATTCTGGTCGTACAGTATTTTTCGATCAAGGTGTATTTCAAACTCCTCCATTTAGAGGCAAGAAGTTTGACAGATTAAGATATCAACTCTGGACAGTACCAGGAGAAGATAGACATAAAGTTCAACGAGATATTGTAATGAAGGGAGTTGACGCAGTCTTAATCTTCTTGAATTTCGAGAATGTAGCTAAAGGACAAAATGAATCTATAATTAAAGAAGCCAAAGAAACAATTGGTGAGAAGTTTGGTTCTAAAATTCCTGTTGTTGCATACATAAATAAATCTGATTTACCAGCTGAAGACAGAATAGATAAAAGAGAAATTATTCTATTTTTGATTGATGAAGGAGCTATTCCAGATGACAAAGCTGCAAATCTAGTAATGACTGGTAGTTGCTTGAATGCAAGAAATGATCTTTTAGCAATGTTGACATCTCCTAAACGTGATGATTTCTTCGATGATGATAATCAATTGAGTCTTGATAAGAGACCCGATTCTGTTTGGTTAATAGTAAGACCAATACAAAAACTAACACAAATGGCTGTAGAACAAAGATTGGAGTATGTTCAAAATATCTAATAACCAGCCTTCAAATCCTATTTTTCTATTATATAGAGACTTCCTTCCAATAATTGGACTGATTTAAACAACGAATAGCAAAAAACAATATGAAAACTTTCCAATAAAAGAGATGAGTTTTTAGAATTGAATAACGTTATCCAAACTTATCTTAGCTAGTTCATATGGAGTATTCTTTGGTATCTCCACCAAACGAAGTTCAAAATTGCTTCTTCTGAAGTATCGATGTTCAAATCCAAAATATTCATCCATGGTTTTTCTCAACATTCGATTTAGAGATTCAGTTATATCTCTAGTACCAATTGGTTTTGTGTTAAAGTACTTCTCTTGAACTAATCTGATTAACTCATATTTACTAAGTTTGGTTTTGTCTCGTATCTGCAGCATTTCTAAGGTAAGAGCTGCACTTACTTGACCACTGTAGCAGTTGAGTCTGTTGATTATTCTTTTGTATCTAACAGGATGAACTCCTTCTAAACTGAAGCGATCGAGACTCATAAATGAGCCTGCACTATAAGCAATTATCAACCCCATTACAGCGGAAAACTCTCTAATACGTATAGCTTCATTTAAACGAACTCTTTTACCATTTCCTGTGGTAAATAGTTGAGCTGATTGCCGAAGTACTCGGTCAATCTGGGCCCTCACCTCTAATTCGTCCATATCTTGCTGAAATATACCCAAAGTAAGCCACCAGGGTTATGTGTGTGCTAGCACTAACATGGTATATGCATTTATATACTTTTGCCAGACTATTCTATATTCCTTATCATACTTACGCGGTTAAACCCTTTAAATCTATTCTTCAGACAGTTTTCAAACCAAAATATTTTTTGAAATTTTACACTCCTTCTTTGGATTGTAAACTCTTAAATTTCTCATCGAGCTTTTATATTATTTCATTTATTATATATTGTATAAGACTGTAAAAACAACCATCAATAAGAAGATTTCTTGTTACGGTCAAACAGTTTATATAATGAAATCTTGAGAAAAAAACAGTGGTGAATTATATGCCTATTGCCCCCATGACAAACGCTGTAGGAATAGATTTAGGAACAAGTACAATTAAATTAACCTCTGGAGAATTCAGTTACCGAATTCCTTCTGTAATCGGAACACCTAACCCAGGTTGGCAAGGTATGTCCTCTGATAAGAGCTGGTTGAATAACCTCATTATTGAAGATTCTAAAGGACAAGAAGTATACATTGGCGAATTAGCTAGACTTCAAAGCGAAATCAGAAAACCTCTCGCTTCTGAAGGAAAAATGAAATCCATCAATAACAGTTTAATGGCATTAAAAGCAATTCTTAGTCTTATAATGAAATCTAGTTATGAGCAATTTGTAGTTGCTACTGGAGTACCAATAGCTACTGGTGTTGAAGAGAGTAAGCAGCTAAGCAGAGGTCTCAAAGGAACACATGAAGTCAAAGTAAGAAATGACGCTACTGGTGAATCCAAACAAATGAAAATTTTGATTGAGCAAGTTTTCATCGCACCTGAACCATATGGCACATATTGGTATTCATTAAAAAAAAGTGGTGTTCAAACAGCAGTTGATTCTATTATTGTTGATATAGGTCATGGAACAACAGATATTCTATGTATGTATAAAGGTAACATGATGAGAGCAGCATCTGGTACTCTAGAAGAAGCAGTTGATAGCTTAACAAATGCATTATCCCGAGCAATACAAGAAAAATCTGGTAAAATAATTCGACCTTTTGATTTGATGACTGCCATTGAACAAGGAAAGAAGAATATTCTTGTTGGTGGTAAAGCATTAGATATCAGTGGAGCTATGGATCAAGCTGTAACTTCAATTGCCGATGTAATAGTTGATGAAAGTAATAGACTTCTCAATAACCTCCCACCCGATGCATGGATAGAAAAAGTAATTGTTTGTGGTGGAGGATCTTATGTGTTTGGTGATTATCTTAAACAAGCCTTCTTTGAAGCAAATATCGTCAAAAACACAGGTGAGGTTATCACACCTGAAAATGCAGTTATGTCTAATGCCCGTGGATTTGAACAGATTGCATTAACAAAATTGAAGAAGCAATAATTTTCTACTTTTTATTCATCTTTTTCATTCTTCCTAGATATATCTAGTTTTTTCTCCAATTTCATTGCATAACCTGGGCTGATTGTCAGATAAATGACCATTAATGTTGCAATAGCATAAGCAGGATAAACCATTAGATTGTTTGGAGAGAATGGTAGAACTGCAAAAAGAAACACTGAGAGTGTTGTTGTACTTATCCAGAACCAATCAAATAGTGTTGGAACACCTTTGAAGGAGGGAAAGGGAATTTTTGAAATCATAAATCCTGCAATAATAAAAGTTGAAACTATTATTACCCATGCATGAGTATATGGAAATACAACTAAACATGCGATGACCATACCAGCAAATGGACTTGGTAATCCAGTGAAATAAGGAGTGTAAAGAGGATCTCTTCTTATAAATCTAAATAAACGAAACCAAACAGCTGCAAGATAAACAAGTCCTGTGATAACACCAGCAACAATATTCCAAATTTCTATCTGCCATTGCGAAACTATGTATCCTAAATAAATCGCAGGAAATATACCAAAAGAAACTGAATCTACCATAGCGTCAATATCTACAGCTAATTTCTTACTCCCACCAATTCTTGCTAATTTACCATCTGCAAAATCGAATATTGAGCAAACAGCCATGATTTTTGCAAACCAGAAATTAAAATTAGTTAGATCGAAAAAAATGAGTACAATTCCTGTAATTGATAATGCTATACTACCAAATGTCATTAAATTTGCTACAATCAAAGAAGATATTTTTATCCATCTTTTTTGAAGAAAGGAAATATCTTGCCAATCCATCTAATCACTTTCAAGGTCATGTTCAGCTAGAACTGAATGTCCTGCTCTTACTATATCTGAAAGCTTATGGTTTAATTTATACTTTTTGTCTCCCAAAATTTCAACACTTGTGATAGATCCGAACCTAATTGTACCGATAACATCTCCTTGCTTTACATAATTTCCTTCCTTAGCATACGCTACTGTTCTCCTAGCGAATATTCCTGAAACCTGTGTTACTATTGCAGTAACTTTATCCTTCTTGTTTACAATCTCAATCGTATTTCTTTGATTGTTCTTTGTATAATTCAGAAAATACGCTGGCCAGTGTGATCCCTTCTTGAAATTAATACTCTTAATCTCACCTTCAATTGGACTTCGAGTCATATGAACATCAAAAGGTGACATTCTTATAACACAGTACATTCCAGTTTCTCTATCTTCATATTTAACTATTCTCCCATCAGCTGGAGCAAGAATGTTGTTTTTATCAGTTTCAATTTTTCTTATTGGATCACGAAAAGTCCAAATTAGGAAAACATAGGCAATCACTACTAATCCTAAGATAATGAATTGCCAGATGATATCATAAAGGTACCAAAATAGAATTGCTAAGGAGAAACTTACTGCAGTTATAGTTGAAATAATTCCTATAATAAAACCTGTACCTTTGGCAATTCCCATGTAATCAACAACTGATTTTCACTGAGTTAAATGAATTTCATTGAAACAAAATTTAAGAATGTTAAAAATCTTCTGTTGAAAGAAAAATGAAAAAAGAAAGAAAACTTAACGTTTTCTTCTTATTATAACAACTATTACTGCGACTGAAATCAAACCTAAAAGAATTCCAATAGTAGACATTGGACCATCATCGGTTGGTGTTCCAGAACTTGGTGTAGTTGTCTCAACAGGTGTAGATACTTCAGTTAATGGTATGATGAATATTGTTAAAGCAGAATTACCTGCAGCATCACGAGCATAGACTTCCAGTACATTAATGTCTAAAGTTAGAATACTTGTAAACAGACTGAAAGTTCTCGTTTTACCAGTTCCCGTCATGTCTATGTTTATACCATTAGCTTCTGCATAAACTGAAACCAGATCTGTGACAGTGTCTTGTATGACGAAATCTAATCTTGCACCTGCTGGTACAGTATTATTTACCCAATTAGTTGAATAGGCTAAAGGAGCAGTTACATCATAGAGAATTTGCCCTATATATTTGTCATCTGCACTTGTAACTTTGAATGTATAAATTGCTTCTGCTGCATAGTTCATACGATAGCTATACATTCCTCCACCATCATCTACTAAAGTCACTGGAAGAGTTGAAACACCAATAGTTAATGTAGCAGATAATATTGCTGCTGGATCTAGTGATTCAATTGTGAAATCAGCTCCAGTAGCATCTGTAACATAGCTTCCTTGAATCTTCTCATCTGCAGTTAGCCATTTAAAGATATTTTCAGTGAATACCTCATTCGCAGTTCCTGTATTGTATGAGTTCCGATAACCAGATGTGTCCATGAAGAAGTTCGTTGTTATTGTAACTACTCTGCCACCGTTACTATTTTCATGAACAGCAGTCATTCCTTGATCATTATATTCAACAAGAATTTCGGCATTTGCTCCAACAGTCAAATAGGTTCCATAATGATCGATATATGAAACTCCATCAGTTACAGCATGTGTTGCTACAACAGTTGCTTTTCTAGCATTACTGAAATCATATAAGTCTGGAGATACGGTGATATCAAATGGGGCAAGTAACTGATTGATTCTCGTAATATTATTCCCATCAATAATCGTTTTGCCTACAGATTCTACGAAATACTCACTTAGACCAAGGAAATCTATTAATAGACCTCCTCCTCCGGCTACAAAGTTTTGAATCGTTAATATCTCACTGTCAGTAATTTCTACATAACCTGAAAGGTCTAGGTTAAGATCAAATTGTCTGTTGAATGGATCAGGAATCCAAATTGCTTCATATTCGCTAAGTAATTCTTCAGTGATAACATTTGCTTCACCAGTAATATTCCACCATTTATATTCGTTGATGGCAAACCCTTTATCTAACAAATCTTCCATTGCTAATCTGTATTGACCAAGGAAATTATCAATTCCCCATTCAGTGAACATCTTTGCATAAAGGATCTTACCTTTGCCTTCTTTAACAGTGATTTTGATGTAAGTTTGTGCTGAAACACTGCTTGCAGTTTCAAAAGTGATATATCCTTCATATACCCCCAGTGTTGCATCATCGGGAATATCGATTAACAGATAGTAGTTTTTAGTCCAAGGACCAGTCAAAGCAGTTGTATTTAGACTAATTATTGAACTTATGTTTCCTGTTATTGAAGGTGGCAAATCATTCCATGGAGTCGAAGATACAGACTCAACAAACAATTCTGCATGAAATCCTTGAGGAAGTACTTCATAAGTTGTATGTGGGTATTCAGGGATAGCCCAAATGATTGCTGGGAATCCAGTAGCATTTGTTGGTGCAGCAAGTACTTTTAGATATGCATCATAGAAGTCAGGGATACCTGCTCCATAACTCAAGAATGACTGAGTACCTGGGTTAGCAGATTTCATAATTGCTGCTTTAATCAAACCAGGATCATATGTAACTCCTTGATCTTTTAGAGCATTAATAAGAACAGCTACTCCACCAGCTATGTGAGGAGCTGACATAGATGTACCACTGTACATAACATAAGTGCTAGGACCATCCATTGAACAACTCCAAATATCTTGTCCAGGTGCGGCAATATCAGGTTTAATGAAACCTTCAGCTGCAGGACCGTTAGAGCTTGCAGCATATACTCCACCTGATTCGTCAGTTCCAGCGACACTTATTACGTTTGGAGCTGTACTTGGAGCGCCGACAGTGAAGAAACCACTCTGTCCTTCATTACCTGCAGAACATGCAACAACAACACCTTTCATGGTTAGTTCTTCGACAGCGATTTCGGTAGCACTCATTCCCTCACTATCTCCACCACCCCAAGAAAGATTTGCTACATCTATACCTACAGTTGGACCGTAATCTAATGCAGCTAAAGCTCCTAGAGTGTAGATTTCTGGACCAGCTCCACCAACTCTAGCAACTAGTATGCCAGCTTCAGGAGCCATACCAATGTAATTAGCGTTACCTGAACCATCACCAGTTGCGATACCAGCTGTGTGGGTACCATGACCATTAGAGTCTTCAATGGAGTAATCATTTCCACCATAACCATAAATTTCTAGCAAGAAAGATTGACTGTTAGCTAAATCAATTCTGCCAGAGAAATCGTTATGATCTGTATAAATACCAGAATCAACATCATAAACAACTGTTGCCCCACCTTTGTAACCTAAATCCCAAAGAGGTTTAAGGTTAATAAGGTCTCGAGATGTAACTGTATCCATACCATCTGCATCTAAATCAGACATGGATCCAGCAAATTCCAATTTTGAATTTGTAAGATCAAAAACGTGATCCACGCCTTTTACTTTTTTATAAAGATTTTTTTTGCTTAACAAATCTTCTTCTACGACCATCTTGAGATTGCTGAAAACTAAGTAGGGAGTATGACTCGATACATAATTATCAAAAGCAGCCTGAGTTTTGAAATGTAAGACAAAAGTACGAACTGAATCAACAAAAGGTAATTCTAGTTCTGCTGAGATTTCCTCGATAATATCAACAACAGGACCTTTGTCATTATTTGCTACAGATGTTAAAATCATCATTGAGCTCATTTGTAACATTAAAATGGAAAATAAAAAGACTGTTGAAACAATAATTGCTTTTCGTTTCATAAAAGAAAATAGTAATGACACCTTCATAAATTTTTTTGATTCACAGTAAAAAGAATAGAACAGGAAAAAAGAGAAAAAACAGAAGAAAGAATAGTTTCACTAGAGTACAGACGAATTGCCACGCAAAGCTTAAATGTACGGAAAACAACTAGAATATAGGTGAAAAAATGGGAGAAAAAGTCAAGATAAGATATAAAACCAAAGAGGGAGAAGAAGAGATAGAAATAGAAGAAGAAAGAGAAGAGTGAACTTAACAGAAAAAAGAATAATAGAAATAGATCTGAGTTTTGTGCAACAGTTACCAAAGTTAAAGAAGTTCCTCTTAAGTTATAACGAAATAGAAGAATTAGATTTATCTCCTTTGGAAAATCTATCTGGATTACACACTCTTTCTTTTGGTTATAATAATATTAAAGAGATAGATTTGTCACCATTAGCAAAATGCTCAAAACTGGAATGGTTAGCAATAGGTAATAATTTCTTTCCTAGCGTAGATTTATCTCCCCTATCAAAGTGTTTGGAATTTAAAGGACTGGGAATAGAAAGTATCCCAAGGAGAAGTCTTAATGAAATAGATTTATCTCCCTTATCTTCTTGTAAGAAACTCCAAACTTTGAAACTCAATTTTAATTCTCTCGAACAAATCGATCTTTCTCCTCTCGAAGGATTACAAGATTTCTATCATCTTAATCTATCTGAGAATAAATTGAAATTGGTTGAACTTTCCCCCTTATCACATTCTAATAATCTTAAAAATTTGATACTCAATAACAACCAATTTTCGATTATTGATTTTTCTCCTCTCAAGAATCTCAGAGAACTCTCTTACATTAACCTATCATACAATTCTATAAAACAACTTGTTCTCTCTCCTCTTTCCCATTGTCCCAAGTTTGAAACTTTCCTATTCTCTAACAATCCCTGTTCTTCTCTTGATCTATCTTCTTTTCAGGATCATTCCAATCTAAAAAAAGTAAGAGTTGATAAGGACGTTATTGTATCACCCTTATTACCTTCAGTCATTTTTTAATTATCATTTCATTTTTCTATTCCTTTTCCTGCGAATGCATTTATCCATCTTGAGAATATTCCCATCTTTTCTACTTTTGTTACTTCTCTCATCATTGACAATTCATCTCCCATCCCATTTACTCTTTTCTCCACCCAATCCCATTCACTCATCGCTTTTACCAGTTCCACTACTATTGGTGTCTCTAGGAAATCTCTTACTCTCTGTCCTTCTCTCCCGAATAGTGTGTTTGGCATCATTATCTTTGTATCAAAGAAGCTTTCCAGTACTTTTTGGGAATACTCTCCTTCTCCTCCAAATGTTCCTGTTGTTCTTCTTATTTTCACTTTTACTGGATCTTCGTTGTTGTTTATTGTTGGTATATCTAGTCTGAATACAACTGCTGTTGATGCACTGAATCCGTTTTGCTGTATCGTTCCTGCTAGCTGTTTTAATGCTTCTATATCTAGTTCTCCCATCCCTCTACTTACATCTAGATTTTGGCTTGTTCTTACCATATCCACTATTATCTCTCCTATCGTTCTCTCCGCTTTGTACATGAAGTCCATATAGATGAACAATTTCATTGCTGTTGCTAGTTTTGCCGCATCTACTCTTGTTACTAATAATCCATTTCTATGTAATTCTCCTTCCCCTGTATATTGTTTCATTCCTTTTGTTGGTGAATATGCTTTTTGTATGAACTCTATCGCTTGTTGTATATCCTCTCTTAATCCTTTTACTTCTAGTATTTTTGCTGTCACTGGATGGTCAATAAATGATAACACTGTTTCGTAATGCTTCAACATTAGATGATTAACCATTGGATTTCTTCCTCTTTTACTTCCCTTGAATTGGAATGCTGCTGTTGTTTTGATTATATCTATATTCCTGAGTATATCTTTATTATCTAAATCTAGAAATGCTTGGTATGGTAAAAAGAAAACCGTAACATCTCCATAAGTTCTTTCTATTTTTATCATTTTATTTTTAACTAGATGATATAATTCTGGATTCTTTGATAACTCGTCTTTTAGATAATCCCTCATTAGTTCATATTTTATTACGTTGAAATATTCTCTCTTTGATTCATAACCTTCATAAGGAGGTATCATATCATCAAAGTATTTTTGTAATCTTCTTGTCACTTCTTCCTTTACTTTTATCAACTCTCTATCTAGTATCTGTGTCATTGTTTTCGATTCTGTTACTTTTTGATTTGGTATTGTTAATCCTGTTTTGAATATCTCTTTGTAGTAACTTCCTACCATATTTTCTATCTTCTTCATAATCTCTCCACGTTGAAAAATCTCCATAAGAGTATGGATTTCCTTCTAGTTTATATGGATAAAACATGATAATAGCCAAAATAAGCCCAAGACTAATTTTCTTTATTACACTCATCTACAATATTATTATTAATTCCATATTTAAACTGCAAATTCCAATGAGAAAATCTAGGATTTCTCCTAGAGTATCTCGGAAGTGGACAGCACTAATGTCGAAAGAAATGTCACGAATGAAAGATGTGGAAAGATAAATGAATTTTAGGGATTATGCTGTTTTTCTACACTTCTTTTAACTTCTTAAGAGAATTGCAAACTTTTGCTCTATTTCTTTAAAAGCAATTTTCTGGGATATTCTAGAGATAATGGAGCTAGCTCAATTCTAAAATCGCATTATTGCGACATGATCGAAATGAAGAACATCACTAGCTCCTATCATCTCTCATTATTACTTCTATTAAAATCTATTTCCACCAATAAAATTAAGTTAGTATTCTCTCTCGATTCTTCTCTTGTCACAAAGTATTATAGTTCTTTTTTTACCAAATTCTAGCTATATTTAAGCCACAGTTAGTGGTAAAAAAACAAAAAATGATCGAAATGAAAAACAAACAAATAATTAGTATATTATTAACCGCTACAGTTCTTTTCTCCATTATTATGTTGTTTCCAACATTAGAAGTATGGGGAGAAACTGGTAATTCTGTCACAATACATAGTCCAAATGGAACTACAGAAGTGTTGTTTTACAACAAATTAACTGTGAATTTCACAGTTGAGAAAGGAGACCCTCCATGGATCTATACTGGTGCTGATATTTATCTCAATAACATAGCTGTTGACTCAACAACAGATGGTCTGAGCTCTCCTTTTGTCAAAACCTACTATCCTGAAGGTTATGCAGGCACTTACTATGTTCGAGTTACAGCACACTTTGTTAAAGGGTGGCAAGATACTGAAGATGTTACAACCTCCAAAGGAAACGTAGTTAAGAACTCTGAAGATACATCAGATGTTGATGATTTAAGAATCGACAAACTCCACGACTATGAGTCTAACAAAGGCTATTTAGATGGATCTGGTGTTACTATTTGCATCATTGATGATTATCTAAGGTGCGATAACAAAACTAATACTGCTTTTCATAAATCTATGTATAAGTCTGGTAAAAATGATTTATACGAAGATCCAGAAAGGAAATTTATAGATATAAAATACTATGAATATAATTTTACTGATCAAGATTTTTATGAATACTGGGAACCAGAGACAGATACAAAGGAAGAAAAATGGATAGAATTGTTCGATGAAGGGCAAGGAAATTATTCAACAGACACAGATCTGCATGGTACTTATTGTTTTGCTACTTTGCGGCAAATAGCTCCTGCAGCTAACTATATTTTCATTTCAACACGAGATGATGCGGTGAAATTAAACAGCTCAATATATTGGCTATATGAAAATTACCTTACCTTAGGTATAGATATTATTAGTATGTCTGTAGATGGAACTTTGCTCTGGGAACCTATTTTAGAAGAAATAGTAGCTAATGGAACAATTCCTGTCATTGCAGCTGGAAACGGAGGTTTACAATTTAATAATTCAGAACAAATTATTTATCCCTGTTCTTTGAATTCTGCAATTGGTGTTACAGGAGTACCCGATAGTGATTACTCTAATGAAACATTAAGATGGAAACAAGAAGACATATTAAATCATGGTTATGGAATAGATATAGCATCAATTTCTGAAGCAACAAAATTGGATTGGGAACCAGTTCAAGGTATTGATGAGTTTAGGGGAACAAGTAATGCGTGTCCTCTAGTTGCAGGAACCATTGCTCTTCTCGAACAATATCAAAATAACTACAAATCAAGTACAGATTTGAATGTAACGATAGTTCAAAATCTTTTTCAGAAAACGGGGGATGCATCTGGAAGCGCTCCAAGCCAACAAGGCACTACTATAAGTGGCAGTTACGACTGGTTAGCAACAAATTATACCGGATATCCTTATCTAGATCATGTTACGGTTTATTCCGATTACAAACTCGGATGGGGGATAATGGATGGTTATGAACTATTTCAGTATTTTAGGAATAATTATTAACCTAATCCTTTTCTTTTTTTTTGTTGAATTATGTCTTTATTTTGATCATGAAAGTAAAGTATAATTGATATCCTCTGATGTCTCCAAATTGTAATATTTTCCTAGGTGAAACTAGTGGTACTTTAGAGCTTCATCTTTTGTTTATAGAGCTTGTAGGTGGCGGAAATTAGAACTAATGTAAAAAAAACAGCTGATGTTACTTGAGATGTTTTGTTTGTATCTTGTGTTTGTGTAGAAGTAGGTGTGGGGGTAGAAGTAGTTGTAGGTATGAAAAATATTTCAGTTTCATTGTTGTGTTCATAGATATAAACGATTCTGCTTTCTAGAACATAGATGCGCATTTTTTCTATAATTACAGGAACAGTAACATAACTGCAATTAGTGTAATCAAACCAGATGATATACTCTCCTAATGGAGGGTACTCATTAACATATTGATCAACTATAATTACAAACCTATAGAAATCATCATGAATTCCAGGAGTAATAGAGTAGCTACCTTCTACCCATTCAATGATAAATAGTAATTCTGCTTCTAAGCTATCATCAACCAGATTGGCTTCCAGATATGGAAAAGGATATGGACCACAGGCATAATATACAATGATGTCTGATGAAGTGGGATTCTCAATTTGAAGAGATATATCAAAACCGAAAGCACTATAATTTTCGTCTTCAAAGATAGATGTTTCAGGAGGGAAACTAGCATCCACCACTCTTATAACTAAATTTTCCTCATCAGACTGAACTTGTACAGAACCATGAAGAATAAATGAAATAGATAACAAGGTGATTATCAACCACTTCTTCTTACGATTCATTTTCATGCTCAACTCTTTTTTATGATTTTGAAAGCATAATATTGGAATCTAATTACTGTTCAATTCTATATACTGCCTTTACTATATAAGAACTATGACAAAAATTATTGTAGAACCTAATTTCTTCAACAATTCCCTTTTCCTCATTATGTTTATATACTTTCTTTTCCTTAAATATGTGGAGCTACCTTACTAATCAATTGCAGTCTTTCATTTGCAGTCTTTCGCCAAGACAAAGGGATGAGAACAGACTCAATTGTTAAACACCTGTTATGCTAGGTTTCATTATTTAGCTCCACGTTCTCATCCAAAAGAACTATTTTCTTAACTCAGACCTTATTATGTTTTCTCTGTTGTTTTAATACTGAAAAAATTCTAGCTAATCAAGATGAGTGAGTATTCCAATTATAAGCTTGGCAAGGTTGATCTTGAGACTGAGAAAGCTTATCTTGCTTTTGTGGATAATTTCACTGATAGACCTATCTGGGTTCCTAAGTCTGTTGTTGGTCCTGATAAGTTTATCAAACAATGGTTCATCGACCTTAAAGATAAGGAACTCAAGGATTTTATGAAACCCAAGAAACAGTCAGACTTAGACCAATTTATCTGATTTTTACGTAGTATTTTCTTCTAAGGAAATCAATTAAGATTCTGATATTTTCTCAGTCTTCAATTCAGTAAAATGGTTTTTTTCTCTACAAAACGGATTGCGACAAGTAGTTGGTTTTGAATGTATTCTTTCCTTTTGGAGTACTTTTTGAATGTCTCCACAATTATCGCATTTATAGACCACAGTACCTGACACAACTGTTTCTGAAAACTCTCCAACCTTTTTCTTCTCCTTAAACATCCCAATATTGTATTATATTTCTGTAATATATTACTTTTTTGGAAATTGATTGACACTCTATTCCGGCAATAGTTGTCTTGAGCTGATATTAGATGCAATTATATTACAACAAAAGGATAATCTGAAGATAATCTTCTATCATTCATGATTATAATATACTAGTTAAGGTTAGTTTAAATAGCAAGATATCATTGTAATATAGGACTAATAAAGAAAATGTGATTGTGATGGAAGGAGAAGAAGTAGCAATCTTTTGGGACTATGAAAATATTAGAGCAGCTGCTAAAGAAATCAATGTTCCTATAGTTGATGCTCTTATTGCTTATGCTGAAACAATAGGTTACCCCACAATAAAAAAGGTCTATTCTAATTGGAAGAACATCTCAGAAACAATCAATAGAGCCCTTTATAGTATGGGATTCGAAACGATACAAGTTTCAATGGGGAAAGAAAACAGTGTTGATGTTAAACTAACTGTAGATTGCATGGATACAGCTTTTAAGAACCCAACTCTTTCTCATTTCATCATAGTAACTGGAGATAAAGACTATATTTCATTAGTAAACTGGTTAAGGAATCACAAGAAGAATGTGATAATTATTGGTAAAACTGAAACTGTTAGTGATCATTTGATGCTCAGTGCTAACGCTTTTGTTTCTCTCGAAGAATTACCTGAAACTTCCCCTAGAGATATAGATTCTGAACTAGAACAAGATACTTTAGAGCTTATCAAATTCGAACAAGCTGTTGAATGCTTAGTTGAATCCATTTCTTTAGCAAGAGAACAGGGAAAGAGTACTAGATTTGAGGTCATTGACGCTATTATGAGAACAATGGAAAAATGCAATTATCATGGTGCAACTTCTGTTCTGAAAAATAGGTCCAATACCTTCAAGTCCTTTAGTTCGTTCATTGCTACAGCTGAGGAGAAAGGAATAATCAAAGTTCAGGTTGTAGAAGGATTTAAAGAACTCTTTCTTCCAGAAGATGATCCTGAATTGGAATCTGATTTCAGTACAACTTTGGTTGATTCTATTGATAAAGAACATTGGGGAATAATTATTGAGCAAATAGAAGAAGCATTTGAAAAAGATACTGAAGATTCAAGAATCACACGATATGGTTTTATTTCTAAAACTGTTGGGAATGCAAAGAAGGAAGGGAGACTTCCTCTCTCAAATCAAATAATTTATAGTGCACTGAACACTTTAATTTCTCTTGAGTATCTTCTCCTTCAAGAAGATGGAGGTTTTCAAATCAATGAAATTTATAAGAATAACTTTGATTTACTATTTGAAAAAATCTCAAAGAAGTCTTAGTTTTAGAGAAGATTTTAACTAATTCCTAAGATTGAATGAATAAAATAACAATTGGTTATTAGGAAGAAATTCAACCATTAACCTATTTGAATTCATAGTGGATTATTGAGTTTATCATAGATGTTTTTTAGATGTGTTATCTCTCCCAATATCTCAGACAGTTCGTTATTTGGCATTTTGATTTTGTCTGTACGTATTTTTAAACCGTTTTCAACGAGTTTCTTGATGTCTTCATTTGCAATTTTACTTAATTGTCGAACTTGTTGTTGAAAGTAATTTATGATGATAGTTGTTTTGAGAAGAAGGATATCTTTGATTCTTTCATGTGACCCTCTTAATTCTTCTTCCTTTCTCTCTTCTTTACTTAAGAAACTATTATTGATTCTATACATTTTTTGTGACAAATTTGAGTTAGGAATCTTATACATATTGGAAAAAATAAGGTCATTTGCTTCTAAAACATTTAGATGAAAATAAATACTTGTTCCTTCCAAATAGAGTTTACTCTTTAACTCCTTTGCAGTTATTCCTTCTTGCTTCATTATTTCTTTCCAGATAGAGTATTTCAGAGGAACATTTGCTAGTTTCAGTAGACCTGGAGAGAATGGTATTTCATTCATACAATCATTAATGTAAAGACATTTCATAATTTAAACCTTACGAGAAAAAACCCATTTTATAAACTGAAAAGGAACTAGTACTAAGAAAGAAATATAATGGAGCTAGCTCAATTCTTTAATCGTTTCATTGAGAGATGATCGAAATGAAGAACGTCACTAGCTCCTAACGGTTCTACTTCTTACTAATATTAAAATTTTATTTCAAATATTGAGCCACTCAAAGTATTTGTTTTCAAATTTTCTCAAACTTGGCAATATATATTCTGGTTCTTTTTATAGCTATTTCTCACTGTATACTTGGCTACTTCTAGTAGCACAATAATTGA
>JAUVXV010000014.1 GCA_030603365.1 Candidatus Heimdallarchaeota archaeon
GTTAGTCTATCTTAAAACCATTCCAAACGTAAAGAAGAACCCTAAGCGGAAAGGAGCAATCGATTTAGGGATGACCAATCTTGTGACCTTTGTGGATAACCTCGGGAATCAACCGATTGTTATCAAGGATCACGGGAAAGGAATAAAATCAATAACCCAATATTATCTGAAAAACCAGACCAAACTAAGAGAACAATATGTTCAGCAGCAGAGAAAGCAGTTGAAAAAGAACAACAAGTTGGAGTATGGAGCAGCATATTACATCTTACGTGAAAAGTGGAGGAAGAAACTCAAAGACTCCATCCACAAACTCACCCATTATCTAGTTGAATTATTGATGGAACGAGATATTCATGAGGTGATAATTGGGTACAATAAGAAGTGGAAACAAGGGGTGCATTTCTGGAAAAAAGTCACCCAGATGTTTGTCACCATCCCCTTTATGCGGATCATTAATGTTCTGAAATATAAAGCAGCTGAAAAGGGATAAATGTTGAACTCATTCCCGAAGAATATACCTCCAAATGTAGTTTCCTTGATAATGAGTTTCCCCAAAATCAAACTAGATATATGGGGAAAAGAGTTAAACGGGGGTTGTTCAAATCTGCTCGAGGATACCTGATTAATGCTGATGTCAATGCAGCTTACAATATCTTAGTAAAAAGCGATCCGAAAGCATTGCCTAGAAGGCGTGCGAACGGGGTAGGAGGATACGTGATGTATCCGCTCAGAGTGAGTATAGAACAGTTACCATGCTCTATATGATGAGCTCTAAGAAAGATATTAACCTATCTTGTTAATATGACAAGATGACAAAAACACATCATGACACTTTCTGTTTACTTCTCAATACATAGTCCAGTTATATACTGCATCTCGAAGGAATTCTATTGCATTTAATTCATGTGGTTTAACCTTTCTAAGAAGTTTTGCACCCTTATTTCTCATTTCCGCTGTCATATCTCCTTGGAATGCAAAAGGAAAAATTGAATTAAACTCTTTTATTAGTTTTAGAGATTGGGTAAATTCTTCAGAAGCCTGTTTTAGGAATTGAGCATGCTTTTTCCCTTCATATTTTTGCATAAATCTAATGAGAAACTCAACAGCAGTTATCCTACCTTCTAATGCACACTCAGCAACATAACTGGTACCATGATAGAAATGCGGATCATCACTTCCTTCATCTAGAATGCTTGCCCACTCAGTGAAAGCTTCAGGACCAGCAACATAATTGTCATGAGTAAGTGAAGGTCCACCTCTTGTAAGTTTAAGCGCTCGTTCAATAGCATCTTTGTCTGTTTGACTTGTTATCTCTCCAACTTCTTCATTGAATGAAAAGAAATGCAGTGCTCCAGGTGAGTGGAGTTTATCGAATTTGATAGGTTCATCAGGTTGATTATTTAATCCTCGAAAAGTACTAACGAGATAACTATCATTTTCATAACCATAAGCGATCCCATATTCTGGTACAGGTATTCCCCAAAGAATTACTGGTTTATCGGTTTTTTCTAATGCTTGTTTAAATGCTTCAAAGATTTTTTGTGCCCTTTCTTTATCGTTCTCTGATAATTCTCCTTCTCTTGAATGAAAATCACCTGGATCATCATAACCTTCTATACTGAATCCAAGAGCTTCAGTTCCCTTGAGGATGTCAGAATAAGCTTTATGTGCAGTAGGACCAGAGGGACAGGTGACACCTTTTGAGACATTTATCAGGAAAGACCATCCACTATAACCCCCTACATCAACAACATCATGATTCTTGCCTAGAGATTTCAGTATACCAGATGCGGCACCTAAATAGGAAATCCAACATGGTTGATAAATTGGTTTTACTTTAACTTCTTTTCTTGCCATTGGCTTACCAGCTCAAATTATATCTCTAACATAAAAATGAAGATTATATTCAAAAATCTTTGCTGAAATTTGAAAATATAGTCTTAAATAGTTAAACTACTAAATTTCACCAGTGTTTGAGGTTATTAGAATGATTAAAACATTAATTGTTTTTGGAACAAGATTTGGTGCAACACATAGATCTTCAGAAGCTATCGCTAAAGTTCTTAAAGAAAAATTCAGCCATAACGTTGAACTTGTAAAGCTTACAAGTGAAACAGAAAATATTGAGTTATCAAATTTTGACAATATTATTTTAGGAACAAGTATAGCTATGTTCAGTTGGACAAAACGAGCAAAGAAATTCTTGAAAAATGACTTCAGTGGGAAGAAATTATTCGTCTTTATCTCCTCAGCTGCATTAACTTACGCAGCTTTAGAAAAAGGTGATATGGAAAAATATGAAAAACACAAAAAACGTTTTCTTGACAATGTTGTTAAGAAAAATGCTAATGTTGAACCTACCTCAACTGCAGTTTTTGGTGGTTGGATAAAGAAAGGTAAGACAGAAGAATTTAGCCTATTTAATTGGAAAGAAGAAGATGCAGCAAACTGGGCTGAAGAAGTAGGAAAACTAACTAGCTAATTTGTTTTAGCAATTTTCTTTTCTTTATATGATGAGTTGTTCCATATTCTCTGAACAAAAATAGATTGATATAACTCCAATCCACATCCTTACTACTCTGTTTCACTATTTAACAGCTTTGATGAGCTTTGTTTTGAGGAGTAGTATCTTGTTTTCCATTGAATTTTATTTCCACGTAGACCTGAATATATGCCAATAGCTATCATAATAAAATCTATTAACATCGTTATGGGGAAGAGTAGGAAGAAATACCATTTCCAATCTCCTTTCTTTCTCCAATACCACTAGACACATATTGCAAATGCTAAGTATAGTGCTGAATTCACAATAATTCCTATAGAATAATCCCAAACAAACCAGTCAGTTCTTATGAAAGATTTCAAGATTTCACCCTATAAACCTGAAAAAAACATGATTGTTTACTTCAATATTCTAATAAAAGTTAGCTATTATTTGTTTATTGGTTAACTCTTCTTTTGATTTGTTCAATATTAGCGTTAATTAAACGTTTCATGTTAGGAGTAATTGCTGAAGTGTCTACATCAAATACAAGGAAAGGTACCCCGTGCTCCAAATAAATTGGTTTGAGAATTGCTTGAGAGATTTTATAAGGCAGACAGTTTATTGGTCCAGTTAGTATAAGTGAGTCAAAATCACTATTCTCTAGAGTTTCCATACCTTTGCCAATTGTTGGGATTGCTTCACCAAAAATCAGAGGACTAATTAGTGGCTTGGATTGTTTGTTTATTTCCCTAAGATCATTTCTTCCAGCAAACAACAGACCTGTTTTCTTAAATTTCTTTCTATATCTTTTCTCAATTGCATGCATAAGAGGAGGAGCGAGTAAGCTAATAATATAAAGTTGTGAGTATCTAGTCCAAAAAGTAGTAAAAGCTCTGAGAGCAGTTGAAAATTTATTTGCTTCTTTTCTCCAATCCTGGGCTACTATTAGTCTTAGATTGATATTACTATACAAAGAAACTTCATATAAATCCGTAGATTTAACTAGAATATTGTGTTTAGCATAAAGCTCTTTTAATTCATTTAGAAAGAATGGACTATATCTAACAAAGAAATCACCACTTATTAGCACTTTGGGTAAATTTTTGGGAGATTCCTTTCTTGGAATTGTAGAGATTTTATCTATTAATTTCTCAACATTCTTATGAAACTGCTTCAACTCAGTTGTGCATGATAAGAACTCTGACCAATAATCTTGGAGAAGTTGCCTACTACCATTACGCCCCACTACTTGTAAAGCACTATCTATCTCAAACATAATATCTCCAACTAGTGCTGTTGCAGGTACATATCTGGCAATAGTGATTCGGTCAATTCCTAAGAAATCAGTGAGTTGATCAAACCTAAATAGGAACACATTCTTGAATTCATTCTTTTCAATGAAATGTTCTAGATAGTTAAAGTAACTATAAACAGCACATGGGGACCCACCTCTAATCATGAAAAATCCAACTGCTTCCCCAGGTTTTCTATTTTCTATAACTGATAGCATATGTCCTATAATTATAGGTAAAGGTATGCATTCTTTTCCTGAACTATATCTCAAACCTTTAACAGGATATTCTATCTTCATCTCTGTTGTTTCTCCAGAGTGGAAACCAAAAAGATCGAATATTTTCGACATTGTATCCGTATGAAATTGGGAGAATGGGAAAAA
This sequence comes from Candidatus Heimdallarchaeota archaeon, assembly GCA_030603365.1. Taxonomy (GTDB): domain Archaea; phylum Asgardarchaeota; class Heimdallarchaeia; order Heimdallarchaeales; family Heimdallarchaeaceae; genus UBA460. The sequence continues at coordinate 4,161 of JAUVXV010000014.1, forward strand.
GTGGAGTTTAACTCTTGGGTCTCTAATATCCAGTTTCTTATTATCAGAGGTTATCACAACGATTTTTCCACCCCTCTTTTTCACTTTAGTTATTTGGAATGGTTTAACTTCTGTTTTCTTCTTAATTTCTTGGAAATTCTTGATTATTTCAAGAAAAGCTTCTAGTCTAGTTTGTATTCCAGCATCAGCTGAATGTGCATCCAGTTCTAAGATTAGATAAGGTTTCGATCTCATCTCATTTCTCATATGATTTTGAACGAATGCATCTATTGTACAACTAAAACTGTTAATGTAAAGTATAAACAGATTATCATATTCTAGAGCTAATTCTAGAGCTTTTTGTGCGTAATTAGCAAAGAACCAAGGAAAGTCCTCAGCTGAATCTTTATCCAGAAAATCAAAAGGAATAACCGTGACTCCCATACTCGCAAGTTTTTTAGGAATTAATTGAGATGTCTCTGGCGGAAAGGCATTGTAACTTCTTCCTACCAATAAAATCCCTATTTCACCAGAATTTCTGAGTTTGTCTAAAGTTTCCTTCCCCATCTGCAAGAATTTGTCTTCAGTTTGCTTTTGAGCAACTATTGCCTTATGATATGCTTTGTTAGCAATATTCTTAGGAACATCAAGCTTTTCTACAGCCATTTTTACAAGAGCATTATTGTTTTCGTAACCTTGTCTAAAATCTAAAACAGGACTCAGAAATTCTAGTTCTTTGAAAGCTTGTGATATGAAATAAGGGCTAGCTTGAGTTAGAGGACAAAAAGTTGAATCTCTCCAATCATTTCCTGTTGTCGCCGAATGAACATGAGGTAAAAACACAGTAGAGACTTTATTCTTAACCAAATCTAGAACTGCTCCATGTAATATTTGTATTGGATAACAAAATGAAGCATTTGTCATCAATTCTTTATCATCGTCTATTCCTGAGAGGATGATTTCATAGCCCAGTTCTTCAAAAAATGTTGAATATAAAGGATAAAGAGTATGGGTAAGTAATGCTCGTGGAATCCCTATTTTTTCATTACGTGTAGGTTTCTTCTTTTCAGTTTCAGAATCGATACCGAATAAAAGATCATTTCGGATAAGAACCAAATCCTCTTTTTCTTCTGTTTTATCAGAACCTCTCCATTGATGTTCATATCTAGAACATCTTCCTCCAAATGGGAACTTTCTACCACCCACTTCATATCTTTCAATTTGACAATAATTTGTACATGCTTTACAAGTAAAACTTCCTAAATGTTTCATTTCTTCTTTGATGAGTGATTCAAGAGAGGTCTGCTCAGACATCCCTTTGATTTCGTGTTGTTCGTATTTAGATTTAGTAATCAATGAAATACCAAATGCACCTACTAATTCAGGATTTGGAGGGATTATTATTTGCTTTCCAGTGGTTTGAGCAAAAGCATAACCAACCGAATTATTTTTAGCAACTCCTCCTTGGAAGAATATTTTCTGACCTACTGGTCTTAAACCTTTAACTTTGTTCAGATAATTATCTGCAATAGAATATACTAATCCACCAACGATGTTATCGCGTTCATATCCTTCCTGAGCAGCTGTTCTTATGTCTGTATTAATAAAAGCTGCACAATCAGCTTTGAATCTCACTGGACTATCGGCTCTCATTGCGACATCTGAGATATCAAAAACATGTATTCCAAGGTCTCCTTTTGAACTTTCTTCTAAGAAAGATCCTGTTCCAGCTGAACAACTAGCATTCATTGCATAGTCTACTGGAACGCCATTTTGCAGAAACATATATTTAGAATCTTGACCCCCTATTTCGAAAATTGTATCAACATCCTCATCATAGTAGACTGCACCTCTGGAGTGAGCAGAAATTTCGTTATAAACAGCTGAAGTACCAAGATAAGCACCAACTATTTGTCTCCCTGACCCTGTAACACCAACTAAATTTACTTGGCAATTTCCTACTTGGTCTATTATTTCTTGAATGCACTTTCTAGTTGCTTCTACAGGGTTCCCACTGGTTCTGCCATAATAAGATGCAACAACAGCATTGTCCAAAGGGTCTACTAAAACTGCTTTAGTAGTTGTGGAACCTACATCTACCCCCAATAACAAAGGAGAGTTTTTATCAAAATCCTTTTTATTTTCTTTAGCTTCAATTATTGTTACTTGGTCACTAAATTGTTCTAAAGAAGGTAGTTGTGTAAATGTTTTAGTTGTAATTAATTTGTAATTTTCATGGGTTGGGGATTCTTGAACCATCAAAGCAGTACCATAAGCTTCGAAAACTGAACTTACATCTTTTGTTATTACTTCTACATCTCCTAATTCTTCTCGAAGTAATTTCACAAAAGCATCGTTAAGAGAGATTCCACCTATTAGGAGAAGTCTCTTTAGTTCAACTCGTGATTGAGTTATTAATCCCATAACTTTACTTACCATACTTGCAAGAACTGATGTTAGAATATCTTCAATAGATGCTTCACCACGATTTAGTTTATGTGTAACATCAGATTTACAATGGACAGAACAACGAGAAGCAAGCTCGATTTTCTTCCCCTTTTTAGCTAATTCTATTGCTTCAGATAATGTTATATCCAATCGATCAATCTGTTGAATGAAGAATTCTCCACTTCCTGCTGCACATTTATCATGAGAGAGTACATTAACAATGTGACCTTCTTCATTTAGAATATATAATACAAATGATTCTCCTCCAAGTGAAACAACAATATCAAAATTTTCATCGTAAGAACTGATACCTTTCTCTACTGCAACTATTTCTGAAATTTCTCCAGAAGAACCACTCACTTCAAAGAATCTCTTTTCTGAACTTACTTGTTCTTTAATCAATTTTTCTAAAACTTCTTCAGGTTTCCCTAGATGAGGTTGTTTAGCGATAGAAGCTTTACCTTTTTCATTAAGAGAGACTAAATTAACCGATACTGAACCGATATTTATCCCTATATACTCTGTAACTATATTGAACACCTTATAGATTTAATAGATATGATATTACCCAAGAAAAACTTACATTTAAAAAAGTTGTCCATACCTAATTACAAGAAAATGGAAAGGGAGTTTTCCTCATACAAGAGGATTAGTGTCAAGAGGATAAGGGTCAACTACACTAGTTACTTCCCAATCTATTGGATAACTGCCAACACCAGACCAAGTATCCCAATAATTGCCTTCTAAGGTCAAACTATCATACCATTGACTTCCTCCTTCTTTATCCAATGCTTGAGAAGTTCCTCCTTGATTATTACCAATGAAAGCATTATGGTGAATTATATGATCCGTGGAATAAAGGGATATTTCAATAGCATAACCCACATTATTCAAGAAAAGATTATAGGTTACATTACATTCTACTTGCACCGCTCCTGAGATTAACAATCCACGATTTGAGTTCTCTGAAAAAGTGTTATTGTGAATAGTAACAAAATCTGAATAAATTACTCTCATCCCATCTTCATTCTCATAACAAGTATTATTTTCAATAATACAATAATCGGAGAAAGAGATGTAAATTCCTACAGTATTCTGGTAACATATAGACTCTGATAAATAAGTTCCATCAGATCTATATACATATATTCCGATATTTGAAGCATCATGAACAGTTATATCTGTGAGAGTACAATTTTCAGAATTGAAAATTCCTATTCCATTATAACAGGAGCTGATAGTTACATTTGTAAGGTTAAGATGTTCAGAGAGATAAACTTCTATCGCTGCACTTGTATTTGAAATGACGATATTTCTAATCAGAGCAGAGCTACAATTTATCAGAATTAATTGTCCAAAAGCTATATTGTCAAGAATAAGATCTTGTTGATTTACATAGTAACCTAAAGGTTTTGAGTTTACCGAGTTATTTGTAATTGTAAATGTGTTATAATCACCTATATTACCATAGAAATTGAATCCACAGAGATCTCCAGATATAGAATTATTTTGGAAAACAACATAATCTGACCTGCTCAATCTAGGACCATTTCCATAAACATAAGTGAAAATATTGTCATTAGCTGTGATTTTGTCTGAATCAGTAATAGTTATTCCATATTCACAAGATTCAAAAGTATTAGTTAGAACTGAAGAGTTATAATTTCTGAATACTTCAACATGACCGTCAAAGAAATGGTTGTTAAAGATATACGAGTTAGTACATTCTACTAAAGAAATCTCACTCTGCGTGAAAGTGTTTTCTGTAAATACCAAATTAGCAGCACCTGCACAATAAACATCAGTTTCTAAAAATGAATTATTCGCAAATGTAACAAAATCGGCATCATCAAGGTTGAAGTGCATGAAACTGTTGTCAGAGATAGTTACATTATTACACTCTTTCAAATTTACTGATATCACATATTCATTATTTATGAATTCAATATCAGAGCAGAAAATCAAATCGATTTTGACATCTCCTAATGCTTCATTCAAATTATACAACCAGATATCAGAACAGTTCACAAACAGAATTTGTGTACCTAGACTAAGTGTGTGTGCAAGATTAATGTAATCAGCACTCACTGTAAAAATAAATAAACCATTTCCTGCAAGGTTTGAATGTACTTGGTAGGATGCATAATCCTCAATAGATACTTCTCTAATTTGATAATCAAAGAAGTTATTGTATTCCAATTTTGATTGAGGAGATTGAACAGAAGAGAAATATCTTCCTTCATTGAACGTGATATTAATTCCTATAGAAAAGGTCAGCAAAATGTTAAATTCAATACCAGTATTATTTGAAATAAGACTTCGATGAGAGTAAGTAAGGAGAAATGATACATTATCCATATGATTTTTTATTAATAGAGCATCTGAACAATAATCGAGAAGAATAGCACTGTTCTTCCCATCAAAAACATTTTCTGTTATATTGATATTTTTGGAACCTGAACCAATGATATGAAATAAGAAATTTTCATTGATATTGTAAAAATAATTATTGTATATAATGGTCTCATCAGCAGAAGATAAAGATAAAGCATAATGACAGTACTCAAATTTATTTTGAATTATTTGGCTGGAATCTGTATTGGATAAATAGATTCCCCAAAAATCACTTCTTATAGTATTATTGAAAATTGTTGCGCTTCCATTAGCAACGTTTTCTAAGCGTATTGAATTTCCATTCTCATGTGTAGATCTTAGGAGACAGTTTTGGATAACAAAATAATCAGTTGTACCAAAGATATAAATTGCATAAGTAGTAAAAGTTGTAATATTTAGATTGTTGATTAGATGCGGGTCTTGTTCTGTACCTGTACCTTCAAAATCATAATCTAGAAAATCCTCATTCTTCCATATCATTATTGGATCATGTTCAACCATTTCATCAGGAGGGGTAATAATTGGATCATTTTGTAATAATAAAACAGGCACGATAATTGCTACTGTTATTAATAAGCCTACAAGAACACCGACAAGATATTTCCATATTACTTTCATTTTTTCACTTATCCAATTTATTGTTTTGAAGATATATGAGATATTTCATAAGCGAATTTCGAGATAATTTCATGACAATTCTGGAACGTATCATTCAATCACTTTTTCACCTGATTTGCTTAAATACACAATTGCATTTCTCCCCCACTTCTCTTTTCTAATCAAACCTTGTTCTTCTAATAATAGAAGGTTTCTGGATGTTTTAGCTCTTGTGAAATCAGCTTTTCTTCCCAATTCATTTTGAGCAATTTTTCCTCCAGCTTCATTAATAATTCTTAGAAGTGTTTTTTGAGATTCATTTAGAAACAAGGTTCCTATATCCTTGATAGATTTATCTTCTTTTCTTCTCATTAGTAAATAAGTAATTACAAAACCAACTGATATACCTAACAATGGCCCAACTACAAATGCCCAGATTGGGGGATTTGAAGGTTCAAGAGAAGGAGGGTCATAACGTACAATGAAGAGAGGATTGAATGATGGTAATAGATTCTGAAGTGACCACGATATTATCAATCTCTTTCCTGCAAAGCTCTGTGTTTGATTAGTAGGATAAATTGATGTCAAACCCGCTTCTTCATGGATATAGCTGTTCTCTGGAAGTTTAACTAATAGATAAAGATTCTGAGTATAGTAATTTATCGTTGAAGAATACTCTAGATTGTAGTAATCTGATTCATCTTCGTAAATGGGCATCATATCTAGATTATATGAGAGATAAAATGAAGTAGTGTCATTAGTGTCTAAAACTTGATTTAAGTTAAAGAACAGCTGAAGGTAAGAAGAAGTTTGAACAAGAATATCATAATCAATTGTTCCTGTACCATCTTCAACTGTTACGTTGCTGCAAGAGTGGTTTAACCAGAGAGTAAGAGAAGAGACAGAATAGTTCAACCTATTCTCAATATTATAAATCTCTGTAACATAGATTTCATCAACTTCAGGGATGTCAATTTGAGTTACATGAGATGTCAATACTATCATATCAGAAACTTGCATTTTTGGACAATACTCTGACCTTTCTAGAACAGTTGCACTACAGTTTGTGTTTGGAAACTGGGATAGCATAACCAATGTAAATACTAATCCTAAGAGAGGGAATGTTCTTTTCTGCAACATCTGTATAATTCACATCATGGTTCAAAAGAATTTCTCTTGAAATTCAACATTTTCAACAAATAACACTTCATTATATTAAGAGTTAGTTGAAACTATAGTGTGACAATTTCGAGACTCAGAACAAAGAATTGAAATGAAATGATATCAGAGAGGATTACTATTGAGAGGGTAAACATCAAAAACAGCAGCTATACTATCAATAACATACAATCCAGATACCCATTCATTAATGATAATGTATAGAAATTAGAGGAATTGTTTAGAATTTCCTCACATTTTAAACATTTTTTTATCCTTTCTCTTTCTTTGAATAGAGATTGTTATGATAAACAAGAAGATTAGAAATCCTGAAAGGTATGAAGCTTCTGTTGGGGTTTCTGTTGGAGTTTCTGTTGGGGTTTCAGTTGGAGTTATTATCTCGTTTAAATTGAATTCTATTGTATCTTCTACTGTAGTATATTCTAGATTTTCATCATACATCAAAACTGTAATTGTAAGTTTATCATCTGTAACTGAAACATTACAATAGTGATATTCTGCGAAGTATTTATCTCCTGCAATAGCATATTCAGTTGCAATAGGGGTATAAAGAGGAGCACCTGCTCCACCAGTGGTAATATGAACAATACCATTTCTTGTGGTTTTATAATAGTAATGATCATGTCCTGAAAAAACTAAATCCACTCCATATTCTATTAGAATAGGTTCCAAAACAGCTCTTATCACTCTAGAATTTTGATTTCGAGATTCACTTCTTACTGAATAACTTGGTCGATGATACATTGCTATTGTAAATGATTTGTTGTTATTCTCTAGATCATCAATAATCCAGTTTTGTTGTTCTGTTGTAATCTCATATTCATAATCATCCTCATGTGTCCAATATTCATCGGTGTTAATTATAATGAAGTGAATTTGATTGAAATCAAAACTATAAAATCGTTCATTACCTGGCATTTCAACATTCGCCATGTATGTTGAAAAATCCATATCCAGAGGTCCATAAGTTCCATTTGGGAATTTATATGTATACATCTCATGGTTTCCTACAGCATAGTAGAACTGAATATCATTCTGGACAAGCAAATCTATATCTTCATAATATCTATTCCAATCATCTTGTTCTCCGCCATTATTTGCCATATCACCTGTATGAAGAATGAATTCAAGATTGGGATTACTTAACATAACATCTTCGAAAATAGATTTTCGGATATCATTTGTTATATTTTCATCCCAGTTTCGCGAATCTCCGAAAGCGATAAAATGCCAAGGATCGTAAGAATCATCTACTTCAATTTGCACTACATTACTGTGTGTATGTATTAAAGAAGAAACGAGAAAGATAATCAAAAATATCAGAGTGGTTAATTTTTTGTTCATTGATTTATTACCCAGGAGAGTTATTTCATTACTATTGTAAGAAGTACGATATTTAGAGTTTTACATAAGAATAAAATGAAATTAAGAGAAGCAATCCAGAATACTTTGGAAAAGGAAAATCAAAGAGATATCTAACATGATTTCTATTTCTTTTTAGGTTCTAATCGTTCGTAACCATATTTCTCTCTATATTCATCCCAGTGTTCATTTACTCTACGAATAACATCATCATTTGTATTGTGGGTATTTGGAACATGTTCTCTTTTTTGAGATTCTGCGTAAGCAATCATATCATTCTTATACTCTTCCCAACCGTCAATTCTCAGGTCCTTGTATACTTGTTCCATCATTTTTGATGGATCTTTGATGAATTCTTCATACTTAATATGAAAAACATTTTCTTTAGGAATGAGATGCAAATCTCTGTTTTGGCATTCATAGAGATGCTTATAGTTCTTCAGAATGTCTTGCTTCATCTTTTCCTTATCCCATTTTTGTAAGGTGTAAAGAGCAAATACTTCATCAAAGAACTTTACTGTGCTAGAATAAACCTTGTAGGGATTTCTATAGGTATGAATGTATTTTGCATTAGGGAACATTTTTACAAGGTCTTTAATTCGATAATTATGAGTTGGGTTTTTCAAGAAAAGTTGTTTTCCACCATGACCTAAAGTCAACATTTGAACCAAGTAATAATATTTTTTTCTCCATTTGTTATGATGTTTAGGCATTCCTTCAAATGTTAGAAAATCTGAATAAAGATCGAAATTACGTGGAAAAATGAATCCTGTATAGTACCCATAAGGTGTGCAAGTTCCTATGCAGTATTCCTCTTCTGTTGGCTCATCAGCGCCCATGATAACATTGTCCATTGGTCTTACATCTGGTAAGGAACTTTCTATTATCCATCGTGTAAATTTGGGAAAACCTAGATAAAAGAGAGTTGCATATCCTTCAATATTTGAGACATAACCCTTTGATTTATCATAAGCCATGAGAGTCATAAGATATGTTGTACCTGTTCGATAATGACCAATGATGAAAATTGGGTCCTCTTTTATTTCGGTTTTCTTGATTTTTCTATGAAACCTAATTTTCTGGTAAAAGCGTAAAGGAGTTAGTACTGTCATTAGTCCAACAGCATACAAGAAACGTAAGAAGTATTTTAGATCTACAGCAAATTTGTTATCCCATAGAACTTTTAGAAAAGTTGGTAATGAATAACCTGCAAGAAGTTCTTCTTTTACTATTAACCATGTCTTATCTTTACCCATTAATTTCACCCTTTAAGGCGTCTAGAAATCCAATTGACGAAAAAAGACTGAAGTTATTTATAATATTTTACTTGAAAAACAAAAAAATAAGAAAAAAAGAGATTAAACTCTCTTTCTTTTAATAACCAAAGCAGCTGCAGCTAGAACTGGGATTGCGAAAAGAGCAAACCAAGCAGCACTAACACCAGTTGCATCAGCTACACCTAAAACAGGATCATGTACTAGTTTTAGACCATCACCATAATTTGGATAAACTAGAAGTAAGTTGATATATTCCATGCCAAAAGCCATCCCTTGACCGAAGTCCATATCATATCCAAAACTTGCAGCAGTAGCTATAACATTAACAGTTTCTAGATAAGTATCCTCTTGATCAAAGATATCAGCTTGAGGAGCCCAAGCAAAATATGCAATTAGTCTGTCTTTGTCATCTGTAAAACCAACACCATCTCTAGTGTAGTTTTGTGTTCTATCTGCCATAAATTCTTCTGTATTATTGATTCTAATTGCATCTTCTGGTTGACTAACTTGGTCACCAGATTGAACTCTATGACGATATTGATTTTCATGAACTTTAACATTGAAAACTAATCCAGCAGCTTGTGGGGAGAAGTTCCAATTATTAACAATGATATCAAATTTGATCTCCTTGAGACCTTTTGTAGCATATGTTACTGTGGTTTCATCATCAAGTTCTTGAGTAACAACTATATCTTCAAGATAAATATGATAAACAAAGGAAATGGTTGCACCATTGTCTAGAACTGAAGATGTTTGTGTAGCTATAATTTCATTAGTGAAATTTTCACTTGTTACAGTCCAATCAATTGATGGAGAAGCTAAATTATAGATTTTTCCTCCTAGTAGTTCATCTCGACTATCTACTATTAGATCATCTCCAAAGATTTCAGCTATATGGTAGAAACCTATGTGGAACATTGTAGCGTCTCTTCTACCAGGGTCATCATCTGTTAACCAGAAAATTATATCAGGTTTACCTTCATTAAGCTTCACTGTAATATAAGGAGTTTTTATGAAAACTGAACCTTCTCTTTTCTCAATACTTCCTTCAGCAGGAGGCATAGCAACTGCGTTTGAAATTGAAGAAAATACGAACAATGAGATAAATCCAATCATCAGTATTTTGTGTGTTGTTTTCATTTTTAATACCTAACATACATTGAAAACGACAATATATGAGATATCGGTTATGTCAGAGTTTCACACGGGTTTGCAACCGTTGGCAACGTTATTCAATCACTGTTCTACCATCGTCAGTAAGATAAATAACATAGGTTCTTCCCCATTTTTCTCTCTTGATTAAACCTCTTAGTTCTAATGGAACAAGATTTCTAGAAATTTTCGATTTACTGTAGCCTGTTATATCACATAACTCTTTTTGACTCACTTTGCCTCGATTATCATAAATGATCTTGATGAGTGACTTTTGATTGTCAGTCAGAAGTGTCATGCCTATTTTCTTCATAGCTTTCTTTTCTCTATATCTTATTAACCACGATATTCCACTTATACCTATGAAAACACCAACAAGGATACCTATTAGAAACAATGTTGATCCTTTTTCCCAGAAATTAAGAGGTTCTTCTGAAATAAGGGGTTCATCGAATCTGATTAAAAAGAATGGATTAGATGCAGATGCTTGGTTTTCAAGAATCCAAGTTGTTTTTATTCTATTTTTCTCCAAAACTTGAGTGGAATTGTTTGGATAGAGAGATGGTGTACTGTCTGCAAATTCATGCATAAAGCTCTTCTCAGGCAAATAAATAATCATCTTATACGTATTTGTATGATAAGAGATTGTAGAATAGAATTCAAACGAATAATATATAGGATCTTCTCCTAAAGGAGTAAGAAAAGTGTTTAGTTCATATTTTACTGTGAAAGAAGCAGTATCGTTCTGTTCAAGCTCTGTTCTGAAATTCACTCTCACTGTATTACTGCTGTTTGATATAACAAACCAGTTGAAACTTAAGGCTCCTTCTCCATCTTCGACCAACAATGTATTTAGAGAAGAATTAAACCATAAATCAATGTATGAGATATTTGCCGTATCAGTGTTCTCCACAACAAAGGATTCTTGAACTGATATTTGATTAGGTGTATAAATATCAATTGTAGTTACATGAGATCTAACATTTACAGATTCTTGATTGATGACAACATCATCACTTATAGTTGAATTTTTAGCTAATGTCATTGAAAAGGAAATTAACAACAATAGTGTAGAAATTACGATTATGGATGCTATTTTTTTAGTAGTAGTAGATCTCAAGTTAAACTTATGTGGGAAGCATCAGATAAAAAAATTTCCTTTTGATGCAAGGAATGAAAAAAGTGAAGTGGAATTGGATTTCACATTCATAGAGTGTCTATAAACTCGATTATTTGTTTTGTAAAATCAGCTGCTCCTGGCAAGTGATGCATGTACAAGAAACTAGGTACTTGAATATAGGTACTAGTAGGTACTAAATCAACACAAATTTGTGTTTCATTATCTACATGAAGATCTTCATCAATAGCCCCAACCATCAGAGAAGGAGTCTTGATTTTTTTGAAATCCTCTGTTCCATCCCACCAAGTAACCCAACAAGTTTTCTTCCATCTCATAGCACTTGCAGTTCCTATATATTGTTTATATCGGTCTCTTTGAACTCCTTCCTTCACAACTGTACCTACCCAGATTTTTCCAACGAATTTAAGCAGTCCATTTATTACGAAACTAGGAATAAAATGAGTTATGAAGATCAATTTTGATGGAAGTTTAGGTGTTCTTACAGGACCGACCATTATTAGTGCTAGAGGGTCTATCCATTCTTCTGCTAGTGCTCTTGATGTATAGAGAGCTGAAGAGCTTGCACAAAAAATTATTGTCTTTTTGGGATCAAGTTTCAATCCTTCTAATGTTTCTTTAATATCTAATCCTGATCTATTCATGTTGCCTTTATGCTTCCATTTAACTTTAGAAGTTATCTTGTCTCTTGTTTCTAATACATACAAGTTGTAATGTTCATAGAGACAATCCCACAGATCATTCCATGACATTGGAACTGAAGCATAACCTGGTATGAAAAGTATGTTGCAATTTTTAGGACGGTTTCCTTTTTTTGTGAAATATACAAGTAGTTCTGCTCCATCCGACATAGGAACATAAATTCTTTCTGCTTCATTATAGAAAAGAGCTTCTTGAGTATACTCTTCTTTTGGTTCTTTGTTCTTAGAATTCATGAATGTAAATCACTTCGAAGAAGCTGTATAAAAAATATTGGAATTATGCTAAAATTTCTAGGTTGAAACTCGTTTAAAGATTACTTTATTTACTTCTTTATAGTAAGTAAATTAGATTGAATTGGCAATTCCAAATGATCATCCTAGAGCTCAATCATTAAAGATTAGAGAACAAATCATTGAAGGTATGCACAACAACATAGTAGCTGAAGCAGGTCTAATTGCTCATGGAAGAGGGGAAGCTTTTGACTATCTTATAGGAGAGGAATCTCCTACTTATGCAATTGAGCAACAAGATGCAGCTGTTGCACTTTTACTCACAGCTGAAAAACCAGTTTTTTCTGTTAATGGAAATGTAACTGCTTTATGTGCAGCAGAAGTAGTTGAGTTTTCTGAGCTTCTTAATGTTCCTATAGAAATCAATCTATTCTATCGAAGAGAAGAGAGAGCTAAAATAGTTGCTGAAAAATTAGTTGAATCAGGAGCTAAAAACATTCTAGGTCTTGATCCAGAGTTTCAGACAATCATAACTGAATTATCCCATTCTAGAAGAATTGTTGACAAAAGAGGTATTCATTCAGCTGATGTTGTTTTTGTTCCTTTAGAGGATGGAGACCGAACCATGGCACTTAGAAAGATGGGTAAACAAGTTATTACTGTGGATTTAAATCCCATCTCAAGAACGTCTGTTTGGTCAAATATTACTATTGTAAACAATATAATTCGAACTATTCCAGAGATGATTTCAACTGCTAAAGAGCTTCAGAAAATGAATCAAAAAGAGCTTTTGGAAATTGTTAATTCATTTGATAACAATAAATCTTTAAGAGAAAGTCTGGAACATATTTCAGATAGATTAGACAAACTTGCTAGAGTAGCACTGGATGGACTTGAGAAAATTTGAAGAAGGTGTAAGAATGACAGCATCGAAGAAAATAACAGTAAAGGATTTTCAAACTATGAAAGAAGAGGGAGAGAAAATAACTATGATCTCTGCCTACACTTATCCAATTGCTAAGATTATAGATGAGATAGGTATTGAATCTATATTAGTTGGAGATTCCTTAGGGATGACGATTCTTGGATATGAAAATACTCTTGAGGTAACTATGGAGGATTCAATACGTCATAGTCAAGCTGTAGCTAGAGGTACAAACAGAGCACTTGTTATTGGAGATTTACCCTTTCTTTCTTACGGAATAGATGATCATGAAACTGTCAGAAATGCAGGGAGATTAATCAAGGAAGGTAGATGTGAGGCAGTGAAACTGGAAGGTGGGAGAGAAAGAAAAGAGGAAATTCAAGAAATTAAAGCAATAGGAATTCCAGTTCTGGGACATATTGGATTAACTCCAACTTACATAAATGAATTAGGTGGATACAAAGTACAAGGAAAGAGTACTAAGGCAGAGGAACGATTAGTCGAGGACGCTAAAATTCTAGAAGAAGCAGGAGTCTTTGGGTTGGTAATTGAATCAGTTCCTTGGAAATTAGCTAAAAAAATATCCGAAAATTTAACTATCCCAACTATTGGAATCGGAGCAGGACAGTACTGTGATGGACAAGTTCTTGTTATAGACGATTTAATAGGTCTGACTTCAGATTTGAAACCGAAATTTGTAAAACAATTTGCAAATGTAGGTTCTATAATTGCTGATGCTGTGAAAGAATATCTAGAAGAAGTAAAATCGAACAAATATCCTTCTGAAGAACACAGGTATGGTAATTAACCATATTTTTTTACAGTGTTATAACAGATTTCTTCTTCTATATAATTATCAAAATTAGATATCTCTGAACTATTTTTATACACTATAAAAACACCATTTCCTAGCATAATTTGACATACTAAGACTTCCTCATTTTCTGTTTCTTGCATGATTTTCATGATATCAGGTGTAGCAAGATATGAGGTGACAGAAAATTGTCTAGAGATAGTAGCAAAACTTCTGATAGAAGGATTTTCATAGAATCCAGACATAAAAAGACGACCTACTTTATTGATTTGTTCTTTCCATTTGTCACTCCTAATAACAGATTTTGTTTCAATAGGTCCAAGGGATAGAGTTGCTACTTTGTAGGAGTTTTCAAGGATATTTTTTGCTTCACCCAGACTAGGGGAGCCTGCTTTAGTTCTATATTCCCACCCTCCTTGCAATAGACCAATAACATCTCCCAAACCGCTTCCATTAACCACCTCTGCCTTGTGAGCTAGATTATATAGTTCTTCTTGTGAGAGATTTAACTCTAAAAATTCATTTAATGCCATAGCACAGCCAATTGCACCCGATGCACTAGCTCCAAAACCACATGATAAAGGAACTTCAAATTCATGAAAAATTGAAAGAGGTATATCTAATTCTGAAGTAGTGCTTTTATGTGATAGGCATTGTTTAAGAACATAATTTGTTATATTTGCTTGATCAGCTACAACCTCTTTTCCATTGAAATAGAAATGAGTTTTCTTGTCATCAGAGTTTTCTATCCATGTTGTAGTCCCCCTAGAAATTGAGAATCCAGCTCCCAATGATCCTTGTTGAAGTGGATCTGGATTTTTATCTTCAATTGTAAATATACCTGTAATGTGTGACGCAACCCAATATTTTGACATTTTACCACTTCTAAAGAGATCTTAAATCGAGAATTACCTGTTCTTTTGGAACATTTCCCTCAGATATTTGCTTTACTAATTCGTTTATCTTTTCATTTGCTGGAACTTTTATTCCCTTTTCTTTTGCTATTTCTACTATTTGACCATTAAGTACATCTATTTCTGTTCTTTTTCCACCTTCTATGTCTTGTAGCATAGAAGCTTTGTGATTGTATGTTTCTTCTACTATTCTCTCAATTATTTGTATTGATTCATCAAATGTAATTGATATTTCTTCAGGAATTATTGATAACATCTCAAGAATTACAGTCCTAATTATTCTGTTTAGAAAAGTGTCTTTTAGAACTTCTCCATTTGTTAACTGAGTAATAGCAGCAAGAGGACCAATTGTACAATTAACAGTAGTCTTCAACCAGATTTCTTTCTGAATTTCTTTAGCAATATCAACAGATAAACCGATTTGTGTAAGAATATCTTTCCAATTGTTTATTGTTTCCTTTTCTTTAAAATTAACAGCACCTAAGATAGTATGACCAACATTAGCTTCAAATGTTTCATTCTTTTTTTCTCTATAAGCTGCAAGAGAAGTTAGAGCTCTACTTATTTTCCATTTCTCATTGGTCTTAAGGAAAGGGTTTTCGATATCTAAACCATTCTGAAATAATAAAATCGAAGCTGTTGAGCTCAAATTTCGTTGCAAATCTTCAACAATAAGTTCATTCATCCATGATTTAGTAGTTACAATACATTTATTGAAAATACGATCTTCTGGAAGCACGTTATATATTTCGCAATTGAGCAATTTAGGACTTACATCTGTTGTTAACTTAACTCTTAAACCTTTTTTCCTAATTAATTTTGAACTTTTTACAGAAGTTAAACATACAACTTTGTATTTCTTTAAGTTTAATCTTCGATAAAGAACTGAGCCTATAGCTCCTAAACCTACAATAAGAATGGTTTTTTTGTTCTTCACAGAGATGGAAGTGATTCATTCAATAAAAGGTTTTTCAGAGGAATATACACCAAGTGAAATTTATCTACTAGGCATAACTTTATTTTGTTTTTTTCTAACAAACTAATCATGACACATCCTTCAAAAAGCATTGTAGGTTCTGACGGAAAAGAGCTAGAGGGAAAAGTTATTCTTCATTGTATAACAAGTTCCATTTCTTGTTTTCTAGCTCCTCAAATTTCAAGAAGTTTAATGCGTCACGGTGCTAAGGTTATTCCTGTTCTTTCTCCTGAAGCTGCAAAATTCATTCATCCCATGATTTTTGAATGGGCAACTGGAGAGATACCTATCACAAAAATAGAGGGTAAAATAGAACATGTTATGTTTGCAGGATTATCAGAGAATAAAGTTGATCTAATACTAATTGCTCCAATTACTGCTAACTCAATTTCGAAAATAGCTAATGGAATAATGGATACTGTTGTCACATTAATAGCTGGAACAGCTCTAGGAACTGCAATTCCTATGCTAATGGTACCTACAATGCATGAAGTGATGATGTGCAATCCAGCTGTCAAAGAGAATATTAGTAAATTGGAAAATAATGGAGTGCAGATACTGTATCCTAGGGTTGAGGAAGAAAAAGCAAAAATTCCAGAAACTGAAGAGATTATTGATTTCTGTATAAGAATTTTAAGTAAACCTGATCTGAAAGACAAGAAAATCCTAGTTACAGCAGGACCTACACGAGCATATATAGATGGTATCAGATTTATTAGCAATCCGTCCTCAGGGAAGATGGGTTATGCAATTGCTCTAGAAGCTTGGAGGAGAGGAGGGGATGTGAAGCTTGTCTATGGAGCTTCAATGCTGAAACCAGCACCAGTTCTAAAAAATAGTGTGAAAACTACTACTGCTGATGAAATGGTTTCAGAGGTAGTTAAATCAATCCAAGAAGAAAAATATGATTATGTGATTCTAGCTGCAGCGATGAATGATTTTGCTCCGGAGGAATATAAGAACGAAAAACTATCCTCCGCAGAGAAAATCGATTTGTCACTAGTTCCAACAGAGAAACTTGCAGACCAAATCAAGACCCTTTCTCCAACTACAAAATTAATCCTGTTCAAAGCTGAGTATCAAAAAACATATGACGAATTAATAGATATTGCTGTTAGAAGGTTGCATAAAGCCAATGCTGATTATATTATTGCAAATGACATCTCTTCAACGGAATATGGTTTTGAGAGCGATATGAACAAAATTACTGTTATTGATTCCAAAGATAAAAGAGATAGCATGGAAGGAACAAAGAAAGATCTTGCCAAGCGAATATTTGATATCATTATATAAACAGAGTAATGTGAAATTATTGCTTAAAAACTATAAAAATAAAAAAATATGAAAGTAAAGAGAGATTACTCTGCTCTTTTAACATGATGATCAAAATTAAAATCGTTCTTATATCCCTTATACTTGTCAATAAGAGTACTAGCGTTATCCTCTTCTTCGACTTGCTCTTCAATGAACCATTGTAATAGATGGTAAGAACTGTATTCTTTAAGTTCTTGTGCAAGATCATATAATTCTATGATTTTGTCTGTGATATACTTCTCATGCTCTAGAGTTGTTTCAACAATTTCCATGATATTGTTCCAATCTTGTTTTTGTTCAGCTAAAGCTTGATAATGAACGGTTCCACCTCTTTCAAGTATGTGAGCTTTAAACTTCATTGCATGACTGAATTCTTCTTGGGCTTGTTTGTTAAACCACAAAGCTAGATTGTCGAGACTTCTCTCCTCAAACCAAGCAGCCATTCCTAAATAAATATAACCCGATTCTAATTCTTTTCTAATTTGATTATTGAATGCTTCATTCAATTTTTCACTGATATTTGTCATTTTATAATCACTTGAAATTATTATTTAAATAGATAATCAAGCAATTCTTTTTAAGTTTAATCGTTTGTGCATTTTTTACACACACTATTTTTGCTTAATGAAAATCTTTTTACAGTAAATCTTCGGAAGTAACTTATGGTAGTTGTAAAAGAGACCAAAATCAAATGTCCTAATTGTGGAAATGAGGAAACAGTAGAAATGCCAGATTATGTATGCGTTAGGATATACAAATGCCCACAATGTGATGAGGTTTTCAAACCAAAAGAAGGAGATTGTTGTGTATACTGCAGCTATGCAGAGGATGATTGTCCAGCAAAACAATTGAATAAGGATCGTGGCGATCAACTTAAGTTATAATCGTGGCTGAAAAATCAAATTTGAATTCTTCAGGCAGATATTCTTTGAGATTTCGAAGATTTTCAAACATTTGATGAAAATGTTTTAGATCAGGAAGATCTAGAGCTTCTTCTAGGGAAATCCACTTGTATTCTGAATGTTCCCAAGTTAGTTTTACTTCACCTTCTAGATATTTGCAATAATAAGCAATGAAAACCATAGGAAATTCTTTTCCACCTCTGTAAAAGAAACCAGTGTCAAGAGGAAGAATTACTTCAACCTTCAAACCTGTTTCTTCATTAACTTCTCTTAATATTCCATCAATGGGAGATTCATCTTTTTCCAATCTACCAGTTACAGTTTCCCATGCTTCGGGTTCAAAATCTCTCTCTTTTGTTCTTTTTAAAACTAGAAACTTACCTTTTTTTTCGATAACAGCAGCCATACCTACATAGACTTGTTTCATAGTCTAAAGAAATACAACTTTTATTTTAAATTAACCCCAAAGACAATATGAAAGAGTTATAAATATAAACTCTTCAAGTGAATGCATCACATGAGTGGAATCGATAAAGATTTTGTCATTAAAGATAAACAAACCATTAAGGAGTATTCTTTAAACCAAATAAAGAACAAGGTTCTGTATGGTGATGCTTTAGAGATATTGAAAAAAATACCTGCCAACTCAGCTGATTTGGTATTTTTGGATCCACCTTACTTTTTACAGCTTCCAAAAAAACAGCTCAAACGCTGGAATGTAAAAACAGATGTTGAAGGTGTAGATGATTATTGGGATAAATTTGAATCTTTTGAAGAATATGATGATTTCATAAAAACAATTCTAGAACAGGTAAAACGCATTATGAAAGAAAATGCAACCGTTTGGATTATCTCAACATATCACAGTATTTTTCGTATTGGAAAGATTATGCAAGATATTGGTTACTGGTTGTTATCGAACGTAATTTGGTTAAAATCGAATCCAATGCCTAATTGGTTAGGAGTCAGATTTACTAATGCTACTGAAACCTTAATCTGGGCAGTTAAAAATAAAGATTCTAAAAAGTATACATTCAAAAAAGACCTAGCAAAAGAATATGGTATCGGAAAGGTAGGAGCTAATGTATGGATTATTCCTCTTTGTACTGGAAAAGAGCGCCTAAAAGATGAGGAAGGTAAGAAGATACATTCAACTCAAAAACCATTAGAGCTTCTTAAGAGAATAATAGAAATCACAACTAATGAAGGAGATATAGTTTTTGACCCAATGGCTGGATTGGGAACAACTGGTTATGCAGCAACAGCTTTGAACAGAGATTTCATCATGATTGAAAAGGAGAAAAAATACATTGGTGAAATAAGAAAAAGATTTAGTCAAAAACCAGTTTTACAAGAAAAGAAGATAAAGAAAGAAATTGAATGATTCAATCAAGATTTAAACTTATTAAACCACCCAACAATCTTTTCAAGTCTATCCTTCACGTGTTTGGGTTTACCAGACCTACTTAATTCATGACCTTCTTCAGGATATCTTATTAATTCAGCTTCTATTCCTAGTTTTACTAGGGAAGCAAAATACTCTTCACCTTGTGAAATTGGAACTCTGAAATCGCATTCAGAATGAATCACTCTTGTTGGGCATTTGACTTTATTAACATAAGAAATAGGTGATAATTTCCACATTTGATCCAAATCTTCCCATGGGAAAGCACCAATTTCATCCTTTGTAAATTGAGTGATATCTGTTGTACTCCAGAAACTTACCAAGTTGTATACACCACGTTGAGGAACTGCTGCTTTAAAACGATCATCATTCCCAATAATCCAAGCAGTCATGTAACCACCATATGAACCACCAGTAATAAAGAGATTATCCTTGTCAATGTAGCCTTTGTCAATTACTTGATCAACACCTTTCAAAATATCTTGTTCAGGTTCAGTACCCCAGTTTTGAACAACATATCTGAAATCATATCCTCTACCGCTCGAACCTTGAGGATTACAATAGAATATGACATAATCATGTGACGCAAGATGTTGATATTCAAACCACATAGAACGTTCAAAAGGACTCCATGTTGTATGCGGTCCACCATGAATTTCAAGAACTAGAGGGTATTTCTTGTTCTCATCAAATCCAGGTGGTTTAACAATCCAACCTTGTATTTCTTTATCATTGAATCCTTTGTATCTAATTTCTTCTGTTTCTGCTAAAATTCTCTCCTTGAGAAGATTTTCATTCGATTTCCATAGAGTCTTAAGTTCTTTGTAAATAAAATCATATACTTGTAAAACACCTATATCATCCTGTGTAGATACATTCATCGAAATAATTCCTTGGGTGCTATCTACATCAAAGGAGTTGATAAGTGAATCACCCATATAGATCTTTTCGAGTGTTTCTCTTTCAATATTATATCTATAAACTGCATTTCTATCCCATTCATCTGATATAAAATAGAGGTAAGTGGATTCTGCATCAAATATTGGTGAAAATGCATGATTATCTATGGTTTCAGTAACCCATTTCTCTAACTTTGTAGAGGTGTTGTATAAAGTCAAATGACTGTTCTCTGTAGTAGGAACTTCTAGGTTTTGAATAGTACTGTATACAAGCCAAGTTCCATCTGGAGAGAGTTTAATATCAGGACCAAATCCATAAGCAACTTTGAGAAGCTTTTCTTCTTTGTTTTCTAAATTGATTTCAAGAATTTCATATTCATACAAATCATTTATTGGTCCTTTTTCCTTATACTTCTCTGCATAAATCATTGCATTATTTATACCCATAGTAGGTGTTGAATAATTGAGAGAACCACTTGTAATTCTTGTTATTTCCTTAGATTCTAAATCTAGAAGATAAATTTGACTGGTTCTGTCATCAAGAAAAGATGTTCCTTTTCTATAAACAATTTTTGAGATTACTCTAGGATCAATTTTTTCTTGTTCCTTTTCTTGTTTTTCGAGTTTCTTAATCTTAATATCTAATTCTGTAGGCTTATCATTCTTGTTATTTTTCTTTTTATCTTCTTCTTCTTGTTCTTCAGTATTAACTCGGTGTGTGAATACTATTTTGGTTCCATCCAATGACCAGTTGAAATTACCAACACCGTCAGTTACATCAGTAAATCTGAGAGCTTCTCCACCGTCAACAGGCATTATGAAAATCTGAGGTTTTGCCTTTTCATCGCCTCTAGAAGAAAGAAATGCAATCCTATCTTTCTGTGGTGATAGCTTCATATTCTTATCTTGTGATAAACCAATTGTAAATTGGAGAGGTTCATTATCTACAATTTTGTAAATTGCTGAATTGTATTTATTCTCCTTTTGATTCATTTTTTGCTCTTCAAATAGAATAGTTCTATCTGGTAGAATCTTAGTATTATTTATTTGCTTAAGTAAAAACAAATCATCAATTTGAAATTTCTTTTTTTCCATTTAGAAGTCACTTCATGATTTTGTAAGAACCAAATTTACAATTTAATAATCTTTTCATGAAACTAAGACTGGAATACACGAAAAGTGCTTTAACTTGACAGTGGAAGTTTTATATACTAAAAATAGATTATAGATGGCTTGAAAACAAATGGTTTTCATTGAGAAATTTCACAAATTCTTAGAAAAATACAAAATTGCTATTATAGTGTTTTGGATTGTGATTCTTGGAGTTGGAGTGTGGTTAGGACCACGATTTCTAGATGAAACTTCTTCAAATTTTGAAGCACCGGAGGATTCGCCAAGTGCTATTGCTGATAGTATTCTAGCTGAAGAGTTCCCAAAATATATGAATCAAACAAGTGCAGTTATAATCCTAAGAATGAAGAATGAAAATGAGAGTATTATTAATTCGCAAACTGAAGGTTTTTGTTCTGATATAGTTGATGACATATACGATTCAGAGTTTGATGAGTATATTGTTTCAATATTAAATTATTATATTTTAGTAGATGCAAATCTTAGTTCTTATGCATCGGCTTTGGTTTCAACAGAAGAAAGATCAATGATTGTTAATATCGAATTTGAATATGAGGAAGAAGGAAATACCTTAGGTTCCTTTATTGAATTTCTAAGAAAGGAAATTGAAGAATTGCACACCTCCGAAGAATTTGTTGTTTATTTAACAGGTTTTTATGTCATGTATATTGACATGCAAGAAGCTACAGCTGAAGATCTAACCAAAATGGACATGATAGTATTACCAATTGCTTTAGTAGTCCTTGCCTTCGTACTTAGAAGTTTGAAATTGATGATAATACCTATTGCTTCTATGGGGATTAGCATTTTAACTTCTTTTCTAATTATGTATCCTCTCGCTTTAGTTTGGGATATCTTCTCTTTCGTTCCGAGTATAATGATGTCACTTGTAATCGCTCTTTCTATCGACTATTCGCTATTCTTGCTTACTAGATATAGAGAAGAAATTATGAAAAATAAATCAGTTTCAGAATCTGTCTTACTTATGAGTAAGAATGCTGGACATACAATAACTGTATCTGGGATCATTCTGATTGTCTGTTACTCAGGGTTAATTTTCTTCCCATTAGAACTACTTTCAACTATTGGTCTTGGAGCAGCAATAACTATTACGATAACACTTGCGGTAAATCTTACATTTACTCCTGCTATACTAATGACTTTTAGTAAGTTCTTCAAGAAATTTAGTTTGTATAAGAAATTAACAAAGAAAAAACAAGGAGATACATCAGACATAAAAAAAATAGAAATTGAAAGTCAATTGAAAAGTATCTGGTACAAAATAGGTAAATTTTCTACAAAGTATGCTCCATTTCTAATAGTTGGAATTGTAATTATCGCAATACCTGTTTCAATACAAGTTTTTAAATTTCAACGTTCAATTGATTTCCTACAAATTCTACCGAGGGGTTCGGATTCGGATTTAGCTTATACAGCATTCAAAGAGGATTTCAGTCCAGGGCAGATGCTACCATTTCATCTCATAATTAAAACGAATCAGACTAACGGAATTCAAAATACAGAATTCTTTAGTAATTCAATAGCAATCTTAGAAAAACTAGCAACGGAAACAGCTGTGGATGCAGAAAGTTTCACGTCAATTGTTAGTTTGGCTGGAATCTATATACCATTTGTTTATGCTCGAAAATTCTTAAACAATACATATCCTGAATATTATACTTCAGAAGGAGCAATGTATAGAGAGATTTTCAATCTTAATACTAACAGTGATAATTCAACAACATCTATTAACATAAATACACCATTCGACCCATGGGGAGACGATGCAGAAGGATGGGTAAAGGAGACAAGAACTATTCTAGAAGAAGTAAATGAAGAATATGGCTATGAGCTTTATCTTGCAGCTGGTTCAGCGTTTATGATAGATGCAATAGATGCAGTTTATGAGTTATTCCCAATTATGATTGTCGTAACAATAGCGGTAGTTTATATTGTTATAGCACTAATGTTTCGTTCAGTATTTATACCCCTCAGACTGATAATTACGATAGGATTAACACTGTCTTGGATCTATGGATTAAGTATTCTAGTTTTTGAAACAACGGCATTTCATGGAATGTTTCCTGCATTACAAAGAGTGACATCGATCTATTGGCTTGTTCCGATAATGGCATTCACAATACTAATTGGTTTAGGATTAGATTATGATATCTTCCTGCTCTCTAGAATTTCTGAATACAGAGATAAAGGTTTTACGGAAAAAGCATCTATACACAAAGGGCTTTACAAAACGGGTAATGTAATCTCTTTTGCAGGTATTATTATGGCAATAGCTTTTAGTGGATTACTGCTTTCCAAAGAAATGGTACTGAATCAATTCGGTTTTATGCTTTGTATAGCTGTACTAATTGATACTTTCATTATTCGAACTATTCTTGTTCCAGCCATTATGGCTCTGGCTGAGAAATGGAATTGGTGGCCGAAGAAGGTTCCTGAACCTACAAAAACGGAAATGGATTTTGAATGAATACAATAATAATCTCCGAAACAGATTTAAACCATGGTTGATAGTACATATGATTAATGTGCTAAACAAAAGAAAACTGATATTTGTTGTGTTTTTTTGTTTCTTAATCACTTTACCTTATATAAACTCTAATGGAGAAATTACTGGAACAAAAATTTATTCAGATATCGTCACTATTGGAAATTCCTTTGTATGGTATGTTGATAGATATGATGTTCATTCAACAACTCGACCCGAAGCTGAACTTGTACTAGAAAAAGGCGATAAGATAAACGTAACAATTATTAACGAACCAAATCTGAATATATCTACCAAATATGATTTTTGGTTTGGAATAAATAGTTCATATGTAAACTACACGCTCAATGATGGATATCTAGCAAAAAGTGATTTTCATCTCATACCAAAACCGTTTTTCTACGGATGGATTTACCCAATAAACATAGTTAATGAAACAAGTACTTATGACTATTTTGAATTATATCACGATTTATATGAAAAAAGTGGAGTAATTCTAACGAAAAACAAACTTACTGAAGATTATTATGAACTTGAAGGAACGATAGATTCGAGTTTCAACAAGGGCTATATCTATAGGAAGTATGATAGAAAAACTGGAATTTTACTAAAGTACCAAGAGGATATAGACTTCTTTAATGGATCAGAAATTTTTCTATCTGGAGATATAATTTTTACTTATGAAGAAGAAAGGGCAAATACAATTTCATATCCAGTCAATACTGTATTATTTAGTGTTTTAGTGTTGTATATATGTATTATAAAAGATAAAAAAAGAAAAGGAAATAGAAAATATCAGAAATAAACAATTCCGATAGCTTTCCAGAAGAAAGGTAGAACAAAAGCGATTAGAAGTAATCCGAAAACATCTACAAGTGACCCTACTTTTGCCATTTCTTTAACTTCAAATTTTTCAGTACTATATGCTATCATTGTTGGTGGCGTTCCTTGAGGTAGCATGAAATCGACACTTGAACCTATTGCTGCAACTACAGCTAGTAGTACTGGATCTATTTTGAAAAGGAGTCCTAAGGGTATAACTAAAGGGACTAGAATTGCTGCCGAACCTGTATTAGAAGCCATAAATGTAAGAACAATACTAAAAACAGCTATTAGTGCTATGAATACAATACTGCTAGTTATACCGATACCTGCTATTGAAAATGCTATCAAATCTCCAGCACCAGATTCAGTTAGTATAACTCCCAAAGTCAATCCTCCTCCGAAGATAAGAATAGCATTCCAATTCAAATCGTTTATATCCTTTCCTCTAAGTACTAAACTCTTCTCAAATATTGCAGGGACAAACAATAGGAAGGCTGCAAATATTGCAACAATTGAAGAAGAAAATGTTGGAAAGAGATACTTCTTAATTGTTCCTTCTAAGAACCATAAAGTCAATGCCAAAACAAACACAGAAAGTACATAGATTTGTTTTTTATTTAGATGACCCATATTATCTAACTCTTTCTTAACTGCAGTTTTAGCATTTTTTATACTCTCTTTTGGCACTTCAGGTTTGTAAACAAACCAAAGATAAAGCCAAATCAAAGGTAGCATTAGAAGTACTATAGGTAATCCAAAGATAAACCATTGACTGAAACTGATAGTTACACCTGCGTATTGAGATAGTAAAGCAATTGCGATGGGATTAGCTGGAGTTCCGATAGCAGATCCTATTCCTCCGAGAGAGGCACTATAAGCTATACCTAATATCAGAGCTTTTCCATATTTTTCGATTTTTTCCTCATCAATTGCTTTGTCTACTTTGAGCTTATCAGTTACAGCAACAGCAATAGGAATCATGGTTGCAGCAGTTGCAGTGTTACTCATGAACATGGAAAGGAATGCAGTGATCATCATCATCAGAAGCATAAGTATTCGGGGATTATCAGGACTTATCCTTACGATATTGAGTGATATCCATTTATCTAATCCCGTTTTATTCATAGCTTTTGAGATGACAAATCCTCCTAGAAACAGAAAGATAACTGGTTCTGCAAATGGAGCTAGTAATCCTTTGGCACTCAAATTAAGTGCAATAACACCTAATATTGGTATCATCAGACTAGTAGCAACAAGAGGGATAGCTTCCATCACCCATAAAACACCAACAACAAACAATAATGTTAGAACTAAGTTTGATTTGTAAGGTAATCTCAATGAAAAAACAATCCATTCTTGGTCTCTGTAATCTGCTTGTAAGGAAGAAGCAGGAATAGTAAGATCAAGTCCATCTTCTACATCGCTTGAAATAACAACACTGAAATTACCAATTGTTGGTAAGGGATTAACTGTGTTATTTTGTAAATCGGTTATGGATGCTCTGAATAACAGCTGTTTGTTGTAACCAATTTGAACTTTAGGGGAATAAGCCAACCATAGTGTTAGGTTATCTCCAATATCATAGGACTCTGTGATTTCAGGAAATGTAGTTCCATTGAATAGAACAAATGTGAAATTCACTTGTGTATTATACTGATTGGTACCATTGTCATAAAAACTATGAAGTGTAGCTTCGTGCAAAGCTTCTTGTTTTCCACCTGCGACTGTACCTTGAACAGAATTCATGGTAAGTGCAATAGCTGTTACAAGTAATGCTACTGTAACAATAATCTTAATCTTTTCTTGTTTACTTATTTTCATTATTTTCCCTCTAATTCATTTTTGGTGGAAACGATTAGTAGAACTCCTTGGTTATAGCTTCAATTTGTTCTTTGGTTATATCTAAAGAAGCATGAGCAGGAATTATGCCTTGATTCAGAGTGAAATCTCTCTCTTCATAGGTTGTTTTGTGTTCAATTTGATAGAAGATACCAATTGGGAGATTATCCTTCATGAATCTCTGGTTGGAAAGATCTAAAGCAGCGTAAAAGTCTTCTTTATCATGTTCAGTTTCTTCCACTTTGTAAACTTTTTCTCTGAAATAATTGAAAGTTTGATTGCGATTGAAAGTGATACAAGGACTGTAAATATCTACGAAAGCAAATCCTCGATGATCGATTGCTTCTTTTATGACATAAGTCAAATGTTTGAGATCTCCTGAAAAACCTCTAGCCACAAAAGTAGCACCAGCTGATAAAGCAACAGCGATTGGATTTATTGGATTTTCAATTGAACCTCTTGGAGTAGTCCTTGTGGTTGTCCCGACAGGAGTTGTAGGACTTGCTTGTCCTGTCGTCAAACCATAAACAAAATTATTGGATACAATAGATATTATGTCCACATTTCTGCGACAAGCGTGAAGGAAGTGATTACCACCTATACCATAGATATCTCCATCTCCCGCATAAACAAGTACTGTAAGTTCAGGATTAGCAAGCCTTATTCCTGTAGCAACTGGAATACCTCGTCCATGAAGTGTTTGAAGACCATAGACTTTTAGAAAATTTGGCATATGTGAAGAACAACCTATACCACTAACAGCAACAACTTCTTCTGGTGGGATTTCTAATTCTATTAAAGCTTGTCTAATAGCTCTCCATTGAGAGAAATTACCACAACCTGGACACCATGTAGGTTTGAAATTACTCTCATAATCCTTAATTACAAAATTGAAATCATCACTCAATTTTCAGCACCTCTTTTACTTTGGATATAATTTGTGACGGCACAATTGGTTCTCCATCCCACCGTCTAAGATTATGCTCAATATTAAATCCTGTTTTCATTCGGATGAAATCTTTCATCTGACCAGTATAATTCTGTTCAATACAAAGAACTTCTTTTGCTTGTTCTAGAATTTCACTTATTTCTTTTGTATGGAAGGGATTAATGTGCTTAACATGTAGTTGATTTGCAGAAATTCCTTCGATTTTGAGGAGTTTGATGGCCTCTCTTACGATATACTTCGTTGAACCCCAGGAGACGAGGGTAATAGGAGTGTTTTCTTCACCGAATACTTTAGGTTTCTCAAGTTCTTCAAGAATATAGTCCAGCTTTCTCATTCTCTTTTTCACCATTTCTTCTCTGATAGGTAGGGTTTCAGGTAAACCTGCTAAAGTAGATGCTAAAGATGTTCCTTGTTCATTTCTTTCGCTTGAACCAGTGAAGAACATTCCATTTTTTGTTCCAGGTAGCGTTCTGGAAGAAACACCCTTCTCAGTGATTTTGTATCGAATGTAATTTTCATCTGGATTTTCTAATATTTCATATCTTTTATTTTCTCTTACTAAGTCAAGTTTTCGTATTGTTGCTATCTGTTCAGACAAATAGAGATCTAGCAATATTATAACTACAACTTGATATTTTTCAGAAATTTCGACTGCATCAATACCAACTTGAAACGCTTCTAAAACTGAACTTGGAGCCATAATAACTTTAGGAAATTCTCCTTGACTTACTCCATATGCCTGGAAAAGATCTGCTTGTTCTGTTTTTGTTGCCATCCCAGTTGATGGTCCAGCTCTTTGAGAGTTAATGACCACTAACGGAATCTCTTCAATTCCTGCCATTCCAATAAGTTCAGTCATTAAGCTAAAACCTCCACCTGAAGTTCCAGTAGCGGCTCTAGCTCCACAATAGGCTGCACCTATAGCCATACCTACAGCTGCGATTTCATCTTCAGTTTGCTTAACAATCATTCCGAGTGTAGGAAGATGTTTTGTTAGATAGTGAACAATTGAAGTGGCTGGAGTCATTGGATATCCTGAATAAAATTTCAAACCAGCTGAAATCATACCCAAAGCTAATGCTTCATTTCCAGTAATTATCATCTGTTGTGCTTTTTCGTATTTATGTTTCTCCCATTTAACTGGCCAATTGTTTTCTGTAGCAAACTTATCTCCTTTCTCCAATGCTTCATAATTTGTGAAAATAATCTCTTCTCCTTTTTGACCAAATTGCTCAAAAATAACTTCTTTAACTAGTGTTTCATCTAATCCTAGAATAATACTTATGGCACCAAATCCAACAATATTTTTTAACACTTTTAATTTGGAAATATCTTTTGTAATTGCTGCTAATGGAATAGGTAGTTTCTTTATATTTTCAGGATATTCCAGCTCATCTAAATCGATATAATCATTATCATATATTACCATAGCATTTGAGTTTACACGAGTTCTATGAATCCCAGCTACATGTTTGTTGAGTAAAACGATGATATCCGCATCTTCACCTACAGAAAGAACTTCATCAGTTGAAGCTCGAATTTGATATTCATTATAACCACCACGAATGACTGATTGATAACTTCTGAATCCAAGAACGTTAAAATTATGTTTTTTGAGAATCTTGCTGAAAAGGTCACCCAAAGAAACTAGACCGTCACCTGCACTTCCAACAAACCGAATAATTACATCCTTTGTCATTGAGCTTTTCCTAGCGAGTTAGAACGCTAACAGCTGAAGAAAAAGGTAACTTATAAAATGAACGGATTGACCACAGTTTATGCCATCCACCAGACTAATAACGTTATTTCAATTGGTAGAAATACAAGCGCTATTAGAGTCAATAAAGCTATGGAACGACTCGTTACCACTTCATCCAATTTGAAGTATTTTGAAAAAGCTGTATTTGCAACGGCAGGAGGTGCAAGAGTTTGAATTATCATAGCAACTTTCATCCCTGTTGGAATAGGTAAGAAAAAGAGAATCACAACTACTAAAATACCTCCACCAAAACGAGCTGTAACATGTCTTAACAAAGCTACTTCTTTCCATTCTTTTTTCTTAGGTAATTTGAAACTCAATCCAACTAAAGCTAGCATTATCACCATCGATACATCTTGAAATACCATTGTAGCTATATGATCTCCAATTGAAACTGGACCCATTGCTACCTTAATCAATAAATCTGAATTGTAAATATGACTATAAATAAAATCAGCTATTTGGTGTGGAGTTGTTATTGGACCTAGTGATATTGTATCCACTAATACTGGATTTGAGATATTACTGTAAACAAAATCTGCAAAATGGTGTGCGATTGTTACTTGACCAATTGAAAATCTGAGTATTAAACCGAGAACCATACCAATCGTCGGGGGAAACAAAACTATACCTTTGATAATTTTCCATACCGATCTTTCTTTGGAAGAACCATAGTGTAAACCAAGATAAACCCCAATTGTATTCCGGTAAAGAGTTTGTACAATAAGATAAATTGAAGCCGCTAGCAGACCCTCTGCAAGCATGTCACCAGATAGAATACCAATAATAATAGGAAAAGGATAGAAAAGTGCATTCATGAATCCAGTTGTATTTATCTCTGCGCCCACAGTTGGGTTTGGAAGATTTTTCTTTCTTATCATAATCCAATCTATAAACATAGAAAAAACCATACCAAGGGTAGCGATTAGAAAAATGAACCACCAGTTAAGACTAGTTAATGAACCTGTATCCATATCTAGAAAAACCGTGATAAGTAGAACTGGAGTAAGAATGTTTATTCCTACAAATAATAGCCATTTACCAGCTTTTTCAGCTTTAGACCATTTCTGTAGTAGAAAACCTCCTGCTATCCCAGCATAGATTATTACTATACGGATAGCTAGTTCTCCTAGATAATGGATTGCCATTGTTTGAGCAAGCTGAGTGAAGTTAATAAATCTTTTATTTGTACTGAAAAGTAAAAAAAATTAAGAGTAAATGCTCTTGAGATTCTTGAGCATTTCTGCATAAATTGGATGTTTTTTCTCTTCAGCTGTATCCTTTGCTATAATAAACTCACTTAAGTTTTGAGTTGCTTGAATTATCAAGGTAGGAGCTGTGGTTTCAATAAGAGGATATCCCTTAATCAGGAAACCTTGTAAGATAGTATTATATCTAATACAGTATCGTGCAAGATTCTTACTTTCTTCAGCTGGTTTGATAGCTGTTGGTTCTTCTACTTTAAGCCAGTCAAGCGATCCTTGCTTAGATATGGTTATCATCCACAATAATATTGAAAAACCAAAAAGAGCGGTGCTATTTCCTATTATTACATAATGGTTAAAATATTCGAAAAGCTTTGCAATTTCGTTCAGTATCCCTACATCTTTTTCAAATAATTGTAGTGACATGATGAAATCTTTCTGAAATTCAGTCAAATTTTTCTTAAGTTTATTATTAACAAGAAGATATTTATCTCTCTCCTGTTTCATCTCTTCGAATGTTTTGTTGACTATGCCTAATTCGTCAATTATCAGATTATATTCTTTCTTTTTCACAGGAGCTACTTTTAATTCCTTAATGTACTCCTTAGCTATTTCTTCAAATTCTTTCAGTTTTTCTGCAACTTCTTCATCAGAAACTTCAGTTGAAACATTCTTGGGATCTTTTCCTTGAAAAGCTAATTGTGACTGTTTAACCCATGAAAGACCTTCCTTTAACACTTCAGGAGTTAGTAATTTTTGAAGGGTTTTGATCAGAATATACTTCTTATCTTTTAGTTTTTTAGCTTGAGATCCTATTATAGATAATAGAAATGAGATTGCATTTGGAATAATGTTATATGGATCCAACTGTTGATTTCCACGCATAGCTTGGAATGTCAAATTCTGCTCTATCCATTCAATCAAACCACCAGTAATCATCGAGAAAAGAGGATTGAAATTAGTAAACAATGGCATCGAAGCATAGAAATTTGTCATCGAGATAAAAATATCTTGATATCCAAAACTTGGTGTTTGTTTGTATTTCTTAAAAGTTAGTTGTTTCTCGTCAAAAGTGTATTGCATTGAGTAATAGTATAATAGATGTTTGTTCAAACTCACTTGAGTGAAATCTTCAGCTTCAAAATCTTCTCTTTTTTGAATTGCAGCTAAAACATCTGTATTGCTGAACAATTCTATTCTTTCTGCATCTTCGATTGTTTCTTTAATGGATTCTTGATCCTCAGGATAGAGATTTTCGAGAATTTGAAAGACCCAGTGAATCATAAAATTGTAAAGATATTCTGATTTTCTAAGAATCTTTCTCCATTTCAACCATTGTTGGAATTTCACAGCGTATAAAGACTCCATTTTCTCTAAATCTTCTTCAGTAATCTCTCTTGCAGAGTAACGTAGTGGATAAATTGAAACTGGTTTGGATTCTTTAAACAAGAAACTATCAAAATCCTTTACTAATGTGCCAAAAACAAGCTCTAAATCCATAAGAGCATATCTTGTCATTATTTTTGCTTCTTTGAAATAATCAGGAAAAGTAGCTCCTCTTTTATAATAAGCTGCTTTTAGTATTTGGTCGAAAATTGGTTGGAAGAACTTCTTTCCTTCTTCATCCAATTCTTCTAGAATTATCTCTGTTTTAGCTTTCTTATTAATGTAAAATTCAGTCAATAAACCTCCATAAGTACTAGCAGCTAAATCACGATGATTAAGATAAACCTCCAGAGCTTTATCAGTTTCCTTTGTTGTTTTCTTTATTTTTGCTAAGTCTATCTCTTCTGGAAGTTCGATAACTTGGCTATTCTTATCTTTAGGTAAAAGATATTTACCTCCCTTTTCGAAGACTAAGGCTTTTTTCTTGGTCAATAAACCAAAAGATATCTCAGCCTTTTGTAATGTTCCTTTAAACAGAACTACATCCATGTATATTCCTCACTTAAGACTTCCTAAAAGCAGACGGCTAATAAATCTTTATTTCTTCGATAACAGAAAGGATTAAAGAACTAAATAAATAATTCAAATGATGAATCAGCAAGAAGCAGTTGAATTTCTTCAAGAAAATCATGAAAAAATGGAGTTTATAATCAACAGCTTACACAAAGAGGAAATTGTTCAGCATCATATTGTAAAAGCCTGGACCATCAAGGATATAATCGCACATTTAGCTTCTTGGAATAAAGAATTAAGAAAATCATTTGATTTAATTCTTGAGAAGAAAGATGTATGGTTCAGAACAAAGAGAGAACACGAGTTTAATAAAATCCAAGTGACAATTAGAAAATCTAAAAGCCTTGAAGATGTAATAGATGAGTGGCAAATCTCCTTTAGTCAGTTAATTGAGAGAATAAAGCAATTATCTGAAGAAGAATGGATTTTTGATTCGGGTTTTAAATGGAAGAGTGGACCCTCTATCACAATCAAATCATTATTTGGTTATAGATATCTTGGATTCGGTCATGAAGGTGGGCATGCTTGGCAAATTGAAGATTATTTTGAAAGTGACAGATGTGCTTGCAGAGTTTATTAGATGTAGCTTACTCAATGTTTAAATTATGATTCTATTCGTTGTTTTCACTCATGAATCTTGATAAATACCTTTCTAATACAGGTCGATATGTAAATGAGAATGTTAACCTTGCATCAGGTACACTTGCATGGGGTATGCGAGCTACAAAACGAATGCAAGAATTTCCAGATTTCATAAATGCTACAACCGGTTCAGCTACAGAAGATAATGGAGAATTAATGGTTTTTCCCACTCTTGTAGAAGAAACCCAAAAACTTACAGCCACCCAGTTATTTGCCTACGCTAATTTAAGAGGGAATTCGTCTTTTGTTCATGCTTGGAAAAAAGATACTTTAGAAACTTATCCTCAAGAATTACAAGATATAACTGATAAATTGTCAACACTTCCAGTTACTTCCTGTGGTGGATTAACAAGTGGATTGATGGTTGCAAGTCAATTATTCTTCAATCAAAATGACCCCCTTCTAATCCCAAACACCAGATGGGGAAATGTCGATAATGTATTTCTCAAAAATCAAAGATTGAGGGAAGAAACATACCAACTAGTTGATAAAGAAGGCAATCTTGCATTATCGAGTCTAATTGAAAAACTAAAATCACTTCAAGGTGCTGAGGATAAAATTGGTATTTATCTCAATTTTCCAAATAATCCATCAGGAATAAGTCCAACATTTGATCAAGTTAAGGAGTTACAAGAAGCTCTTGTTGAAGTAATCAAACCAACAGTCATTATTATTGATGATGCATACGAAGGTTATGTTTATGAAAATGAAGTTTTAGATCATTCAATTTTCCCATATTTAGTAGGTTTAAATGAGAATGTTCTCCCAGTGAAAGTTGATGGACCTTCCAAAAGATTTTGCGCATATGGAGCACGTTTAGGGATGATTACTTTAGGAATGGGTGTGGAAACAGAGGATTCAAAGAAAGCTGAAATTAGAGAGATGATTGCGAAAATTGCTCGATCTAATACATCGAGTTCACCTAGAGGGATTCAAGAAGCTTTAACAAATATACTCACAGAGCCAGTGAAAAAACAGAAGATTCTTCAAGAAAAACAACGTAATTTAGATGTCTTGAAAAAAAGGTACCAACTTGTTAAAGAGTATGTAGAATCAAACGAAAGCAAATTACTGTATCCGGTAAAATTCAATTCTGGTTTCTTTAGCTACTTCTTGTTGAAGACACAACAAACTGCAACTGAAATATCAACAAAACTGTTGGAAAAGGGATTAGGTACAATACCTTTTGTCAATGAGAAAAATGGTTTGAATGGAATAAGGGTTGCTTTCTGTTCCATAAGTACTGAAAAAATAAATGAAGCATTAGACATACTATATTCTGTAGACTAATAAAAAGAAAAAGAAGAAGAAAAGAAATTTCACTTTAGAGCTTCATCTGTTTTACCAGTAAAGATTTTCCAAAGTTTCATCTTTTTAGCTTCGCCAGTTTTGATCTTTCTGAAGTTTTCACCTTGTCTAGATAGAACAACAAGAGTTATTGCTATCATTGTTGCAAATGCTACCCAACCGAAGATTTCCACAGTTCCAGTTGCATTTAAGTCGTTAATTGGGTTAGCTACAGATATCCATTTCCATATGTCTGTTCCCCAGAAGATGAAGATAACACCCATCACAACAAAACTGACTAGATATGTTATCGCACTATACATGATAGCTGATCCCAAGATGAAGTAGAGTACTAGCCACATAGGCAAGAAAATAGGATTGAAGAAAATCATTGCTCCCATGGTTGATGCAACACCTTTTCCTCCTGGTCCCCAAAGCCATATTGGCCAATTGTGTCCGAGAATTGCAGCAGGACCTGCAAAAGCAATAACCCAAGGGTCATTTTGACTAAATGAGGAGATATAAACTGCTAACCACATAGCAAAGAAACCCTTCATCATATCTAGTATAGCTTCAATTATTCCAACAGTATAGGCTAACTTCTTGGGTTTTTCATGTGCTTGAAATGCACGAATGACATTTCTGCCACCAACATTCTTAGATCCAACAGTACGTATGTCGATTTTCAACCACAATTTAACAACAATCCAAGCGATTGGAATTGAACCTAAGAGATAGCCAAGAGCAGCAGCCCATAGTACATCAATTGTTATCATGTCAGAATCTCTTCTAAAGCTTCTTTAAAAACTTTATTCGACACTTTAAGGCCTTATTCTATTCTTTATGAAGAAGATTGTTATTTCGAAATACTTTTTATTCCAAACATTTTCATCTGATTTGAATATAATGGTAAAAGAAATTACTTTAGAGAAACTTGCTTCTATTCCATCTTTCAGTTTTATTACACCCAATCATAAAAAAGATAAAATTGGGTTCTACTGGAATAAAACTAAGAGACAGGAACTGTACATTTTAGATCCTGAAACAATGGAATATGAGCAAATTACTGATGGTGAATTGCCTAAAGCAATTAGAGCTGGTTTTATTTGGTTAAAAGATGATATTCACATAACTTACACCCGCGATATAGATGGTGATGAGCAACACAACATCTACCTCTACAACACTGAAACCAAAGAAATCACTCAATTGACTGACACCCCCAAAGCTCAAGAATATCCAATGAATGTCAGTCCAGACGGTAAAAAACTGCTATTTTCATCCAATCGTCATGACCAGATGAACTTGTTTATAATGGATCTGGAAACTAAAGAAGTTCAACAATTAACTGCTCATGATAAACCTGTCTGGGGTTACGCAGAATGGAGTGAAAATGGTTGGATATATTATAATTTTAATGACACTTATAATATCAAAAACACCGATATTTGGGCCATTAAAGAAGATGGTAGTGAAATAAAGAAATTAGTAAGTATTTCTGATAATTCAAATGACTTTTTTGGAGTAATTTCTCCTGATGAGAAATATCTTTCAATTTCTAGTGATGAAATAGGTATATATCAATCTGGTATTTTTAATCTTGAAACAGAAGAAATAACTTGGCTTGGAGAAGGTAAATATGAGGAAACTGTTAGTAGGTTTTCAGCTGATAGTAAGAAGATAGTTGTTCATCAAAATCATGAATCTGAAATTGTACCTATAATTTATGATATTGAATCAGGTGATGCTAAAAAGCTCCCATTTAAAGGTTTAACCTATTATACTAGATTCTGCTTAGATGACAAATACATGGTTTACACGAGAATGGAACCTAAAACCCCAGATGTTCTAGCTCGTTATGATTTGAAGAAAGATTTAGAAGAAATAATCATTCCCCCACAAACAGATTTGACAACTGATGATTTCTATGATCAACAGTATATTAAATACCCAAGTTTTGATGGAAAAGAAATTGCTGCAACGGTATATACACCAAGACTCGAACCAGGAAAGAAATATCCGGCATTAGTAAATGTACATGGTGGTCCAACAGGACAATATTTCCAGATGTTTGATATGTTTTCCCAAGTATTTGCTAATGAAGGATTTGTCATACTAAATCCTAATATCAGAGGAAGTACAGGTTATGGAAAAGAATTCATGGAATTGAATCTTAAAGACTGGGGAGGAGGAGATGCTAAAGATGTAGTGTGGGCTAAGAAGTATTTAGAAAAGCTAGACTACGTTGACCCAAACAGAATAGGAGTCTTCGGAGGTTCCTATGGAGGATATATGACATTTATCCAATTAACTAAATATGCAGATGCTGGATGGAATGCTGGTTCAGCATGGATAGGGATATCAGATTTAAAAACAATGTTTGACAAATCTAAACCTCATTTCCAATACTTTCTATTACAACATCTGGGTAACTATGAAGAAAATAAAGAAGTCTGGAAAAATGGTTCAGCTATGACTTTTGTAGATAACATCAAAGTTCCTATTCAAATGATACATGGTGTAAATGATCCTCGATGTCCTGTTGAAGAAAGCAGACAGTTTAGAGATAAACTTCTTGAAATGGATTGGAAAGAAGGAACTGAAGGTGAAAAGACATATGAATATGTCGAATTTGCTGATGAAGGTCATGGTGCATATTCTGATATAGGTATGAGAATTAGAACTTTCAAGCTATTTATTGACTTTTTCAAAAGAAGACTTTAGAGTCTTTTTTTCCTTTTTCTGTTTTTAATCATCATATTAAAATACACTTCTGATTAGCTTGCTTGAATTAGAATGATTAGAGAGTTCAAAGATTCCAAGGACTTAGAACAAGCTGTAAAGTTAGCCTCGTTGTGCTTCCATGAACCTGCTAAAGAGATGAAAAAATTCTTCTCTGAAACTCAGGAATTAGACATGTTAGGTTCATATGAGGAAGAAACACTCCATGCAGCAGCTGGTTCTCATAAATTTCAGATATTTGTAAGAGAGCAGCTATTTGATTGTGCGGGAGTAGCTTATGTTATGACACATCCAATCTATCGAAGAAAAGGTCATGTTAAACAATTAACGGATAAGATTATGTTGGATAGGAAAAAACAAGGTTATCCTCTTGCAGCTCTTTGGCCATTTGAACATAGTTTTTATCAGAAATTTGGTTTTGAAAGCTGTGAGAAAACAATAACATTCAAATTCAAACCCAGTGATATCAAATCAGATTTTAAGATCGCTGAAAACATCTCAATCGAAGATGTAACAGAAAAAAATGATTTTCTTCCTCTAATCCAAATAGCAAAAAATGCTCAAAATAAGTATACAAGAGTAATTGGGGATGTTGATGCTTGGTTAGTAAGAGGGAAGCTCCAAGGTTTCAAGATCTATTTGATTGAGCGTGATGACAAACCTGTAGCATATATTTCTTTCAAGTTTAAAAAAGTCAAAGAATGGGTTCATGAGATGAATATAATGGACTTCACTTTTGTTGATACAAAAGCCAAACACACTCTGTTTGCATTTTTACGTAATTTCGAAGCAGATATTAGCAACATATTCATCAACTTACCTTATCAAGAGGAAGTTGAAAGCTATCTTAATTCTATTAAAGATGAACATAAATTTAACCAATGGCCTGCGATGCTAAGAATTCTTGATCTAAAGCAATGTTTTGAGCAGCTGAATTATCCCATCAAAATAGATATTCAAGTTTATTTCAAAGTTGAGGACAAAATCATATCTGAAAATACAGGAATTTGGTTGTTAGATATCAAAGATGGAAAATGTAATGCTTCGAAATTGATAGATCAAGAAGTGGAACTAGACAAAATTTTGGAATTGACAATAAACCAGTTAGCCCAATTATTCATAGGTCATTCATCTGTAAGAAAACTCTTGGAACACAAGAATCCTGATATCCCAAAAGAATGGTTATTGGAAGATTTGTTACCAGAAAAACAAACAGCTTTCATGCTCTGGTTCTAAATTAAATAAATATTTAAATAAAGAAATTCTAACAACAAACCATGAGCGATCGAGAAGCTGAAGAAATAGAGAAAATACTTATTCCATTTGCTCTTCAAAGATTTGATTTTGATAACTATACTTCAAATTTTCCTATGAGTAAAATGGCAATGAACATGGCTAAGAAAATGATGGGTAATTGGTTAAATGAATACGTTACCTGGTTAGTTAGAGCTTTCAGTAGATGTTTACTAAATGTCACAGATGAAATATATTTGAAAAATTTAGGAGCTGTCGTAGCAGCTGAAGCAAATTATATGTCAGGTATCGGACCTATGGGTCCATTTGAGAGACAGTGGGTACAAGGTGGTGGAACCAATAGATCTGGTACTGAAGCTTTAGTCGAATCTGAAATACATGTGTGGATGTTACACTTGCAAGAGCAGAACAAATTACCAGGAATCTATGAGAGATTCACAGGAAGATACTTCATCAAGTGATTTATTATTATCGACTTATCTTCCCATTTTTCATTTTTTTATGATCCCATTAAAGATTAAGGTTTTTGAGGAAAGTACCCCTATAATTTTCTGTATCAAACAAAATTCCTTGGAATTCGGAAATTCTCGAAGAAATAACACAATTCTTTTTAAATCCAATATCAAAATTATATACATTATTGGAAGTTTTGGGGAAGGTAAGAGAACTTGGAAAAAGAAAGAGAGTGAAGAGATACAAACGAAACTGACTGATTTTTCAAAAACGTAGAACTTTCAAGAGAGAAGCGAAGAAAACTGAACTACCAGATACAAAATATAAAATATTATTGTTCCAATACATGAAAGAATTGATAAAGCAACTATGATTCGAACATATCTCTTTTTCATGCATTCTTTATCTCTAGCTATCCTGAAAATCAAAAAAAAAGAAGAAATACCGAATAGACACAGATAAAATGACTTGCTTCGCACTGTAAGATAATACAGTTTAAACCAGAAAACATCCCAGTTAAATGATCCCATGGGTATCTCAATAATAGGTAGTTCTATGCGACCTAAATCGATAAATAGAGCTATTAGAAAAGCCAATGGTAAGAGGTAAAAAAACCATCCTCCACCTACTGGGAGACATGAATCAAAATGATGATGGACAGAGTTTTGTTCTTCCAAATCAAAACCATCCTCCATTAATTCTTGTTGGATTTCAACAATTTCTAACTTATCCCATATCTCTTCTTCTAACTCTAGTTCTTTTTCCCTTTCTAACTCATCCATCTGAATATCTTCTATTTCCTCATAAAACAAGTCTGAATAGGACAAACTAATCACAAAATATACTAAATCTCAATATTAAAACCCAAAGAAAAACTCTAGGATTTCTCCTAGAGTAACTCGGAAGTGAACAGTACTTATGTCGAAAGAACTGTCACGAATGAACACTCTGAAAGAGATAAATGAGTCTATTGGGAATGTGATATTTTTCGGTATTTGCGTAAATTACAAGGATGAATTCGAATTATTCTCCACTTCTCTATAAACTATTTTCTTGATTAGTCTAGAAGTAATGGAGCTAGCTCAATTCTTTAATCGTTTCATTGAGAGATGATCGAAATGAAGAACATCACTAGCTCCTAACGGTTCTACCAAGTACTTATATTAAAATCTTATTTCTAATATTAAACATCTCATAGCAATTATTTTCAAATATCTTCAAGCTTGGCAATATATATTGTAGTTCTTTTTGTAGTAATTTCTTATTGTATACTTGGCTACAATTAGTAGTACAATAATTGAGAGATGTTACGAAATGAAAAGTAAAAAAATATTAAGTCTAATAGTTACAACTATTGTTGTTTTCTCACTAGCAGGGATGATTCCCACTATGTTTGTACAGGGAGTTTCAGGCAATGATGTAACGATAAACGATCCAACAGGAACTACAGAAGTTCTGTTCTATAACAAACTAACAGTTAATTTCACTGTTACCAAAGGAGATCCTCCATGGATTTATACTGGTACTACCATTTATCTTGATAACTTAGCTGTTGATTCTACATCTGAGGGTCTAGGTTCTCCCTTTGTAAAGACCTACTATCCAGAAGGATACGCAGGAGCTCACTTTGTTAGAGTTGAAGCTCACTTTGTTAAAGGTTGGCAAGATACCGAAGATAAATCAGATACTGCAGGTTACATTGTTAAGAATGCCAACGACACAACAGATCTGGAGGATTTGCGAATCGACAAACTTCATGACTATGAAGTTGATAAGGGATATTTAGATGGTTCAGGAGTGACAATATGTATTTTAGATGATATTCTAGGATGTCACGAAAATTATAGTGATTTCCATAAATCATTGTATAGATCCTGTTACAATGATTTATATCAAGACCCCGACAGAAAATATATTGATATTCAATATCTCAAAGAGTTTGATGGAGATTTTTATGAAGATTGGAATGAAACAACCGATACTAACCAAGAGAAATGGGAAGAAATCTTCGAGGAAGGAAAAGATGATTACCAATTTGATACGGATGTACATGGTACTTATTGTTTAGCTACACTTCGACAAATAGCTCCTGCAGCTACTTACATATTCTTGGAAACTCTGGGTAGTCAGCAAAAAGCTGAAGATGCGATCATATGGTTACAAGAAGATAGGAATGATTCATCTTATGATTACAAAGCCCCTTATGATTTTTTTGAAATTGACATAATATCTATGTCATGGACAAATACATATCCATATATGGATTTCGAAGAGCAATTTGAAGTTTTATCTGAAGCTGGTGTTGTTTCAGTAGGAGCTGCTGGTCAGTATGGTTTAGAAGGAACAGAAGAAGGTGCTATTTTCTATTATGATTATCTAGCTAAATTTCCATGTTCCTATGATTCTGTCATTGGAGTAACTGGTGTGACAGATGGGACTACCATTCTTGGATCTGGTGATAGATGGGAAAGAGATACAAGAGCTAATACAGGTTGGGGTGTTGAAATTGCAGCACTTTTCATGGGAACAATATTGGATTGGTCTCCTGTTCCTGATTATCCTGAATTTGGAGGTACCAGTAATTCTTGTCCTCTTGTTGCTGGCATTCTAGCACTTCTTGAACAATATCAGAATAATTACAAAACAAATACTGATTTAAATGTTACATTGATACAAACCCTCTTTGAAAAAACTGGTGATGAACCAGGAAGTCCCCCAAGCTCCAACACAACAGAAATTGGTGGTTATATTGACTGGATTAATGATAATAATACTTACTATCTTGATTTTCCATACCATGATAATGCGACTTATGCAATTTATGACTGTGGTTGGGGAATTATAGATGGATATGAGATGTTCAAATACATTAAACTGTATTATTAACTATCATCTTCCATTTCTTCTTTTTTTAGATTTAAACCTGAAAAATTCATTTGAGAATAACAGAACTTGGTTAGAATTTTCTTCTAATCCTCACTGTTTTCACATCAATAACTTTTTTTCTATGCTTAAGTTTCCTAATTAAAGCAGAAAATAATAGAAGTGAAATACCAATATAAGTTATTGAAAGATTTGTTTGATCAAATGGTGTTGTTAGATCTGATTTTGTTAAGACAACTTCTGATTCATTGTTGAATTCATAGAAATAAGTTACACTGCTCTCTGTTACATAGATAATCATCTTTTCAGAAACTACCGGTGAATAAGCGTAGCTACAATTGGTAAAATCATACCATATCTCATATTCTCCAAAAGGCAATTGCTCGCTTTCATAGCTTAATACCACCATCGTAAAGTAATGAGTTCTATTCACTATACCAGGTTGAAAAGTATAATTGTGTGGAATTGTTCCCTCAATCATTACTGATAACATAATCTCCAAACTCTTGTTTTCTAGATTCGTTCTTAAATGAGGATATGGAACAGGACTGCAAACATAGGTAATATTTATACCTGATTGCGTAGGATTCTCAATCTGAAGATTCATAAGGAATTCGAATGATGTATAAAGTCCCTCATCCGATATCCTAATTGAGGGAGGGTACTCCGTATCCACAATTCTAACAATCAAATACTCTTCCTCTGAAATAGCTTGGATAGAACGTGATAAGATAAATGAAGTGAATAATAACATTAGCATCAACCATTTCAACTTACGAACCATTCTTATGTCTAACTCCTATTCCTAAGATTTTGATAATAAAATGCTCATTCCTATCTACATCTCAATTATATATACTGACTTTACTATATAAAAACAATGACAAAATTTAATGTAAATCTTGTTTCTTCAACAATTTCTTTTTTCCTCATTATGTTTATATACTTTCTTTTCCTTAAATTTTCGGAACTACCTCAACAATTGATTGCAGTCTTTCAGTTGCAGCCTTTCCTCTTTTGTTCGATAGTTTCATAGAAATGCGTACATCACTCTACAATAAACTTACACAAACCAAACATTCTCAACAAAAGAAGAAACTACCAAAAGAGAAAACAATCCTACCTTCCACTAAAAAACAAGATACTGTAATCAAGGAGCAACGCTTCAAACCTGATGATGTTTGTAAAACCTACTGTTCTATAAATAATAATGATAAAGAATGTTCAAGGATTAGAAAAGATGCCAGAATTGCGAGTTCTACATTACTAAAGAGATATTTAAATTATGAAATTGAACAAGATATCTTGGGTGAATTGGGTACTTCTTTAGAAGAATTGTTGATACATGTTTGGATGCTACACTTGCATGAGCAAAATAAGTTGCCAGGAATCTATGAGAGATTTACAGGAAGATATTTTGTTAAGTAGGCTAGAGAATTAAGCTTTCAGCTTAAATCTTCATCTTTTTTCGATTATTTAAATATAGAAAGATTACCCCCAAGAAAACCATTGTTACATGAAAATGTAGTTTTGTAGTAGTAGGTCTTTCTAGATTTTCATTCAGAGGATAAAGGTCATTGTTTTCTGTTTTTCCATTGATATGATAGGTACTATTTTGTTCACAATCAGACCAATAATTTCCTTCTAAAGTATCTTCATCAAACCAAGTGTTGTCTTTTCCTGAATCGTAGGCTTGTGATGAACCTTCGATATTGTTATGAACAAAATAATTATGATGAATAGAATTAAGTCTAGAATTCTCATCTAATGCTACACCATATTCTGTGTTGTTTCTAATTAGATTGTAGGTCATCCTACATCTGTGAGTGTCCCATGATCTAATTCCATACCAACCATTGAACTCAATTGTATTTGAGATAATTTCTGAATCATATACTGAATATATCATTATTCCATCCCTTTCATTAAAACCGATTACATTGTCATCTATCACTACTTCAGCATATATTATTTCTATGCCTTCGATATTGTTATTAATGATATTACCTTTTATGGTAGCAGCTCTAGCACCTACAACCATTATTCCCCAGAAGTTGAATGAGCACACATTATTACAAAAAGTGTTATTTTCACTATCAATAGAAAAAATTCCATTCTCACTTTGATTCAAACATGTATTATTCTCAATTAGCGTGTTGTTAGTAGAATACAAAAAAATACCTGAATCTCCATATTCATCCAGATGAGTAACTTGCTCGTATTCACAAAAATTATTTGTTATTTCGGCACCGTTTGTTCTACTTACTGCTATACCTCCGCTAGCTGTCTGATGGTTATAAATTGTATAACAAGTATTATTGGTAATAGTTGCCGTATAATCAGCTACATCACGAATATAGATACAAGTCCATAAGGCTTTAATCGAACAATTTCTAATAATAAAGTGTTTTGTAGTATCTTCAACAAGAATTCCTACACCATAATTGAAAGTGTCAAATACATAGTTTTCAATAATGTATGGATCTAAAGCGGTTCCTAAACCTGAAAAACCATAATCTGTGAAATTTTGATCATTATATATTAAAATCAATCCAAGAGATTCTGATTCTATGGTATCTGATGAACTAGTAACTGTATTATTATCTAAACATTCGTCTAATTCACTAAAACATGGTACAGATACTACTACACAAAACAGAATCATTAATGTCAGATATTTACTCAGTCTATCCATCCTTCCTTCAACTATAACAATATCAATTTTTAAATAATAAATTTTGTGGAAGCAGAAGATTTGTTGTAGGAACAATATGGAAAATCAATACCAATAAATTCCA
The DNA here is from genome assembly GCA_030603365.1 of Candidatus Heimdallarchaeota archaeon. GTDB lineage: Archaea > Asgardarchaeota > Heimdallarchaeia > Heimdallarchaeales > Heimdallarchaeaceae > UBA460. Next base: position 49,000 of record JAUVXV010000014.1, read on the forward strand.
ATTTTAATAACTTAAAAATAAGAAAAAAGAGGGAGTTTTTTAGCTATAGAAGTCGTCTTCATCACGAAAGTCTATATCCCCTTCTTTAAGAACAGGTTCTACTTGATATACTATTCTTCCCTTCCAGTAGTATTCACCAGTACGATAAATTGGATTCTTTCTTAGGTATGCTAAAGTGCTCCTTGGAATATTATATTTGTTGCTAATAGTTGACATAGTAACATTTTCTTCGAACATTTGGAATATCGCGACAAGTTTAGGTCTCATTTCTTCATCAATAACCAATTTTCCGTCATCGATTCTATATCCAATAGGTGGTCTAGACATGATCTTATGATCCTGTATCCTACGTTTTATTCCATACATTCTTTTTTGTCTGTATTTTTTAAGCTCTTCTTCTCCTAATAGATCGTAGATCCTTGTTACAAGCATTTCTTCAGATTCCTCTGTTGCTCTAATCTCTACACCTCTACTTCTAAGGAGAACAGACGCATATCCTAACATATCAACTTCTCTTGAAATACGGTCTCGAGTTTGAACCCATACTTCTCTGATTGGGTCTTCAGGTCTTTGAGAATTATAGGTTGAGATGAATTCTAACATTTCTTTAAAAGCTGGCCTCTCTTCAACATGACTATCTCCAGAAACATCCTCATCAACAAATGTATCTAGAACATGTCTGTAACCAACACTTTTTATTTTCTTGTCTATTACATCATACTGAGTATCTCTACCAGATTCTTGATCAGCTGTACTGACTCTCACATAAGTAACTACATTCACATGCATAGTTTCCAATAAGGTGGGTTCTTCTTATAACATAAATAACATCCGTATATTCTTGAGGAATTACAAGAAGTTCTGATTGTTTATGACGGGATAATAGAAAGGAGGGAGGAGTGTTCTTGAAATGGTGAATAAAATGAAAAGAACACTACTTTGATACCTTAATCTTCCTCCAACTCTATAGTTTTCTTATGTAAAATGTGTCTTTCCCAATCGAAAGTAATTTCACCATCGTCATGTTTTGTAAAAGGTACATCCATCTTACCATACTCGGTGATGACATAGAAGTCCATCACTTCTGGTTTATCATTTTTTGGTATAAGAGGTGTCGAATGTTTATCAAACCAATTCTCATCTGTGAGAAATAACAGTCCATTTCTGCTTTGTATTTCCATTGTTATTGTTTTCTTATAAGCTTCATATTTCCCAGAGAGTACTCGATAGTGTTTTCTGCGTTTGTAGAGGGGCATGTCTTCGTCAGGGTCTTTTCCGAGAAGTAATGCAAACGCAGTTAGTATTAGGTGTTCAGGAGTCCAGTTAACATTCTGGAGCTGTGCATAGGTAAGATTTAACTCGGGTATGAAACCTACCCAACCACCAGAAACACCAGACATTCCCCCATGAACATATAATCTATGACCGAAGAAATTTTCGTGAATCTTCCAGCCATAGCCGTAAGCAGCATTAGAATTTGGATAATAGTTCAAGTACTGAGCTTGAATATTATTGTTATGGGATTGCCACATTTCTTTGATTAAAGATTCTTCCAAAATTCTGTTTCCATTAAATTCTCCACCATCAATATGACATTGTAGAAAATTAGTAATTTCCTTTGCACTGGAGATTAATCCTCCTGAACCAGAGATAAAGGGACCAGATAAGAGGTTTTTAGGAGCTCGTTTGATCTTCTTGTCCTGCAATCCAAAATTAAATCCTCGAGAAATATCCTCATCTTCTTCAGCGGTCTTTCTAAAGAAAGTGCTTCTATTCATTCCTAAAGGTTGTAGGATTTTCTCTGTAATATACTCTTCAAATGGTTGTTTAGATAGTTTTTCTATAAGTTGTCCAAGTAAGACAAAACCGGCATTGAAGTAGTAATATTTCTTATTAGGTGAACTTAGAATTTCACTCTGAGCATCATTTATGTGAAAGTAGAAATCATCCCAATTCCCCATTGGGAAGATAGGAGCGTTAGCTTGATATAAGTCCTGATTCATCTGGGAAAAATAAAATGTCATTAAAGATGGAATACCAGAAGCGTGACTCATCAAGTGTCGAATCTTTATTGGATCAGATTCTAACCCAATTTTAACAGGTATATATTTTGAAATTGGGTCATCAATATTCAGTAACCCAGCTTCTTGTAATTGCAAAACCCCGAGACATGTGATAGATTTTGTAATAGATGATATTCCAAATAGAGTATTAGGAGTTGTTGCCTTAACATCACCTTTTTCTCTCACTCCAAAACATCTCTGATATAATGGTTTTTTATCCTGAGTGATTAAGATTGATATTCCAGGAACTTTCAAATTTCGCATAACTTTGACTACTTCTCTATCAAATTTATCCTTGAATTTAGTGAAATCTATGTCTCGTGTGTTCATTATCATTCACGCTCTTATGAATAGTTATTATGTTTAGTTTTTAACGCTTTTGCTAAACATATGTTTTTTTCCCCGAAATACTTATATATTTCTGAAGAATTGCTATAATAGTCTTTGATGAACTAATCAAAGGCAAGGAAAAAAATAAAGGATTGATAAAAAATTGAAAAATAAATTATTAATCGCAACAGCAATTCTATTTGCTGGGATTATATTGACATCTTCATCTATGTCTGTCCTTGCTCAAGATGACCCTTTTGTTGGCGGTTCTGTTACCGTTGCTAGTGGAACAGATCCACTTACACTTAATCCGTTAACATATGGTTCAATCTATGAAGGATATATCATAGATTTCGTATATGATGCACTTATAAATCTCGACACTGAAAACAATCCAATAGGTGGTTTGGCTTCATCTTGGGAAAACAGTTTAGATAACACTTTATGGAACTTCACAATTAGAACAGGTGCAGTATGGCACGATGGAATTCCACTTACCTTAGACGATATAGAATACACATGGAATCTAAAACTAAGTGATCCTGGTCTCCCACGTAGAAGTTGGATGTTTGATGACTTAATTGGTATAACTAAGTTTACAGCTGAGAATAAAATTCAAGTAGAATTTGATTTTTCACCAAAAGAAGCTGATGTACTCTTAGATTTTGCAACTGGTACTATCTTACCTGAACACATTTGGGAAGATGTTGTTGATATTTACACTTTCAACAATGAAGCACCAATTGGAAGTGGTCCATTCGTATTTGAACAATGGGAAACAGGACAATTCATCAAATTATCTAGAAATCCTAACTACTTCCTTGAAGGTCCATGGATTGAAGAATTAATAATTCAACTAATTCCTTCAACTGAGTCCCAATACTACGCCTTAAGTACTGGTGAAATAGAAATGATGGGCGGTCCTCCACCAGAATTAGAAGCTTTAGCAAAGGTGGATCCAAACATTGAAGTACACGAATTTTACCAAGATTATATTATGTACTTAACCATGAACCAGAGAAGATACCCAAATAATGTTCTAGAATTCAGACAAGCCGTTCTAACAGGAATTAACAGAGATGAAATAGTAGATATTGCTCGTTATGGTCGTGGGCTAACTTGTCCAGCCTCAATGAGTTTACCATATGGTCCGTACTATAATCCAGATATTCCTACCTATGACTATAATGTTGCAGTAGCTAATGCGCTCCTAGATAGTATTGGATTTACAGATGACATTGGTAGCGATGGTATTAGAGAGGATGCTAATGACACAGATCTTTCATTTGAGTTGATGGTTTCTGCTGAAGCTCAAGAATCAGTTGATACAGCTAAACTAATCCAAGACTACATGGCCGATATTGGTGTTGAAGTCACTCTTGTACCAATCTTATTTGACCTACTATGGACTTATGTTGGTGGTCCTGGAGGAACTTACCCTGATAAATACGACTATGACTGGGCATTTCTTGGTTGGGTAGGCTTTTGGAGTGATTTCTATCCAAACTGGGCATATTGGATGTTTAGTGCTGACAGATGGTGGGGATCAGATGAAGTCAACATTCCTGGTTGGTCAGGAACCCCAAAAGATGATGTAACCCAACTTTGTGACGATATATTGTATACAGTTGATGAAAATGTAATCAAGGAAAAACTTGATGAAATTCAGTTGATTGTAGCAACCGATCTACCTTACATACCAATTAACGTACTTGGTGGTGTAGCTCTATATAGAATCGACGAATTCGCTGGTTATATTATGGGTAATACAACTGGTCCAGATAATTGGCAAACTTGGCTTAATCTACATCTGATTGAACCAATAGCTACTGAAGGTGCTCCAGCATTCGCAATAATTACTGCAGTTGTTGCAGTAATGACAACAGTTGGAACTATCAAATTACGAAGACGTAAAAAATAATTTAATGGAACTAAGGTATTGAACCTTAGATTCTTTTTATTTTTCTTTTAAAACTTATCAAAAATAATGTTTAGTTTAATATTGTTTATCTAAACATTAAGTATAACCCGAAAAATTTAAAAGTATTTCAAATAAAGAAGGTACAACCATTGGAGATTATAATATGAGTTTGAGAGAAGTTGAAGTAAAAGAAGGATTCTTCCGTAAAACAAAGAATTTTCCTTATTTCATTGCTGCAGGATCTTTACCTTTAATATTTACAATTAGTGCAATAATTATAGGTGTTATTGCTTCTTTGGCAACACCTCAAAACATTGAATCATACTTCAATACCAGAGCTATTTTGTTTAGGGGAAGAACCTTTTTGGAGATGGGAAGAAGATTGATTTACAGCCCGTCTATTGTGCTAGGTGGAACTGCATCAATACCCATGTGGATGGCACTTGGCTCTGCTATTTTTACCCTCATTTTTACCTGTGTATTTGTTTATACTGTGAAAAAAGACATAATGGAAGAACACCGAAGATTATTTAAGGTGTCTTCAGGTGCGTTTTGGTTACTCAATGTCATTTTAATTTTAGGAGAATTAATTAAAATAACTATTCCAGATTTTATAACCACTGGACATCCTACTTATCTTGCTAAAACTATTCTTGAAATCATTAGTATATCCACAATTATACTTCTTATTTGGTCTTATTATGTATGGAAACATATTAACTGGAGGATTGTGAGATATATTGCGAAAAAAGTGTTTTTCGCTCTTGTAGCTTATTACGTTGCCATAACTATTGTATTCATTATTTACAGAGTTATGCCTGGTGATCCCACGTTTATTTTTGCTACTCAAAGAGATGTTGATCCAAGTGTAACGCAAGCATTGATTGAGCGATGGGGATTAGATGAACCTCTTTGGAATCAATATTGGATTTATATTAGAAATGTTCTTTCTGGAAATCTCGGTTATTCATATCTTCACATGAAATATGTCAATGTGATAATTGCAGATTATGTTCCTTGGTCACTTCTTCTTTTAGGGACTGCATTCGTTCTTAATTCTGTGATTGGAATAGTTCTAGGTGCTGTTGTAGCTTGGAGAAGAGGATCAAAACTCGATTCAGCTTTTGTACTAACATATAATGTCTATAATGCAATTCCGCTCTTCTTTGTAGGAATGATATTTATTGCAGTTTTTGGTTTTATGGCGAGAGATAGAGGTTGGTTAATTTACTTTCCAATCTATGGGTCTTATTCCGCTTCATTTACAGGAGGAGGTTTTATGAAATTCCTAGATATTCTCTGGCACATGTTTTTACCATTAGTGGTTTTGATGTTATATGGAGTTTTAGGCTGGTCTTGGTTCATGCGAGGGAATTTAATCAATGTAAAAACAGAAGATTATATTCAAACTGCTAAAGCAAAAGGACTAAATGATAATCAAGTCCTTTTCAAACATGGGTTCAGAAACGCAGCTTTGCCTGTTATAACCTCCATTGGAATGAGTTTTGGTGGATTGATTGGAGGAGCAGTGTTAGTGGAAACGGTATTTGCGTACAAAGGAATGGGTACGCTTATTTTTGGTGCAATTCAAAATAAAGATTACCAATTACTGATGGGGACTTTCATCATTATAGCAGGAATAACTCTTCTAGGTCTTCTCATAGCTGAGGTCTTGTATGGATTTGTTGATCCACGAATTAAAGCAGAATAGGTGTAAAAAATGGAAGAACAAGAATCAAAAAGTGTAAGAAAAATAATGATTTATTGGGTATTATCTTCAATCCTCTTCATTTTAGATGCAGTTTTAAATGCAATACCTGCTTATAAAAGTCCAACTACAAATAGAATATTACCTCATTTACAACTAGGTATTGAAACACCGATTTTAATTAATCAAAATTATCTTGTTTGGGGGATTATAAATTTTATCGGTTTAGCTTCAATTATTGGTTTAATGATTGTAATTTTGAGACCCCAGAAAAGTAAAGACATATACTTTATTGGTTTAATTCCTTTAGCATTATCAATTGTTTCAATGACCTTTGGAGTACCAAAGTTTTGGGGTATACTGTCACTTATCTTTACTCTGTTAATTGCTTATCATTCATTAAAACTCACAGGAAGAGCTAAGCAAGGGTTCAGTCTTATAAATAGAGTAATCTTTCAAAATGCAAAGATTGTTACAGGAATAATATGGTCGATAACATCAGTTTCTCTTTTACTTGATGCAGTTCTACGTGCATTTCCTGAAAGTCAAGTAGATGGTATTTCTCATCTATTTCGAGGAGTGATAGACTGCATAGGTGCTGCATTTATTCTTTTTGCGATTTTAATGTTAAACAAAAACATATCTAAGCGAATCAAGTTTTGGATTGGGATTGGACCATTTGCAGCAACGATTATTGGATTCTTAGTTGGGTTCCCATTTTCAATGACTTCAATATGGATGTGGGTTGCGATTGTATTTAGTATTTTAACTTTGGTGAATTTCGCTAAACTCTATGGAGAAGTAAAGGATATTCCTCGATTCATTAAAAAGATGAATGCTATGTTTTGGATTTTTGCTGGTATTATGGCACTTGTTAATTTGTCAACTGTTTCCTTCCCTCTCTATTTTAAACACCATTATCTAAATTACCTTGCTTGGGGGATATTTGACATTGTTGTAGCAATTTCGATGTTGACTCCAATTATTTTGGCTATATTCAAATTTACACCAAAAAATTGGATCTATACAGCTTTAGGTTCAAGTCCCTTAATTCTTAGTATTCCAGGTTTAGTGCTTGGGATTATTACTAAAAAGAGTTCAATATGGATGTGGCTTTCTCTTGTTTTTGGTTTCTTCGCATGCTTATTTGCATTCTTAATATCAGGAAATCCAAATAATCAACAAAGAAGAGTGAACAAATGGCAAAAAACTTGGGGTGTTTTCAAGAAAAACTGGATGGGTATCTCAGGACTCATCCTCATATCTGTAATAGTTATTCTTGCAATAGGGGGGTCAAGATTGACAAAATGGGATCCTGATTCTTATGGAGAAAGTCCTATTCTTGAATCACCAAGTCTTACTCACATTCTTGGAACAAATCGCTATGGTCAAGACGTATTCACAGTACTATTAGATAGTTTGAGTATATCATTGTTAATAGGAGTTATTGCAGGTAGTGTAACGGTGATACTCGGAACGATGATAGGTGTTGCAAGTGCATATTTAGGAGGATGGGTTGACAATATCATTATGCGTATAACAGATGTTGTATTGGTATTACCTGCACTACCTCTGATGTTAGTTCTAGCATCTTTGCCATTTCTTTTTGGTAAAGTTCATTGGTCAGTCATAGCGGTAGTTTACATTGTTGTATTTTGGCCCGTATCTGCCAGACTCATTAGAGGTCAAGCACTATCCATTAAAGAGAGAGCATTTGTTACAAGTGCGAAATCATCAGGAGCAGGTTCAGGATACATTATTTTCAAACACATATTACCTAATGTTTTTCCTCTAATGCTTACAATGGTTATAACTTCCATGAGGCAAGCAATTCTATACGAATCATTCTTATCTTATCTTGGCCTGGGAGATCCTCTAAACTGGACTCTAGGACAAATGCTCTATATTGCACAGCAGCAAGCAGCTTTGTCATCTGGAGCTTGGTGGATGTTCTTTCCACCTGGTATAGCAATTGGTCTGATTACTCTGAGTTTTGCTTTCATTGGAATGGCTTTAGATGAAATAGTAAATCCACGATTAAGAAAACGGTGATGATATGGTATTACTTGATGTCAAAAATCTTAGAACTTATTTCGATACTAAACTTGGTTCAGTGAAAGCTGTTGACGATGTCAGTTTTCAATTGAAAAGAGGAGAGGTTCTTGGTCTCGCGGGTGAATCAGGATGTGGAAAAACAACAACCTGTCTTTCTATTATGCGTATGATTGAATCTCCTGGCAGAATCTTAGGTGGTGAAATTAGTTATGAATTTACACCTTCAGTTATAAAATCATATGATGGATTTTATGACAGATATTTGTATGATAAAGTAAAACCTGCTAGGGAAAGTAAAAAAGAATCCACCTTATTTGATGAAGCTGTTATTGATAACATTCTCTTAAAAAGAGGTATAAAAGATAGATCTAACAATTTATTAGATTTAACTGAAGCAGAAATGAGAAGAATCAGAGGTAAACATATTGCTATGATATTTCAAGGAGCTATGAATGCGCTTAATCCTGTTCATAGAGTAGGAAACCAGATAAAAGAAGCAATTATCATTCATAACCCAGATATTGACTACAAAGAAGCTTGGAGTAAGGTAATAAATATCTTAGAGACGGTAGGAATAGATTCTTCCAGGGCCAGAGATTACCCTCATCAATTAAGTGGAGGAATGAAACAGAGAGCATTGATAGCAATGGCACTTGTTAATAATCCACAGATTGTTATTGCAGACGAACCAGTAACAGCACTGGATGTAATCGTTCAATCTCAGGTTCTTAAAGCTACGAAGGAATTACAAAGACAATTTGATCTATCCATGATAATGATTACTCATGATCTCTCAGTTATAGCAGAAGTATGTGAAACACTTGCTATTATGTATGCAGGCAGGATGGTGGAATATGGAAAACTAAGGGACGTTTACAAAGAACCATTACATCCATATACAGAAGCACTAATAAGTGCGTTTCCAAGCATAACAGGTCCAAAAACAGAACTTTATGATATCGGAGGACTACCTCCAGACTTGAGAAATCCCCCTAGTGGTTGTCGATTTCATCCAAGATGCTCTAAAGTTATGCCAATCTGCAGTAAAGAAGCACCTAGAACAACAAAAATTAGAGATGGATATGTCTTATGTCATTTATATCAAGATTAGGAGAGGAAAAAGATGTCTGAAAGTGAAGTGGTAATTGAAACTATAAATCTGAAAAAACTCTTCCCAATATATGGAACCATATTTAAAACAGTCACTGGTGGACAACAACATGTTCATGCTGTTGATGGAGTTTCTTTTAAAATATATAAAGGTGAAACTTTTGGTCTTGTAGGAGAAAGTGGGTGCGGAAAATCAACCACAGGTTTACTAATCCTTCAGCTTTTAGATAGAACAAGTGGAGAGATTTACTTCAAGGGAATTGAAACTTCTGAATATACCAGGAAACAATTGTTGTTAGGTTCGATTGAGAGCTTTGGTAAATTTCTTATTCGTAAAAGAAAATGGGAAGAAGTAAAAGAAACATATAAACAATATTCTTCACAAGTAAAATTATTTAGAAAGAACATACAAATAGTTTTTCAGAATCCGTATGAATCTCTAAGTCCTCGTTTCAATGTTCTAGATACAATTGCAGAACCTTTAAGATTAATGAATATAATTGAAGATGAAGCTGAACTTGAAAAAGTGGTTATTAGTGAATTGGAGGAAGTGGGGCTTATACCAGCAACAGATTTTCTGGATAGATACCCACATGAACTTAGTGGAGGACAAAGACAAAGAGTTGGTGTAGCTAGAGCGTTTATTTTAGATCCAGAATTCGTTGTAGCGGATGAACCAGTTTCTATGCTTGATGTTTCTATTCGAGTTGGAGTTCTAAAGATTATGCGTGAGTTAACTGTAAGAAGAGGAACAGGTTTTCTTTTCATTACACATGATCTCGCTCTTGCACGGCATATGTGTGACAGAATAGCTGTAATGTATTTAGGTAGAATTGTTGAACAAGGGCCAACTGAGGAGCTCATTAGAAAGCCATTACATCCTTATACAAAAGCTCTCATCAAAGCAGTACCTACTGCAGATCCAGATGCAAGACGAACAGAAGATCTTCCAATTACTGGTGAAGTTCCAAGTGGTATAGATATTCCAATGGGATGTAGGTTCCATCCTAGATGTCCTTATGTAGTAGATGAATGTAAACAAACAGATCCTGCTTTAGAGCAAGCTAAAGGAAATCATCTTGTGGCTTGTATCAGGTTCAAAGAAATAAACGATTTGAAATAAAGAATGAAGACAAGAAGTGATGAAATTGAGCAGTGAATTCATCAAAAAACTAAATGATTACATGTTTAAAGCAGACTACAAGAAAGCATATGATGAAATCGAAAAAACTCAAGCAGACAGATCATATTCAGAAGAAGAACTGTTAATATTGGATTATAAAAGATGCCTAATTCTAAGATATCTTGGTGAGTTTGAAAAAGTAATTCAAATTTCAAAAACTACTCAAGCAAAAGCAATTAATCAAGCAAACGATCTTGTTCAAATCGATTCCTTGATTTTGGAGATATTTTCCCATTACAGACTTAATAGGATTGAGCTTGTCCAAAACCTATTAGATAAAGCTGAGTGTCTGTTATCAAAAATTAAAGATAAAGAGATTCCTATAAGAAGAACTAAATTGTTGACATACAGGGTTTATGCTTGTATCGCAGAAGGTGAGTTTGAAAGAGCTCAAATTCTTGCTCAAGAAAATTTTACTCTAAGTAGGGAACAAAATAATCCTGAACTCATAGCATCTGCATATTATGTCAATGGTTGGGTGAGCATGCATAAAGGCGAGTTGTCAGATGCTATATACAATTACCATGAGAGTTTAACTATTAGAGAAAAACTCAACAATCACCCATATGATTTAGCTCATTCTTTGTTCGGTCTGGGATATGGTTATAAGAACATAGGTGATTTGGATAAAGCATATTCGTGTCTTAGTCGATGCAAAGAAATCCGTGAAAAAATAGGTAATCAACAAGACATAGCTTGGACTTTGCTAAACCTTGGAGATGTTTTTTACCAAAAGAACGAAGTTAAAAAAGCTCAAGAATTTTATGATCATTCTTTGATAATCAATCGTATGATGAACTATACCTTCGGTATTATTTTTTCATTAAGACGTTTAAGTTCCGTTTATGAGAGTATGAAGGAACCTCAACTAGTAATAGACACACTTGAGAAAGCACTTGAATTTGCAAAGCAGCTAGAAGATGTGGACCCAGAAGTATACACATTGTTCGATTTGATAAAATACGATATTGAAAACAAACTTGATTCAAATAAGCTCAAAAGCTACCTTTCAAGTTTGAAAAACATAAATCAGAGGTACAATAACAGAATATTTGATCAGATTTATAGACTCGCCCAAGCCTTAATATTTAACTCAGAAGCTGATAAAAGAAGTCAACTGAAAGCTAGAAATCTATTTCGAGAGATTACTGAGGAAGAGATTATGAATTTTGATTACACTCGAATTGCAATGCAGAGATACAGTAAACTGCTTGCAGAGGAATTGAATAGATATCTAAGTGATGAGAGTTTATCAAGCCAATTAACAGATCTCTCAGAGAGTATTAATCCAGTAGTGCTCTATAGATCATATTCTATGGTTGCAGAAAATTTTCTTGATTTGAGTCAAATAGCACTCGAGGAGATTGACATTGATAAAGCTAGAGAGTTATTGAAACGAGCTCAATATCTATGTGATTTTCTAAACTTATACAATAAAGGTTCTACTCCTTTCAGGATAATTTATTCATTATTTGTTAAAGAGAGAAACTTAAACGAATTAAGCAAATTTCTAAAGATAACTAAAGGTGCTTTAAGCAGTCAATTAAAACTTCTAATAGATTTAGACATTGTTAAAATTTCTAGAGAAGAGCAAATAAGATCTGCAACTATGCTCAAAAAATATTACTCCTTAGGTAACAAAGGTTTTGAATTATTACAACCTTTAAACCTAGAGTTATATAATAGTCTGAATCTCAAAGAGACAAATTCCGATCACTTAGTTGATACTCTGATGAAACCTAGATTATTGACAAAGATAATTAGAGATGCGACAATACTAACTGATAACTTTCAGAATTTCTTTGAAGAACAAGTTCTTATGAAACCTTCGAAACCAACAGATGAAGGTTTGAGTGATAAAAACCTTGAAGATGTTAAGAAAATCTTTAGTCAATCAATTGATGTTCAGGTTGAACAATTTCTGCTTTCAGAAAAACAATATCAAACATATAAGAAACTATGGAAGGAATTTTCTGAAAAGATAAAATCAGAGATTATTAAGGAAAACATTGATTCTGCTGAATACCATGCAACAGAAAAGCCAATTTATGTTGCTAATCTAGTTCTTCCAATCAGTGATTTAATGGAACTTGAAAGATATCAGCTTAAGAAACGAAAGCAAAATGAGAAATCTAATGAAGAATAGTTGCTTTCTAGTCTACTTCTTTGGCTTTAAAGATCTTCTAAATGCTAGTAATCCTTCTACAACTACAAAGATAAGTGATGAATAACTTAAAAACACATTTAGAATAATACGATGATAAAGATCATATGTTCTATCATTTCTCAAATTATAATATATCAAAATATCACCAAGTCTATAGAAAGGTGAAAAAAAGTCATAGAATTTATTATATTCGAATTCTCCATGTCTTTCAATCCCAAACTGATTTATGATGATTTCTGTTTTGTGAGATCTTAGAGCATTCATAACAGCTTCTTCTGAAAAAGAAGAAATATTAAGAGCTGTCCATGCATGTACCCTTCCACCATCTTCTTTTTGAGGAGAATGCATATCTGTTCCAGTAATCATTCCAATTGAATCATTGTTCTCTTGAACAAAGTAATATGAATCTTCATCAAAATCAACACCATTTATTACCTCAATGAAATCTACTCCCCAGCTCATTAGAACATAATTTGGAGGGATATACTCTTCAACAAATCTTCTTGTATATTCTGGGTGGTTAAAAGTTACTGTTCCATTTTGTCTGTGAACTTCATCTATTGCTTGCTTGATATCTACATTTGTTGGATTTCTTGGTATTTTTAAATTCCATTCTTTAATACCTATGAAATTGAGGTGTACAGTATTAGTTGTCCATTCCATTCCTTGAATTATGATACACTTATTGGCATATTCAGAAGCTAATATTTGAATTTCATCTGCATTTTTCAGTGTATTATGATCTGTTATAACAACAGCTGTAAAACCAAGAGCTAAGTGCCATTCTATGTTTTGCTTGAGAGTTAGTTTTCCATCACTATATTTTGAGTGTGAATGTTGATCGAGCAATATATCATAAATTATATCGGTTTGAGGATTGAAAGGAACTGAATTTTCCCAACTATCATCAGAGTAGATATACCTTGGTGCTCCAAAAACTCTAGTTAACACACTAGCACCCAAGATAATTCCTACTATAATTACAAATATTAATAGATGAACTGCTATAATTCGGAAATTCTTCAAAAATCCCATCTAAAAAATAGATTAGATAGGACTTAAAAAATATTAGTATAAATCAAAAATGTTGGTAAAAGAAAGAATTACTCATGCTTCTTTCTATGTTGTTCGTGAAATTGTTTCAGGACATTAGATACTTCGGCAATAAAATCTACCTTCATTGCAGCAGTTTCATAGAACCTAGCTAGTTTGTTTTCTGAAAGAACAATTGAATCTTCTTCATTGATTTTGTATTCAGAAATCTCAAAATCAACAATGGGTTCTAGAATCATTTCTGTTGTATTTTCACGACGAAGTCGTTTTAGTTTCTTTATTCTCTTTCGAAATTCTGTAATTTTAGTTTCATGAGTAATGTCTTCTTCCGCTGTATAGAGATCCAGCACGTTAGATTCCAGTTCAATAGCAAACTTCAGTATTGCTCCAAGTGTTCCTAGGTTCATAATTTCACCAAATTCTTCTAAAACCATCTAGTAATAACTACTTTTTCTTCTGTGAAGAAGTCTACAGCATTTTTACCCTGTCCATGAAGATCTCCTTTGAAACTATCCTTCATTCCAGAAAATGGAAAAGAGGATATTGGAGCAGCTACACCTATGTTTATACCAATATTACCTGCTTTAACTCTATACTGATATTCTCTTGCTGATTTACCACTCGATGTAAATATTGAGGAGGCATTGCCATATGGATTTTTGTGTATAATATCAATAGCTTCATCTAGATTTTGTACTTGTATGATTGGAATTACAGGACCAAAAATCTCCTCTTGAGCTATAGTCATTTCAGGAGTAACTTTATCGAAAATTGTGGGCCCTACAAAATATCCATTCTTTAATTTATCTTCAACTTCAACATCTCTTCCATCTAAGATCAATTCAGCTCCTTCTTCAATTCCTTTTTGGATATATTTCAAGACATTATTCTTACCAACTTCGGAGGCTAATGGACCCATCTGGACATCGTCTTCAAGACCATACCCTATCTTTAGTTTCTTAGCTGATTCTAAAATAGCATCTCGTAAAGGCTCATAAATTTCTCCAACCACTAATAATACTCCACCAGCAAGGCATCTTTGTCCTGAATTACCATAGAATGTTGTAATAAGATTTGGAACAGTTCTTTCTAGATTTGCATCAGGCATTACTGTTATGAAATTCTTTGCTCCACCTTGAACTTGAACTCTTTTTCCTTCCTCTCCACATTTCTTATAGAGAAGTTTACCAACTTTTGTAGAACCAACAAATGAAAGACCAACGGTATCTGGACTTTCAATAAGTGTGTTTACAACTTCTGCTCCTCCATGTACCATATTTATCACACCATCTGGCAACCCTAAATCATCAAGAAGCTCAAACTGCTTAGCCATAGTCATAGGGCATTGTTCAGAAGGTTTCACAATGTAGGTATTTCCAGTAGCAATTGCATAAGGCCAGAACCATGAAGGAACCATAGCGGGAAAATTAAATGGAGCGACACAGAAGAATACCCCCAAGGGTTGTTTTATTACCATTTCATCTATACCCGAAGCTACATCTTCAATGTTATATCCCATTTGTAAAGTAGGGATACTTGTTGCTGTCTCAATGTTTTCTATAGTTCTTCGATATTCTCCAATAGATTCATCAATTGGTTTACCATGTTCTATAGTTGTAATTTCTGCCAGTTCTTCAAAATTCTCTTCCAATGCATCTCTAAAATCATACAAGTATCTAATTCTGGATTGAGCAGGAGTTTTTCTCCAACTCCAAAAAGCATCATTTGCTACTTTTATTGCTTCAAGTGTATCTTCTTTTGTGCTCATTGGGGTTTTGGTGATAATCTCTCCAGTTGCAGGATTTATTACATTTCTAGTTTTTTCGGTTCTTGATGCAACCCATTGACCATTGATATAGTTTTTAAGAACTTCTCCATTCATCTTATCACTTCATAAAGCTCGTTAATTGATTATTTGTTGACAATTTTTAAATGTTAGCAATTTTAAAGAAAATCATCAATATAATAAAGATTCAGTATTCAGAATCTAAACTGTGATTAATATGAAATCTGATGATATTAAAAGTAAAGATAAGGAGTTTTATATTCAAGGTTATACTCGTGTTCCAATTGTTCTTACGGAGGGTAAGGGCGCTCTACTAAAAGATTTGGATGGTAATGAGTATATTGACTGTTTTGCGGGAATCGCAGTAACTAATGTAGGTCATGCTCATGAAAGACTTGTCAAAGCTGCAACAGACCAGATGTCGAAACTAATCCACACTTCTGGAAGATTCTTTAACATTCCTCAAACATTACTTGCAGAAAAAATAGCTGAAATAACTCCTGGTGATTTGAAGTATTCTTATTTGTGTAACAGCGGTTCAGAAGCCATTGAAAACGCAGTTAAACTTGTTAAGAAATATGCCACTTCTAGAGGAAAAACAGGTGCTGCACTTATTGCTTTAGAAGGTTCTTTTCATGGTCGATTGGGGTATGCATTTAGTTTAACTGGCCAATCAAAATATAAGAAAGGATTCTCTTCCTACGCTAATTTGCAAGGAGTAGTTCATGCTCCTACTCCCTATCCATATAGGTCAAAATTATCTGAAGAAGAATGTGGAGAGGAAGCTGCTCTAGCTGTTGAAAATGTGATAGACTATCATACAGCTGGTGATGTTGCAGCTTTTTTCATTGAACCTATTCTGGGTGAAGGTGGAATAATAGTACCTCCTGATTCTTATTTCAATACACTATTAGGAATTCTGAAAGAAAGAGATATACCTTTTGTATCAGATGAGGTTCAATCAGGTTTTGGTAGGTCTGGAAGGATGTTTGCAGGAGATCACTGGAATCTTAAACCAGATTTGATGACACTTGCTAAAGGATTTGGTGGAGGAATGCCTATTGGTGCAGCAGTAGCTACAAGTAAAATTGCAAATTGCGTTCAACCTGGAGATTTCTTTTCTACATATGGTGGAAATCCTGTCTGTTCAGCTGTAGCCTTGGAAAATATTAATATCATCGAAGATGAGAAACTTGTTGAAAATTCCGCAAAAATTGGTAATATGTTCATGCAAGGATTAGAGGACCTTCAGAGAAGAAATACAATAATTGGAGATGTTAGAGGAAAAGGATTAATGATAGGTATAGAATTAGTAAGTGATCCAAGTACTAAGAAACCTGCATCAGAAGAAGCAAAGAAGATAGTTAATATACTAAAAAATGATGGTGTTATTCTTGGTCTTGGTGGAATACTTGGAAATGTTCTAAGATTACAGCCTCCTTTATGTATTACAGAAGAACAATCTAAAACAGTTTTAGATAAATTTGAGGTAGGACTAAGCAGACTTTAATTTCCAATTTCTAGCTACTAAGCAATGAAGAGAATATGGAGATGCTAAGTTTCAACGATTCTATTATATTTTACTAATATCTCTTTTATCCTATCATGAGAAATTGAATAAACAGTATTTCCATTTATTCCTTTCATGGTTTCAGCATTTACAAGTGCATTTATTATTGCTTCTTCAGTTGCTTCTGCAGTTGCTTTGAACATTATCGAGAGTTGTGAATCATCAAGGCTTTCCAATTGATGTATATCTTTAGGAAATTTACTTTTAGAATCAAATTTATTATGTGTAGAAAATGCTAGAAAAATATCTCCCGAAGTATGACCGCCGTAACCTCCAACTCTTGCTAATCCTGCAGGTATTCTTTTTGTTAGCCTTTTCAGTTGATATGGTAAAAGAGGAGCATCTGTAGCTAAAATAACAATAATAGAGCCATTCTCGTTTTCTGAGTCAATGCCTTCTTCTCTTTTAATTTTAGGGAGGTCTTCATTCTTCATCTCTTCTCCAACAGGAACTCCTGAGATAGTTAGATGATTTCTTATTCCATAATTTGCTTGAACAAGAACACCTAGACCAAATTTTCCTTGTTCAGTAACTATAATTCGGGAACTAGTACCGATACCACCTTTGAATTGATGACATATCATTCCTGTTCCACCACCAACATTCCCCTCTTGTACTTGCCCATCTGTCGCATTTTCAAGAGCTAATATGACATGTTCTTCTTTAACATGAAAACCATTAATGTCATTTAGTATTCCATCATAAGTCTCCGCAACAACAGGTAGAAACCAAACAAATTGCTGGTTAAAAAAACCATTTTCAATAGACCATTTTATTATTGAATCTCTTACTAAACCTACACTATGAGTGTTTGTTATGCAAATTGGTCCTCTCAGTTTTCCAGCTTCTTTTATCCAGTGAGAACCAGTCATCTCTCCATTTCCATTATAAGAATATATAGCAGCATGAACTTCTGCTAATGTCTTATTAACTGGGAAAATTGCTGTTACACCTGTACGAATAGGTCCTTTACCAACAGCAAGATCACCATCTTTTTCTATGATTGTTGAATGCCCGATTAAGACTCCTCTAACATCAGTAATTGCATTGTTTTTTCCAGCTAATCCATCAAAGATAATTCCTAGCTCTCTAGCTTTCATACTTTCTGATTCTGAAAATCACATTTAAGTTTAGTGAAAAAAAGAGAAGAAAGAATCTCACTATTTTCTTTTTCTTCTAATAATAGTTGTTATAAAAATGACACTTACGATCAAAGTTGTTAGTGCAAAATAGCTACTTTGTTCTGTTAGTGTAGGTGTAGGTGTAGGTGTTATCAGTATAGATGGATCTAATACTGCTCTTACGGCTTTTGAAGCATTAAGAAGACCATATCCAAAGTAGATATCTTTACCTGAATCACCTAGATCAGTTGCAGAGTTAAAAAGGATGTATTTGATTTCATCCACCGTTAATGAATTATTCAGAGATTTCATTAAGGCAATTACTGCAGCTACTTGAGGTGCAGCGAAGGAAGTTCCCCAACCAGAGTAATAGAGATCTGGTGGTGCTGTACTTCTGATATTTATAGCGTTTTCATCACCAACTGGTGCTACTATGTCAGTCCAGTTACCATAATTACTATAATCAGCTTTAAGCTTATTGACATTTGTTGCTCCAACAGAAATAACTTCATCATATCCTCCAGGATAGGATTGATATTCTTGCCCACCCAAGGGAAGGAAAGTATTTCCCGTAACTGAAACTACTGGAACATTTTGGCTTATGGCATACAGAATGTCATCATAGTATTCCGCGCTATCTGGATAATAGTGAAGACTCAAATTAATAACATCAGCTCCATTGTCAACTGCATATCTGATAGCATCTCCAAATTCTTCCATAGTAACTCCATTATAGTTATTTTCTAGTAAAACACGGATATCCATTACAGTAACATTAGGTGCAACACCAACTACCCCCTCATTATCTTTTGGAGCAGTTATGAGCCCTGTAATAAAAGTTGCATGCCAATTGATAGGATCATCAAATTCTGGTCCTGGAACACTATCATTGGAAACAAAATCCCAGCCATTGATATCATCTATGTATCCATTTCCATCATCATCAATAGAGTTATTGAATATCTCACCAGTATTGACCCAGGCTGAAGCGTTCAAATCTGGATGGTTGAAGTCGATTCCTGAGTCAATTACAGCGATGGTAATATCTTTTGAACCGTAAGTAATTTCCCATGCCCCTTCAGAATGAATATGAGAGTGATGAAAAGAGTTTTCATAATTTATTGCTGATACGAGATTTAGATTGCTATTTTGTTTTGGATTAAACGATAATAGCACTAGTGTCATAACAAATAATAATGAATACTGAAATTTCTTATTAATCATAATTATAATTTAGTACACAAGTTCATAAATTTATTCTAAAAACATTAAATATTGAGCTCTTAGTATTTTTGTTCAAACAGAGTGATTATTAAACACTTCAATAGAAAACAGTTTGAAATGATTAAAGAGCATCTTGAAAATCTCAATAATTACTTTGTGAACAAGAAGACTGTCATAGCCTTTTCAGGAGGAGTAGATAGCACTGTTCTACTTGAGTTTGCACTGCAGAATGCAAAAAGTGTTTTAGCAGTAACAGTTCAATCAAGTCTTGTCCCCACTGAAGAACAAGATTATGCTATTGGTTATCTTAAAGAAAGAAATGTTCAGTTCAAAGTAATTCAAGTTGACCCTCTGCAGCACCTAAAAGTGGTAAATAATGATGAAAGAAGATGCTATTACTGCAAGAAACTAATTTTCGAAACTATTATTCATGAATCAAAAGATTTTGATCCTGACATAATTGTTGAGGGGTCCAATGTTACTGATCTATCTGATTATCGACCTGGGATGGAAGCTGTTAAGGAATTAAAAATTAGAAGTCCATATCTCGAATTGAATATCACAAAAAATGAAATAAGGGGATTAGCAAAAATTCTTAGTTTGAAAATTGCACATAAACCAGCTACAACTTGTTTGGCTACAAGAATTCCTTATGGTCAAATTATAAGCAAAGAAAGATTAAGCAGAATTGAAGAAGCTGAGAAAATTATCAAGAAAATCATCCCTGTTTCTGTTTTAAGAGTAAGAGATCATGAAGATATAGCTAGAATAGAAATTCTAGAAGAAAATTTTGAAATGTTTCTACAAAAGAAAACTAGAAACAAAATTAAGCAAAAGCTGAAGAAAATTGGCTTTTCATATATAGCCCTTGATTTGAATGGGTATAAACAAGGGTCGATGAATATTAACATAGAAGGTGTAGAAAATGACTAAAGCAATTATTATAGACCCAAGAAATGCAGGTAGTTCTGGAGATATGTTTCTTTCTGTTTTTCTTGACTTATTTGAGGATGAAGTTTCTTTACAAGAATTAGTGGAGTTAATAAATAAGAAGTTTAATTCAGGGATGTCAGTTGAGGTTCAAAAAATTCAAAAAAAAGGAATCCAATCAACTCACCTGCAAATAGAAATAGAAAATGATATTAAGAAAAAGCATGCAAAAGATCTTCTTTCGTACTGCAAAATGGTTTTAGCTGAATTAAACATAACAGAAAAAGCAGCAAAGCTAGCTGAAAAAATGTTCATGACATTATTTGAAGCTGAGTCAAAGGTTCATGGGGAAAATATTGATGAACTTCATTTACACGAAACAGCTAGTTTGGATACCATCCTAGATATTATTGGTACTGTATTTTTGTTAGAAAAGAATAATGCCCTCGACATGTCTATCTTAGGATTACCAGTTAATGTTGGAAGTGGTTTTGTAACCTTCTCCCACGGAAAAATGGCTGTTCCACCACCAGCTGTTTTAGAGATTCTAAAGAGTAAAGAATATCCGTTCTTTAGTGATGAAGTAGATGGAGAATTATTAACACCAACAGGTGCAACAATTCTAACTAATTTGGTTAATAAGAAAATTCAAACTTTACCTCCAGTTAAAATACAAAAGATAGGATATGGAGCTGGTAACAAGGAAATTCCTTCCAGATCTAATGTAATTAGAGTAATGGAAGCAGAAATTGAAGATGAACAATCAAAGAATTACTTAATGATGCTCGAAACACATCTAGATGATGTAACTGGTGAGTTATTGGGTGGTATAATGAAGAAATTACTAGAAAACCAAGCTCTGGATGTTTCTTATTATCCATTGTTGATGAAGAAGAATCGTCCTGCATATTGTCTTAGAGTTATTTGTGAGGAAGATAAGTCTCCTGAACTTGCGAATATGATTATGAAAGAATTAGGTACTTTAGGAGTAAGAGAAAACCGATTTGCTAGGTATGAATTAGAAAGAAGAGTTGTTACAAAGAAATTCTTCATTGAAGAAAAAAAATTCGAATGTAGATACAAAGAAAGAATTCTCAATGGTGAAGTGATTGGAGTAAAGCCAGAGTATGAAGATGTGATAGCTATTTCTGAAGAAACTAATATACCTTTAATCGATTTAGAAAGCAAACTCGTTAATTTTTATCACATAGGAGATGAATTCTGTGAATAGAAAAGAAATCTTAGAAAAACTAGTGAACAATGAGATTTCAATCGAAGAAGCTGATAGAATTTTATCATCTGTTCAGATTGAAGAAGTAGGAAATATCGCAAATTATGATCTGTTCAGAGAAAGAAGAACAGGAATTCCTGAGATCATCTATTCAGAGACAAAAAGTCCTGAAATGGTATTAGAGATTGCTGAGAAAGTATTGACTAAGAAACCAATTGTTTTGCTATCCAGAATGAAACCCGAACACGTTGAAATAATTAAGAAGCTTGAACAGAACTACGACCTTGAATTTGGAACTAATCACAATTTCTGCAGGATTAAACACAAAAACTTCACTCTTAATTTAGATAAAGGAAAAATTGGTATAATAACAGCTGGCACATCTGACTTACCAGTTGCAGAAGAAGCCAGAGCTATTGCAGAAATGATGGGTTGCGAGGTTCATCTAATCAATGATGTTGGTGTTGCTGGCATTCATAGACTCTTTCAACCATTAAAAGAATTAATAGAAAAACAAATTGATGCTCTTATTGTTGCTGCTGGAATGGAAGGAGCTTTACCTACTGTAATAGCAGGATTAGTTGACATACCAGTTATTGGATTACCAATATCTACTGGTTATGGTTTTGGGGGTAAAGGTGAAACAGCATTGATGAGTATGCTCCAAACTTGTTCTCTAGGTTTAGCAGTAGTAAATATTGATGCTGGAATCAGTGCAGGAGCTATGGCGGCAAAAATCGCATCTAGAAGATATGAACAAAAAGGTTAATATTATCAAGTAGAGATTACGAACAATGAATATAGTAATTACTGGTAGTTCTAAAGGGATAGGATTAGCATTAGCAAAAGAATTCTTGAAATATGGAGATAGCGTTGTAATCTCATCTCGTAATGAAGAGAGAGTAAATGGCACAGTTAAAAACCTAAAATCAGAATTTCCTGAGACAAAAGTTCTAGGTATAAAATGTGATGTAACTCAACCATCCGATGTAGCAAATCTAGCTAAATCCACATTGGATACATTTGGAACCATAGATATTTGGATAAACAATGCTGGAACCAGTGGATTTCAATATCAACCCCTACAAGATGTAGATGATGAAATTCTTCAACAAGTATTTGAGACAAACATTCTTGGAACCCTTTATGGTTGTAAAGAAGCAATCAAGATAATGAAAGAACAGAAACAAGGAAAAATCTTCAATTTCGCAGGGATGGGAGCAAATGGAATGGCTTCACCCAATCTGGCAGCATATGGAGCATCAAAAAGTGCTATTCCTCAGCTAACTAAATCTCTCGCTAAAGAACTCAAAGAATCTGGAGTTCTAATAAATCACGTAAATCCTGGTTTAGTAGTAACAGATTTTATAACTACTAATACTCCTTCTGAAGCAGCAACTATTTTCAACATCTTGGCCAGTAGACCTGAAAAAGTTGCTAAATTCATCGTACAAAAAATGAGGACTATCAACAAGAGTAACAAAAACATAAATTACATGAAAACAGGTAAAGCATTCTGGAGATTTATGACTGCAGGTTTCAGAAAAGGGAAATATTTCGATAAAGAAGGTAATTTCAAAGGTTGAATATGAATGCTTTGCTTATTCAATCTTGCTTCATAGTATTTCTTCCTATATTTCTGAGGAAATGCTTAATTCGTTTATAAAAACTGATTGAACTTGTTTTAATATATTTGAAAAATTCTTTGAAATCAGTTTTTAGGGTTTTGTAGTTAGTCTTCTTGAAAACTTCTTTGTAATAAGAACCAGGCAACAATGGAGAAAATAGCATTAACACTCCTAACAGTAATAGTGGGTGCAAGAATCGGATTTCAATCATTATTATCCAATTAATGTAGTAAATAACAATAGTAAGAGAAAGCAATAAGAATACAACTAGAAGAAACCATAATGCTTGTTTAACTGCATTTATTTGAATAGTTTTTTTATTTTCCACTTCTATAGTTTTCTTCTTTATTATCAAATTTTGCAAATAATCCACAAAATTGTTGATGAAAAGAATACAAGATATTATCAAAAAAGGATTAAGAAATGCGTCATAATATTTGTAGATCCCTCTTGAAATAAATGTGTGAACAATAAGAAATAGCCACGTTATGTAGTAAAAAAATATGCTATCATCTGATCCAAGCTTTTTTGCATTAAAATGTCCTACAAACAGTCCAAACCCATAAGTTAGAATAAATGGCAACATAGGGATATTTATCCACATGTAGAAATTAGCTAGAGCTTTAGAGCCAAAATAGAGGATGGTATTTGCAAAAGTTACACCATGTGAAAAACCTTCTGATCCAAGTGTTACATACCATAATGGTCTTCCAGCTGCAAAGATTCTACCTATATAGAGATGAGGAGTAATGAATATCCATGGAATTGAAAATACTAAGAAGGAAACTAGAAATGGTCTGAGAAATTTCTTAAAAGCTGTTTTAATATCATGCTTCTTCCAAATGATAGAAAACATTGGGATTAAGATAAACAAGGGAATCTGCTTGGTTAACCAAGCCACAGAAAGTGAGTATGCAGATAGTTTATATTTCTCTTTAACAAAGAACAGTAGACTTAGCAAAGTAAAGAAAACCATTTGAGGGATATTTAGATAATAAGCGTCAATATAAAGAAGATTTATTGGCATGAAGATAAAAGCAAAAGCACCAATTAATCCTAGTAAATGTTTCTTTATTCTTTTTTCTTTTAAAGATGAGAAATTAATTATTAGCAGATATACCATTACAGCTGAAAGAGCATCAAAATTCAAGGCAGTCCACTTAACAGCATTTTCTACTAATAGCTCTTGTGATAATCCTGGAAACGCTATATTTAGAAGTAAAAATGTGAAATATAGCCCATAGATGAACATAGGTCCATAAAGATAGTAATCCAATGGTCCGTCATATCTATTATAGGGATTCCACCAATCAACAAATTCATTCAGATAAGTTGTGTAATAATAAGAAGCATCACTATAAATTTCTAAGTTCCAAACTACAGCTGTTTCGGATGAGTTGATCCATGTGTAATTAAATGGAGGAGTATCAAAAGGACTAACAGTTGCATGAATCCAAGATGCTATTTTTGTTTTAAAAACAAGGGCTAAAACAAACACTAAACACGAAAGAATGATTGCCACAACGGAATCTATCTTAATCTTCTTCTTAATATCGATGTAAAAAAAGTTGATTACTTTACCCTCTTTCTCTCGTAATTCAGCCATTAAATTCAATATTAATGGAAATTAAATCAGTTTTAAATATTGTTGAAGAAATGTAATTCTCATCTTTATTATTACCCATGAAAATTTCTTTCTCCAGCTTTGATTTCTACTTTTAGGTTATTTTCAAAAGGTGTCAGAGGACAAGTCCATTTGTCACTATAAGCGCAGTAAGGATTGTATGCCAAATTAAAATCGAGAATAAATGAGTCTTTGGATTGTTTCTCCAATTCTATATATCTACCAGCTCCGTAGGTTTCTTCTCCACTAGTTTGATCTTTAAAAGGAACGAAGAGATAATCTGAATTAGGTTGTTTATAGACAGTTAAACTATTGGTTTTTCCCTCAACATCAAATTCCACATAACCAAAACGGATGTAATTTTGTATATTCCCTGTGGATGTTCTCATTTCTATTTCTTGTTGTTGTGAATATTCTTTTAACTCGACAGAGTAAAGATAGCTCTCATCTATGTCATAATAATCTAAAGCTTTGAAACTGGAAATTTGTTTTTCAGTCAGTGGTGAATAATGTTGATTTTTGAAGAAATCATTCTTCTGTTCTCGATGTTTTTCTACATCTTCTTTGTAATTCATGAGACTCAATATTTCATGGTTTTTTCAGTATTTATTTTATCGCTTTTTACTAAAATTGGACAGATACAAAATCTTATTAGAAAAATCAACTGATTTGTGCTCGGGATGACTGGACAGACAGCAAAACAGAACCCAGATGATACTATCAAAGAAGGGAACTTTCAATGGATATTAGATGAATTGCCTTTTGGAGTTTCTGTGCAAACATTAGATCGTAAGATTCTCTATGAAAATGAAGTCGTTAAAGAATTAGTCGGCTCCTACATTTATAGACATTGTTTCAATAGATGGCACTATCTTCCAGGACAAGGAGATCAACCTTGTAAAGATTGTCCTGCTATTATTGGATTTGAGGATGGTAAATCACACAGAATTTTTCGTAAAACTAAAGATATTGATGGAAATGATTTGTACATTGAGATTCAATTCATACCCGTTTTCAATGAAAATAATGAAATAGATAAATTTATTGAGATAGTAAGAAATGTTACTTTACTGGATAAAGCAAAGGTATTAGCTGTTACATCTCTTGAGGAGATTAGTAAATCAGTCCAGATATCAATTGTTAAGTTTGGTGAAACCGGTGGAGAGATTGTCTCAACTGACAAATTAGATTTTGCCAAGAATGAGAATCTTGAAGATATAATCATCCAATTGACTGTATACATCTTCAGTGGAGTTATCCAAGGTTTTGAAAATCAAGAAGGTCTTTTTGGTCCTTTTCCAGTTCTAGATAAAACTGATTATCTGATGGAAGCTTATTTATTTCGTATAAAGGATGAGGAAGCTAAAGATCCTAGACTCCAAGGTATGCAACCATGTATGATATTGTTTTTCTTTCCAAGAGAATATTATTTCTTATTTGAAAAAAGGAATGAACTTGCAAATTTTGTATCTCACTACATAGATAAATGGGAAAAACTTCAAAATGTAACTGAAGAAGTGCATAAACAATTTACTATAGACATTAGAGATTTTTTTGAAAATCAATAATAATATCACAATAATTTTCCGTCATACTACAAATTTTAAGCTTTCAAACTTAAATACAAAAAATAAGAATGATGAGAGAGACTAATCTTCCTCTCGTTAATATGATCTTCTGTTTCCGTAAGAACTTCGTTTTCTATCCCATTTTCGAGGAATATCATGCTCTTCTAAGGAGAGATTATTTTCGTTATTTATTTCGTCAATCTTTTCTTCTGAATCTTCTATGGTACCTTGTCTTCCTAAAGATAATCTAATATTTTTTTGGAATAGAATTGTTTTAGCTTGTAAGAATTGAAAAGTTTCATTTTCTTTGATTCTATCTATTTGTTCGTTCCATGCAGAAAAATATAAAACACCTGTGTCGTCTCCAACTAGAACATCCATTACTTTATGTTCTTCACCAGAATTTCTACTTGTTACGGTTCTTTCTTCTCCTAATTCTAGAACTTTTGCAACTACATTGATATCGCGGATATTTGGAGCGATTTCACTAACTTTCATAAATTTTATTTCTTCTTCACTCAATTTTTTCACTTCAGTGATAGTTTTTGTTTGCATTAAAATTGCTTTTAGTATTACAAGAGAGCTTTAAAGCTGAACTTGAAAATAGTTGAACATCAATTTCATATGCTAATCAAAGCCTATGATTTACCTATAAAAGTAATATGTTTTGTCAGAAAATATACTTCGAAAACCTTAACTGAAGGTAACAATTAAAAAGTAAATGATATTGTTAAACTATGAAGTTTGGATATTATGTTAGAACTGAGCACATCTATCCTAAAATCAAAGAACTCACACAGAGAGTTGAAGGAATGGGTTTTGAATCAGTTCATGTGAATGATCATCTGATAGGATTTGATGAAAAACAAGAAAAAAAAGAGCCTTATCTAGAAGCTCTAATGCTCATGAGCGCTTTGGCTATTGAAACAAAAAAAATCAAACTAGGTCACATCGTTCTTTGTAACTCCTTCAGAAATCCAGCTTATTTAGCAAAAATGATTAGTACCCTTGATCATATATCAAATGGTAGAGCTCTCCTTTGGTTAGGTGCTGGTTGGTATGAAGAGGAGTATAAAGCATATGGTTATCCTTTTCCAGATGGAAAAAGACGGGTTGATGAATTAGAAGAATCATTAACAATTTACAAGAAATTATTTACAGAAGAATCAACTGATTTTAAAGGAGAATTTTGGTCTTTAGAAAATAATAGAAATTATCCTAAACCAGTGCAAAAACCACATCCTCAAATTGTCTTAGGAACTACAGGTAAAAGGATGACAGAGATTGCATGCAGAGAAGCTGATGGTATCAATCTTCCTTACGTTAAGATAGATGATTTACCTAAGAATATTACAACTATCAAAAAACACCTTTCTAAGTATAATAGGGATCCAGAAAATTTTGAAATTTCCTATTTCGGTATCATCAATATTGTCAAAGATCAAGAAGAATTAGATAAATTAGTTCAAACAATTATCGAGAGAGCTCCTGAAGATAAGAAACCGTCTAAAGAAGAAATTCTACGCAATCAACTAATAGGCTTTCCAGAAGATATAAAAGTGAAGATAAACACATTGGAAAACATAGGTATTGATAAGATGGTAATAATAGTTAGAGAATCTGAAACTATCGAAGATCCCTTGAAATTATTAGTTGATAAAGTAATATAGGTGACAAATGTGTACTCAAGTATATTTCATCGATTTAGAAAAATCATAGTAGAAGTAGCAGATGTAAGAAGATATGTAGTTACAACAAATACTTATTTTGTAGACGATTTGCAGATGACCGAAGATAATTTGGTTGAATTAAGATTGAGAATTGTGAACGAGTTTGATATTAGTGTTCCCAAAAATATTTTCAAAGAATTCACTACAGTCGGAGAAATTGTAGGTTTTATAGAATCAGAACTAGGAAGGTAAGTTCTTAAGAACTTCCTTTCAAGAACTGTAAATAAAGAAGTTAGAGGAGCTTTTCTCCCTCTTCTAAACTTAACATTGTAAAACCGCTAATCATTTTTGGATAGAAATCTGTAGCTTTTTGTGGCATTCTTTCTCCATGTTTTGCAACTTTTAAGACTTGGTCAGCACTAGTCGGATTAAGAAAGAAAGCAACTTGGTATGTACCATTATCAACTTCTTCTACAGCTTCGTTCCACCATCTTTCATAGAAGATATCATCATCAATATGCAAGTCACCTAATCCCATAATTCCATGGAAAATCATATCTCTAAGAATAACAACATCAAGACTTTTGAAATCGTCACTAACCTCACCAACATATCGATTAATAGAGGAAGGATCTTTCATAATAAGAGAAACAGCTCTACCATCTTGATAAAGAACAAAAACATGCTTATCCCTGTTTTCTTCCAAGAATTTAGGAATGTCAGATTTGAGGATTTCATTCAAATCAAAGAATATCTTAAGTTCATTCATTTTCTCTTCTGAAACCTTAACTTTAGCTAAACAACGATGAGTAGCTAAAATGACTAAACCTTCATCTTCAACAGGAACCAAATAAGTCATACGAAATTCTGTAGCATTATCTTCCTTTAAGGGGTCTGCTGTTTCTCGACGCATATTTCTATAGGTAACTGCTGTTTCATAACGGTGGTGCCCATCAGCTATTACTAGTTGCTGATCTTTGAATACTTCTTGAACAATCTTGATATGAACGGAATCAGATAACTTCCAGATGCGGTTAATAACACCTAAATCATCTTTAGCATTAATCAAAGGAGGTTGCTTGGATATTTCATCAAATAGATTTATTGTTTTCTTATCTGGATCTGAATAGAGAATAAATCCTGTTTCAAGTGTATGTCTCGTAGTTTTCAACATATTCAATCTATCAATTTTTGGACCTTTGTGGGTCTTCTCATGTGGTAAAACTATTTTTTCTTCGAATGGATGTAAACGCAAAGCACCAATGAAACCTTTTCGGACATATTTTTTTCCAAATAATTCAAACTCTTGATAGTAGATGTAGATCCCAGGAACATCATCTTTCACAAGAATTTCTTCTAACAGCCATCTCTCTAAACGCTGTCTAGCTATTTCATAACGATTTTCTTCACTTGGTAAAGTTAATCTGCAATAATTGTAATCTGATTGATTATAATATTGTATTTGCATTTCTGCATCGATTTTATCATAGGGTTGAACAATTAATTTTTCAATATCCCCAGCTTTTTCTGTATATCTAATAGCCTTGAATGGTCTGATATCTACCATTGTAATCAAACTAGCTCATCAAGAACTCTATTTTAATTTTTTCATTAGAATATAAATTATTTCGAGTTTTTTCGAGTTTTGTCTGATGAGAAGAACTTAATTTAATTTAAAAATAATGATATACCATTTCAATAGGATATATCGTCTTTAAGATATATCTTTAACAATGTTTATTAAAACCCATATCTGATGTTTACAAAAGAAGAAGGTGACATAAAACATGCCAAAAACAAAGCCTAAACACTGTGAAAAGGTAATGCATCGTCTCTACATAAGAAAAGGTACTGAGAAAAGAAAGTGGATAGCAGTTGGCTATTATTGTGATGAATGTTCAATTATGATGAAGGAATATGACTTAACAAAATTAGGGGGAATACAAGAAATAACAATTGATGCTTCTAAATTAGTAGAAAAGGTTACGAATCCAAAGAAAGTTGTCCTAGATCCAGGTTTTTCATTAACCAAAGTTGGTTTTACAGGAGAAAAAGAACCTAGATATATTTTTGATTCTGCAGTTTATTTCTCAGATACAGGAGAATCTTTCATTCAATTTGCAGATAAAGTTGAAACAAAAACTGAAGTTAAGATGAAAAAACCAATTTTTCGTAAAACAGAGCAAGGTGAAACCTTAGATAAAGATATCTTTAAGCTATTTCTCAAACATATTTTCGACAAACTTAAAGTGAAGTCTTCAGAAACAGCTTTTTGGGTTATTGAGAAATATCAGAAAAGAAATTTTGCAGACTTCTTAAAAGGCAGATTAGATGTAATCAATAATAGTACTTTACCAGAAGAAGCTAAAGACGTTCTCAGAAAGGAAGGAATGGTTGAGTATGTCAATGGATTTGAATCCTCATTCTCTATTCGACGAGCTATTGCTGAAGTATTCTTTAATGGTTTTAACATTCCTAAAGTTTATTTCTCACTCGGAGAACTCCTCTCACTCTATGCTGATGATCAAGTAACGGGTGTTGTTATAGGGATAGGTTCAAACTCGACCCGAATCACTCCCATCTATGAAGGATATATTATATCTCATGGATTAAGCATACGCGAGAAAGGGGGATTGGATGTTGTCAAACAGCTGGAAAAACACATCCAAAAAGAGGGCATAGATATACCCAAATCATATCATGCAAACTATCAAATTCTAAAAAACACTCGATTAGCATCTGAAGAATTGTGCTTTGTTTCACAGAATGTCAAAGATGAGAATAAGAAATGGAAACAATCTGATAAACTTATGAGATCTATCAATATTATCAATGATAAACACATTAGACTAAATGAAATCAGATATAAGTCAACTGAAATACTATTTGAAGAAGAACCTTTGAGTATTCTAAATAATCCTGGGGATTTAGCTGATGCAGTCATTGAATCTATTCAAAAATGTGACAAAGGATTGGTTAAAAGTCTATATGCTAATATTCTGCTAGTTGGAGGAGGTACAATGTACGAAGGATTTAAAGAAAGATTCACTCAGTCTTTCAAATCGAAAGTTTCAGATCAACTAAATTTCAACATCACTGCAAAATCTGATAGACTTATATCAGCATGGATAGGGGGGTCAATACTCTCTGGAATGAAAATTTTCGAGGAACGTAATTTCTGGGTATCTAAAAATGAATATGATGAGAAGGGTTCATCAGCTGTAGATCAATGTATCTGATGATGAGATTATTTTAAATCCCATATCTCTTTTGTTTTTCTTTCTAAATCTTCTAAACCTTCAAATGAAGGCTTCTTCTTTCCTTCCTCAATTTCATGAACAGTATCCAGAAGATATTTGTTTAGAGGAGTAGCTATACCTAATTTTTCTCCTTCTTGAACCAAATAACCATTAAGATAATCAATTTCTGATTTTCTTCCCCATTCAATTGACTGAAGACTTGATGATTTTAGATTCTTATATTTCCTGCCAATAATTTTGATTATAGTCTGCTTAAAGAAATATCTAAATGAAAAACCGTGAAGCTCTTTTTTCTTAATTACTAAGGAATAAAAACTCAGATTGTTAAGTTTCTGTATCTCCAGATTTTTAGCATTAGCTACTTGTATTCCCTCTGTAATTATGGTTAAGAAAGCAATTCGAGTAGTCCTTCTTTTAAGCATCTCCCCCAATGTCATACCACTAATAACTCCAAAAGAAGCAATAGATAAGTTAATCAAAAGTTTGGAGAATTTGTCGTTTAAAATATTGTTTGACCATTTTGTTGGGACAGTAAAGGACAATTTCTCAATAATATTGTCATCAATCTTTTGTTTTTCTCCAGTCATTCGCCCATAAACCATTTCACCTAATGAGGTTTTATTAGATTCAGCAGGACCTGTCTTCGATGCTCCAAAACTAACAACACAGCCAACAAGATTCTTTGCATTCAACCTTTCACTTAGTTTCTCTTCCATCATCCCATTTGTCATTGTAACAAGAGTGTAATCATTACTTAGTTTTGGTTTAATTCTCTCTATTGCATCTTCTAAATGGTTAAGTTTTGTTACCATGAAAACTAAATCTAAATCATCAGGTAAATCTTCAATTTGTAAAACAGGTGTAAGATTTTCTTTTACTAGATATTCTCCACTAATCCCTGTTACTTTCAAACCACGGGAGTTTACAAGATCCAGTACTTCTTGATGTTTACATACTACATATAATGGAAAATCATTCTTTGCTAAATCTGCAGCTATTACTGTGCCTATTGCTCCCAATCCTACTAAAGCCGTTTTCATTGAAAACCAAATCATCAAGTAGATATTAAAACTTTCCTTGACAAATAAAAAGAAAATAGAAAAAGAACTTTACAGTTCTTTCAAAGCTTCGATAACACGCTCAGCTGCTTGAACACTAGCTCTCATGTTTCCTTCTTTGGTTTGAGCACCAATATGAGGACTGATTATGACATTTTCATGCTTTAATAGAGGATTATCTGCATCTGGAGGTTCTTTCTCAAATACATCAGTGCAGTAATAACCTAGTTGTCCTGAATCAAGAGCTTCGACAGCTTCTAATTCATTTACAATTCCTCCACGTGCACAATTGACTAAAACAGTACCAGGTTTCAATAACTTGAATTGGTCTTTTCCAATCATATTCTTTGTTTCGTCAGTTAGCGGAAGATGTAAGCTTATATAATCAGCATTTTGGAGAATTTCTTCCATTGATCCTTTCATATCGATTACTGGATTTTCAGGAGCAAATTTATCATATCCTATTGCATTCATTCCTAGTGCTTTGCACTTTACAGCAAGGCTTGTTCCTATTCGACCTGTACCTATCAATCCAAGAGTTTTTCCATCAATTTCTCTTGAGAATAATTCTTTCTTCATTGATTTGAAGGATTCTGGATGAGCTTTAATCTCGCAAGTACCTTTAACAACATCCCTTGTAGAAGATAAAATCATTGTGAGAGCTAATTCAGCTACAGAATTTGTTGTTGCAGCTGGTGTATTTACTACTTTTATTCCTCTCTGCATTGTTGTTTCAAGATCAATATTGTCTAAACCTACTCCTGCTCTTCCAATTACTTTAAGATTTACTGCTTTTTCCAGAAGTATGCCACGCATTTTAGTTGCTCCACGTACAATTACTGCATCATACTCATGAATAATTTTGGGGAGCTCGTCTTTAGGAAGATCCCAAGCAACATTTACTTCAAATCCTGCATTTTCTAGAATTTTTACCGCTTTTTCATTTAATTTATCTGTTAGAATTACTTTTAGCATTTTATTCACCTATAAATTCCATACTTCTTCAATTGCTGTAAGGAGTTCTTTCAAACCTTCTAGAGTATGATCACCCATGTGTCCAATTCTGAAAGTTAGTCCTTTTAGCTTGCCATAACCGTTTGCTATGACCAATCCTTTTTCAGCAAGTCCTTTGTTGAGTTCTCCAACATCTTTCTCCAACTTATTTTCTACAGTTGTAACTGTAACTGATCTATATCCTTCTTCTGCGAATAGACCAAAACCATGTTCTAGAGCCCATTCATGTGTGTAATCAGCCATCTCTTTGTGACGTTTGGAGATATTCTCAGCACCTTCTTCCAGCATCTGTTTAAGTTTATAATCCAGTGCAAATAGAAGAGATATGTTTGGTGTTGAGGGAGTTTGTTTCTTCTTTTCATAATATCCAAGCACTTTTTCTAGATTGATATAAAGTCCCTTATTAGGAACTTCTTTTGCTCTATCCAAAGCTTTCTGAGACACAATCCCAATAGCAAGACCTGGAGGTAATGCGAAACACTTTTGTGTTGAAGCAAAAACCAAATCTGTTCCCCATTCATCTGGTAATAATAAATCTCCACCCATTGAAGAAACAGCATCTACAACCAGTAAAGTGTTCGGATAATCTTTCAACAATTCACCAATTGCTTTCAGATCTGCTTTTACTCCTGTACTAGTTTCATTGAAACAAACAGTCACAATATCATAATCAGATTCATCTAATTTTTCTTTAATCATTTCTGTTGTAATGGCCTTTCCCCATTCAACATCTAACTTATCAGCTGTTAGTCCGCTATCCACAATTGCTTCATACATTCTAGATGAGAATGAACCATTTACACATGCCAAAGCTTTTTTTCCGGGTCTAATTAGATTTCTTGCGGCTATATCCATAAACAGAGTTCCTGAAGCTGTAAGAGCCATAACATGTTGCTCTGTTTTGAAGAATTTGTGCAACTGAGTTAAAACACTATCATAAAGTAGTGTAAAATCATTACTTCTGTGCCCAAACAAAGGTTTAGCTTGTTGTTTTAAAACATCCTCTTTAACTTCTGTTGGTCCTGGTATCCATAATTTCTTTTGCATTATATCACCTTAATTATCACGTTGATTCAGCTTATAGGATAAAAAAGGTTATTGTCTCACGCCTAATCTTCAATGGATGGAATCTTATAAAGAAGTTGTTCAATAGGTCCTTCATCTATCTTCTCAGGGATAGGAAGACCACTTGATTTACTATTTAACCAAATTTTGATAGCAGAATAAATCAGAGAACTGATCATTAGTGATAAAGTGAAAATGACAACAAACATCCAGGTTTCTATTGGACTTCCACCGAACATCAAAAGGTAGATGGAAACAGGCAATATCAAGATGCAAATTGATGCTAGAGGAAGACCTATGAAAAGAAAGAGAATTTCATTCCAAATAAAAAGCATAAGCTCACTCCTTTTTTCACTAAAATATGAAATAAAGAAAACCATGAAGAGAGTAATTGCTACCATTGAGAGTAAAAGAATCCCAAAAGCTAACAGCCATAGGTTTTCAACAAAGCTATGAACTACAAGCATTAAGATCCCTTCGATGAGAAAGAATAAACCGATAACGATTCCTTCTTTGAAAATATCTTCATCTTTATATTTAGATCTTAATCTTATCTAAAATTTCTACATTCTCATCTTCTATAAATCTTATTTATTTATAATTTTCAAGGATGTTTTTGTAAGTTGTATTACGATTGCTTTTATATCTCTTAAATAATTGGGGAAAAAAACGTTTAAAGCCCCTAATTCTTTATTTTCAAAGCCTCTAAACTGTTTTTCACATGTGAATGTTATGGTAAGGTTTTTTAGGGAAAGTTTCGAATGATGTCTGATGGCTATCCAAGATAGAGATAAACAGAAGTCAGCTCTTGAGAAGACTATGCGGAAATTTTCAGATCTACTGCCTTCTGTTAAACTAGAAGTTGCTCCTGCTGAAAAAGCCTTAGTAATTATTGATGGAACAGATAAGTCTAAAGCAACTGTTCTAGTTGCAGGAGAGCTAAATAGACATTTTGGTACAAAAATAGATGTAATTTGCTTCTATGAAGATCAATCTACCTCTACTGCATCTGCTTCTAAAGAAAGTTATGAAGATTCTTTATCGTTTGCATATGAACATCTTCGCAGTGACGATTTTGAAATCAAAGGTGAGGTTATCGAAAATATAGAAAATCTAAAATCAATTCTAGATAATGTCATTCAAACAGTAAAATACGACATATTTTTAGTACCCTCTTCATTCATTGGACTAGAAGAAATAGAAATCCAAGAAGATGAGGATGAAGATACTGAGGCAAGCGTTACTGTATTAGGCGATGTCTTCGAATATCTACTCGAAGAAGTAAAGAATATTCCTGTTCTACTCATAGAAAGCGAAAAAATAAATCTAGAGCTTCTGTGGAAGAATATAGCAATTGTCTTCAGTAATACAACTCAACTCAGCTATTTGTTTGAAAAAGCAATGAGATACAGTTTAAAGAAATCAGAGGTTCATCTCTTAATAAATATTGATCCAATTTACCATGAGGATAAAAGTCAAGATGAATTAGAAGCATTAATAAAGAAAAGTACAGAAGACTTAGAGATATTTGAAAAAGCAAATTCTCAAGTGTTTAAAGAAGCTTCTAGATATGTTGATAGCCACCTTCTATCTACCGATAATTTTGATGATTTTAAGAAAGAATTACATACAATTGGCAAAGATGTTGGTATGCTTATCATTTACATGCCTTCAAAACATTCTAGTCTTTATGGATTCTTTACAGAACTCCTAGAAGATAGTGATATCACCTTTCCAATCCTTATAGCCAAGAGAAAAATTGATGTTAAAAAAGAGGAAGTTGGACAACCAAAGAAAGAAGAAGCAGAGGATTCTCCTAAGGATGAAGAGGAAAGTGAAGCAGAAATTAAAGAAGAAGTAGAAGAAAAAATAGTGATTGACGAATCTTTAAAAGAATCTATAAAAGAAGAAGTCAAAAAAGATATACTAGGACTTACAGCGAAACCTGAAGAAAAAGAAGAAGAAGTAGTCGAAGAAAAAGATACTAAGAAAATTAAAACAAAAGAAATAGAAGAAAAAGAGGAGGAAGAGGAAATGTCAGAGATTGAAGAAATAAAAGAAGAAGTAATAGAAGAGGTCATTGAAGAAATCAAAAAAGAAGTCGTTAAAGAAGTCAAAGATGAACCTAAGAAAGAGATCAAGGAAGAGGTCGAAAAAGAGCTCAACAAAGAAGAAAGTATTGAGGAATTAAAAGACACTATTCTTGAAGAGATCAAGGAAGAAATCAAGGAAGAAATCAAATACGAACTCAAGAAAGACCTAAAAGAACCTAAAAAAGAACTCAAAGAAAAAGTAATTGAGGAAATGAAAGAAGAAGCTGAAGAAGCAACTAAGGAAGAAGAAGAGGAAGAGGAAGAGGAAGAGGAAGTTACTTCAAGAATGGACTTTGAGTAATCAAGATAAAATAAATGTGACTGAAAATCACATATATATTAACACCAAGAGTTAGTTTGGTTTAAGTAGATGCGTTATTATATTTCGAAAACGGTGATAGATTGGCTAGTGTATTAGATAATTATGGTTGGATTGCAACAATTATAATTGTCATAATTGTACTAGCTACAATATTGCTACTAATGAAGGAAGGAGTAGATGCAACAAAAATTACGGTTACAGGTGCAGTAGTTGTAGCACTGATATATATGTTTGCTATGGATTGGAAAGTAGGTTTCGAAGAAAACCTGAGTTTTGAACACGTCCCACATAACTTCTTGGAAGCTTTATCTCAAACAATTAATGTCGAAGCTATACTGATAATTTTCTCTGTGAGCATTATTGTTGCTCTCACTAAAGGAGCAGGTTTCTTTGATTTCATTTCTCTATCCATTGTTAAGCTTACTAAAGGGGACCCAAGAAGATTAATGGTATCATTAGGGGCACTAACTTTCTTTGTTTCAATGTTTTTCGATAATCTTTCAGCAATTATTCTACTAGGATCACTTACAGTAGTAATTTGTAAGCAACTTGAATTAAGAATTCAACCATTTGTGCTCTTTGTTGGCATAAACACCATTATAGGTGGTTTACCTACACCAGTTTCTTCTCTTCCTAACATCATCTTTTTCAATTTACTCAAACCAGGAACATTAACAAAAGAAGTTAGTTTTATTACTTTTATGGGTTACATGCTTCCAATTGCCATATTTTTCTTCGGGATTGCTACAGCATTTTTCTTCTTCATTTATAGAAAAGACATTCTTATCCAAGTTCCAGATGAGAAGAAGGAGCAATTAAGTAGAATTAACCCTTGGTCAGGTGTTGAGGATAGAAAGAACATTTGGAAATCTTTAGTTCTTCTAAGCATTTTATTTGTTGGTTTTCTTCTAACTAGTATCCAAGTTGATGCAACACAAATAAGCATTGGATTGAGAGACGTCGTGCATTTATCGTCTGTTGAGAGTCTTTCTTTTGGGTATAATAGTCATGTCGTTACTATATTCCAATTTCCTGATGTAGCTTTTATGGCACTTATCGTTGCTATAATAGGTATTTTCCTATTTAGAAAAGACTTGAAGCATTATCTGGAGGAAGGTGTAGAATGGGAAATGATCGTTTTCTTCATTGCTTTATTCGTACTCATGGGCGTTTTAACAGCTTCTGGTGCTCTATCTCCTCTAACAAAAATCATGAGCAGTTTCCTCACTCCTGATGCATCAGGAAATATACCTGTTGGAGGACAAATATTAGTTGCACTAATTATTGGTGTAGTTGGATTACCTATTACGGGGTTCTTGAATGGATCTTCAGCTGCACTGATATTCTCATATATCTTCCAAACTCTTCCACGAGGCATATTACCTGGATTATGGATTGGGTTTGTTTTAGGAGGAAATATAGGTGGGGCACTGTCACCGTTGGGGTCAATTACAATTCTAATGGCGCTTGAGATTCTAAAAAGAGAAGGAGATAAGATTTCATTCCTTCGATATATCGTTAAGATGCTCCCTTTGACACTTTTATTTAGCGTACTTAGTATAGGTTACTCAATGCTGTTAATAGGGATAGGTTTGTAACTAGTTCTTTTCTATCCAAGTGTTTACATTAGAAAGGATAATTGGTTTTCTTCTACGGGTTTTACATTCTATAAATTATGATATTAGTAAATATTTGTTTGATATTGGTGTTTGAAGAATTGCTGGAAAAACTAGAAGAAAAAGAAAATTAATTCTTTTCCATCCAGGTTCGTCCATCCCAATGGGTCATTCCTTTGGTTGCAACACCATCAGGTTTCTTCCCAGCTGCTAAATCTTCCTCTGATAACCAATACATTGATGGATGTTCAGCATTGTATAGGATGTTATAAGCTTGAGGCATGTGTTCAACAATAACATGTTCACTAACATCCCCATCATAGATCTCTCCGTCATGTTCCATACCTATGGGACTTTCTAACTGCACTTCCACTTTCTTGGCATATTTGTATTGTACACCTTTGAGGTTCAAATGTTCTCCTTTGAATATCTTCTGAATTCCTAAGAGCGTTTGGAATTTTGTCATATTTTTTGATATCATCACATCGAAGAAATCATTCTGAGGATGTGCATTTACACATGCAAGCATTCCCCCACCAACACTTTTACCTATACCTATCGCTATCAACATTAGTTTGAAATCAATTGGATCTCCATCATCTAGAATTATAGTCCCTTTTCTTTGCTTAACTGTAGCAAGCTTCTTCAGAGCTAGTAATGTGTATTTTGATGGACCTTTAATCCAGCTCATTTCTCCATCCATATTACCTAAGTTTACAAGCGATGATATACCAAAATCAAACATATTGCCAAAAAATACTTCAAACTTTGTGTCTGGATATTTAACACTACCAATTGAAGATGGTGAAACAACTGTTTTTTCTATTAGAGTTTTAGCAGCATTTTCAGGATCCCAAGGTATCCCCATAAAAGTACAGAAATCATTACCTGTACCAAAAGGGAGCACACCAAAAGCTATACTCTTTCTTTTTTGTTCTGAAAAACTCATTATACCATTAACCGCTTCATTGACAACACCATCACCACTAGCAACGATGATTCGATTAAAACCATCATCGATTGCTTGTTTTGTTATTTCCTGTCCTTGAGCTCTTTTAGTAGTAAAAACAACATCATAATCTATCCCACTTTCTTTGATTACTGGTTCAGCTTTTTCCCATCTTTTTGGACATAATCTTGAACCTGCATTGGGATTTACAATAAACTTCCATTTTAAAGCCATGAGAGCTAGTTCTTTGGAACTTGCTTAAAAGCCTTTTAGTGTTATATGGTGAAAGAACAGTTCGAATTCAATTAGAGTTTATTCTTCTTGTAAAATTAATCTCAGGATATATTGGTTCTAGTTTTAGAACAGAAAAAAGAGAGAATGTTCTTGTTCTAGGCTTATAAGTAGATTAATTCTACAATTTCATATGGTTAGATTTACTAGAGCAACTAAAAGTATGTTGAAAGGAATAGGTCTTGCAGTTTTAGTCTCAGCTTCAGTTATTAGTCCCTTGCTCTATCCTCGTTTTTTTGTTAACAGAAACAATCTTTGGAAAGATATCGATAATTATACTTGGGAAGATAAAGAAGTGGATAGACTACCTCAAGAGGGGTTCGCTGTAACCCATCAAATCACACAGGAAACTGACACTTCTTTTGGGACCTATATACCCAAGAACATTGAGTATACTCCTGCAATTGTTCCTACACCGATTGCTCCAGATCTTTCGAATGTTGAAACTATTTTTGAGATGAGGGATTGGAACAATGAATCTCTTGAATTAATAGCTGAACAAGGGTATCTAATAACAGAACTTCCGACAAATTCAATTTATTATTTATACGAAACCTATAATGGTTGGGAATCAGATGCAAAATACATCACTACAGATTTATGTCTTCATACTTATCACAATTTATATTCGATGGCTTTGAAATTTACAGAGGGTGCGTATCTATTTCATGATTTTGAAATTTTGATTAAAAAGCTGAGAGATTCACAACTATTATTATTAGATAATTCTATGCATGAAGATGTTCAGGATGCAATATTGAAGAACATAGCTTATCTTTCCACATTACTAAATCTATTAAATCAATCATATACTATTCCAGCAGAAGTTTATTCCATGACTACTCAAGAGCTATTCAACATCAATAATAGCGCAGGTTTTGCTTATTCACCTATTTTTGGTTATCAGGAAGATTACTCTCAATACAAAGTGAGAGGACACTATACAACAAATCAGATATTATCTAATTATTTCCAAGCAATGATGTACGCTGGAAGAATGGGTTTTCTTTTTCAGTATGAACAGCTGAATAGTGAAATGATTAAAGAACAAACTCGAATGGCTCTTTTACTTGTATCCTCATTCAATGAAACAGTAGATGGTTCTCAGTTATGGGAATATTGGGAAAGAATCTATAGTATAACTTCTTTCTTCGTAGGTGAAAGTGATGATCTTACGATTCTAGATTATTACAAAATCTGGAAACATTACGGTTATCCAGAATTAAATGACATTGCGGATGATGCTTTTATTTCTAAGGTAATCGAGGACTTAAAGAG
The DNA here is from genome assembly GCA_030603365.1 of Candidatus Heimdallarchaeota archaeon. Taxonomy (GTDB): domain Archaea; phylum Asgardarchaeota; class Heimdallarchaeia; order Heimdallarchaeales; family Heimdallarchaeaceae; genus UBA460. The sequence goes on from JAUVXV010000014.1 coordinate 89,888, forward strand.
TGCTCCACTCCCCAAAATTCTATCAATGTTAGTTACCTCATCTTCAGAAACATCTATTCCTCGTGGCTTGAGATTATTTGGGCAAGCATTCATCCCTGATTCATATATTTTTCAAGAGCTAGTACACGACAAAGTACCTCTCAGAATAATGCCAGATCCTTTGGATATTTTTTCTGTTTTTGGGAGTGAAAGAGCTTCCTATCTCCTTCAAAATGAAACAGATATTTATCCAGAATATGAGTTACAAGTAAATCAATTACGTGATGAATTTAGCAGCCTTACTGATTATGATTGGTGTCAATCACTTTATTGGCTCCAACTGTATTCTCTCCTTCCTCTCCTACAGGAAAACTATACTGGATATCCAGGATATATGAAGAAGGATTCCTGGAAGGATAAATCACTACTAACAGCATTAGGTTCATGGACACAATTAAGACATGATACGCTTCTATATGGAAAACAGGGATATACAGCTCTAGGTCTTCATGGGGGATTTGGATATGTAGAACCTTATCCAGAGTTATATGCGAGGTTATCTAGTACAATCCAAATGATGAATGATGGGTTAAAAGCTAGAGGACTGCTCATTGAAGATTTTGAAAATAGATTGAACATTACTATGGGAATTTTTGATAGATTAACTGAAATCAGTATCAAAGAATTAGAAGATGAAGAACTAACTATAGATGATATTGACTATATTGATAATGTAGGAAATACTATGAATGTTCTAACAAGTTTTAGTAGTCCTATTTATAGCGAATGGATAAGAGAAAATGATGGTAGAGATGCTTTAATCGCTGATGTTCATACTGATCCAAATACTGGAACTGCATTAGAAGTTGCAATTGGAAATCCGCTCTCAATCTTTGCAATTGTACAGGATCACTTAGGTAATTTGAGGGTAGTTCATGGGGGAATGTATTCTTATTATGAATTCACTGTTCCCATACACAGTAGATTAACAGATGAAGAATGGAGAGATATAGTGGATACTGATCCTCCAGATATGCCAGATTGGATTCTGGATGGCTTACCATATCTTGATTTTGATCAGCTTTCTTATGAGATGTTAAATCCCAAATGCTACATAAAGATTAGAAAAAAGATATAAAGCTCGTAATTCTCTTTTTTTTGTGATAGAAATAATATAGTGAGACCAATGTTTCTAAGAAAAAGGACAAGCAAACCAGAGAAAGTACTGGAGCATCCTACAACTCTAAAATTGTACCTATTTTTGAAAGCAAAAGAACCTAATGAAATTGGTGTAAGAGAAGCACAAAGAGCGTTAGAGCTAAGAAGTTCAAGCACAATAGCTTGGCATCTAGATAAATTAGAAGAAGCACAATATGTTGAAAAAAGAGCAAATAACAAATATATACTTACAAAAAAAGGGATAGAAAAACAAGGATTGAAAGTTCCTGTTCTGATACCTGCGCAAACCATTAAGGGGTTGATGATACCAAGGAACATATTCTTACTTAGTTTTCTTTTAGTTTCTGCAATTGCAGTTGTAATCTCTCTATTCTATTCATATTTGGTAGCTACTTATGCAGGATTAGCAGGATTGGTGGTTGGATCAGTTTTGGTATTCAGAGAATACTTACAGTTGAGAAAACAATTTAGGTTCTACAAATTCATATCTGAAGAAACTGATTAAGAAACGATTCTTCATTTTTTGATTAAATGAAAACATTAAATGTTATAATTAGCATGTTTATATGATAATTAATGTCCAAAAAATATGATCTCATTATAATTGGTGGGGGTACTACTGGTCTAGTAGCATCCAAATATTCTGCTTTATTTGGAGCAAAAACATTACTTGTTGAAGCTGAGAAGATAGGAGGGGACTGTACTTGGACAGGATGTGTCCCTAGTAAATCACTTCTTTATGCTGCTTCATTAATCAATAACATCTCCATAGCTGAAAGTTTAGGAATGATTGAGGGCAGATATGAATTAAATTTCAACTCTATCATGAGTTATGTGAAGAAGATCATTAAAGACATCTATGAAGAAGAAAAACCTGAGGTTTTAGAAAAACAAGGAATAGATGTAATTTTAGGAGTAGCTAGATTCATTTCTCCTAAGGAAATAGAAGTCAAAGGTGAAATATATAAGTCTAAAAGGTTTATATTGGCAACTGGAGCAAGACCTATTATTCCTTATGATTCGATTGAAGGGCTTGATTCTACTCCTTTTCTTACTACTGATTCTATTTTTGGCATACCTGAACTTCCTCAACATCTAATTATCATAGGTGCAGGGCCTATTGGGTGTGAGTTAGGACAAGCATTCAAACGACTGGGAGCTGAAGTAACAATTGTTGATATGATGGAAAGATTGCTTCCTAAAGACGACCAAAAAGCAAGTGAGGTAATTCAATCAATTTTCACGCAGGAAGGGATAAAGGCTGTTTTAGGAGAATCAGTCACCAAGGTTAAGCAAAATTCCATAGGGGAAATTGAAGTGATTACAACTAAAGGAAAGAAGATCTTAGGGTCTGATTTACTTCTTGCTATAGGAAGAGAACCAAACTTCACAAAATTAAATCTAGAAGCAACAAAAGTTAGAGTTGAAAATAATAGAATTCTAGTTAATAGCAAACTTCAAACCTCGCAGAAGAGCATTTTAGCAGCTGGTGACTGCATCAGTCCGTATCATTTTACACACATCGCAGGATATCAAGGTTTTATTGCAGCTAGAAATGCTTTGCTTCCCTTTAGTAGTAAAGGCTTACCTAATCTCATAACTTGGGTTACCTTTACTGATCCAGAGGTTGCTTTTGTTGGAAGAACCGATTATTTGAAAGATAATACAGCTGGCAGCTTCAAGGAAGAGTTTTTTCTAGAGAAAAAAGTAGATAGAGCTTTGACAGATTCGAAATCTAAAGGTTTCATTAAAACTATTTCTAACGAAAAAGGGAAATTAATGAGTGTTACAATAGTGTCTCCAAGAGCTGGAGAGATGATTCATGAGTGGTTACTAGCAATGGACAACAGCATCAAAGTATCTAGTATTGCAACAGTAGTTCATGCCTATCCCACATATTCAATGGGAACAATGCAATTAGCTGGAGAGATGACAGAAAAGAAGTTACTAGAAGGTTCATTAGGTAGTTTCTTGCGAAGGATTTCGAAAGTGTATAGAAGTTTTAAATAATATCAAACAATTGAGCTCTAAATTTAGATAATCATTCAGGCCATCTTCTCTGTTCTAAATCATTTTCGCACTTTCTACAAATATTGTTTTTAAATTGAGAATAACCAAATTTGTCAGCTTCATTTACAGCTTTGATAGCTTGAGTGCAAATATAATCAAAATTACAAGCTGGGCAATGATAATAAGAGGTGGATTTCTTTATTGCAGGAGATATCATTTGTCTTGGACAAGTTGCAGATTTGATTGCTTTAGAACAGTCGCATACTAGATGATTGCCTAGGATAGTCACAAGCCATCAAATAAGCAAGTTAATTTAAAATTTTACGTATGTAAAAAAAAAGAAAGAAAAAGTTGTATCAATTTAGGGTATATCTATAGCTATTGGAGGTATTTCCATTGCTAAGAAATTAAGTGGAATTCCAATATAAATTGGAGTTGCTAGAGCTTCTACTGTAAATGAGATAGTACCTCCTCCTGCAATAATTATAGCGTCTGCAGTTTCGATTATTACCGTGAATTCGATTGTTTGGTTACTACCTAACGGAACTGTAACCTGTATCGGATCTCCGTATTCTACTGACCCTTTCTTTATTATAATATCGAGACGAACTGATTTCGGCATATACCCCAATTTAGGTGTTACTAAAGTAGCTGATACAACAGCGGATTCATTATTACTTGCTAAAACATAGGTCATGTCTACTACATCAAAAGCATCAGGATTTTCATTGAATGCTTTATAGCTGAGATAAACATCTACACCTATGATAGCACCACCTGCCAGAACGACAAACAGTATTGATAAAAATATGGCTATACCTTTTCCCATGAAGCCTAAAGGACAATCCACCGTTATAAATGTTTGCAGATTACTAGAATTGATTCCAAGTTTATTCATTGGATTATTAGAAAAAACTCATCAAATTCTTGTGTTAAAGATGCTATTGGTATTCCTAAATAAACTGGAGTAGCTGTAACTTGAATATTAAAGTGCAAACTCATCCCAACTTTCAGTCTGTCAACGTCTATTTGGCTAATGGTTACAGTGAAATCTACACGAACTGTTTCTCCAATTTTAATTCTAAAACTAATTGGATCACAATACTGAGCAGAATTTTGCATAACTATGACTTCGACATCTGCAGATTTAGGTATATATCCTAATGGGGGAGTATAAACAAATACAGTTATTTCTGCTGATAAATTGCTTTCAGATAGAACATATGTTGGCTCGGAAATATCAAAAGCATCTTCATTCGCCTGGTAATCTTGGTAACTCATGTAAACATCTATACCAATAATCGCTCCTCCAGTAAGTAAAAGACCAAGTATTGATAAAGTAATTATTATTGCTTTTCGCATACCTAGCAAGATAAAACTGTTAATATAAGTATTTTGGAGAAAACCAAGAATGCCACTAAACTATGGAGAGGAGTAAGTGTAATCAATAGTTTTCTACGAAATTTTAAATAAAACCAAAGTAACAATTGTAATTTATGAGCTACAAGTTTGGGATAATTACTGATTCTGGAGCAGATTTCAGCCCAGAGTATCAAAAGGAGCATGATTTGATTCTCATACCAACAAGAATCATCGTAAATGGAGAGGAATTCATTGATAGAGAAAATATCTTCAGAGAAGACATTATTCACAAGATGAAGAATGAAAAAGCTAAGACATCAACTTCAGTTGCACCACCTATAGAATTTAACAATATCATCAGTAAAGCTTTAGATAAATATGATAAGTTATTATATATTGCAATAAGCTCAAAAATGTCTGCTACATTTCAGAATGCAGTTTTAACTGCAAAAAGATTGAAAACTGATAATTTTATAGCAATAGATACAGAGTCAGTTTCAAGGGGAATGTCTTTACTTATTGATCATGCGATTATCCGAAGAAAGAAAGGTGTCTCTATTGAAGAGATAGTAGAAGAAATAGAGTTTATGAAAAATAATCTTGAGCTTTACTTCATAGTAGATACTTTAGAATATCTGCGAAGAGGAGGAAGAATAGGAGCAGCTAAAGGGCTTTTAGGGAAACTAATAGGTGTTAAACCGATTCTAACAATTAAGGAAGGAGAGATTTCTCCTGTTGAATCTGTTAAAAGTTTGAAAGAAGGATTAGAGTTTTTCTATCATATTTTGGAAGAGAAAACAAAAGAATTCAAAGATTATTCAATAACAATGATTTATGGTATAGAAACTCCAGAATTCAAGGAATTTGCATCTCAGATTAAGCATGATTTCAAACCGATTAAATTCTATTATAGTCCAATTGGTGCTAACATCATAAGCCATGCTGGACCTGAACTCTTTGGATTTGGAATAATTAAGGTCCCTGAAAAAGCAATTGAATCATATGAGAAGTAATACAAATTATGAGGGAAGTTCTTCTCTCACATTAACTTTTGTCTTTGAAAGATACGAACTTCTTAAAAATCATTAGAAGCATCTCATCAAGATGTCAGATAAACAACCAAATTCAAATGTTTCAGTTATTCTTCAAAATTCAAGATTAGAGAAAATTCAGAGTCTAGTTCTAGAAGAATTGGAAGCAAAAAGAGATATTTCTAGAGATCAACCATTTAGTTGGAGTCTGAAGCATGTGATTTCATGTTCTCAAATATGTAAATTATTAGCTGCTGCTAGAGGACTAGATAGTGAAATTGCTGGTATTGCCGGAGCAATACATGATTTAGCAATTATACGAACTGGTAGGTTTGAGAAACATGGACCAGTAGGAGCTCCAATGGTAGCAGAATTTCTTCAGAATTATAATATTGAATTTGGGAATGAATGCGGTAATATTTCTCAAGAGCAAATAGATAAGATTGTTCAAGCTACACAAAATCACACATATAAGACTGAATTCACTGAAAATGAATTTGACGAACTGATAAAAGATGCAGACTCATTAGATAGGTTTCTACATGGAAAAGAGACTTATGATTTCTATTATACAAGAAGTGAAAAAGCTTTAACTGACATAGGATTGAGAATTAAAGATATTATATGAATAAATAATCTCATAAGTTTTTTAAAATACTAGCAGGGTTCTTGCTCTACTCTGATTAGAATGCAGTTTAGGTGTTATTTACTTATTAACTATTTTAATAATTCTTCTTGGATTTGCTTTCAGAGCTTTGAGTGGAGCAATAGCTAATGGCATCAGAATAATTGTTGAATACAAGAAAGAGAAATAATTCTCTTTTTATACTTCTTTCTTTTCAAACAGACTAATCGTTTTCTTTTCAATCGTTTGTGCTCCAACAGTTTCAAATATTAGTTCTTCCGTTTCTCCTCCAATACTTATACCCTTATCCTTTAACAAAGTCCATCCAAAGAAAAGTATAGGCACTCCAGAATTGAATTCTATAAGACTATTGAAAATCAAAACAGAAAAGATATCTGAAGGAGGTCTTATTCCAGATGAAAGAAGAGTTATTTCCATAGCGAAATGGACTGCAAACCCTAACAACACAAGATATCCAAGTTTTTTCCATGTTAGAGATTTGAAAGGCTTCCAGGTATGCTTCAAAATTACTAGCAATAAATACCCACCTACAGCCATACCAATTTGTGTCCATCTGGTATCTGACATGTGTCTTACGATATCAACTGAGGTATCATCCATTGGTAAAACCTTAGGAAAGAATGCAATGAAAAACCAGCCAATATACAAGAACATCGTCCAGTACATCATTTTTCGCCAATTCTTTGCACTGAACATAACAGCAACATAACTAAATTCAACCATACCATAGGTGAAAGAAAAATACATTAGGAAAGTTAGTGGATTCAAACCTGTTGGCAAACTAATTATCTCCCTAGAGTCTCCAATTACATACCAGAAAACATAATCTGTAAGGAAAACAACTAAGGCACCAAACAATCCAAATAACCATTGAAGATAATATTTTTTCTTTATAAGAAAAGCCATCCACATTATGCAAAAGATAATATCTAATATAATGAACTCCCATCCAAAGTTCCTAATAACGTCATGCCCCATAAAACACCAATCTTTACTAGTTTATTTTAAATCTTGTTCATTTTTCAGATGAAATGATTAATTAAGAAATCAGCAAGTGCTTGGGGGACAAGTTCTAACAATCTTCGCTGTTTATTATTCTTAACTCTGTATCTTCGTTTTGGATTTTTCTTATGAATTGCCTTATGAACTGCTTTTGCTACAAAAATAGGATCTGCATATCTTTCTTTATCTAAAACATCCCACACTCTATTAATTTCATCTTTAAAGTGTGAATTTTCTTTGTATTTTTTGTAATTTTCTGCTGTTTTCTGAGCTAGACTTGTTTTAATAGCTCCAGGCTGGATTATCACAACTTTCATTCCTAGAAATGCTAATTCTCTTCTTAATGAATCTGAGAAAGCTTCAACAGCATATTTTGTCATAGAATAAGGACCATTGAATGGAAAAGCTATTCTTCCAACTTCTGAGCTCATATTTACAATTCTACCCTTTCTTTTTTGAAGTAATTCAAAAAGAGCCTTTGTAACTCTTATATAACCCAAAACATTGACATTGAAAATTAATTCAAAGTCTGTAATCTCAACCTCGACTAATGGCCCTCCTATGAATAAACCAGCATTATTAACTAAAGAATCGATGCCATCAGTTATTTGTTCTACTTTTGTTACAGCATCTTTAATGCTCTCTGGGTTTGTTACATCCAATTCGATAGTGTGGATTTGGTCATTTGAGCTATATTTAGATAAACCTTCAGAATCATAATCGGTTGCAATAACTAAATCTCCTTTATCACTTAGATACTCAGTAATAGCTTGACCGATTCCATGTGCAGCTCCAGTTACTAAAACTACTTTTGATTTTTTAACCATACAAATCAGTAAATCTTCAGATTATTGACTTGAATATAAAATTAATGTGATGATTACTCCCCATCTGTTTTAAATATCCACACTGTCATAGCTGATTTTCCTTTGTTTCCCCATGAATAATATGGTCGCGCAAACAAATCTCTTTTCTCCTTAGTAGGTATTTTCAGTTTCATCATTTCATCTGAAACAACTATGCTGGGTTTGCTGTTTAGATTTACAATTTCTGTAAGTAAATGTGTATCAGAGTTGTCATGACTTTCAAAACAATAGACTATCGGTCCTCTAGAAAAAGCAGCTTTGTTACGATTATTTTTAACTTTCTTATGGGATTTATGAGTTCTAATAATCATCGGAAAATCAATTTCAACTTTGTTTTTTGATTTCCAATCCTCTTCTATGATAATGTAGTATGATCTGTATGGTGATATTCCAGAAGCAGTGATTACCTCTCCTAATTCTAGACTAGTTTTATTCAATCTCCTTCCATTTACCTTTATCTCAGGATTCTCTGTCCAACTTGGAATACGAATATTTAATTTAAAATCGGAGTTTTCTTTGCATTCTAGATTAATTCTTACTTTCCCTTCCCAAGGCAGGTCACTTTTCATCTCTATTTTAATCTTCGACTTTTTATTTTCATTCAGCATAAAACTAGTTTTGTTACCTATACACTGATGAATCCAAATATTAGTATCATCATAACTATAGATGTATTTAGAGAGATTAGCTAATGTACGAGAAATGTTCGAGGGACAACAAGCAGTTTTATACCATTCTTTTCTAGTAAAGCTATTACCTACCTCTAAGGGATTCCTATAGAAGTAAGATTTTCCATCAGATGACATTCCTACCAGTACTGCATTATAAATTTGCCATTCCAATAAATCCGCATATTTTGCATCTCCTGTGGACAATAACATTTCCCAGTTCCAAAAAACAGAACTTATGGCTGCACATGTTTCATTGTAAGCAGATTTATTGTTTAGCTTAAAATTTCTCCCAAATCCCTCTAGAAGTGGTAAAGATCCAATTCCACCTGTTACATACATTCTCTTAGTAACCATATTATCCCATGCTTTCTGAAGAGATTTCAGTAATCTTGTATCTCCATTTTCTTGATAAAGCATTGTTGTTGCGGTTGCTAGATATCCCCATCTTACACAATGCCCAACAGGTACTTTTTGCTTCCTAATGGGTTTATTCTGCTGGAGGTATTTACCTGAAAGTACTGATAAAAGGAATCTTAACTCTAATCCTTTAGATCTATCTTTGGATAAGTCACTCACTATTTTGTCCTTTGTTACTATTGCATCATAATAGACATTCTTCTGTCTTGATACTTCTTTGGCTCGTTTCTGTTGAGAAGCATTTTCTTTGAAAATCTGAGCTCCGAACAGAATGAATTTACCCCTTTTTTCAAGAAACTTCTCTGCAAGTTTCATGTATTTCGTTTCCTTTGTTAATCGATATAATTTGATTAAGGCGATTTCTATTTCAGGATGACCAGGAGTGTTTTTTGCAGAAGCATTTTGAAATTCTTTAACCAACAGATCTGCTGCTTTTTGACCCAAAGCGAGAATCTGTTCAGAATTAGTTAATTTGTATGCAACTATAGAAGCTTCAATCAGATGACCAAGTGTATATAGCTCATGTTCTATTTGGTGGTTTATCCACCTCTTGTTTGGGAAGTGATATTGGTTATATGTGAAAATATATCCATCTTCCTCTTGGACTGATTTTAGCAACTCAAGATAATTAGTTAGAATATTAAGCAATTTACTATCATCATTAGATATCAGAATTGTAGCTGCTGCTTCAGCCCACTTATGAGCATCTGAATCAACATAGACAAATCCTTCTCTAAAAGCATCTTTTTCTCCCTTAATGATTCTAAAATTATCTATCGTTTTCGATTCTTCAAGTTTCTTCCATTGATGGAATATAGCAGATTCTGAATTTACTTTAAGTCTTTCAGACCAGAAATCATCTTTGATTCTTACTTTCTCTATAGGGATTTCTCTAGAAACTTGAAAAGAATTCACAACTCATCAATTGCTTATCAATATAAGAAATTTTGTGAAAAAAAGAAGTGTTAAAGAAAAATTTATTTCTTCTTTTTCATGAATCTTGGATCAATTTCATCTCGTTTTGATGCATCTTGATAATTTTCTTTTGCTTGTTCCTTTGCTTCTTCCATAGTCTCATCAGAATGACATTTCCATCTTAGATGAGTTGTAGCAGGTTTCCCACACCAAGGGCAGAAAAGAACTTCTAATGCATCTAGAATTTTGTTATGAGCTGCAAGATTCCTTCTGTGTTTACCACGTTCTTCAATAATAGGTTTAGTCAGAATTTCTACCTGCTTCTTTTTGCCAACAGAAACAGCCCTCTTTACCGTATCTATCTCGTCTTTGGGTATTTCGATACTGAATCCCTCTCTAGAATCTCCAATTACTTCAATTGGAATTCCTTCTGTCAGAATTGCTTCTTGTTCATCTTGAGGAATTTTCTTTATCTGTGAAACAAATTTGCTTGCTTCATCCTTACCCATATCTTGTTCAACAATTTTAAGGTATGTGCTTTTTTGTAAATCAGTATCTGGGATAGTTGATAAACGTGATAATATTCTTTCTGGAATTCTATCATAAACTGGTTTAGATAATTCTTCTTTGATAATATCAGGTGCAACAGAAGCTGCTTCAAGCCATAAACGTAATGTGTTTGCTTTAATAAACGTCTTTTGACAGATTTCGTCTATCTTATCCTCAGTAGGAATAAGTGATAAGTTTCTAGATTTCTTTCTTTGAATACTGTTGATAATATTTGCTAAGTTTTTAGGTGTTTGAACAATACCTTCGCTCCTGAAAATCTCCATGACTCCCCTTCCTTTCTCGATCATATAGAGATCTTTTCTATGAATGTTTTCTATCAAGGATTCTATCCTTTGACGAGACTCGTCTATGTCTTTAACAATTGCATAGATAGTTTTCATTTTTGCAAATTGAGCAGCACGCCAACGTCGTTCTCCTGCAATAATTTGATAAGTATCATCTCCAGTTTTTCTTACCAATATAGGATTTAGGAGATCATACTCCTTAATTGATGCAGCTAATTCTTCCAATGCATCTTTATCGAAAGTTTCTCTTGGCTGAAATGGACTTGGAGCTATTTTTTCTATAGGAATTTGTGTTACTTCCATTCTATTCACCACTTTCTTTAATTAATTCAAATGCAATATCTTTCCATGGATATTGCTCTATTACCCAATTATCACCCTCAGTATTAACACTCAGGAGTTTTGTTTTCTCTCCATTTCCAGATTTTACTACTTTTTTCATCTGAGTTATTGCTTCAAGACGTGTTGTGAAAAGCCATTTTTCTTCTCCAGCGTCTAGAACATAAAATTGATTGTTATCTAGTTTCAAAGTTTTCACCTGTTTTTGCCTATAAAGCGGTTCTAAAGCGTTTTAACATATATATTTTCGTGAATCACTTAAAAAGTGATTGTATTACTCTGTATAGATGGTATTTTGAACCTTTTTGTCGGGAAGATTTTTGATATTTGTTGTTTTACAAGAAATTAAAACTACACATCTTAAAATGAATTGACTATCATTTCATGTAAAGTATTATTAATAAGTAGGATTATTTTTCTATTTGTGACAGATTCATACGCAATAGTTTTAGATTCTACATCAGATATTCCTGAAGAATTAGAGAAAAAATATAGCATTCCAATTGTTCCAGCTCATGTAATAATTGGGGGTAAGGATTATTTAGATAGAGTTGGAATTTCAAGAGAACAGATATTCTATGATTTATTAAATTCTGATGAGAAAATAACTACAACTCAACCATCTCCTATCGATTTTTTCAATACATTTACAGAAACTTTGAAAGAATATGATAAAATTCTCTACCTTGGAGTTAGCTCAGGTCTTTCAGCGACTTTTCAAAATGCTACCATTGCGGCTAAAAAATTTGAGAAGGGAAAAATCATTCCTATAGATACTTTATCAGTTTCCCTTGGAATAACATTGATGGCTCAACATGCTATGCTTTGCCGTGAAAATGGAGTGGAACTTGATTCCGTAATAGAACAGATAAATGAGATGATAACAAAGACACGCATCTATATTCTTGTTCAAGAGTTAAAGTATCTTCAAAGAGGAGGAAGAATTGGAAAAGCAAAACACGTAATAGGTTCACTACTAAATCTCAAACCTATTCTTCACTTTGTAGACGGAGAAATTGATGCATTAATGAATGTAAGAGGAACTGAAGCGGGTTATGAAGCCATGATAGAATTGGTGACTAAGGATTCGAAAAGCTACTCCAATTTCGCTTTTTCTGGTGCTTATGGACTTGAAAATAAAACATTTGAAGGAATCTCTAATTCGTTAAGAGATAAATTTAATCCACTAAACTATCATTATCACCCTATTGGACCAGCTGTTGCTTGTCATGTAGGACCAAATGTTGAAGCATTTATCACTACTCAAATACCTGAAGATTCTGTTAATCTGTACAAATAGTAACTCTTGCATTTAGTTCTTGTTAGCTCTAATTGAGAATATTAACGGTAGATTGTACTTATCCTTTTTGAATCTCCATACTCCCTTCTCGAACTCTTCCATAAATGGAAATTGAGGAAAGAAAGTATATGGATATTCTTTTACTGATTCAATAGTTAGACCTACATCTATCAAAGCAGAAATAATATCACCAAATGTATGTTGCCAATTGTAGGAATCAATGTTATACATTTCTTCTTCCTGATCAGTATAAGTATAAGCTGATGTATAATATAATGGTTCTTTCCCAAAGAAATATGCATATTTATAGATGAGCTCATTAGGATGCTCATCATCAAAAATCCAGGCAAATGGATGAAATTCAGCTATGAAAAAGGTTCCTCCTTTTTTGAGGAAATGTGCAACTATTTTCGCCCATTCTTTTAGATCAGGTAACCAAGCTAAAACACCATATGATGTAAAGACAATATCAAACTTTTCATCGAGCTTTTGGGGTAAATCATAGATGTTTGTACAAATGAAATCAGCAGGAAGCTTTAATTGTTCATTAATCGAATTTGCTAATTTGATTGCTTTGTCAGAATAGTCGATTCCTACAACTCTAGAAGCCCCCAATCTTGCCCATGAGAGTGTATCCAAACCAAATTGGCATTGTAGATGTAATAGTGATTTTCCTGAGATATCACCTAGTTCTTCTAGTTCTATTTTATGCAGACTATTCTTACCTTTCATGAAACTTTCAAGATCATAATCCTTGGATTTAGCATGAATTTCAGTAGCTTCATTCCATCTTTTTAGGTTTTTTTTCATGAACTCTTCCATTTTATTCAAATCATTGAAAAAAATACGATATAAATTCTTATCTTTAAGATAGGAAAAAAAAGGAAAAATGGTAAAATTATTCTTTGGGAAGTTTGACTTCTCTAGTAGCAGGATTGAACTCAACAACTTCCAATTCTTCCAAGCTGAGAAGAGAGGATTTAATCAAAACAGCTGTTGTATCTAGAAGATTTGAAAGGTCATCTATAGTCATGCTATTAGGATGGGCTGCAATTAAAGCAAGAAATATCTTGCCTTGTTCAGTAGAATTAAGAATTCTTCTTAGACTCTCATTTTGAGCCATAACTGGTTCTTCTCTTGATTTGAAGTCTGTAAATTCCTTTTCTACAGAACCCAGTTTTTTCTTCAATTCTTTCTCAAGGGTTTTTGTCTGATCAAATTTCGACTGTACTGCTTCAAAATCAGCTTTAATCTTAGCCATTTGATTCAAAGTATCTTTCAATTCTTTCTCCTTGTTCTTCAAGTTTGATTCTTTTTCTTTAAGGATTACATCCTTTTCTTTGACTTGATTACGTAATTTTTCCAGGAGTTCATCTTTTTCAGCTACTTTCTCAAGTTGTTCTTCTAATTGTTTCTGAAAAGCGTTGAATTCATTTATAGTCTTTTGAAGTAAATCACCTTGTTCTTCAAACTTGTCATCAAAATTACTAGTAATCGATTGTACTTCCAATTTAGTGCTTTTGACTAAATTATCAAATTCCTTAGATGATTTTTCTAGTTGATCAACTCTCATATCTTTCTGCTTCTTCTCATCATTTATGAATTTCTCAAGAGTTCGAATTTTTGATTCTAAATTCTTTAGATCAGCAGTAAGTTCCTCGTTACTTTTCTTTTTGGCCATCAATATCACCAACAAATATATATTATCATCATAGGATGAGGAATTTTAAAGATTACCTTAAGGGAAAATAAAAGCAAGGTAGAAATTTCAGTTTTCTTTAACTTTTCTTCCTACAGGTGATAAATAAACTGTGAACTCATCTTCACCATCTACACCTATTATTTTATCAGCAGTTTCCTGATCATAAGCAGCTATGGCACAGGTTCCTAAATTAAGTGCTTCACAAGCTAAATACAGGTTTTGACAGATATGACCAGCTTCTATACCAATAACTTTGAAAGAAGGAATAGAATATCGCCATTCCATCCTATAGGGAATTGCTACAAAAAAGAATATAACTGCTCCTTTCAAAATAAATGGTTGGTGAATGAGATTCTCTAAGGTCTCTTTTTCGATTTCTTTTATTGACTTTATGAAAAGAAGTTTATGTCCTATTGCTATGTATCTATACACACCTGGCTCAAGATTGTCAACATTGTTAACTATCATGTAAATTTCATAAGGGTGTCTTGCTCCACCAGAAGGAACAGTACGTTTTGTACCTGAACCATGATGTTTAGTAACTTCGTGAACTCCATCGCTAGCCCATAGTAAATATGAAAGTTCTTCCAAAGTAAGTGATTTATCCTTGTAAGTTCTATGACTTCTTCTTTCCTTCAATGCTTTGAATAATGAATGCTCTAAGCCAATTGAAAAATTGTCAACTTCGACTAGATTAATTAATTTTGCATTCTCAGGATATGGTTTCTGAAGAGGAGGATTAGGAACTTTTTTCTGTTGATCGGTTTGAAAACCTTCAGGAATTTTCTCAATATCATCACCAAATACTCTTAGAAATCTCCGATATTTCAGAGTTGTATTTCTATCAATTGACATGAGAAAACAGTTGTCTTTTCACATATAAATCTAATTAAAAAAGAAAAGAAGAATAGAGAAGAGAGTCAATGTAAATAAAAGAAAGGAGGGTAGAAACTTCGCGGTTAATAGAATGTTCCTACTACCCTAAACTTTAATCCTAAAGCTTTAATCCTTTCTTTTTCAAGATCTTTCTTTATTTGATAATTCTGATAAATTCTCTTTGCAGGACATTCTTCATCATTATACTGACATTCGAACAATGTTTCAGCTAACTGATCTATTAAGCTGAAAAGTTCGTCTTCTTTCTCAAATTCAAAGTTATTTAATTCTTTTATATTTTTGAAAGATCTCTTGAAGATGCTTTTATATTCTGATTTTAGTACCATTACTACCACCTATATTATTTTCTTATATTGTATTCTTAATAT
This sequence comes from Candidatus Heimdallarchaeota archaeon, assembly GCA_030603365.1. Taxonomy (GTDB): domain Archaea; phylum Asgardarchaeota; class Heimdallarchaeia; order Heimdallarchaeales; family Heimdallarchaeaceae; genus UBA460. The sequence continues at coordinate 105,426 of JAUVXV010000014.1, forward strand.
ACAATGCTCACAACTTGTCAACACAATTTGTGTTATTCATACTAAAAGAAAGGTAGATGAGTAATCAAAGTAAAGATCCCTTATGCAGAAGTAGTTTTGTCATGCTTTTGTTTCTTTCTTCAGAGAAAGATTGACGGAGGAGATGCTGCTCATAGATGTGATAATCAGCAGAATACTCGTTGGCTAGGTTGTAATTAAACATATTCTCTGCAACCTGTGTGAGGAGTTGAAACAAGTTCTCTTCTTCATCAAACTCATACTTATACAGTTCCTTTAGAGCTTCGAAACTTCTTATTAATTCATATTTTTGTTCAACTTTTAATACCACTTTTTTTTCACCCGAGATATTTTTGTGTTTTTTAGAGGATATTCTCAACCTCTGAGAACATAGTCCCACTGCAATATATAAATCTTTCTTATACTGTGAGAATACCAGTCCATTGTTGTAGAATATCTTCTTTGTCCCACAGAAACATATATATATTCCTATACTTTAAATTTAATTGGTGAAGAAGAAAAATGAGCCTACCAGAGCCACAAGATGTAATAACGTATGAACAAAAACCTATAGAAATTGTCAAAGAAAGAGAGAAAGTGGAAATGTTTTATGACCAAGGATATTGGCCAATTCTGGTAATTTTGCGAGAGGGACCTTTAACAGTTAGAGAAATGACTGTGAAATCTAATATTTTAATCGAGAAAAAAGTTAGACCTGAACTTGATAAAAAATTTAAAGATTATCAAGTGACTAAGGAAAAACTAGAAGATATTTTGAAGAAAATAACAACTTTTACTGCTGAAGAGAAAAAGCAGTTGAGGGATAAAAAAACATTGTCTGAATCCGATAAAAAACTAGTTATTGACAGAATTAAAGATTATAAGTTAAGCAAAGAGCAAAAATCAGAAAAAACTATTTATCGCTATGTGAAGGATTTGTCTCTAGCAGAGCTAATTGTAGCTGCGGGACAAAGAGTAATTATTGGTAAGACTGCCACAGAAACGCTTTATGCTAGAAAAGCAAAAATTTTCATTATTCGTCAACACTCCGATGACACTTGGAACTGTGAAGAATGTAAAACAACTTTAGATAAAGTTGGAAAACTATTAGCTTTATCGATGGATATCAAGCAACCAAAGGTAGAACATCTTGCAAAATTAATGTCTTCCATTGACATGTTTCATGAAGATGAGCAAATACGTTTATTTGAACAATTTGATGATGAAGTTAAAAGAATTATTAAGGATTGCTCGTTCAAGGAAACTAATCACCTATTAACAACTTTTAAGTCAATATACCTAGTATTGAAAGCTGAAGAATTTAAAGAAGAAATAAAGAGTTGTTTCAAATAGAAGCAAACTCTTATACTACAATTTTTTAATCCTTGTTTTTGAGACAAACTTTTAAGAAATAGTTTTCATTTATTCTTTTAACATGGAACACAGAGATTTTCTTGATACTGAATTTAAGCCTGATGGGATAAAAACCATTAGGGACCCCAAGATTATTGAGTATTTTGAAGATGAAAATTTCTCTGTAATTCTAAATGTTTTAAGAGAAAAACCTATGACAGTTAAAGAATTAACTCAAAGATACAATGATTATGTTACTGAAAGAGCAACAAAACAGAGATTACCTCAGGAACGTATTCTCGAGAAACTTCGCACCAATAAAACCATGTATAGATACATCAAAGAGCTAACTAAGGTGAAATTGATAGCACCAGCTGGTCAGAGGATGGTCATAGGTAAAACAGCCACAGAAGTGTTATATGACAGAACTGCAAGGATTTTTTATACCAGTCAAGAATCACTAGATTGGTGGGTGGGAGAAAATGGAAAGAGGACTACAGCTGCATCAGGGGGATTGATCAGCCTTACATTAAATACATCCGCTCCTAAAGGTGATTGCTTAGCAAAAATTATGCAAAAAATTGTTTCAGAAAACGAACAAGCAATGTTCAAGATTTTTGATGATAATCAAGAAGAAGTAACAAAACTCATCTACACACTTGAGGGGAGAGAAACAGATAGAGCTCTCTATGCAATGAATATATTGTTAGCAATTATCAATTCTGAAAAATATAAAAAAGAATTAGAGGAGTGTCTAGGAATTTAGCTTAACTTTGGCTTTTTGGCGAGTTAAATATATATAGTAGAACATTCTAGCCCTTTTGATGACAGAGATAGCTTATCATTTGCGTTGTGATTGTAAAAAAGCAGTGAATGCCTATTCCTGTCCAGTAGGGTTGCTCAAACCAACAACCAAGCATAACTATGATTACTATCATTGTCCACACTGTGATTTTGATTATATCTGTGATCATTCTATAAAAATAAAATTTGATTACGATGAGAAAGGTTTGCCAGAGCAAAATCAAATTGTGTGTAATAGATGCGGATCACAACTAGAAGCCTATTTATGGCCTAAGCAAGCAGAAGAGCTTGAAGAAGGAGCTTATGGTACTAAGTATGTAAGCATCTACAGACGAAACTATTAATTTCATTCGGACGGAGAATGTGTAATACAGAGGTGATACTTTTCTTACATTTCATTTATAAAGGATGAAAAAAACGCAAGATTCTATAGATTATCTAGATTCTAATTAGAAAAGCTTTGTTTTTCTCTGACTCCTAACCATGTTCATAGTAGATTAAATTATTTTTGGAATTTTTATAAAAAAATTTCTTGTTTTTTTCACTTTTTTCCCAATTTTTAAAAGGAAGAAGAGAGATTGTTATTATAATGAAAAGAAATCTTGCTTATTTATTGGTCGTAGTTGGGTTGATTCTTATTGTTTCAAATTCTACTGTTGCGGAAGCTGAATATTATTCAATCAATATGGATTTGGAAATTACTGATTCCTATTATACCAATATAGAAGATGACAAGAATAAACCTGATGATGATATTATAATTGATTTTGAAGTAAATCTTGAATTTTATCAATACTTCTATGAAGACGATAATAATAATTTCATTGGAACTTATACATTATTTCAAGTAAAATTCAAAGTACAACTAATCTTACCTTCAGGTTTTGTGTATGAATATTCATTCTTGTTGTATATTTCAGTTGGTAATTCAGAATTTAGAATATATCTCTATAATCACGCTACTGAATCAGGATGGTACATTGTGAAGATATGGGGAGTCTTAAGGTATACTCATATCTCAGTATATGATGAGATGATTTTCGATCCTCCAGGGCAAACTGGTGACACCGATCCTCCAGAGATAGAATTCATTACATTGTAAGACGACACAATAATATATAATGAAAGAATAAATAGATTCAGATTAATCAGATTCGGGGTGAACGAAGTTGAGTTTAAACACTAATGATCTTGCATTGCTTCTTGCACTGGAAGAGAACCCATTTATTACTATCACAAATTTAGCAGATAAACTCAAGCTTTCTCGTCCCACTGTCAAAAAACGACTTGAAAATCTCAAAGATGCTGGGATGCTTGATAAACCAGTTGCACTATATAAACCAGAAAAAATAGGTTTAGAGAGAAAACATATCTTTGCTACTGTTCCTAACCGAGAATCTTTAGAAGTAATGGAACAGGCTTGTGATAAGCACCCATACACTAAATATAGAGCAAGAACATTCGGGGGAAAATTCGGAATTTATATGCAGTTTGAAATCCCCCCCAATACATCTAATCTGCTAAATGAATTCTTCAAAGCATTAAAAGAAGGGGATATATTAGACGATTTCAGAATATTATCAAGCACAGGATTAAGAGCTGTAACTTATCCTGATCTCAAAAAGTTTGATGCAAACAATCTTACATGGAATTTCTCCTGGGAAAAATGGTTTAAGTCGCTAAATAATTACACTTATACAATCAAGAACCAAATTAAACCAGAAACAGATTTTTCAAGCTATAAACCAATTCACTTTAGTATTTTGAGAGACTTAACATCAGATGCTTCAATTAAACAAAAAGACATTAAGGATAACTTTAAACTAAGCAAAACTGAAGCTCATAGACATTATAAATATGTCATGGATAATTATGTAGATAAAGTCAGACTAATGTATGACCGAAAATCATTCAATCTAACAGAGACATATATTGCTCTCGCAAGGATAGTAAATAATACTACCAGAGGACAAATTTACAATCAACTGAAAGAAAATCCACCACCATTTTATGTATCTATAGACTTACTAGAAGGTTCAAATTTTGTTATGTGGGGAAATATGAGCCCTGCTCAAGCTAATGAATTTGCTTTTTCTATCTGGAAAACTTTAGAAAATGTTGAGATTCATATCTTGAGTACAAAACATGGGGGATCAAGTATATATTGGTTCTACCCAAATAATTTCGATTTTGATAAGGAAGAATGGAAGAAATCAAGAGAATATATGGTTACAAAACCATTAAAAGAGTTGAAAATAACTATCTCTGACTAATCACCAATTTAATCAGTTAAGATTTTTTTAGCTTGTTTTTTCAAATAATTTATCAGAGTTGTTTGATGGATCAGAGTTGTAGACTAATTTCTTAAGTGTTTGATTGTTAAAAGAGTTCTGATTAAAGAACTTTAAATCAAATGTACCACAACATTTTGAACACTCACAGGATATAATATCATAATGATATCCATCTTCAATAAGAGGCATACAATGTTGAGGATAACAACCTCCACTTTCTCTGCATTTTAAACAATACATTTTCTTAATAAAATATTTAGCATCTTCTGATTGTTCGATTGGAATAATAAATTCATACACCATGGGTGGTCCTCTTTTCTAAATTAACTGATAGACATCCCCTATGAAACTATTGTCAAGTATATTATATAAATATTGCCATTTGTTCCAGTTTGTGTTTTTTAATGTATTCAGAATTCTTAAACTTTAAAAAAAAGTGTGCAAACTAGTCCCACATGGGAAAGAAGAAACCCCGTTATGAGAAATTCTCTATAGAACGTCAGATACTAGCAAATTTCAATGAAATTATCTATCAGTTTCCGTTTATGAAAGGATTAGTGGAAGTGGATATAACTGAAGCTAGAAGGAAACTCAAAGAGTACTCAGAAAAGACAGACAACAGAATTTCATTCACGGGATGGATAATTAAAGCAACCAGCGAAGCAATCATGGAAAACAAGAGTATTCAGGCATATCGAGTTAGTAAAAGGAAGTTAGTAATTCCTGAAGAAGTTGATTTTGGAATCATGGTGGAAAGAAAAACACATGATGAAAAGAAAGTACCAGCGATGGAGATCATTAAATCAGCTCAAAGAAAAAGTGTGATTGAAATTTCTGATGAAATTAGACAGCTTCAAAACAAGATTATCAGTGAAGAAGAACAACTAATGGGTGAACAGAATTTTACTCGAAAACTCCAATACTTTCTCTTCTCGATTCTACCAAATTTCATAAGTAAGAAACTTATCAAGAGAATAGCTACAAATAAGAAATTCATCACTAAATTTAGCGGTACAGTAGGTGTTACAGCTTTAGGTATGTTTGGAAAAGGAAAAAGTGCTAGTGGTCATGTGATTCATTTTCCCACTAGAACAATAGACTTAGCACTTGGAACAATAACAGCAAAACCAAGATATATAGAAGATAAGCTGGAAAAAAGAGAAATCTTGAATATGACATTTTATATTGACCACAATATAGTAGATGGAGCTCCTGCAGCAAGATTCGTTTCACGAGCTATTGAATTGTTAGAAACCGCATTTGGATTAGAAGAATTGTGATATTGCAAACAATGTAAATAGATTAATTATGGAAAACATTTTTTGAGTTCATTGGCATATTTCTCTGGTTCTAGTAGAATCATTACTAAAGAGAATAGATTAACAGTTTCTCTTACTTCTTCTTGAGAACTGTCAGCGAGTATGGTTTTCAATGAATCACCATAACTAGTTACAAACTCTTTCAATTTGAGTGAGGATACAGAATATATATTTTGAAGTAATGCTTTAAGATCGCTGGAAGAAGGTGAATCTTCCCCGGTATGGAAGGAAACAAGAGATCGAGAGGCATCGAGTAACTCTTTACTCTCCTCAGTTTCCCAATATTTGTCTGTCATCAATACCATTGGGAACATCAATTGAGCCTTACGAGAAAACAGTTGGGTTGCAGATGTACTTCCATAAGAAATTCTTTGTCCTGCAAGAATAACCAAATCTGCATCTTCTAATGTTTTGATATAGTTATAAATGGTAATTTCAGATTTAGGTTTAGGTATTCTTCTGTTGTATTCATAAGTTATTTCTCTAACTGTCATTGGTCCTTTTCTAAGTGTTTCTAAAAGAATAGCTAATTTGGGATCATTGTATGCTTTCAACTGTTTCTTACCCTCAATTAACATCAAAGGTTTCTGTTCAACAGTTATGTAATCGCCTAAACTCATTTAGTCAACTCACTTATCTTTTAATTTTGAAGGGAAACACGCCTTTAATTCGTCCTTATATGATTTTGAATTAAGAACCATTATCAACATATTTAGTACAGCTGTAGTTCGTGATAGTTGCCTGAAACTTAAAGGGGAAACAATTTTATTAATCTTATCAGAATGCTCATTAAAAATCTTGCCAACTTCAGTATGGAAATTAGAAAATATATTGTGAAATAATGCAGTTAAATTCTCCTCAGAAAGACCTTCAGAAAGAGTATAGATATTCAGCATTTGATAGATTTTCGAGATGATAGATTTCCCCTGTCCAGTCGTCCAGTATTCTTCTGTCAATACTGAGGAATAGTATAATTTTGCTCGTTTACCATAAAGAACCTCAGTAGCAGTTTTTCCACTTATTATTCTCTGCCCAGCCTTAATTATCAAATTCTTGTTTATCAAATCCATCAAGTAATTGTAAATACTTGTTTGTTTTTTAGGAGACTCAGCAATTCGATTATATTCGGTTACAAGTTCTTTCAGGGTTAATGGACCATGGTTTAAAGCTTCGAAAATGGGACTGTATTTTGAATCACTGAGTAAACGATATATTCCCTCTTCTTTAATTACAAAAACTTGTTCCTGCTCTTCTGTAATGAAGTCCTTATGAAGCATTAATTCACGTCTAAGCTCAGTGCTCAAGTAGATTTCACCTACCTAAATATAAATTTATCTTTTTTTTGAAAAACAATTTATATTTTATGATAGATATTCTCATAGTGTGAGAATAAGAAGGATTGAGACTATGGGAATCAAACAAGAGAACATTAAGAAAAGTCCATTCCAGATAGTATATGAACTATCGAAGAAACTTAACGAAGTTGAGGAACTAACAAAAGAAAAGCTGCTGGTCATCTTTGATGAAATGGCAGAAGAATTTGCTAGTGAAAGCTATGGATACAGGTATATGCCGGAGTTCCTGATTAATTAAAAAGATTCTTCAGAAGAAAAAAAAACCACTAAAAAAAACCCTCCAAAAGATAATATAGTTCTTAATGGAACCTTCTGTGCACTCTCACGCTAACTAAAAATTAATTACAAATGCTGATTTGATTGCTCACCTTTTCAAATCTTCATTTTTTTTCTTCAGTTAGCAACCACATTTTTCAATATCTTTTGCGAAATCATCTCTGTGTATTAGCAGAATCAAAGTTGATAACACATCAAAGATTTTGTTTACTTCTTTGAATGAAAGTCCTGAAAGAGCTTTAGTGACCTCATCATCATTTTGATCAAAGAAATTTGCCATTTCTACAGAAGAGGTTTTAGAGGTAAGAGCTAAGAGATTACTCAAATTATTAGAATTAATTTTCTCATCACTTTTATAAAGAGAGACGAGAGTTCTAAGAGGTTCAAGTAGTTTTTTACTATTATGAGTTTTCCAATAATCATCAGCATCAGGTAAATTCCAGAAAATTTTTGCAGTACGACCATATAGAGTTTCAGATGCAGATTGACCTTTCTTAATTCGTTTACCAACTTCAGTAACAATATCTTCACGATCTAAATCTTTGACATAACGATAGATTGTCATTTCAGATTTTGGATCTTCTGCCATGAGATTATATTTTTCAACTAACTCTTTTATAGTAAGAGGGCTTTCCCTTAGTAAGATAATAATAGGCTCAATATTAGGATCGGAAAGTTTCCTAGTTAAATCCTCATCCCTTATCACTTTTACTCCCTTTTGTTCGTATGTTATTACATCTTGAACATCTTGTGAATTCATTGTACCACTTTAATCGCTACCATAACATGTTTTTACAAACTAATAAATGTTTTTATAAGACATGTTGTGACAATTATCATAATATGTGGCGATTGTTTCATATAGAGAAACCTTTATTAACATTAATTGGTATATTGTTCTTAAGCAATGAGAATGGTGAAAGAAAATGGCATCAATAACAATATCAAAAACTCAAAAAATATCAGACTTCAGGTTTAGGAAGGAAGAATCAATCTATGAGCGCCTTCAAGGATTAATTCAAGGTGCTAAGGGATTTCATTCAGAGGACAGATTTAACTACAACGAGGAATACAGTTCAGATAAAACTATTGAACAACAACTTCAAGCTCAAAAAGACAAAGCATTAAAACAAGCTTTACTTCACTTCGGAACAATCAACTTTTAGATTCTTCCTTCTTCTTTTTCTTATTTTTAAATAATAATCATTAAATATGAACAATCATGTATATCGTTTAATGGTTTCTCACGAATATGATTCAATTGTTATTGGAGCAGGCGTTTCGGGATTATCTTGTGCAGCTCATCTTGCTAAAGCAGGTAAGAAGGTAATTGTTCTTGAACAAAGTAAAAAACCAGGTGGTTACTGTTGTTCATATACTCGCAAAGGGTTAATCTTCGATCCTGGAGCTCATTGGATTCTTGATGGACCAGGATTCAATGAATTACTTACTTCTTTTGGTGTTGAACCAATTGAATTTATCCAGCTTAAGGCAGTTTATCGTATTTTAGGACCAACTAAGTATGTCGACATTCTAATGTCAACTAAAGAATTGTTTGTTAAATCTATAAGAAAGTCATTTCCTAATATCCGAGACGAATCCTTAGAGAAACTAATAGAAATCGGAAATCTTGTTAAGTTTGAATTGGATAATATGCCAACAAATAGCATGGAGCTCATTTCTCTTTTTGGTAAAATCAAGATGGGAGTCACTATGATGCTCAAAGCAAGAAATGTGATAAAGTACAGTTCTTTAAATCTTCAAAAATTCCTGCATGAGCTTTTTCCAGGAGAAGAATACAAAGATTTACGTGCAGCTTTACATATAGCACCAGGCGAAGAAACAACAGCAATTGCTCTGTTAGTATTCTTGGCTTTTGGAATGACAGAATCAGCTTGGGGGATAAGGGGTGGAGCTCAAAGCATTCCTGATGCTTTAGTTAAAGCAGTCAAAAATAACAGGGGAAAGATTCAATTTTCTAAAAAGGTTTCTAAGATCAAGGTTCAAGATAAGAGAGTTACAGGAATTATTCTAGAAGATAAAACAGAATATAAAGCAAATACAGTGATTGCTGCAGTAGATGCCAAACAGCTTTATAATCAATTTCTAAAAGGTGTAGAAGTCCCCAAAAAACTTATGCAAAAAATAAATGAAACAACGTTTGCAGGTTCATGGTTTAGTGTTTCTCTTGTTACAGATCTTAATCCAGCAGATTATGATTTTGATGGAACAGATGTTTTGTTCCTAAATACTAATGATGTTGTAGAGGCAGGGAAGCCAAATAATCCTGAGAAAAATGGTGTAGTAGCTAAATTTAACTCTCTCCATGATGAATCATATCGAACTAGTAAGGCAAAAGAGAATCATCATAGTATTAACATTCTTGCTCCAGCTACATTTGGATTTCAAAATTATTGGAAAGCTGGAAAAAAACTCAAAAGAGGAGATAAGTATGAGGAATTAAAACAGAAATATGCGAAAAAACTTATTTCAAGACTAGAAGAAAGAATACCTGATTTGAGTAAGCATATTATCCATTCTGATGTTAGTACTCCTCTGACTTATCACAGATATACACTAAATCACCATGGTTCTGGATTAGGTTGGCAAGACATGATATTATGGAAGCAACGATTGAAATTTGTCAAAGGGCTCTATCACGCTGGTATGTGGAGTTTCCCTGGACCAATGGTTGAACCATCTATAGAATCAGGAAAAAATGCTGCAGAGCTAGTTCTAAGAGATTACCCATTGTGATCTCCCACAAGCTCAAGAAGTAAAAAATAGCTGTTCATTACTTTTTTAAAGCAGTTGAATTCGTTCTTCACTATGGAATGGAAAGTATTCTTAAGCAAGCATTCAAAGCGTCTATTAATTTATGGTGTAACAAAATTGGAAACCAGAATGAAAAAGAAACAGGAAGTGTAAGTCAAAGAATTTAATCTATGAATAAAATTCCTTCTTGAAACTCTTTGTCAACTACCTTAAAACCGTTTTTAAGATAAAGTATCTTAGCTGCATCATTTGTTGCAGTTACAGCCAACGAAATATTATTGCACTTTAATTCTTCGAAGTATTTAATTATTGTATTCCTAAACAGAACTTTTCCTAGACCCATTCCTTGATAAGCTGGATCAATTACAAAATCAGCTGTAAAACCATTTTTATCAATAGGTTCTAGATTTATTACATAACCCACTAACTCACCTTTAGTTGTTTCAACAAACATAGATAAATCATTACTAACCTTACCATAGAATCCTGTTAGTAATTTCATCATTATTGAAATATTGTAGCTAGGAAATTTCTGGGAGAGAAGAACAACATTATCTACAAATTTACTGTTTGAATAAACCTTATTCATTAATCTAGCTATTTTGTCTGTTGAGATTTCATGAATAGGCTTAATTCTAAACTCATAAGATTTCCTTCCTCTCTTGAGTTTGATTGTTTTATTAAACTTAAGAAAGTCATACTGAGATTTCAGAATGTTTTTCTTCTCCAAATCGTACCATTTTTGTTTATAAGTTTCTAAAGACAGGTTAAGATTCATTCTCTTGTGAGTAGTTATTTTTTCTGCTAGTTTCTCCAAATGGATATTAACAAAACCTTCTGAGTTGAAATTATGAGCATAAACAACATCGATAAACTCTGTTTTGCAGAAATTTATTAACTTGAAAAAAGCATTATTTTCTTGAAAATCGATTTCAGGTAGAAATGCTATATACAGTAATTCTACGATTGTTGGAGCGACTTCATCTTTAACAGAAATAAGCGTACCAAGTATTTTACCTGAATTATCTAAGAATTTTAAGACAAACATCTCTGGAACGTTAACAAAACGTTCAACAATCTTCTCTGGTGTAATATTAAATAACTCTCCAAGGAAATTTGCTATATTTTCGAAGTTGTCTTCAATAACCCACTTCATCACTATCAACTTTTCCAATATGAATTATAATGTTTTCCTTATTTTTGGGTGAAAATTAACTTTAATTAACTCGATTTATCAGATTTTTTAACCAATTAGGCATAATATACCCCAAATAACCAAATATTATACCAATCAGGGCAAAACACCAACCTAAATAATAGAAAGGAGTATATCCAGCAATAAAAGAACTGACATATGTGATCAGGAGTGTATCACCAGTGAAGAAAACAAACATCAAAGGGATACAAATCCCATAAACACCAATCAGATTAAAACCTATCTTAGGGAGTCGATCAATATTTAGTTTAGCTTCCTTGAACGCAAAAAACGTTATTAAACCATATGAAATTAAGGCCATTATTGCAATAGAAGCTATTACCAAGTTAATCGTTCTTGTTCTAATAAGGCCAAATTTCTGATCTACAAAAATCCAATAATAGATTTTTGGTAAAATTAGACCTATAATTGCTCCATTTATTAAAAAGAAAGGAAATGCAAAATTTAATCCTTTATGAATAAAGATACTATCAACGAAAGCTACAGCAAAACAATTTGATAAAGCAATAAAAATATAGCTTATCAAAGTCGTTAAGTCTGTTATACTTAGAACTTCATAAGATATTGGAGAGAAAAAACCTACCCATCTACCTATAGCAGTACTTAAACTTGCCAGAGTAAAATTCAGAAAAGTCAAACCAAGATATAGATTTGTTTTCTTCTTACGTTCTTGATATTTGATGAATAGAAAAATAGTTAGAACTAATAGAATTAAAGCTACTATTGTTTCAAATACAACTGCCCCAAAAGGGATCTTATTGTTCCACCACGCCATTTTCTCACCAGAAAGCATCTGATATGATTTTAGTTGCTTTTCTTTGAGCTATCTCCTTATCTCCCTTCTGAATCATCGTATCAATAAATTCTCTAATTTGTTCTAGCTGTTTCTCTGTTAGAAGGTTATAATCTGATAATTTTGGAAAATTATCGTAGATTTGTTTTAAAATCTCTGCTTTTATTTCGTGCATAATATTTCGTTCTACTTCCTTAGTAGCTTTCCTAAGAAGAGCAACTGCGAAATTCTCGGATAATTCGATAAACACTTCGAATATTTCTGTATCAACAAATTTTGGCACTCCAACATCGATTTCTTCCATTGCTGATTGAATAGCTGTCATTATTCCGCTAAAGAGAGCTTGATCTGAAAAACTGCTGTGTTCATCTCCTTTATCCACTACAACTATTGGTAAGCCTGTTCTTGAGATGATATAAACAGCTTGAATCATTGATAAATGAAAAACTTGCTTAAATTTAAATGTGACGCATGAATTTTCTAAGAATATCTTCAGGAAAGTTGAGGATTAGAGATTATATCCTTTGTACAAAGCTCGGAAAACTTCCTCTTTAGAGCCACCATGCTTGCTAATGATATCAATTATAATTGCAGCAAGGAGTTGTATCTCTTCTGCAGAAAATTCTCTTTCATCCAGTTCTTCCTGCAATTTTCTTAAAGCTGTGAACTTATTTGCTTCAAAATTTATTCTCCCTTCGTACCTATCTTTAATTTCATCCATTAAGTAGCTCATTATTAATCTGATTGTAAAAAGTCTCGTGATTTAAAAATCTTAACTATTGAGGATAAGCAGAAATTATTATCCAAAACATTTATGAGAAAGTCTCGGTTCTGAAAATTAAAAAGAGAGAGATCAGATTTTGAGACTTAAAAAAAGCAGAATATTACAGGAAAGGAAAATTGTCTACTTAATATTTATTGCATTTTCTACTCTCTTAATTACTTCTGCTGTTGTTCTAGCAGATGATGATGACGATGACGATGACGATGACGATGGATTTATTGGTGGGGATGCAGCTAAGGATATTGGATACATAGCAATTGGTCTTTTTGTTGCTGGAATGATGAATGTAATAATATTATACTCTTTCAAACTGTCTAAAAGATTGTTGGGGGAAGAAGGAGTATCTGGAAAAGTTAGGAATTTCACTAGAGAAACTTACTTAAAAACGAGAAAACCTCTTAATTGGTTGCATTACATACTAGCTTTTTCTGCTACAACCATAATTTTCCTTCATGGATTAACATTTATCAATAAAGATGCAGAAGTTGGTGTTTTTGGATGGATAGCTATTGGAATCTTTATGTTTTATGTTGTAACCGGTCTAATAATCAAACTCAAGATTAAACCCTTCTGGTCATCAAAAACAGCAAGAAAAGTTATAAATACACTTCACAGAAACCTGATTATCATAATAGGAGTGATAGTTGTTCACATTTTACATATTTTGCTGGCGGATTAATATTGAAGGCTTTTCCTTAATGATTTATCTAATTAAATCAATTTATTAGCTACTGTAAGATTTATATGCTTGAAAAACTGAATAATTGTCATGTCAGAATCGACAACAACAACAACTACAACAAAAAAAGCAACATCCCCCATTCCTTCAAGTTCGAAGGATAAATGGATATTTGCTGGTTATTGGAATGTATTAATAGGTGCATTTATATTAATTATTCAAGGATTTCTAACATTCTTTTGGCAACTAGCTCCTGGTTTATACTTGTTCATTGGAATGACAAACTTCTTCGTTCTATCAGGTGGAGTATGGGCTGTATGGTTTAATGCTGTAATTCAAATGCTACTAGGCTTCTTCATTTTAATTCTTATATGGGCAGCAGTACAGAAACTCTTGAAAACAGGAGTTTTAATCAAAGATACCATGTGGCTAGGAGTTGTTCTCTTGGTAATTGGTCTTTTAACCATGGGTCCAGGCGGAATTCTTGTAATTGTAGGTGCAATATTCTACCTATTAAGCATAAAGAAATAAATCTCAATCCACTTTTTTTTATTTTTTTCAAAGACTTTAAAATGGAATAGAGAATCTTTCATTTTCTACACTACTTCATTTTCTACACTACTTCATTTTTTTAACGCAGAAGCTTTAAATACAAAATATAGCCATATTAGAGAATTAGTAACAAATTATACAAGCGATTTAAAATGAGAAAAAAATATTCAATTATGATACTTCTTACTCTTCTACTTCTCATGCAACCTTTTGTTTCAACAAACACAGGTTCAGCTAAATTGGATGCAATTGAAGCTCTCAGTCCCACTGAGTTTTCAACTTCCATCCCAGTTAAGCAAGATATTGGAGTAGGTGGAGAAGAACAGATTAAAACAGATTTCAATCCAAATTATGGATTTGAAGAAACAACCACTAATGGGGGACCAGATGATTATAATTATTATGGTTCTGCCTATCAATATGCAGATGAAGCATATATGGCAAATATATATAGCGGAAATTATGCATGTGACATACAAGCGTTTGGTACTGAACAGTTCTATGCAAATGCTTACCTATACAGAAATATTGCTGGTGGACCTCTTGCTTATTTGCAGGAAGACATAGAAATGAGCTTCTGGTACTTTCTGGTCTCAAATCCGGATGTTGCTTCAGGAACCTATATCTACCTGCGAATTCGCTTTTATGATTCCGTCCTATTTAATTCATACACCATTTACTATTATCTATCAACATCTAGTGTTTCTAGTAATTCTTCAAACACAGCTTATTTTGATTTAAGTAGTAGTACTTCTTTTGGGGTATGGGAAAATTTCCAAAGAGATATTACAGCAGATTACACAGCTGTATTTAGTCCTCCCTCAGCAAACATATATTATCAGTATGTATATTTCTATGCAACCTCAAATCCAAATTCTACAGGAATGACTGAATTTATTATCGATGATGTAAGTGTTGAAAATGCTGCTACCTTTGACTGGTGTTCAGATAATGGTGGTTTTGAACAAGGTGATGGAAGCAATTGGTCTTCTTATGATCGAGGTCCAGCCTCTATTTACCAAACTACTGATAACACTGAAGGCACTTATGCAGCTAATTTGACAGCAACTACTGTAAATGATTATGCAGGTGCAGATGCTTATGTAGAGAGTTACTGGGGAGACTGGTATACCCCACCTTTAGGATCATACGTTCATCAACCCGGTGATCTAACAATTAGCTTTGATTGGAAATATAATGAATATAATCCTAGTAACTATCATTATGCTATTTTCTATGTCCAAGGTAGTAATGGTACCTATGACCTTTCTCTGAATTGGTTCTTAGGAGAGGATACAGATATTGTGCCATGGGGTAATTCTACTTATGCGACTTATGCGTACTATTATTATGCTGCGCCTGGATTTGGAGTAAGAAACAGCTGGTTTACTTTAACTGTTGACATCTACGAATATTTGAATGAACTCAACATAACAAATATGCCAATTATATACTGTGGTGTGCAGATTGTTTCAGGAAATTATGCTGGAGCAATAACTGAACTTCTTGTTGATGATTTCCACATCATAGCTGATCCAGTTGGTGACCCATCATTTGAAGAAGACTGGTACTATAGTGCGAGTAACTCTATTCCATCTTGGGTGCAAAACGATCCTGACCCTTATGTGAGTCTTACTTCTGATGCACATTCAGGAGATAATGCAGCTAATATATCAGCTTACAGTTCTTCTGGAAATGTGCGAATTTATCGTTATACAAATCTCGAAGTTGCAAATAATCTATTTAGTGACATATGGTGGAAACTAGACGATATTTCTATAACAGATAATAATTATGCTCAGATAAGACTGGATCTGGATGATGGAAGTAATATTTTCTATATACTTGGAATGGGATCTAGTTATACTGTATCTAATTATACCGATAATTGCTACTATATTGTAGATAATTATAATGAGATTGGTGTCTGGAATAATCTCTTTAGGGACATAGCTGGTGATATAAATGAAGCGTTTGGTGATGGAGATTGGAGCATAGATCAAATTCGATTAGAGGTATATACTTCAGATACTGATCTAATTTCTTTGCTTATTGATGATGTTCATTTTGTTCGAGACACAAGAGGACCTCAATTAATAAGTGCAGTACTGTTGAATTCTCCAATCTACTACAATGATGTTAATATGGAAATTATGGCAGTAGATTCTCTCTCAAGAGTTGGTTCAGTAACTGTCTATTATAGAACCGATGTAACTTGGACTCCTGTAGTTGGCTCTATGATGGGAATGTATTTCCTTGCGACAATTCCAAAGCAAGATTTTGGAAACATAGTAGAGTACTATATTGTTATGCAGGATCTCTATGGCTTTGTATCCACAGATAATAATGCTGGAGCATATTACTCGTATGAAATAATTGACGATGTTGAACCTACAATAGCAATTGTGAGTGTCAGATGGGATGAGAATCAGCTAGTTCAAATGAGGTTGCACTGTCATGACAAAATGGGAAGTGGTATTGATCATATTGAAATATATGATAATGGAACTTACCTAGATACACTGACTTATCCTTCATACCCAGATGAATGGTATTATAATTGGAATACAAGTATTGTTCAGGAAAGTGGAATACACATCTTATCTGCAATAGCATATGATATGGCAGGAAATACAGCTGAGGATTCATTTAGTGTATCGGTAGATTTCTATGAACCTCCAGGGCCGTTTGTATCCTTCTTCCAGTCTTGGGGAACTTTAATCGGAGCAGCGATAGTTGGAACTGCTTGGGTCACCGTCATTGCAGTTAAATTCTTTAAAAAACCCAAAACATAACAATTGAAAGGAATTTCAATTCCTTCTTTTTTCATTTTTATTTGATAGGAAAGTTTCTAAAACACTGCTGTTATTCTGTCTTAATGTCTAACCAAACAGAGATAACAGAACCAGGATTACTACTGGATGAGGAAGGCAATCTTAATACAACAGGATGGTCCAGAAAACCTCTTTTGAAGTACAAGAAGAAGAATCTTGGTAAGGGGTGGTTCAGAACCAAAGAATGGGACTATTATGCAATAGTCAATCCTGATTATGCAATTACTTTTACAATTACAGATCTTGGAATAATGGGTTTATACAGTGTTGTTTGGCTTGATTTTAAAGAGAAATTATTCCTACCTGATAAGGAATCAAAGCTATTTACCAAAGGAAAAACCAACATGTCTCAATCCTCAGAAGAAGGGTTAGCAAAATATGTAGGAAAAAGACTTCAAATCAAATTTCTAAAGAAAGGATCAACACGAATAATTGATTTTGATTTTCCATCTTTCAACAAAAACCAAGGCATTAAGGGAAAATTAGAAATGTATCAGGATCCAGACATGGATTCAATGACAATAGCGACTCCTTGGAAAAATAAGCCAAAATGTTTTTACTACAATCATAAGGTTAATTGTATGCCAACTGAAGGGAAGGTTGTTTTAGGAAAAAAAATATTTACGTTTGAGAAAGAAAACAGTTTCGCTGTTTTGGACTGGGGGAGAGGTATTTGGCCTTACTCTGACACCTGGTATTGGGGTTCAGCTTCTGGAAATTCTGGAAAAAACACAGTTGGTTTTAATATTGGATATGGATTCGGAGATACATCTGCAGCCTCTGAAAATATATTTTACTATAATGGTAAAGGACACAAACTTGATCAAATAACCTTTCATTATAATCCGAAAAACTTCCTAGAACCTTGGAAATTCACTAGTAACGATGGTAGATTTGAGATGGATTTTGAACCTATTCTAGATAGGAATTCTATCGTAAATCTGCTTATCTTTAAATCTATTCAACACCAAGTTTTTGGTTATTTCACTGGAGAAGTAACTTTAGATGACGGTAGAAAAATAAGAATAGAGAACTTGTTAGGTTTTGCTGAAGAAGTCAAGAACAGGTGGTAGAATCGTCTAACTAAGAGAAAAGTAGAAAAAGAGTATAATGAATATAACCTGCTATGCTTTTTTATTAACCAACAGACCCAAAACCGTCGTCCACTGAGAGCAGGAAAGTTGACTGATCTTGCCATACGCTCTCTACCCGAGTAAGAAGAATAGCAGGAGCGAGTAAACCTGAACGATTTTTCTACGGGTTTATATATGAAAGTACACATAGCAAGTTAGACA
>JAUVXV010000010.1 GCA_030603365.1 Candidatus Heimdallarchaeota archaeon
ATTCTTCAGTAGATTCTTCAGTAGATTCTTCAGTAGATTCTTCAGTAGATTCTTCAGTAGATTCTTCAGTAGATTCTTCAGTAGATTCTTCAGTAGATTCTTCAGTAGATTCTTCAGTAGATTCTTCCTCTACTTTTTCTTGCTTTTCGTCTTCAGACTTTGAGAGAAGTTCTTCAAGTTGTTGTTTATCTTCAACAGATAACGAAGACATGGCTTCTTGACTCTTTTTCATAATTTCTCCTATAATGAGTGTATAGAGAAAAGGGAGGAGAGCGCTAGAATTTGAAAAGGCTTCAAAATGATCTTGAGCTCTTTGTCGTGCTAATGCCAAATTTTCTGAAGTCATTGTTCCCTCTCCTAAACCAGGAGAATCACTATCAACAAGATAATATTTTTCCCCATTATAGGCTAAAGGATAAGCTGCACAGTGAATTGGCATAGTAGAATAGACATTGCATATCTTATTATTGTGATCATAAAGAGGACAACCTGAGGGACTAGGATCATTTTCAGTTACAGGTTTCTTTAGTTTTAGTTTTACATAAACTGGAGGTGTTTCTTCTAAATGTATGAAAGGCATAGCATATTGTAGTGTACCATCATTTATCCAACGTTGCAAATCTTCCAAATAGATTGGTATATCTTCCCATTTCTCACAACATTGTCCACATTTAGTACAGTTATGAATATATTTTTTTTGTTCCTTTGAAGGTTCAGAATCACTCATGTTATCACTTACTAGAGGAGATAGAATTTTTACAAAAAATAAATCTTGTTCTATAGGTATCAATAAAAAAAGAGACTATTCCCCATAAATTTCTCGTTTTATAGTCTCAAAAATACCATCAATGTTCTCATACATTTGCTCAGATTCATCGATTGCAGATATAGCTTCCCAATAGTGCCCACTACTTGGATATCTTTCTTTAAGATGGCTCCAAGCTGTTTGATAATGTTCCTTGATAAGTTGATCAGCTTTTCCTTTACTATAATCCAGAAGATCCAATTTATTTACCACTAAAAAGAAAATTGCTTTTACTTTTCTAGCTTTTCTCTCAGCTCTGACAACATCATCATCCAAAGTCATTAGATAATAATTAGACACTTGGGTTAGAGCATCGATTTGGACTTTTGAATCCTGTGTAGGATCAATTAGAAAAATTATACCGTTTGTGTTATAGTCAGCCAAAGCTTTTTTCCAATATGGCCATAAGCTCATATCTCCAGGACAATCTATTGCTCTAGCTCTATAGCTACGATATTTTTCCAAACTTAGAGCTGATTTATAGGATTGGCTCCTTAAACGGATTGTTTTTTGGTGGACTTCAATACTTGTTGTAGGGCTTATATCCTCAATACTTTCACCCTTTAAACGCCTTATAAGGGTCGATTTCCCGGCTCCTGTATTCCCGAGAATTGTCACACTCAAATCTCTTGTTAACATTTACAACATTTAATTTGTCTTTTTCAAACTATTTCAACTTTTCTTAAACTGTAATGTATTAAAAAAATGAAAACAGGAACGTACACAAATTACGCACATTATAAATATATACTCTAAGACTGAAATGATATTATTAACATTAGTTTAATTATATAACTCTATACGCAAATAAAACTTTATATAATTAGTTGATACGCGTCGCACAGCGCTAAATATAGTGGTTCATATATATGAATATTTCACTAGAAAGGAGAAGGAAAAAACCGGAATGGCCGGCTTTCATTGATATTAGCGAATATAAAATTAAAGCACACCATTGTCACATAATCAAAGAAAGATGTAAGGAATGTGAATGGTGCATCATATATTGTCCTGAACAGATTTTAGAAAAATCAGATGAGATTAATGCTAAGGGATACCATCCTCCAAGACTGATTAAAGGGAAAACATTTGATGATTGTGCTGAATGTCATTTTTGTGAATTGATATGTCCAGAATTCGCTATATTTGTAGAGGTTCTGGAGGAAGAAGAAGGAAGTGAAAATAATGAGTAATCAAGATTCAGAAATACCAGTTGTGTTAACAGGACAACACTACACCACAGGTAATCATGCAGCTGCAGAAGGTTCCATAGCAGCTGGATGTAGATTCTTTGGAGGATATCCAATAACCCCTAGCTCAGAGATCGCAGAACATATGGCACTAAGATTGCCAAAAATAAATGGAAATTTCTTACAATTTGAAGATGAAATAGCTTCAATTGCAGGAGTTTTAGGAGCATCATGGGGAGGAGTCAAAAGCATGACAGCAACATCCGGACCAGGATATTCGCTAATGGTGGAAAACATAGGTCTAGGTTTGATGACAGAGACACCATGTGTAATTATAAATGTACAAAGAGGTGGACCATCAACAGGATTGCCCACATTAATTGGACAACAAGACATTATGCAAGCAAGATGGGGATCACATGGAGATTATGAAATTATAGCACTTTCACCAAGTAATGTTCAGGAATGTTTTGATCTAGCTCTCGAAGCTTTCAATTTTTCAGAACAATACAGATTACCTGTAACACTCTTGATGGATGAAGTAATAGGTCATATGAGTGAGAAACTTATCGTACCACCAAAGGAAGAACTTACGATAATTTCCAGAAAAAAACCAACAGACCCTCCTGATAAACATCTACCTTACAAAGCAGATGATAGCCTGGTACCCCCAATGGCTACTGCAGGTGAGGGATATAGGGTAATGGTTACAGGGTTAACTCATGATGAAAGAGGTTATCCAGATTTATCACCAGAAGCTCAAGATAAAGCTGTTAGAAGGATTAATGATAAGATTAGACTTAACAAAGACAAGATAATCAAATTAGAAGAATATATGTTGGATGATGCTAAAACAGCTTTAGTGTCTTTTGGAACAAGTGCAAGAGCTGCAAAAGGTGCAGTAAACAGAGCAAGAAAGAAAGGAATCAAAGTTGGGTTACTAAGATTAATCACTTTATGGCCTTTTCCAGATGAAAAAATAGACCAACTAGCAGATCAAGTTGATAAAATCATCATCCCCGAAATAAACTATGGACAAGTAACTAGAGAAGTAGAGAGAGCAGTTCACGGAAAAACTGAGGTTAAAGGAGATTTCAGACTTGGAGGAGCAATACACACTCCACAAGAAATCCTTAAAGAAATTGAGAGGAATTAAAAATGTCAGAAGAAGAATTTCAATTAATTGAAGCAGATGCCCATCCCTTGGATGGCTATCTAAGAGAAGGAAGAATACCACATATATTCTGTCCTGCTTGTAGTTTAGGTTCTGTAACCAATATTCTAATTGAAGCTATAAAAGAAGCAGAATTTGACAGGAAAAAAATATCTGTTGTTTCAGGGATAGGATGTACAGGTAGAATAGCTGGGTATCTCAATTTTGATAGTTTCCATACAACCCATGGAAGAGCAATACCTTTTGCAATCGGATTAAGTGTAACAGATCCAGAACGTAAAGTTATAGTGATATCTGGAGATGGGGATCTCTTTGCAATTGGAGGGAACCATTTCATTCACGCTGCTAGAAGAAATGCAGATATAACAGTAATTTGTGTTAATAATTTTAATTATGGTATGACAGGGGGTCAAGCTGGTCCTACAACTTATGTAGGCCAATATCAAACAACCGCACCTTATGGTGCTGTTGAAGAACCATTCAACCTTCCTGATTTAGCTGCATCTTGTGGCGCAGTCTATGTTGCTAGATGGTCAGCACTAGATGTTAGAAGAATGAAAGATTCATTCACAGAAGCTTTATTGAAAAAGGGTTTTACATTCGTTGAAGTTTTAGGTAGTTGTCCCACAACATTTGGTCGTAGAAATCAATTAGCTGAAGGGAAAAAAATCCTAGAATATTTCAAAGAAAAAAGCGAAATTCAACATGGAGCTGATACAAAAACTGTCAGAATCGATAAAGACAGTCAAATCATTGTAGGTAAATTCGTTGATATCAAAGATAAAAAAACCCTCACAGATCATTTAATGGCAATTCAACGAATGAGTAAAGCTACTGGAAAAAAAGGGTGATATAAAATGGGTAGAGTAGAAGTACGATTTGCAGGATTTGGAGGTCAAGGAATAGGATTAATGGGAAGATTGGTAGGGGAAGCTGTTGCTCTCTACGAGGGTAAGAATTCTGTAATGACACAAAGTTATGGTCCAGAAAGCAGAGGAGGAGCAAGCAGTGCTGATGTAGTTATAGATACTGAAGACATTGACTTTCCAAAAGCAACTGACCTTGATTATTTCGTAGTAATGTCTGAAGAAGCTTATTCAAAATATATCCCCAGATTGAAGAAAGGTGGTATACTCTTTGTTGAAGAGGGGTTAGTGACTCTTGATGAACAAGCTGATAAAGCAAAGAAAATATTTAAAATACCAGCCACAAAAATAGCAGAATCATTAGGCAGTCGTCTTTATGCCAATATAGCAATGCTTGGATTTCTGTGTGCTAATACTAAGGAAATTGTTTCGGAAGAAGCATTACTAAAAGTGATGAAAACGAAGATTAAAGCTAGATTCGTGGAAAAGAATTTAATTGCATTTCAAAAAGGAAAGGAACATCAACAAGAAGGATGAAATGATGATACAGGAACAAAAAGGAGAGTTTGAACCAAACATCATAGGTTTTCTGTGTAACTGGTGTAGTTACGCAGGTGCTGATCTCGCTGGAACAAGTAGAATACAATATCCACCAAATATCAGAATCATAAAAGTAATGTGCTCAGGTAGAGTCAATCCAATGTTTGTTGTAAATGCACTACAGCAAGGAGCAGATGGAGTTTTAATAGGTGGATGTCATCCTGGAGATTGTCACTACCAATCTGGAAATTACTTAGCAAGACGAAGAATGGCGGTATTGAAAGTATTGCTAGAGCAGCTAGGTATTGAACCAGATAGAGTAAAAATGACATGGGTTTCAGCTGCAGAAGGGAAAAAATTTGCACAAGTTATAGAAGAGGTTACTCGCGATATTAAAAAGCTAGGTCCTATGAAAAAGATAAGGAGAGATAACGAATGGTAGATCAAAAACAACTTATCAAAACTGCAAAGGAAATAGTATCTCGAGAAGATGTGAAATATATTGTAGGATATAAACAAGGAACTTACGGTTTTGTAACAAGTCCTGCATTCGCATATACTCCTGAAGATGTTGAAAGTTTCATTTACAATCCATTATGTAAGAAGAATCTAGCAGTTTATCCTATTTTAGAAGAAAAACTACCGTTAAAAAGAGGAGAGGAAGAGGACAAGAGAAAAATAGGTCTTGTTGTAAAGGGATGTGATTCTCGAGCTCTGGTACAGATAATCCAAGAGAAGGGATTGGTAAGAGAAGACCTTGTTATAATTGGTATTCCTTGCAAAGGTGTTATAGATCTAAAGAAAATTGAAAAAAGATTCCCAAATCAGACTGAAGTGGTTGATGTTGAAGAGAATGATAACAGCGAGTATATCATAAAAATAGGTGATACTGTTCACACAATACCTAAAGAAGAATTATTATCAGAAGTTTGCAAAAGCTGTGAATTTCCAAATCCTCCACTATATGATTTCCTTATGGGAGAGGAAGTCGAAGTAAGAGAAAAAGAAGTATATAGTGGTCTAAGGGGTCTCGATGAAACTCCTATAGAAGAAAGATGGGCATATTGGGAAAAACATTTTCAAAATTGTATTCGCTGTTATGCTTGTAGAGAAGCATGTCCATTATGCTATTGTAAAACATGTATGGCAGATATGCTTGATCCACAATGGATTAGACGTTCAGTGAATCTCTCCGAAAATACCGCATGGAATATAATGAGAGCTTTTCACCTTGCAGGACGCTGCATAAGTTGTGGAGAATGTGAGAGTGTATGTCCTGCAAATATTCCTTTGATGGAATTGAACAAAAAGCTTGAGAAAGACGTCAAAGAGATGTTCAAGTACACAGCCGGATTAGACACAGAAGAAAAAACACTATTTGGGACATTTAACCCTGATGATCCCAATGAGTTCATAATGTAGGTGAGAAAATGGAAAATTTAGTTATACAAACTGAAAAATTATCTGAATGGGTAAATGAAATAATTAAGAAAAACAAAGTTTTTGCACCTGTAAAAGAAACTGATTTTTCAAATTTCAAGATAGTTAATGATTACTCTGAGATTGATTTATCCTTCTTGCTCCCAATGGTTCCTGCTAAAAAAATATTATTCAAACAAACTGAAACTCTGTTTTTATTTACTCCTGGATCAAAAGGAGAAGTTAAATCAAAAGAAATCAGTGATGAAAAGCTTGTAATTTTCTCCATTCGTTCTTGTGATGCTAAAACATTCTCAATACTTGACCCTGTGTTTCTAGGTGATTATGTAGATCCATTCTACAAAAAAAGAAGAGAAAACAGTATTCTCATTGGTTTGAGCTGTAATAAACCTAATGTCAATTGTTTCTGCACATCTTTTGGAGATAGTCCTGCTTCTAGAGATTATGTAGATATTCTATTGACTGACCTAGACGGTAAATATTTAGTTGAAATTGTTACTGAAAGAGGGAAGAAGTTTATTGATGATTATAAAAAATTCTTCGCTTCTGCTTCAAAAGAAGATTTAGAAAGCAAAGAAAAAGTCGAAAAATTGGCTATAGAGGGAATCACCCGTAAAATGAAACTTGAGGGAGTTTCTGAGAAATTAGGTAAGATGTTTGAGCATCCTATCTGGTATGAAAATGCTATGAAGTGTATAGGATGTGGAACATGTACTTTCGTATGTCCAACATGTCACTGCTTTGATATGCAAGATGAAAGCACTTTGAGAGAAGGAGCTAGAATAAGAGTGTGGGATTCATGCATGTACCCCGAGTATACTCATCATGCTTCTGGACATAATCCACGACCTGCTAGAATGAATAGGGTACGAAACCGAATTTATCACAAGTTCAGCTATTATCCAACTAATGAAAATATTGTAGGTTGCACAGGCTGTGGAAGATGCATAGATTATTGCTCTGTTAATATAGATATTATAGATATAATAAATGAAGTGGGGGAGGCAAAACTATGACAAAAAGTAGTGATAGCAAAATTAGTATTCAGAATCCCTACGAACCTTGGTTAGCAGAAGTAGAAAAAATAACCAAAGAAGTTGGAGGAGCTCGTGCAATAAAAACATACAAACTAGTTCTTCAAGATGAGGATGCTAAGAAGAATTTCAATTTCATTCCTGGACAATGTGTAATGATAAGCATATTTGGTAAAGGAGAGAGCATGTTTGCAATCTCCTCTTCGTCTACACAAAAAGATTACATTGAAGTTAGTGTAATGAAACATGGTAAAACAACAACAGCACTTCATGAAATTGAAGAAGGAGACATAGTTGGATTAAGAGGTCCATATGGCAATAATTTTGATGTTAAAGGATGGGAAGGAAAGAATATCGTTTTGATTGGAGGAGGAATAGGACAAGCTCCTTTACGATCTGTTTTGAATTACATTTTAGACAATAGAGAGAAATATGGTACTTTAGATGTAGTATATGGCGCTAGAACATCTAAAGATATCTGTTTCAAAGAAGAATTTACAGAATTAGAGAAGAGAGATGATGTAAGTGTCCATCTTTCTATTGATGTTGAAGAAGAAGGATGGGAAAAATATGTGGGATTTGTCCCTAATAATCTGATGGAAGTAAAACCATCTAGTGAAAATGCAATAGCTATAACATGCGGACCACCGATAATGATTGAATATGTAATTCAGAATCTGTTAAAACTTGGTTTCAATGAAAAACAGATTTTTACAACATTGGAGATGCGGATGAAATGCGGTATTGGTATTTGTGGAAGATGTAATATAGGTAATCTTTACGTCTGTAAGGATGGACCTGTTTTTTCATATGAACAACTAAAAGGACTTCAAGGAGATATGTAAGGAAAGTGAAAAAATGAAAATTGGAGTATATATTTGTGAGTGTGGAAGTAATATAGCAGGCACAGTTGATACAGAGAAAGTAGCTCAAAGTGCTGAGCCACTACCCAAAGTTGCTGTGAGTAGAGTGTATAGGTATGCATGCTCAGAACCAGGTCAAAATCTGATTACTCAAGATATAGAAGAACTTGGTTTAGATAGAGTTATTGTTGCTGCATGCTCTCCCAGTATGCACGAACCAACATTTAGAGCATTACTAAGGGAAAAAGGTTTGAATCCTTATTTGTTAGAAATGGTAAATATCAGAGAACAATGCTCATGGGTACATTCAGATAAAGATCAAGCAACAGATAAAGCAATTTCTCTTCTAACAAGTGCAATACTACGAAATACACTTATGAAACCATTAACACCAAAGAAAGTTGGTGTAATTAATAAAGCTCTAGTAATTGGGGGGGGAATAGCAGGGATTCAATCAGCTTTAGATCTAGCTGAAGTAGGTTATCAAACATATCTAGTTGAAAAAACACCAAGTATTGGAGGTAAAATGGCTCAATTAGATAAAACTTTTCCAACACTTGATTGCTCAGCGTGTATTTTAAGTCCTAAAATGGTAGATGTAGGTCGTCACCCAAACATCACTTTATTAGCAAACAGTGAAGTCATTGAAGTGGATGGTTATGTTGGTAATTTCAATGTTAAGATAAGGAAGAAAGCAACCTATGTAGATCCAGTTAAATGTACTCTCTGTGATGAATGTGTTCCAGTGTGTCCAGTAATTGTTCATGATGAGTATAATGCAGACCTTTCACCACGAAGAGCAATTTATATACCATTTCCACAAGCGGTTCCTGCAACTTATATCATTGATGAAGAAGCTTGCTTAGGAATTGATCCACTTATTTGTGCAAAATGCAGAGATGTATGTGGCCCCGATGCAATAGACTTCGATATGAAACCGGAGATTATAGAAGAGGAATTTGGAGCAATTATTGTTGCTACAGGTTATGAACCATATCCAATCGAAAATATTGGTGAGTATGGTTATGGTACAATTCATAATGTTATTTCAGGATTAGAATTTGAACGCATCATTTCTGCTAGTGGTCCAACAGATGGAGTTGTAAGAAGACCTTCTGATGGTAAAGTACCTAAGACTGTAGTATTTATTCACTGTGCCGGATCTAGAGATCCTGCTAAACATCTTCCTTATTGTTCAAAAGTTTGTTGCATGTATTCTACAAAACACGCTTTACAATACAGACATCTTGTTCATGATGGAACAGCAGTTAATTTCTATATCGACATCCGTACAGCTGGTAAAGATTTTGAAGAGTTCTATCAAAGAGCAGCTGAGGAAGACGGTGTCATCTATATCAAAGGTAAAGTTTCTGAGTTAATAGAGGACGGTGACCAAGTCTTAGTTAGAGGTGTAAATACTCTTACTTCTGAAACTGTTGAGATGCATGCAGATCTAGTTGTACTAGCTACTGGACTTATTCCAAGTGAAGGAACAAGACAGATTGCTAAGATGCTAAAGTTACCTGTAGATAGTACGGGGTTCATTAGAGAAGCACATCCAAAACTTAAACCAGTTGATACAGTAATTTCTGGAGTGTTTTTAGCTGGAACAGCATCTGGTCCAAAAGACATTCCTGAAACAGTATCACATGCAAGTGGTGCAGCATCTAGAGCTAGCACTATTTTAGCTCAAAAAGAATTAGAGATTGAAGCTACAATTGCAAATGTTAACGAGATATTATGTCGTGGATGTGGAATGTGTGTTGATAGCTGTCCTTATAGTGCTATTGAGTTGGTAGCGAAGAATAGTTTTGGTCACACCATCAAAGTTGCAAGTGTAAATGAAGCACTTTGTAAAGGGTGTGGAACCTGTTCAGCAACATGTTTGAATGGAGCAATAAATCATCTTGGTTATACAGACAGTCAAATTCTCGCTCAAATTCAAGCCTTAGGAGGAAAATAGAGGAGATAGAAGCTAATGTCATATGAATATATCAAATTCGGAAAAGAAGAAAGAGAATTCAGACAGAAGATAGAAGAAATCTCTGGTGAGAATATCTTTAGCTGTTATCAATGTGGCAAATGTTCTGCAGGTTGTATGTTTAGTGATAAGATGGATAGAACTGTTAATCAACAAATCCTTCGCATTCAACTTGGACAAAAAGAGAAAGTTCTTTCAGCAAACACTCATTGGGTTTGTGCTAGTTGTTTAACATGCTCTGTTCGCTGTCCTAGAGATATAGATGTAGCTGCAATCATGGAAGCTATTAGAGAATACACCCTTCGCGAAGAACCTGAAAAGATCAAAATATCAGAGTTACCCAAGAAAGTACTTGAAAAGCTACCAAACATTGCGTTGGTTGCCAATTTTCGCAAAAAAACAGGATGATGAAGTAAATGGTACAATACTCTTACTTTCCAGGATGTAATCTAAAAACAAATGCTAAAGGGTTTGAAGAAACTGCTATAGCTGTCAGTAAGAAATTGAATGTTGAACTAGTTGAAATACCAAATTGGAATTGCTGTGGAACCGTACATACTATGACCTCAGACAATATCATGAAACGTATTGCACCTGTTCGAGTGTTATCAAGATCAAAGAAACATATTGAAACACTTGAAGAATCGCCAAATCAAGTAGTTACTCTTTGTTCTATGTGTAATAGTACTCTAAAAATTGTTAGTAAGGAAGTTAGTGATAATCAAGACACTTTAGATAAAATCAATTATCAATTAGAAGATGATGAATTGACCTACGAAAATGATATAGAAGTAAAACATTTCCTAGAAATACTTCGAGATTCTGTAGGTTATGAAGGAATTTCCAAAAAAGTTGTAAAGCCACTTAAAGGATTGAAAGTTTCTCCTTACTATGGCTGCATGTTACTGCATCCAGAAGAGGCTAAGATTGATGATGAAGAAATGCCAGATGTATTGGAGAGCTTAGTTGAAAGTCTAGGTGCTGAACTAGTAATGTCTCCTTTATTCAAATATTGTTGTGGTTCTTATCACATTGTGGATCAAGAAAATATTGTTTCTTCTCAAGTTGAAAAAATTGTAGAAGCAGCAACAAGAAGAGGAGCAAATGCACTAGTAGTTGCATGTCCATTATGCTCATATAACATTGATCAACAACAGAAAGCTATGGCGAAGGAATCAGCAGGTTTCAAACCTATTCCAATTTTTTACTTTACACAACTCATGGCTTTAGCAATGGGAGAACCTGTTAAAATCAATCATTTTAAAGAACATTTCATAAATCCTGAACCTCTCCTCAAGGAATTAGGATTAATTGGGAGGAAAAAAACAAAATAGAGGGTTAGAAAAATGTCAAAGACAGAAACAAAAAAAGAGAATGCACTACCTACAGTAAAGATATACATCATGGGTTCAGCTCATGAAGTACCAGAATCCCTAACAATAATGAAGGCAATGGAGTATGCTGGTTTTAAAATTAAAAGAGGAGCTGGGTGTAGAGCAGGATTTTGTGGAGCATGTGGTACAGTTTATCGAAAAGCAGGGGACTATAGATTATACGCTGCTTTAGCATGTCAGACACAAGTCGAAGATGGTATGGTATTAACTCAATTACCATTTATACCTGCTCCAAAAGGAATTTATGATATTGATACACTTCAACCTACAGAAAGTTCAATTTTGAGATATTATCCTGAGGTAGCAAGATGCTTGAGCTGTAACGCTTGTTCAAAGGTATGTCCTCAAGACATCCAGGTTATGGACTTTGTTCAATATAGTCTTCAAGGTCAGATTGATAAAGCTGCAGAAGTGTCTTTTGATTGTGTTCAATGTGGTTTATGTGCGATTAGATGTCCTGCAGAAATTCCACAATATCATGTTGGTATGCTTGCTAGAAGACTACATGGGAAATACAACACAAGCACTCCAGAAACACTTTTGGAAAGAGTTGAAGAAATTGAAAACGGCACCTTTGAGCAGGGTTTTGAAGAACTGCTGTCTCTCTCTAAGGATGGTTTAAAGAAACGATATACTGAACGAGATTTCGTTGATCAGAAAAAGGCGTGATAAAAATGAAGATGATAAAAGGTTATCCTGAAGATATGCGAAAAAGCATTGATAAAGTTAATAAAACAAGAAACAAGCGTATCGACCAAATTATAGAAGATTTATCTCTAGAAGAACGAAAAGAGGTTCTTGACAATTTTCACCCAGATTACAATCCAAAATATAAACGAGATATTTCTTGGGGAGTTAATAAAGGTGATAATGTACCCAATGAAGTTGCAGATGTTATTGAAAGCTATCCGATGGTAAATCCAGATGATATAGATTTAAACCAAATCGATTATGATGTTAATATATTAATCATTGGTGCAGGAGGTGCTGGTACCTCTGCAGCATTATGGGCCAACTACTCTGGAGTACCAAAAGAGGAAATTCTACTAGTGACAAAACTCAGACTTGGAGATTGCAATACAGTCATGGCACAAGGTGGTATTCAAGCAGCTGATCGTCCTGTAGATAGTCCATTAATTCATTATATGGATGCAATAGGAGGGGGACACTTTGAAAACAAACCTAAGCTGGTCAAAGCCTTAGTTAGTGATGGTCCGAAAATTATCAAATGGCATAAGGACCTTGGAGTAATGTATGATTGTACTGAAGATGGTAGTTTTATTGAGAATCCTGGAGGTGGTACATCAAGAAATAGAATGCATTGTTCTAAGGATTACACTGGACTGGAGATGTTTAGAACATTAAAAGATGAGATAATAAATAAGGAAGTTCCATATCTAGAATTTTCTCCCGCTGTTGAGCTTATTACTGATGAAACTGGAGGAATAGCAGGAGCTGTTCTATATAACATCGAAACAAAACAATACTTTGTTGTTAGAGCTAAAACAACCATCTTAAGCACTGGTGGTTTTGGAAGACTTCATGTAGCAGGTTTTCCAACATCTAATCACTATGGTGCAACTATGGATGGTGTAGTTATGGCTTATCGTGCAGGTGCTAAATTACGAGATTTAGATGCTACACAATTCCATCCAACTGGTGCAGCATTTCCAGAGCAAATTGTAGGACTACTGATTACTGAAAAAACTCGAAGTTTAGGAGGTCAAGTTCTTGGACGAAATGGAGAACAGATTTGCTATCCATTAGAACCTAGAGATGTTGAAGCTTCATCTATAATCAAATGTTGTGCAGCTACTGACAATTACATTGAAACTCCAACCCAAATGAGAGGAGTCTGGCTAGATAGTCCTTTAATTGAGGAAATTAAAGGAAAAGGAACTATCCTAAAGAATCTTAGTGCTATGTATCGAATGATGAATAGGTTTGATATTGATATAACTGAAGATCCAATTCTTGTTTATCCTACCTTACATTACCAAAATGGTGGTGTAGAGCTTGATGAGAATTGTTACACATCTCTTAAGGGACTTTTAGCAGCAGGAGAAATTTCTGGAGGAGTTCATGGAAAGAATCGTCTTATGGGTAATTCTCTTCTAGAAATCAATGTATTCGGGAGAAGAGCAGGCATCACCGCTGCTAATGAATACAAGAAAAAGAGTACTGCTGGAAAGCTTACACTCGCTCATGTTCATAAATCAATTAAATCTCTCGATGCTCTAAATCTAAAGGATAAAAGATATTCCCCCACTATTTTACCAGAATACAGAAGTGATAATGTTAGAGACAGATTAGTTCAACTCTACGAAACATCACTTTAAAACCCTTTTTTTTCTTTTCTTTCCCTCTATTTTTCGATTGTTTCCTTTTTGATTGTAAACATTTAAAACAGTCTTTACAGTATACTTCGGTAGTAGACCTAAGCATCGATGCGAAGGGGGAGTAAAATGAAGAGAACAGGGATAAGAATTTCGTTTGTGTTAATCTTGGTTATTTTGACATTTTCATCAATAATCATAGTACCAGCACTACAAGATGATAGTTATAGTGGGGAACCAACCGAATCATTAGATGAAGAAACTAACTTTCCTAGTGAGAAAGAAGAAGATACTGATACAAAATTAGTTGAAGAAGCCAAATCTGATAATTATATTGAAGATGAATTTTTCGAAAAGTATGGATCGAGTAGTGGAGATAAGAATATAGATTTTTCAACAAGTTTAAACATGAAATTGGCTTCGACACCTGAATCATTGTGGTCTAGTACAGATGTGCAACTGATTGTATCTTTTGACAAAAGAAGTAGATTACTAGATGAGAAATTAACTATATTTCAACCAGAAATTCTAGATATTATGCCGCTGGCTATAGTTAATACAAATCTAGCAAAATTAGAACAGATTTACAGCATAAAAGGAGTGAAGGGAGTATACCTAAATGAGAATTATCAAATTGCAGAAGGTTGGAATCCAGAAGAAATTAATGATGACGCGGAATTTCATACATATCCTTCCGAAGCTCTAATTGGAGCTAGAGAACTTTTAGATATGGGAATAGATGGAACTGGGATAAAAATAGCAATACTAGATACTGGAATTGACAAATATCATCCTGATCTTGATGACATGGATAATAACCCTTATACCAATGACCCAAAAGTCATCTTAGAAAAATCCTTTATTGATTACGATGGAGACGGAAACGCTGATACTGATACTTCAGATGGATATGGTCATGGAACTCACTGCGCTGGTATTGCAGCGGGGAATGGCATTCTTAAAGGAGTTGCTCCTAATGCTTGGCTAATCAATGGCAGAATTGGGGATGATCGGGGATATCTTGAATTATCATGGTTGTTGAAAGCTATTGATTGGGCAGTAATAAGTGGAGCAGATATAATTTCCATGTCTTTGGGTTGGGGAATATATAATGTTATGCCACTATTAAATGAAGCAGCTGATTATGCTTGGGAAAGAGGTGTAATATTAACAGTTTCAGCAGGAAACAGCGGACCAGAATCTAGAACTACTGCGAGTCCAGGTATGGCTTCAAGATCAATAACTGTTGGAGCTTCAACAAGAGACAATACCATTACTAGTTGGTCTAGTCGAGGGCCTTCAATAAATGGAATGATAGATCCTGATGTAGTAGCACCAGGCTCTAGTATACTTTCTACATATCCAGGGAATAGATACTATGTAGCATCTGGAACATCAATGTCTGCACCAGCTGTAGCTGGAGTGGCTGCCTTACTTTTATCTTCCAATCCAGATGAGGATATTGGATTAGTCAGAAGTGCTATTATCAGTACCGCTACAGATTTGGGTTATCATGTTTTCACACAAGGAACAGGTTTAGTTAATGCAAAAGCAGCTTATGAATATTTACAGAATCCTAGTGTATATGCCTTTCCGGGTTTCTCTGAAACTTCTACTCTCGTACTTAGTCCCGGAGAGGAAATGGAGTACCAGTTTGATATTTATCTTGATGATTTTTATTCTTCGCTTAGTATCGTACCTGCTTCTGAACTAGTTCCCTATTTAACCACAGAAATCATTGATCCAGTTACTCAAGGTTGGGTTAGGGCAAAGATTTCTATTACAATGCCCATTGAATCCTTGAATAGCTCTTTGGAAATTAAGGACGGTTCAACTGTTTTATTTCAAGTTCCTTTATGCTTAGAGTTGGGTGTTCAACAAAATGATGCAGGTTCAGGTACAGATGCGGGAGAATTGCTAACAGGGGCGGTTCCAGTAGCAATTGGAGACCACTTTTCAGGTCGAGTCCATCGAGATGGTTGTGACTTTTATTCATTCCCAGTTGTCAAAGGACAAGGATATGGAATAAATTTGACACAAATAACAGATGAACTAGTTTTCACTTTACATGATGAAAATGGTACAATGATGGATTATGAGTATGCTTGGGAATATAACATAGGAACAATTTTTAGTTTCGAAGCAATTAGTACAGGGGATTATTTTATCAATGCACTAAATATCTATAATGATCAACATGTAAATTACACTCTAGTTGCTTATACTACAGAACTGACACAAGATCCTATAGATATTATCTATTTAACGGGGAATTATGATGATTATGCCATTGATGATGACGACAATGGTTTGTATGAAGAATTAGCTATTACAGTTGAGGTTTATGTAAATACACCAGGAGAGTATGAGTTTTATTATCGTTTTCACCAAAAAAGATTTGATTACAACTTTCCAAAGTATTACTTGGGGAGTGATTTCATGATGCAATCACTTACTGAAGGATTTCATGAAATTGTTCTCACAATAGATGGTAAAACCCTTGAAGCTTCTGATTATAATGGTAATTACATCTTAGGATACTTTTCCATAGGTGATCTCTCAACTTATAGAACAATATTAGCTGAGTATAATCTTTACACAACTTCAATTTATCGTAGTAACTGGTTTGAACAAATGGATAATAGGATGCTGTATTATTTCTTTGATGATGTGAATATAGATAATTCTGGTGGTCCCGAATTATTGGAGATAAACGCTGTTTTTGTTTTTACTGAAGTTGGGACTCACCCAATCACAATGAGACTAATTGATTCGTCTCAGAATTACATTGTTGGTGGTGATCAAATTGAATTAGAGGTGCCAGAAGCAGGTGTTTATACTGTAAGTTTCACTTTTAGCCCACAAAATTTAGGCATAATAAAAGACATAGTTTTAGCGAGTTTCAGTGGGAGCTGCTTTGAGGCTCAAATATTTGTTTACGAAAAAATCTCAAAAAATAAACTATTGGGATATGATCCACTAGTTTCATATTCAGTTTTAGATACAGCTACAGATACTGATAGTAATGGTAAATATGATTCTATTGAATTCACATTTATAGTGAACTCAAAAATTAGCGGGGATCTATCAGTTTATATGAGTACTGTGGTTAGTTTAGTGAATGAAACATCCATTCCTTCAAGTATGTATCATAGTCAATATGTCAATAAAGGCATGACAGTTTTCAAAATTTCGTGGGAAGCTACGAGATTAAGACATCTACAAATCTTAGCTCCATTACTTTTTGCTGATGTTAGTTTGTACTTCAATAATGACGATTATTATCTTGACTTAGCTGGTTACTACGTAACAAGAGCTTATAATTACATGGAATTTGAATATCCAAATGCTAGATTTACAGGATTCTTGGGATACGAAAAATTCTTCACAAATGATACAGGAGGTTATGAATTTACATTTGAAGTAACAGCAACAAAAACTGTTGATATTAAAATAAGAACAACAGTATCTGATTATGATTCTGAGGACTATTTCTATGAATACATATACACCTATGCAACGGTTGTTGAAGGAAAAAACAACGTGACTGTTGTTCTAGATTATACAGCATTCGCGGAGGACAAATACACAGGAGATCTAATTATTTCTACTGTATACCTGTATAGATTTGATAATCAACTTCTTGATAGTTTGTATGATGTTGCTGTGATAGAGGATACAAATTATCTAGATTTTATCAATTATTTTGATACTAATTTTATTGGTTTCCAGACAGAATTTGTAGATAATAATACGGATGGATTATATGAAGGAGTATATCTTCATTTTACCGTTAATGTATCTAAAATTGGAACATATGATTATACTTTCTACACATATGATTTTCTAAGTTACTATTCTGATTATGGTGAAGTAAACTTCAATTCGACTGGTATTTACAATATAACTTTCTTCTTTTCCGCAGAGCTTATAGTGAGAGAACTGGAAAGACCCATCCTTGATGGTAATTTATATCTAGAAAAAGTTACGGAGACATATTTATGGCAAGATTGGCAATATTTTGCGATTGACCTTAATAGAACAAACTTTGCATATGATCTTCCCTTTGAAGTATTATCAGTGGAAGAAGATTTTGCTTATGATGTGAATGATGATGGGTTGTTTGATGGTATATCCTTTACAATAAAAGTGAACAATACAGTAGCAGGGTATCCCCAGCTCAGGCTTTATCTTAAAATCTACTCAGCAGAGATTTACATTCTTGATTCTCTGACTCTAGATACAATGGATGTGTATTATCCTGCAGGAATTCAGAATATTACATTTACAATTCAATCATCTTATTTGAAATATATCTCTATTAGTATAGACGCCTTTGGAATAGAACCTATATTCGAAATCAAAATCGTTAATGCAATCGCCGATGACAATGTAGGTGATTTTTTTGCTCTCAAAAGTATTCTTAATTTTAACAACACATACAATTTAGATGAGTTTGATATGAGACCTGCTATTCAAATCAATGAGGTCATAACAGAACTTGAAGAACCCTCTGTTGGAATTTATTCACAGACCATTCTTATCACAATAGTTCTTCAAATACATAGACTAATGGATTTTGAGATAGAAATGAGTCTTCGTCTTCTAGAGGAAGGAGCATCTTCTTTCAATCCTACCCATTATGTGTCATTATTCTTTTATCCTACCGAAGAAGGAGAGTTTAATTACACTATTGTAGTTGATATTGAATCAATATTTGTTGGTAGAATTCCAGAGAGTATTGGATTAAGAGTATCATCTCTATATATTAATGACATGGCAAGAAATAGAATTGATAAGTATTATGAGGACTATTATATTTACTATAATACAAACTTTGCACCAGTAACAACTGAGCCAACACCCACACCAACAACAACTAAATCGGTTAATTCTATTGCTCCACTAATAGTTGGTTTTGCAGTACTAGCAGCGTTAATCATTAGAAAAAGAAAAAGAAGAAACTAATTTTTTCTTCTTCCTCCATATTTTTATACATTGTCTTTAGTTTGAAGATGATGAATAACACTCTCATCTTCTTACGTCATGGTTCAACATTAATGAACCCAGAAACTCCTGCTGCTAGTTGGATACTCTCTGAGGAAGGAAAGAAAGAGGTTGTAGAGCTGGTTCAGACAGGAGTATTTGATGATATCAACATCATCATTTCATCTGATGAACAAAAAGCGATTCAAACGGCAAAACCTCTTGCAGATAGACTACATAAAAAAGTTATTCTTGAAAAGAATTTTCGAGAATTGGAAAGAGGAACAGCATCAATTAAAGAAAAACAAGATTACAATAGAGTAGTTATGAGAATTTTTGAAGACAAAGAATATTCTTATCAAACTTGGGAAACTGCTATTAATACCCTTAAGAGATTCAATAAAGGATTAGAAAAGATAGAGAGAAATTATTCAGATTCAAAAATCCTTGTAATTAGTCATAGAATAATTTTATCACTATACTTCGCAGAATTGTTGAGAACTCCAGATACAGAAATTTTCAATAGATGGAAATTGTTGAGATTCTGTGCATGGGGAATTGTAAGAAAAAAGAAAATTCTGAAAGACATCATCTAGAAGCGTTTTAGTACTAACTATTTTTCTAAAAAGGAAAAAATTATCATGAATCCTACAAAGGGTGATTCTTGATAAAGATCTATATAGATTTATTACTATGACATGAATTTCGTACAAATTCTTTAGAAGTGTCTAGGACACATCATGGGGACGCCACATCCCCTCCTACACCGCCCACATCCTCTTAAAAGATGCTTACGGTTCGCTTTTTAAGGTTCGTTGGATGTAGCCTCGAGGATCACCATGAAGTTGGTGCATAGCTACAATCCTTCAATATATAATCTACACTGGTTTATTTAAACACCAAAAAATGTACAAAAAACCTCTTATATCATGCAGATATGAACGATTGGTCAATATTCCTAGCAATTTTCGCTGGTTTCTTAGTATTGGTTTTGATTGGTTATTGGATTTATTATAAAAACCATAATGTGAATAGAGAAAAACAACCAAGTCAATCTCCAGATGAGCTAGATAATGCTGATGAAGTAACCAAAAAAGAAATACTAAGACAAAGAGTTAGAACCTTTATAACTAGATATTTCTAACTCTTTCGCTTTTAAATTTCAAAAAATGTTTAAATATATTAATAGTAGACTCACTTCATGAAATATGGATTAGCGGATATATTAAAAGATGCTTTAGATGCCCATGATGTTCATCATAATCCCAAAAAAATCCTAGATGACATTTCTCCAGATATTGCAAATATTAAACCTGGTTTTTCTATTTATTCAATCAATTGCATTATGTTTCACTTAAACTACTGGCAAGATGTATACATAGATATGTTAACCAACAAGGAAGTAGGATATGATGGAGATCCTTCTGTTATATCTTGGCCAAATGAAGAGGAAAGAGGAAAATTAAAATTCCAACAATTGCTTGAGAGATTTTACAAGGGATTAGAGAAAATGAAAGAATTAATTGATAAGGTCGATTATCACGAAACGGTCCCTTCTTGGGGAGATGCATCTAAACTCAAGCTTATCATAATTGTTTTTCAACACAATTCATATCATCTATCTCAGATTTATACAATCAAAAAACATCTCATGAAGTGAAGATTGATGAAGGGTACAATAACAGGAAAATTGGTTATAGAAATAAAAGGGAAGGGTTCTCGTTCGGAAGGACCTGTGTACTGGATTATTCCTTCGGATGAATATAAAGATAGATGGGAGCAAATAATTGTCAGGAAAGAGGGTCTTTTGTGGCAAGAGGATCCTAATTTACATGGGTTTGTTGATCAAGAAGTAGAAATTTATGGAGATATAATAGAAACCCGAACATCAATAACGATGGATTATATAGAAGTTAAAGAAAAAAACTAAAAATAACAGGTTAAATGGACTTGTTCATTTTTTCTAGTAATAACCTACCTATTCATTTTTTCATGTGGTTAACTATATAGATGTCCCTTGTAACGTAGTAAAGATGAGTAACTTAAGCTATAATGGGGTTAAGCTTATAGCTAGAGATGTAAAAAACCTTCAAGAATTAGAGAATGTTATAGGGGAAAAGATACCAGAAGTAAAGAGTGCTAGCATGTATAACTCGGGTTTCTCCAATAAAGAAGGTGTAGTTACTAAAATAAGTTTACGTCAGAAGAAACTTAGGTATTTACCCGATAGTGTTTGTAATTTTACTGATTTGCAGGGATTATTTCTTAGAGACAACCTTCTAAAGGATCTACCTAGTAGTATTAGAAATCTACATAGTTTAGAAGTGTTAGATGTTTTCAATAATCAAATTGAATCTCTTCCAGATAGTTTTGGAGAACTTAAGAAAGTAAGAAGTGTGGATCTATCTGTAAATCAAATTCATTATCTTCCAGAAAGCATTGGAAAACTAAAGGCGCTTTACAAATTTGGCCTTTACAACATTCAATTGAAAGCACTTCCCGAGAGTATTGGAGACATGATAAGCTTACAATCCCTTGGTGTATGGAAGAATCATTTAGAAGAACTTCCCGAATCTATAGGTAAGCTTAGTAATCTAGAAAAATTGTGGTTACAAGATAACAAACTTACAATATTACCTGATAGTATTGGGCAATTATCAAATCTAGTCGAATTGCAGATTTTCAACAATCCGATTAAAAAACTGCCAAACAACTTATCAAAATTACTAAAACTCCAGAAATTAGGTATTAATAGTAGAGATACAAAGAATCCTTGCAAGTTGAATGAACAACTAGAAATATGGGTTGAACAACTTAAAACTAAAGGTTGTAAAGTACACTATTGAGCTTTTTAAAGCTGTGAAGAAACTTAATATTCTTAAAGAGATTACTCCGATTTAGGTGATGTTTTGAGTAATGATCCGCAAACAGAAACTGAAGTAAGAGCATTTTTTGATGAATTTATTGAAGCTTATCCGAAAGATAACATACAAAGATATCTTGATCTTTTCCTACAGAATGAGAATCTTGTAATGTTTGGAACAGGAGAAAAATGGTTGGGATGGGAAGATTACAAAGGAGCACCAGCAGAAGACAAGGTAAGACATGGAAAGATTTCTCTAACATTTGACTGGTTAAAAGTAAACTCTCAAGGACCAGTTGCCTGGATTGCTGCTGAAATTAAAGTGAATATTGAAGTTGAAGGTGAATTGAGAGGTATTCCTGCCAGAATAACTGGTGTTGTAAAGAAAATTGAAAACAAATGGAAAATTGTTCAAGGACACATCTCGGTATCTGGATAGAAAATTATTCCAAGATTGATCCAGTTCTATTAAATTTGGAAATTGGGGAGATGTAAGGCAAGCACTCCCTTTCAATAAGGTCCACTAAACAACAAGCTTATGAGATTTATCAATAGTTTTTTTCCTTTCATTATAATGAAAAAAACTTATGAGGGGTGTAACCTTAACATATACGGTAAAATTGAAAGTAAAATTATTCTTTTTTCTTTTATTTCTCATTTTTCCTGTAATTCATAGTCAAAATTTAACAAGTGGTATTCAAGCACTTGATTTAGAAAAGGAAGAACAAATTATTCTAAACTATAAATCAAGTATAAAGCAAAAAGAATATATTGTCAATTATATCACCCACCCAACTATAGAGATTAAGTCCGACCTTGATTTTGGAAATTATAGTTCTACAGGGATAGGTACCCATTATGATCCTTTTATAATTGAGAACTACAATATTACCACAACCAATGATACCGCTATTACTGTTGAAAGTACTTCTAGATATTTTGTAATAAGAAACTGCTTACTAAGCGCAAAGATTCATGGTATATACTTGTACAACATCAGTTTTGGAACAAGTTTACTTGAAAACAATAACTGTTCATTGAATAATGGTAATGGAATTTGGGGAAAATTCGCACATGGAGCAAAGTTTGTTAACAATACATGCTCAAATAACAGATTTTCGGGGATTCTTCTAAAAGAATGTAATAATGTAACCTTTAGCGAAAACTACTGTAAATTCAATCCTAGAGGAGGAATCATTTTAGATGATTGTTTGAATTCAGAAGTCGAAGATAATATAGTTATTAGGAATAGCTTTGTAGCAGGTATAAGACTACACTATTCCAATGGATCCAAAATAGTAAACAATGTTTGTATCAATAACGAGGTGGCAGGAATACTATGTGGCAGTTCAGATAATTCAATTATTAAAAACAATTACGTTTACAATGACAATGGCTGGGGAGGAATAGGTGTATCTGATTCATTATCAGTTGTGATTTTAAATAATACTTCAAGTTCGGATAGAAAAGCTCTTTCAATTACCAGATCACCATACTCAAGTATTATCTCAAATACATTTCTCCTAACTGGTATGGACATTGTTGAACCTCAAGATAAAACAAATTATCTTCTTTATACAGTCGAAGATAATACTGTAAATGGTAAGAAACTTGGTTTTTTTACTCAAACTAGTAGAATGACCATAGATGAACCCTGTTATGGTCAGCTTATGTTTATTGATTGTCAGAAAATCACAGTAAAAAATCAAAGAAGTGAGGAAGGATTTCTAGGAATTTCTCTACATAATTGTATTTCAATAAAAATTAAGGATTCACAGATAACCAATAGTGATGCCGACATCAAAACTTGGGGAATTAGGGTTTATGATTCTGAAGATATTGAAATAACAAATTGTATTTGTAGTAATGGGAGAGGTATTTATCTTGAGAACACACTGAATTCTTTGATCAAATCTAATCTATGTCAGGATGGTCCTGTCTATGGTATTAGTTTAGAATATTCTGAAAATTGTGAAATTGTGAATAATACTTGTATTTACAACAATTTTGGTGGAATTGAAATTAAATGGTCAAAATACTGCGAGATAACCTACAATCGCATAGAACAAAATGGTTTTACTGAATTTGATGATTTTGGTTTAGAACTCTCTGGTTCTAATAACACATTACATCACAACATATTTATCGCCAATGATTTCAATGGAACAGTTAATGCAATTGATGAGGGTTCTGCTAATATATGGTTTGATGAGAAATCTCTAGAGGGGAATTTCTGGGACACGTGGTCTGGAGATGGAGTATACAATATTTCTGGATCAGCGAATTCAATAGACCCCTATCCGCTCTCAGAAATTCCTGTTTATACTGAATCAGATTATTTTGCACTATATTTCTCCATTATTCTTATAGTTCCAATAATCACTTTCGCTATAATCAAATTAGTCTCAAAGAGGAAAAATTAAACAGCGAGGTTATTTTCTCTTGACTATGAAAAAGCGATTTACTTATACTGAAAAAATTTTTCAATGCGTGTATGAATGTTAACAATGATGAGAGAGAAACAAAAGCAAGATATCGAAATGTTTCTAGAGAAAGCTCAGGAGTTCTACTATAATGGAAATTTAAAGAAATCTATTGATCTGTTAGAAAAAGGAGAACCAATTGTCCACAGTGAAGGATTTGAAGATTATCTCAAAATACAGTTTTATTTATTATACTGTGAGGTTCTTGTAGTAGCGATTTTCATGGAAAATAGTAGTTTCGAAAAAGCTATAGAAAAACTGCAATTTTGTGAGAAGCTAATACAAAACGGGAAATCGATAGAAAGCGCTAGAGCAAAATTGCAATATGCAATAGCTTGGGATTATAAAGCAGCTTCAACTTCTGAAGAAAAAGAAGAGAATCTAAATAAAGCGGTTGAATATATTAAAGAAGCGATTGAAATACTAGAAATAGTTAAGAGTCCTAAGTATTTAAGTATGGCATATTTCTACTGTGGTTTGTTTTTTGAGAGAAGAAATCAACTTGAAGAAGCAAGTAAATGGTATAACAATTCATACCATCTAGCCAAGAATACGAATAACCCAATAGAGATGTCTTTTTCAAGCAGACATTTAGGTTTCTTAGAAATGAGGAATGAAGAACTAGAAAATGCGAAAAGATATTTAGTAGAGTCTTTGAAACTTAGGGAAGATTCAGGATTTCAAATCGGAATTCCTTTCTCAATACTCAGTCTTGGTGACGTACATGTTCGAATGAAAGATTATCAGAAGGCAATGGAATTCTATAAAACGGGGTATGAAGCCGCACTAAAGATCGGAATCAAAATTGCACAGGCTATGGGAGCAATTTCTATAGGTAGAACGTTCATAAGATTAAAACAGGCTGATGATGCAGTACCATATTTAGAGAAAGGAATCGAATTAGCTACACAAATGAAAAATACAGGTTTATTATCTTTAGCAAAAGAAACCCTAGAAACAAGAAGTGTTGAATAATCTATAGCATTATAGAAATTAGTCTTTAATATTATTAAGCTCTTTTTCAACTCTTCTAATCATTCTGCGAAGATTATAGAGGGGAGGATGAAAGGGGATACATGTCCACTGAACCTGCATCACCATCTATTATGTAATTTCCTACCCCTAGGTAGTCTGACCAAAAATTGCCTAGAAGATTTACTGCATCATACCAGGTATTTGTATTTTCTATCCACCCATCATAAGCTTGAGATATTCCTCCTAAATAATTATCAATAAAAGCATTCAGATAAACTACATTGAGATAACATTCTATTGGTAACAGCAAACCATATTCCTCACAGTCCTGAAAGAGATTGAATTTGAATACTGAAAAAGAGGTGTGATAGACCAGTGCACCAAGATGTACGTGATCAATAGTATTGTTACAAATAGTTAGATTCAAACAATCCCAAAGTCTGAAACCTCTTCCTTCAAACTCATACAATGGCGCATTATTTTGAAGAGTGTTGTTGAAAATATAACCATAACTTGTATTGTCCAAGTTTATGAGGTCGTTATCACATAATTGAATAAGATTATTGGAAATAGTGTAGTTCGAAACCTCATGAAATTGTATGCCAAAAATAGTTTTAGAGATGAAACTATCAATACAGGTGATCAGTGATGAGTGAGTAACCTCAATTCCAGTATTGAATGATTGAATATTGTTTTCTATAAGAGTGCAGTTCTCTGAGGATGTAATCAAAATAGCATCTAATCCTGCTGAAGTTATGACATTTTCCTTGATCAGAATGTTTTGTGAATCTGTTATTTTTATTCCTTCATAAGGTCCTACTTCCGGCCAAGAACCTTCTGTAATCTCGTTGTTGATTATTTTCGCATAATCACTTCTTATATCATTTAATACTATACCAATATGGAATTCCGATATAGAACAATTACTAATTACAAAGTTCTTTGTAACATTCTGAACTATTATACCAATATACTTGCCATTAAAATCATAGTCAGCAATTAGATATGGATCTTCGATTGATCCTGAACCACTAAAATCATAATTCAAGAAGTCGTCATCAGAATAAATTTCAATACCATATTCTATCGTTCCAAAAAGTGAGAGGAACATATTCCAAAGGAAATAACCTACTACTGAAACTATTATCACCGTTACAATAATAATAGAAATAACAATTACCATTCTCTTACTCCCTATTGGAGACATAACAAAGCACCATCTAGTGTTATAGGCGTTGCTCTATTTAAACAGTTTCAATTTCTACACTAGAGACAAAAAGCAAGGTTATCTGATTGGAAAGAGCTTTATTTACTCTCATTATCATGTAAAATTTTTTCTTCTACTTCTATTTCTTCT
The DNA here is from genome assembly GCA_030603365.1 of Candidatus Heimdallarchaeota archaeon. Classification (GTDB taxonomy): domain Archaea; phylum Asgardarchaeota; class Heimdallarchaeia; order Heimdallarchaeales; family Heimdallarchaeaceae; genus UBA460. The sequence goes on from JAUVXV010000010.1 coordinate 26,288, forward strand.
TTCTTTTTATTAGTAGTGATAAAGAAATAATATAACGCTAAGAAACAAGTAATCGTTGTTAAAGAAATGTAAATAGGGTTTCGATTTTTTAACACACTGAGCTTTAAATGAAAAGACACTGCAAAGCCAGCATCTGTTAATTCCAATGAGTTAATCTCTCCAGCATATATCAAATAGTCTGAAGGACCAGTCAGTGTTTCAGTGAAATTTGAATTTATAGTTACTGTAACTCTTCCTTCCAAATCAGGAATATACAATGAAGACATATTAGATATAGAGATTTTGAATATTTTATGTCGAGTAGTATTGAAAACAGCTTCAGTATATGTTATTCCTGCTAATATCTGAACTTCTTCGTCACCTTCTACTAGAAGAATCTCATCTGGGAAATAATATTTGAAAGAAATACTAACTAAAGCTAAAGCTAGTATTGATGTAACGAGCAAATAAAACGCAATAGATTCGTGTTTTTTAGATGCCATCTCTTTACCTCGTTGTGATAGTGTAGAATATAAAACTTAAAAATATATTTGTTCAAAGATTAGATAGATTAGAAAATGCTTATCGATTCCTTTGAAGCTAAAAGAATTTTAGAAGCCTTTGATGCAGGAAGAGATTCAATTTTAGCCTTCTTTGATTTACGTTTTACACAAGAGGAAGTAAGATTCAGACAAGGGAAGATTGTAATAGGGGACATCAGGTACAACCCAGAGGTATTAAGAAAGATTGCTAAAAATCCTGCTGTCTTTTTAGTGGAAGAAACACCAAGAATAGTAGCGTTCTTTGATCAAGGCTATTATAAGTTAGAACCAATAGAAAATACTGCGCCTACCATAGAGATAGATGGTATTAGGATGCATAGAACCAAACATCTTACCCCTTTAGAAGATGCTAGGAATAAAATAAAGATAGTAGGGATTTCTGAAAATGAGGAAGTTCTAGATATTTGTACAGGGCTAGGATATACCGCCATAGAAGCTCATAGAAAAAAAGCTGTAGTTACTACTATCGAAAAAGACCCTAATGTTCTGGAGATAGCAGAATACAATCCATATTCAAGAGATCTGTTTAAGTGTGTTGAGAAGGAAGAGATAAGGCTTATTGTTGAAGATGCTACTGTTGCAATAAAATCATTTGAAGCTGATTCATTCGATGTGGTTCTTCATGACCCCCCAAGATTTGCTCTGGCTGGAGAGCTTTACTCTGAGAGTTTTTATAGAGAGTTGTATAGAGTTCTTAGAGATGGAGGAAGGATATTACATTACGTAGGTAAACCTGGATCAAAATATAGAGGTAAAGATTTCATAAGTGGAATTCAACGAAGGTTAAACGATAGTGGTTTTCGAACTAAGAGAACAGAAGATAATGAGAGTGTTCTCGCATATAAGTGAAGCAATGCAATTTATTAAGTAGTTTTTTTAAGCGTGTATTAATGCAAAAGGAACTGTATCTAACAGAAGATAATCAGCATCAAAAGATTACTTCATGGATGAAAGAATGCAAGTTAATGAGAAAGTATGTTGCATATGAATTAGATTCGTCTAAAGCAGCATTATTAGTTCTAGACATGCAAAACTTCTTTCTAGATGAAAATAATCATGCGTTTATTCCTACAGCTAAGAATATTATCCCCAATATTCAGAAACTAATCAAATATTTCGATAAGAAAAGTAGACCCATTATTTTTACTCAACATATTGATACTGAAGGACCCAAGGAGATGATGACAAAATGGTGGAGAGATTCCATAGTTGCTGGAAGTGAAGATTCAAATATTATCCCCCAGCTTTTCACAAATCTTGGAGAAATGGTCACTAAAAGTAGATATAGTGCATTTGAAAAAACTGATTTAGAATCAAAATTAAGAGAAAAAGGCGTTGAACAGCTTATTATTACTGGAATAATGTCTCATTTATGTTGTGAGACAACAGCTAGAGATGCTTTTATGAAAGATTTTGAAGTATTCTTTGTTGCAGATGCCAACGCCACATACACCGAAGAACTACATATAGGAACATTAAAAGCAATATCTCACGGATTTGGTACTTGTATCCCAACTGAGGGAATTGTAAATGACAGATGAAATCTATACTGATGTAGCAATAGTGGGAGGAGGTCCTGCGTGTTGTACAGCTGCAATACAGCTGGTTAGAAATGGTATAGAAATCAAATTAATTTCTGATGATATAGGAGGAAAAATCAGGAATGCTAATTTAATTGAAAATCTACTTGGATTTCCTAAAGGAATCAGTGGAGAAGACTATGTGAGAATTCTCAAAAATCAGTATACTGAATTCAAGATTCCTATGATCAAAGGTATTGCTGAAGAGATTAAGACATTCAGAGAGAGATTCATAATAAGAACTGCTAAGAAAAAAATTGTTTGTAATCACACAATTGTTGGAACAGGGTCTATACCAATAAGAATGGGAATAGCGAATGAAGAAGAAGCATTCAAAAAGAAAAACCTCTATTATGAAAACTACAATGCTCGTAAGAATGTTAAAGGGAAAAGTGTGCTCATTATTGGAAGTGGAGATATTGCTTATGACTATGCAATGAATCTTAAAGAAACAGCTAATCACATTTCTATTGTACAAAGAACAAAAAGGACTAAGAGTATACCTATTTTACAGGAAAGAGTTTCAAGACAAACGAACATCAGTGTACTCACAAACATTGTTCCAGAAAAAATCAAATTTGAACATAAAAAAATAATCTTAACAGGAAGAAGAGATGACAAAATCATTCCTTTAATGGCAGATACAATTTTAGTAGCAATTGGCAGAGAACCTAATATAGGCATGTTGTCACCAGAATTATTAGCAGCATATGAAAAAGAAGAAGATATACCAAATATCTACTACATTGGAGATGTAAAAAAGGGAAACTACAGACAAGTATCTATAGCTATGGGAGATGGGATGAACGCAGCGATGGAAATAGTAAAAAAGACAACTGCAGAGGAAGGTAACTACGGAATCAGAAGAGAGATATGGTAACTAAGAGTTAACTAAATCATTCAGTTTTAAGTCTTGTACTTAATTTTTTTGTAAATAACCTCTTTTGATATGAAGATAAAAAAAAGGAAGAGGAGATAACATATGGAATTACTAGGGAAGTATGAGTTAGTTTCTCCTTCAGAACCCAAAGATTCTCAATTAGATCCTTTCGGGACTCCTCCTAAACTGGCGTGGCTTCGGGTTGGCATTGTATCATTTTTGATAGATGAAAAAAGGTTTTCATACAATCATTACCAGCCTCTGGAACAGTAAACTGTTCAAAGGATTCATCTCCTAATAAAGGGCACTCATTATCGAATCAGTCAAATCAAAGAGACGACAGATTCTCGACCTCGCACATCGAATTTAGCAAAACGATGTATTCTATACAGAATCACTTAAGCCATTGACCTAAGGGCAGAAAGCATATGTAATGTCGTAGCGGATGGTAGTCTTCAGTTAGTGTGTCTTTTATGTAGTTAAACTTTGGTTTCAATACATATCGAATCAACCTCTTCCCAATATTCTTCGCTCCGTTCAGATCTGCGTCTAGTTCGTAGTTGCATTGGTTGCACTTGAACTGTCCTTGTCCTGTACGGGTAGTGTTCATCGAATTACACCTAGAACATCTTCTAGAGGTCCAACTCTCATTAACAGCTACCACTCGGTAGGATTCAAATCCATGCTTAGCTAGTTGATGTTTCAACCTAGTGATAAAGTTGCGATAGCACCATTTATGCACTTTTTTTCGCAAAGATTTGTTTCCACTACCTCGACGGTGACGATTCTGTAGATCTTTAGGATAGCCAACAGATATAAACAGATTATAGTGTTTCTTCAACTGAAGGATGAAACCAACCAATTGGTTAACTGCATACCCCAATTCTTGTTCAGTAATAGAACGTCGTCGTCTTCGTAGACGGAAGAGTGTACTATTTAGCTGTTTAGTGTGTTGTCCATTGTTGAGACTATTGTTCAACTTCCTCTGAGTATCTTTGATCTGTCTACTAAGTTGCCATATTTTCGACTGCCTCTCCTTATCAACGATAAAACGTATTTCATCCATGATTACTCGACCAGTAGAGTTAAGCAATACTGCAACAGCTGTTTTCTTGATTCCCAAGTCTATTCCTAACACTGCAGGTGTAAGAGTAGATTGATAGCTGGGAACAGAATACTGGAGGGTAAAATTTGCCCACCACTTTCGCTCTCTGGATTTATAAACTAGTTCTAATATTTTGATATTATCTAGTTCCAGCTTCTTCTCGTGATAAGGTGAAAAAGCTAATGGTAGTCGAAGTTTTTGATGGTTTCTTTTACCAGATCGTCTAGTATCAAGAGAATCCCTTAATTCTATCCAAAGATGAGCTTCAGCATTTTTAGGTTTATGATATACCTGAAATGTACCTCTGCTTCCTGTTCCTTTGAAAAAAGTTCGGGGGGTTTTGTTCTTGAAACATGGTTTACCCAGTTCTTTCTTAGAATTGTCTTTTAGTGCTTTCCAGCTTTCGTAAGTCCAGATAGCTTTGTTTCTGCATTCTTGAAATTCATCTACTGAGCAACGAGGATAACGTTTCTTCAAGTCGTGAGGAACGGATGTTCGTAACTTGTATTGCGTATTCTTTGAAGTAGTTAAAGTTAATTCATCCAAGAGGGAAGTATCAACTTTACCGTTCTTTCGCAGAATTCTATCCTCATTGTGGAAGATGATGCGCAGGTAGTGTCGAATGATTCTGGTATCTCTTGCGGTTATTCGCTTCAACCTTTCACACTCTCGAACAGACATCAGTTCCGTCTTGATTCTAAGAGAAACAGTCTCATAGAATGTAACTAATGGTGCTTGAGGAGTGTTTTTGACTTTTCCATGTGTCTTGTTTGCAGTTTGTAGTTTTTCCTGTTTATTTGTTTCTTCATTTTTCATGGGTTCAACTCCTTAAAAAAGTTAGAAATTTCTAAACGATGAACCTCGTTCAAATTGTCGAAATCATTGGTTCGTCTTCCAGTCTCTTGCAAAACTAATAGAGGAACCAATGATAGTACTACGTGTATAATTGCATCAGGAACTCGAATAAGATTACAGAAGAACTACTAAACCTCTTTTCTTCACTCCTTTTTCCTTTTAGTGATAAGTGAGATATTAGCTGTCCACGGGGGGTGGAGCTGCAGTATTTCTCACTCATCTACGTACAAACCAAAGTTGACTATAAAAACACCAAAGAAATTAAATTAAGATATTCTAGTTCAAATTAGGAGAAAGATTTAACAAGAATATAAAGAACTTTGATTGGTTTAACAATGCGAAAGAAGATAAGGGGGGTTCTGATAATTGTTCTTTTCTGCATAACAATAAATTTTCAGGAAAACAGTCATACAATTGCAAATAACAATGAAATCAATCATAGAGATTTAACATTGGAGTATTCTGTTCATGATCCTATAAGAATAACCAATGATCAGAATTTTACGGATTATGGCTTTTCAGGAAATGGAACAGAAGAAAGTCCATTCATTATCGAGAATTTTAATATAACAACAACTAGTAGAATAGGAATTTATATTTACAATACAACAAAGCATTTTGTTGTTCGAAACTGTTATGTTGATGCAGAGGAGCACGGGATAGCCATCTTTTCAGTAGATGATGGTACAGCAACTGCTACAAATAATATTTGCATTAATAATTATTACTACGGCATCGCTATAAATTCTGCTCGAGGTTCTACAATTTTCAACAACACTTGTAACTATAATGATAATGGTATTTACACCGGTGATAGTGCGTATTCGAACATTCTTAATAATACTTGTAACTATAATGATGTGGGGATACTGTGGCCTTCTTTTTATTCAATTGTAGCTAATAATACATGTAATAATAATGATGTTGGTATTTCGTTGTCTCAATCTACAGGTTCAATTGTCACTCACAATGAATGTTCAAATAATTATGATGACGGTATCAGTGGTTCTGCCTTTTTCAATCTCACGATTAACTACAACACTTGTAACAACAATGGTTTTGATGGTATAGGTCTAGGTGGTCTTAGTAGTCATTATTCTGTAATCAACAATACTTGCAATAATAATGGCATGTATGGTATCTGGATTAATAATGAAGGTAGTCATAAGGTTATTAACAATACTTGCAGTAATAATGCGTATGAGGGTATAATTCTCTCTGCTTGGGATCCTTCAGGTGGTTCTTTTATTGCAAACAACACCTTAACTAATTGTGGATTAACAATAAGTGAGAATTACGTTGATGCCTATCTCTCACATACAGTAGAGAATAACTGGGTAAATGGCAAAAAACTAGGATTTTTCACTAACCTTGACTCTGAAATAATAAGTGATTCAATATATGGACAATTAATTTTAGTTAATTGTACTTTGACAACCATAAGTCATCAAATACTTAATGCAGCTACAAAAGGGTTATTTCTCTACTCCTGTTCTTCTGTTACACTTCTAAACAATACGTGCGCTTACAACAGTCTATATAGTATTAAAAGTGAATTATGTACTAGTTTAATTATTATCAACAATACATGTAACAATAACCTTCATGGTATTTACCTTGAAGATACTGATTCTTGTCTCATAACTTACAACTTTCTTAAAGAGAATGAGAATTATGGTGTAAATTTGAGAACTCGAACAATAGCCAAATCTGAAAATAATCTTGTTCATCATAATATTTTCTTAGACAATAATTTGTTGGGAACATCTCAAGCTAGTGATAGTGGAACCAACAATTTGTGGTATGATTCTGTTACACAAGAAGGCAATGAATGGTCGGACTGGTCTGGAGCTGGATCTTACTCGATTGATGGTTCTGCTAATTCCGTTGATTTATATCCTCTTGGAGGACCTGTTGTAGCTGAATTTACTCAGAGCATTTTACTAGTTTTCCTATTATCTATATTCTCATTATTCCTTGTAAGAGTATTATCAAAGAAAATAAGAAAGAAATGATTTAGAATTATTGTTTCAACTTAGACCGTTTCTTCTTTTCCATAAAATCCCCATAGAATGAGTTAGACTATATGTTTATATTGCGTTTGAAAATGAAATGGAAATGAGGTACATCATATGAACTTTATCTCTCAAGTCGAAGAAATTCTACAACAAATGGAACACATGGGGTCTTCTACACAGATACGCGTTCCACATGGAATAATGTCCTATGCAAGTACATATCAAAACCAGCTTACTTTTCTCAATAATAATACTCTCAAAAAGAATCTATCTTATCTTTTAATGCTAAATGATTTTCTTACTTGGGCAGTAAGAAGATTTTCACTTGTACCAGGTATAAAAGATATGTTATTCAAGAATATAATAGCAAATTATGGGTTTGCTGTTGAAGCAATTAACAAAAATCTAGCAAAGAAAATAACAAACAACAAGGACATTGGTTTTGATTCCTCTTCTTCTGTTCTGAATGAAAATAACATAATTACGAAATCGATGAAAAAGGAAATTAGATGGTTATACGATATTAGAAATAAACAACATTATGATACGCTTCCCAAAGTTGAATTTGAACATTATACATATAGGGATTGTAAGAAAGCACAAAGGATTTTTAGTCAATATATTCGTCAAATAGGCCAAAAATATGAGGGTGAATAATCAACAATATAGACAAAGAAGATTTTCTCGCTGAATACAGGAAAGATAAGAAAAAGGGTGATAGAAGGGTTTTTAATCCTTCAGTCATGGCATAATTCCTGGGTCTTATGTTGTATAAGATTCTATGAATAAAGTTTCAAATTCTGAAAAATCCATAGTATCAATATCTAGAAACACTTCTAAAATGCCATTATCTAGAAGTAGAACCATATCTGCAATAAGTAATTCACTATCTTCAACATATTGAGAATTCAAGTAGATATATTCCCCAATTTTGAAATTACTCTCAGGAGAAAGTTCTATTAACTTCTTACTAATGATTCCATTTGAATGAACTAAGATATTTCTAATCTCGTAGAAAATATCAATTTTCTGAAGTATTGGCGGATCTACTTCTAAATTTATATTAATTTTTTCTTTCACTCGATTGAATATTCTTGAGTAATCACCATACAGCATATCTCGAATATATTTAGAAGTTACTTCCGTGAGAATATCCTGTTTATCATTCTCGTCAGACGTCATAGAATTCTCCAAACGCTCTTTCAAAATCTCAGGTTTCTTTTCCAACCATATTTTGAAGATGTTGTATAGATAGCTTTCAAGGATTGTATTTAAATGAACTATCATATTCTTAATTCTGAGACCATTGTATCCTGTGGACAACCATAGTTCTAAAGCTCCTGACCTGGTTTGTAATTTAGCATCAGAAGTGTACCTCTTTCCGAAAGGATTTGGCTCTGAACTACCGAATTTGGAGAGAATTACATCTATCAACTCATCTTGAGAGTATTCAACAGACATGATGTTCAAAGTCATGATGTCAAACAAGGTTTGAGAAGCGTATGTGCTTATTTTCCTATCTCTGTTTTTCTCAATAAAATCCCTATTTTTGTACTGGTTAAACATAAAATCACATATTGAATTGTGTTTAGTATCTAAATTGTATGTGAGTATAATAATTTTTCATCGAAATAAAGATGAAAACTAACTTGACTCAAAGGAAATCTTCCAAATCTGATTGCTTCTTGGGACGCATGAAATCCTTCAGTTCCTTTTCTTTAAGTTCAATAAACCATTGTTTGATGAGTTTAGAATCAGGATGAACAACAGACTTAGGAACCCAGATAGGACGGTCAGAGAGAGTATCCACAAAAGCAAGAAAAGCTTTCTCAGTCTCAAGATCAATCTTACCAAGCTTATAAGTAGAATAATCACTCATCTTGAGAATTCTAAGAGAAATTAATATAAAAATGATTAAGAGAGATTTGAGTGTTTGTTCTTCTCATGAAAGCAATTGGAGTAATAGTGCAAGCAAATCAAAGCCTAGTTGTTCAAGAACAACATATACAACTGAGAAACTAAATACACTTATTGGTATTATAATTTTAATATTTATTTTCATTTTGAGTCTATTTTCACAAACAGCCTTTTAAGCCTTTCTAATCTCATTTTTTGTTATTTCACTTATTTTCCAAAATATAGAAAATATAGATGATTTTATATTCTATATAGAGACAAATATATCGCGAAATTTCAATTGTATATAGTATATTTCTTTGTATATTTTAAAAGGAGATATCAAAAGAGTAATTTCCATTAATCTCTCGTTTTATAGAGTTTGTTGGATAAATCTTTTTTACTTTCTTTTCCAATTTCTCTTGCCTTCCTTAATCTGTCTGATAAACCAGTGTTTAATTCTCCAATGTTTATCAACAACAGATTTAGGAAACCAGATGGGTTCATCAGTAAGGTCGTAAATAGTAGCATAGAAAGAGTTGGCAGATTCACCAAGAAGGTAATCAATAGAATAATCAGAAAAAGAAGAATCTTTAGGAGGAGAATCTTCTAAAACCATAAACGCTTTCAGGCAAAGAAAAGGAAGAAAGTATAAAAAGACCAAGAAAAACCAAGTATTTGGTAAACATGGAAATTGATACGACAGAAGAACCATTTCTCAAATATAGAGTAAAGAAATCCACAAGAATAGATTATGCTGATACATTGGAAATTATATTAGAGAGTGATTTTACTGAAGAAGAGAAGTTTTTCTTTGTGAGATTCAACGATGTTGATAGAAAGGTTAAGAAATTTCACAACAATGTTTGGGGATTAAAAGCTACTAGACTTTGGATAAAGGGTAAAGAAGTATATCTTGAGGAGTCAGGTAGACATGGAATCACTGAGACAATATTTTGTTCATATAAAGAGGATTGTGAAGGGATATGTAAACATAATATGGGATTAGCTAGAACTTGGGAAGTTTCTAGAGATGATCCATTCTATGACGAGAAAATAGCTGAAACAGATAGTATACAAGGTATATTAAAAAGGATAGAAAAAGTAAAGGAGGATATAAAACCTGATGAAAGTGAGGACTATATACTTCGTGAAATGGAAAATTTGTCTATAGTTGAATTGAGATTGGAAGAAAAGAAATATATGATGAACAAAACCGTTTTCAGAAAATATCTTGAGAAGAAACTGGGATTTGAGTTCGAATATTGTCCAATAATCTCAAAAGATGATACACTTCGAATTATAGAAGGCTTTCCAGAAGAATTCTTGCTATCAGAGGAAATGATAAGATATCTTACTAGAGATAGATTTGAAACAGGGATGACTGTTTCCAGTTTAGAAAGAACAGAAGGGGAAGAGATAGAGAAAGAGGAATGGGAGTATGAAAAGAAGCAGGCGGAATTGATAGGAGATGAAGTAGAGAAAAGATTCAGGAAAGTCCTATCAGAGTTTTTCAATAGGAGAGAATAAAAATCACGCTTTATTGTTTAATGTGTGATTATTTCTTCTTCTATCATTTTCTCCCGATTAACTGCCCCACAATTCTTGCAAATCTGTTCTCATCTGGTTTCATCAAGAACCAAGTTTCGTTCTCCACAAACCGAACAATCAAATTCATCCATATTGATAGAATAGAGTTTAGCTTCCAGTTCTTCCTGTTCTGTAAGAGATTTAACGCATCTGGATATGCTCTACTCACTCTTATCGGTTCTAGTAATTTCTATATTGAATACATAATCCCCATAATAAACATCGAGTAACTCACAACCTTTGAGTTCCAATGTATGTATGTCGTTTATTATACGAGAAGGGTATTCCCAGAATTCCATAACAATGAGAAAAACGCTTTTGCAACGCTTACATTCGTGTGTTCCATTGAATGTATGCTGTTCTTCAATTCCTAGTGATTGCTCTTCACCAGAATCGGTTTGTTCCCAATTGAGATGAAATTCTTGTGTTTTTCCACAATTACAACATTCTACAGTTGTTACAGGTTTAATCTTATAGATATCATCTTCAAACTCTCGATTATAGAAAAATCTCTTGTCAATACTTCTAAAAAAATCCATTAAATTAACAAAAAAAGTTTCATCTTCTAACCATATATCTAATTCGTTCTTTGAGGATATCTTTTCAAGAAGTTTTTCTTGTTTTTCTTTCCATTCATCAACAAAATCTTCGAAGTTATTGTATGAAGCTTTTTTGAGAAACTTCATAATTGATTGATTAGGTTGTATGTTTATTGCAGTATACCAATTTTGAATAAATTTTGTGATTAAATTCTCTAGAATGTTTAAATTCTGGTCTTTTATTGATTTTTTATCTGGTTTCAAATGCAAATAATGTTTGTCAATTATTTCTTTAAACTCATACCAAACATCTCCATTTCTCTCAATTTTATTAGTTAGAACTATTTGTAGATTATTTTTTTCTGTTATAACTAATTCCATGTTCTCGTGAATGTATGTCCAATATATTGTTGGTGAGGATATAGGATCTTTTCCTACTTCTGAAGAATAATCGACAAAAAAGAAGAAAAATGGTTTACGAGATGCGCTCCATGTTTCAATATAGGTTTCTTCTATTGGAAAAAGAATTTTACCATCTGATTTTTTATATTCCTCTGTCGTAGATGATTTTATTTGACCAGAAAAATCATATTTAGTAGAATTCGCTACTGAATCGAAATATATGTAGTTTCTATATTTGTTTACGCCTTTCTCCTCTGGCATGTGACCGATAATGTCAGTTCCTGTATCAATAAATGGATACTTCTCTATAAATATACAATGAGGAGAAATTAACTGACATGACAAATGTTTGTATGAAACTTCCTCTTGTATTTTTGTATATAGCATAATTTTACTCAGTGATTTTCCCATTTTGAATCACTTGTATTAACTAAATAAATAGTTAAAAACTCCACAGATTTTTGTGTTCTCCGTTCTCTCCCTAAGAAGAATTACTACTCACGTTATTTCCATTTTCAGTAACTGATTAGCTAATTCCCGTTGCGCACAGAGGACGACTTTTTCTTCATTATGAAGTGTTCTTTCCTTCAGTACTTCTTTCAATAAATCTTCTAGAGAAGATGATTTTTCCCCAAGTATTGCTTGTTCTATCTCATGTCTGGAGTATCTCTTAATCAGTAGAGAACAAGCATTTCTTGCATTTTTTCTTATTATTGAGCATTCTTTCTCGTTTTTACTCAACGAACAATAGGTTATACAGACATCATCAGGTTTGAACTTGTGATTAAGAAACGAACTGTTTTGTTCCTTTGGTTTTTGCCTTTCAGCATTTGTTTTTTTCTCTTTTTGGTAGTTCTTTTTTGAAGTCTGGTTCGACTGAGTAAGTTTGTCGTGAAGAGTTGTTCTCATTTCTATAAAACTACTAAACAAGAGAGGATAGAGTGAAGAAGAGTATTTTCTTTTAAGAAACAATAGATAGGTCTGATAATCCAAGGGTTTGCAGTTGAATTCCTTTGTAATTATCTCCAAAGCCTTATTTTCTCCATCTTTCCAGATAAAACAATGACGAATAGGTAGTTGTTGGAGTCGTTCATAATGAAACTCATGTAAGTTGAGAGCTTTAGCTAGTTTCTCTGTTTCTTGACCTGAACGAAAAACAATCTTTGTAGAAGAATTAGCATGAACAATATTACTTACATTATGCCACATTTGGGTACAGAAGATATGACCAATACCTAAGCTTCTACCTAGCAGAATGTTATTTTCAGCTGTGATCAAAGAAGCCGAACTCTGTGTTCGATAAATTTTTGGGATAATATTAATCGCTTCTTCTAAAACTAGAACGTAACGAAGCTTATTGGTGAGATCTTTTGCGGCAGCAAACCTATAGAAGAGTTTCAGAATCAAGTTACAGACAAGATAAATGTCTGAAGGTCTTGCTGCTCTTCGCTGGAATTGGCTGAGATCTAGGATAATAGTCTTCCCTTGATCCATTACATCAAAATTCAACGTTGTTTGAGACACTCCTAAGATTTCAAAATTACTAGGGTTAAAAATGAAATTCAGTCTATTTAACACAGCATCTAGCGTGTTCTGGATAGTAGTAACTCGTTTATTTTTCTTAGCCAAAGTAATAAGGTGCTCTGCAAAAACCTCTAATGTCCTCTTTTCTTCTTTGTGAGTGAGAAAAAGAGCTGTTTCAAAAAGGTTCTTCATAGATGGACTAAAATTCTGATCAGTAGAAGCAATCATTTCTTCAATAACTAGAAGTGTTCCTCTAACGTCATCCTCATCTTCGGTGTCAAAGAGATTAACGCAAAGAGGATGTGGACTACCGATAGTAAAGATTTCCACATTGGGTTCTGTAGCAAAAGTCATTGCATATTCTCCTTTAATATCAAAAACCAAACTTGGCACATTACTATGGATAAGGCTTTGGAGAATACCGCTGACAAATCTTGTCTTCCCTCTCCCTATCATTCCATAGATTTCAACGTTGTAGAGCAGTTCACCTATACTGATAGAGATTTCATCATCAAGTAATTCATTTATGTATTCGTATCCAAGAAGGATAGATTCTCCTTGCTTGAACACTGTTCTTGGTTTAGATAGAACAGCTGTAGTTATCTCTTTATAATCTAAAGGAATGTGGAAATACTTTGGTACATCATCAAGTAAAACTATTTCATACTCTTGAACTGAAGATGTATTCTGCTTCTTTGACATATTTGTTGCGTTCAAGAATTTCCTGATTGAGAAGTTATCATCAGATAAAGCTGAGAATCTAACGTAAAATTCACCATTAATATGTTTCAAGTTTTGAACACTAATCATTAAACTAACATCAGGACAACGTTCAAGAGCTATAGTCTTGTACATCATGTCCATTACATCTATCTCTGTATCGACCAAAGCAGAGTAATCTAGAGGTATTCTCTTTTTCTTCTTTCTTAGAAAACGAAGAAGAAGTTTAGATTGTTTAGAATTAAGGATATTGAAGTGGCCTTCATAGTTTGTAGAAAGAGCGTTGGTAACAAGTAGTAATTCTTTTTCTAATTTTTGTAAAATCCTCTTCTTGGAGAAGCCTTGTTTAGAAAGAAGGATGTAAAGACTCGTTCTCGACTGATATTTGGAGATTACTATCTGGATTTTTTCAACATTCAAAGCAACTAAAGTACTAAAACTGGTATGAATTCCTTCTACTTCTTCTGAATTGAGTTTAATATTGCAATTAATATGTTTGATAAGTAAAACTACCTTACATCTGTAAAATGGTAGAAGGATTTTTCTCTGTAAAAAAAACTCATTGTTTCTGGTTCTGATATAAGGAAACGAAAGAACAAGCAAAAGAATGACAAAAATAGAACTGAACAAGAAAGTTAACAATACTATATCCATAGCTATCACTCGTGCTTTATATAAAGTTTAAACTCACAGAATAAACAAAAAAACCATATAAAAACACATCAAAGTATTAGCAAAAACCTCAGAAATAGACAAATCATTTTCCATATCTAAATTGTGTAATTTCCTCAATAATGGCCAAATACTTAATACATGATTGACTAATTTCCATAAACAGAAATGCTAAGTGTATATCTTTTAAAACAGTATTCAAGATATTCGTAAATGCTTTCTTCATCTCCGAACTTGGCTCTGTCCTTTTTTTCTTATCTTTATTATCAGAGAAATCAAATTTCACAATAGAATCGATTATGTAATCTTTTTTCTCCTTTGCTTTTTTGTATTGTTTTCGAAATTTACTTCTTAGTTTTTCCAATTTTGGCAAAGGATTCGCATGTGCTATAGAGTTTCGTGTTTCTAAAAATAGGTCAAAGGCAGCTTTATCATTTATGCCTTTATAATCAAAGTAAAAACCATCTATTTGTTCAGGTAACTTATCACCCATCACTTTAAGTAGGAATTTTGTTTTGTCTTTTATTCCACCTTTTTTGGGATATCCATCTAGCTTCTCTCTTTCTTCAAGAGGAATCTTCTTCTTGAGAAGTTTCTCAAAGTATTCATCAAGATAAACATCAATATAGGCATATAAAGCAAGAATATAATATGCAGAACAACGTTGAACAATTTTCAACTCTTGCATTCCTTTTTTGGATAATACATCTTCATTCTTCTTATCTTCTGCTGAACCAAATACAGGGAAAATATGTGGTCTCAGAGTCAAGATTGCTTCAGTAATCTCATGATTTTCTTTTTCAGTATCATTTTTAAGAAACATCTCAGTCCCCTCATCTATCAGCTTGTTGTAATAGGGCTCAAGTTTTGGTCTCTTGTTTACTATTGATACAAGTAGTATGATTGCTTCTGTAAAAATCGTAAGATCAGCACATTTGCTTTCAAGTTTCTTTCCAAATTTAGATTCTAGTACTTTATCCAAAAGCGTGAAACCAAAGTATTTTGATTTGTTAGTTAACTCCTCTGTTTCAATAAGCGCTAATTTCTGACTGATAATACAATGAACATCGTCTTGTGATAAGTCCATATGATAGAAGGCACTTAAAGAGATATAATTGTGTCTATATCAAGGTAAATTAGCACTTATTTGGAGTTCATACTTGAATATGAAAACTGAATTTGCTAGTTCATTTATTGATAAACATTATTTCCTCATTTGAATACCGTTTCTCTAGCCTATTTCTATATTCCCTAAACAAGTCTCTTGTTTCTAATTGGCAGATTACGATAATAATTCGTCCATAAAGCTCAATATTTCTGTCCACTTGACCACTTAACCTATCAAAATCTTCTCGTTTAGGATTCTTCTTAAGTTCAATTGGGATAGAGTCATTAACTAAGATGTCTACTTGTGTTGGTCCTGCTTCATCTTTAACATTGAATCCATACTTAAGTTCTAATAATGATCTTAGTTCTGTTTGATATCCTTCTTCTGTTTTATACCTACGAGCAGGTATCCACTTTTGAATTATTATCTCTAAAGGTATTGTTTCTTCTTCGATTACTTCTTGCTCTTTCTCAACGAGTTTCTCCTCTGTTTTTTCTAATTCTTTTAGAGTTTGCTTTATATTTAGTTTTAAATCATCTACTATTCTATTCCAGAGTGTGTCTTTTGAACCAGAAATAGGTAAATCAAGCTCCCAACACAAATCAGACAGATGATGCTTGTAAAAATATGCTGTTAAATCATCAAGCTCGAAGTCCTTACAGGAAAGGATACGAAGGATAATATCCTCTTTCTTACCAGATTTATCTAAACCTAAATTTTTTGCTAAATCTTGTACTTCTTCTTTGTAGAGATGTTTCTTCATAAAATCAAAGACATTCATAGTAAACCAAGAATATCTTAAGAAAGCAAAGTATTAGTATTTTTCGACAGAATTTAGAGGGGATATTGACTGAGTTTTATCAACATGCTTTAAGAACTCAAATGTAGTATTATCGGATTGAAGAGTCTGTTTCTCATGTCTGAAAAAAAGCCTAAATCTAAATCTATTTCAGATTTTCCTGAACTAGTTAAGGAATGGCATCCTACAAAAAACGGGGATTTGAAACCTGAGAGCGTTTCTTTTGGTTCTAAAGAAGACATATGGTGGAAATGTCTAGAAGGACCAGATCATGAGTGGTTAACTAAACCCAATTATAGAACTGGCGGAAAAAAAATAACAGGATGTCCTTTTTGTGCAGGAAAAAAAGTTTCTGTGACTAACTCTTTGGCTATTAATTTTCCAGAAATAGCTAAAGAGTGGCATCCAACAAAAAACTTAGGGAAAACCCCAGATGAAGTTCTAATGAAATCAAGTAAAGAAATTTGGTGGCAATGTAGAGTTAACTCTAAGCATAATTGGGTAGCAAAAGTAAATGACAGAACTGGAGTGAATAAATCAGGATGTCCTTATTGTTCTGGAAGATTGGTTTTGGAAGAAGATTCTTTAGCTGAATTATATCCAGAAATTATCAAAGAATGGCATCCAACAAAAAATACAAATCTAAATCCAAATGAATTATCCCCAGGTTCAAAGAAAAAGGCTTATTGGATATGCGATAAAGGACCAGATCATATTTGGAAGGCAGTGATAGACAGCAGAATAAGAGGGAATAGGAAATGCCCCTATTGTGCAAATAAAAAGGTGTCAGTGACGAATTCATTAGCCACTAAATTTCCAGAAATAGCCAAGGAATGGCATCCTACTATGAATAGAGATCTAACACCAAATAAAGTTGTACCAGGATCTGATAAATTAATCTGGTGGCAATGTTCTCAAAACTCTGAACATATTTGGGACACCAAAATTCATGAAAGAACTGGATCTAAAAAAACAGGATGTCCGATATGCTCACATAGAAGATTATCTCCTTATAACTCTCTGAGAACACTCTATCCAGAAATAGCTAAAGAGTGGCATCCAACAAAAAATTCTGGACTAACTTCAGAGATGGTGATAGGAGGTTCTCACAGAGAGGTATGGTGGAAATGCTCAAAAAATTCTGATCATACATGGATAGCTAAGATAAATAATCGGGTTCATAACAAAAGTGGATGTCCATTTTGTAACTTATCTGGTGGTTTGGAAATAATAGGATATTTATGGGAAAGAATATGTCACAGAATTGCCAGATACTTATTGGAAGGGAAGAAATGGAAATGGCAACCGAAAATTGATACTCCAGAAATAGATGAAAGAAATTGGATATTTCCTGAGATACTTATAGAAAATCTTGATGGAACTTTAGAAATTATAGAAATAAAAAAATCGCCCTCGGCAATAACAAACAAAGACACATCCATTTATCCACTATATGCGGCTGAAGTAAAATTTTGGTGTCTATCTGTTGAATTTTCTGATAATTCGGACTTAGCTGAGAGTTTTGAATTTATCTCAAGCAACGAGTTAGTTCAGCAATTAAAAAACAAGATTAATGAGGAAAATAAGAAGGGGATTTATAGGATAATTAAAGATATTGAAAGACTTAAAGATGGAAAATTTTCATCTCAACAAAAACTTCTTACAGATTTTATTTCTATAGATGATTAATATTTGGAAGTTTACTCATTTAGTAGTCAGAAAAAGCTAAAAAAGAACTAAAAATGAAGGAGTTCGAATTAAATTCTAGATTTAAGCAGTCTCTGATAAACACAAATAATACTAACTTTCATAACATTTTTAAGAAGACAATGATTTCTTGAAATGACTGATGATGAAGATCTTGGGGAAGTATGGTAAAGACGATTTAGCTATACTTTATATCGCGAAACATGATGGCAAAATAGTAGAATTTGTCGAAAGTTTACAACCCCCTATTCCCCGAGAGAAAAAGTGGGTTCTGATAATATCTACAATGTATGGATGCCCAGTAGGATGTCTAATGTGTGATGCAGGAGAATACTATCATGGGAATGTCTCCGCAGATGGGATGCTAAAGGAAATTGATTTTATGATTAAAAACCGCTTTCCTGATGGTAAAATTCCTATAAACAAATTCAAAATCCAATTTGCCCGTATGGGAGAACCAACCCTTAATGAACATGTTCTAGAGGTTATTAAAACCCTACCTGAGAGATATGAAGCAGCAGGTTTGATGCCTTGTATTAGTACAGTAGCTCCTAATGGTTGTGAAAAGTTTCTAGATGAACTAATAAAGATTAAAGATGAGCTCTTTTCAGATGGTAATTTTCAGATACAGTTCTCCATCCATTCAACTGATGATAATGAAAGACACAAGTGGATGACTAAGAATATTTGGTCTTTAAAGAAAATTGCGGAATTCGGAAACAGGTGGTTTAAAGAGGGAGATAGGAAAGTGACGCTCAATTTTGCAGTAGCAGAGGATTCCAAAATAGATCCAAAAGTAGTTAAAGAACTTTTTAACCCAAAAAAATACTGGATCAAATTAACTCCTATTAACCCAACCAATAAAGCTGTTAATAATAAGATTCAAAGTGGAATTACTGAAGACAACACTGAATACTTTCCACTAGTACAAGAATTTCGTAATCTGGGATTTGATGCAGCTATTAGTATTGGTGAATGGGAGGAAAATGATATTGGAACTAATTGTGGTCAATTTGCAACACAATACAAAGATGGCAAGGTTGGAATCAAGGATAGCTATACTACCACAAATTACACTATGGATTAGTTAAAGACGATTTTCTTAAAATCCAAAATAAGTTTTTTTAAAAAAGAAAAATTGTAAGGATCATTCCTTAACTAATCCCATTTTATCTAAGACATTTGCATAGATGAAGGCAGTTTCTTTCAGATATTCATATCTTCCAGATGCTCCATGATGTCCTGCGCCCATATTGGTTTTCAATAGAAGTTCGTTTCCATCAGTTTTTAGAACTCTTAATTTTGCAACGAATTTTGCAGGTTCCCAAAATGCTACTCTAGGATCATTCAATCCTGTTGTTACTAGCATGTGCGGATAATCTATTGCTTGAACATTATCATAAGGTGAATAGGACAACATATACTCGAAATTCTCTTTATCTTTAGGGTCACCCCATTCTTTCCACTCTTGTGCAGTCAATGGGATGCTAGCATCTAGCATTGTATTGATAACATCCACAAATGGCACTCTCGCAACAACATAACGAAACAGATTGGGTTCTATTGTAACAGCTGCGCCAACAAGTAAACCGCCAGCACTTCCCCCAGCTATCGTCAGTTTGTCTTTTGTGGTCATATTTTCTTCTATTAAGTACTTTGCACTGTCTATAAAATCATAGAATGTATTTTTCTTTTTCAGAAGTTTTCCATCTTCATACCATGGTCTCCCAAGTTCTCCCCCTCCTCTAATATGTGCTATAACATAAATGATACCTCTATCTGTTAAACTCAAAATAGATGATGAGAAGTATGGATCCATGTTAACCCCATAAGAACCATATCCGTAGAGATATGTTGGAGCTGGAGTACTGATGTCTTTACGATGGACAATAGAAATTGGAACTTTTGCACCATCTCTAGCTGTGATGAATCTTCTTTCAGTTACATATTCTTCCTTTTTATAGTTCTTTACTTCCTCTTGCTTCTTTAGCTCTAATTCCTTTGTCGAAACATCATAGTCATAAGTTGACATAGGAGTAATAAGGGAAGTATAACCAAGTCTTACAAAATCACTTGAATATTCATGGTTAGGTCCAGACCAAACTCCATAAACAGATTCTGGTAATTCAATTGTGTGGTTTCTTTCATCTCCCTTTTCATAGAAAATATCTACTTTTGGTAAACCTTCTTCTCGTTTATAGATAACTAGAAAATTCTCAAAAGCTTCTGTCCATTGAAGTCGTACATCTCCATCATGTGGCAAAATTTCTTCCCAGTTATCGTTAGCAATATTTTCAATGGGTGTTCGTAATAGTTTGAAATTTATTGAATCATCTGAATTAGTGACAATATAGAAATACCCATCTTTGTGTGTAATGAAATATTCATGTACCTCTTCCCTAGGATAAAAAATTTCAAATTCACCTAGGGGTCTATTTAAATCTATGAAATGTATTTCAGAACTTAAAGTAGATTCCGAATTCATAAAGAGAAATTTGTGATCCTTACTTTTCCAAACTGATACTCTTCGCTCTATATCTTTTTCTTCGAAGATTATTGTATCTCGCTCAGATGGGTTACCTATGATGTGTCTCTTTAGCATATATGGTCTTTGAGCTTCATCTCTTATGTTGTAAAAAATAACAGTATCATCAGCCCATTCAAAGTTCCAACCAATATTTTCAATTCCAGGTGCATAGGTTTCCCCAGTTTCCAAATCTTTTATTTGCATTATGAATTTCTCGTACCCTGTATTATCTATTGAATAAGCTAAGAGATTTTGGTTAGGGCTTATCTTGAAAGTTCGAAGTTTGTAATACTCGTAATCTTTTGCCAATTCGTTTATGTCAAGGAGGATTTCTTCTTCAGCATCTAGACTTAAGTGTTTTCGACAATAGATTTTGTATTCCTTACCTTTCACATCTCTGTTGTAGTAAAAGTAGTCCTTGTATTTGTAAGGAACGCTTTCATCATCTTCTTTAATTCGATTTTTCATCTCAATAAAGAGTTCATCAGTGAAAGCATCAAGATGTTTTGTTTTTACTTTAGTATGATCATTTTCAGCTGTTAAATAATCAATAACCTCTTGATTTTCCTTAAACCGTAACCAAAAGTAGTCATCCTTTAACTCATGACCATG
This sequence comes from Candidatus Heimdallarchaeota archaeon, assembly GCA_030603365.1. Taxonomy (GTDB): domain Archaea; phylum Asgardarchaeota; class Heimdallarchaeia; order Heimdallarchaeales; family Heimdallarchaeaceae; genus UBA460. The sequence goes on from JAUVXV010000010.1 coordinate 47,364, forward strand.
AATTTCAGTAATTTTTGGCTCTTTTTTGGCTATAGGAGGTTTACTTTGTTCACTCATATTTCTAGAACTATGAAAGTTACTTAAAAGAATTGTCAAGAATTAAAAAAAGAGAGTTCTGAGATATTAGTAAAAGGTTTTACTTTTTTTTCTTGGAAAAGTTAAAAAAATCAATGTGGATGCAACTTCATATTTCCTTCTTTATCGATAATTGCACCAGCATGTCTTAACGCCCAACAAGAAATAACCACTCCCACAGGCAAACTTGCGGGATGTCGAGCTGCGAATTCCATATGAACATCTAACACTGAAGGTCCTTCACCTAAACTAATGGCACCAATTTCTAACTTATTCAAGATTTCAATAAGATTTTTCAAGTAAAATTATTTCTTCATTCTCAAGATATTATTTCTCTTTCTATTGTAGAAGTAAGAGATTACAAATAAAATTGGAAGAAGAACTGAAAATAAAGGAATAGCCTTGAGTTTAAAGGGATTTTCATTGAAAGAGATTTCAGAACCATTATCAGAAATTTCTAGAGATATTCTTGCTGGAGCTATTATCTCCTCATAGATACTAGCTTTCCATTCACCAATAGTAATTTCATACAGTCCTTTTGGAAGCTCTGTTATAGTAGGATCATATATAAAAAATTGAGCAGATGCCCACGAAATAGTTTGACCAGGAGGAAAAGTTAAGGAGACACAGGCCAGAGTACAAATTTCACCTCCATTTTTAGTCTCTAAACTTTTATTCTGCAAATTGCATTTGACTGAAGAATCCCATAAACATCCATCACCAAATCCTATAATGATATCAGTTAAGTAGATGTTAGTAATAGTCAAGTCTATAGAGAACTTAAAATTGACTGAATCTTCAAACTGACCCCAAAGATGCCAAGATAAAGAAGAAGGTGTTAAACTAAGCACATTGGTCATTTCAGATTCATCAGTATTAGAAATAACAGTTTCAGACAAACTACTGATAACAAGGAAAATAGAAAATAGAGGAATAAATAACTGTCTCTTCTTCATTAGATTTCTAGTAAACATAGTAGAATAGGAATATTAAGCTTTTGTAGAAAAATAATAAGAGCTTTAGATAATGATTCGGAGTGTGAAATATACTAAAATGAGAAAAAATGTTAGTGGGGATGCAACTCCACATTTCCTTCTTTATCAATAGTTGCTCCAGCATGTCTTAAAGCCCAACATGAAATAACTACTCCAACAGGCAAACTCGCTGGATGTCGAGCAGCGAATTCCATATGAACATCTAAAACTGATGGTCCTTCACCTAGACCCATTGCTCCTATTTCCAGTTTGTTTAAGATACTCAAAAGTTCTTTTTCAATTGAAGCAATACTTTCATCTTCATGGTACTTAAATAATGGTCGTAAAAGAGCCTTCTTTGCTAGGTTCATACACATATCTTCTCCTCCACCAACACCCACACCAACTGTATAAGGAGGACATGCGAGCGGACCAGCAGCAGCAACTGCTTCTACAACAAATTCTTTTACACCTTTGATACCTTTACCAGGAGGAACCATTTTCATTTTACCCACATTTGATGATCCTCCACCCTTAGGCATGGCAATGATTTCACATTTATCTCCCTCTACTAAATCGAAATAAAACCATGGAACATATCCGCGGATACCAACGTTATTATTGGTGTTTCCTTTAAACATATCAACTGCATTAGGTCTTAATGGAACCTTTTCTGTTGCTCTCTTTGTTGCTTTGATCAGAGCTGTTTTAATCTCTGATTTTAGTGGAAACTTATCTCCTACTTTCACAAAGAAAGAAACAAGCCCAGTATCTTGGCACATAGGTTTGATTTCACTTTCTGCAATTCGAACATTTTCATTAATTGCATGTAATTGTGATTTACCTAAAGCTCCTTCTGTTGTATTTTCACTTTTTATTAAAACCTCTTTAACTTCAGTTGGTAGTTCAGTAGCAGCCAATTTTAACAATCCTACAGCTGTATCTTCTATTACTTGTGCTATATCCTTCATTATCATCACAATTCCTGTAAAATTTTCTCTTTATTAGCTTCAATATTCTTTTTTGATTCTTCTGTTAAATTTCCACCATGTGTGTCAATTGTTATTGTCAAAGGACCAAATTCTTCTACTTCGTAGACCCAGAAACATTCGGTTGAATGCATGTGTTTCACAGAAATAATTTGATTTAAAATCTTGTGTTATATACTTATACTTATTTTGTAAAATCAAACGTAGTTATTGGAAGTTTAGGAGATAAATGCATCAAATATCATTCCAATTTGAAACTATATAATCCCAGGTTTCTTCTAAAGCTATCTCAGGTGTGGAGTCAAGCACTTCCTTCCATATTTGAAATTGAATGTCTTCTACCAATTTATTAAATAAATTATTTTGTATAGGTAGGATAAATGTCCTATTAATCTCTTTTCTAATAGTCCACTTATCAACACCATATTTTGTTCCAAAACCTAAAAGAACTTCTCTCCAATCTCCATTACCTGTATAGTCAAATTGAACTTGTTTGTCAACAACACGAATTCTAAACCCATTTCGAGGTTCAATAGAACTAGGTAAAAAAAACGACCAGTCATCTATTGTTTGGATATATTCTAGTATCCATGAAAAAAGAGTTGCCCAGACTTCTTTAAATTCAAATACTATTGCAAAAAGAAGTTTGATGTTAAAATCTCCTTCAGAATTTCTAAAATTATAGTTTGTTTTTAGAAAATTTACTGGTTCTACAGGAATACCGGACTGAATAAGTCGTTTCTTCCAAGCATCAACTATCTGATTAGAGCTACTGAATTCAACTCCTCTTACATTGATTTTAAAAGGAAATTGTAAAAGCATTTTACTTAAAGATTCATTAGTTTTAAAAAATTGATTCAAATTCAATTTAACGCCAAACCAAGGTAATCTACCATTAAACCCTACAACTTCAACTGGGGATATTGTTTTTCGATCAAAGAAAATTATAGGTTTAATTAATTTTGATTTATGATTTAGATTAAATCCATCTGGTACTTTATAAGGTGGTTCTAAATCTCTTAATATTTTTTGTATCCAATTTGGATTATTTAAATAATGTTGCCAAATTTCTTTTTCACATTCAACATTTACACTATCACTAACTAAGAGATCTCCAAAGAATTTAGCTTTCAATTTACTCCAACCACTAAAGAAATCAGATCCTTCTGTTATGCGATTTCTTTTGAAAATTTTTTCAAGTGAATAAGAACATTCCCAATGTTGATGAAATTTATAGGGTACTACACATTTGCTTTCGAAATTTTTGTCTAGTTTTTTAAATGTTTTTTGACCGAAATTATTTAGGGTTTCTAGACAATGAAACATCGTCCCACAATTAAAAACTGAAAATTCTTCAATAATTTTCCTTTGGCTAAGAATCATAATTTCATAGTAGATAGTTCTTTGCATTTCATTAATCTTTTTAACTATTTCAAGTTCAGACATACCATCATGAATCAAACAAGGAGAGAGTTTATCCAGAGCTCCTTTCAAAATTGAATTCAGCATTGAATAGGTTGGGTATTTATCAGATGATTTTTTACCAGATTTTATCATGTCTTGAAGATTTGTATTAAAACAATCTAGAGATAATCTTATTGTTCCATCTTTCGTTTTTACAAAGATTGGCAAAAATACATCTCGATGTATTTTGATTGATATAAATCTATTATTGTTATAACTTGTTCTAGTTTTTACTTTAAGTTCTATTTCTTGAACAGCTTCATCTGCAACGGTGAAATATCCGTTTTTTGTTACTAATTTATGTGCATTACCATGTTGAATTAAGGAAATTAATTGGTTTTGCTTTATAGCTCCCTTCAATATTCTATTAATTGTAATTTGAGAAAGCCCTGAATCTATCAGAACATTTCGTAAATTTCCTGATTTAATTTTTTTATTAAAGTTGAAACCCACACCAGAAGTTGTGAATAAATATTTCTTTCTTAAAGCATCCACCAAATCATTTGCTTTCTTGAAACCAATCTTTAAATGGATAAGTTCCACATGTTTTGCTTTCAAAAATGAATCAATATCATCAAATATTTGTGTAGTAAATTTGATATTCTTACTTGTTCTAATATAGTCAAAAAAACCCCCCAAATCCTCCCCTACTTTCATTTCAACAATCTTAAGATCATACTTTGCAGATTTTCCTTTTCCAATTACTCCTAAAATAATGTCATCGAACCCATTGGAACTGGAAAACTTACCTTTTAATCCTCTAATTAATATTTTATCTAGTTTTAATGAAACCCCATTGATATTCCAAAACCGCCGCATTTCATCTTTTTCGAAATTTAATTTAATTTGAGCTTTTAGAAAACTCTCAGCTGTATGAGTACTTGTAATTCCTTTAACACCATATTTAGTCAATAGTACTCTTACATATGAATCAGATTCTGAAGGTTCAAGAGGTGTCGAAAATTGTTTCAGATCTAGAGAATCAGAGGTTCTTTGATACTTTTGACAATTTCCATTTTTTGAATCATTATAATCCTTCAAAAAATGAATTCCAAGCTCATTTACATTTCTTTCTCCATATTGATTTAAAGGACCAAAAACCTTGTTGAGGTTTTCAGAATCATTAATGAGAGAATTTACCCAATTATCGTAATTACTTTCTGGTTTTCCATGTAGATCGTTTATATCATTCCTAAGACGATTTGAATATTCAATACTCTCATTTAGGTGTGAAATTAGAATCTTCTTAAACTGATTTTCGTTCTCCGTCAGATTATTTTGTATAACAAATCTACTCCTTACAAAATTTGAATTATCTTGTTTCATAGTTTCCATACTGAAATCCAAACTATCTTTATTTTGAGCAATTAACTTTGTTATTTGTTTTTTTATTTGCTTAATTGTTTTTAATTCATCTTCTATTTTCTTAAACAAATTATCAGATTCTAGCTGTTTGTGAGCTTTGTTTTCATTTATTCTTGTATTCATGATGATAACTTCATATTATAATGCTAAAAATGATTTAAAAACTCATGAAAAAACATATAACTAAGTAAAAGTGGAAAAAGGGGTTAAGATTTAGAAATCTTAGTGAAAAAACCAAAATTATTTTTTTACAAGTTTTGTATAATTTTATTTTTGTTCTCTTCTATCTTCTTTTTGCTTTTTTCAGTCATATTACCACCATGGGTATCAATTGTTATAGTTAAAGGACCAAAGTTTTCTACATCGAAGAGCCAAAGCGATTCGGGCATTCCCAACTCCTCAAACCAAAAAACGTCCTTGACTTTCTTTATTCTATTTGCTGCGAGTAGTGCAGCACCTCCTGTAAAGTAACCATAAATGCATGTTTCCTCTTGGCATGCTTTTGTAGTTCTTTCTCCCATACCACCTTTACCTATGATGATACCTGGCTGGAAAACTCTAATGAATTCATCTTGGAAAATTTCCATTCTTGCTGAAGTTGTTGGTCCTGCTGCAACAACAATCCATTCACCTTCTTCATTCTTCTTCATGACTGGACCGCAGTGGAAAAGACCAATCCCTTTGAAATCTACGGGAGGTTTTTCTCCTTTTTTATGCAGTTCCAATGCTTTTAGATGAGCCTCATCCCGAGCAGTTACAACCGTCCCTGTGAGATACACAATATCCCCAATAGATATTTTCTTCAAATCTTCTGGGGGAATTGGAGTAGTCAAATGATATTCCATGAGTTTCGAGCTAACATAAATTATTTAATCTTTCGAAGGGGACTTATCGAATAGCTGAATAAACTAGTGCTAGTCAAAATTTTAAATAAGCGATAAAGATATACTATAAGATAAAGTGAGATTCAATGACAACCATTTCTGACTTATTAGAAGAAGTTGCTCAGCTAGTTGTTGACGCTAATTCTATAGTTATCTTTACTGGTGCTGGAATAAGTACTCCAAGTGGCATTCCTGATTTTCGCTCTCCAGGAGGATTATGGGAAAAATATGACCCATTTGAGGTTTCATCAATGAGAGCGTTCAAGAAAGAGCCAGAAAAGGTTTGGGAATTTTTCAGAGATTTATATCAACAATTTGAGGATCCTCAGCCAAATCCTGCACATTTTGCAGTTACAGACATTCAAAAATTAAAGGGGAGTGATCATGTTCATATTGTCACACAGAATATTGATGGACTTCACACAAAATCAGGAGCGAAAAATGTTTTTGAAATTCATGGAAATGCTGAAAAAATGCATTGCTACAAATGTGCTTTTGAGGAAGATTTGGATGTAGAAAAGCATCTTAATACTCACCCATACCCCAAATGTCCAAATTGTGAAAAACCACTCAAACCAAAAGTTGTGCTATTTGAAGAATTGTTAGATAATAATTTATTCCAAAGAGCATTAAGATTAGCAGTGAAGAGTGATTTAGCTATAGGTGTAGGCACAAGTCTAGGTGTTTTTCCTGCAGCAGATATTCTTTTGAGACCTCCTCCAAAAACAAAGAAAGTAATTTTTAATCTCACACCAACCTACTATGATCATTTAATACATTATAGAGTCAGAGGAGATATTGTAGATACTCTACCTGAATTGGTTAAAGAAGTTAAGAAAAAAATGAGTGACGAATAAATAGCAGTTTTTGAAGAAGATTACTACTTCCAGAAAGTTTAAAGTATTAAGTCCGTTAATTAATAGACATAAGGTAGATTTGAATGTCATTTGATAAAGATCCTGAAGAATTCAAGAAAGAAGTACAAGAAGAAAGTACTTTTCAAAAAGAACTGCTTGATGCTGTAGAAGACCAAGCAGAGGAAATTGAGGAAGAAGAGGTCCGCTACAAACAGGAAGCCGTTAGGGAAGAAAAACCAAAGAAAAAGGAAATAGAAACTAGACCTACTCCAGCTCCTGTTGCAAAACCAGTAGATGAGAAGAAAAAGAAAAAGGAACCAAGAGTAGTATATACTCATATAGATGTTGATCTATGGAGAACTAAATTACATAAAGAAGAATGGGGAATCAGAAAAGATGCTCAAAGAGCTCAGAAAGATAGACAGTGGACAAGAGATATGGATCAACTTGGAACTGTAAAGATTGATGGAGAAGACTACGGGCTTCTAGCTATACGAGAGAAATCTTGGAAAGAAAAAGATCCTCTTGAAAGAAGATTTGTCATGAAAATGTTCTCTCCAAGTGGTTATTGGAGAGCTAGTATTGAAAGATTACAGGGAGAAAGTTTTGCTAATTCACTAGCAACAAAGGAACCTTCACCAGCTTATGTTTGTATTTTTAAACACACTCGAAATCTATTCCGAATTCGAAGATTAGCTCATTTCCCACGTTTCCAAGGTCAAATATTTGGTTTCAGTTATTTGGATGAAACTGATGTTTTTCATTCCTTTGTTATTGATGATAAACGATTACGTTTAGGTTCTGACTGGGTTGTAAAAGATATACATAATAAAGTCATAGCTAAAATAAATGGTAAATTCATGAACATCGGTGGTAGATTCAAAATTGATATCTTCAACCAAAAATTGGCTAAAGACAAGACTTTCTTTAACACTCTAATCTTATTCAGTACTACACTTAGGTTCTATAGAGACATAAAGAAAAACATAAAGAAGGCACTTAAAGAGCTTAAAACTTCTGATGCAGAGGTTAAACTTGACGATAGTGAAACAAATCTTTACCTCAACCCTAGAAAGCTATCAATATAGCTTTACTAGTTTCTCTTTATTTTTTCTTATTTCTCTAATAAACAGTGTTTTTATACCTAAATAACATATTTTCTAAAGAAGGAAGGCTCATGTCTATTGAAGTCAATATTCGTTTTAAATTAGCTTTTGATCTTATTCTTGAAGCTAGTGGAAGGATTGAAGACAAGGAATTGTTAAAATTTCTAAAAGAGAATCCAAAAAAGGAAAATGAATATCGTGCTTCTCCTCATAATTATCAGCTGATTCAGCGAATAATGAAAACTAAAAAATATATTGTTAATTCTTTTATTCTGGAGGATACAGATTTATCCGAAAATTATCTCAAGAGAATAGGAGTCAAATTAGCATTAAGAGATTATCAGATAAAAGCTTTGGATGAATTTACAGATAATGATGGAATGGGCATAGTAATTCTTCCAACGGCAGCAGGTAAAACAATAATAGGTTTGAAAGCGATCGAACGCTTAAAACAGAAAACAGTGATAGTTGTTCCTACAAAGAATCTTCTCTATCAATGGGTAGAACATTTAACAAAATATACATCTCTTACAAGAGATTTGATTGGACAACTTGGTGATCAAGTTCGAGATATAAAAGAGATAACAGTTACAACCTATGATAGTGCAAGATTGAACATCAATGAATTGAGAAAACACTTTAATTTTATAATATTCGATGAAGCACATCATGCAGGAGCCAAGGAGACTCTTAAGGTATTAGAAGGTCTACCCTCAGCTTATAGACTGGGCTTAACAGCTACTCCAGATAGGTCAGATAAAGCTGAAGAAATTTTATTCGAACTAATTGGTAAACCCATAAAGGTAGCTAGAGTCACAGATCTAGCAGAAAATGGATATATTGCAAAATATCAGCATAAAGCCATCAAAGTTCAATTGGATCAGGACGAGAGAGAATTATATAATGATTATATGAAAACATACAGAGGATATCTAAAAAGTAGGAACATTCAGATTCGTACGCCTGAAGATTATGAAAAATATTTAATTTTTCGAGTTAATCAAGATTTTAAGGCTAAGGAAGCTTTAGATTCTCACAGAAAAGCAAGAACTCTGGTTTTCTCATCCAAAGCAAAACTAAGAAAAGTTGAAGATTTATTAATCCAACATAAAAACGACCAGATAATCATTTTTTCTGAGTTTAACGATATGGTTTATGATATTAGTAGAAGGCATTTGATTCCTGCAATTACTCATGAAACTAAAAGCAATGAACGCGAGGATATTCTGCAGAGGTTCAACCAAGGAGAATATTCCAAAATAGTTACAGGAAGAGTTCTAGACGAAGGGTGGGATTGTGGTAACGTTAATGTTGGTATAATTGTTAGCGGTACTGGGCAAGCAAGACAATTCATCCAAAGACTAGGAAGAATTTTACGACCTAAAGAAGGCGAGGCTCTACTCTATGAATTAATTACTCCTGAGTCTTTAGAAACTGGTACTGCTAGAAGAAGGAAAGATAGTGATGTGATTTAATGAGAATAGCATTAGCAGAATTTGAATTTGACATCAAAGGTTCAGGAAATAAAGCTACCTTTCACCCTCTATTTCTCAATCCTACAGAAAAAAACAAAGTACAGGCATTTATTCAGTTCCTCAATAATAGTCTGGGGTCTAAAAAAGCAGACATTAATTTTGAGATTCTAGATGATTTATTTACATCATATAAAATTATTAGATCTCTACAAGTTTCATCTTTGAGATTCTTTTCATTAAATTCACAAACCTTTAGTGATATTCTGCAAGAGGGTAAGTCTTCAACTAAAGGTTCAAGCGATATCATTTCGTTCATATCTGAAAAAACCTCTTCAAATTTAGATATTCTAAGAATGGAGGTTGTTCAGTTTAGAAATAAAATCTTTGATTACTTGAATAAGAACAATAAGGGGTTTGTTAGTTTATCTGAGAGAGAAGAACATGTCACTAAACTAGAAAGTGAATTTGGTTTACCTGCTAAATCACTTGATACATTGATGTATATTGATCTTGATTCAGAGAAAGTTTTAACCAAAAGTGATGAGGTTGACCCTGTTCAACTTATTCGGTTCTATAATTATGATATTGTTGATACTACTCTGTCTTTCTCAATCGATTTACAAATGAGGTTAAAGAGTCTTCCCGGTTATTTAGCGAAGAAACTTGTTTATTTTTCAAAGAAAAATTATGTTTTTAGTGATATCGTTTTAGAAGAGGAAGGTTACAGAATTACAATTGAACCGCCATTGGAAATGTTTAGAGAGAAAGGTGGGTGGGGGAGGAATATTGCAAACGTCGCAACCTACATCCTGAGAGTTTTATTACGAGAAGAAATCCCATTTCAACTTAATGCAATAGTCGAACCCAGAAACAGAAAATCTCTGTTTAAATTGGATTCTCAGGAACTACCAATTTTACCATCTTTTAGAACAGAGGAAGAGGATATGGTTTTCAGACCCGCGATAGATTCAAAGGTAGAAGATCAATTCTTAAAATCCTGGAGAAATTACCATGGATGGAAAGCGATACCTGAACCAGAAGCAATTATTGTAGGTAAGAAAATGTATGTTCCAGACTTCCTTCTTGAAAGAGGAGATAAAACCATCTTTTTGGAAATTGTCGGATTTTATACATCAAAATATATTCAAAAGAAAAAGAATCAAATGTCTGAATTAGATAAATTGGGAGTGTCTATTATCTATCTTATTGATGAGAACCTACAAACTCATTTTGCAAATCTTCGGAATAATAAAATACTCTATTATTCAGGAACTAAAATTCCAAACCAGGATCTTATTAGATTGCTTGATAAGGATTATTCTGATTTTGAGGAAAGATTACCGAAATTCCAAGAAACATTGATTCGAGTATGTAAGAATATAGCAGAAAATGGATCTCTTTTAACATTACAAGAATTGAATGGTGAATTACAAACTTATTCTGATAGTGAAACTGAGAGACTCATGGCATCCGAAAATGTTATTGATATTTTACAAAATCATCAAGTTGTTATGCTTCCAAGTTTTGGTCTAGTAAGTGATGTAATAGTACAAAAAGTGAAGGATTACATGATTAAAACAAAGAAAATATCCTTGTCCTCGCTAAAAGAAGTATATCCTAAATACAAGGATGCATTAATTGCTATATGTCAACACATAGGTTGCTCTGTTAAATGGAAATCGATAGATAAAGTAGAGATATCTATGAAATAAGTAGATAATTGTTGCGACGAAACATTCTTTTAAGATATATTATATTGTTATGCAATGTCAAAGAAGATTGCAATCATCGGAGGCTCAGGAGTTTATGATTTATTTGAAGGTGCTGAAACCATTATGGTCAAAACACCGTATGGTAAGGTTGAGAATGCGAGTAGAATTAAAATATCGGAAAAAGAAATTTTCTTTCTACCAAGACATGGTCCTGATCATTCAATGCCACCACACTTGATAAATTATAGAGCAAACATTTATGCTTTACACTCACTAGAAGTAGAAGAAATTTACGCTACAAATGCTGTAGGGTCAATCCACACAAAAATCCATCCAGGAGATTTCGTTGTACCAGACCAGTTGATTGATATGACTAAAAACAGACCTTTGACATTCTTTGATGGTGAAACTGAGATTGTTTTTAAAGATGGTACATCAAAAAGAGGAGTTGTACATCTAGATTACACAGAACCCTATACCCCAAAATTAAGAATGAGGTATTTATCTCTGGCTAAGGTATCTTCTAGAAAAGTACATGATAAGGGAGTTCTTGTGTGCACAGAAGGTCCTAGATTTGAGACACCAGCTGAAATCAAAATGTTTCAATCTTTTGGAGGAACTTTGGTAGGAATGACTTCAGTTCCTGAAGCTATACTGGCGCGAGAAGTACAGATTGCATATGCAACTCTTTGTTTAGTAACAAATTATGGTGCAGGGATGCAAGAAGAAGTTACTCATGCAGAAGTAATTGAGATTTTTAATAAGAAGATTCAAGTTGTAAAATCAATTATGCAGAAGATAATTGAAGAGAAATAATTATTCACTATCCAGCACAAACAATAATACTTTGAGTACAATCCCTAAAATGCAGAAGAATGACGTTAAAACATTAAATTTAATGACCTTTATAAAACTTGGTCTTGAAAAGCTTTATAAATAGAAGTAGTTTAAAGTCCTTCAACGTTTATAAAGGCGTGATGGTATAATATGACACCAAAAATTGATTATGGTATAATAATTCAGAATGTTGTAGCCAGTATTAATCTTTTTACAACCATTGATCTTGTTACAGCATATCAAACACTTATTGATGAAGATGATTTATTCGTCAGTTATAATCCAGAAACTTTCCCAGGTCTTATTTTAAAAATTAAGAAACCAAAGATTTCCAGTCTAGTTTTCAGTTCTGGAAAACTTGTTCTCACTGGTGCTAAATCTACTAGTATGGTTCATGAGGGTGTTCTAGAAATGATCAAAATCCTCAAAACTGTAGGAACAAAAATAACTGAAGAACCAGAAATCATTGTACAAAACATTGTAGCATCTGGTCATTTCAATCATCGAACAATTAACTTGGAATTAGCAGCTTTATGGTTAGAACATTCCATGTACGAGCCAGAACAATTCCCAGGTTTAATCTACAGACTTGCTGAACCAAAAACTGTTCTTCTCTTATTCCAATCAGGAAACCTAGTTTGTACTGGAGCAAAAACTGAGGTACAAGTCCGTCAAGCTGTTGAAAATACTTACAACACTTTAGATGAAATCAATGCTTTTGATTTCTAACTTCATTCCCTCCTCTTTTTATTTTGTTTTTTATCTAGTTTAAAACTCATTGTTCATCTAAAAATTTTTAATGAAACTAAGAAATTCTGTATTATGCAATCCTATCAAGAAGAAATTATTTCTCTTTTTAAGGAATTATTAGAAATACCCTCTCCTTCTGGTCAAGAAGGTAAGATGGGAGATTTTATTTTTGAGAAGTTAGAATCTTGGGAATTCAATCCTAAGAAAGATCACTCAGGCAATATATTTGTAAAAATCACTGGAGACAGCTCAGATGTTTCATGCTGTTTAGCTTCTCATATAGATGAAATTGGGTTGATGGTTACTAAAATCAATGATGATGGCACACTTAACGTTGAACGTGTAGGTGGTTGTCTTCCTTGGAAATTTGGTGAGAGACCTGTTGAAATCTTTGGGAAAGACAAAATAATCAAAGGTTTAACATCTATGGGTTCTGGTCATGGTGGTAGAAAAGGTGATACACAGATAAAATGGGAAGAGGTAAAAGTAATTACAGGTTACTCTTCTGAGAAACTAAATAGTTTTGGAATTTTAGCTGGTACAAGGATTCTCCCTCTTCGTTCTGATTGTGGTCCCCATGTTCTAGGTGATGAATCAGATCCACTATTAGCAGCTTGGACATTTGATGATCGTATGGGAGTAGTTACACTCTTAAGACTTCTAAAAACTATTAAGGAGGAAAGAATTCAACCCAAGATGGATATATTCATTGCTTTTACTGTCCAAGAAGAAACCAGTTGTTTCGGTGCCCGTTCCCTTGCACAAAAACTCAAACCTACTTACTTCATAGCTGTTGATGGATGTCCTACAGCTTCCCATTCACCATTAGAAATGGATGAACGTCCTGGAATATGGTTAAAAGATCGCAGACAATTTTATAGTGAAGAACTAATAGAAGGTTTAACTAAAGCCGCAACTACAGTTGGAGTTGAGCTTCAACGTGCAATTTTCACGGGTGCAGCTAGTGATGCAAGTTCTGTTGGTATGACTGGTTTTTCTGATCAACTTGCTACAATTGGTCATGTTCGTAAAAATAGTCATGGTTATGAAGTAGCATCTTTAGAAGCTTTTGAGAACCTTTTCAAAACTCTTAAAGAATTCATTTCTACTTGGGTTGATAGTAAATAGAATTTGTAGAAACTATTCTTTCTACTTTCTGTCTATTTTATTTTTGCAAGAGCTTGGTCCATATCCTCTATTAAATCATCGATGTTTTCCAATCCGATTGACATCCGAATCATTGTATCTGGTATTCCTAGAGCTATTCTCTCATCTTGTGTGAGTTGTTGATGTGTAGTGAAAGCAGGATGTGTTGCTAATGTTTTTGTTGTTCCCAGATGTCCTGTATGGATAATCAAATCAAAGGCATCTATTACATTTTTAGCATCTGTCAGTTCTCCTTTGGTTACGAATGACATTAACGCACTATAGCCCTTCAACTGCTTCTTTGCCAGTTCATGTTGAGGATGACTTTTCAATCCTGGATAAAGAACAGATTCTACTTTGGAGTGATTTTCAAGAAATTCAGCCATCGCTTGGGCATTCTCACAATGTTTGCTCATTCTAAGACTTAACGTTTCCATGCCTAATAATAACAGCCAACTATTGAATGGGCTAATAGAAGGACCTATGTTTCGATAGTCTTTTTCTCTCATATTATCAATAAACTCAGCACTTCCAGCAACTACACCCGAGATACAAGATGCGTTTCCGCTTAAATATTTTGTAGCAGAATGAACTATAATGTCTGCACCCAAGGCAACAGGTTGTTGAAGAGCTGGGGAAGCAACTGTATTATCTACTACTAAAGGCAAATCATGTTCATGAGCTAGTTTTGCTAATGCGGGAATATCACCTACAAACAAGTTTGGATTGGAAGGAGATTCAACATACAGAAATTTTGTTTTGTTATTAATTCCTTCAGACCAAACCTCAATATCTGATGAGTCTGTTACAAAAAATGGTTCAAACCCCATTTTTGGAAAAGTTTCAGTGAACAGTTTGTTTGTTCCACCATAGATTTTATTTGATGTTACAAATCCTTCTCCTTTTTCCATAAGATGAAGACAAGCCATGAATATTGCTGACATTCCAGATCCGGTTGCAAGTGCTTTTTCTGTTAATTCTACAGCTGCTAATCTTTCTTCAAACATTTGATTTGTAGGATTGTCCATACGACCATACATGAAACCCTCTATTTCATATCGGAATAGTTTTGCTGCATATTCAGCACTTTCATACGGATAGGCTACACTCTGATAAATTGGAGGAGTAATCGTTTTTGTTTCTAGAACATCATGTCCTGTGTGAATACAATGTGTATCAAAACCATATTCTTTATCAGGTTTTTTAGGCATGGTTAGATTTTTCTTTTATGAAGTTAAAATCTTTTTCCTAGATTTAACAAAACTCGAAACTCCATCTAAGTGGATAAACCACATCAATATGAACTTGCTTTAAATTACCTAAAAAGAGAAAGAAAACAACTCTCTTCTTGAATGCAATCGTATATAAAGAAGAGACTACAAATATTCTCATAAGAATGAGCAGAATAAAGGGAACAATTGATTTTATTAAGCGATTTTATTTAGAAATAGTAGCAACAATGTTTTTTGTAGCGGCTTCCATAATTTTATGGTTCTATATTGATTTCTGGGATTTCATAATAGCAGAAGCTATCATAGTTATTGTTATGGTAATAATCATATTACTTTTGAGGAAAATTGTTGGAAGAATACGCGATAGAGATTCAAAATCTGTTGATAGAGCAGATTACTCAGAGTTGACAGCAGAGACAATACATTCAAAATTAGTAAGAAGGGGAGATATTGGGACTATACTACCAGGATTTGCTGGACCTTATGGGGGAAGTAGTCCAAGACCTATGATTAGTATGCATGAAATAGAATATGGGGGTCAAACTGATGGTAAAACACTTTTTGGTCAAGTAAATATTCCCAGAAATGAAATAAAATTAGAGAAATTAAAGAAAATACTGATTAAAGAACAAAAACAATCTCCTTCCTCAGAAGCTAGGAAGCAGGTTGAACAGTTACGTATATATGAAACTAGAATATTTGATATAGGAGGATTAAATATCAAAATATTCAACGATGATTGGGGATTGAGCTATTCATTCATTTTTGATAAAAATAGCCACCACGGAATATTCTTAGGAGCTACATTGGAGAGAAACCAAGATGGAAAAATAGTCATTGAAGGAATTCTAAAGAAATCACAACCATTTTCTTTATCCATTCATAAAATAGATGATGAAAAGGAGAAATACTCAACAATTATCAATTCCTCTCTTGAGTGGGAGAGTATTCATCAGCAAGCAGATGTTCAGAAAATGCTTAATGAGATATTTCCATCTATGGAACATCTGATGTTTGATGAGAAATATTTTACTGCAATCTTCAAAAATCTCAATGATTTACAGTTTATTATTGAATTAATAGGGAGGATATATCGTGAATTGTTGAAACATGAATTTGGAAAAGTAGATGTTGATGACATTAAATGTTACAAATGTGGAACAATATTAGCTCCAACCGATAAAGAGTGTTCAAAATGTGGTTCACAAAGACCAACATGCAAAGTATGCTTGCTTGATCTCTATCCTTCTGAAAAGCAAGAAGTTGTTCAAACACCCTGCTGTGGAATATACGCTCATAAACTACACATGATTATGTGGTTAGAAAGAACTCAAAAGTGTCCAAATTGTAAAAAAAGACAACTAAAATGGTTAGATCAACTTAAAGAATCGTTCTAACACCCCATAATTCTGTTTTTGAGAGAAACTTTTTAGGACAGAGTTTTTTAAAGATTACGAGAAGTATGTCTTTAGAAGAAGTTTATCAAGAAATAGAGCATAATAAAGATGCATCGATAAATCTTTTATGTGATTTGCTGAAAATTCCAAGTATAGCTGCGAAGAAAACTGGAGGACCAGAAGCGATAGAATTTTTGTCAAAAGTTTTTGAAGAAGCAGGATTTAGTTATTTCCTAGCTGAAACAGCAGGTAATCCTGTTTTTTGTGCAGAGATGAATGTAGGAGCTAGGAAAACTTTACTGTTCTATGATCATTATGATGTTCAACCAGAAGATCCTGTAGATCTATGGGATTCACCTCCATTTGAACCAACAATTAGAGATGGTAAGATATTTGCAAGAGGAGTTTCTGATAACAAAGGAGAAATAATATGCAGACTTCAGGCAATAAAAGCATACAACCATGTTTTCGGGAAACCTCCTGTTAACATCAAATTTGTTATTGAAGGAGAAGAAGAGGTGGGGTCACCAAACCTTGAAGAGTTCGTGAATAATAACAAGAATTTCATTTCAGATGCTGATGGTTGCATCTGGGAATTTGGTGGTAGAGATGGAGATGGGATACAACAAGTGTATCTAGGGGTAAAAGGGATTCTCTATGTTCACCTAAAAACAAACACTATTGGTAGAGATGTACATAGTGGATATACCCAATTTGTTGACAACGCAGCTTATGAGTTAAGTTGTGCTTTAGCTGCTCTAAAAGATCGAAACGACAAAATACAAGTACCAGGTTTTTATGATAACATCCCAGAACCTTCTGAAAAAGATATGAGAATAATCGAGGAATTTGAACTGAAAGAAGATCTTTTCAAAGAAAATTTTGGAATTGATCATTTTCGATTAAACTTAACAGGCATGGATATGAAAAAGAAATATTTTCTTGAACCTACCTGCAATATCTGTGGGTTATGGAGTGGATATCAAGGACCAGGTGGAAAAACAGTTACACCAAATGAAGCTTTTGCGAAAGTTGACTTTAGATTAGTTCCAGGTCAAGATCCTAAAGATTTGATAGAAAAAATTCGTAAATTCTGGGATGATAATAATTTTCAACACATCGAAATAACTGGTTGGGATGGATACATTGCTGCTCAAACTTCAATTGAAAATCCTTTTGCTTTGGCAGTTATAAACACTATCAAAGATGTTGAAGGGCATGATCCCGTCATTTGGCCTATGGTTGGTGGTTCAGGACCAATGTATCTTTTCGAAGGTGTTCCTTGCATATCAATCGGTTGTGGTCACTCCAAAGGCAATGCACATGCACCAAATGAAAATATTTTCATTGATGATTTTGTCATAGGTATGAAAACAATAGCAGAACTAATTCATCGGTTCTAAATTGAATCGGTGCAAACTTTTTTTTATTACTAATACTATCGTTCATTACAATGTGTGATACTGTTGTAGCCGTTGGTAATTCAACTAAAGACAAAAGCGTAATTTTAGGTAAAAACTCTAACAGATTGCCTAATGAGGCACATAATATAGAATTTGTTAAAGGTAAGAAGCATAAAGCAAATTCAAAAGTGAAATGTACTTACATTTCTATTCCTCAAGTTGAACAAACTTTTGATGTCCTCCTACTAAAACCATTTTGGATGTTTGGTTGTGAAATGGGAGCAAATGAACATGGGGTAACAATAGGTAACGAAGCAGTGTGGAGTAAAGAACCTATCAGAGACACTGGACTATTAGGGATGGATTTGATGAGATTGGCTCTTGAAAGAACAAAAACAGCTAAAGATGCTTTAACTACAATAACAGATTTATTGGAAAAGCACGGTCAAGGAGGTCAGCATTCATATGGTGTAGTTGGTAGAGATTATCATAATTCTTACATAATTGCAGATTCTAAAGAAGCGTGGGTTCTAGAAACAGCTGATAAATATTGGATAGCAGAGAAAGTAAAGGGTATCAGAACTATCTCAAACACCTTATCTATAGGAAGTGAGTATGACTTAATTCATCCAGATCTGGTAAAAAATGCAATCAAAAAAGGTTATACTAAATCTAAAGAAGACTTTCACTTTGCAAACGATTTTATCCCTAAATTTAGATTTTATCATGCTCTCAAAGAATCAAGTCCAAGATCACAGTATTTCACAAAAGGTTTCGACAGACAACAATGTACTACCGCTCTATTACTCAAGAACAAAGGAAAAGTAACTCCTGAGGATGTTATGGCAGTATTAAGAAATCACAATATCCCTGTGGAAAAGGAAAAAACTTGGTCTGTAGATCAAGCTAAGGCTAGTAGTCCATGTCACCATGCCACTGGAATAACCTTGCCAGACCAATCCATTGGCTCGTTAGTATCTCACGTTAAGAAAGATATACAAGTACACTGGGTCACCGGATCTGCTGCACCTTGTATTAGTACTTTCAAACCTATTTTCTTCCCCAAACCAGGACTCAAGAAGAAGCTAAAAACCTCAGATGCGATATTTTATGCAAATACGTTTTGGTGGATGAATGAGAAATTCCAAAGATTAGTTAGTTTAGATTATCAAAAGCGTCTTAGCACTTTTAGAAAAGAGAGAGATGAATTTGAAGAAAACATTTCAAAACAAGTCCAGAGTATCTTAAAGAAAGTAACTGGAAAACCAACAGAAGCTAACCTAAAGAAAATGGAAAAAATCACATCTGATGCCTTTTCTAAAAGCATAAAGAATGTTAAGAAATGGACTAAGCAAATTGAGCATTTACCTATTGAAGCTAAAACTGGTTTATTTTATAGATCCTACTGGAATAAGCAAAATAAACAAGCTAAGTTGGAACTAAATAGTGCGTAGATTCAGTGGTGCCGTTATTTTCATCGCATGAAACATGCTCCAACGGTAAAACCTACATCACTATCTACGCAAACTTCAGTTATTTTCTAATAAAATAAAGGTATCTTTTACGATAACTTTAATTTATGCTTAATTAAAATATCTGTAATGAAAGATGTTATTCAGCAATTCTTAGAAAAAGTATATCAAGAAGCTAAAAGAGTACACAACCTTCAACTCCAGTTTGATAGATATCAAACAATGAGTAAAGACCTGATAGATGAGTTTCAATCAGAGTCGTCTGGTTCTACTACTCTAATTGTTTCAGCATTATATACTGCCGATTATATTATAACTTCTTCTGACGTTAAGTTTGAGCTTGAAGATTCAGCAAGAAGAAAAGAAATTATTGAATTATGGTCAAAACTTTCTTTGCCCAAAGAAGATGTATGGCATGAAGTTACACATCTCGTAGCCTTTTCATACCACGTCGCTTCAATTCTTAGGAAAAGATATTATTATCTTCTAGATAGAGGGGTGGCAAAGCATGTTGCAGCTGCTCTAGTAGCAGATTATTATACAAGGCACCACCTAAAATTTGTTCGTGATAAATTAACATATATCCCATCTTGGTGGGTTTCTCTTCTCATGGAAACAGCGCTATGTCAAACGATTTTTTCGACTACAAAAAAGAAATGGGAAAGTATGCAAAAAATACTTCAATCAGGAGAATTTGGAGTAATTGCGCAAATTATCGCTAGGCACTTTGTTGATGAAACAGAAGGTGAACCAAATCCTGCTGTACCTATTCCTTACTTCAATGAATCAACTTTGTTTTACTATTTTACTTGGCAAAGTGGAGAGAGTAAAGGTGATAAGTTTGAATCATTACTCCCTATTTTGAAATCTCCTCAATTAGCAAAAGAATTCAGGAAAACTACAAAATTGTTAAGTGGTGATTACCCACATCTACTCAAATACATTAGAATGGGAAGTAAACTTGAAACAATGTCATCAGAAATAAACTTCTTTGTTGTACATGCTGAGACAGCTAATGCTGAAGGGTGGATTGGTTTACTAAGTCCATTAGATGATATTAACCTACGCGAAATTGAGTCTTTGCTAAAATTAAAACTAGAAGATATTGCTTCTTTTGAGTCATATAAGAGTGAGTTACCTCAGTTAAGTGTTCTCACAAGAGAAAAAGAGGAAAGAGAGATTGTTGAAGAAAAAATGGAACTTGAGGAAAAACCAAAACCAGTTGGATTCTTTGCCAAATTATTCTCAAAATTCAAGAAGAAACAAAAACCAACTTATAAGAAATCATTTGTTAAGAAGACCGTACCAATAGATGCTTGGTCTAGGTTAATACTTGATGAGATCTTGCTTATGAGTGTTTCAGGTATAGGTTTTGGTTTGGAAATTTATGATGCTTATCGTGAGGATGATTTTGTTATCAGCGGTGTGATTGAATCACAACAGAAGCGAGCTCAAACTTCATCGTTCTATGAAGAACCTGAAGTAAAACCAACAACTTTCTATTCAGAAGCTCCCATTCAGTTCCCAACAGAGTTTTTAGATCCCGTTATTGGGATACTCAACATTGCAAAGAATTTCATATCTATGAGTTATAGAAAAAAGGTTATTTCAATCATTCCAGAAGAAGCCTTCTTTGAGAACAAAGTTAACCCAGAGGTATTTAGATTAGTAGAATTTATTAAAGGTGAGAAGGTATTAATTGGAATTCTTGGTGAAAAACAAGCAATAACTGCTATGACAGTTGCTCAACCTGAACCAACTTATCAAAGACGATCATTAATTCGAAAGGCAAATGAGATGATTCATGCAAGAAGAGTCAATAATATTATTGATGCTGGGAAAAGAACCCTTGCGAGGGAAATTAACTGGGATAGTGTCAACAAAAGCTATGAAGATCAACCACTGTTTTATGAGGCTTGAATTGTCACTCTTTTTCCTTCTACTTTTTTAATCAAATTGCGGATGAAACTATTAGAAAGTATATATTAATCCAAGGAGCTATTAATCCAAGGAAAAGTCGAATAGTGGCTAGGGGTTCTAAGGTATGAGAGACCAAGAAAACAATGCTAACCAATTCTTCATGAGAGGACAACAAGGCTTCAAGGCTGGTAACTACCAGACTTGCATCAAGGACCTCATCTATGCTCAAGAGATTTTTTCTTCAATTGGTATGAAAGAGCAGTCTGCTCACGCTTTATTTTTAACAGCTCAAGCTTATCAAAACATTTGTCAATACACCCAAGCTAGACAATTTTACGTTCTTGCGTTTAACAGATACAAAGAACTAAACAATCTTCACAAAATAGGTGAATGTACATTGGTTCTAGGAATCATCTATCGTGAAGAAGGAGATTTTAAGAAAAGTAAACAAAGCCTTGCAGAAGCTATAGAGGTATTTACTACCTTGAATGATTTTGAGAAACTTGCCGACTCATGGAGAATACTAGCTCTAACATACCAAATAGATTTGAATCAGTATTCTGAACATCCTATGCATTCAATAAGTGCATATCGAAAAGCCATTCTTCTTTACAAGAAAATCAAACAACTGGAGAAGAAAGCAGAGACCGAACACGATTTGGGTCACATTCTAATTTCACAATCTAAATATCATGATGCTCTTGAAGTGTTTCAAGATGCATTGAATTACTATAAAAAGCAAAATGATAAAGAACAGATCATACCTATTTCTATTCTAATTGGTCGCATTTATTTTGAGTTGGGAAAGAAGCCAAAAGCAAAAGATTACATGCATAAAGCTATTAATGAAATGAAAAAATACGATTACTCTCCAGAGAAAATAAATCTACTAAAGCAATCAATAATAGCTATGTTTAGCAGTTAGTTCTACCTACTTAAACGTTCGAATAAATGTAGTATTTATTTCATCAGTTATAACTAGGATTTCTATTTTCTTGAATTTTTGAGGGGCACGGATGAGATTGTTCAAAAACTCCATGTCATAAGCCTCTATGTGTTTTTGTGATTTTAGTGAAGGAGGTATTATATGTCCTATTATTTGAAAACCAGAAAATACTTTCTTCTTTTTCTTCAGTTCTTTTTCATTCATAGTTGTTCCAACAAAGAGTAGAGATTCTAATTCATCACTAATACTAATGGTATTTACTACGAAAAGTTCGAGATTTTCTAGAATATCTTCTCTAGCATTCGAATATCTGAATTGAGTTATATTTCTTTGAATTTCATACCGATCTTTGATACTAGGCAGAAGGGAATCTTTAATGAATTCTGTACTAATACCAAAAGCAGCATCAGAGTCTTTTACAGCATTGGTAAAAGAAATAAAATTTCCAGCTTCTGAAGCTAGGTTATCAGTATTAGTCTTTATTCCTAGATTCTTCAACATTTGTGTTGTTTGTGGTGAGGATTGCAAATCATATAGCATTGAAACTCCCAACAACAAAGAAAGAGTGTAGGCATAGTTTTTCTTTATTTTTCTTTGGTTATCATCTTTAGTATATTGTATAAAATCCATTGCTCTTTCGAAGAAAATTAATGCATATTGATAATCTTTGTAATCTGAAATGCCACTTGCTAAAGCTGAATAGAAAATCGATTTTTTGCTATTGCTAAGCTTATCAATGAATGAATCTATTACCTTTAAAGAAGGTTCTACAACTTTCTGTGACAGTTTCAAGAAACTAGCTAAAATTGAAATTCGTCTTGTTGCTTCAAAATCATTCTTGAATTGTTTGATTGTTTTTATAACAACTTTAACTCCTTTTAATATGGTTTCGTGATACTTCTCGACAGCCACTAAACCAGGATTTTCTGAAAAAACTTGTAGAAAATAATCTGTTGGCATCACTAATTTGTTATCTGGAAAGGGTTTTGTGATAATGACTTCCATTATCTCTTTACAATAATCAGCTGCTTTGTTGAAATCTTCTTTAAAATAGTGCATTAATCCAATATTTACATTACAAAAAACAATATTATCATAAAAATCATTTGCTTCCGAAATCTCCTTTGATTTTAACAAGTATCCCATTGCTTTATCTTTTCCAATGGTTCGATGTATAACAAAAAGCATGTTAAAAACCCTAGTCTGTAATCTTGGATCATTTAACCTATTTGCAATTGAATTAGCTTTATTAACAGATTTCTTAGCTCCCTCGTAATCATTAGCTAAGAGGAAGGAATCAGCTAAAGTCAAATAAAAAAAAGCATCTAAACGATCATTTACCTTAGGTAGTAACGGTTTAATATGTTTTAGAATGATTAAAGCTTCTTTTCTCTTTTCTTGGTTAATCAGTTTCTTACATTCTACGAGCATATATTCGACAAAATTGTCAATGGAAAGACTAGTACTCAACTCTAGACGTGTAAGCATTTCTTTATACTTGTTTGCATCGTCAACAAGGGTGACTAGTTCTTGTGGTTTCTTTGACTTCAAGTAGTTATGTAAAATAACTGTCATTGTTGGTAAGAAAAATAGAATAAATAAATCTGTTTTGTTTAAAGGCTGAAAAATAGGAAAAATCTAAAGTGATAGCTTTTCCTTGATTTTGAGCTCTAGTTCTGAGAGTAAAATAGCTTCCTGCTCTCCCGTCTTCATATCTCTAAGAGTCACTTTGTTTTCTTCAAGATCTCTCTTACCAATAATCACCATTAACGGAATGGATCTACTATTCGCATCTTCTAGCTGTCTAGAGAGTTTCCAACCAAACGGATTGAATAAAACAGAATAGCTTTTTCTAAGTTTGTTGACTATTTCAGCTGTTTCTTGAATGACATTTTCTGCTATTATTCCTACATAGATCTGTGACGGATGAGTATAAGGAGGTGTTCTGTTAAGAGCTTTGAGTATGGAAAGCAGAACAGTTTCACCCATTCCTATTCCAGTACTTGGGATCTTTCCACCACCTAAATCTTCTACAAGTTTATCATAGCGTCCTCCTCCTGCGATTGCTCTAGCAACTGAACCAGTTCTGTCAAGAAACTCAAAAACAATCCCAGTGTAGTAATCCAATCCACGAGCTATGGACATATCAAACTCACAATCTTGTGCAACTTCAAATATCTCTAAATATGTAATGAGTTCTTCAAGATTGTCGATGGCTTTTGTTATTTTCTCATTTACATCTAGTGCCCTTAAAGAAGCAATTACATCTCTCGGTTTACCTTTCATTAATGAGAACTCAAATAACTTTGATATCTGTGCTGAATCAAGATTTGCTTCTTCCATTGCTTTCTTTACTTCTTGTTCCTCTATTTCTGTTAGCTTGTTTAGATAGGATGAAAGATTTGGGTGTTTATCGATTTCTGGATAAACTTTTGTTATTTGTGGATCTTGATGCCAGACTGTTCTTAACAACTGTGCATGTTCTTTTGCTTCATTTAAAGAAGAGCCTTTTTCCTTTAACTCTGCTTCAATAGCGGTTTGAACAAACTTTCCCTTTGAATCGATAATTCTAATTACATCTAGATGATTTGAAATCTTCAAGAATTCAATATAGTTTTGAAGGAGATCTCTACTGTTTATCACACAGACAAATTCTCCTGTTTTTAATCCTGAAGTTTTGATTATATTTGTAGTCACAGCAATAATCTCTGCATCAGCAGCTGGATGATCGACACCAAAAATATCTGCGTTAAACTGAAAGTGCTCTTTTACCCTACCTCTTTGTGGAGTCTCATCCCTAAAAACTCTAGGAATGCTATACCAACGGAGAGGCTTGGGGTAACGTTGGTGTTGATTAGAAATTAACCTAGCCAAAGATGGGGTCATCTCAGGTCTGAGCACAAGCTTTCTCTCTTCTCGGTCAAACAATCTGTACGTTTCATCAGCTAGTGCTCTACCTGATTTATACTCAATAAGCTTAGCAAATTCAAGTATAGGTCCTTCATAGAGTTCATAGCCAAATTGTTTGGAAACAGTGTGCATAGCATCAAAAATCAACTTAATCTCTGCATAATCTTCAGGGTAGAAGTCTCGATTTCCCTTTATACCTTTGAGAACTTCTTTGATTTCTGGATCCATGATATAATCAAGGATAGGTGAAATGAAAAATATTTAACACTATTGTTTCTTATTAAAAAATCTCGTCAGTATCGATTGTTGAGATTTCAAACATTGGTAATTGTTTTTCAGACCAAAAGGTTTGATTGTCAATCATATATTTGATAAGATAACTGGTTAAATCTGATTCAGATATACCATTATCTTTCTGAACTCGCAAACCTTGAATTTCTTTAATAAATTCAGTCAGAAGTTTCATTAAAAGACTGGTTCCTTTAAATTCTTCACTTCTGGTGGTAATTAACCAGCAAGAAGTTTGTTCATCGGCGGCCATAACAACTTGTCTACCTCCGATCCTCATGTATTCCAGTATTGATTCTGCATTTGTAGCAAATTTATAACGAATTACTGGGAATGAACTTTCATCAACTATGTTATCATCAGCAGTTTTAATTCTAGCTTCAACAATTCCTGTTTCTGTTTTAATATAAGCTACAAAATAATCAACAGTGATACCAGCTGTGATCAGAGTAGAAATTATAGCATTAGCTAACCAGTCAACAGTTTTGTTCAAATTCTTTCCTGTAATTGGAGAAATAGACATGTATTCAATATCATGACCACCGGAAGGACTTGTAAAGATATTATTGATTGTTTTAACAACCTCTTCATCTATTGGTTTGTCCCAAGTATTAATCAAAACAAGAACAGGGGAATTCTGTTTAATCCATTTGAGAGCTCGAACAAACCATTGTTTAGATTCATCTAATTTTTCTTCCTTGGTTCCGTCTACTACATAGATTAGTGCGTCTGAACGAGAGAGGTAACTTGGCCAAAGAGAATTACGAAAAGGTTCTTTTCCACCCAAGTCAGTTAAACCAAGTCTCAAGCCATTGATTTTGACAATTTCTTGATTTATGCCATATGTAGAATAAGTTTCAGATATCTCTTCACGCAGGAGCTTATTGACAATGGAAGTCTTTCCAACTCCATCTAAACCTGCAATCGATACTGTCATGTCTCTACTTGACACTGCTAAATCAGTACTTGTTTCTGACCCCAACAAATCCTTTCACTACCGCTGATTCATACACTAAACTTGAACCGCCAGAATACCCCGTATTATTATATTCACTCGGACTCTTAAAAATATTTGCAGAGAGGTAAGAAAGAGGGTTGAGGATTTGTGTCAATATCTAGAAGAAAAATCCGCAATTGAAGAGATGAGATAGTTTAAACCATTTCTACTCTCTTTTTCAGAACCAATATAATTACTAAGAGAGGAGTAATCATAAATACTAAAATTATAGGTTTCTCCAATTCGGGAATGACAGGAAGATCTCCAAATGAAAATAAAGGATATAAATCAGCTGATTGCGCATCACCATCAATTTCATAATAACCAACACCATTCCAATCGCTCCAATAATTTCCTGTTTGAGTGATAGTATTATACCAATAATTGTGACCTGTTATATTCGATGGTCCTTCATGATAAGCTTGTGATGTTCCACCAGCATTATCGATAAATACATTTTGATACACTTGTACATTAGTAGAATCGTAGGCTAATACTACTCCAAACAAACCATTAGCTTCAAGCCAATTATAGTATACATTGCTCTCATGAGCTGCATCTAGTCTTGTTCCATTTTCACTATTGAAACTGCATGTATTGTTATACACATTTGTATAACTTGTTCTTAGAACATAAATCCCAGTAGGATTAAATTTGCATGTATTATTGTAAATCTGGTAGTAATCTCCATCATCAGCTATTATTCCAGCATATACATTATTAGTGACAGTATTATTACAAATCAATGCATTCCCCCCAGTAACTGATATTCCTACATGATAACCTGATACTGCGTTATTTACAATAACAGAATTTTGACCTAGTATGTATATACCATGATTAAGTCCACCATTAGCAATGATGCAATTTAATATTGTTACATTTCTGGCATACATCACTGAAATGCCAGTTCGTTCAACACTGTCAATAGTAACTCCATCAATAACTATAGCCCCTTCTGTAGTATTATATAATCGAATACCTCTAGACTCAGCTCTTATGAAACAATTTCTTATTACGAATTTTTGAGGGACACTTAATATGTAAATACCCCAATAATTACTAGTTATAATTTCATAATTTTCAATCAGATATGGATCATCAAGAGTCCCATTACCTGGAAAGTTGTATATATCCCAATCATCTTCATTGTTAATGAAGATACTTGAGTGAGGTGTGAGGTTTGTCCTTAATTGGGATTGATTAAGAGAAGATAGAACACATGTACAAGGCGTTCGTGTATGTAAGAAAGACAGAACCACGATAAAAAATATCTGAAAACCAACAACTCTAAAATTCCTCATAATAATGATTCACCTAACTCAACTAGCAAACTTATACGTTTAAATCCTTAAAAGCTTTTATGGAGATTTCCTAAAAATACTGGGATAAACTAATTTTCTTAAAGACTTATTTTCCTTCATAATACTTAATTTGAATTATTAAGAAATGCAGGAACAAAAGAAATCTGTGTGAGAAGGTTTTTGTTCTATGGACATATACAGTGTTAGGAGTTTTATCACATGAATAATGGTGGTATTGGAGGATTAGGTGGATTGGAGGAAAGCGAGGATGAACTCACTTCGGAGGAAATTGAAAGAATAAAGGAAGAAAGAAGATTAAAGGAAGAGGAAAAGAAAAACAAAAAGAAGGAAAAAAAGAGGAAAAAGGAATACGGATATTAAGCTATATCATCCCTATCTGTTTTTAAAAGATTCACATTTCAGTTTTTCACAAAAGCGTAAAGGTTATATATCAGTGATTAGACACATGAACTTGAAAATTTGATAATCTTACGATTACAAAGAGGTATTTACAATGTATGGTCAACCAGTTTATATTATGAAAGAAGGAACTGAAAGAACCCAAGGAAGAGATGCCCAACGCAATAACATCACTGCTGCAAGAGCTGTTTCAGAAGCTATTCGTTCTGCACTTGGTCCTAAGGGAATGGACAAGATGTTAATTGACAACTTTGGTGATACTACTGTCACCAATGATGGTGCAACTATCCTTAAAGAGATTGAAGTCAGCCATCCTGCAGCCAAATTCGTGATCGATCTTGCTAAGACTCAAGATCAAGAAACCGGTGATGGCACTACCACTGTTGTGGTTATTGCTGGTGAGTTGCTTAAACAAGCAGAAGAATTATTGGACTTGGATATTCATCCTAGTATCATTATTGAAGGATATAGATTAGCTCGCTTTAAAGCTGATGAAATCCTTGATGGAATGTCTACTGAAGTTCTATTTGATAACGATAAGACTTTGAGAGCTGTAGCTGAAACTTCTATGTCTTCTAAAATCGTTAGTGGTGAAAAAGGTTTACTAGCTGAGATTGTTGTTAAGGCTGTTAAAGCCATATCTGAAGACAAAGATGGTAAAAAGTTTGCTGATATTGATAACATTCAAATTCAGAAGAAGAAAGGTGGGAGCCTTGTTGATGCTGAATTAATTGATGGTATCATTATGGATAAAGAATTCGTTCACTCAGATATGCCTAAGAAGATTGAGGATGCTAAAATTCTTCTACTTGATAAGGGATTAGAATTAAGCAAAACCGAAATTGATGCGAAAATCAATATTACCAGTCCTGAACAGATTCAAGCTTTTCTTGATAATGAACATGAAATGCTCAAAGAAATGGCTGATAAAATCATTGCTTCTGGAGCTAATGTGGTTCTTTGCCAGAAAGGAATTGACGATATTATTCAACACTATTTGGCTAAGAAAGATATTTCAGCTGTTCGTAGAATTAAGAAAAGCGACATGGAAAAACTAGCTAAAGCTACAGGTGCACAAATAACTACCAGTTTAGAAGATCTCAAGGATTACATTGGTAATGCAAATCTTGCTGAAGAGAGATCTATCGGTGATGATAACATGATTTTTGTAACTGGATGCGAAAATCCTAAAGCTGTTTCTATAATCATCCGTGGTGGAACTGAAATGATAGTTGATGAAGCTGATCGTGCTATTCATGATGCTCTCTGTGTTGTTCGTCAAGTTATTAACGACAAGCAAGTTGTTCCAGGTGGTGGAGCTCCCGAAATTCGAATTAGCCAAAAACTTGGAGAATTTGCAATGGATTACACCAGTAAAGTACAACTAGCAATCGAGAAGTTCGCAAAAGCTATGGAAATCATTCCTAGAACTTTAGCAGAAAACGCAGGACTTGATCCAATCGATGTTCTATCAGAATTACATGGACAACATGCAAAAAACGGTCATGTTTTTGGAGTTAATCCATTTAAATCAAAAGTAGATGATATGGCAAAACTCAATGTTTGGGAACCAATTTCAGTAAAGAAACAAGCTATTAGCGGTGCTGCTGAAGCTGCTGAAATGATTCTCAGAATTGATGATGTTATTGCTGCTAAGGAATTATCTGGTGGGGCGGGTGGAATGCCTCCAGATCCTGGCGGAATGGATGAGGATTTCTAATATCCTTATTCCTAAATTTTCTCTTTTTAAAACAGAATTTAAAGCCTATATGTTTTCAAGGCACTTGTAACTTTTTGTAACATTTCTTCAGTTACTTTATCGGATTCTAACTCCACAATAGCTACCCAAGTAGAGTAAGCTGCTTCTCTTACTTCCTTATTATTATCTTTCATACCATCCACGATAATGTCAACTACTTCAGTATTGAGAGTGGATATTTTGTTACCTTTCTTAAGTTCAATAGGAGTGTAAGACATTGTCCCCGTAAAAATTAGAACTAATGACTTTAAAAATGTTTTTCAAATCAGACAAAAAACGCAGTTTTAAGTGGTTTTTTTGGGGTTTGGATAAAAAAATGTAATGCAGAGAAGAAGAAATAGAGAGAGTTACTCCTTTACTCTTTGAGCAACTTTCTTTCCTAAATCCTTTGCTTGTTGAAGAATTTCATCAGTTGGTGCTCCTCTAAATTCCAATAGAGGTTCAACAACTTCCCAATCCAATTCTTGAACTTGATCTGCTGCTTGTTTAAGAGCTCTCCCACTCCACATAGATGACCCAAAGAAACCTACGATTCTTTCTCTCAAATCTTTTCTTTTTACTAAGTGAAGATAATAAGATGTGTTAAGAAAAGGTCCTCCATCATAAACTGGGAAACCTAGAATCACTCCTTTGTATTTCCATGTTTCTTTGATTAGGTAACTCAAATGATCCTTCGAGAAGTTTAGAACAGTAACTGGCAATCCCTCTTCTTTTATCCCATCAACAACACTATTAACAACCTTAGCAGTGTTCCCATACATTGATCCCCATATGACTACGACACCTGGTAAAGCCATCCTATCTGAAAGACGAACATACAAATCAAGTATTCGTTGTGGATCTTTTCTCCAAATTAAACCATGAGCTGGAGCAATAATTTTGATATCTAAAGCTCCGAGTTTTTCCATAGCTTTCTTAACGTATTTAACATATTTAGCAACTATATTGCTAAAATAACGTATTGTTTCTTCAAAGAAGATATCAGGGTCACAATCATCATCAAAAATTCCAAAATCAAGAGCTTTATATGAACCAAATGCATCGCATGAAAACAAGATTTTCTCTTGATTATCATAGGTTATCATTGTTTCAGGCCAGTGAACCAAGGGATCCATGTAGAATGTCAATATTCTTCCTCCCAAGTCCAATGTATCTCCTTCTCCTACAACTCGAATGTTCTCTGTGATTCTATAGAGACTATTAAGCATATCTTCTGCTTTCTTTGAACAAAGTATTGTTGCATTTGGAACTTTTTCTAGTAGTCTAGTTAGAGAACTGCTATGATCCGGTTCTATATGGTTCAAAATGATATAATCAATATCAAACGAAGTTACTTCTTCTACTTTGTTCAGAAACTCATCAACAAAAGGTATTTTCACGGTTTCTATTAATGCAGTTTTTTCTCCTTTAACCACATAGCTATTATAACTCACACCTTCAGGGATAGGCCAAAGTCCTTCGAACAAGTCAGTTAAGTGATCATTCACTCCAACATAATATACTTCAGATGCTACTTCCTTCATTTCTAACTACTCTTTAATTTATGGATTATATTTAAGAGAATTAACCTCTCAATTCACATGTAAAAGCACTTAGGAATCTTTTAAAAACGTTAGGTTCTCTCAAACAATTTTGTATATTTTTCTTCTTTTTGACCAAAATTCTTAAGGAGTTTAACATAAATCTATCCTTGTAGAAAATGGAACTCAAAGGAATCGATAAGAAAATAACAGAGATACTTGAGAAAGCTAATCTAAATCTCGAAACAATAGCTGTTTCTACAGCTGAAGAATTATCTTCACTAGCTGAGATAGACAATAAAGAAGCTAAGAAAGTAATCAAAGCTGCTCAAGAAGAATTAGGTATTCAACCTATGACTGCTTTGAAATTCTTAGAGCATGAGTCAAAGAGAGGAAAGATTACAACATCCTCTACTGAGTTTGATACAATTCTAGGAGGAGGTATCTGGACTCAAGAGCTTACAGAACTTGCTGGATCCTTTGGTAGTGGAAAAACACAATTATGTTTTCAACTCTGTTTAAATGTTCAACTCCCAGTTGATGAAGGTGGATTGGAAGGAAATGCATTTTTCATAGATACTGAAAGAACTTTTTCTCCCAGAAGAGTTGTTGAAATTGCTTCTTATAGAGAATTTGACGTGGAGAAAGCGTTAGGTAATATATACATTGGCTCTGCTCTTAACACTCATCATCTTTTCAGTATAGTAGATGAATTAGAAGAAATCATCCCAGACAAAAATATCAAACTTCTAATAGTAGATTCCTTTGCATCACATTTCAGATCTGAATTCATTGGGAAGAATCGTTTAGTAGAAAGACAACAGAAGATTATGCAAATAGCAGAAAAACTTATTGCACTTGCTGTTAAATTTGATCTAGCTGTTGTCGTAACTAATCAGATTATTGCTAATGTTGAAGAGTTTCTTTTTGGTAGTCCTGAAGAACCAGCTCTTGGATTTGCATGGGCTCACAGACCTCAACAAAGGATTTTTCTCCGAAAATCACGAGGTAGCTCGAGGATTGCAAGACTTTTTGACAGTTCAAGAATGCCTGAAAGAGAGGCTCTTTTCTATGTAACTGAAAATGGTTTATCAGATGCACCATTCTCTTCTGATTTCTACTCTTAGAAAATAAATCTCTATTTAACAATGAAAATCATAAAACTAGAAAAAGATAGATGAGAGTTAGCTACTTTCAATGGCAGCTGAATAGACTATTGTTCGTCTAGATTTGGTTATGATTTTAATAATATTATTTTCTTCTGCTTCACGTAATATCTTCTTAGCAGTACTTACTCTAATATTGTATTTATAAGCTAAGTAAGCAGGAGTAATTCCTTTAGCTCTTTTTATTTCATCATCTATTTTCTTCTTGGTATCGTCATCAGGTTTTAAATCTCGAATTGTAGGGATAAATTCTACAACTAAACCGAACTTTTTCTTCTTCCTGACTACTTTTCTTTCGCGTCCAGACATTTCTCTCGATTTTGCGTTCATGTGTTGATTTTTAAGTTATTCGATTGAATGCTTTTTATGAAGGAAAAATCTGAACTATTAAAAAAGCAAAGCTAACCTCCCGTGAACCAAAATCTTGATAATTCAAGATTTAAAGAAAACATATGGACAAGTTGGATTTACTCTTAGATACTTTTAAAGGAATAAACAGTGATTACCCACTCTTTAGTTTGTGGAAACATTTCCCTAATATCGATAGAGACCCCCAGCAATTAGCTAAAAACCATGTCGATTTTTATAACAAGTATGATTTTGACTTGATGAAGATTTCTCCCCATGGAAGATTTCCTGTAGTTGATTATGGGTGCACTGTTGGAGCAGATTATGATCCCATTACTGGCAGTACTCGTTGTGAGGATTGTTGTATTAAATCAATACAAGATTGGCAATCTTTAGAACCATTAAATGTTAGTGAAGGAGAATTAGGAAAACAAATAGAAACAGTCAAACTGATACATAAGAAACTTGAATTTTTGCCAAAAATGATGACAGTGTTCTCTCCCCTGATGGTCGCATCAAAGATGGATCCTAATTTAGTTACAAACATAAGAGAGCATCCTGATATTATTATAGATTCTATGTTCATCTTATTGAAAGATATAATAGAATATGCTGAAGCTTCAAAAGATGCAGGAGCAGAAGGTATTTTTCTAGCATCTCAACATTTTCGAAAAACAGATTTATCATTTGAAGAAGTTCAAAGATTTGAGATAAATTTTCTGGACAAATTCCTCTCTAGAATCAATAAAAAAGTTGATTTTACAGTTATTCATGTCCATGGTGAGGACATTAAATTCAAAGAAGCAGCTGATAAACTCCAGGTTGATGCTTTAAACTGGCATGATAGATTGACTTGGCCATCTCTTGCAGAAGCTGCAAAAATGTTCCCAAAGGGTTTATTAGCTGGAATAGATGAAACAAAATCACTCGTTAATGGAAAACCAGAAGAAATACAGAATAACATTCTAGATGCATTTCAACAATCGATGAATTTTGATAATAGAATAATAATTGCTCCTGGTTGCGTAATCCCTATAACTGTTCCAGAGAAAAATATAGAGATTATATCAAAAACTATTAAGAAAGCAAGAAGAGGTTAGGTTAATATGAGCAAGAATAATCAGGAAAAGGATATAATAATATCAAAGATGCCGAAGAGAACTGGTTGGAAAGATTTCATCTTGAATCTGGTATTTAGCCTAATTATGATTGCAAGTTTCTATGTCTTTGTTATTTATGACCGTCCTGTAGATATTGCAGATTGGTTAATCAAGATTTTTGTTACAGTATTACCGCTTCTAATTTTTGGAAATAGAACAGTGAAAGAAATTTATTACACTAAGGACTTCATAAGAATAGAAGGAACTAAGATACAGTATAGATCAACCCCATTTGTAATGACTGGTTTCAGGGTAAAGAAGGGGAGTATTGACATTAAAGAAATAAGAAAATATGGGTTGTCAAGAATTCCCAGAAAATTATCTCTAGATTTTTGGGGTCAGAAAACTAAAGCTATGACAGTAGTTCAACTTAAGAGTGGAAAAGAGTATTTTATTGGAGAATACTTTTCAAATGAAGACCTTGCTGAAATTTGTCTAAATATTAGACACATCTATCCTAAAGCAAGATTTACTACAAATATTCCTGATGAATTTCCCGAGTTAACAAAAAAAGAGAAAGATCTTGTTAAATCTAAAAAAATTAAGAAAATTGTTGACGAGGATGAAGAGCCAGAAGGTGTTGGGGTTCGAAAACGTTGAGAAGAATATCCTAGCTTTTATTAATAGAAAACGATAGAAATTAACATGATGGAATACAATCAACCAGTAAGTTTTTCTGTAACAAAAAGAAACATAGCAGTATTAGATTTTGGGGTTACATCTCTCAAAATAGTCATTTTAGACCCAGTCCACCCAGAAGAGCCTTTACATTTCCAACGTATTTATCTTCCCTTGAGAACTAAAAAAGAGGAAGTTGAAAGTGTCCTCAAAACTCTTCTACGTTCTTATTCTGATTATCATATTCGCAAATTCATAATTACTACTACAAGTCCTCTATTTGCTTCTGCTCAGGAAACAGTTGAATATATTATTATGTCAGTGACTAAATTTATCCATCCAACAAACATCACATTATACACTCATGATGAGAAGTTTGTTTCAATAAATGAAGCATTAGTCGATCCAACCAAGGTTGTTTCGGTAGGCTGGAAGGCGCTAGGAAAAGGATTATGGCATATGGTGAAAAAAGACGGATTAGTAGTTGATTTCTCTACCAGAACCACTAGCTTTATTCCTGTGAAAGATGGAAAAATTCTCTCTGAATCTCAGTCTGACTTCGAAAGGATGAAAAGAGATGAGTTGATTTTCTTTGGTTTCTTGGAAACAAATGTGGCATTCATACAACCAAGATTCGAGTTTAATGGAGAAACATACAATCTTCCATTTGAACCTCATGTAATAATGGCAGATATATTTCTTATCACAGGCGATTTGAAATCTAATGATTATGTAACTGATACTCCTGATAAAAAAGCAAAGTTTAGAGAAGATGCCTTAGATAGGTTGAAAAGAATGTTGTGCATAATAGACGATCATTTCAGTGAGAATGATTTAGTCAAAGTTGCACACATATTAAAAGTTCGAATGTTAGAGAAGATTAATCAGATAATTAATAAGAAATTACAAGAACATAATCTTTCAAGGATTTTGATAACAGGTATTGGGTCAAATCTCCTCTATCAGTATCTCTATGAGAAAAATGAATCAAGAGATATCATTAAAGTATCCGATATATTAAAAACTGCAGAGATTAATCCTTCTTACAGTTTAGCTTTCATATACGCAACAAAAAAAGATGATGAATAATGGCTGAGAGAGCTGATTTGAGGAATAGAATCAATGTGATGTTATTTCACTTTGATCAAAGATTAGGTCCAAGGTTACTGTTCAATGTTGCTGAGATTCAAGATACAAGAATAACAGCATCATTAACTCGACTAATGGATTTTAATTTCCTTGAAGAAATGAAAGCTATAGTTAATGCCATGGCCAATGTTGTATATTCAAGCATGTTCTTCTCCATTCCAAATCCTACAGCAAGAGGTGGAGTAGAGCAATTCATGCTTTCTTTTATAATTTTTGATCCTACAATAACCGAATATCTAACAATCTCTTCTTTAGAAGAAGAAATGTCAAAGATAATAAGCAATCTAATTCTTCTCTCTGAAATGTTCATCATTATAACCTACAGTAATCCAGTGCTTGAGGATTTTCCCGAGGTAGAAAATACACTAAAATCATTGAGAGATAATGCAATTAATGTTTTCCAAGACATCTTTTATGGGCAATTTGAGGGAACCAAGGATGCTATATCACAAATATTAGGTAAAATTGGTTTCGAAGCAGGTAAACAAATTGTACAAGAACTGCGGATAGATGATGAAGGTTCAGTGAAATCTTATACTGAGGCCCTAGTTAATTCACCAATTCTTACAAGATGGGGAAATATTAACATTCTTCATTTTGACCCGGGAGAAAAAGTAGCTACAATATCTTTAGATAGATCTATTTGGACAGAATCTCTTGGAGTAATTGCAACAAAAACCTGTGCATTCATTGAAGGAATGTTAGAAGCTATTTTCAGTAAAATTTTAGATGAACCAATCATCTGTGATGAGATGAGATGTGCCTCTGAGTATAGTTACGTTAAAGATTGTATATTTCAGATAGCTCCAGGAGGAGGAAGTAGGGAGATAATAGCTTATAGAGAAGATCAAACTATCAAAGAGATGGGAGTGCAAGAAAGAGAAAAAACTATGGAGTTAATCACTTCGGCTATTGGAGAACAATTCTACTATGAACTAGATCCCATGATAAGATTAATCCAATTGTTTAACAAAGCACCATTCATTTCTGACCATTTTATCCAAGAGTCAGAGGAAGAAGTAAAATTTCTAGTAGTTTGTAATTACTGGAGATATCCTAATGAAATAATGTGTAACAGCTGTGAAAAGTGGATAAGAAATTCAAGCAAATTTCCTGTTAAACTAGTTAAGAGTAAACATCGTATTTGTGAAATAACATATGAAACAGAGAGTCAATAGAGACTCTTCAAGTATCAAAGAAATTCTTTAGTTTGGTTTGAACTATTTTAGTTTCAACCTTTTTCCAAATTGTTTTACCTGATATGTATTGACTAACCCACCGGCTCTTAAGTCTAAGATTTTTACCTACGGCAATTTTAGGAATCCAAACTGGTTCGATTGTTAATCCATCAATTACTCCATAATAGGATTTGATAGAATCTACAAAGAGAAAATCTATCTTATATTCAGACAATGCTTCTTCTCTAGATTTAGTAATAACTTGTCCCATCATAGTTTCTCCAACAATCTTGTAGCATAGTCAACAATGAGAAGTTCATCACAAGTGTATGATTGAATGAAATTTTCCGCTCTCTTCAACCAAAGTTTGAGGATTTCTTTATCTGGATAATCCATTGTAACTAAGGTAAAGAGAACTTTGGAAGGGAGACGAGGAGCAAGGTCAGGATTGGAATTTGTTTCCCAAGCGAGAGAATAGTAGCCTATAGCTATTTCCAATTCATCCCGTATTGTATGAAGGTTCCCTAAATAGAAATAAGTTAAATTAGAGGAAAGATCGGATAAAGAAAGTTCTTGGAAGAATCGTATTGCAGAATCAACTTCTCCTTGTTGAATTAAACTAAGACCTAGAGTTAAAAGCAGGTTATATTCAAAATCAAATAGAGCATCGATTGCAGTTTGTTCTTTTTCTTCTGATTCTAAACTTAGCATGATTACTTTCATTAAAGAGTCTAGAAAAATAGTATAAAAACCTAACAAAAAATCTCTCAAGATAAACAGAAGAAAACTCATCTAATTTCTGTTTATTACTCGTAGAATTAGAATTTTTTCAAAAACTTCTGTAACTCTTCTTTAGTAAACTCAAAAACTACTTCTGAATTCCATTTCTTGTATCCTAAAATCTCATTTATTTTATGCATATGGATGTTAGCTGAAGAACTACCTGTTGACCATGTTCTTACTTGTGTGGTTTTTAACATTCTCTCCAGCATTTGGTACTTTAAAGCTAATCCGAGACCATTTCCTCTATGTTCATGTAGAACACCTGTTTCCCACTGCCATGCAACCTGTGGTTGATAATCACTGATTACTGAAACAGTAATGCCAACTGGGTTTTTTGTTTTTCTTTCAATAGCGACGAAAGACAGAAAAGTTTCCCATCTCTGAAGATTATTATCACATTGCTCATCATAACGCTCTGTAGTTAGTTTTGTATTTTCTTCTGAAAGCTTCTCTCTTGGCATGTCATTCCAAACACATTCTATTAAATTGACGAACTTTGGATAGTCTTCTATATTTTCTTTGTAATTCAGATTATCAACAATTATTAGATCATAACCTTTCTGAAGTACTTTCTCTTTTTGTTTTTGAGCTTCTAAAGAAATCTCATCTAAATTATGCTCATCAAGATTCGCAATGTAAAAAAACTCTTCATAAGCTCGTTCATCCTTAATTTTATCATAAAAGTGCTCTTCTTTTGATTCACTCAAGTACCAAGCATACATTGTTTTGATCTGCTCTGGAATACTATTCACTATCTCTCTAAACATAATCATTCTGTTATTCTCTTTTTCCTTATTGTCCTGTAAGTGAATAAAATGCCAAGCTTGTTCTAAATTGTCATATTTTGTATTCCAGCCTAACCAAGCATAACTCATAACTTCATCATTCTCATTTACTCCTACAAATTGGAGGCTTTTTACCCAAGATAACTCAGGAACCTTCCAGTTTTTTCTATAGAAATTTAAGTGAGGAGGATCAGCAGGAAGGTATTCTCTTTGAGATTTCTGCATTAATTCGAATATACTCTCAAGATATTTTTCGGGAATGTCTTCCTTCATCCCTGAGATGATGTTCTGAATTCTCATTTTGTCACACTCCAAAGAAATCGTTAAAAATCTGTTGAATTGAAACAATTTCAGATAATACTTAAAATAGCTAGAACGAATAATTAATTATGAGAAATCATCTTTCTATCATTTGCTTTATCCTTGTAATTTTAGCTCCATTTACTGGAACTGGATCAACTTTACAGCAAGCTAGTCCTACAATTGTCGATTATATCTATTGTAATAGTAATATTATAACAATTGATGATTCCAGCTCATTGTTTGAAGCTATTGCAATTAAAGATGGCATTATAGTTGCCTTAGGTAGTAACGAAGAAATTCTATCAAATTATGAAGCAGAAAATAATCAATGCTATAATCTGGAAGGACGAACCATTATGCCTGGAATAATCGATGGTCATACACACTATATGGCATCATTATTTTGGATTGGAGAAACAGAAACAATCTATGAATCTCAAATTTTAGCTTTAGCTAATGGCTATACAACCTTAAATGAAAAAAGTATAGACATGGGTGAATTTCAATGGTTACAGGAAGCAGAACAAAGTAATACGCTTCGTCTTCGAGTAAACGCTTTTCTTATTTACAATTATGCTTGGCTTGAAAATAATGAATCTGTATTAGTTGAACACTGGAATCCAGATTTAGAACCTCTACTAAATCATGACCGCAAGTTTCGTGTTCCTGGATTCAAAATCTATTTAGATGGAGCTTACGGACACCGAGGTTTTCCAGCAATGAGTGACCCTTATACACAGGAAATGATAGATTTATGGGGGATTATCAATCCTTATGGAGATCTTTATTTTAATCAATCAGAATTAAATTCAGTAGTAGATTCTTTTCATGATAGAGGTTTTAGTGT
This sequence comes from Candidatus Heimdallarchaeota archaeon, assembly GCA_030603365.1. Taxonomy (GTDB): domain Archaea; phylum Asgardarchaeota; class Heimdallarchaeia; order Heimdallarchaeales; family Heimdallarchaeaceae; genus UBA460. Next base: position 86,903 of record JAUVXV010000010.1, read on the forward strand.
AGCTGTTCACGCAATGGGTGATAGAGCAACTGAAACAATCCTAAATTCTATAGAATATGCTTTGAATGGGACAGATAATGATAATGCACGACATCAGATTGAGCATAACAGCTTCATTAGAGAAGATCAAATCGCTAAAGCTTTATCACTTAATACTATTCATTCTGTTAGAGGCTACTTCCCAACTTATTGGCAGCAAGAATATGCTGATCTTTACAGTTCCATATGGATGGAAAGGACAGTAAACAGATACTCTCTGCCTGGAGAAGGACTTCATTCTTATCTAGAAACTGATTTTGGTTTTCTTCATGGTTATGATGAAGATAATTGGAGTAAATCAGCTAATATCAGACCTTTCCTACACTTATGGGGTTTGGTTACTAGAAAAGCAATTGATATTAATGGTACAATCCATGAACCTGATCCTTGGGTTGCAGAACATGAAATTACAGTTGAACAAGCACTAAGAATGATGACCATAGAAGGAGCGTATGCAGTAAAACAAGAGGACTATATTGGTTCTTTGGAAGTTGGTAAATATGCAGATATAATAATTTTAACAGCTGATCCTCTAACAATTGATCCTGATGAGCTAAAAGATATTGAAGTTATGCTTACAATGGTAGAAGGAAAAATAGAATTCCAAATGGCAAGTCACTCATTCCCAATAACATGTGAGCTTTCAACACCAGGGACAGATACAACACCATGGACCATTCTCTTATCAATAACTGGAATATGTGTCATTGTTCTAATAACCACAAAAAAGATAAGAATAAAATAAAATGAAATGAAATAGGATTAATTTAATCCTATAATGTCCCCATCTTCACTGTAGTCCATTCTATTAGCAGTTGGATTGAAGGGAATTAAGGGATTAAAACAAACTACAGTATACAGGAAAAAAGTACGAGCTCCAATGGTAGTCTCTTTCTTCTTTAGAATCTATAGGAGATTTATGAAAGACAACTATAAATAATACAAATGATATAATTTAGGTATGTCTGAAGAGGAGATTAAAGAACTGGAAGAGTTCCTTTTACCATATGTTAATGACAGACTTGACAAGTGGTACATAGCTACTAAAATTGGAGAGTGTTTTATGTGGGTTGCTAGAGCCTTGATTAGATGTCTTCTAAATGTTACCGAGAAGATTCATTTGCATGAAATAACGTCGATTTCACTTTCTGAAGTTTATTTTATAGAAAAAATTAATATATTTCAGAATAAGGATGGTGCTATTTCCAGCTTTATGGAAATGGACCCACATAAAATTTCAGGAGAAATACACCAATGGATTATTCATCTTCAGGAAAATGGAAAACTCTCCGGAATATACGAAAGGCATACTGGATTTTATCGAAATAAATAGTTATGATAACTTTTGGGACATATATCAACTAAACCGCATCATGTTCATGAAAGAGGGAAAAAAGATGCAGTAGAAAGCGAGATGACAGGAAACTCTGATAACGACATACCTCTACTAATTGAAGTTTTGAAGATATTTCTAGTGTAAAAATGAGCATATTCTGTATGAAGAATTATGACATAGTAAAAGTTTGTTAAAAAAAAAGGGGTTTGCTCCAACTTCTGTTGGATTAGAACAGAGTGGAGTGTGTTTCAAAGGTTATTTATGCTTAATAAGGCATAAAATAATTGTTCATAAAGGCTAAGTCTACTCCAGGAGTTACATAGTGTGCCATTCCTGGCATTGGTCCACCGTCGAAGTTGAAGGCTGTTCTGGCTGTATGTTTGAGCCAAATAACTTTATCAGGATGTTCAGCTCCACCATCAACTGCTCTCATTTCATGTCTATGAACATATCCCATACTGGCATATGCTTCAGCCTTTTCTGGACTCCATGTATCGATAATACCATGTACTATGAAAAGGAGTTCACCATCAGCTGCGTCAGAAGACCACCATTGTGCCATTCCAAAAGGACCAGTGTTATAGTGTTTTCCAACGAACTGATTAGGTCCAGCTTGTACCCAGTAATGACCAGGAACATCGAATTCTCCATTAGGACCATCAGGCGCACCTGCCATGTAATAATCTATTCCATCAACATTGAAAACGATCCCATGTACAAAACCTTTAGCGTTTGCTGAGGTTGTTTCTGCAGATGCTAGTGCTGTTAAAGCAAAAATCGAAAGCATAAACAAACTCAGACCGATTGTTTTTGATTTATTCATAATTCATCAAACCGTTAAGTGTTACCAATATAATGGTAACATTACTTATAATTAAGTATCCAACTATAAATATATGTGGTTTAAACAAAAATAAACATATGATCAAAAAAACCAACTGCAAAAAAGATTATTGTAAGTTTAAATGTGTCAGTATAGATTGAAAATTCACTATAGTTGATTTATTTAACGCTAGGGGAACCAAAATATACGATGGGGGGGAAATATTTGCTGTTAGTACAATTCAAATTAATACGACATTTATTTTACCATTTGATTTCGATGGTGTATATGAAAAAAATCGGAAGTGATTATGTTGGTTATTATCATTATACGCTTAAAGTAACTGGAACAACTGAACCTACAGATTTTGGTTTCACAATAATAGGAGTAGTGATAGTCGTTATCTGGATTACTAAACATAGAAAAAAGAAAATATAAGAATGAATAAAAGTAGGGCTAGTTTAGTTTAACCCTATAATGTTTCTATCTTCAGTATAGTCCATTCTGTTAGCTGCTGGAACTGGAGGTAGTCCAGGCAGTAAGAACATGCTACCACAAATGGGAACGATAAAACGAGCACCAGTGTATAATCTGACCTCGTCAACATTAAGGGTCCAACCCTTGGGTGCACCCATGAGACCAATCTTGTCTGAAAGGTTGAGTTGAGTCTTAGCCATACAGAGAGGGAAGTCAGCAAAACCAAGCTTTTCGATGTAAGCAATATCTTGGAGAGCTTGAGGTGAGCATTCTACGCCTTCAACACCATAGATTTTTATTCGAAAAGGAGAAAGAAGCTTATGAGAGGAACAACTAGAGCAATAATCATGTTATTGATAGGGACCTCTTTGTTCAGTCCTTTGCTGATCGAATCAGATAATCAAAAAGATTTGAATTCATCTCCTTCTTCTCCTTTTCTTTTTTCTTATTCTAGTGCAATAAATATCGATAATGATTCTGCTTTTATTACATATGGATTTCCAGGAAATGGAACTTTTAGTAATCCATTTAGAATTGAAAATCTGGAAATAATCTCAAACGAAACTTACTCGATTCGAATTCAAAATACTAATAGTTTCTTTATCATCACCAACTGTAAACTCAATTCAACATATAATGGTATTAATTTGAAAAATCTTGCAAACAACACAGCAATTGTAGAAAACAATGTTTTTTCAAATTTTGATCAAGGAATTGGATTATATATAGAAAACTCTTCTTTTACCAAAATTATAGATAATCATTTCTCATACTCAAAGACAGCAATTATGACAAGACTAGATACAGATAATTGTACTATAATCAATAACTCCTTTGAGTATATATCAAGTGAATGCTTCTCGATACAAGAATCGGATAATTGTGTAATCATTAGTAATGAATGTTTAATTTCTAGTACCTTTCTGTACGCCTATTTTTGTGATTATTTGACAGTTGTTAATAATTTCTGTGATGATACGCGACAATTCACTCATGTAAGTCACTCTCAAAATTGTAATATTTCTAGTAATACATGTTCAAATATTACTGAAAATGGGATATATATTGGAGATACTGATTCATGCGATGTTTTATTCAATGAAATTAATGGAGGTTCAGCTGGTCTCAGAATTGTATCTTCATCAAATGTAAATATTTGTTGTAATACAATTGAATACTGTAATATTGGATTGGGTTTACGAAAATCCAGAGAATGCTATATTAAAAAGAATAATTTTACTAAATGCGGCATTTCTATCGATGAAGTAGAAGAACCAGATATTGATACATGGATGTTAGAAGACAATCTAGTTAATGGTAAGTTACTCGGTTTTTATCGGCACAAAGGAACTAATTTCTTAATTGAAGAAGAATATGGACAACTAATCCTAGTGGATTGTTTCCAAGTGACAGTTAGAAATATAAAAATTGAAAACACTAGTATGGGGATAGGTTTATTTTATTGTGATTATTCAATTGTTGAAAACTGCACAATAAGTAATACAGTACAGAATTTTGTCCTCTATGAATCCTATTCATGTAATATTACAACTAGTTACAGTTTTGCCTCTACTTACGGTCTAGTAGTCTCTCGTTCAGAAAATTGTTATGTTCTAGAAACAGAAATTTACAACAATGATTATGGGATCCAAATTAGTCTATCAGAATATTGTTACATTAATAAGAATAATATCTTAGCAAATAATCACTATGGAATTGAACTCCATTTCTCTGATTACTGTGAGATAACAGAAAATACAATCAAAGAGAACATAAAAGGCATTTACCTAAACTTTGTGAGTACAATATTAATTGGAAGTAATTACATATCACAAAATTATCCAAATCCCGTTTACAATAATAATTCCGCAGGAATTTATTCAACTGCAGCACTTTGGGTCTCAATTAAACACAATTCTTTTACAGATAATGAAAAAGGAATATTGTTGTTGTTTAGTCATTATTTTATGATTTCAGATAATTGTTTTAGGAATAATAACTATGGTATTGTAGGGAAAGAAATTTTGGAAAGTGAAATCAAATACAATTGGTTTGAAGAAAACAGCTTTTACGCCATTACTTTAAGTTCTATCTCTACAGGAAACATAATACATCATAATGCATTCATAAATAATAATAATGGTAATGTTCAAGTTTTGGATGATGGATTTAATAACACTTGGTATAAAGTGGAAACAGAAGAAGGAAACTATTGGAGTGATTATCAAAAAACAGGAAATTATAGTATAGATGGAATGGCAAATTCGTATGATCTCTATCCATTAATGGTAAATCCTTTAAGAAAGAGTTACTCGAGTTATTATGCGTTTTTTTCAATGATAATTTTGATTCCAGTAAGTGTTATAGCTTTGAAAAAATATAGAAAAAGAAAAGAGTAAAAGTAGGGTTAGTTTAACCCTATTATATTCCCATCTTCAGTGTAGTCCATTCTGTTTGCTGCTGGAACTGGAGGGAGTCCAGGCAGTAAGAACATGCTACCACAAATGGGAACGATAAAACGAGCACCAGTGTATAGACGAACTTCATCTACATTGAGAGTCCAACCTTTTGGAGCACCCATCAAACCAATCTTGTCAGATAGACTTAGTTGGGTTTTAGCCATACACATTGGAAAATCAGCGAAACCAAGTTTTTCGATGTAAGCTATATCTTGGAGAGCTTGTGGTGAGTATTCAACATCATCAGCACCGTAGATTTTGGTGGCGATTTTCTCGATTTTAACTTTAATAGGATCAGAAAATTCGTAAGCAAATTTAACGTCACCAGTTCCTTTTTCGATAGCTTCTAAAACAGCTTCGGCAAGTTCTATACCACCTTCGCCACCTTTCATGAAAACTTCACTTTCAGCAGCAGTAACACCGAATTCAGAGCACTTGTCTTTAATCCATTTAATCTCTTCATCAGAATCAAAGGGGAAGCGGTTAATAGCAACAACAGGGGGTATATTAAAGACATTAAGCATGTTATCAAGATGTTTTTCAACATTCTCGAAACCTTTAGCTAATTCATCCATATGAATATTTTTAGCTTCATCTAAATCTTTGATACCACCGTGGAGTTTGAGGGCACGAGCAGTAACAACAAGAACTACTGCGTTTGGTAAGGTATCATATTGACGAGCAACAATATCGACAAATTTTTCGAAACCAAGGTCAGCTGCAAAACCACCTTCAGTGATGGTATAATCTGCAAGCTTGAGGGCAAGCTTTGTAGCAACGATAGAAGAGTTTCCGTGCGCCACGTTAGCAAATGGGCCTGCGTGTATGAACCCTGGTACTCCTTCAAAGTTTTGTACTAGGTTTGGTTTTATTGCATCTTTCAGTATTAGTGTCATTGCTCCTACTGCTTCAATATCCCTAGCGAAGACTGGCTTATCATCATAAGTGTATCCTAATAGAATACTTCCTAATCTTTCTTTCAGTTCTCCCACATCAGCTGATAGAGCTAAAATAGCCATAATTTCTGAAGCTGCTGTAATAACAAAGCCTGTGTTTCGGACATCACCACCCATTCTTCTTCCACCAAGTCCAGTAATGATATTTCTTAATGCTCTATCATTCATATCTATTGCTCTTGGCCAAGTTACTTTGGTTGGATCAATGTTACACTTATTTCCTTTTGTTAAGTGATTGTCAAGCAAAGCTGCTAGTAAATTATGAGCTGAAGTAATAGCATGTAAATCTCCTGTAAAGTGCAGATTTATGTCCCACATTGGAAAAACTTGCGAAAGATGACCTCCTGTTGCTCCTCCTTTTATTCCGAAAGTTGGACCCATACTTGGTTCTCTTAAGGCAAACATAACTTTCTTGCCTAATCTGTTAAACGCTTGAGAAAGACCTATTGTTGTAACAGTTTTACCTTCACCTGCTCTTGAAGCAGTCATAGCTGTTACAGCGATGAGTTTTCCATTAGGTTTATCGGATTTTAATATCTTTAGCATTGTTTGATAATTTATTTTTGCTACATATTTTCCGAATTGCTCGAGGTCATCTTCTTCCAGACCTACTTTTGCAGCAATTTCCCTAATATTTTTCATATCTTTTTGCTTTTCTTGAGCAATTTCTATGTCAGTTTTCATAGTAATCATCATCATATCGAGTGTTAATTGTTTTTTTTCCGAGTTTTGCTTAAAAAGTATTTGCATAGTTATAGAAAACCAAGGTGCCGACGGATTCACTGATGGAGATGCACAGAGTGTCAATTCATTGTTTGTCAAATAGATATGTTCTAAAATACCCGTGTTCATTGAGCCATAGAACATTATTAGTGATTATTTCAAATGCAATGTGAACATCCCCAGTGCAATACTGAAGCAGATATTTTATTCTACTGTCGATTCTGTAGAGGGTCCTTTTGTCAGAATCATAGAGATGCTCATACTCATAACTGCCCCTCGCTCAGTCAACCAAGTCAGTCAACACAAGGGGCCCAACCAGGTGCACCTCAGGGTCAAGTTAGAGCAGCGGAAGTTATGCGAAAAATAGCTTATGGTGTTGCTCAAGCTGCTCAACAAGCTGCTCAACAACAAGCTCAGGCTCAGCAACCTATGCACTTTCCCGATGAGAAGAGTAAGAAGGACTTTATTGCAAAAAGACTTACTTCTTCAGGTGAGCTATTTTCTTTAGGAAATGAGGTATTAGACATACTTTTTGGTTTTACATTAATAGTTCTTGTTTTTGGTTTTTTCCAATATATCAGAGCTACAGAGAATAGATGGTGGGGTTTTGCTATTGCTGCAATATTAGTAGGTACCGCTTTCTTACCTCACGAATTAGCTCATAAATTTGTAGCCATCAGAAAAGGACAGTTTGCTCGATATATTCTATGGGTTAAAGGAATGTTGTTTACAATGCTCACGTTAGTTTTAGGAATTGGACTAATTGTCCCAGGTTTTGTAGCAATAGTTCCTATGAGTCGTCAAATGAACAAAAAAGACATAGGCTTGGTTTCATTTGCGGGACCAGCAATAAATGCAGTAATAGGATTTGTTAGTCTAATTATCGGTTTCTTAACTTATAGTGGCTATGCTGTTGGATTCGCAGGTCCTCTAGCTCTTTATGGTCTTTTTGGTGTTCCTAACATTTTCATCCTTGTTGCGCAGTTTAATGGTATTATTGCTTTATTCAACTGTATACCTGTTTGGCAATTAGATGGTAAGAAAATCCTTAGTTGGAATAAAATGGCTTATTTTATACTTGTAGCAATCAATCTTGCAATTGTTATTCCTACATTTATCCTAAATCCAGGTTTCCTATCAGGGTAAGTGGATAAAATCATTTTCTTTCTTCTTTTATTTTCTATCACAAAAGATAATTATGAGTAATTTATATGTGATTAGAGGATGAACAAGGCATTGCAGAGAGCTTTCGCTCTATGATGAATCATAGTTAGGCTGATAACATTAAATTTTGTCTAAAATCTTATGCCTTTCTTTTTTTAATTCTTCTAAATTACTTATGTTAAGCATTGCCAATACTGCCTTCATTTCAAGGATGTATGTTGATAGGAATTTTCTACAATCATCTATTCCTCCCTTTCCAATGGATCTCAGAATTGGTAGAGCTAAACCAACATAATCTGCTCCTAGAAGTAAAGCTTTTACTGCGTCAAATCCACACCACACTCCTCCTGAAGCTATAAGCTTTACGCTTTTATTCTCAGCTAATTCAACTGCATTCAACAGACTGTTTTTCGTAGATATTCCCCAATTAAGAAACTTATCAGAAAGATATTTTACTTCCTTATTACGATAATATTCTATCCGGGACCAATTAGTCCCCCCTGCTCCTGCAACATCTAGAGCATAGATTTTCAATTGGGTTAAGGTTTTTGCATCTTCTTTTGTTAACCCCGTTCCTACACCTTTAATGATAATAGGAGAATCCAATTCTTGTTTAAGATCCACAATTTTCTTTAGAGCTTTTGATTGATTTTTGTCTCCTTCACCTTGAACAAACTCTTGAAGAGGATTGATGTGGATAGCTAAAGCATCAGCTCCAATCATAGTAATAGCTTTTTGTGCTTGTACATGATCATATCCTTGAATAAACTGAGCTATTCCTAGATTTGCAATGAGTGGGATATTTGGTGCGATATGCCTAACCTTGTAAGTATCGACAAGCTTTGGTTCTTCAATTGCAGCTCTTTGAGATCCAACACCCATACCTATATTGAATTCACTACAAATTCGTGCAACAGATTCATTGAAAACCCTACCATTTTCACTTCCTCCAGTCATACCTGAGACTATGATAGGGTAGTTTACTTCCTTAGATAGGAATGTAGTAGATAAATCGACTTCTTCTGAGGAGAATTGTGTTAGTAAAGTAGGCTCAATAATTATATCATCAAAACCATTTGTTATTCCACTGTATTGAACATCTGATTCTAAACAAAGTAGAATATGGTCATCTTTCCTAGAAGAGGTTAATGATGAATCCGTCTGTTTCATGAATGCTAATACGATATCAGAAATATAAAGTTGTAGTTGGAAATTTCATCCCAAAAAATGTGAGCAATTTTGTATCAAACGGAAAGGTTCATAAGACTGTTACGACATATACGGAAAAAAATCAGACTTCAGAGTGTTAAATATGGAATTCTGCCCCGAATGTGGAAAATTATTAATCCCTAAGAAAAAAGGAAAAGCAAAAATTCTGGTTTGTCCTAAATGTGGAATAGAACTCAAACTCAATAAAGACGGTGGCTACGAAGTTCAAGATGAAGTTGAACACAAGGCCAGCGATTTAACAGAAGTAGTGGTTGTTGAAGGAGAATCTGGTTTTTCAGAAGCTGAATTAGAAGCAAGAAGAGAAAGATTTATTGAAGGAATAGACTTCTTTGAAACCGAATAATCCGAATGGATAGAACTAACCATGTCGAATTTTTTTCCTATAATCATGATACGATTTTCAGAGATAGCAATAAAAGGTGCAAAAACACGAAAATGGTTTACAGACCGTTTAGTCTCTCACATAGACTTCTTATTGAAAGCTCATGAAGTCTTAGAGTATCAAGTAATAAAGGAATATAGTAGAGTTTTCGTAAAATCCAATGAAACTAAGAAGGTAGAGGAAGTAATTACAGCTCTTACTCCAGGAGCAGTAAGCACAAGTGAAGTATTCCAGTGTTCGTCCAAAATAGAAGACATACAACTATGTGTAAAAGAGAAATTTTTTACTAAATTCAAGAAGAATTCCACTTTTGCAGTTCAAGCAAAAAGAACAGGAAAACATCCTTATTCAAGTGTGGAACTTGGTGCAAAAATTGGAGAATTTATTTTGGATAATAATGAAGAAAAGGGATTGAAAGTAGACCTTACCACTCCAGAATATAAACTTAAGATAGAAGTAAGAGATGACAAAGCTTACGTTTTTGATACAATTAATAGAGGATTAGGAGGATTACCTGTTGGTAGTCAAGGGAAAGTTCTAGTTTTAATCTCTGGTGAGAGAGAGGATATCTCAAATATAATTCAGCTCTATAAAAGAGGAGCAGTTACTCAAATCTACTCCTTGCAGAAAAATTCGGAAATGAATCATGAATTCAAAGAATCTATTACTCGAATCCTGAATTTTCAACCTCAATTGAGTCTTGAAGAAAAAGAAATTTACTATGTAGAGCACGAATTTGATGTGAAGCATCTATTGCATTACTATACTAAGAATGAATGTTTAGGCTTAGCGGTATCTAAGGCAGTTTTTAATAAATTAACAAATGAGCTTCCTGTATCATTACCTATATTTGTTCCTCATCTTGTTACCGAAATAGATGAAGAGGAAATATCTAAAATATTAGCAACCATTCTCTAGTTCTTGTCTAACTACTGAACCATTTGGTTCTTGTTCTGAAAACACTATTCCTTGGAATTTTTCAACAGATAATTTGTTGTTTTTCCATTCATCCATAGGTAGGTAAGCTTTTCTGCATGTATTAGAAAGGAATTCTTCAGTATTCCATCCTTGTTCAACAGGAACTTGAGGCAATAACAATCCTTGATTTGGACCAAGTTTTACAATAAGTCCATCACCAGGAACTGTAATTTGGCTAAGCAATTCTTGTGGAGAGGAATATTCTATTTTTTGAGGAGGAGTCATAACTGTTACTTCAAAGATTAACTCAGCTAATTCGTGTTTCTTCACTGGCTGAAATCGAGGATCATTTAAAGTTGATGTCTTAGCTAGTTCAATAACCTCTTTGTAAAGGGGGTCTATACCAATAGGATAACCAATACATCCTCGAAGAAGATGTTCTGAGCCCTTAATAGCTTTAACTGTTACAAATACCCCTGTTACAAGTTTGGTCTGTTCAGGTATTGGTTTTAATGGTTGAGGAGTCTTATCTTCTCTAATCCAAATTTCTGCAGCATGGCGTGCTAATTTTACTAAATAAGATCCTGTCTCATCCTCGATTTTCATCAATAACACTCTACTTTATTTCTTCTATAACCCTTTTAATATCTTCCCAATGGCTTCCTAGCCAGAAAATTTTTGCGCAAGAATCACATTCCCAAAATTCATCATAATGTTTTGCAGTTCCTTCAGGTATTCTATCTAATAGCTCTTGTTTTTCCTTAAATGATAGATTCCCATTACACACACTGCATCTCATAGTTTCAGGTGGAAAAATAATGGAAAGACCTAATGATTCTCTAATTTCCTGTAATTGGCTAGAAATATCTGTTGAGGTTAGATGAATGGATTGTGTTTTCTTCTTTTCACTTAACAAAATCACTTTTTGAGATTGTGATATCAATATTCTTTTGCTTTGAAAAGATTCTTCTAACATTTCATCTATACTTTCTTTCGATCGATAAAGAGTATCGTAACCTAAAAAGCGTAAAAAACGGGCTAGTTTTCCAAGCATCGAATCTGTATAGAACTTATACATTACTTTCTATCAACTCTTCCGGAGCACATCTTTTACACACGTACAGTCCCTTACTAAATATCAAACTCTCAGAATACTCTTTACAGTCATCACAGTACCCAGCAATCTCTTCTTTATCGCTAGAATCAGTTTCTTCTCCCATTACTCTGAGATATTCTTGTTCTAAAAGAATTAACTGTGGAACAACTTTGAAAATATCTGAATCTGTACAAATCCCTACTATTTTTCCTTCTTTTCCAACTATGACAAGATGTCTGATACCATCCTTGAACATCGTTTGCATAGCTTGAATAATCGTTAAGGAAGGAGAAGCTGTTATTAGAGGTGAGGACATTACTTTTTCCACGGTTACTTCGTCCGCTCTCCTATTTAGTGCGAGAACATGTTTTATCAGATTCTCTTTTGTAACTATCCCTAGTGTCTTTCCCTCTAAATCAACGACCACAACTGAACCGATTTTGTTGTCAATCATTAATTTTGCACAAATATCTGCAGAAGTATTTGGGTGTACTGTAATAACCTTTTTTGTCATTATTTCTTTTACTGCCATTTCAAATTTTTTCTCATCAAAGACAGATTTCAATTTACAAACCTTCCATTGTTTCTATGTTGACAAATATCGTATGTTACTTTAAAGGTTTTACACAATTTATCAATTTCTTAGAACCTTAAACACTCATATCAATTCGGAATCTCCTGGTATAAAGGGGAGTATATCATTGACCGTTATAGAATCAAATTTGTGGGTGTCCTCATCAGGACATAGTTTTAGTAGTTTATCTCTGATTTCCTTAGCAATTTTACCTTTTTGCATATCTCCTGGCTTGATTTGTGTAAAGTATTCTGTTTTTGATTCCACGCTCTCTGTAGGACCACCAATAATTTGTACATATTGATCATAAATAATGAAACCAATGGAATGTTTTACTTCTACATTTTTGAAGTAATTTTTCGCACCATATATCATTACACTACCTTTAGAGAGATATTGTCCTGAAGGTGCAGTTAGACTAACTTGTTCTGGTAAAACATGATATACATCACCAACCAATTTCCTGTCCTTCCAAAGACTTGAATAACTTAAAGCAAATATTGAAATTTCTTTCTTACACTCTTCGCTTAAATTATTTTGACCATCTTTTACTACTACATATGGTGCCCCATGGACATCAGCATGAAAGAATAAATCATTATCATCTAGATAGGTTTTTAGAATTCGTTCATTTGTTTTAGCATCGGTTCCACCAATGACAACAAATCCATCACATATAAACCAGTGAAACTTCTCATACCACTTCTTTGATCTCTTAACCAGCAGTGGTTTGCTTTCAATTTCCTTTTCAATAGTATCCTTCGTAGATTCAACTTCATTCAGCTGTTTCTTTGTTCTCTCTATTGCGGCAAGAGCCCCTGGAACTTTTCTACGACCTTTTTTCGCTTTTTGATAAAAAGAATTAGCACTATCAGTTAATGTTTGTGTAAAATCTAGTTCCACAATCTCTTCTTCATTAGTTTCTGGATTAGGTAATTTTACCCAGATTTGCTTGCTCTTAGGTGTTATTCTGTCTAAGATTTGTGCAGAAGGTATGTTTTTTTCCTTTCCTAAAGCCAGTTTTGCTTCTATCTCTTTCCACGAAACACCTTCTCTTCGTGCTTTGATTATAGTAGATAATAATTCATCAACAACTGCAAAATTAGCATATAGCAAGTCACCTTTTTTCTTCTCCACTCTTTCTTGTTCTTTTAGAGTTTCCAGATGCTTTTCTTGACTAGCTAATATTTTTTGAGTTTTAAGCATTTTGCCAGAAACTTCAGTTTTATCCTTAGTATATTCTGGTTCCTCTTCAGATGGTGAAAAGAAATCATCTAAGGCTGAATCAAATGATGACACAACTTCGTGTTGCAAATCCTCATATCGAGAAAGAGTTATTGGAGTAATGTCTACAACTTCATCCTCATCCAGATATTTAGAGTAGATGAATTTCTTGTTAACAATTATTTCTTGGAGTTTTTTTACTTCAGAAATTAGCTTCTGTTTCTCCTCATCATCTAAATCTTCAATGAGTTTTTTTTCTATTCCAGACTTTGTTACAACATCCTTAGAATAAACAGGTCCTAGCCCCATTATTTCATTCAAGAAATTTGTGATCTTTCCTTCATAATTTGTGGCTTTTTCTGCTACTTCTGCATCATTGAGATTTAAAATGTTTTTTTCAGAAGATGGGGGGAATTTATATTCTCTTCCGGGGTGGACATCTCTATCTTTCATACGTCTATAATTATATGCCAAAATTATCTTGTTGCTTGGTCCTACTAAAACAACATTTCCTACTCCAAACAATTCAACAATAAGCTTGTAACAACCATCTTTGTAGGCTATTTCAAAAACGACAACTCTATCTAAACCTATTTGATAAAAGTCTCTTATCGGCAAGTCTCGAATATGTTTTCTCATGGATAGAATTTTGTTATTTGGAGAGGAAGGTTTCTTCCTATCATACTTAGTTGTGTGAAATCTTTTCCCTAAATCTATAACGAGCTCAAAGGGACTTTCAGTCGATTTACGAAACCTTAATATAACCAAATTCTTCCCGATTGAATAAATATTGTTAGTCCAACTATCAATAATCCTAGGGCGTATTTCAGCCACTAAAGCAGCAATATCAATGCTTGAAAGATATGTCTTCATTTAAATCACGGTGACTAATTTGGGTTTCGACATAAAAAAAATATTCATAGGAATTAAAAATCTATTCAAACGAATGATAATCTCTATCAAAAATTCGTTTGTTCGAATGTATAAGAATACCAAAGAGGGATTGAAACCTAAAAACATTAAGGCAAGTATCATAGAAATGCCAAGAATGAACCAAGTTTATTGGTCTAAGCTGATAATTGGATTTTCTGCAGGATTGATTTTTGGACTTTCTAACTTTACAAACTGGCTTCCAGGTTTATTATTATTGCTCATTTATATCTCAGTATCTATTGCTTGGTTCCTATCACTTAGAAAAATAGAAACAGGAATAAAAGTTAGACAATATTTTACTTCAGCAATCTTTCAATATTTCATAACTGCTGTGGCAGTATGGACATTAATTTGGAATATTTTGTATGTTCCTGAATCACATTTTGAATACCTACCAATTGAATAGATTAAAAGAGTGTAAACTCATGAGTCCAAAGAAAGAGAAGAAAAAACCTGAGAAATCTGAGGAAGAAAAACAACTTCCCTTAATGGAAAGACCAAGGTTTAGGCTTATTTATTCTATAGTGGTTTATTCTTTCTTCGGTGTAGGAATACTACTTCTGATACTTTCATATTCTATATGGTCTGATTATCCTTATACATTATTTATTGCATTGGGAATTTTGGGTGTTGGAATCATTCTTTTGACTATGAGATCATCTCGAAAACATTCAGCTCCACCTCCAGAAGAAGAAGAAGATACTGATACTCTTCAAATGAGGACTAGAAGATAGATTTTATTCATTTTGACAGATAGTTTTTTATGTCGTAATACGTTAGAGTTACCAACAATCAAATATTCCGACATAAATGGTCAGATGATAGAAATGGAAGAAATGGGATTTCAAGAGAAGGTTGGTAAGTTCCTCAATAGATATGGGAAGGTTCAGAAACTCAAAAAGGATAATATCGACACACAAAGCAGAATTTTACCTTATATTGTTGAAAGTCAAGATCAGAAATTTGCTGTTTTTGCTTATCATTGGAAAAAAAGTATCGGAACAAATACAATTATCCGTACCGAACATCAAATTAATGACATGAACTGTGATGGAGCAATAATTATTGGTAATAGATTCTCTCAGAACTCTTATGATATGGTTAGTGTTACTAATAAGAGAAGAACTAAGAGTATAATTCTTATAAAAATCCAAGAAATGGAAGAAATTCTTAATGCAAATTAGTTCTTGAAGAAGTAATATAGTGTCCGTTTTGAACAGTATTTCTAAATATTTTCTAATTTCTATTTTTCTTATACTCATAGATTGAATATATTTTGGTTTCATACAGATTACAGAAAACTTAAAAAACTCTGACGATAAAATGAATCGGCCAATGATTTCACAGATACGAGAACCCCTATCTAAGATTGTTCAACCTCTGATTATCTTCTTTGCTAAACTAGGAATTCATCCTACAATATTCACAGTAATTGGACTTTTACTTTCTATAACTTCAGGCGTTTTTATTGCTCTTAACAACTTTCTAACAGCATTCATAATCATCTGGTTTGCTGGAGCAATGGATTTCATAGATGGTGGTGTAGCTCGATATAACAAACTTGATTCCATAAAGGGATCGTTCATTGATAGTATAGCAGATCGTGTTAGTGATGTAGTTGTTTTTGGTGGAGTGATTGCTCGATCAATTTTAGTAGATGATATAATTACCATCTATGTAGGCATAATTATGGTAGCTTCAACTCTTTTAATCAGTTATATTAGAGCTAAAGGAGAGAGTATTGGGATTAAGAAAATGGCTGTAGGAATTATGGAACGCGGAGAGAGATTTATGATATTGATGGTACTAATGTTCGTTGGAATTTTAGTTCCTGAACAAGGCTTTACTACAGCTGTTTATTCTGTGGGTAGCTTGAATATCTCCTACTTCTCAATCGGATATATGATCCTTACAGCTCTTTGTGTCATAACAGTTATCCAAAGATTTGTTCATGTTTCAATACAGCTCACTAAAGCAGAAACTGCAGAGAATGTTCAAATCCAAAAATAACATTTTTTACAATTTCAAATCACCGATTGTAATTTGTTTATTTTATTGTAAGATAATGCATTAAGGTAGCCCGAAGGGTAAATTTTTTATACTTCACAGAGTTGTGAACTTGAGAATTGGTGATTTTGTGGCTAAGAAAGGAAAGAAGAAAAAACAGAGTATTAATGACGTAAAAGCTGATAAACAAAAAGAACCAATCAAAGATTTTTCTCAAACAAAAGACATAGTTAAGGCGCTTTCAGGAGAGATTGGTCCACTTGTTGAACAATTCCTTGGTGCTATTTATAACGTAAATTTAGCCGAAACCTTTGCTGATGCTCTAATTAGGATATACAACAAACTTAGAGAAGAAGGTGTTACTAAACAAACGGCAGAAAAAATAATGATTGAATATTCAGCAAATGTCGATCGTTTCGCAGCAGTACTCAAAAAGAAAGAATAGCCACAAAAAATTAACTTTCTAGAGAAAAAATCACATACATTCGCTTCAAGAAATATGGAACCAACAATATTTGAGGTGTTAAAGTGGGTATAGTTAGTATGGTTAAGACACTTTATTATGGCTTTATAATACGAGCAAAGTTAAGTTTGTATACAAGAAAGAAGCGAAAAAGCAAAAAAATTTTTCAAGCAGTTCTTACAGAAAAACTAAGTAAAGAGAAACTAGATGCAAAAACTATTGAAAAGATCTCAACCAATTACCTGAATATTGGAGAAATTTTCATGGACAGAAAAAATCTCAAATCAGCATTCAGCCTTAACATGATTTATGAAAAGAGAAGAAATAATTCTAAAAATTGATATTATTCTGAACTCAAGTGATTTTTTCAGTATTGGATTCTTTCGTAATGTTTATTTTAGTTAAAGAAAACAGTTTTTTGGGTTATTCTATGTCTAAACCAAAGAAGTACAAAGGCGAAACAATTTATGATTACATTCCAGATTACTATTCATCAGTAAATATTGAAAGTCCTGTTTTTACAAAACTTCCTCCAGGAGAGAAAGATGCGAGATTAAAAGATGTAGAGAGAGAATTAGTTCAATACTGGGAACTACTACATCCGATGGTCAGAGAATATCTGACCATGGTTATACGTTATATGAACCAATATGGAGAAGGATCAGAAGATTTAGAGCATTTGAGACGCTCTCTAGATTTAGAATTAACAAACTCATCAGAGTTATCAGAAGATAATAGAAAACTTAAATCTCAATTATCCGACCTACTGGTAGAGAAAAAAGCATTAGATGAAAAAATAGATGACTTGCTTGCTGACAGACCACAAATTTCTAATGAAGAAATTAGAGCAATGCAATTAACTCTCTCCTCAAAAGCAGATATAACTGAAAAATCTATTGAAGAGCTGTTAAAGAAATCAGTTCAAGAGGCTCGAGAAAGCGAAGCAATGAAAAAGGCTAGAGAAGAGAGAGATGAAATGAAAAAGGAACTTGAGAATGCAAAAGAGCATTTTGAAAAAACTCAAGCTGAAGTAGGAATAACTTTTCAGAAAAAATTACTAGAATGTCAAGCTAGGATAGAAGAACTAGAAGAAGAACTATCTTAATAAATTAAAATCGGTGAAAACATGAGAAAATGGAATTTCAAAGTAGTTTTAGCTGGTGATGGGGCGGTAGGAAAAACTTCTATTCGAGAAAGATATATGGGGAAAGGTTTTGAATCCAGTTACTTAAAAACTATAGGTGCAGACTTTTCATCAAAGAAAATTCAAACTGATAAAGATTCCATTACTTTTCAAATTTGGGATCTAGCAGGTCAAGAAAGTTATCAAGCTGTCCGAAGTACTTTTTACAAGGGTGCTGGAGCAGCTATTTTAGTTTTTGATTGCCAAGATCCTGCTACTATGACCAATTTGAACAACTGGCTAGAAGAAGCTATGGTTGGATCAAATAATGGGATCCTTATCTATTTTATTATTGCTAACAAAGTGGATTTAGAAGAGGGAAGAAGAGTTTCTAGAGATATGGCACTTGAATTCTGCAATCGATTAGAAGTAGAAACTGGAATTCACTTCTATTACAGTGAAACTAGTGCTTTAACTGGTCAGAATATCCAAGAAACATTTGATTTCTTATCTTACAAGCTATTAGAAGCTAATAACATTCAAGATATTGTCCGTCCAGCTAATACTGAAGGTATAATTGATGTTAGAGAACAGAAGCAAGAAATTGTAATTACTGAAAAAGGAAAAAGTATTTCGCGAGAGGAAATTGACGATATTAATAACAGAATTGATGTTATTGAGGGAAGAATGAATACCATTCAAACAATAATAAAGAAAATAGTTCAAAAAATGCAAGAAGAATAGAGCTTCTTACTCTATTTCACAACTTTTTTCCCACAGTCTGTACAGAATTCAGCACCTGTTACTAGTATCGATGAGCATACTGGACATCTTTCATCTCTAGATTCCAAAGAATCGGTGGTATCTCTATTATAATTTCCAGAACTTTCTTTATCATCTGAATTTGAAGGATTACCTATTCTCTTAACCCAATTAAGACTTGGAGGTTCAATATAGCTTTGGATTGATTGTTCATAGAAGTAAAACGTATTGACATCTACGAAGTTTGCAAAGGTTATACTTGCTGCTAAGACTAAAATTACTATTCCTACAAGAACATATTCCCAAGCTGCTACGTTTATTTCTATTGTAGTTGTTAGGAGTGTGGAAACTACGTGTGAGGTAGGAGAAAATGTAGCTATAATTAACGAAGCAGGAAGAATATAAGAGAATGCAATTACCTCTACTGTTCGTCTAGCACCTATTTTTGGAAATTGAAAAGCATCTAGAAAATCTTGGAAAACTCCGGCACTTCGTATCAAAGTCAATATTTTGGCAATACGAAAAGTTGGAGAAAGAAAAGCAACTAGTAGGATGATTATAATTGAGGGGACATACATTGAGATAGGTGAGCTAATAGGTTCAGAATGGGGAAAGAACAATTTCAAACAAATAACAGAAATTGTACTTATCAAACCTACTTGAATTGCTTGAATTAGACTAAAGGAAAAGAAATTTGATTTACTCATCTTGAGAGGCTTTTCATCCCAATTCGAGAGAACTTGTGCAGTTTTGAAACAGCTCAAATAAGAGAGCCCTGAGTATACTAATGCAATAAAAGTGGCTAGAAATATTGACAACCAGTTTGAAGGGATCAAATTCAATGTTACTAATAGAATTATACTGGAGAAGAAAAGTAGAGAAACTGAAATTAAGGTATTTAAACCACCTAAAAGTATGCTTTCAAAGAATGAAAGTTGTTTGAATCTTTTCACATTTAATTTGGGAGACCTAAAGCCTTCACTATAGCTTATTTCCCCCTTCATTTTCAATGGAACTATATTTTCAGAAACTTGCCAAGCATATTGAGTTTTATCAACAATGAATCCTCCGTCTATGGGTTTTGTATCCAAAGGTTCATCTCTTAAAAATGGTTTGGAATTTGGATGCCCAGAAGGTAGGTCAATTGGAGAATCAAATGTGTCAGTTGGCTTTTTCACTTCTTCTACTAATTCTGTACCACAAACAGAACAGAATATCACTTTGTTAGGAAAGGTCGAATTACATATAGCACATTTCTTGTTAGAAATAGGGCTCACCTAAGTATACATTGCAACTTTCTTTATATAATTCGGCAATACGTGGATATTTTTTAGGAAAATGCTTTTCTTTTTCTAATAAGAGAAAAAACAGTCTCTCGTTCTCTTTTTCCATTTCGAGCAGTTTAAATATTCTGGATATTGTATTAGACTTGGTTATTACTGATGAGTGAATCTCCAAAGGAAAAAAACCAAGTGTTTTCCGACTATATTTCTCTTGTTAAAAAAATAGAGAAAATTGTTGAAGAAACTCCTGATATTATTAAAGGAGATGAACTCAAGGTTGAACAACCAACAGAAAGTGGTTCAGAATCGCAACCAGATTCTATTACTCAGAAAGAAGAGATTGTTGAAGTAGAACAACAAACATCAAAGCTTGAAGAAAGAATTTCGGAAGTTGCGGCAAAGGCAGATGGGTCTATTAGTCAAAAAAAGATTGAGGATCTTATTAGAACTGAAAAAGAATTAATAGAATTCTATTCCAATGCAAAAATCCAGTTATCTGACTTCTATTTCAAAGAAAAGGAGAAACAGGAAAATGAAATTATCAATGGAATCAAGACCAAACTTCAATCTCTTGAAAAAATTTCTGTGAAAAAAAGAGAAACATATGGTATACCTTTTGCTTTATGTAAGTTAGAAGGAAAATACCAAGCTATAATACCCGTTGAAATTGACAAAATCAAACTTCCAACACTAATGGTTGGAGCAAACAAAAATTTCAAATTACTGCTTGTGAGTAATGATGAGATCTTAAATCTAACACCAAATGAGCAAAACCTTTGGAATCAAGCTTTTAACAGATTCCAGATTAAATTAACTCAGATACTAAGCAGCAGAGCAAAAGAAAATCTTACTAAAGTCTCTCCGAAAATGAAGTTATTTAAAATCGATTCCTCAAAAATTCATCATTATATCAAGGAATATGAAACTAGATTACAAGGTCTTCAGAATTATCAACAAGAGATTTTAAAACATTTACAAGAAATCAACAATTTAATTATCAATGAAAACTCCTTCTGGAAAAATGATGATGAGTTTCAAAAAGCAAAACAAGAATTAAAAAACCAACTGATAGAATTTGAAGAAAAACAGAAGAAAATCAGTAGAGAATCTCAAGTGGATTTTATTAAATTAAAAAGAATACAAAAACGACTAGATGCAAGAACGAAAAAATACAAACTTGATGAGAAGAGGAATAAAAAAATCCCAAGAGAGGAGAAAGAAAAACTCATCAAGGAAGTTAGAGAATTTCAGAGTAAAAAATTGCACATTCATGAAAATATCGAGCATACAAAAAGAATGGAAGAAACGCTAAGAAAATGGGTTGAAATATTCTCTCAGACTGATATAAACCAAGCTAATGAGATGATGCTAGAAAACTATTATCAAGGTTTAGTCGAAAAAATACAAACCTTTACTGAGACACAAGATATTGATAGCATCTTAGAAGGATCTATTTTGGTAAGCTCAGACATATCAGAAATAATTTTACATGTTATTTATATCCCCACGACATTATATACTTACAAGGCAAAACAAGGAGGTCAAGATATAGAAGGTAAAGCAATATTTTTGGCCCCAACTCAAGAAATAATCTTACTAAACCCATCAGTAGTTTAGTTATTATAATAAGCACGTTAGGCTCATTCTAGTATTTTGAAAATAGGGCTTTGAACAACTTTATTAGTGCTTGTTTGTCTAATGAAATAGATGAGAACAGAAATTGTTGAATGTGACAATGTTTCAAAACACTTCATCATAGGTACAAATGTTGTGAAAGCTGTTCAAGGGGTAGATATGATTCTAAGAGAAGGAGAATTCACATCAATAGTTGGACCAAGTGGGAGTGGAAAAACAACCTTACTCAACCTAATTGGAACTTTAGAGGTACCAACTAGAGGTAAAATTATTATTAACAATACAGACTTAAGCAGTTTCTCGAACTATGAATTAACTAATTTTAGAAGAAAAAACCTAGGATTTGTGTTCCAATTCTTTAACTTAATTGAAGGATTAACATCAGAAGAAAATATAGAACTTCCTTTGATATTTGATTCTGTACCTTACGAGGAAAGAAAAACTAGAGTGAATCAAATAATTAAAGAATTTGATTTAGAACATCTGAATGGAAAATTCCCCGAAGAGTTAAGCTCTGGAGAGAGACAAAGGGTTGCAATTATGCGTGCTTTAATCAATAATCCAGTAATGCTTCTTGCTGATGAACCAACAGGAAATCTGGACACAAAGACAGGACAAGCAGTACTAGATCTATTCAAAGAATTGAATGAAGAAAGAGGAACATCCATCGCTTTGGTAACACATGATTTAGCAGCAGCAAAAAGAGCAAAACGTATTCTTCATATGCACGATGGTAAAATAACCTTTGATCAACAAGATTTAGATGTTGAGATTCCAGAACCAAAATCCAAGATTTAAGAAAAACCAGTTTATTTTAGTGATAGCCCGACCTTCAACCCATTTATATATCTTTCCCCTAGTTAGAAGATAATACTTATAAAAGCACGTAGATTTTTGAGTATAATTAGTGACTCACTATTACTCAAATTTCGAGTAAAAACTTCGCGGAGAAAAATAAATGTCATTAAGAGGATTTATAGTTAGAAGAACCATTTATATTGTCCCTGTTATGCTAGGTATTACATTGATGAATTTTACTCTAATCAATGTAAGCCCAGGTGACCCGGTTGTTGTAAGAATAGGTCTGATTCATTGTGAATCACCGGAATGTTACAACCAGGCGTATAACAAAGAAGCTATAGAAATGGGTCTCTTAGATCGTGAAATGTATACTGTTCCATGGTTTACTAGATATGTTGATTTCGTTAATGATTTATTGCACTTTGATCTGGGGAATAGTTGGTATAATACTCAGGCGGGAGAGGGAATACCTATCGCGCAAATTATCTCAGAACGTGCAATATATACTATAACACTCAATGTTATATCGTTTGTTTTATCGCTTTTACTGGCTACAGCAATAGGTGTAGTCTCTGCTACAAGACAAAATTCATTTTGGGACAGATCACTTACAATAGCGATGCTACTAGGATACTCCATGCCACTGTTTTGGCTAGCTAAGCTTCTGATGTTATTATCGTTTAGCTTGTTTAATTTTACCGGAGTAGCCAACAAGGACGCTTTCAGAAAACCACTGTTTTTAAATCCAGCTTTCTATAAATATCTAATACTACCAACATTAGCACTAACTCTTGGTGGGTTAGTGTTCATGGCAAGATTGATTAGATCACAACTACTGGAGATTTTAAGACAAGATTACATTACAACGGCGAAAGCGAAAGGGTTGGATAATCGAGCGGTAATTTACAAACATGCATTCAGAAACGGGCTATTACCAATAGTTACAATCATTGGTAATTCACTACCTGGATTACTAGCAGGTTCAGTCATGATTGAAAGTGTTTTCGGATGGCCAGGATTAGGTACAGTATTCCTTGAAGGAGCTCTCTTTAGAGATTATCCTTTGATGATGGCAACTAACACGATATTTCCGCTGCTTTTTTTGATAGCGCGGTTACTTACGGATATCACGTACGTGTTTATTGACCCGAGGATTAAGTATTAGAGGTGTAAAGTGTGGCAACTGTAGACAGAGAAGAAAGAGAAGAATTTCTACTTGATGAGAAGACATTAAGAGAAATCGATACAATGAAAGGAGCTGGACAATGGTCAATTGTTTGGCGCCGTATTAAGAAAGACAAGATGGGTATGCTTGGTCTTTACATCGTCCTATTTTTAATTCTGATGGCTTTTACATCATGGATACTGCTATCATTCGACCAATTTTTAACAGACAGAGACATTCTTTTTGGAGACCCCAACAACTCTATCAGTTTGAATAACTTATATGTCGAACTGTGGGTGCCGGGTATGCCTAAAGAGAATCCCATTGTCTTATTCAACCATCCTAGATATCAATTCGCAGATCAAGCCAAATTACCTCCATCATTTGAACATCCCTTTGGAACTGATAGAAATGGACAAGACATGTTATCCAGAGTTTTCTTTGGAGCAACCGTTTCATTAGCCCTTGGGTTTTTAGGTCAGATGACGACAGTAATTATTGGTACATTCTTAGGAGCGATAGCTGGATTTTATGGTGGTTTAATCGACGAAGTTCTGCAAAGAATTATCGAAATACTATATTCAATGCCTGGATTCATATTGATGATCTTCATCATTGTGCTATTCGAAGACGTGAATATACCGGGTGGGCGGTACGCGGTTGTAGTTATCTTCTTCTCCCTAATCGGATGGGGAGGCACGGCGTTGATCGTGCGGTCGAACTTCTTCTCGCTGAAACAGCAAGATTTTGTGGAAGCGGAAAAAGCGCTAGGAGCGAGCGACATGAGGATTATCTTCAAACATATACTACCGAACTCACTAGCACCACTGATTATTATCGTAACGCTTGGAATTGCGGGAACGATTTTCCTATTTGCGGCGTTGGCATTCTTCGGTTTCGGAGATCCAAATGCAGTAAGTTGGGGAGACGATCTCAACAAGTGGCAAAACGATTTAATCGAATATCCGTGGATGCCGATGTTTCCGGCTCTATTTATATTCTTCACGGTGTTAGGCTTTAATCTACTCGGTGATTCCCTCAGGGACGCATTAGACCCAAGACTGAAGGATTAATATCCCTTCTTTCAAACCTTTTTTCTCATTTTATTTTTATTTCATGAGACAATTTTGTTGACATTTAAACTAAAAACTGCAAACTAGCTGCAGCGATATTTACCTAGTTTATTAATTAATTTGAGAATTAAAGGTTGATAAGCTTCTGCTTATCTTTGTTTAGTCGCAAATCTTGTAGAATGGGTGTAGATAAGAAAGGGAGGGAGTCACCACCACCTATTCCATTTGATTGCCTGCTCTATTGGTTTCTTTCTTCTCTATAGGTAAAAAATTCTTTTGACTATATAAACCAAAGTCCCTATTATTCAGTGAGGAAGAAATGACCACTATCATAGACAATGTGCAACTGCAACCCCTCGTTAACAGTTTGCGAGAACTGCATTCCCCCCTCTTTCTTGTTAATGGAAAGTTGGAACACATAAACAGAAGTTCAGACCAAAGGCATGTTTTTAGGTTTGTTGAGATTATTGCCAGCCTGACTAAACATACCATTTCTGAGAATATCTTTACTGAAGCTTTTCTCCAGTTTCAATATTTGAATGATCTTCTACAGGAAAGTCACTCTAATGATATGAGTTTCAATAATGATGATATGCTAGCATATTTTCTGGCGATGTTAGATACAACACTGACCATCCATGGTAAAGAACTACAAATGAAGCACATTCACAGAATTTTGAAATTCTGGGGAGTTGATAAAGACTTAGATGTTTTTTCTAGAAAGCTCACACAAGCAAAAACCATTCTAGACAACGCTGGTCTTCTTCGAGACAATAGTAGGAAATGTACCGAAGAGCTCCTTTCGAAAGCTAATTTGTTATTCAGTTATCTCAAAGACATTTTCCCACACCAAACTTATCAGCTAGAACAGATTTTTGAACGTATTGAAATACTTGTTCAAAAGAAAATTCTCCCATATGCTAGTATTAGTAATGCAGCTCTAATCATGATAGTGTCGTTTTTCCCCTTATATTTAGAAATGCCAGCTGTTAAGCTATGTATTATGCTTCAGCTGAAAAAAGATTTGAATATAAATCTCACAAATCTAAAGAAGGATGTGGAAAGATTCCAGAACAAACTAGAGAAATATGATATGTTGAAGTGATATTTCTCAAGGTACTAAATGAAATCAAATAACTTATTTTTTCTGTTTAGGATTTTTTTCCCTAATGTCTAATGTTTTTTTCAACTTCCGAGTAAAAATAGACAAACTTATAAAAGTTAGAAAAACACAATCAACAAAGTATCATAATTATTAGCTAATAAAATAAAGTGATTCTATGAGTAGACCCCCTGAAGATATACTTTTAGAGATTAATGGACTTAAGACTTACTTTTTTACAGAAGAGGGTGTAGTAAAAGCTATTGAGTCAGTAGATCTTGTAGTTTATAAATCTGAAACATTGGGCTTAGTTGGTGAATCAGGTTCAGGTAAATCAGTTACTGCTTTATCAATTCTGGGGATTGTTCCTGACCCTCCAGGTAAAGTCCTAAGTGGTGAAGTGATGTTTCATGGTCAAGATTTGCGACATCTAAGTGACTCTGATATGCGAAAAATCAGAGGAAATCAAATCGCAATGATCTTCCAAGATCCAATGACCAGTCTTAATCCAGTATTCACCGTTGGTGATCAAATCAGTGAGGCTATCATGCTTCATCAAAAAGTTACTAAAAAGGAAGCCAGAGAGAAATCTGTTAAAATTATGTCTCTTGTAGGTATTCCTAGTGCTGATGAGCGTGTAGATAATTATCCCTTTGAATTTTCAGGTGGAATGAGACAAAGAGTAATGATTGCTATGAGTTTAAGTTGTAATCCTGAGCTTTTGATTGCTGACGAACCTTCAACTTCATTAGATGTGACAATTCAAGCACAGATTCTCGAACTCTTAAAAGCTACAAGCGAAGAGTTCGATATGAGTATTATTCTTATCACTCACGATATGGGTGTTATAGCTGAAATGTGTGACCGTGTAGCTGTAATGTATGCGGGTTTCATTTGCGAAATTGGTGATATTATGGTTATTTTCAAATCACCTTATCATCCTTATACACGAGGGTTACTAGGTGCAATTCCGCGACCTGATGCAGCAAGAGAAGATCTGACGATTATCAGAGGTTCGATTCCAAATCTTATCAATCCTCCATCTGCATGTAGATTCCATCCGAGATGTGATTACATGATGCGAGGGTTGTGTGAGACGGTACTTCCTGGTTTAGTTGAGATAGAATCAGGTCACAGGGTAAGATGCCACCTTTATACAGAAGAAGGAAAAGCTTGGATGCAAGAACGTGGTGAGAAGAGAGAGATTGGCCATGTGCCAAAAGCAGCAGTTATCTAGGTGACAAAAATGGGTAGTTCAGAATCTTTAATAGAAAAAATCGCTTCCAAACAACAACAAAGAGGCCTGTTAGCCGATCGTATTAGAACTAAAGAAATGGAAGAAGATGTAATTTTAGAAGTTATCAATTTGAAAAAATTCTTTGATATTCCTGTCCCCTTTGAAACCACTTGGTTTATGATTGCCTTTGTTGGTGCAATTGTTTTATTTGCATTTTACCAAGCTTATGGATTAATCGCGATTGGTGCAATCATCGTTTTGTACTTTGGTTTGCCTTATGTACCTCCATTCAACAAGAGACCCAGAGTAGCGCACCTTAAAGCGGTTGACGGGATTGATCTTCGAATTAAAAAAGGTAGAATTGTAGGCTTGGTTGGTGAATCAGGTTGTGGTAAAAGTACAGCTGCAAAAACAATTATCAGGTTACATGAACCTACAGCAGGTGCTGTTTATTTCAAGGGAATTGATATTAACCGTTTAACTTCTGAGGAAATGAAAGAAATCAGAAGACATCTGCAGATAGTATTTCAAGACCCATATGCTTCATTAAACCCTCGAGCAACAGCACATGATATTATTATCGAACCTTTTGATATTCATGGAGTAGCTTCTGGAGATGAAGCCAGTTATCGAGTGCTTACACTTCTGAAAGATGTAGGACTTGCTCCACATCATGCATATCGTTATCCTCACGAATTTAGTGGGGGACAAAGACAGAGATTAGGGATTGCAAGAGCATTAGCTTTAGAACCTGATTTCATTGTAATGGACGAACCAGTCTCAAACCTAGATGTATCAGTTCGAGCTGCTATTATTCAGCTAATTCTCGAACTTCAAAGAAAAATGGGTTTGACCTACTTATTCATTGCTCATGATTTATCTCTAGTTAAAATCCTCTGTGATGAGGTTAATGTAATGTATTTAGGAAAAATTATGGAAGCAGGAACTAGTGATGAAATCTTTGAGTCTATGATGCATCCTTATACCAAGGCTCTAATCTCAGCAGTACCTATTGCTGATCCTACCAAACGTTCAAAGAAAATCTTCCTTACTGGAGATATTCCAACTCCAATTAATCCCCCACCAGGATGCAAATTCCAAACAAGATGTCCTCTAGTATCGGATGTATGTCGTGTTGAGGAGCCCATAGCTAGATGGTATTCTGAGTCTCATGTCGCATACTGTCATAACATTGAAGGGGGCGAGGAAAATCCCGACTTCTTCATACAATAATTTTCCTTATTTTTCTTTTCCTTTTTCTCTTTAAACTAAAACAAGATTTATTTAGTCTAATTTAGAGTATAAGATAACATTGTACTAGTACTTACTACTGTGAGGAAATAACCATGAGTAGAGTAAATCTTGAATCAGCTCAAAATAATATTGAGCGGTTATCAAATAACCTTAATGAATTGCAGCAAATTCTTTCTAGTAAAACGGATGAGTTGAATGTTAAAATTAGAGAATTCAATGATGTGCTCTCTTCCTTCTCCAGAGAAGCAGAAGAGAAAAATCAATCCATCAATAGTTTAGAAGAAATAAAGAGTAAGAATAATGAAGAGTTGGAACAACTTAACAAGGATCTCCAAGAATTAACTTACAGAAAGGATGTTTTACAATCAGAAATAGCAAGTAAACGGAAGGATATTGAACAAATATCTGCTCTAGTTCTTGAAAGAGAAAAAACAAATACAGAAGCTAATCTACAAGTAGATTCTCTCACTGAAAGAGTAGCTAATTTCAATAGAAAAGTGGAAGAGTTTGAAGTTCTAACAAACGCTTTAGTAGAAGAAACTAAAGAACAAACTAGAACAAGGGAAATTAAAAATGCTGAGCTGTCAGAACAGTATACTAGAATAATCTCACGTTCTAAAGCTTTGCAATATCTTGTCAAAAAAGATATCATCTCACTACCTGAAATTCAAGTTATTAGGAGTTTAAATACACCAGGCATTGATACAATTGATAATCTTCGTAAAACATCCGGTGTTTCGGAAGATATTATTCGTAAAATTCTACAAGATTTAGACCGACGAGAAGTCATTGCTTTCAATCCATCTACTGGAAAAATTCAGGTTCTAACAAGGATAGATATTTAGGAGGAAAGAAGATGTCAATAGAAAAATTAAATGAAATATTAAGTGAGTTAAAAAGAGGAATAGAAGAATTATCTTCACGCTCTTCATCTGTTGTTGCTAACTCTAATGTCACCATCGAATCAATAACTGATGATGTGAGAGTTGTTCCTGAATATCTTCTATCACTTCAAAATACTATAAATGAGTTGCAAAAAAGCAATTCTGAACTAGAAGAAAAGAGAATGACAACTAAACAGTCCATTGATACAGTTACCACTGAAATTGAAATAAATGAAAGCAACAAAACTGATCTTTCAGAAGCCGAAATCAAGAAAAGAACTTACAAAGATGAGCTAGATCGAAAAATACTCGAATTTCAACAGAAGAACACGCAACTTGAAGCTGAATTCAATGAGACTGGAGCTCTAGCATCTAAAAAAGAACAAGAGTATAATCAAATACAGATTGATTCAAAGGAAGAAATAGAACGCTTAGATCAGAAAATCGATGAAGCTACTGCTAGAGTACAACAAGCTGAAGCAGAAAATAAGCTGATTGTGTATCTTATGGACGCTGGTTTAATGGATGTTCCTGAAGCTGAAGTTGTTTCAATCATAGCCTCATATCCTGATGGTTTAAAGATTGATGAGATTAAACAAAAGGTCAATATGCCACCTGTAAGAGTTCAACCAACGATCAATAATCTTTTAGAAACTGTGATAGAATATGATGCATTATCAGATTCCTATAGAATTTTGGATATAATTAAGAAAGAGTTAGTATAGACTTTTTCTTTTATTTTATTTCTTTAAAAAAAATAAGACTAGACATAGTCTTAAGCAATATTTGCCCTATTCTCGTCAGTAATGTACATTTTATTTATGTGTGAATTTATTTCCAAAATACATATTTTCAGAGTGATAGCGTAAGCGTTTTAAACATCATTTAGATTGGCAGTTTAGACTAAAATTTACAATTCGTATAGAGGTTATAAAAATGTCAAATTATGTTGATAGAGTTTATGAACATGTAGTTGAGAAGAATCCTTCCCAACCAGAGTTTCATCAAGCTGTAAAAGAAGTCCTTGATAGCTTAAAACCAGTTTTTGAGAAAGAGCCTAAATTCGAGAGGAATAAAATTCTTGAAAGAATTACTGAACCTGAGAGATCAATCTTATTTAGAGTTCCTTGGGTTGATGATAATGGAGAAATACAAGTAAATAAAGGTATGAGAGTTCAATTCAATTCTGCAATTGGTCCGTACAAAGGTGGTCTTCGTTTCCATCCAAGTGTCAATCTAGGAATTATCAAATTCTTAGGTTTCGAACAAACCTTCAAGAACTCACTAACAGGTCTTTCAATGGGTGGAGGTAAAGGAGGATCTGACTTTGATCCTAAAGGAAAAACTGACAATGAAGTAATGAAATTCTGCCAATCTTTCATGACAGAATTATATAGACATATTGGAGGTAGAGTAGATGTTCCTGCAGGAGATATTGGAGTAGGTGCGCGTGAAATTGGTTATTTATATGGTCAATGGAAGAAAATTACTCAAAGATTTGAACCTGTTTTAACTGGTAAATCTTTAGAATATGGTGGTTCTCTTGTTCGTCCTGAAGCAACAGGTTATGGTTCAGTTTATTTTGCACAAGAGATGCTGCAAACAAGAAATGATTCACTTAAAGATAAGACATGCCTTGTATCAGGTTCGGGAAATGTAGCACAATACACAACAGAGAAAGTTTTGGAACTAGGAGGTAAAGTTGTTACACTCTCAGATTCAAGCGGTTACATTCATGATCCAGATGGTGTCACAAAAGAAAAACTAGCATATGTTCTTGAGCTCAAGAATGTGAGAAGAGGTCGTATTAAAGAATATGCAGAAGAATTTGGTGTTGAATACTTCCAAGGTGGACAACCATGGGAGGTTCCAGCTCAAGTTGCTTTTCCAAGTGCAACACAAAATGAGATTGATGATAAAGAAGCTAAAACTCTTGTTGATAATGGGTGTTTTGTTGTATCTGAAGGAGCTAACATGCCATCCACAATTGAAGCAATAGATGTTTTTCTTGAAAATAAAGTTCTATTTGGTCCAGGTAAAGCTGCAAATGCTGGTGGTGTCTCTACCTCCGGGTTAGAAATGGCTCAGAACTTCAGCTTTGATTCTTGGGATAGAGAAAAAGTTGATCAGCGCTTACATAGAATCATGGTAAATATACATAAAACAGCCTATGATGCATCAAAAGATTATGGTGAACCTGGAAACTATGTCTTAGGAGCTAACATCGCTGGTTTCAAGAAAGTAGCTAATGCTATGATTCTTCATGGTCATTGGTAATTAATTGAAAGATAGGAATAACCTATCATTCTTTTTTATCTTCTTTTTTAATTATCATTCCTTCTCTATTTTGAGCATCTATTCTGACAATTAAAGGTTGATTTAATCTAACATGGGTCACATATTTGAGCTCTTTCTCTGGTTTCTTAGCTTGCAACCATTCCCAATCAATGAAATGGTTCTGAGCTGTATGTTTAATATGGAAATAACCAATATTTGCTGTAACAATATTGTGGAAAAAATGTGTCCCTTGAGAAAAATCAACTAGAAAATTATCTAAGGAAGTTTCAATAATTGCCCTTGCACCGTTGATATTATTCCATTTAACAGGGATGCCTAGGAAACGATCTGCGGTCCCCCAACGACCAAACCCAATGAGAAGATAAGGTTTATTTTCTTTAGTTAATATTGAATTTAGTTCGTCTATCTCAGCTACAATTTCTTCTGTTTGAGTTTTATCAAATGTTTCAGGTTTTACATAAATAACATCTGAAATGTCTTTTCTTAATAAATTTCCAGACACATGGTTTGAATAAGCAAGCACTTGACTTACATCCACAGAAGTGTAATCTTCAGTCAAAAGAACTTCTTGTTGCAAAAATGGACGTATTTGAAGAATAGAAAAAATGTTTTTTTCGCCTGGGGAATTCTTAAAAGTTCCAGCGAACTCAATTTCTATTGAGGATCCAAGAGATCTTTCTCCAAGTGTTAAAATCCGAGTAAGAAGTTTAGCTAGAGGAAAAATATCATATTTTAATTGCTGACTAAAGGTAATTACCGGAGATCCTTCACCATAAAAACCTTCTCTTAGAGATTCAGATTCAAAATCATAGGAATCAGCTATATTAGTTAAAGTTCCATCCTTAATCCCATCAGCTAGATTAAATCTTTGTATGTAAGGGTCATCTTTTAGAATATCAAATTCCCTTTTTGTTAGATCAATTGCATAATAGTATTTTTGACTCTGCTCTAGAAGTATATCAGGGGTTGAGAAAAAGTTTATTTTGGGATACTTTGGACAAAACCTTACAGATGATTCTCCTTCAACTATTGTCTTTCCTAGCCCTAAAGCGATATGTGCTATACGATCCTCAGGTTTCATATAATCTCCAAAGGGATAGTAATTGTATGAAGAAGCTGTTCCAGAAAAGTCTGGGTAAAAACGATTATTATGTTGTCGTCCAACAACTTCTTGAATTACAACTGCCATTTTAGATTCTTCGACTGTCTGTTGAATAGTCTCTGCATAGGATTTTGCAAGTTCCAGAAATTGTGATGCATATACCAATTTAATCGCGGTACAAAGTTGTTTAATTCTGTCTTTATCACTTGCTTGATTATTAGGAATCATATATGTATCAAAAATACCAGCAAAGGGTTGATACGCAGAGTCTTCGAGAAGGCTAGATGATCTAACTGCCAAAGGTCCTTTAAGGTCATTCAACAAAAACAACAAGTCTTTTTGAATACTTTTAGAAAGTTTTGCTTCAACGAATCTTTTTCGGATTGCATCATCACTATTTTTAGATAAAGCAAATTCATAGAGATTATTTTCTTCCATAAATTTATCATATTCGTCCGTTCCGATGACAATTGTTCTTGGAATTTCAATAGAGACATCTTCAAATTCTGATTCAACCATAAAAGAATTCAATATGAACATTAGAAAAGCAATTCCTCTACCTTTACCACCTAGAGATCCAGGACGCAAACGTAGAAAAAGAATTTCAGGATGGTAATTCTCATAAGCGAAATCGTTGATTACCCCTTTGGTTTTTTCACGAACTATTTTATTGATTGTTTGCAGTAAAAATGCCTTAAGTTCTTCTTTAGTGAATTCAGATACTTTTCTAGGTTTAAGAGTCTCAGCAATATCAAATTCTCCTCTCGCATGTAACCAATGTGAGAAATGATCATTTTTTCCATGAAAAACAAGACATTCCAAAGACACTTCGGATATTTTATTGTAAAATGTTATTACATCATTAGCTTTACCTAAAACCTCTCCATCTTGATTTTTAAAAATAAAATCACCAAATCCCACATAGCCAAGAAGCCATTTACGCAAATCCCAAATCATTCCATGAGATCGTTTATGAATGTAATAACAGCCCATTTCCTCTGCTTCTTCTCTATAAATTTCTTTACTTGATTGAAGAACTATTGGGAGATTAATGTTTTCTTCTTTAATTTTTTTAGCAAATAAGAAACCAGCATTTTTATTGAGTTTACCATCAACAGGGAACTCGATATCAGAAATTACACCCATCAAATAATCTTTGTATTTTTCATAATATGTAAGAGCTTCTTCATAGGTTTCTGCTAGAAGAATTTTAGGTCTCACTCTCATTTTCAAAAGATCTTGATAATCATTGGTTCCTTCAGTTAGTAAACGATGAGTTTGTCTCATAATTTCCCCATAGATTTCAGGTAAAAGGAGTGAATAGAAACGGGTAGAGTCGTCAACAAAGATAAAAACTCTAACATTGCCTTTCTGTGTGTCATAATCTGCATTAAACTTATCTTCAAGGTGTTTAATAATTGCAACGAAGATTTTAGAATCACCGTTCCATACAAAAACACGGTCAATACCTTTCCTCTTTTCAAATTCAGGAAGATATTTTATTTCAACTACACTGTTTAATAATAGAATTACAGGAA
This sequence comes from Candidatus Heimdallarchaeota archaeon, assembly GCA_030603365.1. GTDB lineage: Archaea > Asgardarchaeota > Heimdallarchaeia > Heimdallarchaeales > Heimdallarchaeaceae > UBA460. The sequence continues at coordinate 120,964 of JAUVXV010000010.1, forward strand.
TATCTTGAATTGATTTCACATTAGCTCCAAAAGAGAAAGCATCCATATCACCTAGTCGTCTCATGGTTATAACCAAATCAAACTCCCTTTCTTCTAATAAGTCTAGAGCTTCATTTGCCGAAGAAACACGAGTGATTCTAGGTAAGGTTCTGAGATTGAGACTTTGAAACTCTTCGTAGATTTGATCAGACAGACGACCATCTTCTTCGAGCATAAAACTATCATAGATACTCGAAACAAGAAGAACATTTCTCATTCTGATATTCATTAACTCATGAAATATTTTGTACTTAGGTTTATATTCAAGAAAGAAGCTTTCTGCATCTTGGTGTGAAGACAATATTTAACCTCCTAATCAAAGAAAGTACTTATAGTAAGAAATACTGGTTCCTCTAATTTAAATATGTTGAACAAAAATAAAAAAAATGAGAGATTTCTCATTTATTTTGCTAGTGTTTAATCATCATGACTCTTCTGAAGAACGACATAATACAAGAGAAATTCAGCGTCTATAAAATATTTATGCAGAAGAATCTAGCATATAAGGAAAACAGAAAACCACCAATTTGCGATATTTTTCCATTCTTTGCTAGTTTGGGGGGGTTTATATTAACCATTCCAATTATTGGAAGATTCCGAAAAAATTTTTAATGTCTAAACTTCTCATTTAAGTAGAGCTAACTTAACTTATTTATGCTAAGTTGAGAATAAAAGTGTGATGTGCTAACAATGGAACCAGATAATAGAGGAAATGACACTTTAATCCATGAAGATGATTTCCTTGATTCAAGCGTTATTGTTCCATTGTCTCAGAGGGATGCTTTAATCATTGAAATGTATGAAGATGGTTTGTCTACGTATGAAATTGCTTTAGAATTAGAACTAAACAGACACACAGTTTCCAGAGTTCTTAAGGAGAATAAAATAGAAACAAGAACTATTGCGGATTACCATAAACTCAAACATGAAGATATTGAATTACTTTTTAAAGAAGGAAAAACTAAACACGAGATCTCAAAAGAATTAGGATTAACTTATTACACAGTAAGAAAAGTTCTGGAAGATAAAGGACTAATATTGAACAAGAAAGACAGAGAATCCGTTGCAATTGCTCGATATATTCAAATGAAGAATAAAGGGTATGAAAATGGATACATTGCTGTTTTTTTGGATTTATCTGAAAAGCAATTAAATAAGCTAGTACGTAATTCAGGTGTTAATGTTACGGCTGTCAGGCATAGAACAAAGGATATTGAAGTTTTACCTGAAATCGTACTTCAAAAATTGCAAGGAATGTCTATAAGTGAAATTTCGATGAAATATGAGATAGATATTGTTTTAGTTCGAGAAATTTTGTATGAATTTGGTTTAAGCAATCAAAAATAAGCTTCAATACTGATGTGATTGTAATCTTTTTTCAGGCAAATTTTGTCTATAGAATAAGAATAATCTTATTGATTATTGTATTATAATTCAAATTTATTTAAATATAAGATAAATTATAAGATAATTAGTTTAATGTAAAATTAACAAAAAAAGAATTTTAGGTGATAAAATGGGCAAACTTGGAAAATCTATAACTCGTCTTATCTTCTTGGGCATTTTTGGTTCTTGGTTTGTTTTTACAATTTGGGGTATTAGTTATTGGAATGATCCTACTAGTTTTGTACCTCATGTAACAACTATTGCTTTGATGTATGTGCCACTCTTCATTGGAATGTTTATCCTATTCATAATAGGTGTGGTAATAGGAGCAATTCCTAAGGGTAAAAAGAAGAAGAAAGAAGAAAAGGAAGCTGAGAAAAAAATATCTAAAGAATTTAAAGACTTAAAGGATATTAAAGACTTTAAAGAGCTTAAGGAATTTATACCTGACGAATGGAAAGAGAAGTTCAAGAAATTTGTTGAAAGTCAAGAAAAATAATATGATTCACGGGGTTTTAGAAATTCTTTAAAAGAGAAAAAGAAAAGTATCTTGAAAAGAATGGACATCCCTGTTGAGTTTGAAAACAAAATTGAAGAATTAACAATAGAAAAAAGAGATTATCAGTTAGCTGCTGTAAAAGAGATAATGGAAGCTTTACCCGATAACTCTATTCTGTTGAATTATCCTTATGGAACAGGAAAAACCATAGTTGCACTTTTATCTTTCTTAGCTGTAAAAATCCACAAACCTAATGCAAAATTCATTTTTACCTCCGCACGAGAAGCAGCAGGTCTACGCTGCCGTCAAGCATTGGAAATGGGTAAGAAATTCGGATATATTGAGAATCTTGGTTATTTGTATGACCCAACTGGGAAGGGATTGAGTTTAAGACAGAAAAGTAAGATGTACGAAGCATCTACAGTAATATTTTCTCCCATTACTTCTCTGATGAACGACTATTTTGAAATTAAAACAAAACTCCGAATAAATATTCTTGAAAACATTGACATATGTGTTATTGATGAAGCGACTGATATTTTAGCAAGAGATATGTCTGGTTTTCGTCAAAGTAAATATTTTGAAGGGTTGTTCAAATTAAGAGAAAAAGGCTACAAATTCCCTATTTTAGGATTATCCGGAACAAGAGATAAACAAAGAGCTAGTGCAATACTTAGGCTATTAGGTAAGGATACTCTGATGATGCAAAGACTTGATTTATCTCCTTATGAGACTGTAACAAAGATTCATAAAATTAGGAGAGAAGATTACATTAAGATTGATCAACAGATTTCTACACAATTAACAAAACCAATAGAAATAATACAAAAAGCTCTTGGTGAAAAACTTTCGCGTTTAGAAATAATAAAGATGTCATACAGTGGAGCTTTAGAAAAATTAGAAAGAATTAACCAATTTCCTGGAAAACTGGGGAAGTATCAAATAAAAGATGAGGAAACTAAAAGTGAACTTATACTTGCTTTTCGAAGATTATTCAAATTTAGTCATTCAAGACTGCTCTTACTCGAATCTACACCCGGTGAATTTCTTAAATACATTGAAAAAGATGATAATAAGGATATTTTCAAGAGTATTATTGAACATAGTAAAGAATTGATCACCTACAGAGTTGATCTTCCCAAATACGAAAATCCCGAAGAAAAAGTTACTCGAGCATTAGTACATCCTAAAGTCTATACTGCTATTGATATCATCCATGAACATCTATTCAGAGGAGCAAAAGTACTCATATTTACCAGATATCTAGCTTTAGGAAATTATTTGCATAGACTTCTACACAATCTTGGTTTTCCTGAAGTTAAATATTTATCAGGTCAGAGTACGGAAGATAACAGAAGGATTACTCTAAAGAACTTCGATGAGGGAAATGTGAATGTGTTAATCTTCACACCTCTTGGTGGTAGAGGATTGAATCTGGAAGCAGCAGATGTTGTAATTCATTTAGATATTACAACAAACATAGATGACATGATTCAAAGAAGGGAAAGAGCGAGAGGGTGTATAGAATATGTTCTAGTTCTAGAGGAAACAAGTGAAGAAGGAAAAATAAAGGATTATAAGAAATTAATAGAAGAAGATGATGATGAAGAGGGAGAAAAACAAGATGGGGAAGAAGAACAACTAGAAGGAGAAGAAGAATCTTCTGAAAATGTGCAAGAATCATGAATATCTATAAGAAGTGTAAAGGGAGGGAAGAAGAGAGAAGAGAACAATCTCCCTCCCTTTTTTTGGTTTGCTTAAATACTAGACTCAGCGATTTCTCGCATAGTCAGCGTCATTAAGTCAGTTCCTTTTCGAACAAAGCTGCACTGGGTTGACCATATTTGAAATTCAAAGCATCAAAGTGCTTCTTAAGTTTCAGTCGTCCTTTATATAACCAGACGAAGAAAAGATCAATCTGTTCTTTTTTGCCTATTTCTTTAACTCTAGCTGCCAACTTATGCAAGTACTTTGTTTCAGTGACATAAGTAAATGGCAGATTAGCAGAAGATGGCTTAATATCATTTCGATAAATTAGAGTTGTTCCAACAATCTCACCATCTTTTTCGATTACTAAGTGAGCTATAACATTACCAGTTTCATTCTTTAATTCTTTAAGGATCTGCTTTTCTGTTTCTTCGGAAATCTCATCATATTCTCGAACAAGTGATAACCATTTTTCGAGATCTTTATCTTGGTCAAAGTCTCTGATATCTGCTTCTTCATCGATTTCCTTTAAATCAACACCATTTAAGATGTATACAAGATTATCTTGATCTTTGATGTGTTTATACCCCCATTCCTGGGTTAACTCATAGTTGTTCCCAGAAATAGCAGAAACATAGGTTTCAACGACCTGCACTCCCTTATCTTTTAGAGTATCGAGAGCTCTACCCACAAGTAATTCTGTAACCTCCTCATGACCAGGTAAGATAGAGGGGAAGACGAGACTAGCTCTCTTCCTTCCATCTTCTTTGGGCTCAATGACTTTCGAGGTTAGAAAACCAATCATCTCATTTCCTTTGAAACAATAATGTCTTGTCTCAGAATCGAAATTTGGTCTTGAGTAGATTTCCTTCAGTCTTTCAACGGGAGTTTGGTGAGCAAACTGCCAAGTTTGTGCTACCTGATAACCTACAGTAGCTTGCTCAACCTCGAAACCCTTCTGATAATTCTTGAGGGTAAACTCTTCCATATCTCGACTCGCTCTCAAACATTTATAAGTATTTCTCATAACTTGAGAATGTCTTCCCTTATAAGAGAATAACTGTCTCTAATGTCGAGAACAAAATTAGAAAAACGCATTAAAAATCCGGCAGACGGGAGTTAAATTAAATTTGGAGCATTAGAAATGCGCTTGTTTGATAAAAATTGTTTTCGATTAACATTTTAATGGTGGGGTGTGGTGGCTCAAGGTCCTCCTGAGGAGATTGTTAAAGTAAAAGAATCATATATGTGTCGGTTTCTTAAGTCCTGCCTATAGTTTTTTATTATTTTTGATTCTTTTCGTATTATTTTCGTAATTTTCTTTTCAATCCAATGATAGTTACTACTGTTATGCTGAATAGTGACAATAAAAGTATCTTGAAAGTTGTTGATGAGAATTCAGGTATCATAGGAACCCCTTGGGGATAAGGATCTTCATTATTTGCAGATCCATCAATAGGATAAGTAGTTGTACCAGTCCAATCCGTCCACCAGTTTCCCTCTAATGTTATAATATCATAAAAAATATTATTCAAACCATTATCATATCCTTGTGAGGATCCACCTAAATTATTATCTGTAAAGTTATTGTGATGAAGGATGTTATTTTGCGACAAATCATTTAAGTAAACACCATATTGGGCACAGCCTTCTATTTTATTATAGGTAATAATACATGTATCTGAAGTTTGTAAGTAGATTCCCCACATATTGCTTTCAATACAGGTGTTGTTTTCTACATTGATGCCTGAACTAGACCACAGATATATTGACATTAATCCACTATAATGTATCGTATTGTTGTAAGCATCACAATTATCAGTAATATGAAGATGTATTCCTCTCAATCTGCTGTTATTACAGGTGTTGTTTGTTAATGTTGAACCAAAATTTTGTACCACTCCGATACCAACATCATTACCATTACAGTGATTATTCTCAATGGTGCTATAATCTGAATATTCTAGATGAATACCTCTGTCTGTGTTATTGTTACAGGTGTTATTCATGATTATTGCATCGTCACAAAAATAAAGAAAGACACCTGTTGCAGCATTGGATAGATTCTGATTGTAAATAGCAGGTTTTTGGCAATAAATCAAAATTAATTGTCCATAAATTGGATCAGAGAAGGTTAGGTCATTAGTGTCAGTGAAATAACCTAGAATTTTTCCATTTATCCAGTTATTTACCATGCTAAAGTTACGATAGTTTTCTATACTAACATCATACAACTTAACGCCATCATTGACCAAAACATTGTTTGTTAATGTTGAATTACTAGAATGCCACAGGTTTATACCTATTTCAGAATTATCGCTTATTTTGTTATTTTCAAGTATAGCTCCTGGAGAATTGGAGAGATAAATACCATTCACATCACTATTAGTAACTGTTGAATTGAATATACTAACACTAGGAGAATATTTGATATACACCCCATCCCAGATGTTTCCATTGAGTGTAGTGTTAACAATGCTGGCTGTTCCTGAAGCAATAGAATCAAACTCAATCCCATATCCTTCCGATTCTATGTAGCAAAAACTAATGATAAAATGTTTAGATGTACTTTTTACGAGAATACCCCTATTTGCTGTTGTTGTAATATTATAATTTGTAATAAGAAATGGGTCATTGGAAGATCCTGTACCAGAAAAACCATAGTCTGTAAAATTATCATCTGATATTATTCTTATGGCAACTTGTTCCTCAAAATTGATAATAGGTTCAAACCGGTTCGTATAATCAGAGCTCAAATAACTTGCATTTGAACTGTTATTCAAAGAAATTGCACTAAAGGACACTAATAACAAGAAGAAAATAATTATTTTAGTAAAACCAAGACTTTTTGACATAAATCACCCTCAGTGAAATGAAGTCAATCTAACTATTTAAACATTATACAAATGAGAGGATTATATTGATTGTATTCAATTATACTGGGAAAATTACGAAAATAATACGAAAAGAATCAAAAACAATAAAGGGAAAAAGAGGGAGTTTATGCTATTTCAAACATATTTCCTCTGTTGAACAAAGCGTGAGGATCTAGAACCTTCTTTACTTCTTTCATTTGATTTACGCCTTCTTCCCCATACATAACAATGAGATATTCTGCTTTAATCTTTCCAATACCATGTTCAGCTGAAACAGAGCCACCAAACTCTACTGCTTTCTTTGCGAATTTCTTATAGAGTTTCTTACCAAGATTCAATTCTTCTATATTTCTTGGAAGAATATTTACATGGACATGAGAATCACCAATGTGCCCCCACATCACATATTCTAGATTGTGTTCTTTAAGTGTTGAATGGTAAATGTCCATTATTTCTCTGAAGTGTTCATGTTCAACAGACATATCTGTCCCAAGTTTGTGGATACCTGGATATTCATTCTTTCTTTTTGCAATAATACCATTAACTGTCTCAGGAACAGCGTGCCTCATAGTTTTGAAATTTTCTCTTTCTACCTCATTAAAAGCTGACCAACAAGAATCAATAGACGAGTTACACTCATTAGCAATATCATCCAATTTTACTATGATGTCTTCCAGTTTGTCCTCTGTATACGGAATTTCAAAGAAAATAGCTGTTTTTACTTCTGGTGGAATTGTAAGAACATTAGCTAAAGCTGGATTTGTTTTTGCTTTACCTTTTAATAGTTCAAATGAGTTTTCATCAAAGAATTCTATATATTCCACATCTAGTTCTTTATCAGCTCTTATTTTTTCTACAAAACTTATAGAGTCTTCTTCAGAGGTGAAGAACATAACGTTTGGTAAGCCATTGGGTTTGGGAATAATCCACAAATCTACTTCTGTGATAAATCCAAGTAATCCTTCAGAACCAATAAACAAATCTATTAAATCCATATCTGGTTCTGCGTATAACCCTGCAGCATTCTTTGCTTTAGGCATAGTATATGTAGGAAGTGTAACGTTCAATTCCTTACCTTCTTTCTGTATTTTAAATACACCATTTTCAGCTTTATACTGACCACGGGTTATGTCCAGAACTTCTCCAGTATCAAGAACAACTTGTAGTTTTCTTACCCAAGGTCTCATCGCACCATATTTGAATGAACGACCCCCTGATGCATTTGCAGCAATAGAACCGCCTACAGCAGCTGTCATTTCTGTAGGATCAACTGGAAAGAAATAGCTTTCTGAATCCTGTTTGAATTTTGATACCCAATCTTCATCATCTAGATTATGATCAGAGGTGAATTCCTTGTCCTTAATAATCTCTTCAAGTTCTTTCAAAGTAATACCTGGTTGCATTCGGATAAAATATTTCTGAGTATCAGAATCGTAACCAAAACCAGTAATCTCTTTCATTTCATCTGTTGAAACAACGGCACCTCCATAGGGAACTGCACTTCCAACAATTCCTGTTCTACCACCAGAGATAGTAATGGGAGTGTTTTCTTCTCTCATCTTTTTTATGATTGAAATAACATCTTTTTCATTCTTAGGAAAAAAAAGCCATTCAGCTGATCCACCAGCTATTTTTGATTCATCAACAATGTAATCAGGATGTTTAGAAGAAATAACATCCTTACCTTGAATTTTATTAATTTCTTCAAATGGAGATCCTTCCATTTTGAGAGAGCTTATAACGTTTGTTGCCATTTATGTCACATTCGCACGCATGTGTTTTTGTTGTTTTGAATAGAAAAAGCATAAAAATCTTCACATTATATTAAAATTGAAAATGACTGTTAGAGAATTATCCCGAGAAGAAGCCAATGATTTAGTAATAGGAGCAAAAATTCTAGCCTGTGGAGGTGGAGGTAGTGAATCCAATGCATTGGATAATATAGCAAAAATCTATGATGCTGGAGAAAGATTTACCATAGCTGACTTATCAGATTTTAATGAAACAGAACATATTTGCATCATTGGTATGGTAGGAGGGGGGATAACAGAAGAAGATAGAAAACATGTTGAAGGTAGAGAAACTATTCTTAGAGAACCAATGATTACAGCAGTAAAAGAACTTGAAAAATTCCTAGATGTTGAATTCAGTGGTTTTGTTGCAACAGAATTAGGTCCAAACAATAGTGTTGTACCTATGATGGTTGCTGCTCAAATGGGAAAAATGGCAATTAATGGAGATTGTTGCGGTAGAAGCAAACCAAAAATTTCTATAAGTACAACAAGAGTTGCAGGTATCCCAATAGCTCCCTTTTCGATTGTTAGTAAGTATGGTGATATTCAGATAGTCAAAACTACTGTTGATGACGTAAGAGGAGAGTTGATTGCAAGGAATGCATCTAGACTTTCTGGTGGATCTGTAAGTGTAGCGAGATGTCCAATGAGCATAGAAAATGCTAAGGAAGCAGTAATTCCAAACACATATTCGTTAGCAATCAAATTGGGAAGAAATATTAGAAAAGCAAACAATAGAGGAGATGACATTAAAAAGACTTTTACAAGTTCAGTACCTGATTCAAAGGTTGCTTTTGAAGGAAAGGTTAGACGATTTTCTAGAACTGAATCCGGAGGGTTTACTTCAGGAGAGATCCATGTAGAATCAACAAAAGGCCAAGAACTTAAGATTTGGTATCAGAATGAATACCTTCTCTCGTGGTTAGATAATCAACAGTTCGTTAGTTGCCCAGATGGATTTTATATAGTAGATTCAAAATCAGGTTATGGATTAACACCTTGGGAAGAAGATTTTTCTAAAGGAAAAGGAGTAATAATCTTTACACGGAATGCTCCTGAAATTTGGACATCTAAGAAAGGATTAGCTATATTTGGTCCTAATGCATTTGATGAGAAATGGGAAGTTTATAGAGAATCAAGTTCATTACTCTAAAAATGGCCAAATTTGTTCTAGAGGAATATGTTCAGCTATTTGTTTGGCATAAAATGCTCTCTTAATTGTCAAATTTTCAATCAAGAAATCTGCAGGAAGAAGTTCCTTTATGCCCTCTTTTCTTCCTGGTTTGAAACCTGCTTTTAATGCTGTTAACATTGTATAAGATACACCCCCACGAATATAACCAAGCTTGGATGATTCAACACCATAGAGTTTGTAAACTTGTCTTCCAGGATCTGGTATTATAGGGAAAGGAGAATCTTGTTTTCCAACATATTCTAATATGCTTTCCTTTGGAGATTGGAAGAAAGCGATAATATGCAACCCCTTTGAGGTTAAAGAATCATAGTTTTGTATAAGCTGTGCAATCCTTAAGTTACAGAGAGGACATGAAGCGTATCTAAAAAATGAGAGAAGTAGTTTCTTGTCTTTGTAGTCGCTCATTGAGATTTTATTACCAAAAATATCTTCTACAGTAAAATTAACTGCAGTTGATCCTTCTTCAATTCGCATAGAACTAATTACTCCACAAGAAGAATCTCATTAAGAGTAATAAAAGATAGTATTGGTCAAACAATTGGATCAACTCGAAAAGAGTAGGAATGTTGAACATTTTTCTTAAGTTTATATTTATTATGTACTGTAGGAAAAGCAGGAAAATCTCCTCCAACCCCTCTTTGTCTATAGTCTACATTGAGGGTGATATTTTCTTTTCTAGGAAGCTCATGAATATGTTCTGCTTTTTCCAAATCTTCCTGAGAATAAGGCCAAACACTAAAGTTCAGAAACTTACCACAATTATCAGAAATCTTGAATCCTTTGCCTTCTGTATTAAGAACTCTTATCCAACGAACATCAGTTCTATTACCATTTTCTTGAGGAAAAACATAATCATGAATAAGTTCTTCAGCTGTTCCTGAATATTTACCTACTGCAGCACCTGTTTTTCTATCTTCATAGGTCTCATGAGGTCCTCTGCCAAACCATTCAAATTGTTGAAACTCTGGTGATAGTAAAGTTGTCATTCCTAATCTTATCAGCTCTTTTTTGGGAGTAAACTCGACATCTACAGTAAATTTTCCATCTCCATAAATAGTATAAACTGCTTTGTAATAACCATCTCCCTTTGTTACTTTCATCAAAACGTCCACTTTTATTACATTGTGAAGATATTTATCAACACGAATCTTTTCTATTTTCCTTTCTTTAGATGCATTCTTCCAGGGATTTGTTCTTATCAACCAACCAAGAATGGGATAATTATATGACACAACTCTCTTTAAATCATCATTGTCAATAGGAGCTCTCCAGAAATTGGGTTCTAACGGAGATGTAATTAATTTGTGTTTTCTTACTTCGTAAAGTTCTATAGCCCCTGTTGATTTACCAAATACGATATTAAATTCTCTACCCTTAATCTTTACTTCCGTTTCTGTGTAATCTATTTCAATTGCAGGAAGATTGAAAGTTTCTTCCTTTTTATCTGGAAAAATATATGGAATCTGAAATTGCTCCCAAGCAACTGTAAAATCCTTTTGTGCCCATTTTGTTTTCTTCTTTAACTGGAGGGTTATTAACAAGTGATATTCAGTTTTTGGTTTTAATTCAGGTTGTTTGTATTGAATTACTACTTCTTGAGTTGAAAGAGGTTCAAAATTTTTTAGTGGTATTTTTCCCTCCTCTAAAATCTCCCCATTACCAGATAATTCCCAATTAAGTTGAAGAAAATCAAGGTTCTGAAAACGATATTTGTTTGTTATTTCAAATCTACTCTCATAGATGTCAAGCAATCTTATTTCCACATCTTGATACACTTTCTTCACTTCGAATAGAGACGGATTAGGAGTTCGATCTGGTCTCACAATACCGTTGATACAGAAATTAAGTGAACTTGGACTATCCCCAAAATCCCCACCATATGCCCAGAATTCCGCTCCACTTTCAGTGTGCTTTCTTAATCCTTGGTCAACAAAATCCCAAATGAATCCACCAATACAATTTGGATATTTCTCAAATAAATCCATATATTCCTTGAAATTCCCTAAGCTGTTTCCCATTGCATGGGCGTATTCGCAGAGCACAAATGGTTTACCTTCATAATCTGCAGGTTTTATTTTTCTTGCTGGAAATCGTAGAGGTACTTCTTGATGTTCACCTATGAGTTCAACTTTAGAAGGAGGAAAGTACATGTTACTCATTACATCAGTTATTTCTGTATAATGATCTTCATCATAATGAAAGGGTCTTGTGTTATCTATCTTTAAAGCAGCTTCCTTCATTGCATGGAACGGCTTTCCATATCCTGCTTCATTCCCAAAAGACCACATGAAAACTGAAGGATGGTTTTTATCTCTTTCAACCATTCGCTCCATACGATCTACAACAGCATCTGTCCAGATGCTAGACATTTTTGATGCTACATTCCAAGAAGCATGAAGTCCATGAGTTTCAACATTGGCTTCGTCCAAAACGTAAATTCCATATTCGTCACACAAATCATAAAAGCGAGGATCAGATGGATAGTGACTTGTTCTGACGGCATTGATATTATTCTGCTTCATAATTACTATATCTTGCTTCATTCGATCATATGGGATACTATAGCCATAATCAGGATCAAAATCATGATGATTGACACCTTTCAGGATTATAGATTGTCCATTAATAAGCAGCTGTTCATCTTTTATTTCTACTTGGCAAAAACCAAAATTATTGGCAATACAATCAATGATTTCCCCTTCATCATCTAGAAGGCAGAGAACAAGTTTATAGAGATTAGGGGTTTCTGCAGACCATTTACTAGGTTGTTTTATCTTTGCTTTAAAATCATGAGAAATTTCTGAACCAGATTTTAGTGAAATTTTCTTCTTTATAATTGGTGTATTTCCAATTTGCTTTTTATTTTCAAAGAGGCTTACTTCAAGAGCATGTTTTGTGATTCTCTTGTCTCCTAGATTACGAAGATTAACTCGAAGATGCAGAGTAGCATCAACAAACTTTGCGTCAAAATTACTGTAAACAAAGCAGTCTCTGATATGTGTCTTGGATTTTGAATAGAGAAAAACTTCTCTGTAAATACCCCCTAAGAACCAAAAATCCTGGTCTTCTAGATAAGATCCATCACACCATTTATACACCTGTACTGCTACATGATTCGATCCCTTCTTCACGAATGAGGTTATATTGAACTCAGCTGGTGTCATTGATCCTTGACTATAACCCACCTTTTCTCCATTTATCCAAAGATAAAATGCCGACTTAACTCCTCCAAAATGAATGAAAATATCACGCCCTTCCCAAGTTTTAGGCATTTTAAAATTTCTTTTGTAAGAGCCAACTGGATTATCTTCATGATCTATATTTGGAACTCTTTTTGTTCTCAAACTTGGAGGATAACTGTGTGATAAGTAATAGGGGGTACCATACCCTTGTAGTTCAAATGTTCCTGGTACATCGATTTCATCCCATTTTTCAACATCAAAATCATTCCTATAAAAATTGACTGGGATATCAATGGGTTTAGGAACCCAGTTAAACTTCCATTTCCCATTTAGACTTACTTGATAGGGTGTTTTCTTGTTGGCAATTACGGTTTGTAAATCAGGATAAGAGATATTGTTAGTGTGTCCCTTTTCTTTGTTAACTCCGATAAATAAAGGGTTCTCCCAGTCAAGAAGCTCTTTCATAAACAATTAAAAAGAGATTATCATACAAAACTTTTCTGTTACTTGAATCATTATTTTTTCTCAGAGATTGATTTTGCTGCAATATACCCAAAAGTCATTGAAGGACCTATTGTTCCACCAGGACCGGGATAGCTTCTGCCCATGACTGAAGCTGATGAATTACCTATTGCATATAAACCTCCTATAATTGTGCCATCCTTCTTCAGAACTTGGGCAAATTCATTAGTAACTAGACCTCCTTTTGTTCCTAAATCTCCAGGCACCATTTCCACTGCATAGAATGGAGGGCGCTCAATTGGGGCAAGATTGTGGTTTGGTGTAACTTTAGGGTCTCCGTAATAATTGTCATAAGCATTCTCACCTCTTCCAAAATCAAGATCTTTTCCAGTTCTAGCAAAGTTATTAAATCGTTCAATAGTTTCTTCTAGATTCTTTTCATCGACTCTTATTTTATATGAGAGTTCTGAAATTGAATCAGCTTTGTTAATGTATTCATATTCATAGAAGGTTCTTGGAAATTTCTGACCTGGAAAAGTAGTTCCAAAGATATATTTATCCTTAAACAACTGATCAAAAATGAAATAGCATGGAACATGTTGGTCGTCATTCTTGTGTTTTTCAAACATTTCATGAACTACAACCACATAACTTGCGGATTCGTTTGTAAAACGTCTTCCAGATTTATTAACCATTATAGATCCAGGATAACCTCTCTCACCAACATGGAAGAAAGGTGTGCCATCGGGTTGGATAGAAGAAGGCCCCCACCAAGCATCGTCCATAAGATTAGTGTCAGCTCCAACTTTAATGCCAGCTAAGATAGCATCACCAGTATTGTCTCTATGAGCAACAGTCCAATTTATTGTCACAGGAAAAGGGTGATACTTCTTTCTCATTTCAAGATTATGAGCAAATCCTCCAGCTGCTAGAATTACTCCTTTTTCAGCTTTAATCCTAACCTCTGAACCGTCCTTTTTTAAGATAACACCCCTTATATGTCCTTTATCAACAATTAAATCAAGTAAGGGAGAATTTAACCAAACAGGGATGTCAAAATCTTTCAAACTCTTACGCAGCCTACCAATTAATCCTTGACCCATAGTCAAAGGTTTTCTTCTGATCAGAAGATTCAGAAGAGTTTTCAAACCAACTTTCATAGCTGTGACCTTCCCTCTCCATGTTGAAGTGAGCATCCCTAAATCGTGATATTCAGAAATGGTAAAAGCTATGTTTAAAGGAATCTCATATGGGGAAGGATTAAGTTGTTTCAAATCTTTCTTTAACTTTCGTCCATTAAATGGTTTAACTTCTAAGGACCTACCTTCAGCTAATCCTCCAGGATTATCGGGATGATAGTCGGAATACCATGAGACACTAAGAAATTTTAATCCAGCATTATCTCTTAACCAAACAATCATTTCCGGAGAATATTTGACATAAGCATCTTTTCTCTGAGATGAAATTTCATCTCCAACTATGCTATCAAGATAAGTGCGAGCTTTTTCAAAGGAATCCTCAATACCAGCTTCAACGAGTAGGTGATGATTAGGAACCCATATTCCACCACCAGAAAGAGCTGTTGAACCACCATAATATGCAGACTTCTCAAGAATAAGAACATCTAATCCTGCATGTTTAGCAACAAGTGCTGCAGTCATACCTCCTCCACCAGAACCAACTATGACAACATCTACTTGTTCATCCAATTCATCCATACACTAAATGCTTGAATTAGTTTTTTAATTATAGGTTGAAATCCAGTGAGATATTTCCATTTTTATTGAAAAACTATTTATGAGTTTAAATAATAGGCACTTAATTTATATAGTAGAATTTACAGAAAGGTAAAACGGTGACAATATGTCAGTTAACAAAGATGGTTTTATAGCCAATATATTCGACGCATACAAACAAACAATCATCATGATTGTTATTCTCATTGCATATCTTATAATTCCAGCTGGAGTAGCTTTTCTAGGTTTTTGGCTAGCACACGGTTTTGATGTGACTGCTTTCAACTTACAGCTTCAAGCAATCCTTGCTGATCCAATTAATGCAATTTCTACCCTTCACTGGGGATACTACATTATAGCAGTAGCAGTTTTAATGGCTTTGGTTAGCTTTGCAGCTGCATTTCTATTTACAGCCTCAAGGAATGATAGAATTGGTAAGCCAGTAGGATTCATTAAAGCATTTATAGGTGCTTGGGGAATACTATTTTCTTTCGTAATTGTAACTGCAATCTTTGCAGGAGCCTATTATGGATTTACCTATCTAAACATACCATTACTAGATACAATTCTGTTTTGGGTAGCTGTAGGTATTGGTGGATTATCGATATTCGCTATGGTCTTCAGAGTTATTGATTATTTACTTGAATTGGAGTAAGATAAATCAAATACTCTCTTTCTTTTTTCTTTAAAAACAGTTAATTTTTTGATGATAATCAAACGAATTTTACTTTTTCTATAGGTTTATCACAAGTTGGGCATTTTTCGTTTTCTGAAATCCATTTTGCTAGGTGTTCCCTATGAAATAGATGACCACAGGGTTCAATTTCAGAGTGTTTTTCTTCTAAATCAAGAGTTTTATTACAAATCGAACAAATAGGATTATCTTCTTCTGGTATGGATTCTCCTTCAGAATACTCAAGTTTAGCAGGTGGATTTTTCTTATCTTGTTTTCTATAAATATACCCTAAGACAGAAGTGATGTAACCAGGTACAGGACCAAGCGATAAAGCAACAGCAAAAGGAATGTATAACGCAGGATCAACAGATGGAGCGAAAGACATACCAACCATAGATGCAACAAAGATAAAAGCAAAAACAGAGGATAATAATAACAAAATCCCTGCTGAGTTAATTGCATAACATCTATAGGAACAAAAAGCACTGTTCTTAAAGGTCCAATAAACACTTATGCGATTAATCCCACATTGGGTGCATCTTTTGTTCATCAAATCCACATGGATATGAATATCATGTGTATATAAGTTTTTTATTACTATTATAGAAAAGAAAAGAAAAAAAGAAACTAAAACTGTTTCTTTTTAAAAATAAATATCCCCAAAGCTAAAATGACAACTGTTGCGGCAAAACCAACACCTAATGAGAAGTATAAGGGGTCGATATTCTCTAGAAAGTAACCTGGCATAATAGCAATCACTGACATTTGTTGACCTAGATAGATTGATAGAATTACTGACATTGCTACAGACTTTACTAGCATACCAATCACCAAACCAGATGCACAAGCTATAGACATTGCTGATAAGGAAATCAAAAGATTTTCAAAGGAGAATTTCAGAATATATTTAAAGAATTCAGAGGGAACTGTACTTTGAATTAAGTCAACGATAATACCTGCAGTAAAACTCAGTAGAGACGCTATTGTGAGAGAGAACATAAATGCAATATATTTGGAAATGACAATGTGCCATCTTTTTACTGGGCGAATCAAAAATAGAGCATAAACATTTTTGGTTATTTCATTTGTCATAGTACTACTCAGTATTACAGCTGCAAGTAAACCCCCGATACTAGCTATAACAATCCCTGAAAACAATGTTATTGGAAAGTCTCCTTGACTAGGATCTGAGATATGCATTATTATGATAATTAAAGGCATACCAACCCATAAAGCTATAATTGTTTTTGATTTTGCAAACCCCTTAAATTCATCCCAAAGTAATAGTAAAAGGCTTTTCATACTATTTTTCA
The DNA here is from genome assembly GCA_030603365.1 of Candidatus Heimdallarchaeota archaeon. Lineage (GTDB taxonomy): Archaea > Asgardarchaeota > Heimdallarchaeia > Heimdallarchaeales > Heimdallarchaeaceae > UBA460. The sequence continues at coordinate 137,828 of JAUVXV010000010.1, forward strand.
TGTTACCACTCATTCTAAACCACCCTCCACCACATACTTTAGATAAACCTTCTCTAAAGACGGTTTGAGATAATTGAAATTATATACTACTATCTGTTCATTGACAAAAAAGTCCATTAATTGATTTAGTCCTTTTTCTAAGTTTACATCCGAGATGAACATTATTGTAACTTGAGTTGAATCATCTTCGTTCAAATCAACGTTTTCAACCAGAGATAAAGATTTTATTTGCTTGATTTTTTTACTAATATTTGGACTAGTTACTTCTACACCATCTCCTCCCATGAGCTCTTTTTGCAATTCTAGAGGTTTTCCAACTTTTGCAAGTTTTCCTTGATGTATTATTCCAATTGTGGTAGCTATATCTTCAACATCATCAAGTATATGTGATGAGAATAGAATGGTTACATTGGTATCCGAAAGCTTCTTGATAGTATTCTTCAGTTGCCACCTACTTGTAGGATCTAAACCACTCAATGGTTCATCTAGAATTAAGATAGGAGGATTATGAAGTAAAGCTTGGGCTAGCTTGAGTTTTTGTTTCATTCCTCCAGAAAGATGTTTGATTTTTCGTTTACGTGCATCTTGTAAATCTACAACCCCCAATACCTCTGGTATTCGTTCGATTAAATCAGTTTTAGTCATTCCAGATAATCGTCCAAAAGTATTTAGAGCGTGATCAACAGTTCTCCATTCTTGAAAACCTACATCTTGAGGTAGATAACCAATTAATCTGTTGACATTTGGATTTTCTGAAGGAAGTTGACCATTGATTTTCACTTCACCTGTATGATTTTGAATAAGGCCAACAAGAATTTTAAGAGATGTTGTTTTACCGGCACCATTAGGTCCTATATATCCGAATATTTCTCCTTTGTCAATCTCAAATGATGCATTCTTTAATGCTTCAATAGCTCCATAATTCTTTGATACATTACAGAACTCTATAACGGGAATAGTTGCTCCTTTCGACATAAGATTCCAACCTTAGATTACATTAATAATGTTATATAAAAATAATTGTAAATAGAAGATTGGCAGTATTTCTGCAGAAGATTTATTATTTCTTAAAAAAAGATAACCATGTGATTTCTAAGGAAGAAGTAGAACACAAAGTAGATTCTTTACTAGAAGAACTAACTTTGGAAGAGAAATTCAAACTTATGGTTGGTTATTTTAGATTTCAAACTAACACAATTAAGAGATTAGGAATTAAAACCTTTAAGGTGACTGATGGACCATTGGGTATCTCTCAACATTCCAGTTTTCTTAGAAAAAATACAAGGTTTCCTGGTGGAATAAATCTTGCAGCTTCTTGGAACCGAGAATTAGCTTATGAGTGTGGGGAAGCAATTGCAAAAGAAGCTAGAGCTATAAACCGTTTATGTGTCCTTGGTCCAGGGATAAATATAGGTAGAACTCCTTTCAATGGTCGAACTTTTGAGTATTATAGTGAGGACCCTTACTTAACTAAAGAGATTGCCATCCCATTTGTTAAAGGGTTACAAGATCAAAGAATTGCGGCTTGTCCTAAACATTATGTAGCAAATAATCAGGAAACAAATAGACATACAATTAGTTCAGAAATTGATGAACGAACACTTCATGAAATCTACTTAAGAGCTTTTAAGGAAATCGTAGAAGAAGCTGACCCTTGGACAATTATGACTGCATATAATCAAGTTAATTCAGAATATGTTCATGGAAGTGCAAAACTTCTGAAATCTACTCTTTTTGAAAAATGGGGTTTTTCAGGTTTTGTTATGACAGATTGGTGGGCTACAAAACCAAGAGACTTAGAAAAAGGTGAACCACCTCAACCTTCTACAGAAGAAGCAATTAAGGCAGGTCTAACTCTTGAAATGCCAGTTCCTTTTCTTTATGGGGCTGAAACTTTAATAGAAAAATTTAGTGATGGAAAGTTTTCGGTAAAAGACATTGACAGTTTAATTAGACGCTTATTGAGAGTCTATGTACGAGTTGGTATGTTCGAAGATAAAAAAGACCTTCCTAAAGGAGAAAGAAATACCAAGAAACACCAAGATTTAGCTAGAAAGATGTCTGAAGAAGGAATTGTCTTACTCAAAAACGAAAAAGAATTGCTTCCTATTGACATAACAAAAATAAATAAAATCGCAGTACTAGGTCCAAATCTAAATGCGAAATTCTATAAATTCTTGAAGGGTGGGGCGGCAGCTGTAACTCCTCCCTATGAAATCACTCCTCTTCAAGGATTGAAAGAAAAATGTAAAGGTAAAGTTGAGCTTATTACAAATCCATCTGAGTCAGACATAGTTCTCCTCTTTATGGGGTTGAATCATGATTCTCCAATTAAACTGTTGAATGATAAATTCACAGAACACAAAGAAGAGCACGGAAATGAGTCAGAGAAAATGGATAGAATACAAATGGGTTTATCCCAATCCCAAGTTCAACTAATCAATGATACAGTTAAAATCAATCCTAAAACAGTTGTAATACTAATCAACGCCAATCCTATTGATATGGAGGAATGGTTAGAAAATATTCCAGCTCTTCTAGAAGCTTGGTATCCAGGAATGGAGGGTGGTAGAGCCATAGCAAACGTGCTTTTTGGAGATGTTAATCCTTCAGGAAAGCTTCCATGGACTTTCCCTAAGAAAATTAGTGACTCACCTGCACACAAATCTACAAAGACTTTTCCTGGTGAGAATCTTAAGGTCCATTATGAAGAAGGAATTTATGTTGGCTACAGATATTTTGAGAAGGAAAATATCGAACCTTTGTTCCCTTTTGGTTTTGGTTTATCCTACACTACCTTTGATTTAAAAGAAGTTAGCTCTGATAAAAACACTCTGAAATCATTAGATGATTTTCTGGAATTAACTGTTAAAGTCTCCAATGCTGGGAAAAGATCTGGAAGCGAAGTGATTCAAGTTTATGTAGAACATGTAAAGCCATCAGTTGATAGACCAATAAAGGAGTTGATAGGGTTCCAAAAAGTTGCTCTAGAAATTGGAGATACTAAAAAAGTTCAAATTCATGTTAAAGCACAAGATTTAGCTTTCTATGATGTTAAATCTAAGAATTGGAAAGTTGATAAAGGTAAAATCATACTTCATATTGGTAATTCTTCAAAAGATGTTCATCTCAAAATGGAAATATCCTTCAAATAGTAATATTTTCAGGTTTAAAAAATAGAAAATCTAGCTTCTTAAAATTGGAAGAAGGATAGGCTTTTTAAAAAACCACGGAGATTTCATTTATAATGAAATCTTTTCAGGTTGTAGACTCTCTGTTCTTCGATTTGGATGGTACTTTAACCGATCTTGGTACAAGATGGTGGATGCCTTTCTTCAGAGCAGTGGATAAGTTGAAACCTGATCACGATAGAGAACAAAGACAAATTGCTTTTGAAAAGGTATTAGATAGAGTTATGGGTACTGAAATGAGTAGTTCAAAACTACTCATATTAAACATCTTTTTCAAAGCCATCAAAGATTCTGAGATGTCTTTTTTTGATGCAATTAGAGCAATAAGATTGGTTAGAAAAGATCCCCTTGCTTTTAAAGAACTTGTACCTTTAGATGGAGTAAAAGAAGTCTTGGAAACTTTGCATTCTCGAGGTTATAAGTTAGCTCTGGTAACTAGTGCTGGTGATAAGACTGTAAACCGAGCTAAAGCCAAGCTAGATATTCTAAACGAATTTGATGTCATAGTAACTAGAAATACAGTCAAAAGAATAAAACCTTACCCAGAACCAATACTATATGCTTGTGAGAAATTAAACAAACATCCTAATACTTGCGTTATGATAGGTGATTTCCCTCAAGATATACAAGCAGGTAAACAAGCTGGAACCAAAACTGTAGCCATTTTAGGAGTCAATGGGAAATATACAAAAGAGAGACTAAGAAAGTTAGAACCAGATGTAACACTGAATTCAATAGGAGAGCTATTACCCATATTTCTAGGTCCTCCCGAATTTTCTAAAATTTAGGTATTTATTATCTGAACTATTGAGAATTAGCAAGGAGGATTTTCAATGCTAATTCTATAATATCTTTCATCCCCTCTAAACTTTTCGAAGAGGTAATGTCTTCATTTACCCATTTTTGCATAACATAAACCAAATACTCTGGTTTCTTGGAATCGTAAATCCATTTCCATTTCTTGAATGGTTTCAATTTTAGTTCTCTAACACTTATTTCCCAAGAATTAGCAGAAGTAATATCGTTATTAGTATTATAGATAACATGGAAAAGCATTCTTTCGTTATCTTTCATCGCTTCAAGAGTCCTAACAGAAATTTCTTTCCATTGTGTTATAAGATGATTAAGAATATCTCCATATTCCGAGGGATACCACTGTAACTTGTTATCTTTGAGTCTTTTCATATTCCATGATTGCCACTTGCTTATTATGATGGGTTTTGGAATGGTTGTCATGTACTTCTGAATGTCCTTACTCTTTGATATTGCAAGAGAAGATTTGTATGGAGGAGATGTTGGATGTTTCGGCATTCAAATCACAAGTTATTGGTAACAATAACACATATAAATAGTCTTATTGGTAACAATAAACGGAATTCACAAAGAAATATAAAGGTAACAACTGCAGTCTTTTTAATAAAATGGTCAAACTAGAGAAAATTACAGAACATGTTGCGATAGATATTGAGACACAAAGTACAACTAGGTCATGTATCATCGGAGGAGTGTCATTAGGGAAATATTCTGTTGCTATTGATAGTGGAGGTTCATTAGAAGTAGGAACTGGTTTACGACATGAACTAGAAAAATACTTCAAAATACCAGTTAGATATCTGTTTCTAACACACACTCATGGTGATCATAGGAATGGAAGAGATGCTTTCAAAGACCTATCACTTGTTACTTGTCAGAAATGCATTGAAACCATGCCAAAAAGTGTCAGTTTCGTAAAATGGAAAAAGGATATATTTGATACCAATTTCATTCTTAAAGAAGATAATTTGAGCTTAGAATTCCAACACGTAGGAGGACATAGTTATGGTTTTAGTATAGCTTATTTTCCTGCTGAAAAAGTTCTTTTCGCTGGAGATCTCTTTCTCACCAATCCCATTAATTTCGGTCTTCCTTTCATGGGGTTCTACCAAAACAAACCTAAAAGAACAGGAAATCCAGAAGAATATTTAGCAGCTTTTGATAGATTCATGAAGATGAAGATTGATGTTATTATTCCTGGTCATGGAAGAGCTATCTGGAATCCTCAAGAATATCTAGATGAGCAAATTGTATTCTATAATTCTCTGAAATCATTCTTTATTTCAGCGATAGAAGAAGGTAAGAAACTAGATGAAATAGAAATGCCTCGATTGGAACTTATTGAGGAGGCATACAAAGATGTTGAAAGCAGGAAAAAAAGAAGCTATGCTCTAAAATTTCTAGAGAATTATCTTGATTGGATCAAGAAGAGTTTCTATAACTATTATAGTGGAAAATTTGATGCAGCAGGAGAACAGTGATTTTCTTTATTCGGATTTATCAACAAGGCTATTTGAACCCAATCTAGATTGGTTTGAATACTCTATTTTGCCAGTAAATGAAACCTGATTCAGGAACACGATACATCAGTTCACCATCAAATGGACCACCAAGAATAATTAACTCTGTTTGACTTATAGGTTGTAGTATAAAGTTATTCCAAGAGAAACGCAGAACACTTCCTTCAATCTGTAATTGAACATAATCAGGGATCTCTTCTCCCGTATGGATAGAATAATGTCTCTGCCATGCTTCATAGTTTCCAAGAAAAGAGGACCAATATGAGAGCAATTCTTGATCGGGTTGATAAATAGGACAAATGGGATTGTGTACACCTTCGATAGAGAGAATCAGATAATCATCGAAGAATTTCACTTTGATATTACCAGCATTAACTAGCCAGTGTGTTGCAACAAATGTAGTTTCATTTATAGGATTGAGGCTAATTTTATAACCGTCGTCCACTGAGAGCAGGAAAGTTGACTGATCTTGCCATACGCTCTCTACCCGAGTAAGAAGAATAGCAGGAGCGAGTAAACCTGAACGATTTTTCTACGGGTTTATATATGAAAGTACACATAGCAAGTTAGACA
>JAUVXV010000012.1 GCA_030603365.1 Candidatus Heimdallarchaeota archaeon
ATCTCAGCTAAACAAGAATAGAAGTTACCCAAATCATTCTGAGTTTTAGCAAATAGAAGCGGTGAGTTCTTCAGTGTATATTTCTTTAGAGCTGCAGTATACGATTTGATTGCTAATTTGATGAATTTAGTTCTCCATTCAATTAAAGAAGAATCTCCGATGAATGATTGAATATTCCAAAACTGTGAGGAATACAAACTATCTATGTTTCCTATGAAAAAAGCAGCATTACCTATTTTCACTATTTCCTCAGGAACGCTCTTGAATAAATTAACCAGCTTCTTGAAATTCGCTGGGATGTCAGGTGCAAGGTTAGATCCAAAACCTAGAGCTTCGCGTAGATAAGGTTCTTCAACTGGCAATTCATAGTTTTCCATTACAAGCAATTTATCATTGTTTAAAGCTCCTAACCATTCTTTCCACAAATACCTTCCCCCGAGGAAAGATTCGGTTTTATAAGCTGCTTTGATGTACCATTCTTTTGGAACTTTCTCTTCTTCAGCTTCAGAATTTAAATCTACCATTTCTTTAAGTAGAGCTTCCTCAGCAGAGTAATTATCATAGTTTGTTTCAATAACAGTATCACCAACTTTTTGGATTAAGACTCCTCTTTTCTTCATTGCGTGCGCAGCAACGAGCTGGTAATGACCTCCATAAACAGCGAAATCTAAAATTTGATGAATTCTTCCATCAGCTGTGTGAAAAATATTTCTAACAGCTCTAACTGAAGTATTTCGAGCATATGCTATATCTATGAAAGTAAGATTGATTTCTTCTTTCAAATGCCAAACATACCACTGGTTATCAGTGAGAATAAGCGGGTAGGGATTGTCCAAACGCATATAACCATATTTCAATAGGAAGCGATAAGCTTGACCAAATTGAACTATATCTCCCCCCATTATTAGATTATCAATTGAGATTGGATCTTTCTCATCGAGTAATTCAATTTTATTGAATTGGGTTTTTGGATTAATGGTAATTTTCAGTAAAGGTTTTTTCTCTTTCTCTTCCCAGAAATCCATTAATTTTGCAGAATCAGTCTTATCTGCTAGAAACTCCTTAATGTGTTGAAAATTCTTTATTTCGAAAATTTCAACATCACCGGGAATTGGTAATAGATCTCGTTTAATTTTCTCTCCTTCTTCCTTTATTGTTTCACCTAATGTAGCAGATGCTAAATTACGTGCATCATCTGGAACCTTTTCTAAAGTAGCTTGTGAATCTTTCATTGCTGTTCTAACTTGCTTTATAGACATTTGTGGTCTTCGTACTTGCTCTAAAACAGGTTTAAGGCTAGCTTTTGCGTCACGAATTGTTGTTTTGAGGTCCTGTTTTGATAAAGAATGACGCTTTTCTTCAGCAGATAACTTTGTTAACCCCTTCTTAGTATCCCGAATCTCTGTTTGTAAATCCTGTTTTGATAGAACATGCTTTATTTGATTATCCACTACAGGTCTTAAACTTGAAATAACATCTTTTATAGCTAGTTCTAAGTCTTGTTTTGATAACGAGCGCTTCTTAACACTATCAGAAACTGGACTTAAGCTATTAAGGGCATCCTGAACTGCTGTTTCAAGGTCTTTCTTCAAAACACGTTTCTTAGCAGTTTCTTCTGGAATTTCTGTTAAGCTAGCTTTTGCATCTCTAATCTCTGATTTCAAATCTTGCTTTACTAGAGCATAACTCATATCTTCAGAAGAGACTGGAATTAAATTGTCAATTACATCATGAATTGCTGATTCAATATCTTCCTTTAGAACTCGCTTATTACTCTGAACTTGATCTGACAAAGGCTTCAGTTTCCCAATTGCATCCTTTATCGCGATCTCAAGATCCTCTTTTGTTGTTTCTTCTTTTTCTATTTTCTCAACTTTTTTCAATTTAGATTTTAGTTCATCTTTTGAGCTTTCCAGAAGCAAAGCTGTTGGAGACTTAGTTTTCTTACTAGTAGATTTTTTAGAGCGTTTATTTTTTTTCTTGGACATACAATTCACCTGCTTTTTTGAAATGCCTTTTTAAAAGGTTTTATTGTCTAATTTTATCTGTAGTAACAATTGTTAATATAATTCTGAAAGAAAAGTGAAAAAATATGGAAAAATATGGCAAAAACAAAAGTATCAGATTAGAATCTATTAAATTGAACATTTTTATATTTTATACTCTTGAATTTCCTTATAATTACCATCTGGTATCTTGAAAGTTTGTATAATGAAATCTATCAATTCTTCCTTTGAATTGGATTCTCTTTTCTCAAGATGTTCATATATGATTTCAATCAACCTCTGTGCTTCTATATTAGAATCATTTGGTTCTGTAATCAGAGAAATTACAATTTCACCTCTTTCTTGAAAAGCAATTTGTCCATAATTCGAGACAACACTAGCAACTCTCTCATCTCTTAAAGAGTTGTTTTTATCATTTAGTACTTCAGATAACAAATCCAGAACTGAAATAAGATTATTTCTTACATCAGAGAAATCTAAGAACAATTTGATGTTACCAAAAATGGACGATATAATTAAACCTTTAGGAGATATCGTTTGTCCTACAGTGATTTCTTGCATTTTTCTAGTAAACCATCCCATTGCATTATCAACATTCATTGCTGTTTTAACGCTAATTTCAAAAATCTGAAAACTTATTTTTGGAAAATTACTGAGTTTTTGTAAATCTAGTACTTCAATAATCTCATCAAGCTCCATAGAAACTAAATCAGCTTTATTTGCGAGGAAAGCTAAAGCAATTCTGCGATCTACCTCTAAGTTATTAATGAGATACCAAAACCATTCTCTACCCTCTTCAGTTCGTTTTCTATTAGAAGCATCAAAAATAAAGAGAATGCCATAGCTATTAGCGGCATAGTTCAACCAAAATTGTCTTCTTAAGGTTTGATGGCCCCCCACGTCAAATAACTTTAGGAGACTATCACCAGCTCTATAGGTTTCAAAGTTTACTCCAATTGTTGGTGAAGTGTTATCTACCCATTTACCTGTAGCTAACCTTAATGCTAAGCATGTTTTACCTGCTTCATCTAATCCTAGTAAAGTAACTGGAATTCCTTTCTTACTGAAACTTAAACTTGTCATTTTCTCAACCTTTTTCATTTTATTATCTTTTTCTATTTCCTTAATCCTTAATCGATAAATACGAGGTCTCTAAATTGTGAGAGTTCTTCTCTATTCATTCTATTTGGAAACTCAAAATTACTCATCAAATTCTCAAAACTCTTTTCTATTTTCTTATTGGGTAAAAGAAATTCTATCTTTCTGTCGGGTAATATCACAGCAATAAGATAATACTGTCTTCCCTTCATTCGATGATCAAGTGGGATATCATCTTTCCCAAAGAAAGCATAAATGATAGTCCTATAATTTTCAAGTTTTGGTGCGGGAATGGGACCAAAAACGCCAACTGGTTGTGAGTTTCCTTGTGCAATACTTGTATAGCACATGGTAGAAAAGTATTCAGAAGCAATGCTAATGCTGCGTAAATCCTCTCTAATCAATTCTCCTCCAAATGAAGCAAATCGGAAAATAGCTACTCCAATATTGTCTTCATTAGCCATTGATATTCTAAGATTTTTTATTTCTTCCTGTTGCTTGAGATAGTAACTGGCATCTTCTAAGGTAAGTATGAAGGTTTTTCTATCATCATCAGTTACTTGAGTTATAGCTACATGACATGGAAATTCTATCCCATCTTTCCTTCGGATTTGATAGATTAATCCATCCATCACATTCCCTTCAAGTATAATAAATGTGAAATCTGGAAAGATGTTGTTGATAAGTGTTGAAGATTCCTGTAATTCCTGTAAACTATATCCAATCATCATTTCAAACATTTGATTAGCAAAAAGAAACACTCCTTTTGAATCAATTGAGGCAATTCCTGAGGCGATACTTTGAAGGATCTTTGTTGATTCCTTAGATTCAAGATTCCTCTTCTTTTGATGATTAGCATTCTTCAAACTAATATGGATCACTGGTAGAATTTCTAGAACTTCATCAATTATTTGTTGCGCATCAAAAGATGCTTGAATAAGAGGAATTTCTATCATGAATTCTAAAGAGCTCCTTAGAACATATGGGCAAAAGATTGTTGGTATGTTTTTTCTTAATGATATGGACCTTTTTCTTAAAGCAGGCTTAGTAATTGAATAGATTCTAGAAATGAGTTTTTCATCCAAAATAGCAATAGTTTCAAGTTTTTCAGAATTTCTATTATAAGCAGTTACTCTATCTCCTATTTTATTAGTAAAATAGAAAGAACAATTTTCACAATTGTAAATATCAAGCAATAAATTGAATACTTTTTCTACTACATCAGAAATTGATGATACTTCTGCTAAGGTTTGAAAGAAGCTAAAGAATGATCTAGTTTTGTTGTCAGGGCTCTGGAAGTTTTTTTCCTTGTATTTGGTAATTTGAGCTGAGTTCGTCAAACTTATCACTCTTTACATTCATATTATGATCTAGAATTCCCACTTAACTGAGTCAATTAGATTCTTTATTGTATCCTTATCTATTTTTAATTCTCTCTTCATTCGGGACAGAACTTCGAAAAACAATGTCAATCCAGTTTCTCTAGCTATGCTTTGTTCATCATCCTGATTAACATATAAGATTGCATAGTAATCCCCCTTCTTAAGCATATGAACCACATAATTGTCAATTTTTATAGATGGTAAGGAGTCAATCATTTTCAGAGAGTGAGCTCGGAATACTTGCTTTACTTCTTGAATTTCAGTTTTCTTTTCATTTTCGATGAATATCTCATCAAATATAGGTTCAAGTCTGTCATCCAAAATCTCAAATGCATATACATTCACTGAAGGTTTAGCTTCCATTCTTCTCCTGATAGATTGAGATAACCATGTCCAACATTCCTTGATATTTTTTCCAGTTACGCTTGATGTTTCAAAGATTCTAAAACTTTTCAGCGGTGATTCACTGAATTTTGTAAGATCAAGTTCTTCAACTATATCTTCTAGACTGAGTGAGTCTTCTAGGTCAGATTTATTCGCAAAGAAAGCAAAGTTTGCGTCTTTAGGAATCCATTCTTCTACTTTCCACAACCACTCTTTCACCAGTTTCATTCTATTCTTATCAGTTCTGTCAAATACAAATATACAGCCTTGGCAAGAAGAAACGAAATTTTCCCAGAAAGTTGACCTGAAGGATTGTTGTCCTCCTAAATCTACAACATCAAAACGATAATCATTTTCTTTAATAATAGAAAGGTCATATCCAACAGTTGGTTGGAAATCATCTTTGAATTCTCCAGTTTTTAAACGATGAATGAAGGTAGTTTTCCCAGCTTTTTCTAATCCAGTGATTGCAATCAATGGATGAATTTTCTTTTTAATACTCATACATATCCCAATTAATTTACCGTAAAATACATTAATTCTATATTGAAAGAAAAGTGAAAAAACATGGAAAAATAGGGAAAAGACTTTTTTATCATAAAAACCACTGTTATAGTTAGTGCTTTGTAATCACATAAGGGTTTAAACTTTATCGTTTTATAGCTATTGAAGAAGGGGATAATGATGTGCATAGGTGTTATAAGCTCTCAATTACTGCTAGATACAGCAGATTTTATTTATGTTGCAATTGATGTTGATCAGAAAGTCACTCTCATTAATAGAAAGGGATGTGAGATTCTTGGTTATTCAGAGGATGAAATTATTGGTAAGAACTGGTTCGATAATTTTCTTCCTAAAGAAGTTGCTGGGGATTTCAAATCTAATTTTGTTAGACGAATTACTGAAAACAAAGAGACCAAACTAGCTAAGAGCTATACTCTATTGACAAAAGAAGGAGAGGAGAGATTAATTTCTTGGCACAGCACTTTTTTCAATGATGAAGAGGGAAATTTAGTTGGTGCTTTATGTTCAGGAGAGGATATCACAGATTATACTAGAACGAAACAGATGCTCGAAGCAAATGAAAGAAAATTTAGCAAATGTTTTAATCATTCTAATGATGGCTATGCATTAAGAAAGTTAGATGGAACTATTTTGGACGCAAATCTCAAATTTCTCGAATTATTTGGTTACAAGAAAGATGAAGTGATTTCTAAGAATATTAAAGAAATCGAATTACTAGAAGATTCTAAAGAATTAAGTCGATTGATAAAAGAAATTGGTAAAGAAGGATTTCTTCAAGTGGAAACAACAGCAAGGAAAAAGGATGGAACAACATTCCCCATTGAACTAAACGGAATCACATTTGATTTAGAGGGAGAGAAAGTAGTCTTTAACATCATTCGAGATTTAACAGAAAGTAGGAAGAGAGAAACTGTTTTAAGGGAAAGTGAAGAGAGATTTCGAGGATTGTTCGAAACTGCTGCAATTGGTATGGCAATAGTAGATCTGGAGGGGAAGCCAGTCGCTAGTAATGAAGCTTTACAAAAAATGCTAGGATATACAAATGAGGAACTATGTAGTATGACTTTTACTGAGTTTACTCATCCTGACGATGCTACAGTTGATATGGATCTTTATATGGAGTTAATTGCAGGTAAAAGGAAGTACTATCAGATAGAGAAAAGATACATTACAAAGAATAAAAAACTCATCTGGGGAAATCTAACAGCTACTCTAATTCGAGATGAAAATGGTGAGCCACTTTACGGTATTGGTATGGTAGAAGAAATAACTCAGCTGAAAGAAACTATAATAGCTTTAGCAGAAAGTGAATCAAAATATAGGACATTACTCGAAAGTCTACCTCAGAAAATTTTCCATAAGGATGCTGATCTGAAATATGTTTCATGCAATGAGAATTTAGCTAATGATCTAAATATTAAACCGTCTGAGATAAAGGGAAAAACTGATTTTGATTTCTTTACAAGTGAACTTGCAGAGAAATACAGAGCTGAAGATAAGAGAATAATGAAAGAAAGAAAAGTTGAAACAATAGAAGAAAAAACCGTAAAAAATGGAAAGGAATATACAAGTGAAACTACTAAAATTCCATTATATGATGAAAAAGGAGAAAGTGTAGGAGTCATTGGAATTTATTATGATATTTCAGAAAGGGTAAAAACTGAACGAGAATTACAAGAGAGCGAGGAAAAATATCGCAGTTTTGTACAGAATTTCCAAGGAATTGCATTCAGGAGAACATTGGATTTCAAACCCATTTTCTTCCATGGAGCTGTAGAAGAAATCACTGGCTACACAGAGGAAGAGTTTGTATCTACCTCACTTACTTGGGATAAACTCATTCATCCAGAGGATATTGTAAAGATAAAAGAGCTATTAGAGAAATTAAGTAATGTTCCAGATTTATTTAATGAAGGAGAATATAGAATTATCCATAAGAATGGAGAGATTAAATGGATTAATGAGATAGTTAGGAATATTTGTGATGAGAAAGGAAAACCAATATATGTACAGGGGTGTATACATGATCATACTGAAAGAAAAGTTATAGAAGAGAAAATTAAGGAAAACGAGGAAAAGTTTCGTACTCTTTTTACTGAAATGAAGCAAGCTTACTCCTTATATGAAGCTATATATGATAAAAGAGGAGACATTGAAGATGCAATATTAATAGAAGCTAATCCAGAATATGAAAAAATAGTAAACAAGAAGAGAGAGGAAATAATTGGTAAGAAAATATCAGAAATCTATCCTAACTTAAAGAAACAAGAGGTTAATCCAATAGCAATACTAGGAAGAACCGCAATAACAGGAGAAACTGTAATATCAGAATACTATAACAAAGATGTTGGTAAATGGCTTTTAGCTAAATCTTTTTCTCCAATGAAAGATCATGCTGCAATATTATTTGAGGATATCACAGAAAAACGTAAAATGGAGAAAGAATTAGAGAAAGAAAGAAAAGCAACACAACAATATTTAGACATTGTAAATATCATCCTAACTGTAATCGATGCAAATGAAAATGTCATATTAGTCAACAAAAAAGGATGCGAGCTTTTAGGCTATGAACACGAAGAGATAATTGGGAAAAATTGGTTTGAAAATTATCTGCCAAAAAGAGTTCGAGAAGAAACAAAAGAAATTTATCAAGACTTATTAGCTGGTAAACTAACCCACTCTGAGTCCCATGAGAACCTCATTCTCACTAAAGATGGTGAAGAGAGACTAATAGCATGGGATAATACCTATATTAGGGATGAGGAAGGAACAATTGTTAGTACTTTAAGTTCTGGAAGAGACATAACTGAGATGAATAAAGCTCAAAAAGAACTTAAAGAAAACGAAGAAAAATTCAGAAGTATCTTCAACCATTCTAATGACGGATATATTTTAAGATCAGTTGAAGGTGTAGTTTTAGAAGCAAATCCTAGATTTCTTGAGATATTTGGGTACGAATCTACTGAAGTCATTTCTACTAATATAAGGTTAATCAACACATATGAAACTGAGGAAGATCATATAAGTAGAAAGCAAGAAATCGATGAGAAAGGGTATGCTCAGTTTGAAACTTTTGCTACCAGAAAAGACGGTTCTATTTTCCCAATGGAAGTAAATGCAATTAAATTATTGCTTAGTAATGAGGAAGTGGTCTTTGTAATTGTTAGAGACATTACTGAAAGGAAAAAAGCAGAAACAAAGATCAAATCTTCAGAAGCATTATACAAAGCACTTTTTGACAATACAGGAACTGCGATGATGCTAGCAGAAGAAGACTTTACCATAACACTAGTCAATGAACTATTTTTGGAAAAGTCAGGTTTATCACAAGAAGAATTGTTAGGGAAAAAGTGGACAGATTTTATTCAAAAAGCAGAAAAAGAAAATATAATTAAAGCTATTAAAAGGATGGTTACAGATTTTATCCCACCAATAATTTTTGAAACCTCGGAATTTTGGATACTTGGAGAAAATAAGACTTTACTGGTATCTATAGGCATTAATCCTGAAACGAGACAACACATAGCTTCGCTTATTGATATAACTGAAAAGAAGAAACTTGAAAAAGAACTCTCTACAAGTGAAGAAAAATATAGAGAGCTATTCAACAATGTTCCTATTGCTCTGAGTCAAACCAAACCTAGCGGTGAGATAGTAGAATGCAACTCTGCTTTCATCAATATTTTTGGATACAAAAATGCTGAAGAACTAAAAAAGGTCAATGTAGAGGAATTATACTTTGATCGAAGTGAACGAAAAGCAGTTCTAGCTGCAAAAGATAAAGCAGGATACTCTGAGTTTTTACTTCAAAAGATGAAAAAGAAGGATGAAACCCCTATATGGGTGGAAATGAACTCAAAAATATCCTACGACGACAACCAAAATGTTTCACATTATGATACATACTTGAAAGATGTAACAGATAAAAAAGAGATAGAAGAGAGGTTGAAGCAAAGCGAAGAAAAATTCAGAAGCATTTTCAACCATTCAGTTGACGGATATATGCTCCGTGATGAATATGGAATAATTCTGGAACATAACCCAATGTTACTGGAAATTTTTGGTTATGATGAAGAAGATCTAGATGGTATGGATATTACAAAATTCGAAATGAAAGAAAATACTGAAGATTTTATGAAAATAAGAGATATGCTTGCTTCAAAAGGTCATGCTTTTCTTGAAACAAGATTCATGAAAAAGGATAAGACATGGATTTCAACAGCAGTTTCAGCAATTAAGTTTGATCTAGCTGGAAGGGATGTCGTCTTCTCAATATTAAGAGATATTTCAAAACGGAAAGAAACAGAAGAATTGTTGAAAACAAGCGAAGAAAGACTCAGAACTTTGTTTGAAAACATCCCCATTGCGATTTCAATAAATTCCTCAGAAGGTGAAAAAATAGATATTAATCCGGCTTATTGTAAGACTTTTGGATATGCTAATAAAGAAGAATGCTTATCAAAACCTTCAACTGAGCGCTGGTTTAATCCCCGAGATCGTGAAAGGCTTTATGATTCATTACGCCAGAGGAATTTTGTTAATAATTTTGAAGCAAAACGTTTCAAAAATGATGGAAGTGAATTTTGGGGGTCAGTCTCAGCTGTAGCACATTTAGATGCTAAAGGAGAAAAAGTATATTTTATGTCAATAAGAGACATCACTACAGAAAAACAAAGAGAGGAAGATCTGAAAAAACAAACCTTGAGATATTATTTGAAAGAATCGCAATTATATCTATCTGAAGAAGAGCGACCATATATCTCAAAAGAAGCCTTTATTGATTTATTGAAAGTAGGGTATAATGGTTTAGTTCTTTCAAGATTACCTGAAACTGAATGGAAGAAAGATACAAAATATGAATTCGATTTCTTAAGATTAGCTGAAAAAGGGCATTTGAAAACTATCTCTTCCGATCTAAGCAAGATAGAACAACTTATAGAAGAACTACCCAACAAACATGTAATTGTTATTGATAGACTAGATTATCTCATTTCTAAGAATGGGTTTGAAACCACTCTGTTCTTTATCTTCAGATTAATGGACATTGCCTACCTTTCTAATCACATAATTATTGTATCACTTGATCCTGCAACTCTAAATGAAAAAGAAAGGAAATCAATGAGAAAGGAGATGCGAATAATTGAATCCGTAGCTGAAGCTTCATTACCTGAAGAACTAATCGAAATTCTGGATTTTGTTCATAGGAGGAACAATGCTGGATACAAACCTTCCTATACAGATATTGTTGAAACTTTCAAAATAAGTAGACCTACTGCAAGGAAACGAATAAAGGATTTAATTAACGATGAGTTCATATTTGAATTAACAAAAGGAAGAAGCAAAGTTCTAGGAATAACAACAAAAGGAAAAGCTATTTTTGATTAACTTCTTTTCCCTATTTTTCCACATTTTATCATTTATATTTCTAAATTCAGTTATAAAGATAAGGGGTTGGTAAACTAAAACGAATATCTGATAAGATTAAAATCACTTTCAAAGGATTGGGATCAAATTGCCTACTAAAACAGAAAATAAGAATGAAACTGAGACGAGTTCCAATGTATTATCCGATTTTTATGGAAGGTTTGATGACTTAGGAGAAGACCTTATGAAACTATCTTCTCAAGAGCATATTTGTACTATTTATCGAAAAGATGAAGACAAGATAGATTCTATTATGGAATTCCTTAAAACAGGCATAGTAAAAAACGAGAGAAGTGTAATTATAGTTGACAAAAAATCAAAAGAAGATATTCTAAAAAAGATGAAGTCTATAGAAGATATTAAGAATCTTCTCAATACTTCAGCTATAGTGTTCGTAGGTTCAGAAGATATTTATGGTAACAAATCTGATTTTAATCTAGCTAGAACCATTGAATCAATTGAACCTTATTTGGAAGTTCCACAAGAAGACAACTTCAATGGTTTAAGGATAATTGTTGAAATTTTACCTCTTAAAAACAAAGACACAACTGTGAATATGAGTTTGGAATTTCATTCAAGTATCGACAAACTCATTTCAAACAGAAATATTAATTTTTTCTGTTTATACAACGAATATAGATTCGAATCCAAAACGTTATTAGATGTTATTTTCTCGCACTCTAAGTTAATTTTTAATGGTTTTTTATGTGAAAATTCTTTTTCAATGGATCCTCAGCAGCTTCAATTAAAACTAGAAGATAGGTTAGATGACGCACTCTACAAAAAAACTGTCTATGAGATTGTTCAAGGTGAGG
Organism: Candidatus Heimdallarchaeota archaeon; assembly: GCA_030603365.1. Taxonomy (GTDB): domain Archaea; phylum Asgardarchaeota; class Heimdallarchaeia; order Heimdallarchaeales; family Heimdallarchaeaceae; genus UBA460. The sequence goes on from JAUVXV010000012.1 coordinate 11,635, forward strand.
TAACTAAACAAAAGAGAGTAAAAACAGATTATTACTTTCAAAAAGAAACTCTCAAAGGCATTAATGATTCTGTCTTTATTTTAGATTTTGAAGGCAATATACTTGAAGTAAACGAAGCTGCATACACAACAAGAGGATATACAGAAGAAGAGATACTAAGTCTGAATATTTTAGACATAATGAGCTCAGAAAACAAAGACTTATTTGATTCGAGGATCGAAGAACTAAAGGAAAAGAGGGAGATAACATTTGAAACTACTCATTATTGTAAAAATGGAACAATATTAGATGTGGAGTTTAAAACTAAAATAATCAGTTATGATGATCAACAGTATATTTTAAGTGCTGGAAGAGATATAACAGAAAGAAAAATAGTTGAAAAAGAAGCAAAAACTAGCGAAGAAAAATACAGAAGTATCTTCAACAATGCCAATGATGCCATTTTTTTATTAGAAGAATGTGAGGATGGTAGATTTAACAAAATCGTTGAAGCAAACAAACAAGCTGTAAAAATGTATGGCTATTCAAAAGAAGAATTATTTAAAATGAGCCCCAATGATTTTAATGCTACTGGGTATGTTGAAACTGAAGAAACCTTAAATGAATTCTTAAAAGAAAGAAGAATAAGATTTGAAAGAACACACAAAACAAAAAATGGTAAAATAATTAATGTTGAAATTAGTTCTCAGTTGTTTGAATTAGATGGAGAAACAGTTAGTCATGCAATGGTACAAGATATTACAGATAGAAAGAAGGCTCAAAGAGAACTTAAAGACAGCGAAGAAAAATTCAGGATGATTTTTAATAGTGTTAATGATGCAGTGTATCTTTTTAGTATTGAAGGGAATCTGTTGCCATCCAATTTTATTGAAATCAATGATGTTGCTTGCAAGATGCTAGGTCACACTAAAGATGAATTTAGAAAGATGTCTCCAATCGATTTAGCATCAAAGGGAAATAAACAAAGAATTTCAGAGGTTTTGAGTAAACTTACAAAGGCAGGAAACATTACTTTTGAAAGTACTCATATTACAAAAGAAGGAAAACATATCCCAGTAGAAATCAGTTCTCATACCTTCCAATATCATAACAATCAAATGGTGCTTTCAATCGTTAGAGATATTACCGAAAGGAAAAAGAGTGAAGAAAAATTAAGAAGGTTGAACGAAGAACTAGAAGAAAAAGTTGTTCAGAGAACTTACCAAATGGAGACATTGTACAATATTATTAAGGAAATATCTGAAACCTTCGATTTAAATGAAGCAATGAGAATTATCACAAAATATATTTCAAAATTGGTTGATTATGACATTATTTTTCAGCTGATTACCCAAGAGGAGTTAAATCACATTCATATAGAAGCGCCCAAAGGGGATAAGGGAGTAATTGATGATTTTATAAAAAACGTCAAAGAAGAATTTGCAGAACTAAATCCTGATGCTTTGAATAATCGCGATGCAACAACTATTATAACTTCAGATAAAAAGACAATTCAAAACATATTGTCACACATATCCATACCGCTTATTGCTGAGGATAAAGTAGTTGGATATGTTGTAATAGGCTCAGAACAAAAGGATGCTTATATTGAAGAAGAGATCTGGTTCTTGTATAAAATCGCAGACAACATTTCTCATACTCTTCAAAGATTAAAAGTAATTCTAACTGCAAAGGATGAATTAGAAACAGTTCTTAATCATACATCCGATAGCGTCATACTCATTAATAATAATGATTCGGTAGTGATGACCAACAAAGCTGGAGGTAGATTTTTAGAGTTGATTAATTGTTCAGAGACGGATGGTATAGATAATGAAATATTAAACCTTGAAGAGCTTAAAGGGATTGACAAAAAAGAATTATCTCTGTATGGTAGAACCTACTATGTTTCCATGAATCCAATTAAGACTGATTTTGTTCATGGTTGGCTTCTAATTATTCATGACATAACTGAAGAAAGAGAGCTGCAGAAGAAGATACTGCATCAAGAGAGATTAGCTACATTAGGAAAGATAACTGGTGGTATCGCTCATGATTTTAACAATATTCTTGCCACTATTATCGGTGCAGCTGATTTCTCTTTGATGAATGCTGATAATATTGAATCGAAAGAGTTTCTGAATTTAATAATCAGACAAAGCGAGAAGGGAGCATCATTGATAAGACAGATGTTAGATTTTACTAGACAGGCAGTGATAAGACCAAAACCTATTTCTTTACTTAATTTTATAACAGAATTTTCTAGGGTAATTAGATCTTCCTTACCAGAAAATATCTCTCTCTCGGTTAACACTAAAGATTGGACAGTTTTCATGGACCAGGTACAATTGCAGCAAGTTTTTTTGAATCTTATATTCAATTCAAGAGATGCCATCAGTAAAGAAGGAAACATCAAAATCTTTATCGAAGAAATTGAGCATTCAAACATCATAGATTTCGAAGGAATGGAAATTGATAAAAGTCAGGATTACATTCATTTCATGGTTGAAGACAATGGGGAAGGAATGAATAAACAAACAAAAAAGATGATCTTTGAACCCTTTTTCACAACAAAAGATCCAGGAAAAGGAAGTGGGTTAGGATTAGCACAGGTTTATGGTATTGTAAGGCAGTCAAATGGATATATCGATGTAGAAAGTGAAATGAAGTTAGGAACAAAAGTCCATTTTTATATTCCAAAGTATGAGGGTTTAGTAGAAGAAGAGATTGTAGAAACAGCAAGATCAGGAGAAGGAAGAATTTTACTAGTTGAAGACGATGAAGACGTAAGAGAGATTACCAAAATAATGTTAGAGAACTACGGATATATAGTAGTTACTGCAGAAAACGGGAAAATAGCTCTAGATTTATATAACGATTCTTTTGATGTAGTCTTAACAGACATTATTATGCCTGTTATGGGAGGAGAAAAACTGATTGAGAAGTTGTTAGAAATAGATCCACAAATAAAATGCTTAGCTATGACAGGATATTCAGATACGAATGTTCCAAAAGGTGTCAAAGTTCTAAATAAACCAATAACAAGTTCAAAACTAGTCAACTACATTCAAAACGAGCTTGTACAAGAAAATAGTCAAGAAAAGATAGTTCAGTATAAGAAAAGAGAGGATGGTGGTTAAAATCTGTTTTTGCAGAAAGAGTGAAAATCTTATTGTTAAATATAAAGAAAAGAAAAGAATTCTACTAGTAGAGGATGATGATATGTTACGTGAGATAACTGCATTAATTCTTAGAAAATTCCAATTTGACGTTCTTGAAGCTGTTAATGGTTTCGATGCATTGCAATTGTTTGATGAGACTATTGATCTGGTCTTAACAGATATTGTCATGCCGAAAATGGATGGTATTGAACTAATTCTAGAGTTGCAAAAAAAGGATCCAGATCTGAAATGTATTGCGATAACAGGTTTTTCCAATGTAAATGTTCCAGAAGATATTGAGGTTCTTCAGAAACCAGTAGGGGGCAAAAAGCTTGCTACAATCTTAAATGAAAGACTAGCAGCAGCATAAGAAATATCAATATAACAATGAGGTAGAAGAAATGGTAGCCAAAGTATCACTAGATGATTATGATTTCAAAAAACATAAACATAATGATAAAATAGCTCGAATCCTTCTAGTTGAAGATGATATAGAATTAAATTTAATTATTAAAATAATACTAGGAAGATTAGGATTTGAAGTCATATCTACTTCAGATGGTAGAACTGCACTGAATTTATATAATAAATCATATGATCTAGTCATTACAGACATTGTGATGCCTGAAATGGGAGGAGTAGAACTAATCCAAAGGTTAAGGGATCAAAATCCAGAATTAAGATGTATAGCAATTACTGGATACACAAATCAAGCAGTTCCTGAAGAAATACCTGTTTTGAATAAACCATTTTCAACCACATTACTATTACAATACATAAATGAAGTCTTGAATATTCAAACGACTATAGAAACTCAATAAATGGAAATTATTGCATAATAGGTTGTCTTAATTTACTAGGTAGAGAAGATAAAAAATCTAATTGAAAATGGGGTTGAAGTATGGTAAACCAAAAGAAAATAGATTATGGAAATCAATTGTTTTCTATAAGTGAAGATATTTTCAACGAGATTAGTAAAAATATTCAAGTTGGTATTTCAATTGTAGATCATGGACATTATATCTTTATGAATAAAAAATTCAAAGAAATTTTCAGTATTACTGTTAAAGAAGAAAACAGGTCTTTCTCCATATTAGACTACATTGCACCTGAAGATGCTAACAGAATTTACAAAATTATTGATTCATCACTTAAAACAAACCAAATGCCTACAGAACTTCAATTTTGGATTATTAGGGGAGATGGAGAAAGAAGATTCATAAACAATAAATATACAGTCTTTAAGGGGGGAGAAAAAACTAATACTCACTTAATATTAACAATAGATTGCACTAAGCTAAAATTAACATATGATGCGTTAAGTACGAGTGAAAAGAAACTTAGGGAATTGTTCAATAATGCGAATGATGCGATTTTCTTTTCAAGAATAAGAGGAGACGAATTTCTAAGTAATTTCATAGAAGTGAATGATTTCGCTTGTAATTTGCTAGAGTATACAAAAGAGGAATTACTTGAATTGAGTTCACTAGATATATCAGCTCCAGAAATGAAAGAAGCTAATAAAGAGATCATTCAACAAATTATAAGAGAAGAGCAAGGAACTTTTGAAACAATACTAATAAGCAAAACAGGGAAAGAAGTACCCGTTGAAATCAGGTCTAACTTTTTCAATCTAGAAGGGGAAGGAGTCATTTTTACAGTTGCTAGAGATTTAACTGAGCGAAGAAAAGCTGAAAATGAAATCAGGAATCTTAATGAATCATTGAAGATAATAAATAGCATTTTACGTCATGATTTAAACAATAACCTTTCCGTTATTAAAGGAGCAATTTCCGCTTATAATGATGTTAAAGAACATTCATTTCTGGAGATGACACTGAAAGCAACTCACAAAAGTTCTGAACTTATACAGAAGATGGGAGAATTAGAGGACGCGCTTATACAAAAGGAAAATCTAACAATACTAGATTCTGAAGATTTTCTTAATAGAATTATTTCAAGCTATTCACTCTTTAAAGTCACTTTTGAGATAGAAGGTAACGGTAGTTTTTATGTTGATGCAGCTTTTACCTCAGTAATCGATAATATAATCAATAATGCTATAAAACATGGTCAAGCTGATAAAATTAAAATTTCGATCAAATCTAGTAATGGATTTTGTACGATTCAGATAGCTGATAATGGTTCTGGAATATTAGATGAACATAAGAATCATGTATTTGAGCGTAGTTTTAAATATGGTAAAACCGCTGGAACTGGTCTTGGGTTATATATTGTTAAGAAAAACTTGGAGCGGTATGGGGGCGAGATTACAGTCAAGGATAATTTTCCTAAGGGTACAATTTTTGAGATTAAATTGAAGAATAGAGAAGAAAAAGGATTTAAATATAAGTATTTTCCATGTTTTTCCATGTTTTTTCACATCACTTTCAATATAGTATTATTATTTTATAGGGCATTATAAATTGAGAAAAATAATTATAGAAAGAGATGTGAAGTTAAATTGAAATCGAAAATCAAAGATACCAAAAAAGAAAGAGCAACTTCGAATAATAGCATAAAAAGTTATTTGGACCTAAATTCAGAAAAATCTAACTATAAAATAATAAAGCAATTAAATGAGTTTATAAAATCTGAACTTAAGTCATTAAGATTTCGAAACAGAAAAATAATCAGAAGTGTTCTAGTTGTTGCTGGAAAATTACAAACAAGATTTCTTTGCGATTTGATTATTAAACAATATGGTTTCTCAGTCTCCACTATTTCTAATGTAGATGAACTCTTAGATATAATTGCTAGCAATTACGTAGCAATTCTTTTTGATGAAACAGACTACAATTCGAGAGATTTGAAAATTATTGAAATAATAAAAGTGACCAGTCCAGGAGTAAAACTATTGTCATTTTCAGCAAATCCAAAATTCAATCGTCAACAAAATATTTTTCCTTCTCATAAAATAGCTTCAAAAAATAGAGTAGTAAAAGGGAGAAGTGAATTGTTATCTGAGGTATCAACTACGTTATAGAAAAGGAAAATACTATTAATGAGAGTGCAAAGATGGGAACTAGAAAACAACCAGTTAATTTTGTGATACTAGGTTTAGAGAATGCAGGAAAAACCACTCTATTAAGAAATATCTCAGGCAAAGAATTTGCTGAGACTTTCACCACCATTGGTATGAATATCGAGCAGTTAAGACACAAAGGACTGAATTTTCAAGCAATTGATATCGGAGGACAACTTCATTTTCGTGAAACACTGTGGCAATATTACACGACTTTAGCAAAAGGTGTTATTTTTGTATTTGATATTTTTGACAGGAAAAAATTCTTCGAAGCAAAACAATGGTTTGAATACATATCAGAAAGACTCGCCAAAAAAGCAGTTCTAATGTTTCTAGCTAACAAAGTAGATCTGAAAGATGAAGATGACACATATCTAACAACTGAAGAAATAATAACTATGTTTAAACTTGATAATGTCTCCAAATATCCTGAAAGATCCTTTAGAATATGGGAAACATCAGCTAAAACTGGTGAAAATGTAAATGATGCAATTTCATGGATGTTCAATAAACTAGTGGAGTTTGTCAAAGAGGAGTCAAGAATCTCTTTTGTATTGATTTTAGATCAAAATAATAAAACCGTTTATAAGACATCTATTGCTGAAAAAACCGATGAATTTGAGAGAGTCATTAACAAAATCATCATTCAGATGAAAGTTCTTGGTGCAAATGAAAACATGATCTCAATACAAGATTATATCGCAAGTGTTAGAACAGAAAAAAATTACAGTGTAGTTGTTGGGGCTGAAAATGGAGTGTCCAAAGATGACCTTTCAACTGCAGCTCTATCTATAACTCAGCTAATAAAAAATAACTTTTATCCCCCTGAACAATTCAAAGAACAATTAGAAGAAGTTGTGAATATCGCTCTTCTTCAACAATTAAACAAGAAATAAAGGTATAGTTAAAATGGAAAGAACAACTATAGCAATTACCGGGTTGCCGGGAGCAGGAAAAACATGTTTCACACAGAGACTTCTAACAGGAAATCACATTACATCCCAACCTACTTTTGGAGTGGATGTAGAATTTGCTTCTTATAAAGGTCTTCCTTTACAAATCTGGGATATGGGTGGACATTTGGCATTTAGAACACATATTTGGGAAAATTATATCAAAATGTCCTCTGGATTAATATATATTTTTGATGCTTCAGATTTATCCCAAATAGAAGAAAGTGCTGAATGGTTCTGGAAATGTTTCTCTTGGATAGAAGATAAGAAAGCCCCCATTTTGTTTTTAGCCAATAAATGGGATTTAGTTGAAGATGAAGAGAGAGTCATGAGTTCTATTGTTGAAGGATTTAGATTAAATGAAATTGCGCTCAAATCACTTGATTCCCCTTTCAGATTTTTCTTTATATCAGTCAAAACAGGAGCATACTTCTCAGATGCTCTAAATTGGTTAATTGTAAAACAATTTATCGAAAAACGAATAACCCATAACAAAATAATCTCATTGGATATTTTCGTAAAAATTGGAGACAGTTTAGCACATATTCACGATAATTCTCAAGAAAGAAATGAAGTCCTGAATACTATTGACATATACAAAAAGAAATTTGAACAATCTGAAAGTGAGAAATTAAATCTACTGGAGGAGATTAGTTATGAAGGTTATAAAGTGCTTCATATATCTCATTCCTTTATGTCTCTTCTTGTAATATCCAAAGAGGATTTTATAGATAGAGCAGGATTTACAAACATTTTGGAAAAAATAGAAACAGAAAAATCATTTGAGGACATAAATGGGTTCTATACCCTATACGAAAGCGTAAAGAAATTAATCTCAAAGAATTTTCACACAAAAATTTCATCCACACTCAGTTGTGACTTGTTAATTACTAATTAAATATGAGTTCAATTTGAAACTAAAAAGGATTTAAGTTTCGTTTTTTTTCTCTTTTTAAAGTATTTTTTTTTAGTAGGTTATATAGACACATATTTTGTAACTGACTATCAACGAGATTCATAATTAAGCTTTTTTATGATATTAAAGCAATTACTTTTTTAACTGCTCCCTCTATCTCTTTAGAAGGGGCTTGCATAAATTCTACTGATTTAACCTGAGCTCCTATAAACAAGAACTCTTTTTTTTGAATTTCAACTAACTCTTTTATCTGAGGTAAAGGAATTGAATGACTTGTTAAGGGTCTGATATAATCCGATATATCAGCTGTTACTAAAACTGAACCTGGTTTGGCACCATAATTTATAGCATCTATGATCACCACAGCATCATAGTTGTCCTTGCTTATTATGTCTACAAGAAAAATAGATATATCCTCACATTCTTCAGAAAAAACATTCTTTGGATATAACCTCACTAATTTATCTGAAACCATCAATCCAAAAGCATCATCTGCTCTATCTCTATTTCCAAAACAAAAGAAAGCAATTCTAGAAGGTTCAATTTTATGAAAAAAAGAGAGGGAAGGTGACACTTATTGTTTCACCAGTTTAACCATGTGACAGCTACAACTTATGCAAGGATCATATGCGCGTGCAATCATTTCTAATTGAAGTTCGGTATCAGGATGGTCTTCAGCAATCAGCTTCTCTGCTGCTTTCCAAATGAATTGTTCAACATCATCTAGGAATTGAGCAGTAGGAGTTATTATATCAGCTTTGACAATCTTTTCATCTTTGATTTCATAGGTGTGATATAAGGTGCCTCTTGGAGCTTCCACAGCAGCTGTGCCTTTTCCATCCATTTCGTAATCAGTTATTATTTCAGAATCTGGTAAAGCTTTGATTCGTTCTATCAATCCTGGTATTTGTTCAAAGCACCAGAGAGTTTCAATTAATTGTGCCATATTGTTATAAATTGGATTAACTTTCCACTTATCATTGTAGTATTTGTCGAATTTCTCTTTTGCTTCTCCAGTAAGTCTGTCTCCAATAAGGATTAATCTAGCTAATGCACCAACAGTAAATGGTTTATCGTTGTATTTTGATCTCTTAGCATAACTATGTTCTACAACTCTTTCATTTGTCAGTTTTTTATAATCCTCTACAGGATATTCTTCTCCTGTTGAGATAAGAATTGTTTCTCCTTCAAAACCAAATTTGCCATCAGCTGGATTGCAGCACATGAATTGAGTTTCTCTTTCACAATATTCTGGAATTGGTAATGTACCCCAAACATCAATGAAAGCAGAAACCTTTTCCTTAAATTCAACTGCTTTTTCCGCAAAATAATCTAATTCTTCATCAGTTGGAACTCTTCCAAAACCGCCAATCAGAGCATTTTCTCCATGGATTTTTCTTCCATGAAGTAGTTTCATCAGTTCAGTTCCATATTTCTTCATTACTACTGCTTCAACTACAGTGTCTGTATGAGTAGGAAGCATTGCAATAGCAGAAGCTTGTTTAAAGAAATCAGGTAGTGCAAGATAGTAAACATGCAGTACATGGCTTTCTATATATTCTGCATAGTGCCAAAGGTGTCTAAGTAATTGGGTTTTTTCTGGAACTTTTACTTTGAGAGCTTTTTCAATCGCGCTAATTGAAGCATTTCTATGAGATACTGTACAAATTGCACAAATCCTAGCTACTAAAGAAATGTTTTCATGAATAGTTTTACCTCTAACAAGGGCTTCAATCATTCTTGGACCTTCGAAAATATCCACTAGAACTTTGTCTACTTTTCCATCTTTTGTATAGACTTGAATTCCCCCATCTCCTTCAACTCTAGCAAGCACATCTACACTAATTGTTTTTTCACTCATCATTTTTCACCCTTTAAAGCTAGCTCTGTAGCTTCGCCTCCAAACATCATCAGCTTCCTTTTCGCATCTTCTTCAGTTAAACCGATTTCAATTAACTTCTCAATCATTGATTCGAAGTTCGCACCTTCGTATGCTCCAAAGCATCCAACACAAGGAACACCAAAGGTAGGACAACAAGCATCACAACCTCCAGCTGTAACTGGACCTAAACAATATTCTCCGTGTAATAAGAAGCAATCATTCCCTTGGAATTTGCATTCAACGCACACAGGATAAGGATATTTAGAAGGTTTTAAGCCACTAATCAATTTAGTATATATTGGAATGAAATTTTCCTTAGCAACAGGACATCCTGGGATTGAAAAATCAACTTCTATGAACTTATGAATAGGTTTTGCAGGAATTGGATTTCCTACTAATTCACTGAATTCAGGAATCTTTCCATCTTTACCATATACAAGCAGCATCCTTTCTTTGAATTCTTTTTCGTTATCACCAAGATATTGAATCCCGCCATGAGTTGCGCAGGTTCCAAGAGCTACCACAATGTCTGCCTTTTCTCTAATTTCTTTAAGTTCTGCAAGCTGTTTGTCAGTGTTAATACTACCCTCAACAAGAGCAATATCTACATGTTCAACCTCTTGATGGGATTGAGCCATATGGAAGAATTTTATATCAGCACTTGTAAAGAAATCAACCAATTCATCTTCCATGTGAAGTATAGCAAGTTGATCGCCAGCACAACCTGAAAATCCGAAAACACCTACAACAGGTTTCTTTTCTCTCTGCCACATCTTAGATCAGCTCCTTAATATGTTGAACATCATAATAGGTAAAAACTGGTCCTTCCAAACAGGTATATCTTCCACCTATTGCACAATGTCCGCAATGCCCTTGTCCACATTTCATCCTTCTTTCTAAGGTCATCAAAATCTGGTCTTTTGGTATTTTCAGTTTAAGTAACTCTTGAATAACATATTTATACATAATTGGTGGTCCGCAAATTATTGCAGTTGTTTTCTCGCTGACTATTCTATCTGCAATTTTAGGGAATAATGTAGTTACTACACCTTCATGGTAAGGCCATTCTCCAGTATCATCTTTATCAACAGATAAATGGGATTCTATGATCCCTCTTTGAGCCATAGCTATGATATCCTCTCTATATAACATATCAGCTGGACTTCTAGCGCCATTCAAGAAAAATACTTGATTAAATTCTTCTCTTCTGTCTTCTACGTAAAGAAGCACTGATCTTAATGGAATAGCTCCCAAACCACCCGAAACAATTATCAGATCCCTTTCCCTTAGACTCTCCATGTTAAATCCATCTCCATAAGGACCTCGTAAATGGACTGTATCACCTACTTTTAGTTTGAATAAAGCTTCTGTAAATGAACCTACCCTTCTCACTCCAAATTCAATGAAATCTGTTCTTGTTGGTGGCGAGGATATAGAGAATACTGCTTCACCAACACCTGGTAAAGACATAATTGCAAATTGACCAGGTTTATAATCTTCTTCTATTATGCTTTCATCTAAGAATTTTACTTTGAAATATCTTGTATCTTCTGTTAAATCTTTCAAAGCAAGTATTTTTGCTGGTTGTGTTACGTAAGCATGATCTCCTTCTCTAGTTGTTATTGTCATTATTCACAAACCTCCTGATTTTCACATACTTCTTCATACAGTGCTTCAGAAACTGTTATCACATTGATATTTACTGGACAATAGGTTACACATCTTCCACAACCAACACAGCTTGGTTGTCCCCATCTTCCGATGTATTCTTTCAATTTGTGAGTGTAATATAATTTCAAACGAGATGTTCTGTCTGGTCTGAAATCATGACCTCCCGCAACCATAGAATAACAAGGAAGTGTACAACTATCTAGAATCCGCTCTCTAAATCCATCTTCTGTGTTCATACTTATTCTATCTTCAACATTGAAGCAATTACACGTTGGACATACTAGACTACATGTTCCACAAGATAGACATTTTTCGCCAAATTGATCCCATACTTTACTATCGTAATTCAGATGAATTATGTCTGCTAAGTATTTGAAAGAAGGTATTTCGCTCTTGAACATTTCTGACCTCTTTTGTTGCCATCTTACGTATTCTTGAATTTCTTCTTCTGAAATTTCTTCAGTTAGAAAATCTTCAGCTTCAATTGCAATACTTAGACCTTTGTCTGATCCTACCCACACAAGATAATGCCCTGCTAATTCTGTAAAGAACAAATCAAAACCGTCTTCTACCATATCAGTACCTGTTGATTTACAGATGCAATTATCATCAGGTAAGCATGAATGACCTATTATTATCAGATTATTTCTTCGTTTTTCGTAATATGGATCTTTTATGTTCCCTAGGAATAATCTATCCAGGATTTTAATTCCATGAATATCACAGGGATGTACTCCAATAACTATTTGAGGTTCATCACTGACAAATACATCAGCTTGACCAGACTTATCATAACGAAGAGTAGGATATCTAGGTGGTGTAAGGAATTTTTTCGGACCTATTACAGTTCTTTGATAATCGAAATCAAGATCTTCAAATTTCTCGATTTCTTCAAAGGAATATTTCCCGTTTCCCTTTACTGGTCCATAGAGCTGCCCTTTAGTTTTTATTAGCTCAATAAACTCTGGAAACCTATCCTTAGACATCTTATAAGTTTTCATGTCAAGAGAATTTTTAACATAATACTTATAAGGTAATCTATAGGGATATCTGCTGAAAATGGAGAATTTTAGAGACATGTAATCAAGCAATTTTGAGTTAAACTCCAAGATTTTTGACATTTACAAAATTTGCAAAAAAGTCTTATCTGTGTAAATTTTTGACACATAAATTAATACAAAACTGAGTTATTAATTGATTGAAATATGTATTAACAATACGTATGATACCTTGTACAATTGGTTTAAAACTTCCTTTAACAGCCTATATGTAGCGCCAAATGTTTGTTTAATTATTCAAACATTTTATTTGTAAGAAAAACTTATAACACATTATATAGATGAACTTATTAATTAAACATCGATAGAATGCTTGAAAGAGCATCGAATATCCACTTTATGACACAAGTCACCTTTGTGTTATAAGCCCTGGAATTTCTTAGATTCCTTTGTTACTTCATTAGATTTACTAACCTCTATTACTTCCTAAAGGTGAATAAATGAATAAAAAAGAAATTGAAGAGAAAAATAGTTCTGATAGTGATAGCAAGTTACAGCTAGCTTTTTATTGGGCTGCTAGCTGTGGTGGTTGCGAAATTGCTGTATTGGATATAAATGAAAAAATCTTGGATGTTGTTGCTATTGCTGACATTCTTTTTTGGCCTGTAGCGCTAGACTTCAAGTACAAAGATGTTGAAGCGATGGATGATAATCAAATAGATGTCTGTTTCTTTAATGGAGCTGTAAGAACTTCTGAACAAAAGCATCTAGCAGAATTGCTTAGAAAAAAATCGAAGACTATGGTAGCTTTTGGTGCTTGTGCAGTTAATGGAGGTATTCCAGGTTTAGCTAATTTAGCAAGTCGTGAGGAAATCTTTCATGTCTCTTACCTTGAGAATCCTTCCACAGCTAATCCTCAAGGAACATTGCCTAAGACTGAAGTTGAAGTAAAAGAAGGAATTCTAACTCTTCCTGAATTTTACGATGAAGTAAGGAGTCTCAACCAAGTTATTGATGTTGATTATTATTTGCCTGGTTGTCCTCCTCATCCTGATATGATCATGGCAACTATTGGTGCTATTGCTGAAAATAATTTGCCTGAAAAAGGATCAGTAATAGGTCCATTAAAATCTGTTTGTGATGAGTGCAGATTTGAAAAAACAGACAAGAAAATTACTGAAATTAAGAGAATCTATGAATTAGAAACAATTGAAGATAAATGCCTTTTAGAACAAGGTGTTATTTGTTTAGGTCCGGCTACTAGAGGTGGGTGTGGAGCTCAATGTATGGAAGCATTTATGCCTTGTACTGGTTGTGGAGGACCTACGCCAAATTCAATAGATCAAGGAGCAAGCATGATGTCAGCTTTAACTTCTATACTTGGTCTGGAAGGAGAGGAAGAGATGAAGGAAGAGGAAGTAGAGAAGCTAATTGAACAGATAGTAGACCCAGTTGGTACTTTTTACAAATATTGCTTACCAACAGCTATAATCAATAGGAAGGCGAAAGAATGAAAAAAACTATTACAATTAATCCAATAACAAGATTAGAGGGACATGGAAAGATTGTCATCTTTCTTAATGATGATGGGAATGTTGAAAACGTTTATCTCCAGATACCAGAATTGAGAGGGTTTGAACGCTTTGCTCAAGGTAGAAGAGCAGAAGATATGCCTCAAATAACTTCTAGAATTTGTGGAGTATGTCCTGTAGCTCATCATTTTGCCTCGGCAAAAGCTTTAGACAGAGCATTTAATGTTGATCCCCCTCTGGTAGCTAAGAAATTAAGAGAGTTGATGTATTCTGGTTACTTTATTTATGATCACATTCTACACTTTTATTATCTAGGTGGTCCTGATTTTGTAGTTGGTCCAGATGCACCTGCTGCAAAAAGAAACATTCTTGGAGTAATTGAAAAAGCTGGTATAGAGATTGGAAAAGAGGTTATCAAACACCGAGCATATGGTCAGAAAATCACTGCTATTTTAGGTGGAAAAGCAACTCACCCAGTTTGTGGATTACCTGGTGGAGTGTCTAAAGCTCTTTCCGCTGAAGAAGTTGATGAAATAAAAACGATGGTAGACTCTTGTGTAGACTTTGCTCAATTCTCCTTAAAGCTCTTTGATGATATCGTTCTTCAAAATGAAGATTATGTTAATCTGATAGTAAGTGATCCTTATACTCTGAAAACCTATAACATGGGTCTAGTAGATGAAAATAACCTTGTCAATTTCTATGACGGTCTTATCAGAGTTACTGATACAGTTGGAAAAGAGTTCCTCAAGTTTGATGTAAACGATTACTTTGAGCATATTGATGAACATGTTGAAGAATGGAGTTACATAAAATTCCCTTACCTAAAGAAAATTGGATGGAATGGTTTTGTTGATGGTCAAGATAACGGTGTATTTCGTGTAGGTCCATTGGGCAGATTAAACGCTGCTGATGGAATGGCTACACCTTTAGCTAATGATGAATACAAGAGAATGTATAAAACACTTGGAGGAAAACCTATTAATTCAACATTAGCTTTCCATTGGGCTAGATTAATAGAACTCTTGTATGCAACTGAGAGAGCTAAAGAACTAATCCATGAACCAGATATTACTTCTAAAGAAATTCGAAATCCAGTTGGTAAGCCAGGCGAAGGAATTGGTGTAACTGAAGCTGCTCGTGGAACACTCATTCATCATTACAAACTTGATGAAAAGGGTTTGATAGAAAAAGCTAATCTGATTGTCGCTACAACCAACAATTCTGCTGCAATTAGTATGTCTATAAGAGAAGCAGCTAAGGGAGTCATTCGGAATGGTGAGATTAATGATGGAATACTCAACATGGTAGAAATGGCATTCCGAGCATATGACCCTTGTTTTGCTTGTGCAACTCATTCTTTACCAGGTAAGATGCCTTTAGAAGTGCAAGTATACTCGCATGATGCGAAACTAATCAAGACAATAAAAAGAGGAGGAGAGTAATTGACAACAACACAACCAAAAGCAGAAGTAAAAGAATTTGAACCAAACATAATAGGATTTTTGTGTAATTGGTGTAGCTATGCAGGAGCAGATTTAGCTGGTACGAGCAGGATACAATATTCACCAAATATCAAGATTATCAAAGTCATGTGTTCTGGAAGAGTCAATCCAATGTTTGTTGTTAATGCACTTCAACAGGGTGCTGATGGTGTTCTTATAGGTGGATGCCATCCTGGAGATTGTCATTATCAACATGGCAACTATCTTGCAAGAAGACGTATTGGTGTATTAAAGAAAGTATTAGAATTCATGGGAATCGATGAAAGAAGGGTTCGCATGACATGGGTTTCTGCAGCAGAAGGAAGAAAGTTTGCTGAAGTAATTGAAGAGATTACTGATGATATTAGAAAATTAGGACCCTTGAAACAGCTAAAGAGGGTGAATGAATGGTAGATCAGAAACTATTGGTAGAAGAAGTTAAAAAGATAGTTTCACAGGAAGATGTGAAATATGTTATAGGTTATAAGAAAGGAACATATGGATTCGCAATAAGTCCAGCTTTTGCATATTCACCTGAGTATGTAGATAAATTTATTTTCAATCCCTTATGTAAGAAAAATTTAGCAGTTTATCCTATTCTAGAAGAGAAACTACCTCTTAAGAAAGGAGAAAAAGCAGATACTAGAAAAATAGGTGTCATAGTAAAGGGATGTGACTCTAGAGCTTTAAATCAAATAATTCAAGAAAAGGGACAAAAAAGAGAGAATTTAGTAATAATTGGCATTCCATGTACAGGAGTTATCGATCAGAAAAAAATTATCTCTAAATTCCCTAATGTAACTGATTATACAGATATTGAAGAAAAAAATGGTAACTATAAAATCTCAATAAATGGAGAGGTTCATAATATCCCGAAGGAGGAGTTATTAGCTGATTTTTGCACAAGTTGTGTTGCACCCAATCCTGTCATTTATGATATTCTAATAGGTGATGAAGTAGAACCTTGGGAACCTCAAGAACACAATAATCTAAAGGAATTAAATGAGAAAACTATTGAAGAAAAATGGGCATATTGGGAAGAACATTTCCAGCGATGTATTCGCTGTTATGCCTGTAGAGAAGCATGTCCATTATGTTATTGTAAAGAGTGTATGGCTGATATGTTGACACCTCAGTGGATTAGAAGATCTGTTAATCTTTCTGAAAACACTGCTTGGAATATAATGAGAGCTTACCACCTAGCTGGAAGATGCGTTGGATGTGGAGAATGTGAGAGTGTATGTCCTGTCAATATACCTCTAATGGAATTAAATAAACAGATAGAGAATGATGTGAAAGAGATGTTTAATTACACAGCTGGTATGGATGTAGATGAAAAACCATTATTTGGAATGTTCAGACCAGACGACCCAGAGGAGTTTATTTTGTGAGGTGATGAAATGGAAAGCTTAGTATTGTCAAAGAACAAATTACCCGAATTGATTAATAAAATCTCTTCAGAACACATTTTATATGGACCAACAGAAGAAAATAATTATTCTTCGTTCAAACAAATTCTGAATTTTGATGAAATGAACCTATCTTATTTGTTGTCTCGTGTATCACCTAAATCTATCCTTTTCAAGCAAACAGAAACTTTGTTTAAATTCATACCTGGTAGGAAAGGATCAGTAAAATCCTCAGAAATTCCAGAAGAGAAGAGTGTTATCTTTGCAATTCGTCCCTGTGATGCAAGAAGTTTCTCAATTCTAGATGGTGTATTCAATGGTGATTACGAAGATCCTTTCTATATTTCAAAGAGAAAAAATACTGTGCTGATTGGATTAACATGTAACAAACCTGAACAAAACTGTTTTTGTACAACATTCGATGATAGTCCAGGTTCTTCAAAAAATCTAGATATTCTTCTAACTGAACTAAATAACAATTATCTAGTTGAAGTGGTTACAGAAAAAGGCAATAATTTACTCAAAAATATGCGTTCTTTACTAAAAGAAGCAAGTAAAGAAGAAATTCAAGAAAGAAAGGAAATAGAGGAACATGCTATAAGCACAATTAATCGTAAAATGAATTTAGAAGGTATCGTTCCTAAACTTGATAAAATGTTCGATCACGAGCTTTGGCATAACACAGCTTTCAAGTGCATAGGATGTGGCATTTGTACTTTCTTATGTCCAACTTGCCATTGTTTTGACATGCAAGATGAAGGTACATTAAAAGAAGGTGCTAGAATTCGGGTATGGGATTCTTGTATGTATCCAGAATACACTCATCATGCTTCAGGTCATAATCCACGACCTGCTAGAATGAATAGAGTAAGAAATAGAGTTTATCATAAGTTCAGTTACTTCCCTAAGAATGAAGATGTTACTGCTTGCACGGGTTGTGCGAGATGTATCGATTATTGTCCTGTTAATATCGATATAATAGATGTTATTGATAAAGTGGGGGCTATATTAATTGAATAAAAATCCGTATATGCCAATATTAGCTACGATTTCTTCAATAAAGCTAGAATCTACAGGTGAGAGACCAATAAAGACTTTCAAAATGGTTCTCCAAGATGAAAATGCTAGAAAGAACTTCTCTTTTCTCCCCGGTCAATTTGTAATGGTAAGTATATTTGGTACAGGAGAAAGTACGTTCGCTATTTCATCTTCTCCTACACAGAAAGATTACATAGAAGTGAGTGTCTTAAAATATGGAAAAAACACACAAGCTCTGCACCAAGCTGATGTAGGTGATACCGTTGGTTTGAGAGGACCATATGGTAATAGTTTTGATGTTAAAGGATGGGAAGGGAAGAACATACTTTTTATCGGAGGAGGTATAGGGCAAGCTCCTCTTCGATCAGTTATTAATTATACTTTAGACAATAGAGACAAATACAAAAATATAGACATTATTTATGGAGCTAGAACCACAAAAGATCTCTGTTATAAGGATGAGTTTGCAGAAATGAAACAAAGAGATGATGTCCAAACTCATCTCTCTATTGATGTAGAAGAAGAAGGATGGGATGAGTTTGTAGGATTTGTTCCAGCAAATCTAAAAAGGTTGAATCCTTCCCCTAAAAACACGATAGCTCTAACTTGTGGTCCTCCAATTATGATAAAATTTGTATTGCAAAATCTAGAAGAACTTGGATTCACTGAAGAGCAAATTTTCACAACGCTTGAGATGCGTATGAAGTGTGGAATTGGCATTTGTGGTAGATGCAATATAGGCAATACGTATGTGTGTATAGATGGTCCTGTTTTTTCACTAAAGCAATTGAAGAAAATAGAAGGAGATATGTAAGAGGTGTTATGATGAAAATAGGTGTATATGTCTGTGAATGTGGTATTAACATTGCTGCAACAGTCGATGTTCCTGAAGTTGTTGAAAAAGTTAAATCATTTCCAAATGTAGAGATTTGTCGTTATAATAAATACACTTGTTCAGATCCTGGACAAGAATCTATCAGAAAAGACATCAAAGAATTGAATCTCGACAGAGTTGTTGTTGCTTCCTGTTCACCTAGAATGCATGAACCAACCTTCAGAGCAGTTGTAGAAGAGACAGGTATTAACCCATATTGTTTCGAAATGGTAAACATTAGAGAGCATGTATCTTGGGTACATAAAGATAAGGAAAAAGCTACAGAAAAAGCTGTTGCTTTAATTGCTGGTGCAGTTGCTAGAGCACAATTTCTAGAACCTTTAGAACGAAAGGAAGTAAGTGTTATCCCTAAATCATTAGTTGTAGGGGGTGGAATAGCGGGTATTCAAGCAGCTCTTGAAATAGCTACTGATGGTTTCCAAGTATATCTTGTTGAACAAAGTCCAAGTCTAGGAGGAAGGATGGCACAGTTAGATAAAACATTTCCAACATTAGATTGTTCAGCATGTATTTTGACACCTAAAATGGTTGACGTTGCAAGACACCCAAACATAGAACTACTAACGTATTCCGAGATTGAAAAGGTTGATGGGTATATTGGTAATTTCAAAGTTACTGTTAAGAAAAAACCACGTTATGTTGATACAGACAAATGCGTTGGATGTGGACTATGTGCTGAAGCTTGTAGATTGAAAGGACGAGTTTTAAACGAATTTGATGAAAATCTGAGTAAGAGAAGCGCTATTTATATCCCCTTCCCACAAGCAGTACCACTGAAGTATACCATAGATTCAAATCGATGCAATATGTTGAGATTTGGCAAATGTGGTGATGAACTACTCTGTGTTGAGGCTTGTGAACAGAATGCTATAGATTTTGAACAAAAAGAGGAATTCGTAGAACTTGATGTAGGAACAATTGTTGTTGCTACAGGTTATGATAATTTTGATCCTTCAAATGAACCTAAGTATGGTTATAAGGAAAACCCAAATGTCATCACTGGAATGGAATTTGAGAGATTAGTAAATGCAGCAGGGCCAACTGAAGGGCATCTAGAAATTAACGGAAAGGAACCTGAAAATGTTGTCTTCATTCAATGTGTTGGTTCTAGAGACAAGGAAGGACATGAATATTGTTCCAGGGTTTGTTGTATGTATACTGCAAAACAAGCTCATATGGTGAGAGATAAGTTTCCAGATGCAATAATTTCAGTTTATTTCACAGATGTTCGAGCATTTGGAAAGGGATTTGAGGAATTTTATAATCGTGTTCTGGATGAAGATATCAACTATCTCAGAAGAGAGTTGGATGACTCAATAGAGGTAGTTGGAAACGAAAAAGGAGTTATTGTAAAAGCTGAAGGTCATCCCGATATTCATGCAGATCTTGTTGTTTTAGCTACGGGTTTAGTACCTAAAAGTGATAATAAGGAAATAGCTAGGAAACTCAATATTAGCTTAAGTGGTGATGGTTTCTTTATGGAAGCTCATCCTAAACTTCGACCATTAGATACTTTTACTGATGGAGTCTTCTTAGCAGGATGTTGTCAAAGTCCAAAAGATATACCAGATGCAGTTGCTCAAGCAAGTGGTGCTGCGGTTAGAGCTGCTTCTCCTCTAGCTCAAGGCAAGGTGGTTGTTGAAGCAATTACTGCGATAATAGACGAAGATTTATGCAGTGGTTGTAGAATTTGTGAAAATCTTTGTGCATATACTGCATTAGAATTTGTAAGTGATGACAAAATCATGAAGATAAATGATGTATTATGCAAAGGTTGTGGTTCATGTGCAGCTGCATGCCCAACAGGTGCAATAACAATGAAGCACTATAGTAATAAACAAGTGCTTGCACAAATTGGAGGTATTCTCAATCAATAGGAGCTGATTATGGTGAAAATAGGAGTATATGTCTGTGAATGTGGGATCAATATTGGAGCTACTGTAAATGTAGAAGAAGTAGCAGAAAAAGCCAAAGATTTCCCTGATGTTGTAGTGAGTAGATATTACAAATACATGTGTTCTGATCCAGGTCAAGAGCTGATAAAACAAGATATAGAAGATCTTAAGCTTGATCGTATTGTAGTTGCTTCCTGTTCTCCAAGAATGCATGAACCAACCTTTAGAGCTGTTGTTGAAGATAAAGGAATGAACCCATATTGTCTTGAGATGGTTAATATAAGAGAGCAAGTTTCATGGGTGCACAAAAATATTCCAGTAGGTACTGAAAAAGCAATAGCATTGGTAAGAAGTGCGGTTCTCAAAGCAGCTCTTCTCCAACCTTTACAAAAGAAGAAGGTTGATGTCACTCCAACTGCTATGGTTATAGGTGGAGGTATTGCTGGAATTCAATCAGCTATAGACATTGGAAATATGGGATTCAAAACATATCTAGTTGAGAAGACACCTAGTATTGGTGGTACAATGGCACAATTGGATAAAACTTTCCCAACATTGGACTGTTCAGCTTGTATTCTGACGCCCAAGATGGTAGATATTGCAAGACATCCAAACATAGAACTAATGACTTATTCAGAGATAGAAAGCGTTGAAGGTTTTATTGGTAACTTTAAGGTGACTGTGAAGCATAAAGCTAGATATATTGATGTTACCAAATGTACCGCTTGTGGCGATTGTACAGAAAATTGTCCAGTTGTAGAATTTGATGAATATAACATGAACATGACAAACCGTAAAGCTATATACATACCATTTCCTCAAGCTGTTCCTCAAAAATATACTATCGCAAAATTGGATGAATATTCACCCTGCAAAGTAACTTGTCCTGCAAACAACAATGCTCAGGGATACATTCAGCTTATTGGTGTGGGTAAATATAAAGAAGCACTTGAATTAATTAGAGACAAAAATCCTTTTCCATCAGTTTGTGGTCGTGTATGTCACCACCCTTGTGAGGAAGTTTGTAAAAGAGCTGACATTGATGAACCTCTCTCAATAATGCAATTGAAAAGATTCGCAGCTGATTATAATCGAATCAATAAAGAAGATCCTCCACTAGTAATTGAACCCTCAAAAGATGAGAAAATTGCAATTATCGGTGCAGGCCCTTCAGGATTATCATGTGCAATAAGATTGCTGGAAGAAGGTTACTCTGTTACTGTTTATGATGAAAGTGATGTTCCTGGTGGTATAATGACAAGTTGCCTTCCCTCATATCGTCTTCCAGTTGATTTAGCAATGTATGATATAAACAGATTGCTTGATCAGGGAATCAATCTAATAAAGAATACCAAAGTCGGAAAAGATATCTCTTTTGAGGAAATTCAAAATCAATACGATGCCGTATTTGTGGGAATTGGAGCACAACTCCCAGCAGTATTAGAGGTTGAAGGATCAGATGTTTCGGGGATTTTACAAGGAATGACATTCCTAAAAGAAGCTAAAAAAGGAATAAAATCACCAGAATTTGGAGAAAAAATAATCATTATAGGTGGAGGTAATGTTGCGATGGATTGTGCTAAAGTCGCATTGAGAATGGGAGGAAAAGAAGTTAGTGTTGTTTGTTTAGAAACTAGAGATCTTGCTCTGAAAGACAGAATGCCTGCAGATATATGGGAGATAGAAGAATCAGAAGAAGAAGGAATAATATTCTATAATGAACTTGGTCCAAGAAAGATAATCAGTTCAAAAGGTAAAGTTACTGGTTTAGAGACTATGATATGTACTTCGGTTTATGAAGAAGATGGAGCATTCAAACCTGAATTCCATGATGACCCTGCTCCGGAAATTGCAGGTGATACAATTATTTTTGCTATAGGACAAAAATCTGACCTTACAGGTTTTGAAGCATTAGAAACAAATCCTGGTGGTAGAACTATATACATCGATACCATAACATTTCAAACAAGTATTCCAAGCGTTTTTGCTGGAGGGGACATAATACCAGGAATACCTTCAGTTGTAAATGCTATTGGTACAGGTGCAGAAGCTGCAATATCCATCGATAGATATTTGCGTAAGGTAGACATCAAAGAAGGTAGAGTCAGAGACATAACAAAAATAGATGTTGTTAGATTAGATAAAGAAAAACGTCCTAGAATGAAAATGAATCGTGCTCCTGTTGAAGAGAGAATCAAAGATTTCCGTGAGATAGATTTAGGATACTCTGAAGAAGAAGCTGTCCAAGAAGCGTTACGTTGTATTTCATGTTCCATTTGTTCTGAATGTATGCAATGTGTTGAAACATGTGAAGCAGAAGCAATCGTACATGATCAACAACATGAATTCGTGGAACTAGATATAGGTGCCATAATTGTTGCCACTGGATTTGATTCATTTGATCCTACAACTAAACCTGAATATGGTTATGGTGAAACTCCGAATGTTATTTCTGCAATGGAGTTTGAGCGATTAGTTTCAGCATCAGGACCTACAACTGGGCATATTGAGATTAATGGAAAAGAACCAGAAAATGTTGTTTTCATTCAGTGTGTTGGTTCTAGGGACAAAGAAGGGCATGAATATTGTTCCAGAGTCTGTTGCATGTATACAGCAAAACAAGCTCATATGGTCAGAGACAAATTACCAAACTCAAATCTGACTGTATATAATACAGATGTTAGAGCATTTGGAAAAGGATTTGAAGAATTTTACAACAGAGTTCAAGCAGAGAATATTAACTACCTTAGACGAGAATTAGATGATCCTATCAGTGTAGTTGGTAACGAAGAAGGAGTAATTGTTAAAGCTGAAGGTCACCCTGATATTCATGCAGATTTAGTTGTACTCGCAACTGGATTAGTTCCTCGAGAAGATTCGAAAGAACTCTCTAGATTGCTTAATATTAACATGAGTGCAGATGGATATTTCTTAGAAGCTCACCCAAAATTACGTCCAGTTGACACTTTTACAGATGGTATCTTTCTTGCAGGATGTTGTCAGAGTCCTAAAGATATTCCTGACACTGTTGCTCAAGCAAGTAGTGCTGCATCTCGTGCATGTAACATTCTTTCTCAGAAGCAACTTGAGATCGAAGCAACAGTAGCTAAGGTAGACGAAAGCTTGTGTAGAGGATGTGCTTTCTGTGTTGAATCATGTCCTTATTCAGCTATAGAAATCAAAATAGTTGAACAATTTGGACATACATTTGAAGTAGCCCATGTAAATGAAGCGCTTTGTAAAGGATGTGGTTCTTGTTCAGCAGCTTGTCTTAATGGAGCTATATATCACCAAGGCTATACTGATAATCAGATACTAGCACAAATTCAAGCATTAGGAGAAGAATAAAATTTGAAAACAGTAATCATAGGTTTGGGTAATCCCATAGTTGGGGATGATGCGATAGGTATCAAAGTAATGGAATACATTAGGGATACCTTTACTCTTCCTATGAACACTGAGATTCTAGCCGATATTTCAATTGCAGGTTTAGGATTAGTTGAACTATTTAGAGGATATAACAAAGTGATTCTAATTGATTCAATTCAGACCGGAAAACATCCCATAGGAACAGTGATTCTTCTCAGACATGAGGAATTTTCCTTAGCCTTACATACATATGATCATCACAATATGGACATTTTTACCTCTTTAGAATTCAGTAATCAAATATTTGATGATATTCCTAAAGATATCGAGATTATCGGTATAGAGATAATCAATCCAATGGAATTTAGTGATAAGTTATCTTTAGAATTACAAAATAAATTTGAAGAAATTGTTAATCAAGTTTACAAATTAATTCTTGAACAATTGAGAGAGGAGATTAAAGCAAATGCTTAGTAAATTATCAAATTCAAAAAACATATTAAACATAAATAAAGAAATTGGAGAAAACTAAAATGGATGAATATGAACCTAATATAATTGGATTTCTCTGTAATTGGTGTTCGTATGCAGGAGCAGATCTTGCAGGAACTAGTAGAATAAGCTATCCCACAAATATTAAGATAATTCGAGTGATGTGTTCTGGAAGGGTAGATCCTGCTTTCGTACTCGAAGCCCTCAAGAAAGGTGCAGATGGTGTACTAGTTTCAGGTTGCCATTTTGGAGAATGCCATTACAAATCAGGAAATTATAAAGCTAATCGTCGAATTAAACTTACTAAGAAATTCCTTGAAGAAATGGGAATCAATCCAAATAGAGTCCGATTTGAGTTTATATCTGCTTCAGAAGGAAATAGATTTGCAGAAGTTGTAACGGAGTTTGTAGACGAATTAAAAGAACTTGGCCCCCTTTCTTTACAATTGATACAATAACAATGAGGAAATGTTTTTTTACTAGTCATACTCTCTTCAAGTGATATGCCGAACATTTTAGTAACAGGGGCTTCTGGATGTACAGGTAGAGGAGTTTTGCTTTATCTTGCTGCTAAGGGGTACAAAGAAATTTTTGGCATGGTTAGAAAAGAATCTTTAGAAAAAGTACCAAACGTAAAATATGTTTTAGCTGATTTATCAGATAAACAGTCTCTTGATAAAATATTCAAAGAAAATAACATTGATACAATCTGGCATTTAGCAGCAGCCGTACATCGAAATGTAAAGAAGAAAGATTTCTTCAAGATTAATTATGAAGGAACAAAAAACATTATGCAATCAGCTATTGAAAACGAGATCAAGCATTTTGTTTTTGCCAGTACAACTGCTGTCTATGGTAAGATAGTTGATTCACCAGCTACTGAAAAACATAGAATTAAACCTAATGGATTATATGCAAAATCTAAACTTGAAGCAGAACTAATGATAAAACAAACATGTAATAAAAATGGTATAAAAGGAGGAAATCTCAGAATACCTTTAATCACAGGAAAATATGATAGACATTTTTATCCAATAGTGAGTAAATTAGTTAGAATTAATATCATGCCTATTATTGGGAATCCTAGGCATAAAGTTTCAGTCGTACATCCGTACGATATTGCAAAAGCAATGGAAGTAATAACTAAAAATCATTCAGAAGAATATGAAGATTATAACATTATATCATGTAATGAATCATTCAAGGAACTATTACTTGAAATGGAGAAACATCTTATTGGAAAAAGGAGGTTTAAGTACTTTATTCCATATCCAATAGTCTATGCAGCTGTGTGGATGTTTGAGAAGATCCATTGGCTTTTCCATCCAAGGAAGCAAGCATTGATTAACAGAGAGTATGCAAGGATGATGGGAAAAGAATGGATATTTGATTGTGAAAAACTTAACCAAATAGGGTACACCCCTAGCATGAATTTAGAAGACATAGTTAAAGACGCAGTTTTCGAAGAGCCAATTCCAGTACCTTAGATTGTTTCACTCGATTACTCACAAAACTTTTGAAGTAGTCCTTTAAACTTCTTGATATGAGTACTGAAATCATTACTATAACAGATGATTGTATAGGATGTGGCAGCTGTTCGGATGTTTGTCCTCGATATATCTTTGATATTGTTGACAAGAAAGCTGTAACTAATCAGAATCTTTTCCGCTGTCATGACTGTGGTCATTGTGTTGCAGTATGTCCTGAAAATGCTATAATCCAACACAGAATGATAGAGAAATCTCTAGAAGAAGATTTCCCTATGAAAGGAAAAACATTATCCTACGAACAGGTTCTGGAAATTATTCGTCAAAGAAGATCCATACGCTATTTTTCAAAGAAAAAAGTCACAAAGGAACAGATTGAACAGTTGATAGCATTAGGAAGATATGCTCCAACCGGTCACAATGATAGAAAAGTCTGTTATACTATAATAAATGATAGAGAAAAACTCGAATATCTTTTAGATACAATGATAGAATTATTCAAGAAACTCAAGAAACAGCTGAATAGTACTTTATGGAATTTTCTTGCAGTATTAGCAGGTAAGAAGAAATTCTTTGATAAAGCTAAGAAAAGCCTGTATCGATTAGAGAGTCACATTGAGCATTGGGAAAAAGGTATAGACAAAGTACTGCATTATTCATCCACTCTAATTCTTATTCATACTGATAACGAAACTTCTGCACCAATTGAGGATTGCAATATAGCAGCTCAGAATATAGCTTTAGGAGCAACAACACTAGGATTAGCAGCGACCTTCATAGGATATGTTCAAAAGAGCTGGGAAAATTCTAAAGAAATAAGAGAGATCATTAATTTACCAGAGAATCATACACTCTTTGCATGTTTAGCTGTTGGATTTCCAAGAAATAATTACAAAAGATTAGTTCCAAGACCAGAACCTTCTGTAACCTACTCAAGCTAATCAAACCCTTATTCTAGAAAAGAATTTTATATGATATTCGCTTTGCTTATATGTTGGACCTCGGTGAACAGAAGTGTCTCATGAACAATCCAAGATAATTTTAGAATTGGAAGATTTGAAGATTAGAGGTAAATATGACGAAATTTTAGATCAAGTCGATTTAGTACTTCAAAGGAAGGAAATAGCTGCAATCGAGAAGATCCGAGTTAAAATAATCAAGTGTGAGGTTATATCATTTTTAGGTCAAATAGAATTTGATTCAGAGAAACTAGATGAAAGTTATAGCTTATCAACAAATCTAATTACAGAAACTGAAAAACTTGGGGATATAGTTCTCATCTTTGATGCTTATTACTGTAATACCAAGTGTCTGCTTGATAATGGAAAAAATGAGGAGTACTTAGAAGGTGTAAAAAAGCTTGAAGAGATTTTTGCTAAGCTAAAGGAAGAAAATGAGCTAATTGCAAATGAGAAAAGGGCTTCTCTTATGTTGGTATCTTCTTCTGTTGGTAAGGTAGAAGTAATTCTTGGTAAAAAGCAAACCTGGGATTTTAATGAAACAATTGCACTACTTGTAAAGGGGATAAAAGAGGCTAGAAAATCTGAAAATACAGAGATTCTATATAATTTATTATATTCATTAGTAGATACTCATTTTCAAATCGGACAATATGATAAATCAATGGAAGTAGTGCATGAAGCAATGGAAATTGCTGAAGAAAATAATAATGAATATTTGATAGCACACTCTTTGCGTGAAATCGGACTAATTTACTGGATGACAGGAAAATGGAATTCTTTTTTAAAGACTACTAAAAAAGCCTTAGAAATCAAAGAAAAGATTGGGAATCAAAGATTCTTAGCTCACTCAATTTATTTCTTAGGTTTTTTTTATGCGGAAACTGGTGATTGGAAAGAAGCTCTAAAGTGTTTTCAGAAAGCTTATGATATATGGTCTGAGAATGGTAAGAGAAGTGATGAAATACAAGGATTACATAACTTAGTTTTATGTTATAGACAGTTTGGAGAGCTGGATAAAGCGTTAGAGTACTTGAAGAATTTGTATGAAATTCAAAAGAAAAAAAAATGATATTAAGTCCTATTTTACACTCAACAGTATGGCAGATATATATCTTGAAAAGGGGGAGCTGGATAAAGCATTAGAACTGTCCGAAGAATCGCTTAAGTTCAACATGCAAATAGGTGCTAAAAGAGATATTGCAATAAATTGTGATTTAATTAGTACGGTTTATGAGAGAAAAGGATCATTTAAGAAAGCTTTGAACTATCGGGAAAAAACAATCAAGATATATACTGAATTAGGAAATAAAACTCATCTCACAGATAGTTTATACAGGAACTTAATACTTGCTTCAAATTACAATAAAATGGATCTGGCAAAAGAATACTATAATAGAATTGAAATGATTGTTGAGGAAATTGATCATAAAAATTACAAACAATTAACTCTGCTTGCTGAAGGTGTTATTTTAAAGGGTAGCAAAGAAACTCGAGATAGAGATCGCGCTGAATTAATATTTGATCATCTCCTTCAAGAAGATGTAAAATATATGCTTAGAATTGAAATTCTTCTTCAATTATCTGATTTATTATTGTTTGAGCTCAAAGCAACCTCTAATGAGAGATATCTATCTAAACTTCAGAAGAACATTAGTAACTTAGTTGACATTGGCATGGAGAACAATATTCCACTAATTGTTGTAGAAAGCTTATGGTTTAAATCACAATTATCTCTATTGAACCTTGATTTTGATAAAACTAGAGAGCTGTTAACACAAGCTCTTAACATCGCTGAAGATAAAGGACTAAATCATTTAGCATTAAAGGTAACTAGATCTAAGGAAGAACTCATTCGACGGATAATAGAACTGGAAAATCTTGAGCTAGCTTCTCCATCACTTTCTGAAAAGATGGAACTAATTGATATTGATAAGGGTTTTAAGGAAATTAAGAGTTCAGAAATGTTTCAGTTCAAACAAAATATTTAGCATCATAGAAATAAAGATATTTTGGGAACACTTTTAGTTCTTGAACACTATAGTATATTGTATTCACAAAGGTGACTAGTGATGGAAAAGAGCTTCACTTACAGACTAAATGATCTATATGAAGAACTAGTTGAAGGAAAATATCATGAGCTAATTGAAAAAACAGATGAGATTATACAAAATGAAGAAGCTCCTGTTGAAGAAAGAATTGAAGCAATGCTAGCTAGAAGCTGGAGTCTCTACTATCTTTCCATTTTTGAATTCAGAGAGGAGTATAATGAACAAGCATTGGAAACAATATCAGAAGCCTTTCAGAAGAGTTCAGAAGTTGGAAACACTTTACTTATGTTTGAAACAATTTATATGAAAATATGGTCCTTCTCTAAAAATTATAAACATGAAGAAGTATTAGAAAACATCGAAATAGCTGAAGAGATTTATGGGAAATTAAAAGCAGAATATCCTGATCTATTGAAAGAAAAGAAAGTGTTTCTACTCAGCCTATATGATTTAGGATTAATTCATAAAGAAGATGTTATTGAAAATTATAAATGGGATTTTCAGGAATCAATTGATTGTCTGGAAGAAGCTTTACAGTTAAATGCTGATTCAAGGGGAAAAGGAACTGTATTGAGTAAAATATTAATTTTGATTTTATATCGTCAAATTAGCTTGTCACATGATAGAATAAGTGAGTATAATAAGGCAGTAGAATACAGAAAGAAAGCACTAACAATCGCAGAAGAAAACAAGAATGAATATTGGATGAGCTTTATTCTTCAGTTAATAGGAAGGGCATACTGGAGGAAGGGAGAATATAATCTTTACTTAGAATATACATACAAAGCTCGAGAAATTTCAGAGAAACAAGGTAATATAAGAGGTATAGGATCATCTCACCATAATATTGGGATCTATTATGGAGAGATAGGTGAGTGGAAAAAATGTCTTGAACATTCACAAAAAGCTTATGATATACTGTCAGAGGATGGTAAAAGAGAAGGAAGTTATATTATTGCACAATTAACTAACAACATTGCTGCTTGTAATGTTTGTATGGGAGACTTTGATAAAGCTCTGACACACTTTGATAAGGGTATTGAAATTAGTAAAAAAATAGGAAATGAAGAACTAGTTTTGAATAATCTTGGAAACAAAGCGATTGTTCACAAAGAGATAGGAGAATTAGATGTTGCTTTGAAAATTCAAGAAGAAAGGTTAGAATATTACGAAAGAAGAGGTTTCAAAAGTTTAGTATGTAATGCTCTATGGAACATAGCCTTAATTTATCAAGCTAAAGGATTATTCAATAAAGCACACGAACATTTTAAAGAAACATTGCAAATTTATGATGATTTAGGTAATAGAAGTCAAGGTGTTTCTATATTGTATAGTCTTGTTCTTCTAGGAGTGGAGTTTGACAAAATAGAATTAGCAAAAGAATATTATCAAGAGCTAGAAAAAAGATCAGAGGATGTTGAGTACAAAATTACAAAAAATCAAATTCTTCAAGCAGAAGCTGCAATTTTGGCAAGAAGTTCAGTTGCTAGAGATAGAATTAGAGCAGAAGTAATCTATGAACAATTGCTAAATGAACAACTTGAATATCAGACTCATTTAGGGATAATTTTCCATCTTTGTGAACTTCTTTTATCAGAATTGAAAGCTAGTTCTGATGAAAGAATTCTAGCCAAACTTCAGAAATATGTAGACAAAATGATAGAATTGTCAACTAAGAATTATTTTACTCTGCTGATTGTTGAAAGTCTTTGGTTTAAAGCTCAACTTTCCTTGCTAAACCTAGATTTTGAAAAAGCTAAGGAGTTACTCACTCAAGCTTTGAACATAGCTGAGGAGAAGGGGTTGAATCGTCTTACTTTGAAAATTATGAAAGCAAAAGAGCAATTAGTCCAACAATTAATGGAATTAGAAGACATGGAAAAAGAATCGCCAACTATTTCTAAAAGGATGGATACTATCAAAATCGAGAATGGTTTCAAAGAAATAACTAGTTCACAAATGTATCAGTTCAAACAAAATATCTGACATTAATACTATAATCAGGTAATTTTTAGGGGAAGAGTTTTATTTATTTGAAGAGTTAACGTTTATGTTTCATAAAGGGGAAAAACAGTGGCCGAATCAATCTCTAAGGAATTAAAGGAAATAGAACACTTAACAATAATAGGAAAATACTATGAAGCTATAAAGAACACTGAGAATATTCTAGAGTTAAAAGAGCTTAGTGAAAAAGAAAGAGTTCGAGCATTGATTTTACAGAGTAAGAGTTTCTCTATGCTAGGGAAATTTGAATTTAGGGAGGAATATCTTCAGAGAAGCTTAGAATTATCATTGTTAGCTTTTAACAAAAGCAAGAAATTAAATGATCTAGTTTTTACAGCTGAAGCTCTTACTTGGAATGTATGGGTTTCCAGTTTTGGTCTGGAATCTATGGGGGTCCAAAAATTTGAACCTAATGATTTTTTAGAAAAAGAAAAGCAATTAAATGATATATACGAGGAAATGAAGATAAAAGAGATCTCTGTTCCTAAAAAAACAGAAGCTCTGATTCTTTTAGTTTTGTCATTAGAATCTTATGGTAAAGCAGAAATTATTGAACAATACTCTTGGGACAGAAAAGAAGATCTAGAGTTATTAGAAAAAGGTTTGAAACTAATAAATGAAGTAGATAATAAAGAAAATAGAATGTTCTTGTACTGGTTCAAGGCTCAAATATTCAATGATATTGGTGACTACGATAATGCAAGAAATTCCTATGAATTTGGATTAAGTATTGCTGAGGAGTTAAGTAATGAATATTTTATCAGTTTTTTTCTTTATCAGATTGGAATGATTTATTGGCAGATGGGAGAACTTAACCTATTGTATGATTTCATGATTAAATCCCTGGAATTTAGAGATAAATTAGGGAATATTCGAGGAACTGGTCAGATATATTTTCGTCTAGGTGTTTTCTATGGAGAAACTGGAGAATGGAAAAGAGCTCTTGAGCATTTCCAAAAAGGATATGATATTTTATCAGAAAAAGGTAAAATAGAGAGCTATAACTCCTTGCTGATGAATATCGGTGTATGTTTCTCTCTAATGGGAGACGTTGAGAAAGCTTTGAAATATTCTCAAATAGCTTACGAAACGAATAGAAAACTAGGTAAGACACGTTTTGCATATCAAAATCTCACAAATATAGGTTTGATACATGCTAGTAAAGGAGATTTGGATAAAGCTTTGGAGCTATATGAAGAGATTCTAGCCTATTATGAAAAAACAGGATATAAAATAGGAATATTTGGAACATTTAATAATATGGGAAGGTTGTATTTTCGTAAAGGAATGTTCTATAAAGCTATTGAATTTTGTGAAAAAGCTCTTGTTTTTTTTCAAGATATAGGAAACAAAACTGCTATAATTTCAACTCTGAATTATTTAGCTATAATATCATCAGAGCATAATAGAAGAGATTTAGCAGAAGTTTATCAAGAGAAACTAGTGGAAATTGCTGAAGATGTTGAGTACAAGAATATTAAACGATTATCTCTTGTATCAGAAGCTGTAATACTCAAAAATAGTACAAAATCAAGAGAGAGGATTAGAGCTGAAGTACTATTAGATCAACTATTACAGGAAGATTTACATCTTGATTTACAAACAGAAGTTCTCTTTCATCTCTGTGATTTATTACTAAAAGAATTAAAAGCAACGTCTGATGAGAAGATTTTGGTTAAGCTTCAGAAATATGTCAGTAGATTAATAGAAATTGGAACCGCTGTAAACTTTCCCTACTTGACTTGTGAGATTTTGTGGTTTAAATCCCAATTATCTTTAATAGATGCAGATTTAGATACTGTAAAAGAATTATTAAACCAAGCTCAAGAAATTGCAGAGGAGAAAGGATTTAATCTGTTAGCACTTAAGATAATCAAAGCAAAAGAACAACTAATTAAGCAAACAATTGAACTAGAAGATCTGGGGATGGAAACATCATCAATCTCACAGAAAATGAATGTTATAAAGGTTGAAAACGGTTTCAAGAGGATTAAGAATGATGAGAGGTTTGCACTAAATATAGAAAAATTGGTAAGAGCAGATCAAGCGCATCAGTTGAAACATCATGTTTAGAGAAATTTTAATTAAATACCACTAATACAGAAAAGAGTTTTATTCTAGTTTCACCTATAATATATATTCCATAGGTGAAAAAGCTGTCTTTAACTATAATTGAAAAAATAGAAGGGCTCAAATCACTTTATCTTTGTGGAAAGTATCATGAAGTTCTAAATGATATTAAAGGTCTTGTAATGAAGGATTATGAAGAAAAAAATGTTGTTGATCTATTAATCTTACAGAGTAGATGTCTTTATCGATTAAGAGTATTCGAATGGGAACCGAAATATAATGATGAAGGTTACAAGAAAATTAATGAAGCTTATGTAAGAAGTAAAAAATTGAATGATATTGATCTCATTTTTGATTCTCTTTACACAAAGATATGGTATACCAGTCTCAAAGACAAACACGATGAAGTAATGATGTTATTTGACGAAGCAACATCCGTCCTTGATGAAATTGAAATCATGTTTCCTGAATCCTATGATTTCAGAAAAGCTATGTTGCTATCTTTAGCTGAGCTAAAACAATATAATATACAGAAATTGGATAAGAAAATCAATAGTGACTATAACCAGCTTGTTAAAATTTTCAATGAGGCTTTATCACTTGCTACAAAAAATAAGATCCCAGAAGATCCACTTTCTAAAGAACTACCTCTATTTCTTTTAGGTAGTCTAGGAATTTTTCACAATATTAATAACGATTATGAAAAAGCACTCTATTATTTCAATCAGGCTTTAGAGGTTGTTGATAAAATCGGTAATGAACATTGGAGAAGTGAGTTGTTCTATAGAATAGCAATGATGTCTTGGATAAAAGGTGACTATGATTCTTTTCTAGATTATGCTACAAAATCAATGGAAATAAGAAAAGAAATTGGTAATGTGAGAGGTTATGGACGATCTTGTGGAGATTTAGGAATATACTATTGTGAAATAGGTGAATACAAAAAAGCTCTTGAACAATTTCAGAAAGCCTATAACATCCTCTCAGAAGATGGTAAAAGAGAGGATGACTTCTACCATTTAGACAATATTGGAGTTGCATATTTCTATCTAGGAGAAGTTGATAAATCATTAGAATATTATCAAAAATCACACAAGATTCTTCTAAAAATAGGTAACGAGTATGGCGTTTATCACATTCTTGGAAACATAGCAGGAACATACCAACTTCAAGGGAAATTGGATAAATCCTTAAAGATTCAAGAAGAAAGAGTAGATTATTATAAGAAAAAAGGATATAAAGTTGAGTTATCACAGGCTCTATATTGTATTCATCTGGTCTATAGAGATAAAGGCCAAGTCAATAAAGCTTTAGAGATACTCAAGAAATCATTGACTATTAGAAAAAAAATAGGTAATCCATTCCATATTGTATCTACTCTTTATGAATTGATCAAGTTTACCTCCAAAAATAATTGGAAAGAAATAGCTGAACAATACTTTGAGGAATTAAAAGTAGTTATGAAAGATATTAAACATGAAAAAACAAAGCGTTATCTATTGCTTACTGAAGGTTTAATCCTGAAAAACAGTGCAGAAATAAGGGAAAGAATAAGAGCAGAGGTGCTCTTTGATACACTCCTGCAGGAAGATCTAAATTATCATCTTCTTGTAGAGATTTTGTTTAATTTATGCGATTTATTATTATCTGATTTAAAGCGTACGGGGGATGAAAAAACCCTTAATAAGCTTCAAAATCATATAGATACTCTAATTCAAACTAGTACTAAAAATAACATATATCAATTAAAAATTGAAAGTTTGTGGTTCAAAGCTCAGTTGTCAATACTAGATGGCAAATTTGAAGATGCACAACAACTCCTTTCACAATCTTTAGCTCTAGCAGAGGACAAGGGATATAACATGTTAATTGTGAAAATTAACAACTCTAAAGATGATGCAATTAAGAGAATAATTGACCTTGAGAAAGAAGCTGTAAGTTTATCAATTCAGGATAAAATGGGAATTCTAAAGCTTGAGAACGGTTTTAAGGCTATTAAGGAAGCAAAAGTTTTCGATGCTTCTGATCTTCAATTAAAACAGCATGTTTAAGATACAATAATTATGTTATTTCTTCTTATTTTTTGTTCTTCTTAACATATTCCAATAGATTCAGGATAATTCGAGAGTCTGATTCTGGAAGAATAACTACTTTTTCAATTCCCTCACTACCTTTGACTGTTATTTCTAATCTTCCATCAGGATGGATGATGGATGATTCAATCGCAGGAATAGGTCTAGCATAGGTTGTTCCTCCTGGAATTTTCACAAATAATCTCTTATTTGATATCCATAATGTTCCATTTTGCCCTATAACAGGACCTACTACATCACGAACTGAATCAATGTAGAGTATCTTCTCTCCTTCTAACTCTTGAATATCATTCATTTCTGAAGTAAGAGATCTATTAATAGAAGATAATGCCATCAGCTGATCTATTGCTAATGAGAACAAGGGATCCTCTATAGAAACAAACTGTACTCTATCTCCTTTATCAATCAGAGCAATGAGTCTATGTCTTGCAAAAGCTACTAAGGCATCTGAATCTCCACCTGTGGCATAGAAATTAAATTTATTTCCTTGAAAGAATCTGTTAAACAGACTCTCATCACTAGAAAAAATGTAGATATAATCCTCTGCTCTGAGCTTTTCAGTAAAATTTCCTATTGAATGAAATCCATATTCGTGTGCTCCACCAGCTGTTTCATATGATCTTTCTAAAGCATCTGATAGACTAG
Source organism: Candidatus Heimdallarchaeota archaeon (assembly GCA_030603365.1). Lineage (GTDB taxonomy): Archaea > Asgardarchaeota > Heimdallarchaeia > Heimdallarchaeales > Heimdallarchaeaceae > UBA460. Next base: position 47,643 of record JAUVXV010000012.1, read on the forward strand.
TAGATGCATCGCTGAATTGTTTAATAAAATCTTTGAATCTTTTAATAGGTTTATCAGCAAAGTAAATTACAGGTTTAGTATCTTCATCCTTTCCTACGAATCCTTTGTTATATAATTCTTCTAATACACCATATATCTTAGCTTGTGGTATCTTGGTTGCTTTGGCTAACTCAGGTGCACTTGCTTTTCCTAATTTTACTATTTCTAAGAAAGCTCTTGATCCGTACTCAGAGAATCCTAGTAGTTTTAGTTTGTCTACTAAATCACTTTGCTTTGACATTCTGGTATACCTTAACTACGTGTCTTTAAAAACATATCTGTTCATTTACTACTGCGGTAGTAAGTCGAATGACAATCCTTATATATGTCGGCACTTACTACTGGAGTAGTAACATAAAAAGTAACTACCGTGGTGTGAAAAAAAATGTCAAAATCAAGAATGCGATACATGAACGGTCTGGTCGTTGTGGCTATAGTTTTCATTAGCTTAGCAATCGTACCAGTTGGTGTTTTATCTGGTGTGATCTTCAGTGAAGGTGGATATAATATGCATGAATTCACTGTTGGTCCCAATGACAATCAAACTGTACATATGCAGGTTATGGGAGATCTTATGTTCTATTATGACGTAGCATCTTATCCTATTAGTTCTGAAGACATAGAGATTTATCTCTTAACTGATGCTCAATATATTAGTTGGAGTGGTGACAATACAACTCCTACTGAGTATGTACTTTCTACTACTGGAGACCTCCCATTCAGGTGGATAGAGGCAAAAGGTGAAGATCATTATCTAATCGTATACAATTACGATGGTGTGGAAACACTCGATGTTGAGCTTCATTATGTAACAGCTGACAGAGCTAAAGTAATCGCCTTATTATCTGTAGGAATATTCTTCTCTCTATGGGTAACTATTCTAACACTTTATACTATAGCATATATTCTAAAAGTATTAATTTTCATTCCTATTTTTGGATTAAGATATACTAATGGTGATAGCAGAAGGAAAGAAAGAAGCTATAGTTATGACTATAGAGTTTCTCGAGCTCCTGCAGCTCCCGCTACCCCAGCAGCGCCAGCAGCACCTGCTGCAAAAGGTATCCCTGCTGTCAAAGCAGCACCAGCTGCTAGACCTATATTACCTAAAGCTCCTCAAGCACCTATTCCTGTTGGACCAGCTGCTCAAAACATTTCTGCTAACTATATTATAGCAGGAACAGCAAGAGATTATCCTAAAGATGATTTCAAAAGATTCTGGATGAAAACTTGGGATGGATCAGGAATTGCTGAGAAAGTTCTAGTAGTTATAGCACTATTCTTCTTACTAACTGGTGCAGTAACTACCACATGGTATATTTTAGCTGTCTTCCCCTTAACTCTGCTTGGTATAGCAACAATAGTATTCTTCACAAATCGTAACCGACGTGAAAAACTGGTCAGATTAGTCGAAAGTCATGGCGCAATCTACATCAGTGATGCTGCAAGAATACTTCGAACATCTACTGAGTTCATCAGAATGGATGCATGGAAGATAGTAAACCTTGGATTAGGCCCAATAGCATTTGATACTCAAAACCATATCCTCTTTGACGTCACTAAAGTCGATCCATCCAAGGCTGGTAAAATGTCTCCAGAAGCTAAGAAAGTTCATGATGAGTTAGTATCTGAAGTCGCTGAGAAAGAAACAAAGGACAAAACAGAAGAAAAGAAAGTAGTTGAAGTTGTTTCAGGCGAAGAGGTTAAGTGCCCCTTCTGTGACAGTAATAACCCCCCTGACTCTTCATTCTGCATAAAATGCGGTGCAAGCCTAAAGCCTGCAAAATAACTTTCTTCTACTTTTTTCTTCCTCTTTTCATTTTATTTTTCTTTTTTTCTTCTACCTAATATGTTGATTGGGACATGTTATGAACCTTTCATCTCTTATTTCTCTATCTATAGATTCTACAAAAACTAACTAAATTCATTTCTACAAAAAGTTTTAATTGATAATTGTGTTGTTTATATGTTAGACTTCGGTGAGAATATTTGGCAATAACAAAGTCGCAGGAAATTAAAGAAATAGAAGAATTAAAGATTAGTGGTAAATGCTACGAAGCTTTAGAGAGAATAGAAGAAATTCTGAAGAAGAAAGAAACATCTAAAGTTGAGAAAATCCAAATTAAAATATTAAAAAGTGAGATTCTCAATTTATTAGGTCTATTTGAAGCATATAGAGAAAAACATGAAGAAAGCTTAAAAATATCCTCTGAAGCATTAGTAGAAAGTGAAAAACTGGGGGAGATGGTTCTTGTCTTTGATTCTCTTCTATGGAAAAACGTGAATTTATTTATTTTAGGTAGATATAAGGAATTTGTGGAAGGAGTAAACAGACTTGAAGAAATCATCCTAAAATTAGAAGGGGAAAAATATTCGGTTTTAAGTGAAAAAAAAGCATACTTGTTATGGATAAAATCGCTTGTTGGACTTGGAAAATCAATGTATGTGGAAAATTATAAATGGAATATCCAAGAATCAATAGAAATTTTAGAAAAAGGAGTAAAAGAAGCTAAAAACACTGAAAATATAGAAATTCTGGTGCGCTTGTTTTTTTGTTCATCATGGATGTATGAATTGGCAGGCAACTTTGATAAAGCTATAGAATTTAGTAATAAAGCATTAGAGGTAGTAGAAGAATTAGGCAATGACTATTGGAAAGGTTATTTATTAGCACTAATTGCGATGAACTACTGTCGAAAAGGAGAATATGGTTCACTTTTGGAATACGCTAAGAAATCCCTAGAAGTAAGAGAAAAAGTCGGAAATGAAAGATTTCTAGCTGAATCCTATGCTCAAATAGGTGTTTATTACGGAGAGACAGGCGAATGGAAAGAATGTTTAGAATACACACAAAAAGCTCATAATATTCTTACTGAGAACGGGAAGAGAGATAACGAACCAGGAATGTTGAATAATATTGCTGTTTGTTATAATCTATTAGGTGAAATAGACAAAGCGTTAGAATATCACGAGAAATTATATGAGATTCAAAAGAAAAACGAAAATATATCAGGATCTTATTTTACTCTTGGAAATATTGCTGGAATATATTTTCACAAAGGTGAAATAGACAAAGCGTTAGAATTAACAGAACAAGTCCTTGATTTTTATGAGCGAACAGGAGCAAAATTTTCGATAGCTGTACATCTAAATTTCATAAGTTTGATTTATAGTAGAAAAGGAGCATTCAACAAATCCTTAGAATATCTAGAGAAAGCTCTAGAGATTTATTTAGAACTCGGTAATAAAAGAAAGCTAGCTGATACTTTCTATAATTTCATAGTACTTGCTACAAAATATGATAAAATGGATTTAGCGAAGGAATACTATAAGAAACTTGAAGGAATAATTGAAGAGATTGAACACAAAAATGTCAAACGATTAGTTCTCATTGCTGAAGGGATAATATTAAAGAGCAGCAACGAATCTCGAGATAGAGACAGAGCAGAAGTATTGTTTGATCAGCTTCTTCAGGAAGATATAAATCCCTATCTTACAATGGAAGTTCTTTTACAACTAAGTGAACTACTATTAACTGAATTAAAAGAAACCTCAAATGAAAGATATCTAACTAAACTGCAAAGGAATATCAGCACATTAATTGAGATAGGAACTGAGAACAATTTTCCACTAATTATTATTGAAAGCTTATGGTTTAAATCTCAGTTATCTTTGTTAAATTTGAATGTAGATAAGGCACGAGAATTACTTTCACAAGCGCTTGACATTGCTGAAAGAAAGGGACTAAACAGATTAGCCTTGAAAATAACTAATTCTAAGGAACAGTTGATCAGGCAAAAGATTGAACTTGAAGAGCTAGAAAAAGAATCTCCTACCATTTCCCAAAGAATGGAACTAGTTAAAGTTGAAAATGGTTTCAAAGAATTAAAACAAAAGGAAATATTCAAGTTCAAAATCGATAAGGTCGAATCATCCAAGAAATTGCTTTCTTTGCAAATTTAGAAAGATTTTCTTCTACTTTTTTCTTCCCCTTTTCATTTTTTTTATTATTTCTTCTTGGAATAATATTTAGTTTGATTCAAATCAGAATTGGATCAACATATTTCCAATTTTTATCTGATTCTTTGAAGTTTTTACGCTCCTTTTCAGTTGTTATTTCTGTTTTAATTTGACAATAAGAGTCTCCACACAGAATATTTTTGGTATGAATAGCTTTGTTAGAAGAATCATTTGCCATAGAATGTGCTGCGTCGATATAACAATAGAGTTTCCCTAATTCTTCTTCTTTCAACAAATTAAACACCTTAGCTAGACTACAATCATGAATCTCTAAAGAAGAGAAATCTATCTCCTCCTCCTCACTAAAGATATCCCGAGTATCTAAGAATTCTTCTCCTTTGTATACATATTTGTCATGAATACCATAAAATGGATGATCTTGATCTGTATGTTTAGAATATTCTTCTATTAATCTTCCATATTCCATTATACTTCTGACTATTAGCTCTTTTCCTTGTTCTTCACCAAATTGATCCACTAATACTTTTGAAAAGCCTAGATGTAGAAGAGCTAAACGTGAAAATGAGACTTGAACTTGTTGAAATGCTTCCTCAAATGGAACAACTTCTTGTTTTTCTTTCATTGCTATACCATTTATTAATTGTAAAAACACTATAAATTGTTTTTCTATTGATTTTAGAGAAAAAAAAATGAGAGAGAATAATCTCTTTGAATTATCTTATATGTTGGTTAGGACATGTTATGAAACTTTCATCTCTAATTTCTCTTTCAACAGGTTCCATAAATGATTGATCAACTAGTTTACCTTTTGTATTGTAGAATCTCCACCAAATGGAGGTTTTCAGTTTGGCAATAATTTTTTCATCAATAAACTGCTCTTTTTCTTCTAGATCCACCATTATTTCTTTGTAATCTTCTTGATCTTCTTCAGTAAGGAATAGATAGTAGTTCTTGATATCACTATTGAGTATCTGTTGTTTAACGGTATACAACCACTCGTCGAATCTTATTTTTTCATCTTCAGACATTATTCTATGGTTTGGTGGTACATAGGTTACCCCATACCCTCTAGCCTCTTCTCCTTCTTCATCTTTCATAATTTTGTAATCGGTTTTGTTTCTTAGACTATCAAAATAGTTGATAGGACCTTTACCTGAAACTCCTATGCACATATATTCAGTGCTTTTCCAAAGAGAACGTTGATACATATGGTCATGACCAAAGACTGCAGCACTTACACCATATTCATCAAACAGAGGTGTCAAACAACTTTGAGCTATTGTATCTGAATTATTAGTTGCTCTCCCAAAATAACCAATTGTAAAAATAGCTGAGTGCAAGAAGACATAACAGAATTGAGGAGCTATACCTTCATTTGCTCTTCTTCTCCATTTGCTTAGTTCATTATTCAGCCATTCCCATTGACGACTATCACAAGTTATGCTTTCATTACCCCAGGTTAATCCAACTGAATCTAGATGTATCATGAAAACATTACCTTCAGTATGAGAATAGAAAGCTCCTCCGTGTTTTCTTGGAGTTTGAATATACATGTGGAAATATTTCTGTGTTCTATTTGCTCCTCCAAACCATGAGCCTCTGCAAAATCCTCCGTTGAAATAATCATGATTTCCAATTGTAGGAGCAAAGGGTATGCGTGCAAGATTGGGGGATGCACAGGAGAATAGATCAGCCCAGTATTGGTGATAAGAACCATTATCTACATTATCACCACTTGTTGTAAAGACTTGATATCCTTTGTTGAAAGTATATTCCATTTCTTTGATATGAATATCTTTCATTAATTTCACTAGAGTTGGATTATTTCTAACTCCACAACCTTTTCCTTTTCCACGCTTAAATCTAGCTTTAGAACCCCCATGAAGATCAGAGGTTGAAACAAAGAATACTGGTTGTTTAGTATCTTCTACAGCTGCTACAAACTCAATTACTTTCGAAGCACCAATTAAGATCTCATTTTCATCATAACACTCTATTCTGTAATAGTAATCTTTCTTTTGTTCTAGATTCTCAATCAATCCTAGGAACAGCTGAGGAGCTGATGAAACTGGATGATATGTAAATGATGAAGAATGCTTCATAGGTATAATGGCTAGCTCACATAAATCATCATTAAACAGACGAATTAGGCATTTTCCCTTGAGTTTACTTAGGAAAGGCTTCTTCTTATTAATCTCAACAATTTCTTTTACTCTGTTAGGTTTTAGAAAACCATAATCAAGATACAAAGTAACAAGAATTTTTGAAGGATCATCTTTAATTCTTAACTGATAATATTTGTCAATTACAAACTTAACAGGAGGAAGTTTCTCATCCTCTATTTCTTTAATAGAATAAGGTTTATACTCCACTTCTTCGAAATCTTCTAGCTCTATAGGATAGAAATTTTCTTCTTCCGCTAACCTTCTTCTAATAGATTCTTTAATTTTTAGTCTATAACTTCTTGAAGGAATTTTATCTTCTGGAGGAATAATGTTAGATCTCTCTTTAGTCATCTCATGTAGGACTATTGAAATCGTTCTTTAAAATTTTACTACAAAGGAATGTGTTTATCTCTTGAAATGACACATATCATTAACTGTTTCAATAAGAAAATCACTTTTATTGTCCTTTTTGGTGTATATAATCTCATTAATACAGCAGTTATCTTGCTTCAAATTGTCGAAAATAATCTCAGAAGCATCAAGAATCTTAGCAATGATGGATCTTATACATCCTCCATGTGTCATAATAAGTATGTTATCTTTATCTGCATTCATTTCTGCTATCTTTCTGAAAATATCCCAAACTCTGTTTACAAAAATATTTGTTATTTCTCCACTAGATTCAACCATCAGCTTATCGAATTCTTCAACTGTATCTAATTTATCCAAAAACTCTGAAACTCCCATACCATCGTACTCACCTAAAGTGTGTTCTCTGAGTTCCTCAAAGTAGATCACAGGAACATTAAGTGTAGATTTGATTATCTCTGTTGTTTCTTCAGTGCGCTTCAAATCTGAACTATAGATTATTTCAATCTGTTTAGATTCTAATATATTAGCAAGAACTTCTGCTTGCTGTTGGCCTGTTTTGTTTAGGGGTATAGGTAGATGACCCATTATCAGTCTATTCTTGTTATAATCGGTTTCCCCATGTCTACAAAGATAAATTTTCATTAGATTAGCAAAAACTGAATGGATTAAAAAGATTAGGGAAGGGAAGAGAACCTTTTAGGATTCCCTATCTAACAACTCTTGTTAGTTTAGCTCCACATCTAGGACATGAATAACTTCCCTTTGGGATCTCAACACCACATGTTGTACAATTCTTGATTTTTCTTTCTCTTTTTTCATCTGTTTTACCAAATGGTTTGAGTATTAATCCTTCCTCAATAATATCCCAAGTATATAGTAAGGTACCTTGAAGCTGTTTTAGAGCGTTTTCAGGTAAAGTAATTCTATTCTGATTATCCAACACTAAAAATCTTGAACTATCAAGGTTAGTTAGATCTATACCCTCAAGATGTTCACCAATGAGAATACCATCACGAATTTCCAATGTTCTGTCTGAGAAATCTCCTACAATGGGATCATGAGAACAAATGAGAAAAGAAGTCTCTGTTTCTTCTTTAAGATCATTGAATAATTCTAGAATTTGAGTTGAGGTTTCAATATCCACATTTCCTGTTGGTTCATCAGCAAAAATCAAGCTAGGATTATTAGCAAGAGCTCTTGCGATAGCAACTCTTTGCTGCTCACCTCCTGAGATTCTTTTGGGAGTATGTGCCCTTCTATGCCATATTCCTAAAGTCTCCATTAGTTCTTTAACTCTTTGTTTTCTTTTAGCAAAGGGAGTATTTACAAGTTTCATTGGCATCTCTATATTCTTTTCAATTGTCAAGTAGGGTATGAGATTTTGCTCCTGGAAGATATAACCAATATTATGTCTTCTGAACTCAAATTGATCTTCTTCAGGAAGTTTAGTAATATCTGTTCCATCTGAATAAAAGATTTGACCTGCTATAGGTTTAAGCATACCACCTAAAGCTAGAAGGAGGGTGCTCTTTCCTGAACCTGAAGGACCAATGATTCCAAGTATTTCGCTCTTATTTATGTCAAAACTAACTCCTTTAAGTGCTACTACTTTATTCTGATGTTCCAGCCCATATACATGATAAATATCAATTACTTGTAACGCTAGACTTTCTGGTAAGGGTTCGATCTGAACTTTTCTTTTTACATCTCCGTACATCATAATCACCTCAGAATGTTCTCATTTCCTCCACTACATTGGTTCTTGAAGCAATAATTGCAGGCAGCAAGGTAGATAATAGAATAATTACAAACGAACCAAGAATTGTTGCAATTAATATAAATGGTGGATAAACCAATTGTCTGTTAAATGACGTAATGCTGAAACTATCAAAGAATCCATTGAACTGATAGCCTAGTATGAAACCTATTAAAGTCCCTGATAATGTAGCAAGAATTGACATTGAAATTACTTCAGTTAATACTAGTTTAATCAGCTGATTCCGTGAAGCTCCTTCTGAAATTAATATTGCGAATTCCTTCTTTCTCTGGTTTATAATCATAAACATAAATAGAGAAACACCAATAACTATTGCAATCATGGAAATAAGGAAATTAATAGTTAAAAGCCCAGGAAAACCGAATCTCAATCCTTCTCGTTTTTTAACTAATTCGATTTCTTCCTCATGAGTTTGTGCATATACAATCCATTCAAATTGTGAATTGAATTTCGCTGAAAGATTTTCTTCTACAGGATCTACTTCAGGTTTAAAATTTATTATTGCTCTTACAACTTCAAAAGTAAAGGGAGCATATGCAAAAATGAATTCTTCATCAACCAGCATAGTATAAAGAATATCTGTTTCGATAAAATCGATAATACCTCCAAATGCTCCAAAAGTATAATCCATTATCTCACAAGGAGCATGATCTATGGTTATAGTAGCTTCAGCTTCATACACTGATTCATTATATATTGTGAAGTTAAATCTTGGATCTGCTTGAGTTTCCAGATATCTTGCAGTTTCTACTCCAACTCCAACATTTCTTAAAGGATCATCTTGAAGGGTTTGCAATCCTTCTTTCCAGTTTGAATATTCTACAATAGAATCTGTATGCCATATTGCATGGTTTGCATATGTTGCTAAATTCGTTCCAAAACAGAGTACAGGTGTTGCACCTATATAGAAAACAGTCATGTAAATTGGAATAACTGTTTCAATTTTGTCCTCATAACCAATAAAATCAGCTGCAGAGAGAGTTTTATACCCACCTAGAATATCAACCCTCATATCTCCACCAATAGCGAAATCTGCATGTCTGATTATTTCTGCTGCTCCTGTTTCACCCTGTATAGCTCCAAAAACACATAAGGAAACAGATAAGCAAAGTAACACTGTCATTCTGGGAAAATTCTGATGTCTTCTCGATAGACTTCCTTTAAGCAGAACTCCTATATCTTTGAATATTTTAACCAAAGTCTTATCTAGTTTTTCGGGAATTTTAGTTGATAAACGACTAACTATCGAAGCTGCTCCGAACCAGAGTAATATTGGTGTAAAAGCTTGTAAAAGTTGTACTGTAAACCCAAATGCAACATTTGGATTTGTATCTTCGATAACGGTAAAGAGGACACCAACTAATCCAATTAAGAAGAAAATAACGTCTCCGTAAATCTTCTTGAACCAGCTAATTTTCTCCTTTTCTACTGATGTAGCTACAGCAACCTCTTGTTGGATAAATGCATTGGTTTTCTTTCTCGTAGCTATGAAAAGAATCAATAGAGTTACAATTACCGTAGTAATAATACTCCAAGCTTCAATGTTCAATGAAGAATAAGCAGTAGATAAAGTTGAGGTGTCTATGGCCATGAACCTATAGGTTGATAACACCATAGCTGCACCGAAAGTCCCTAAAAATATCCCTATAGCTTCTCCTAAAATTGCAATAAGAAACACTTCGAGATAAATCATACTCCGTATCTGTTTTGGGCTAGCTCCTTGAGCTTTGAGAACCGATATTTCGAATTTTCTTTCTCTTAAAGCTAACTCAGCACCTAAATTTATTAAAATAACCGATAGAATTATTGCTGGAATATAAAGGACCGAATCAATAATTTGCATTATGATAATTAGTCCTTGATAAGCAAAAAGAGCTCCAGAAATCAGGTTTCTTCCCTCCAAAGGAATTTTCTGTTCCATTCTCTTAAGAACAATAGTAATATGTTCATTGAATTTTATCAAATTGCTTAATGGAAATTTAGTAAGGTCCAGTTTAGTGGGAAGATGGTACATATTAAACGCAGTTAGGTTACCAATAATACTGGAATTGAAACTTTCACTCTGAATCAATAAATAATCAGAATCTAGAAGTAATCCAGGATTGAAAAATCCTTTAACTGTAAGATTAAAAGAATAAGATAATACGCCCACATCATCATAAGTAAGACCATTGAATACGGTTTTATTTATGTAGAAAGAATATGGAAGTGTATCATTAATCTGAATTCCTAGATTCTTATACTGGTTTATTGATAGTAAAATACCATTATCCTCTAGATTATTCTCACCAGCGACCATATTTATTCGATCTATAATGGTACTGTTTTCAAACTCTGCATCAACAATCACAGGTTCAAAGAATGGTTGGTCAACATCAAAACCTATTGATGCTGAGAAATTAAAATCTGGTGTTACATATGAATAGTAAATATTCCCTCTAGTTGTCTTATCATAATGAGAATGACGCCCATAAACAACTACACTATCAAGAAACTCTTCCTCTTGAATGATTAGATTAGCAATTTCAGCTGGTGTTGCGTTGAAATCAGTATCAAATGGATGAAAAGTCACCTCAGCTTCAACATTATCAATCATATCTTGAACTGTAATTGAATTGATTATAGAACCATAGAAGAAAATACTTGAAAAAATTGCAGCACCAAGTACCATTCCTGCTCCAATTGATACACTTCTACGTTTATTGGAAAACATGGATCTAAAAGATAGTCCAATGAAAGAAAAGAACCTTGGACGTTTCATTATTGTTTCTCCTCCTTTTTACTATCTTTCTCTACTAATGATTGAGTTTGTTCTTGTAACACTTTTCCTTTCTGTAGGATGTATAATCGATCTGTTTCACGAGCACTAAGAGTGTCGTGTGTAACCATGATTATTGTTATTTTCTTTTCTTTAGTTAATTTCTTAAAAAGTTGGATTATTTCTTTACCTGTATGAGTATCAAGATTTCCTGTTGGTTCATCTGCATAGATGATATCAGGATCATGAGCTAAAGCTCGAGCAACTGCAACTCGTTGTTGTTCGCCACCACTTAATTCCTCAGGTAAGTGATCAACTCTTGCATATAGTCCTACTATTTCCAGAAAATCTATTGACTTCTTTTCAGCTTCTTTTTCAGTTATTCCTCTTAATTTCATTGGAAGTTTGACGTTTTCTTTTGCAGTAAGATAAGGAATTAAAGCAAAATTCTGAAAAACAACAGAAGATTTAGTTCTTCTGATTCGTAATCTATCTTTGTATTTTGTATTTTTAAGATCTACTCCAGCGACTTTTACCTCACCATCAGTAATAAGCTCCAAAGTTGCTAAAATGTTTAACAGAGTTGATTTTCCACTACCAGAGGGGCCCATAATACCTATGAATTCTCCCCTTTTTATTTTCATATCCACTCCAGTTAGAACATTAACTAATTCTCCTCCAGGGAGCTGAAAATCTTTTATCAAAGCTGAAGTCTCTATAGAAACACTTCTAGATTTCTTAACCATTTCAATTTACATTTGCAGAAGTATAAATAAATATAGCTGAAAAAAAAGAGTAAAGAAAAATAAGTTTAGTCCAATAGAACTCCACTTAATTTCATATCATTTAAAATTCTATCAATCATTTGCTTCTGATCTGTTTCCACCTCGCTAGTTTCTACTTCAATTCCTAGTAATAACGAGTTAGTTTCATTATAAGTGATACTTACATGATCAATGTCAAGATCTTTTAAATCAGGATCTACACCTATATCCCATACAAAAGTCACTATTGTATTATCTTTATTAAATTCGACATGTTTGGTAAGTATCTCTTTGTCTTCTATATAGTTTGCCAGTTTATCAACATTAATGCTTCTATTCAAAGTCATATTGATAACGAAATCTTTGAGAGCTTTTCTCTCCATTTTCCTTTTGCTCCATCGTAGATAAAAGACAATTCCTATCCAACATACAAGACTAATGATGAACATTATTAGAGTCCCGTATTTGGACATTAAACCCCCGAAAACAGTATCAGATGATCCGTATTCACCAACAGCAAAAGCAAAAACTTCTAGTATTATACTTCCTGCTAATATCAATTCAATCATGTCAATAGCTTCACCAGTTCTTGTATTTGCCTGAAGAACTTGATTCATACTCTTAGTATTTCTTGTCATTGCTTTGTTCATATTTCTCATTTGCATTTCAGATAGTGTTGAGATGTAATTTCTAATTCCTTCAAGTTCAGTTAGTAAACCATTGATTATCTTGTCTGCTTCCTTTACTCTTTCCCTTGAAATATTCAATCCTTTTTCAACGTCATATAAATCATTCAAATCAGAAATATTGTTTTCTTTATAAATTTGCATCAGTTCGAATGTCGAATCTTTTAGAAATTCTTGTATCTGACCTACCAAGCTGATTGTACTTGTAAGAAGAGTAATTTGCTCTTGAACTTTATTTAAAGCATCTGTATTACCTCTTACAGCTTCATCAACAAGATATTTGATATTATTTGCTTGGTCATAAAGTTCCCAGATTCTTGACATGAAACAATCAACAAAAGTACTAATAGCATGTTGAATGCCCCAGAGGGTTATTTGGTATTCATTTTCTTCTGTAAAATTATCTAATATAGCTAAAGTTCCTCTTGTACCCTTGAAGAAAAGATTTGAACCCTTTTGGTAAGGTTTGTGCCCTTCACCAATTAATTGACTAATTTCTATTTCGCAGTCTTCCCCATCACAATATTCTTTCACATCATCATGTCTAATATTGATATCTTCACCTATATAGCAAATTGTTTTTGGTCTGTGCATTGGATTACCAAAAATTATTTCAATGAAATTTCTTTGAAACTCAGTTAGAAGACTGTCTATAACCATAGAACTGTCTTGCGATATATCTGCTACAACTCGTGAAAGCTTATCCAGAGACATAAAACTATTTTGTCCTTCTATCTCACGTAGATTTAGAGAGTAGACTACAAAACCAGTTTTTGAGATGAAAATGGCCATTTCTTCTATTTGGACAATTCCTTCCTCCTCAGTTAGATCAATTACTGCTTCAAGATTAACGAAACTATCTAGAATATAATCTTGAACGAGTACTTTTGTATGTTTGCCAGTAGAGTAGAATATTGGTACATTTGGTGATTTATCAATTAGACCTGTTAGAAGGGTTTTATGGGCACCTTTTTCTATATCGAGTTTTTTATTAAGTTCTCTCATTTGATTTGAATCAAAGGGTAGCCATTCTATTACAAATATCTTGGGATTTTTAATATAAAGAATTTCAGATAATTCATCTTTTATAGTGTGCGATGTATCTTCCATTTTATCTCCTCACAAGTTTATCTGCAATCCTAAGAAAGTAAGGTTTAGAAACATAACTTACATCCTCACTTTCCAAAAAGTCCAATTGAAAGTCAGAAACGTCACATTCGGGACAATCAATTTTGATGTCCGGATCATCTCCCATATTCATATAGAAATCTAAGTGGGTTTTACAGTGTTCACAATAAAATAGGTTATGTACTTCATCTTGAACATCTTGAGGAATAAGTTTCAGATATTTGAATCCTAAAACTGTGATTCGATAAGCAGTAACAAAGCCATGTTGTGATGTGCTTAAGCGTATTTTTTCTAGAAAATCTAATTCTCTTAAATCCTCAATATCATCTACACCTTCATAAGAGAGATTAACAGTAAAACTACTGCGTCCAAAGAGTTGTATTGAAGTTGGAGCATAGTCATATGTCTCATATGTTCCCTTCACAATCTGATAATAAATCACTGCCCACAGAGGGAGCTCTTTTACCCAAATTCTCTCATTATTTGTTTCCAGATAATGATCCCCGCCTTTTACCCATTTTGTGAGATAGTCAATTGTATAAAGCAAGATTTGTTGGTCTCTAGTTAGTCTTGCCATATCTAAGTTATCCCCCATTGGTTGCTCGAAAGTCATACTTCAAAAACAAACCTTTAAGATATTTTAATCTTTCTGGAAAAACTTTTTTAATAAAGTAAAAAAAGAATTGAAAGATAAAATAATCATCTTTTCTTCTCTAATTCTTTATCTTTTTTTGCGATTCTTTCAACTAAATCTTTGAAACCACGAGGTTCTTGATCTGAGTCAAATGTGAAAACAACAGGACGACGTTTACGTTCGACATCAAGTGCTCTAGCAATCTTTCCTGCTTCATATTTCTCTCTTACCTGGGATTTCTTTCCAATCCAGACATATATTTCGTCATAAGCATCTAAAACAAAGGAATCATTTGATTTTAGGTTCTTATATTTTATTGGAACCTCTTTAGTTTGAATTGTGCCATCGTCTTTTTGGATTATCTGAAGTAATTTATAATCAATATCCGCTTTCAATTCAAAGTGTTTTAAGAATCCAGGGGTATCACCTTCAATAACCTGAAAATCAAGTAATTCTTTGAATTCTTCAGGTTCATCTCCTTCCATAATTGTTTTGATAAGTAGATCTTTGTTTTCTTCTTCGACAACCTTAGCTGTCCAAGCACCTACAGCTTTATCATCACAATAAGATTTAGACCCTAACCAAATCCAAATATGAGTGGATGTTGTAATAAGATAAACATCACCATTTAGAAATTTATAAGGTTCTTTTACTGGATTTAGCCTTTTTCTAACTACGTGATAAACATTCATGTTAACACTTATTTTCATCAGAGCATAAAAGATTTATGAAAAAAGCAATCGTATAACTTATTTTTTGATTGCTTAACTCGTAAGATTTTAATAGTTTTAAGAAGATAAAATCCTTATGAGTAATCTAGGCAACGAAGAATCACTTTTTGCTGATGAAGAAGATGAACCTTTGTGGAAACAGATAACAGAGAAAATTAAACCTTTTCTTACTCAAGAAGATATTGTTAACATGGATTTGGATAGTTTTTCTGCTCTAGTTAAAAGATTACATGGAATCAAAGAGCTTACAGAGCATGAGATGTCCTATGCAAAAAAGAATAGAGATTTGATTTTGATTAGAATGGGTCTTTTCCATAATATTCCAGATCTAACTGAAGATGATTTAGAGGTAGCGCTGAAGCAAATATCTGTCAGATTAGCAACCTACTATTATAGTAATAATGTAGCTAACTCGTTAGAAGAAGCTCAAAATATTGTTTTAGAAGTTATGCGACAAGGTTTTACAACCAGTGTAACCGTCAGCTTAAATCCTGAAGAAGAGATAATTAAACTTAGAGAGAAACTAAGTATCATTTCAAGGGTTAATCTTGAAAATGCAAAAGACATTGCATCTTTACTAACCAAAACTAAGGATAAACTGATGAACATAGGAATATCAGGCTCTGTTTTTTATGAGATAGAAAAATTCTGTCAAATGCTTAAAAGGCAAAGAGAAGAAGATCTACCAACTAAAACTGAAATACTAGATGCCTCCTTTGAATGGCAAGTCAAAATTCAAAAGTGAGTGTAATGAAAGAAGATGCAGATATACCCAAAATACCTACAATAGAAAGTCAGGAAGATGAAATTGGTACTAATGACAAATCCGACCAAGAGACACCTGGACCTATGCACAATATATCTACAAAAATCAAAGAAACGGTAAATATAGATTTATTTCTACCTCAAATACACAAATGGATTTCTGATAAAATCAAACCAGGACCAACACTAATAATTGGAGAAAAAATCGGTGAGTTTGCTGTAAATATTTCTGAAAAAGTCCCTAGTGTTATTGCAAGAGAAAGTACTTCTTCATATGTTAGTCCAAAAGCTGAAGTGAAAGACGAATCTGATTTAGGTAAAATAGATTTGAAACCTTTTGATTTAGAAAAATTATCATCAATTCAAGATATTTTTATCAATATTATAGTAATTTTTACTTTACGTAAAATTGATAGAGAGCATCAACAACTTCTCTTGGCTCAATGTAAAAGAATGCTTGCTAGAGATGGGCAACTCATAGTTGTAGGAGAATTCTACCCTAAATCTGTGTTCCTCTTGCCTATTGCATTTACTAAAGAAAGTATCAGAATTTTCAAAAGTAAATTATTGAAGAAAAAGATCAATAAACCAATTACAAAGATAGATAAGCTAGCTAATGAACTTGAATTAAAATTCTATGATGTTAAATATGATGCTGGTGGAAGAATCAGAACATATGTTTTAACTAAGCGTTGGGGAGCTTTAGTCAGCTGATTTTTGGCTTTTACCCCATTTTATTTCCTCATCTGTTAACGATCCAATGGGATATTTGGTATTGCTCTTCTGTAGTTTACTCAAAATTGCTTTCTCTAAATCTACTCCTAGTTCATGAGAAAGTAAAAGAAAGTATATAGCGACGTCAGCAACTTCATCATTAATTTGAGAACGAATTTTGGATAGACCTTCTTTAATTTCTTCGTCTTTCTGCCATTGTATTAATTCAAACAATTCTCCAATTTCAATTATTAGAGATAGTGAAAGGTTTTTTGGAGTATGATATTTCTCCCAATCCCTTGCATTTCTAAAATCTAAAATACGATCAGTTAACTCTTTTAAGGAACTCACAAAAACTGAAAAGAAGAGTAATAATTAACTCTTTCTCTTAAATCAACCAACTTTAACAGTCCAGTTGAATCTATCTGGTATTTTGCCTGTTTGAATTCCTATTAATTCATCGTAGAGGTGTTTTGTAATAGGACCTACTTCTCCTCCATTGATAGTATAGTTTTCTTGTTTGAAGAAAATTTCTCCAATTGGAGTGATTGATGCAGCTGTTCCAACAAAGAAAGCCTCAGTACATTGATTGTTCTTAATCTGTTCAGCTAAAACATTAATATCTAGCATTTCTTCATGAGTTGTATAACCTAAATTCTCAGCAAGTTCTAGTACAGATTTTCTTGTTATCCCTGGTAGAATAGTACCTATTAGAGGAGGAGTATAAAGTTCATCATCGACAACGAATATGATATTCATCGCACTCCCCTCATCAATATATTTTCTCTCCAATGAATCTAACCAAATAACCTGAGGATAACCAAGGTCCTTGGCTTTTTGTGTTTCATAGAGAGTTCCAGCATAGTTACCTCCAGTCTTTGCTTCTCCTGTACCTCCTGGAGTAGCTCTTACATTTTCAGTTGCTACATAAGCTTTCGTTGGTTTAAACCCATCTTTGAAGAAATACCCAACAGGTGATAATATCACAAAGAAATAGTATTCGTTACTTGGTCTTAAACCGAGATAAGTCTCAGAAGCGATCATTGTCGGTCTAATATAGAGAGATGTTCCAGGAGATTTAGGAACCCATTCCTTATCTACTCGAACCACTTCTATAATAGCTTTTACAAAAAGATCTTTGTTCAGTTTCGGCATACACATTCTTTCAGCTGAAAGATTCATTCTTTCTGCATTTTCATAAGGTCTGAATAAATTAATAGTATCGTCAGGATGACGAAAAGCTTTCATTCCTTCAAATATCTCTTGGCTATAGTGAAGGACTGCACAAGCTGGATCCATTTCAAACGGTTGGTAAGGAATAATTCTTGGATTCTGCCATTTAGAATCATTGTAGTGCATAAAGAACATGTGATTAGTAAAAGTTTTACCGAAAACAAGCTCAGAGTCTTCAGGAATTGGTTTTTTTTGCTCATCTTTGCATAAAAGTATAGGAATGTCCATGAATTCACTCATTGGCGAATGAAAAGAAAAATCATTTAAAAAAGTTTGTCTGTCTATAGGCTTCAGTTACCAAAATAAGCAAAATTGTTATTTTAGTTTTCTAATTTCAAGAAGATCAGAGAAATGTTGTCTTACAGCTTTTCTTGATGGCCAAAGTCTTAATGTTCTTGATATGTAATATCTTCCACCTTTCAAGTAAATTACATCAGGTTTCAGCAATGGACTCCATAAATGAGCTATTTGAATTGAAACTGCTGCTCTTAATGATTTCTTAAAATCTGCAAGTTTGATATTAATCTTATTCTTCTTCATTTCATCTATATAGATTTTCAACAATTCATTAAAGGTAAAAGGAAGTTCGTTCAATTTGACTCTAAATCCTTCAACATGGAAAGGTAATAGGTCATAGAAATGGAGAAAATCCCAAGCAGGAGGGGCAATTACGCATTCTTGCCAATCTAGAAGATATATTTTAGATGAGGTTTGTAGGAAGTTATAAGTCCATGTTCCTCCATGGATTAAGGTTTGACCTGATGAAAGGAATTTTTTAATAAAATCTTTTGAGTTCAAGTCTTTTTTCACAATTTCTAAATCTGTTTTTGTTAGAGGAGTTTTACCTTCGTAATGCTCAGCTATTTTCAAAGCTTTATTAATATTTGATATAAGATTTGACTTTATAGTTTTCCATTCAATTTCATTCACTACTGGAATATTATCAAACTCTTTACTGTCAGTTTTATTATAAAATTTGGAGTGTAGTTTAGCTATCTCTCTTAAGGCAGCTTCTATGTTCTCCTTTGTCCAGTCTTTGGGATGAATGCTTTTAGGGATTTTTTCCAATAAAATCCAAGGAACATCAGAGGATTTAGAAATTGCGATTATTTTTGGTGTGGGAATTTTATGTTTTGTAGCGATTTTTGAATATACCAACCATTCTACTTTTGTTGTATTTTGTTTCAGAATACCTATCTTTGATTTTCCCCAAGAAATCTCTGAAACTTTTGCTGTGGATGTACCAACTAAATCTTTTCTAAATTTGATTTCTTTTGAATCGATCTTGAGTTTTTTGGCAACTTCATCTAGAATAGATAGACTGTTCAACAAATCACCGGTATTTCTTGATTTCCTTTCATCTTCTTAACTATTTCTACAAAAATTCAATTCACTATAAAAGGAGAGAATGATTCATTGCAAAAAAGAGTTTATAAGTAAGTTAATTTTACTTTAAAGGGCGATATTTATGAGTAAACATGTTGTTTCTGTTTCTTTAGGTTCTTCAATTAGAGATTATAAACATGAATATACTTTAGCAAATGAAACTATCATAGTTGAGCGAATTGGTACTAATGGAGATATGAAGAAGTACAAAGAATTGATTGAGAGCTTAGACGGTAAGGTTGATGTTTTTGGAGTTGGAGGGGCAGACATGTATCTTCGTAGAGAGGACAAAAGATACAAGATAAGAGACGTTTGGAAAAAACTAATCAAGAATGTTAAAGAAACTCCTATAGTAGATGGAGGAGGCATAAAAAGCACCTTAGAAGCCAATATAATGCAATATATTGAGACTAAATTACCAGAGGAAGCTGAAGAAGACAGAACATCACTGATAATGTGTGCTGTTGATAGATGGCATCAAGCAGAAAGTGTATGGGAGTTTGTTGGACAAAATAGAAAAATGGTTACATTTGGTGATTTATTATGGGGTTTCAAACTGGGTATACCCCTTCACAGAATGGCAACTGTAAAAGTTGTAGCAAGAATTTTACTACCTCCTGTTAGCAAATTGCCTTTCAGTTGGCTCTATCCAACGGGTGAAAAACAAGAAGTTCACAGTCCTTCATTTATTAAACATTTCATAAAAGCAAAGTGGATAGTTGGAGATTTTCTGTTTATTAAACGAAATATGCCTTTAGATGAGATGAAAGGAAAAATAGTAGTTACTAATACTACAACTGCAGAAGATGTGAAACAATTAAAAGAAATAGGAATAAAATACATTATTACTTCCACACCCAGAGTAGGAGGAAGATCTTTTGGAACAAATGTATTGGAAGCTGCCATTGTTGCTTTGAGTGGAGAAAAGAGAGAGCTAACAAGAGCTGAATATGAAGAATTCTTGAAAAAACTAAAAATTGAACCCGTAATTGAGAAATTACAAGAGTAGAAAATAAATGGAAAAACACAATGCGATAATATTTGCAGGAAGTTCAGAGAGGGATGCTGTATTATGTGAACAAGAGAATGTTCCTAAAAAAGGTTTCATCAAATTAGGGGACAAGATATTTCTAGAACGAATAGTTAATGAATTTGTAAAGTGTGAAGAAGTTGGAGATATCTATATTAGTGGTATGGCTAAAGAAGAATGGGATACAGATTTACCAGTCATTTTCAATGAAGATCTTAGCAGTCTTTTTGATAAAACAATAAATATCTATTACAAATTTATTGTAAAGAAAAAAAATTACTCTAATATTATTATCTTGTTTACTAGTGATGGTCCTTTAATCAAAGCTGAAATGATTTCCAATCAGATAAGAAGATGCAAAGAAGCTTCAGGGGGAGAATTAGATGGGATTTTTTATTATGGGTTTGTTAAGAAGGAAACTATGGAAGCTAAATTCCCAGACTCAAGAAGAACTTATGCCACTTTCAAGAAACTTCAAGTTTGTGGTGGAGATTTAACTATTGCTAATATCGAAAAAATGCTAAATCATAAGAAAGTTATTGATGATTTGTTTGAACACAGAAAAAATGTTATGGCTCAAATGTTAGTTCTAAATCCTTTCTTAGTTATTCAGTTTATGCTCAAACGACTTCCCCTTGCGAAATTTGTGAAATCAGTTAATCGCAGGATTTTCAAGGTTGAAAAAGGAGTTTATGGCGTCTTAGGGGATGATGCGGAATTAGCCATGGATGCTGATAAACCCCACCAATTGGAAGAGATTAGAAGATATTACAATGAAAACAAAGACATCTATGATTAAGAAAAAGATTTTCTGTATGCAATAAGAAGCAGTCTTATTAATAAGAAAAATGTGAGAGTTCTAATGGCTGATTTATTTCGTAAAATTGATGAATGGGATAAGAAATTTTCCAAGAGAATGGGGGAGACCTCTCAAGGAATGCTCAAATTTGCTAGTTTCTTAGCCCTTTCAGGTAATGCTCAGCCATGGATGATTGTTTCCTTTCTTTTCTTTGTTTTTGATATCTTTTTCAAACATAGATCTGACAATCTAGTTCAGCTTATTATCGCTGGAATAGGTGGTCTAACATCAGCCATAATCAAACACATCACAAAAAGAAAAAGACCGAACGAAGAAGTAGCTCTAAAATATATCGCAACAGGAGACCACTGGAGTTTTCCAAGTGGTCATGCTACAAGGATGGGATGCTTAGCAATGTTTATGACACTCTATTATCCTACTTTTGGATGGATAATAATTATTTGGGCAATAGGCGTCAATTATGGTAGAATAGCCTTGCAAATACATTACTTCCTAGATATAATAGGGGGGACAATACTAGGAGCAGGTTTTGGAGTCGTAGCTTACTTCATAATGGATTATCTTGATGTAATTTTAGATCCAATATCAAACTGGTTTCCAACTATTTGGTAGATAGAACCTTTATAAGTGTGAGTTGTATTAGTTTTATGCTTAAATACTGAAGAGAGTGATTAGGATATCATTTATTAAAAATAATCTGATGAATATATTTGCTACTACACTCGTAATTAGTATAATGATTTTTGGAGTAGTTTGGATAATTGTTGGACCAGAAATGGAGACAGAACCACCAATAATAGTGGATATACCAGAGAAATATACTCCTCATGAACCTATTATCATTAAAAACGACCAGAACTTCACAGATTACTGTTTTCCTGGTAATGGAACTGAAGTTGATCCCTTCTTAATTGAAGGCTATCACATTAACAGCAGCGTTGATGCCATACAAATAACCCAAACGACAAAACACTTTGTGATTCGTAATTGCAAACTTGAAGCTGAGAGGAGAGGAATTTACATAACATTCGTGGCTCAAAAAACCGTTAAGATAGAAAACAATATCGTAGCAAGTTATATTCTTATTGGGAATAGTCATTTTGTAGAAATTCAAGACAACTCGCTTATTAAAGGTGAATCTAGTGGAATGGGTTTAATAGGTTCAGATCACTCAATTATAAGGAATAACTCAATACTCGGTGAAGGTTTTTTTGCGATGAGTGTGTATGGAGATTATTGTTTGATAGAAAATAATAGCGTCTATTCAAGCAAAATTATTTATCTTAATGTAGGTATAGCTTTTCAAGGAACTGGAACAATAATCAGAAATAACACAATAGAGAATCAATATTGGGGATTATACCTCACTGGTGGTAACTCTAATTTAATTACCAATAATAGCATTAAGGGATGTCTTGAAGGAGTTTATGCTCAGACTATATTTCTTACTAATATAACAAATAATTTCTTATTTAATAACACGTTAAAAGGTATACATTTCTCTAAATGTGGATCTAATGATATCTACTTTAACCATTTTGAAAAGAATAATCTCAGTGTAGAGATTTATGAGAGCTATTTCAATGATATAGCAAACAATACTTTCCTGTTGAATTATATAGGTGTAGAGATTCGAGTAGGCTTTCCAGGAACTATTTCTTATGTCCCTTCTTCCAACAATACTGTAAAATATAATCTATTTGCTCATAATACGCTCTATGGGGTTAAAAATTCAATTTATTCTAGGTACTCAAAAATCTACCTAAACTCTTTCTATTCAAACAACATTTTTGGTACCTCACAAGCATATGATAATGGTTTCTTTGGTGAATGGTATTATTTTGGTACTCTAGGGAATTATTGGGATGATTGGACGGTTGGAGAATATGTCATAGATGGAAATAGCAATTCGACAGATGCTTATCCATTATCAGAACCCCCAGTTTAATTGAATTTCAGAAGAAAAAAATTAGGATAATAGAAAAAGGTTAAATTAGAGTAATTTTCGTTTCCTTTATGGAAGAAGAGATTAATATTGATCCATGGCGGATGGCCATAAAACAACTTGATAAAGTTGGTAAGATTCTTAATATTGATGAAAACATACTCAAACGCCTGAGATATCCTGTTAGGATTATTGAAACTAATTTTCCTGTAGTTATGGATGACGGGAGAGTTGAGATTTTTACTGGGTTCAGAGTTCATCATAATGAAAACCTTCCAAATAAGGGAGGAATTAGATACAGTCCTGATGTTACAAAAGAAGAAGTGATGGCCTTAGCTTTTTGGATGACTTTCAAATGTGCAATAGTCGGACTTCCCTATTCAGGTGCTAAAGGTGGAGTCATCTGTAATCCTCGAGAACTATCAGTAAAAGAATTAGAAAAGATTACACGAAGATACACTCATCAGATGATTAATGTTTTTAATCCTAGAAGTGACATTCCTGCTCCTGATATTAATACTTCAGCTAGAGAAATGGCTTGGATCTATGATACTTATAGTATGTGGGGAGGACATTCAGCTCTTGGTGTTGTTACTGGTAAACCTGTTGAATTAGGTGGTTCTCTGGGTAGAGCTTCAGCAACTGGACGAGGAGTTTTCTTTATTACTCGTCAAGCATTGCAAAAATTAGGAATTCCGATGGAAGGAGTAACAATAGCTGTTCAAGGTTTTGGAAATGTAGGTTCATGGTTTGCAAGAATTATCGCAGAACATGGAGCTAAAGTTGTTGCAGTTTCTGATTGGAAAGGTGGAATTTACAACGAGAATGGATTTGATGTTGAGGATCTATACAAGTATGTTTTTGAAAATCCTGAGAATGAAAACAAGTCTGTTACGGGATATACAAAAATCACAAAGGAAATAACTAATGAAGAATTATTTGGACTAGAAGTTGATATTCTTGCTCCTTGTGCAATTGAAAGTGTAATTACTAAATATAACGCTGAGAATGTTAAAGCAAAGATCATTGCTGAAGGTGCAAATGGTCCCACTACTCCTGGTGCTGATGAGATTCTTATGAAAAATAACGTACTAGTTTTACCTGACATTCTCGCAAATGCAGGTGGAGTAACTGTTAGTTACTTTGAATGGGTTCAAGGTAATGATGCTCTTTTCTGGACAGAAGAAGAGGTCAACTCTAAACTAGAAGAGATCATGACTCGAGCTTTCGATAGTGTCTTTGAATATGCAGATGAATGTTGTACTCAAGATATGAGAACAGCTGCTTATGCTATTGCTTTGGAAAGATTAGTTAAGCAATACGAATTAAGAGGAATTTATCCTTAGACAATTTACAAATTAAAAATAGAAGCAAGTTTTACTTGCTTTTTTCATCTTATTTTTTCCTCACGTTACTGGACTCGTAAATAGTGTTTCTAATAATGGTTCAATGAAGTTATCAAGGAACATCATTATTACAAAACCTGCAATTACACCATAGGTTACAAGTCTTGCATATTCTTTTCCATGCGTTTCTGGAATAATCTCATCTACTACAACGAAAATCATAGCTCCTGCTGCAAATGCCATTCCAAAACCAAGGAAGAATTGTGTAGTTGATACAGCAGCAACACCAATAACTGCACCAAGTGGTTCTACAAGACCTGTTAGTGATGCAATCATGAAAGCTTTCTTTTTTGAATAACCTTCTCGGAGCAGAGGCATTGCAACAGCTGTTCCCTCTGGAATATTTTGAAGACCTATAGCAATAGCTACAACGGTACCTCCAGAAACATCTCCATTCCCATAACTTACTCCAACCGCGAGTCCTTCGGGAAAGTTATGTATTGTAATTGCTATAATAAACAACCAAGTAGCTGCTAGTCTTTTGCTAACTTTTCCTTCTGGTCCTGCAATAAAGTGTTCATGGGGTGCCCACTTATCAATAATATCTATAAAAACCACACCTACTATTACTCCTAATGAAACTATCCATATATTATCTAAAATGAAAGGTTTTTCTCCTATTTCTATAGGATCAAGATTTAGAGCTGGGACAAGTAAACTGAAGGCAGAAGCTGCAAGCATTACTCCAGCTGCAAAACCTAACAGAAGGTCCAATGTTTTATTACTTATATCTTTCTTAAAAAATACAGGAAGTGCACCTATAGCTGTGGATAATCCAGCCCCTAAAGAAGCTCCTGTTCCTATTAGTATTATTTGCCAGAGTTCAAATGCCATGGTAATATCTCTTGATTCAATAAATTTACTCAATTTAATAATCTTATGTAGAAACAAAATCACTAGAGTGTGCCTTTATACACATGAAACTTTTATATCCTTAGGTTTTCATTTGATTAATTTTATAAGTGTTTTATGGTTACTAGTTAGTTGAGAGGCATGTTGAATATAAAAGAACCCACTTCTGAGCAAATGGAGGATTTGTTTGTCTATGATCCATTTGTAGAAAAACGTACTTCAGTACGTATTAGAAGAGCTGGTTCTTGGTATAACATTAGTCTTATCGATATCAACGATAATCCACTTTATGATTACACTTTAATCTGTGTACATGGGTGGGGTTCATCCTGTTTAAATTACAGGTTCTTAATGAAATTTCTAAGTCCCTATTTTAGGGTAATTGCATATGATTTGAAAGGTCACGGTGAATCTGATAAGGATGAAGACAACTATGATTTGGGGATGTTTACGGAGGAATTAGCTCAAGTGATTGATCATATCCAACCAGAAAATCTCGTTCTTGTTGGACATTCGATGGGAACCGCAATAATAATGAATTATCTATCATTAAATAGAAAAAGAGTAAAAACAGCTGTTATGTTATCAGGTGCAATAAATTTCAGAGAACCTTTTCCGAAGATTATTCCTTGGTTAATATTTCGAATGGATGAAAAAATAAAAAGATTATTAGTTTCTTTTGCAATGTCTATGTCGAGTTCGAAAAGTGTTCCAACAGAGTTGAAAGACATTATTAAGGAGCAAGTTGATAGAATACCTTACCATGTCATGAGAAAATCTTTACTAAATACCGTTTATACTTGGAAGAGAGCAGAAAATCTACGGAAAATTAAAACACCAGTACTGTTTATGGTTGGTGAAAAAGACATACTAACAAAAATCAAACATTCAATTGAGCTAAGTGCTCTATTACCGAATTCAAGATTGGTAATCTTACCTGAAACGAAGCATGATATACTAATAGATAAAGGTGTAGAAGTTTCTAATCTAATCAGAGAATTCGTTGAATTTCAAATAGATTTAGAAAATATAAAAGGAATGGAATATTCACCATTCCATTGAAAACGGTTCTTTTCCTCTAATCATTTGCACTATATCATGTATTACTCCTACAAAAAGTAAACCACCTGTAACTAAGTATATGAAACCAAATTTCTTCTTCTTGATGTAGAATCTGTGCATTCCTAGAAATCCCAAAAAAATACAGAGTATTAATGCTGATGTTCTATAAACTTCCTCGCTCTTATAGTTTATCCACTCTGTTTTATTCATTATTAAGTCTACATTCAATCTTTGAGAAACATCTCTTTTTGAACCTATTTTTGAGAATCTTATAATTAGCCATTCAAATGAAAATTTGAAATTAACTTTACTCCATAATTTGATTAACAGATGATATGCGAATAAAATATAGAAACATAACAGAAGAACAAAACCTTCTTGTCCATAAGGTAATTTATCAGTCACAAGATTCACATCAATTAGTATAATACTAATCAACCATCTAGGAAATAAAGAAAATATCTGCAATGTATAAACTGATAAAGCTACTAAACCCCATAATCTCATAAGACGAACTATCCTTCTATTAGCAAATTTCTGTGGATTCCCCCTGTATTCTACCTTATAAAGTAGCAAGAAAATAACTCCTATCCACACTCCCAGTACTATAAGAAAATAAGTTATGAAAGGTCTTGAATAGCTAAAATCAAATTCAAATCCCATAGCTATCAAAATAGCTCCTATAGCGATAAAAACAAATGAAGCTATCCCTCCATAGAATAGAAATCGTTTAGGGGGTTTGTCTTTTGCTAATGCTGTACCTATCAAAGCACCTGCAAAGGATGCAGCTAGAAATGGGAATAGAGGTTCCAAATCCCCTGCTAATAGAGTAAAGAAACTTGATTTGAACGTTCCTACTTTATATTGATCAAATGAATTAGGCCATCTAAATTCAGTATAGAAATCTCTACGCGTAGACATTTCAGAGAAGAAATTTAAATCATAATAACCTCCCCAATGCATCCCATCTACCCAATTCCAGATAAAAGGACTTGCAATAATCACAACTACTGTCAAGATTGCGTAAATGATTATGTTTCTCTTAAGTTTCTTAAAACCATTTTTTCGAATTAGAAGGAAGTGAACAAGTGCATTAATAATCATACACCATCCTATGGTGTGTAAAGTTTCCATCATGAAGAATGATCTACCAACGAAAATATTAATGAATCTTGAATATGCCCAATTTCCAGATCTTAAAGCTGAACCAAAATAGCCATAATAACCAATCAAACCATCTGTTAAGGCTGCAGCAACAAGAACACCAACTCCAGTAAGTAATTGTTTTACTAAGATTTGAACAGGATTATTTCCTTTTGATGCACTTTTTGACATGGCTAGAGCATTAACAATTGCAGAGATGATTAGAAAATAACCTGCCCAACCTGTAAAAAATGCTAGAAGCAATACACTAAGGATTATTAAGATATTTTTTTGCAAGAGCTGATCAAGATTTGTAGCCCAGCTTATATTGTACATATGCTAAATTGAATGGAAGAAAACCATCATAAAAATTGCTAGACCTCTTTGAAAATCTAAACTAACAATTCTTCTCATTACACTTGCACCAGAAAGTTCAGCTCCTTCAATAGATTTCTTTGTATTTGTTACTGTAGACATTTTTACACCTTTTACTAATTAATAAAGAAGATTTAGACCAAATGAAATATAAATATTTTGGACAAAAGTCTCAAAATATATTCGAATATCTTTAAATACAGCTCATCTATGATTTTGCACATGCCTACGGACCCTTATGATTTAGTAGAAAAAGCAATTGATGAAGGTCAGAAATTAGAAGCTGACTATATTGAAGCAAGACTCGTATCCACAAATGCTAATACTAGTATTCTAAAGAACGGTGTTCCAGAATTAGGGGGGATAATTCGCAGCAAAGGAATAGGTATAAGAGTTCTAAAAGATGGTGGAGTGGGTTTTGCTAGCTTTAACGAAATGACAAAAGATGAAATGAATATAGCAGTTGCTTTTGCCACAAAAATGGCTGAAGCTTCAGGTAAGAGAAGAGAGAAGAAGATTTTGTTTAGCGAAGAAGATATTCATGAAGCTAAATTCCAAGCTATTGGTAAGAGTGGCAAAAGACCTTTGGAAGTAAACCCAGAAGAAAAAATCAATAGGCTAATGGATATAGATAAGCTTCTTGCCGAACTTAAAACAGATGCCATTATTCCTTTCAGATTTTTCCAGATGAATGATCAAACCATTGAAAAATATATCCTTACAAATGAAGGAGCTAAAATAGAAAGTGAAATAGATTTAATTCAACTCTTTGGGATTATAGTTGCAGTAAACCCCACTACTGGTTCAAAAGAACAATTGATGGTACAGAAAGGTAAAGCTGGAGGGTTTGAATCTCTTGATTATTGGAATATTGAGGATTATTTAGTTAAGGAAGCAACTACTCTAGGTAAGATTGTTACCGAATCAAAAGAAGCACCTACTGGAACTATTGATTATGTTGTTGGACCAAATGTTATAGGAATTATGTGTCATGAGAACACAGGTCATCCTTCTGAAGCAGATAGAATTCTTGGGAGAGAAGGAGCTCAAGCTGGAGAAAGCTACTTGAATGAAGAAATGATTGGAGAGAAAATCGGATCTGAACATGTTACCATAATTGATGACCCAACACTAGAAGGATCTTATGGGTATTATCTCTATGATGATGAAGGAGTAAAAGCGAGTCCAAGATATTTACATAGAAAAGGAGTTTTTGATGAGATGTTGCATAATCGTGAAAGTGCAGCATTTATGGGTACTAATAGTACTGCAGCTGCAAGAGCGATTGGGTTTAATAGAGAACCTATACCAAGAATGGCTAATACTTACCTAGAACCTGGAAATTTCGAATTTGATGAATTAATTGAAGATGTTAAGCTAGGTGTTTTGATGCACAATTTTACAGAATGGAATATTGATGATAGACGTTATCAGTCTAAATATGTTGGTCTAGAAGCATATTTGATTGAAAATGGTGAAGTGAAACATCTTGTTAGACGTCCTGTTGTTGAGACGACAACACCCAAACTTTGGGGTAGTGTAGATGCTGTTGCGAAAAAGGATTTATTGGAATTTGATGCTGCAACATGCGGTAAAGGCGATCCGATGCAAGGGGCACCTGTTTACCATGGAGGATCGTTTATGCGAATTCGTAATGTGGAGGTAAGGTGATAGAATGCCAGAAAAAGTTAATATTAAAAAAATTGTTCAAGCAACAGTTGACAAACTTGTAACCTTGGGGTTTGATGACCACTCAATACTTGCAGAAAGAAGTAACACTTCTCAAATTCGTTTTGCAGATAATCAGATTACGATTGTTAAAAATTGGGCTTCATTAGAGCTAGCAGTTTTTGCTGTTAAAGATAATAAAACTGTTGTTATTCAACTTGAAAATCTGTCTGATGATATTATAAATTCATCACTTGAATCATTGAAGATTCTGGCTAATTCTTTACCCCCTAATCAGAATTATTTAGGGATATCAGATGGACCTTTCAGTTATCCAACTATTGACAATATGTTCGATTCTGAATTCTTAGATTTCCATGATAAAGCCCTTGATAATGTTCAAGCTGCAATTAATGCAGCTGAAGCTGAAGGAGCAAAAAGATCTGCTGGAGTACTATTATGGGAAGCTAAAGAAAATAAACTAGTTTCATCCAAAGGAGCAGTTGCTTCTGAAAATACTTCTCGATTTGAATTTAGTATTCGTTCATTTGTTGATGCTAAAAGTTCAGGAGCAAGTGTTGAAGTTGGAAGATTATCTTCCAAAGTTGATTTTGAAAGAGCAGGAATGGAAGCAGGAAAAATAGCTAAGATGTCTATCGGAGGACAAAACGGTAAACCAGGCAAGTATAATGTTGTTCTTTCTCCTAAAGTTGCAGCTGATATTGTAGCAGCTTCACCAGGAGCAGCAAATCCATTTATGGTCGAAATAGGTTTATCATGGCTTAAAGATAAAATAGGTGAAAATATCGCTCCTGAATTTGTGACTGTTTATGATGATGCGTTATTACCGAATGGTTTGGGTTCTAGATCATTTGACGAGGAGGGGCATCCTACAGGTAGAAACATAATAGTTGAAAATGGTATTCTCAAAGGTTTTATTCATAACACCTCGACTGCTCGTAAAGCAGGAACTACAAGTACAGGAAACGCTGGATTAGTTATGCCTCAAAATAGTAACATCTACTTTGAGCCTGGAGAACATTCCTTTGAGGAAATTCTGGAGATATCAAAAGACAAACCTACACTGTATATAACAAATAATTGGTATACCCGATTTACTAGCTATGCAGATGGCATATTTTCAACTATCCCTAGAGATGGAATGTTTCTAATAGAAAATGGACAGATTTCTAAACCTGTTAGAGAATTACGAATTAGTGATAATATGAATACCATTTTTAAGAACATCAAAGCTTTAGGGAAAGATATTAAACAAATAAAAAGCTGGGAAGTTGCTACACCAACATATATTCCTCATGTTCTACTTGAGGATATTAATATATCATCAGCAACATCCTAATTCTTTTTATTTTTTCTCTTTTACGAAATCCACCAAGGACCTTCATTTGAAAGGAATAGTATAGGTTGACCTGTTGCTAAGCACAGTATTTGTCTTTCGAAAGTTGTCCCTGATCCTGCTAGAGGTGCATAAATATCTCCAATTCTAACATATTGAGTAATAAGAATAGAGGTAGAGTTTTGACTGTAAACGTAGTCAAATATTTCTGGTATTCCCCAATCATCTGGATGGTAATAATTTGATACTGTTGAATTGGCATAATAATTCATAGTTGTAAAGTTATAATAGAAGAAATAGTATGGATAGAAATTTTCTAGATCAAATAATGATAAGAATTCACTTTGGTTTACAGATGGGAAAACTGAACCTATGTAAGTAAAATTATGATGTCGCCATTCATTATCTTTGAAATCTTGAGGATCTAAAATTTCTAAGAACTCAAGTTCTCTTTCAATCAGATAACTTACATTTTGCACCATATTTTTTGAATCATTCGATAGCATATCAAAATAGAAATCTTGACCAGTAATATTCTCAATTGAATAAAGTAATGGGAGATACATATCATCTGGAGTATTTCTAATAATAAGACTTGTAAAACGTGTAGGATCTATTTCATACTCATTTTCTTCAGGAGTATAAGGATAGTAAACTAATAATAATGTTAAAGTTAAAGCAATTGCGCAAGTAGCTGCTATTGAGATAATTAACTTATTTTTCATTAAATAGATTAGGGGGATAAAAATAATAAGACTATTTGTGTTGATTAAAACACAATCTTATTTCTTTCTAAGCCTTCTAGATAGGACAACAATTGTTCCAAGTGCCAATGATATAAACAGAAAATTAATTGAGTTCAGGGTTTTGGTTGATGAATCTGTTGTTGGAGTTGTTGTTGGAGTTGGAGTTGTAAGAGGAATTTCGATATAATAATCTATAAAATTCAGTTCAATCATACTATCTGTTAAATCATTATCATAGAAATGCTCATAATATCGTTTTGTTAAACCATCTAACGGATCGATTTCCAGTTCTACGAATAAAGTATAGATATTATCTGTAATTGTGAAGTTAACATAAAATCGTCCAAGTGGTCCATCTGTGACATTGAATAAAGTTGTTTCTGCTTCGAATACTTCACGAATAGTGGTATTTACAACACCTTCTATCTCGTATAGATGCCAAAATATAGGAAAACCTTCACCAGTGTATTTATTTCCATCTACTTTTACGCTTGCATAAACATGTCCTAGATCTTCTTCAGATAATGGTCCAGGATACAAATCATCTTTTAAAGTGACAGTAAAATTAACACCTTCTGGAATATCCTCATAATATTCTTGGCTTATGGTTACATTCCATACAAAAGTTGCATTTTCTACCATTTTAGATGAATAATAAAGACCGTCAGTTTGTGCATTGGAATTTGATTGAGGAACTATAAAGACAAGAAAAATAAGAATTAAGAATAGTTTTTTTCTCATATTTATCACTTATTACTTCAATTGTGAATTATTATTTCTTTCTCATTTAAGTCTTACTCTTTTTTTGGATATACTAAATCCTACAAATTTAAACAAATTTTAATTCGTAATCTTTCAATATTGTAGAGCTCACATAGCATATATTCCAATTAACAAAATTCTTAAACAACCTTTTTTTGTAAAGCTTATGACAAAGGAAATAATCTCATGGGATTTATCAGAACTCTATGAAAACGTAGATGGATCCAGAATCAAAGAGGATATGCAAAAAGTCGAAAAACTAGCAGAAAAGTTTAGAAAAAATATCAAGGGTAAGTTAAACGAAATAAATTTAACTCCATTAAAATTAAAAGAATATTTTAAACTCTATGAGGAAATTGCAGAAGCTAGATTTTACCTTAGACTGTATTCTTCTTTAATGTATTCTACAACTTCTCAAGATGATGATGTTAAAAATCTTCACTCAAAAATACAAGAATTTGTTTCAAATATTTCTGAAAAAACACTCTTTTTTGAGTTAGAGTTAAATGAGATAGAAGAGAACAAATTTGAAGATTTACTTAATTCAGCTGAATTAAGCAATTATAAACATGAGATGGAATATACTCGTAGAAAGAAACCTCACCAACTATCTGAAAAGGAAGAGCAAATCATTCTAATGAAAGATATAACTGGTCAAGAGGGATTTATTAAGCTCTATAATGAAATTGAAAGTGGTTTTGTACATGAATTCGAAGTTGATGACGAAACCAAATCTCTTACCACTTCAGAGTTGTTTTCATACATGTATAACCAAGATAAGGATATTAGAAAACGAGCATTGAGAACCTTAGTTACCAGATATCAAGAGAATGAGCTTGCTTTTACACACATTTACAATAATGTGATGAAAGATTGGGGATTGGAGAATAAAAGAAGAAACTACACAAATCCAATTTCTAGAAGGAATCTTGAGAATGAAGTCAGTGACACAGCAGTAGAAACACTTGGAAATGTAACATCTGAAAGTAACCAGTTAGTCGAGAAATATTATAATCTTAAAAAGAAAATCCTTGGTCTCTCTGAATTAAGAATGTCTGATATCTATGCACCAGTTGGTGAAGTATCCAAAGAATACACTTATCCCGAAGCTATTGAATTAGTCAAAAAGGCTAATGAAGAATTTGATCCAAGTTTCGCTTCAATTGTTGATGAAATGTATAAGAGAAACCATATAGATGTTACTCCTAGAAAAGGAAAACAAGGTGGTGCTTTCTGTAGCTATGGTAAGCAAAAGAAATATCCATATGTATTTGTCAATTTCACCGGAAATATTGATTCAGTTCTAACTTTAGCTCATGAATTAGGACATGCAACACATCACTACAATATTCAACAGAATCAAACCATGATCAATATTGGTTCATCCTTACCAGTTGCTGAAATAGCCTCAGTTTTCAATGAAATGGTAGCTTTTGATTACCTTATGAAACAGGATCTTTCCAAAGAAGAAAAGATTATCCTTCTAGCCAATCATATAGAGGGCAATTTTGGAACATCTCATAGACAAAATGCTTTCTATCATTTCGAAAGGAGAATTCATGAATTAATGAAAAACAAACTTCCTACAGCTGATGATTACAAGGATATCTATATTGAAGAAATGGAAAAAATGTTTGGAAACTCAGTTTCTCACATCAAGGAAGATTATGCAAGTTACTGGAGTGTGGTAAGTCATTTCATTCAAGTTCCTTTCTATGTTTATGCATATAATATGTCTAATCTCTTGGTCATAGCACTCTATCAGATGTATCTAGAAGAGAAAGATGAATTTGTTCCTAAGTTCATAGAATTACTATCAGTAGGTACTTCAAAAACACCAGCTGAAATGCTTGCTAAAATGGGCATTGATCTAGATGATCCAACATTCTGGCAGAAAGGAATCAGTTATCTATCATTTAAAATTGATGAACTAAAGGAATTAATTGGTTGAAATTCAAAAAAAGAGCAAAAATTTGATAAAAGAAGAGAATAAATCTAAAATATGAAACTTACAGATTTTCTTACTCTTACTTATCTTTCTGATGGTGCATTAGGACCAGCTGAACATCTAAGAAGATTAATTGTTCAAGGTTTAGATGCAGTTGCAATTACCGACCATGTCGATTCAAGTACAATAGATCATGTTCTTAATACACTAGATAAGATACGATATGATTTCGAAGAGCATATTACTTTTCTTCCAGGTGTAGAAATAACTCATGTGCTTCCTTCCCAAATCCCTGAATTAGCTAGAAAAGCAAAACAAAGAAATTTCCTTGTAGTAATTCATGGTGAAACCATTGTAGAACCTGTCATTCCAGGAACAAATGAAGCAGCTGTAAAATGTTCAGAAGTGGATATTCTTGCACATCCTAGTATTCTAACTTTTAAAGAAGCTAAATGGGCAAAAGATAATGAAGTTTTTCTAGAGATAACAACAAGAGGTGG
Source organism: Candidatus Heimdallarchaeota archaeon (assembly GCA_030603365.1). Lineage (GTDB taxonomy): Archaea > Asgardarchaeota > Heimdallarchaeia > Heimdallarchaeales > Heimdallarchaeaceae > UBA460. Next base: position 82,390 of record JAUVXV010000012.1, read on the forward strand.
GCACTCATTGGGAAATGGTTTAGTAGCAGAATTAGCTATGAAAACTGGAGCTAAGATGATACTTAATACTGATTCTCATTCACCAAGAGATTTTATCAGTCATGAATTGAGAGAGAAAACAGCTCTTGGATCAGGGATACCAAGGAGTATGTTTGAAGAGATGTTTGTAAAGAATCCAGAAGAAATAATAAAGCGTATAATGAAATAAAGTGAAAGCAATGTCTGAAGTATTCAAATTAGGAGAAAAATCGATAGTTGCAATGCATGAAAAGAGAACAACAGGATTTAAGCTCTTTAATAAAATATTAAATGTAGTATTCATTTCTCTCTATAGTATTTATCTACTACCCCTTTTCGGTGTAGGTAGAAAGATGGTGTTAGTTCATACAATCGGTAGAAAAACAGGGAAGAAGAGAACTACTCCAACATTGATATTTACCTTCTATACAAGTAAATTAACATTATATGTAGCAAGAGGAAGAAAAGCTCATTGGCTGAAAAATATTCTAGCTACCGATAGTGGGATGATTAATATCCAGAAGGGGTTTAGAAAGATGAAAGTTTTAGCATCTTTGGTAGAAGATAAAGAAGAGAAATTCAAACATTTGAAATATTACTTTGAAGAACTTCCTGAGGCTAAAGGAATATTTGGATATGATAAAGGAAAGCATGGAGATGTTTTCAGTACAGAGGAATTTATAAGAATTTTAAACATCATAGAATTCGTTCAACTAGAACCTGTAGAATAGAGTTTCTTTTCTTCAAACTTCTTAGCTTCTTCAAGACACATTTTCAGTATTTCAAAACCAGTAGAGATAATTCTTCTTAGTGTTTGCGAATTTGAGAAATCTTCCATGAATGCGATCCAACCCTCATAGTAAAAATCTTTATAGCTTTCAGCTATCAGATGATACTCACATTTTACTAATTCTACAGCGATGGAAGTTCTATTCAATTCCCATAAATCAAGAGGTTCATCAGATGATTGACTAATCAATCTTACAGGAGAGGGTGAAACTCTCCAAGTTATTCTTCTTATCATTGTCCATAAATCCAATCCTGTTCTGTCAATCATGGACATTGGTTGAGAGGGGAGAAATTCTTCCAGTTTAAGCAAATTATTCAAGTCATATTGTTTTATTGCATCATTAGAAGGATTATTCTCAAATTCAGGATTTCCTATTAATGGATATATTCCAGTTTTTTTTGGGAAAACAAAATCAACCTGATCTACAATATCATTAATTTTTATGATTTGAGTTCTGGGTAGATGAAAATAGTTAGGGTTTTGTTCAATGAATCTATTTTCATACATCTCTGATATATTCACAGATTCGTGAAATGAATTATCATCATCGAGAAAATTTGAATGTTTGTGGACTTTAAGGTGTATATCTACATCACTAAGAACAGGAACATAGTCAATAAAACTAGTCCATTCTTTAGTTGCAGAACCTTTAGCATACGCATATTCTAAAGATTTCGAGTAATACTCTTCAAATATGTCTTTCCATATATTTAAGCAAGAATCAACTTCTTTTCTTGCTTGTTTCATATATGCAGAATATTCACTCATATTTTTAGAGCTGATAAATATAATTTAAACTTTATTTCTGCTAGGTATTTCTTCTATCTCTTCAGATTTTGAGAAAAAAGCAGCTTTTTAAATGTTTAAATACTAATCTCCTCAATTTACTATTGGAAGAGAATCATATGAGTTTTGAGAGAGATAAAGGTGATGAACTTTTCTCACAATTTAAATTCCTTGAAGCCTTTCGATGGTATCTCAAAGCTCGAGAAATTTTTTACATAAAAGGGAAAGAAGAGGAACTAAGAGCAATTGAAGTGAAGATAGCTAGATGTTTTGCTCTATTAGGTCAAAGAGAAGAAGCAGTAGATATCCTAATAGAACTTGCTGAACAAACAAAAGAACGATTTCTAGTTGATGAATATTATTTAGTTGTACTTGAGTTAATTGCAACCTATTTTGCTTATGGTTATTATGAAGAAGGAAGAGAATTATTAGAGCAACTTGAAGAAGATCAAATTAATGTTTCAAATCCTCAAGTTTTCTTTAGATATTGGCAAACTAGGGCACAGATATTAATTGTAAATCACCGTTTAGTAGATGCAAGAGAAACTGTTCATTTCCTAATGGATAAAGCAAAAGAAATCGGGAATGAACCTTACTTTTATGAATTACAAGTCTTAGAAGCTCAAATTGATGCAGAAGAAGGAGAAGTCCTTAAAGCATATTCAAGTGTAGATGAAGCTTACAAGTACTTTGAAAAAACTCCTTTTGAGAGATCAGCATTTGAGAAGAAAATCATCTTGTCTCAGTTTGTTGAAGAACCTGAAGTGACAATCAAATTGATTGATGAATATCTTGAAAGATATCAACCTGATGATTTCCATCCACTAATGTTCAATGCACAAAGAATTGAACTAGAATTGAGATCAGAAAGAATAACTCCTGAAGAAGCCGTAGAAAAGGGAGAAAGATTGCTCTTTTCAGCTGAAAGTATTGAACAACTAGAGTTATCAGCAAAAGTAAGAAGACTCATGGCTGGATTATACCAAGCAATAGGTAAACCAAATGAATCGTTCAAATCCTTTGAAAAAGCGAAGAACTACTTTAAGAAACAAAAACTAGAATACGAAGAAGCAGTAACAATTTTTATTTATCTACCTGCTTTATTACAGTTCCACTCAGCGAAATTATTGGGACTAACTGGGTATTTAGGAGGACCACGAATAAAAAATTCTGCAGCGATTGAACAAATGGATTTAGCCCTTGAAATAGAGAGAATTCAAGAAATATTTGAAGAATATGAAGATTATGTCCGAGCGAAAATGGCTCAATTCTTCTTACTTTCATATAAGATATCAATGATTGGTATGAATAAGGAATTTAAGAATTCTATAACAGAAATAAATGATATCTATCAATGGATGTTGGACAAAGGAGAGCTCCATTATTCGGAAATGATTGGACAATTTTTAGAACTAATTAATCAATTTAAATAGAGTGAGATAATATGAAGCGTTATAATCCAAATGAGAGAATACAACTTTATCATCCCGCTCACGAATTCCTTAATCTACTCAGTAAAGAAATAGAAAGTGAAATAGAATTAGGTGTGTTCGAAGATATCATCATCGATTCTCCTACCTCGAAGAATCAAAAATCAATTAACAAAAAATTACCAGATCCAGCTGAAAGGCTACTAATCCTAGCATTAACCGCGAAGGAGATGGCTGACAAAAACAAAACTGATGAAAGAAATATTCTTTTTACTCTATCACGAATTCCACAATTTGTATTTCCTAATTTCAGTAAAGTAAATATTAAACTATACTCACAAGCTGAGCTAGAGGAAGTTCTGGATTTTGTTAAGATGTTTAACATGTATCTTCCTCAACATTCACCAAGATATGATACAAAAACAATGATTTCATTGAAAATAGAATATTATGTGAATTCTTATCTTTATTTCGCGAAATCAATGATCGAAAAACGCTTTCCTTACGCCACAGATTACTATGATTTTTTGAATTTTTTAATAAATGAGTTCTTTACGATTTTAAAACCACAGAGCGCAGAAAATGAGAAAGAAGTTCAAAGTATTGCATTGATACTAAAGAATTTCCTAAACTATACTACCATAGTTTATTTTCTTGAAAACTTTCCAGAGCAGATGAAGAAAGTAATTTTTATACTAAATAATATTAATGGATTGAAATTAGACCATAATGAGAGGGAATTACTTAGAGATCTTTTGAAAGATTCAATACTAATTAACAAAAAAGACAGAGAAATATTTCTGGACAAAATTAACTTTTGATATTTTAAAATAATAAAAAGAAAATTAGAACCAATATTGTGGTAGTAATTAAGTCTGCGCTAGAACTTAACAAGGGATTAACCAAGTTATCGGGATCTAATCCAAGCCTGAAAGTTACGAATGAAGCAGATAAAGCGATGAAACTTACTATCAGAAATGATAAGAGGTTTGTTAAGATTAATAGGCCTAAAATAGTCCAATAAATTGGGAAGTTTATGTTTTGCGGAAACAAAGCAACTCCCAAGATGCTCATTAATGTGACTATAATCATAGCAGCTGTTATAATTCCAAAGAAATTTATTGAAAATTCCTTAGTTTTTAATGATTTAAAAGAAGGTTTTATTGTTCCCAAATGGAGTTTTGTTGTTGTAGTATTTGCCAGAATGGAATTCTGACTACCAACTGTACTTATTAATGCAGGATAAAAAACAAGGAGTATAGGAACAGCTGATAAGTCAGCGATAAATATGGCTAAAACTGATCCTGTTCCTGCTGCAATGAGGTTCGTTATAGTTAGAACAGGGATAGATTGCTTTATTCCTTTCATGAAATAACTTTTTTTTCTGAATTTAATGAAAGAAATAAAAAGGAAAACTAAAACTAATACTATTATAGGTATTCCGAGGTAAAAATGGAGATGAGAAAAAGATTCCCAAGGTCTGTACAACAAACAGATTGAGAAGAATATTATTGTTATAAGAATATCATTCAAGGATGAAGTTATTGGATAAGCATAAACATCAGGATCACCATTCTTTTTGAAGATAACAAATGTAAGTGCAAAAGTTATAAACATTGAAATAGTTGCTGTTAAAATGAAAGTTGTAAACGTTATTGAGAAAATCTGCAATACCTCAACTGGTTGTGTTACTAATTTTAGAAATATTCCAATAACAGAAGTTACACTTCCTATTAGTATTGCATCATATATTGATATGAACAATATCATGATAATTAAATGTAAGAAACTCTCAGAATTTTTTTTCCATACAGGTTTTATTGTACCTAAATGTAAAGCTGTTCCCAATTTTCCAGTAAGAATCCCATTTATGTCTCCTCTTACAGTAAGGAGAAGGGGGTAAATAAGAAAAACCCAAGGGATCGATTCCTCTAAAGATCTGAGTAAGGTTGCTGCACTACCCGCTGCTAATCCACCTAGGTCAAAAATCATTCCCCCTAATACTGCTAACGTAAAGCCAGCAAAAACGGAGAAAGGAGAACGATTCTTTATCATAATTGAGTTAAAGGGAAAAAATATTAATAAAGATAATTGTTACTTGCTAAAAGAGAAAAAAGAATCATTAACAGCTCAAAGTTGTTTTATTCCTAATTTCTCAATTAGTTCTATTCTTCTTTTTGCTAATGCAAAGAATGTTTCAGATATTTCAATTGTTTTTCCAAGCTTTGGATCTATTTCTAACAATTTCTTATAATACTTTGAAAAAGGAGTGTCTCCACTTGCAAAATCATTAGCTATCTTCTTTGCTCCTTCGTAATCTTGTTGCAAAAGCAAATATGAAAAACTCAGATTAGGATTCACTTCAATATCTTCTTTTGGTATTAAATCTAAATTTAGAAGTAATATCCAAGAGAGGGTATCAAATATTTCTGGGTTAACTTGATCACAAATCTTCTTCAAATCAACATATCTTTCTTCTCTAACTGTACTCATGATAATCACAATGTTATTAACAACAATTCTGTGAAGTATTTATATTTTTTTACTTCTAATCCGTATAATGTTCTAGAAAATACTCATTTTATTGCCAATACTAGGATAATTTCTCTCAGGAAAATTAATTCTACGTTTTCTTCGTCAAAAGTTTCTGAAACTAATGCTTTCAATTCTTCAGGATCAAATTGTTTTAGTTCACCAATAGCTTTACGTGGAGTAAAAATCTGAAATCCATAAGTCAAATGACGCAAAGCTTCAAAGAGATAACTTTCGAAATTCAAAATCTCATAGAAAGCAACCTTTGCTCCTGGTTTTAAAATTCTATGAACCTCTTTTATAAAAGCTCTAGAGTCTTTTTTGTTTAGAAAACCTAGACTTAAAATTGAGTTTATTCTGTCTAAATAGTCCATTTTTAAAGGAATATTATCAGGACTAGCTCTGAGTTTTTGGTAATAAGGCACTTGAGTTTCTTTTGAGTATGGTAAGAGTATGTTAAAACGATTTTGTGTATCTACTTCTGAAGCTGAAACACATTCATTACACAATTCTGGAACAAGAAATTCAGGATTATTAGGGCTAATTACCCCATAATTCATTTCCTTCAAACAACCCATTGTTCGAACGCACATTTCATTCAAAATACCGATTAATTGACTCAACATACCCTCAAAAATCGAACTTACTCCCCAAAAGAGAGCCCGTTGTAATTCACTTTTACCTGGTTCTGTAATTTCTAGAAATGTCTTGTAACCTTGACCTGGTATCGACTTGGTTTGAATTAAATCTGATTTTTCTAGTTTATCAAAAATTGCATAAAAGGAACTTTCAGGTTTTCTTTCTATACTTTCATGTTTAGTACGAAGAACGCTAATCATTTCACCTTTATAAACAGGTTCAGAAGATCTATTTAGAATTTTGAGAATCTCTAATTCTATCCAATTAACAGAGAAAACTGTTAAGAGATTTTTATCATTTTTAGATATTTCGTCTTGCAATATATCTTCTTTCTTTGTTTTAGACATGATAGCACCATTATCAGAATTCTAGATGTTGAATATAAGACTTACCCTAAGAAAGTATTCCAAAAATAAAGGAAAAAAAATGAAGTCTAATTCTTCATTCGTTTTTTGCGAATTATAACAAGAGCACCAATTGTAAATACACCAGCAAAAGCCCACCATACCTGTGCAGGACTTTCAGTTGTATATCCCAAGTAAGAAAGTTCAATTGTACTGTCTTGTGTATCATTGTCATAGAAATGTTCATAATATCTTTTGGTTAAACCATCTAGTGGATCAATTTCCATTTCTACGAATAAGGTATAGATATCATCTGTTATTGTGAAGTTAACATAGAAAAGACCTACAGGTCCATCTGTGACATTGAATAGAGTTGTTTCTGCTTCGAATTCTTCACGAATAGTGGTATTTACAACACCTTCTACCTTATACAGATGCCAGAATAATGGAAATCCTTCACCTGTGTATTTATTTCCATCAACTTTTACGCTTGCATAAACTTTTTCTAGATCTTCTTCAGATAATGGTCCTGGATAGAGGTCATCTTTTAATGTTACTGAAAAATTAACATTTATTGGAATATCTTCATAATATTCAACTGATTGTGTAACATTCCATGTAAAAGTGCCATCCTTTACCATTAAATCAGAATAATAAAGACCGTCAAATTCTTGAGCTGTTGCGAAACTTGTCGCAAAAGCTGAAATCATTATTATAACTAAACTTAGTTTTAAGGTTTTATTCAAATTATTTTCACCTAGTTTCATTACAGCTATGTTAAGAACTGCATAGGTTTTTTTAAACTTTACCATTTACATATTATTCAAAAACAGTAATTTATATGAAGATTAGAAATGTGGAAACTAATATATGTCTTCATTGCGCTAAAAAAAATTTGTGAAAAATTGCCTAGATTAGGTAACAAAACGATTTATCTACAGTTTACCTTCTAATCTAGTAACTATTTCTGTCTTTTCGAGTTCTTTAGCTATCTCAAGTGCCTTGCTTAGATATTCTTTAGCTTTATCAGCTTGAGTAAAGAGAAAAATATTACCTATTTTTTCATAAACTCTCATCAAGCTTACATAATTTTCTAATTCTTGGAAAATAGAAATAACTGCCTGGTAATCTGCAAATGCTTTTTCTTGATTTTTCAAACTTTTTACATCTGCCACAATTTCTTTCAATAGTCCTTCATAATAAGGATTATTTCTTTTAGAAGCTATTTCTATGCCCTTTTTTGCGTACGAAGATGAAAGTTTGGGATTTCTATCTCTCATTCCAAAAGCTAACTGATAGTGTTGGTACATCATTAAATCATATTGGAGAGTTGGATCTTCATCTTGATCTTTAAGTGCTAAAATCAATCTTTCAACCTTCTTATCTAATTTTTCTGCTCTCTTCATATTGCCAGTTTGTAGGGCAAGTAGTTGAGAACCTAAATAATTATAAAAAGAATTATTTTCCTTATCTTCCTTAGAATAAAGATCACCAATTTCCTCATACAATTTCGAATATTCAAGCAGATCTGTATCGTTAAGTTTTGAAATTTTATTCTCATCAAAAATATGTTCAGTGGTATTAATTTCGCTCATTTCGGATGAAATTAATTTGAGTTGTTTTTTCTCAATTCTTCTAGTGATATCAACAATTCCTGTACTAGCATAAATCTCAAAAACTTTTTTCGTACCAACTGTATCTTCGATTGGTTCTGGAATTGGTATGTTAAGGGAGTAAGATAAAGCATGACCTTTCTTAATTAGTTCTCTGACATATTCTAAAGCTGCTAAAATATCCTCAAATTCATCAATATTCTGAATAGCTTGAAGATTATTCTTTGCATCCATTAGATTAGTAAATGCACCACTAAAATCTCTCTGTACAATATTAACCAAACCCATCCGATATTTTATGATACCAACTGCTTTTTTATCTGATATATCTTCAAAGAACCCGATATTTTCTTCATAAAGTGAATAAGCTTGTTCTTTCTCTGTTTCAAAGAAACAATGTGCAAGATCTATAGAATTTTCTGCATAATAGTCTTTTTCACCCAATTCATTTGCTAGATCTCTAGCTTGATTAAAAACTACCGCAGCATCTTTCAAATCAAAATTTTTCAAATTTCTGCCAAAAGCAGAGAGACTCAATAAATGAAGCTTCTTATCCTCCGATCGTCTAGCTTCACTTACAGCAAGAAGATAATATTCTGTTGCTTCTTGATGTTTCTGTTCAGATGTCAAAAGTGTCGCGATTAGTGAAGATATTTTTGCTGTAAGGTAGTGAGCATCAAGTCTTTTTCCCTCATTGATGAGATTAGATGCTTTCTCAATAACACTACGAATTTCCCCTTCTTTTACTTCTTCCAATAATTGATTGTATTTCTTTTCAAGTTCTTCTGTTTCATCTACAACTTTGTCTTCATATGTAATAATCATATCTGACTGTGATAACCCTACTTGTTCATTCTCAGGAATATCTTCTAAACCCTCAATATCACTTATTTCTTCCATTTCTAGTGCGAATTCTTCCATCGAATCAAGATCTTCAAGTTCTTCCTCCTCTAGATCTTCAATACTTCTTTCTTCATCCATTGTATTCACAATAGCTTTTGTTATAGTAATAACTTGAGAAGGAATCATTCTTATACTTATCCCTTTTTCTTCAAGAAAAAAACAATTAGGTTTTCTTGCTTTTTCTATAATAATATAATAGAGGTAAGAATATAATTGAGGTTATGATGCTAAATGTAGATAAAGGAATGGTACTTGTTGGTATTGTCGGAGTAGGAGTTTCTGTTATAGTAGGAGTGGGAGTGGGAAATTCATAGTAACCAGCTGCAGCTAACCATTCAAGAGATTTGGTTTGATTGTATTCATATTGAAAACCGTCATAATAATAGTATGAAGTAAAAGGATAAACAACACTATGACAGTTAAAATACTCCCCACCATGCTCTTCTTGATTCATTTTTTCTCTATCAATTGCATGTATAATTGCTTTACGAACCGCTAATCCTCTTGTATACTCTTCTTTCCCTTCTTCAGTAAGATAAATGAAATTATTAGAACCTCCGATAAATGATCGTTTTAGATTGAATCCCATGAAGGAGAAACTTGCAGTAATAAATGATTGAACATCGAATCTAGGGTCTTCTTGAAGGAGTTTTCTTTCTGTAGGAAATATAGTCAACCCTGTCCAATCCAATATTCCAGCTTTAAATTCTGATAATTCTAATGAAGCGTCAGGAATGGCATGAACATTTATTGTGCTTATATTCAGATATTGAATAGATCCATCTTTTGCACCAATATTCATCCAATAAGGACTGTTTGTCAAAACTGTTTTTGAATCATGTATAAAATAATCTAGCAGATATTTTCCACAACCAAACGCAGATATGCTAAAAGACTTCCATGTATCAGTAGCAACTATTTCTGGATAAAGTCCAATGCATCTGACTCCTCCAGCAGTATATGTTATTGTTGAATCTGTTGAATTAAGGAAAAACTCCGGTAGAATCTCAAAAGACATCCTATGCCAAAAATCACTATAAATTTCTTCTTCTGGAGTGGAATAGTCTTCGTCCACATGAATATGAAATGCAAGTTCATTTAGAGGGTCGATATAGATGTCTGATATCCAATTATGATAAATTGTACTATTGCTTACAATTGGATTATTCCAAGCTAAAAATGTAAAAACTGCATCTTTTGCGGTTACTTGCTGATTGGTTCCATTACTATATTCTCCTTTTAATCCAACCATTAATTCTCCATCAGTGATTGTTTCCAAAGGAGGGGAAATTGCTGTTCGTACAGTAACATTGTAAGAGGGGTTCCAAAACAGATTATCTCGCAAAAAGAATTTGTAATGGGTAGCATTAATCATCTCCCAATCATGTACTAAACCTGAACTTGAAGGTACTAAATAAGGACTAAATTGTAAAATGGGTTCAGCCATCAAACTCCAGATGAAAGCACTGGAAGTATCATCATGAATTAGAGGATTTAAATCCCTCCAATTTGCGTCTGCCATGTTAAATTCATCTAAAGAAACTTGTCCTTCATGATAACCATCATAGTACATATATGGTAAGGAATCTACAATACCCCAACTCACATTATATTCTTCTGTATTTGCCCAAGTTCCTACATAGCTTTTAGGAGCATACAAAGGCATGAGAGGGATGATTTTATCCATCATAAGCTCTTGCCATTCATAATAGATTGGTCTTCTCTCTGAAGGCTCTATTAATGTCACACCAAGATTCTGTAAATATTCGCTTTCATTATAATAGGGAAGGTTATAATCTAATTGAAATATATTAAGTGAACCATCTGCAGTATAAACAGATCTCATATCTGGTGAAGAACCTCCACCTGATAAACCAACCACAACCAAATCAAAATCATGAGTAAGTAATAAAGTTCCAACAAAAACTGACCACTCTTCAACTTTAACTGTAACCTGTATACCAATTTTACTTAAATCATGGGAGATATGGAAACCATAATCTGGTCTAACTCCTCCACCACTAGTTTTGAAAGTTAGATAAGCTATTGGCACAGAGAAATCTGCATTAATGAAAGGTGTTCCAATGTTTGTAGAACTAACAAATAATCCGAAAGAGAATAGAATCAAAAAAATAGTTTTTCTCTTATTCTTCTTACTCATATTTATCAAATATACAATAATCTCACTTATTAAATACATTTGTTCAAGACATTATCAAGACTTTTTTATGACATTTCTCAAAGAATTAATCCATGTATCCAAATCATTTACAAGCCAAGCAAGTGAATCTGATTGTCTCTCGATATTTGTGAATTCCACCTTAAGTAATTTTCTTGATTTTGTTTTTCCTAAATGACCTTTAGTAGTTTTAGCTTCATAGATTAAATTTAAAGGAATATGAAAATCTTTTCTAGGTAGATACATTCCAAAATAAAGCTCCTCTTCAGTAAGTATCAATAAACCATTTCCTCTAACCTGACCTATATCTAAAGATTCTTGCCTAAAAGAATTAGCAGAACTAGGTCCTAGAATAAGTGAAGAGTTGTCAAATTTATTAATTATTTGTTGTTTTCTTTTCTTGAACATAGTTTCAACCTTTATTTTTTCTTCAGATATTCCAAAATTGTATCTAGCATAGGTTTAGAGTGAGTATTTTTGTTTGTCTTCAAATCGATATATTCAGAATTCTTTATCATCTGGGTAATTTCTTGAGTAATTTCTGTATTATGTAATCTGTCAACACTCTCATCAACAATGAGAACTCGATTGTCAATTCCTTTATATACATCCCAGAAATCTCTCTGAGCAAAATATTTTGAAGCTCTTTTCCATTTTATTGGATCTGATTCTCTTATCGAACGAGCATACTTAGCACCGTGTTCTTCATCTTCAGCTTTAAAATTCTTGACCCACCAAATGCCAATAATTTTTACTATCGAACTTAGCCATAGAGGGACAATTACAATTAGGATTCTTATTGAACGAGGGATGGGTACTTTTTCAATTGGACCAATAAACACACTAAGGTAAGGATCAATCATACCGTTCTTGAGCATATAAGCTACTAACATGGCACTGAAAGAGGAAGTAAGCATTACTACTTTTTCTTGTTTCAAATCTAAAAATTCAAAAATTTCTTTTATGTCTAAAGCGAATCTCTCAATATCGAACTCAGCAGTTTTAGTGATTTTACTAGATCCCTTTTCTCTCGTTTCAATGTACAAAATATTGAAATGCTTTTGGGCATCTAAAAGGAAATTGTCCCATCCCAATACTAAAGAAACCCATCCAGCTACTAAAACAAGTGTAAAAGGGTCTTTTTTAACAGCTTTAGTTAAGCTTTGAAGTATTCTTATTTCAGAACCATCAGAAACTTGTACATAAGAAATTTCTGCTGTTTTTTCATACTCAGCAAGAGAAATAAGATCGAATTTTGCATCTGCCTTTTTTTTACTCATATTTATAGTTTGATTTTCTTAAATTTAAATATTACACAATAATCTAGGTAAAAATTTAAAAGAAAGAAAAAAAATGTTAAATCATGATTTTTGATGCAATTATTCTTGCAGGAAAAAGTGAAAAAGATAACGAGTTGATTCAAAAAGAAAAGGTATTTTCAAAACCTTTTTTAAAATTAGGAGACAAAATGTTTCTTGAACACCAAGTTGAAGTTCTTCGGCAAATAGATGGAATGAGAAATATCTACATTAGTGGAATGTCAGAAAAAGAATGGAAAACCAAATTACCTGCACCAGTTATTTTTGATGAATTTGAAGCAGATATTATCGAAAAATTAAGACATTTTAGACGTGATATTTTCACACCTGATACTGAACCTGATTATGTAATTATAGTATCCAGTGATATTCCATTAATCACCAAAGAAGCCATCGAAAGATTTTTGGAAAAATGTAAACAATCAACTGATGGTGAGTTAAAAGCTTTATATTACATGAGCCTTATTGATGAAAAAGTGATGACCAGTAAGTTTCCAGAATCAAATAGAACTTACTTAAAACTTAGGGATGTAAAATGGTGTGCTGGAGATATGATGGTAGCCAAACCTTCCATTATTGATTCTCATGGAGATGTTCTAGATCAACTTGTTAACAATAGGAAATCAGTATTCAAGTCATTGTTTGTTCTAAGTCCCATGACTGTAATAAAAATTGCTATTGGCAGATTAACGATGGATGGTTTTAATGATGCTATTAACAAATACCTATTCAAGAGACCAGACTCGTGTATAGGAGTACTTGCTGATGATCCAGAACTTGGAATGGATGTTGATAAACCATTTCAACTAGATATTGTAAGGGAGTATTATGAAAAAATAAGTAGAAATGATTAAACTTACATAATAGGAAAAACAGCAGCCATAACTGCTCCAATCCCCACAGAAACAATAATTGCAGAACTAATTTGCCAATGGAAAGTTTCATTGATTTCTAAGGTATTCTTAATTTTTCTTTCTAGCTTTTCTGCAAGCTCTGGAGCACCCGAATGAAGAATAATTAGATTGTAATCAACTTCGATTGAAGTTTTCTTTCTTATTTCTGATACCATATTTCTTATTGCCCCTTCATATCCTAATCCACCGCCAAATCCCAGAACGCCTTCATCTAGTTTTACTTTGTATATTGGTTTTATCTTGAATAATGTTGTTGCTAAAGAGATTGGTAATGTTCTTTTTATTTTTCCTGATTTAAACAAATTCTCAAAGTCATTAGAAAAACCAATTGTATAGATTAAGTTTTTAATAGTATCAAATTGTTTGAAAATTTCATCTATTGTTTTATTTTCTTCAAGCATTTGATTGGCTGTAAATATGAAAGGAGCTTGGCTTGGTCCAGCTAATTGAGTTGGATAATAATGGATTTTTAATTTATCGGAAACTCTTTTAGAAGCAATTCTTACTGAATTAACTTGATTAGAGATTTTAGGTGTCATAAATGGATAGAGAATTTCCTTATGTCCTTCTTCTATGATCTCTTCAAAAAGTTCAAGAGCTTGATGAGGAGAGGCAAAACTAGTTGTTGGAAAAGGTTCAAGAGATGGGAATATTTCCATAAATTTGTTAATATCCACTTCAGACAATTCTTTTTTCATTTCTCCATTAACTGCAACATTTATCTCTAGAACTGATGTCTTGTTCTTTTGTAAGTATTCTAAGGGAATCTGAGAGGTTGAATCTACCATCAATTTCATTTTCATAGCAATTTCTGAAAGAATAAATCATTTAAAAAAATATCTAATTGAATACGAATATATCTAATTAATTATATGAAAATGGAAACATTCTTTTACAAAAACACAAGTACAATTATGAAATTATAAAAGTGAAAAGAAAAAAGAGAAAAAAAGTAATTTCAAGTTATTTGATTGAATCTAATGTAGGATAAAGTGTAACCATTGCAGTGCCATAACCAAGTGTATTTCCAACACATGGTGACATTTGCCAGTATTTCACACTTTCAATTTTCCTGATTTTCTTAAGGCTTTCCTCAAGTTTCTTTCCTAGTTTTTCATTTTTGACATGAGATATTATCATATTATAGGTTATATTGGCATCTGTTTTCTCTTCTGCAGCTTGAGTGATTTTCTTAATCGATCCACCAAAACCTGCACCAGCACCACCACTAGAAAAACCTTTATCTTGTTCACTTGCATAGATAGGCTTCAAACTCATCAATGAAGAAATCATGGACATTTTTACAGTCTTCTTAATTCTTCCTGTTCTGAACAAAATATCAAAACTGGTAGAAATACCATTAGAAAAAATGAGCGGTTTCATTTTATCAAGAGTTTTTGTTATAGTTGCAATAGATTCACCCTTCTCAAGTAATTCTTGAGCATAAAGTATGAAAGGAGCCTGACTTGTAGCAGAATATTCGGTTGGATAATAATGAACTTTGAGTTTATCTTTTACTTTTTTGTATCCAACTTGTACAGGTGATATCTGATTTGACATTGTAGGGGTCAAATAAAGATAAAGTGCCTCCTTGTAACCTTCATCAATAATTTGTTCGAATACTTCTAGAGCATCTTGAGGGTTAGCAACAGAAGTTTTGGGTACGGGATTCATTTTCGCCATTTTAGAAACAAAATCTTCATAGTCAACTTCTGATAACTCTTTAAAGTGTTCACCATCCAGTTCTATAGTGGGTTCAAAGAAAATAATATTCTTTTCTTTAGCGTATTCAATTGGAATCTGAGATGTTGAATCGGTAATTATTTTTACTTTCATAGATACCGATTTCCAACAACTTTAGAGATATTTAAAGTTTATCTAATTTTATAAAAAAACATAACAGTAATTTCAAAAGATTGGATTTACTTGCAAGAAATATTTCTCTTACTCCTGAATTTATTATCTTCTTTTCCTTCCTTAATATTTACTCTGCGAATACAACTTTCGAAAAGATTAACTGACATTATTGGAGAGAATTTTTACTATCAATCTAAATGCTAATGTTAAATAACAATATTTGTAAAGATTTTTACGATCTTTAATCATTCAAAAACAATGTATGACTACTTAATATAGTTTAAATATAATAAAGAAAAAAAAACTTGATGAAAATTAAAATCACGACAGATGTAACTACTAGTATCCCAAAGGAAATTGCTGATAAAAATGACATAGAATTTGTTGAATTTTATTTAAATATAAATGGAAAACCAACAAAAGAATTATCAGAGATAAACAGAGAGAAGTTCATGAATGAAGCTAAATTCATGACTCCTTATCCTACTTCCAATTTTCCTAGCCCACAAAATTATCTTGAAGCATTTCAGAAAGTTGAGGATAATGGATATGATGAGATTCTCCATATAGGTCTTAGTTTGAATATCTCTGGAGCATTAAATTCAGCTAGAGTTGCTGCTAAGAGAATTAAGAAAACTAAGATTACTGTTTATGATAGTGGTATAATGGGACCCAGTCAAGGTACGATGGTTCTAATGGCTAGAAAGCTATTAAAGAAAGGTAAAAGTGTTGAAGAAGTAATTAAATATTTAGAATCTGAGAAACTAAAAATTTATGGTGCAGGATGTTCGGAAAATTTTGATATCCTTTTCAAAACAGGAAGAGTAAAGAAAGGTGCAGGCATCACTGTTATGTCTTCACTTATGAGACTTAAACCTTTGTTTGAACTGAATTTTGAAAAAGGTGTAACAGGAATAGGAGGAGGAATGGGTTTTAGAGGGGCTATTAAAAAAATAGTTGCCAATATAATTGAAAAAACTGATGATAAAATAACATATGATCTTTTTATGACTGATGCTGGAGCACCTAAATTACTTAAGCGATTAGAAGAAGAGATTGTTAAAGTAAGAAAGATTAAAAATATTCATTACTGGCCTATGGTTTCTATGATGATTCATACTTGTGGAAAAGGTTCAATAATAGGAACTTTAAGTCCAACACTAGATGAGATTTAGATCTGTTTAGAATATATCTGGTATATTTGTTTGAAAAAAAGTAAAAGAGTACATTGTAACTAGCTCCATCAAACCTCTTTAAGCTCTAGCTTAATTCCAATGAAAGTTACAAGAGTAAGTACAAGTAAAGTAGAACATGTTAGGTAAGCAAGTTAATACCAGATATATTTACCTAGAGGAAGTATGAATTGAACAGTAAGTACAAATATGTTAAGATATAGATTCTTCTGATTCCATGGAAACAAACTTCCATTGCTGGATATTGCTTCTTCTTTTTATTCAAGAATAAAAAGCAATTTCAAACGATTGGAGTTACTAAAAAGAAAAGAATAAGGAGAGTCTGATTAGTACCAAACTCTTTTAAAACCCATTTTGTAACCTATGAAACTGAATAATATATGGAAGAAGAATGTTATACTAGCAAGAATAACAAAGTAGTACCAAAGGTATTCTCCAAAAGGTAGCATGGCTGGTGCAGCAACTGCAAATCCAGTTAGTATATATCCCATTTGATCCCATGGGAATAGACCACTTCCAGGTTTGATATTGATTCTTCTTTTAATGAATGAACCCAGCAAATCTGCAATATGATTTCCTATTGAGAAAAGTAATCCAATATATATAGGATAGTTACAAGGGAAAACATTTCCATAGAACCATCCAAGACCAAAAGGATCAGCAAAGAAAATTGATATAAGCACTCCACTCACTGTACCTCCTATTAGACCAAAGATGATACCTTTCCAGGTTTTATTATCTCCAAAGATTCTTCTCCCTTTCCAGATTTTTCCACCATCAACAGGTTTACCTCCACCCCATAGATTAGCAAAGGTACTTGTTTGATACATAGGTTGGGCAAAAATAATAGCAATAAGTATATGCCAGCCGTAAGCAAATTCTGCCATGAGGTATGTGTTAAGAAGTATAATAAAAAGTTTGCGAGTAAATGAAGTAAAAAAACACACAGCCTAATTAATGTGTATTTTACAATACAAGTTAATAAATATGTATTTATATTTATATTAATATTCTTTCACGATGTATTCCAAAGCAGTAGTAATCAGGGGAGACATGATAAAATCTAGAGAAGCTCTAGAGAAAGCAGAATATTGGAAGAAATTGGATCAAGTTATTTCCAAAATCAACAGAAAATTCAAGAAACAGCTTTTATCCAAATTTGAAATCTTCAAAGGTGATGAAATAACGGGAATGTGTGAAAATCTCAAAATCGCATATATTATTGTATCACAAATTTTTGAGTATTTGCATCCCTTAAAAATAAGAATGGTACTATCTAAAGGGGATATTGATCAGAAAAGACAAACTGAGAACCTAAATGAACAAGCTGGCGAAGTATTTTGGAATGCATCAGCAGCAATGAATGAACTGAAAAGATCTAAAAGATACATTAGATTCACAACTAAGAATGACCTAAATGATTCAATTTTGACTAATTTAGCAGACATTGTGACTGAATTGAAATATGATTGGACTGAAAAAGAAAAGGAAATCATAACATTTTATGAAGAATTTGAAAATCAGAACAGAGTAGCCAAAAAGATGCGTATCTCTCAGCAATCAGTTTCAGATGGATTAAGAAGAGCCAGGTACAAACAAATAAGAGATGCTGAAGAAGCATTGATAGAATTTATATGATATATAACGATTTAGTAGTATATTGCTTTACTATACTGGATAGATTTATTGATTTTAGCAGGTGGATTACTTATTACATGTTAGCAACCCATTTTACAGTTGAATTAACGACAGGATACATTGATAGAACTGGATTGAAAGATAAGAAGAAAGTAGAAGAGAAAACTGAAGAACAACTCATTCTAGAGAGAAAACGAAGAAAGGCAGGTTTAATTGTTAGTCGTTGCGAGAACATTCTTATTCTAACTTTTATGCACCTCAATGAAGTAACAGCACTTGTAATCATTATTGGTATAAAAGGACTTGTTAGAAGAGAAGACATAGAGAAGAAACCGGGATATTATCTAGTAGGTACAATTCTTAACCTGACAATTTCAATACTATTAGGATTATTGATAAAAGTACTAATCATGAAATACGGAAACTTACCTCTCCACCTAAGTAAAGCATAACCAGCTTAAGTTTATTTCATTTCTTACTTCTTTTTCTAAATTTTTTGAGACTTATAGATACAACTGTAATAACTGCAGACATGATAATAATGGAATAAGAATCTATAGTTATAAACGAGTTTGTATCTATATTTGGTATGAAATCAATTATGAAACTTCTAGTTGGGGTTCTCTTAGACTCATTATAGATGTTCGTATACTCAACATAGTATTCTATTTTAGTTCCATTTGTGAATTCTGAACCGATATTAAGAGAATAAATACTTTCAGATTCCTTAATCATGCTAGATGAGTTGAACCCCTCATCATTCTGTTCATAAAATAAAACTACTGGATCAATACCTAAATCTCCAGAACAATTGAATTGTATAGTTATATCTTTGTCACTCGCTTCAGCATTTAGAATATTGAAAGAATATTCAGGTAACCCATAACTATCTCTTAACCATTCTTCAGCTAATTCAGGATTGTAATCATACTTGATGATATCATTATAGTAATAATATGAAGTATAAGGATAAAGAACACTATGAGCAACTAAGTATTCTCCATCATGTAGTATTTGGTTCATTTCATCTCTATTAATTGCGTAGCAGATTGCTTTACGAATTCCAACGGCACGTGTATAATCTTCTTTTCCCTCTGTTTCCATGAAGATAAAATTATCTACCCCACCAATAAATGGTCTTCTCAAATTGAATGCCATAAATGTAAGACTGTTTGATAGTTTCTGATAAACTGTGAATCTGGGATCAGTTTCCATATTTTTCCTTTCAGCTGGGAATGCAGTTATACGTGTCCAATCAAGTTTCCCTGCCTTGAATTCCATAAGTTCTGCAGAAGTATCAGGAATAACTCTAACATTAATTGTTTCAACAAAAGGAACCAAACCGGCTTGACCATCAAATGCACCAACTCCAAACCAGTATGGGCTTTGCTTTAGAACTGTTATTGAGTTTTGAATGTAGTAATCTAACATATACTTACCACAACCAAATGCAGAAGTACTGAATGCTAACCATTGATCAGTATTGATGATTTGCGAATACAATCCTTTGCACTCTATTCCACTCTCAGTATATGTGATTTCAAGTAAGGTAGAATTGAGGAAAAACTCTGGTAGAATACTACTAGTCATTCTACTCCAGAAGTCAACATAATAATCTGGTTCTGCTGTTTCTGGAATTCCATCAATATGTATATGAAACGCTAAAGGATCAAATGGATCAACGTAACAATCTGAAATCCATTCATGCCCTATTGTTTCTTCACTCACAGCTTGATTACCCCAACAAAGAAATGTAAAAACAGCATCTTTAGCAGTAACTTGTTGATTAGTGCCATTACTGTAATTTCCTTTAAGCCCAACCATCAATTGATTGATATCTGATGAATTCAAAGGAGAAGATCCTGAAGTTCTTCCTGTGACATTAAAAGATGGGTTCCAATACACTTCATCTCTCATATAGAATTTGAAATGGAAGTCATCAATTTTTTCCCAATTATCTATTAAACCATTCTTTACAGGAGCAAGATCTGGACTGAATTGTAGGATTGGTTCAGCCATTAAACTCCAGATGAATGAACTAGAAGTATCGTCAGTAAAAAGAGGATTGAGTTCTCTCCAGTTTGCATCAGCTAGGTTGAACTCATTTAATGATACTTGACCTTCATGATAGCCATCATATGACATATATGGTAAACAGTTAACAATACCCCATCTGGCATCATAACCAAGCGTATTTGCCCAAGTTACAGAATAAGAATTAGGTGAGTACAAAGGTAACATGGGTACGATTTTATCCATCATAAGTTGTTGCCAATCATAATAAAGCTGTTGTCTAACTTCAAGATCAGTAATAGTTACACCAAGATCTTGCATTTGCTCACTTTGGTTACCATATGGTAAGTCTGGACCTAATCTAAAAATATTCAAAGTTCCATCTTCTGTATAGAGCTCTCTCATATCTGGAGATGCTCCACCTCCAGAAATACCAACAATTCCTAAATCCCAATCATTTAAACTCCAGGGATCCCACGGCCAGGACCACTCTTGCACTTTGACTTCTACATCTATGCCAATCTCTCTCAGATACATTGCTATGTATAACCCATAATCTGGTCTAACACCACCACCATAAGTTTCCAAAACAAGATTGGCAATTGGTTGATTTATTTCAGAGAATATAATAGAAGGAGTTATGGAAATTGCACTTAAACTTGTTATAAAAACTAAAGTTATTATTAATCTCATCTTATTTCTTGAAACTGTTTTTCCCATATCATATTTCACCTATAATTTTCTCTTGTATCTCAATTATCACTTTACAAATAATAATAGTAAAAATAATTATTAACACTAGCTTAAGATTGTTTCATGACTGTTTTTTGACATTCTTAGGATTGTTAAGCTAAGTTGCCAATTTTCTTTTTTTTGCAATTAAATACGGTATTAAAAGAATTAAACCAAATAGGGAGAAAGATATAGTTACTGATGGTAAAGTTGTATATTCCGTTCCTACTATAAAGAAATAATCAATTGAAATAAACTGCCCTACTTTTGCTGTTGCAATTTTAAGATAAAACGTCACATTATCAGTGATGTTGAAAGATGAGCCAAAGTTGTATACAAACACATTGTCATTTTCTTCGTTCATACTGTGCTCTTGCCAGTTATTACTATTAATTTTGTAGCGAACAACTGTGCTGACTACATCAGCTGAATCCCCATAATCAATAGTCAGGGTTATGTTATCATGAAAGTTATTCTTATTTTCAATATCAACAGTAAAATCAGGAATACCTCCAAGAACTGCGCCTAACCACTCTTTTGATTTATCAAGATTGAAATCATATTTGATAATATCATTGTAATAATAATATGCAGTATAAGGAAAGAGGACACTATGAGCAATTAGATATTCACCGTTATGTAGTATCTGATTCATTTCATCTCTATCGATTGCATAACATATGGCTTTACGAATAGCAACACCAACAGTATAATTCTCTTTACCTGGTTCGTTCAACCATTCAAAATTGCCAGTACCACCTATCAGAGGTCTTCGAATATCGAAAGCTAAAACTCTCAAACTATTTGAGATGAAGGTTTGAATATCATATGTAGGATCACCCCAAGGATCCGATAATGAACTCACTTGGTCTGCACTACACCAATCTAGTTTACCTTCTACAAATTCGTTGAATTGATCTATTTCATTAGATATAATTAGAATATTTATAGTTTCAATATCTAAGTCTTGAGTTGTACCATCAATACCTCCAATACCTAGCCAGTTAGGATTTTTTCTTAGAACAGTGATAGAATCTTTAATAGAATAATCTAGCATATACTTTCCACATCCAAATGCAGAATAAGAATAATTGCTCCACTGTGGAGTCTCAACAATTTCTGGATAAAGTCCTCTACATTCAGCGCCTCCATCTGTATAAGTGATATCTGATCTTGAGGAATTTAAAAAGAATTCAGGTAGAAAACCAACATTCATTTTAGACCAAAAATCAACATAGTGTTCATTTTGTGGCGTATCTGGGAGACCATCTATGTGAAGGTGGAAAACTAGAGGATCAACTGGATCAACATATAAATCTGATATCCAGTCATAGGAGTGAGATTCCTCATTTAGAAGGTTGCTCGCCCAGTAGGAAAGCGTAAAAACTGCGTCTTTCGCAGTTACTTGTTGATTTGTACCATCACTAGTCTCATTATTCTTAAGTCCCTTCATAAGCTGTTCAGCAGGTACAGCGCTTAATGGGATAGATCCTTCATCTCTTTCTGTTGTATTGTAAGATGGGTTCCAATAAACATTGTCTCTCAAATAGAATTTATAATGAAAATCTTCCACTTCTTCCCAATCAAAAACTATACCAGTTATTAGTGGAACTAGATCGGGACTAAACTGTAAAACAGGTTCAGATACAAGATCCCAAATTAATTCTTCAGATTCATCATTAATTCGAGATGGAAGAAGATCCCCCCAATTATTCCCATGCATATTGAATTCAGTAAGAGATGTTTGACCTTCGTGATAACCTTCATATTCCATGTAAGGTAAGGAACCTGCAATTCCCCATCTTCCTTCATAGCCTAAGGTATTACCCCATGTTGCTACATACTTTCTCTGTGCATACAGTGGTAACATTGGAACTATTTTATCCATCATCAATTCTTGCCAATCATAATAGTGCTGTTGTCTTTGATTCAAATCTGTAATGTTAATTCCTTCTTGCTGCATCTGCTCACTAAGAGCACCATAAGGAATATCAGGAGCAAGAAGGAAAATATTCTTTGAACCTCCATCAGTGTAATACTCCCTCATATCAGGGGAATCACCGTCATCCTCAAAATCAACAATCCGCATATCAAAACTAGGCAAACTGGGTATACCTGGAAATACAGACCATTCTTCTGTTTTAACTTCAATATTCATTCCAATATCTCCAAGATATTGAGCAATGTAAAACCCATAATCAGGCATAACTCCCCCTCCTTCTACCATTAGAACGAAATTGGCAAAAATAGATTTGGATAAATCAATCTCACTATTTACATAATTCATAGGAGTACTCAAGAAGGCTATTATCAATAGCGTGCATAGGATTTTTCGTCTGCAAACCAATTTAATCCCAACGATAGATTGCTATATTGTATGTATACACATTAATAACTATTTCTCGTATGAGGGTCTTTCACTTAAGTTTTCTCTTTTTTCTGAGGATTACTCTGACAGCAATTAAAGCA
Source organism: Candidatus Heimdallarchaeota archaeon (assembly GCA_030603365.1). Taxonomy (GTDB): domain Archaea; phylum Asgardarchaeota; class Heimdallarchaeia; order Heimdallarchaeales; family Heimdallarchaeaceae; genus UBA460. The sequence goes on from JAUVXV010000012.1 coordinate 105,759, forward strand.
ATAATAGATGTAAATGTAACAAAAATCTCCCATTCTACTCTTGCAAAAAATTCAGTGATATATTCTGAAGGTGTAATTTGGTAGAAGTAATTGTTTGGTACAACTGTAATTACTGGAGTTATAGGATTGCCATACGCATCAACATTCCAAATCATAATCTGAAATCCATTATTACCATCATTAACAAGCCAACTAAACCAAAGAGAAGTATCTATAGCTTCTTCACATCTAAAACTAAATACTGCTGGACCATGATCGTAAGAATCATTTTTAGCAATTGTTAAAATGTGTCTTTCTTCTAATAAAATGAAATTGTCTAATGTAACTACTCCATAATTGAAGAATGCATCTTGTTGAGCACAACTGTCTTGATTGATTCTCATTCTATAAACAACGGATCTATTTCTAGATAAGAAATCTGTATATGGGTTCTCAAAACCTATTACTGCATCATCAATAACATTGCCTGATAAATCAATTTGTTTACAGATTAGTATATCGATATCAGGTCCGACTGATTTATGAGAATAATATGAAACATACAAATCACCTTCAGTTAGTATCAGGAATGGATCAAGTAGCATTTTTTCTTCATCTGAATCAATGAGTTTGTGAGTGATAAGACTAATTGAAGAAGTATCATACTGTAATCTAAAGAAATAGATATAGTCATAAGAATCTAGTGAAACGAAGAAAACGTTCAAATCTTCATCCAATTCAAATGATACTGGCCTGTTCATATCTAGTGGTTCAAAATTGTAATAGTCGAGAATATTACCATTGTTATCTAACAACAGATAGTAGTATTCGCAACACAACAGATGAATATTATTCTGTAGATCAAATTTAATTTCTACTACAGCATCAATAAATGGACTTGTACCCCAACCAGACATAGTATAGTTGAAAATTTCTGTATTATCAATTATTGTTTCTAAATTTGAGTTCATTTTTCTATAATAGATGAAACCTTCTTGGGGGTTATCATAATTCATAACATACCAGAAAAGATGTAGGTTGTCTTGAGAATCTACTACAAGATTAGAATCATAGAATGCAATAGTTTCTTCAGTGACATCAGACCTATTGATTGCTACAAATTTATCGACCACTAAGGAACCATTCGGTAATACTTCCTGAATGTAAATTATATCATCACTCCCATAATTATCAGAATATATATTCTCTTGCCAAAGCACGAAAACTTGATTTTGGCTAGTACAAGCAATGAAAGGATTGCTTAGATCAGCTGTTGCACCAGTAACAGCTATTGTTGTACCTGTGTCACTTAAAACAAGATAAGTATTCAAATTATATGTCAAAGCACAACTAAAAACAAGAATTACGAATAAGGGAACTATCTTTTTCATTTTATTGTCCTCTTTTCTTCTTATATAAAGAAAATATACACATATTTATAGCTAAAAATAAATATAACTCTTCAAGTACCAGAGTTGTGGTAAATGGAGTGCTAAATTCTATTTCGAGACCTTGAAAAAAGACCCCTGTTGAATTGTAAGTGAGAGTTGCATTATAACTGATTACATCGAAAGTGGTTGTGTATGCATCTAATTCAGACCAGACAGTTATTTCTCCGAAAGGGGGAAGAGTATTATTGTAATCCGATATCCAGAAACTATGTCCAGCTGAGAGATTTGTATAGCCTGAAGAGATTACATGACCTGTAATCACACAAAGTCCTGGAGCTCCTTCATATTCACCATAGAATCCCTCTAGATCAACAATCATATGTGGATCTAACAAATTAGAATGTGGAGTAGTAACAGTCTTATTTTCACCTGGGTTCCATATTTCTACCAAAAAACCTATTCCGAAAGCTGTATAATTTTCCCAGAAGTAATAAGAAGGTGGCCAAGTCACGTCTGTTATTCTAATGTGAATAGTATCATTATCGTTTGCTTTTAGTAAAGAAGGAGAGAAAATAAGTAAAGATACGAAAAATAAAGCCAATGATATCTTCTTTATCTCTTTTGCATACAGAAACATAACAGTTTACTATATGTGCTAAAGCATTTATGTATTTTTTCCCAACAGAGATGGAACTTTTCTCTGTATAAATTGAAGTAAGTCAATAACATGTTAAAATGAGCAGAAACCTATTTTTTTGGGTTTTCCATTCTAATCCACTAAGAAAGCAGATTCTTTGTGAAATAGAACACATAGTAAAAAAAATCGCAGATTTCGAATATATGAAAATCTTAGATATACAAAATTAAATTAAAAAAATTATTATTAAATATCAATTTAGTTTTAAATAAATATATTTTACTTTAAATAACAATTATATTGATGTTCTTATAAATAGAAAGATTATTAAATAGTCAAAGGCATTATTTATTTGTAAAAATAATCCACTTATGTGGATGCAAAGCTGTTAGAATCTTAAATTTCGTTTGACAGTCACTGTGAAAATCGCTGTCTACTTGCGTCACATCAAGGGAAAAATGACCTTTGATTAATTTAGATTACATATCACAATTATATCTAATTTAAGTTAAAAAGTTAAAAAAGGATTGAATCTAAAAGGAGGTGTATCAATTCTGAAATGCAACCATGAATGCTCTGATTGTGGAGAAACCTGGGTATGCTCCGTTAATTATTACTCAAATTACCATTCTTTAACAACAGAAGTTAATCACGGATATTACTGTAATTCGTACTGCCCAAGTTGTAAAGAAGAAGAACGGAGTACTCTTGATGCTCTCTTCAATAAGACTGATCAATATGGGTATACTCGCTCAGTTAGTAAACAAATAGTCAGATAGCAGATTTATTTGATACTATTCAAAGTGTAAGATTTTCGAAAACAGGAATTAAAGTGTACAAAATCCTATGGTCTTGGGTTTTCCATTTAAATCTACAAGAAAAGCAGGTTCTTCATGAAAGAACACAATTTCCTTTTCTAATTTAAGTTTGATAAGATAAATATCTTTATCTTTTTCCTTAGCTGGAGTGTATGCAAGAATCCTTGCAGGAACAGCCTGTAATCCGATTATTAAGTGTCTCATTTTTCCTTCTTCTGGTAACTTAGAATAAGGAGCAATTTCTAATCTCACCTCAATTTCCGAAGTAATTGTCCAACTGACATTAGTGGATAGAATAAAACCTCTTTCTACGTCCTTTGGTAACAACCCTCTAAGTGCTAGACCTACTCGTTGTCCATTTTCTCCAGAATTATAATTCACATCGTTTATTTGAATAGAGCGTAGAACACAATTTCGTTTTGATGGAAAAGCATGTAGAGTTTCTCCTCTAGTTATTGTACCAGATCTTACTCTCCCAAGTATAACTGTACCAACACCAGTAACTGGAAAAACATGGTCAACATCTACTCTAGAATGATCTCCTGAAGCCCAGTGCTGTTCCATTCTACTATCATATTTTTGTAATATCAAATCCTTAAGCTGAGAGAGACTTTCTACTTTTGAAAGATCGATATCCAAAATAGGATATTCTCCAATGATCATATTCTTGAAAAGTTTACGGAAATTTCCCGATACTTCTTCAACGTTAATCTAATCACCCTGATGAACAACTGCAACAATGCTATTTCTAAATTTAAGAGCATCCAGAAGAATACCAAATTCTCCAGTATGTACATCTATACCAGAGGAAGAAATAAGAATTATAGGCACATCTGTCATCAAGATTGTTTAAAAAAGAACAAGAGGTTTATCGGGGTATCTTAGTGGATCAACCACTTCTAAACAAAACTCTTTGTCATAACTATATAAACAGATATCGGAACTTGTAGCTTTCTTACCTAATTGTTTAGCTAATTTTTCTCTTAGGTCTGGATCACTACCTAGAAGATAAGTGCATATAGTTTTAGTCATTCCAAGCTGAATGAAAATAATCAGTATAAAAAAATAATTCTATTAGAGATTAAGATAATAGTTTAGGTTCTATCTCATTTTGTAGATTTGTTCTTATTTCTAATCGGAGTGAATTCCTTGACTTCCTTTAAAGAAAGGAACATGAAACTTAATAGAAATCTCATAACTGCCACAAACGCAAGAGCTATTGTTAGTGCAAGTCCAAATGTATCCAGCATAACATTTTGCCCAACTAACGTATGTGTAAAAAGATTGTTAGAGAATACGGTTGATATGTTTGATGTTAAAATAAATGATACACCTGTTTTATTAAAGAGCATTTCTGCTACATCAACAAAATATCCCCCAAAAAGTGTCCCAATGAAGTAACAAACACCTGTTACCATACTTAGAAATCCAATATATAATCCACTGTCTCTTTTTGGAGTAATATCTAGGATGTAAGCGTTTACTCCAGCGAAGCTAAAACTGAAGAGGCTAGCTATTATTAAATGGATTATGTAAAGATGCCATATTTGTGTAGCAAAAATATAGGCTAAAGGAAATAGGAATAAACCAAAACGATTCAGAAAAATCATCTTAGTTCGACCATATTTATCTGTTACCCTAGACCCAATTAGAACGAAAATAAGTGAAGTAACTGCAAAAATAACCTCTAATATGGCTATTTCCATAGCTTCAGCATTTAAAACATTCACTTGTTTCAAGCTAAATAATGGCCAAGAAAAGGTCCAAAAGATACCTGCAATAGCATAGAGAATTGTAAATTTCATGAAAGGTTTGTTTTTGATAATTTCCTTGAATCCTTCTTTCAATGATTTAGATATTTTAGCAGCTTCTACACCTTCTCTCAATAGTGGTTCCTTTACTTTTCTAAAAGGTAAAACAGCAATTATAGATATGCAAACACCAATTAATACAGGGATGTAAATATATTTCTGATAATTAATATTCGGTCCAAAAATATAAGTTAGAATGACACCTGTAGTAAGAGTAGCGAGCATACTACCAAACGAACCAAACCAGGTAACTCTTCCAGTAAGTTTACCTCTTACTTCAGCCGGAAAGAGCTCATTCTGCAGAGATATCCAAGCAGGATTACCAAAACTACTTAGAATGTTGACAATTGCAGCAATAAGAATAATGAATGCAGGAGCTTGAACAAAATAAAGAAAGGCATAGGGAATAATCCAAGTAATTGTAGAAATTACGATGAATGGAATTCGTCTCTTCATCATATCAGAAAGACGACCGAAGATAGGATCAAGAAACTGTCTAAGTAAATTAGAAATTGCTTGAATCCAAGCTACAATTCCAGCTGATGCGCCCATTTTTATAGCAATAAACGAAACAAAAGGACTTACTAATCCATTTGATGTGCTTACAGCTAAAGAACGAGAATAGATCGCGATTGCTTCTTCTTTCTTAATATGCGGAATGTCAGCAGATTTAGTTTCATCTACGTGAATGATTTCAGATGGAAGAGAATCTATTCTAGAATCAGTCATGAATAAGAAAAACATAAGGAAATGCTCTAAAACTTTGTGATAGAATTTTGGTAATTCGCAAGAAGTTCAGAAAACAATAATAAGAGAGAAAAAAAGAGTTTTAGATCTTTTCTCTGTCCTTGAATCTTAATTTCTTTTCTTTCTTTTGTATATAGATAGGATAACAAGCATTGCAATGGAATAAAGGATAAATATAGTTGAGCTATGGCTTACTACAGTTGTTGGATTTGTGGTAGTTGTTGGAATTGTTGGTGTAGAAGTAACAATCAACTCAGTCGTATTAGAAATAAATTCAGAGGTATCTGTCAAATGGACTTCATCATATTTGTTCGTCATTTCTATAAAGAATGAAATTGTCACATTTTCTTGGAAAGTTTTACTGATGCCACAGGTAAAAACATCTTCAGCTTCTTCGAGCATAGATACTGTTTCTTGGGATCCTCCATTAATAGTGTATTTCAGAACGCAATCAGTAATTCCTGGTCCGGATGTACAATCAATTGTAACTAAAATGTCTTCGGAAGTAAGATATTGATTCTCAATTTCTATAGAGTAAAAAGGTAAACCAAGTGCCGCTCTTAGCCATTCTTCTGCTAAAACTGGATTGTAATTGTACTTGATAATATCATTATAGTAGTAGTATGCTGTGAATGGATAAAGAACACTGTGAGCAAGAAAATATTCTCCATCATGAAGTTGTTGATTTATCTCATCCCGGTCGATAGCGTAACATATAGCCTTTCTGATTCCTACCGCTCTTGTATATTGAGTTTTTCCTGGTTCTGGTATATATTCAGCATTATAACCTCCACCGATAAAAGGACGTCGTAGGTTGAAAAACATAAAAGATAAACTTGCTGTGATAAAAGTCTGTACATTAAATCTTGGATCTGCTTGCATAATTTTTCTTTCAGCTGGGAATGCGGTTAGACCGGTCCAATCCAATTTTCCTGCCTTGAATTCTGCTAATTCAGCAGAGGAATCAGGAATAATACGAACGTTGATTGATTGGATATTTAAATCTTGGACAGCACCATCAATTGCGCCTACACCAAACCAATGAGGACTTTTTTGTAGAACTGTTACGGAGTTTTTGATGTAGTAATCTAACATATACTTACCACAGCCAAATGCGGATGTACTGAATGTAGCCCACTCAGGTGTGTTTAGCATTAGTGGATATAGACCAACACACTCAATTCCACCATCTGTGTATGTTACAGTTGGATCTGTTGAGTTCAAGAAGAATTCTGGCAAAATGTCCCATGGGAGTCTTGCCCAAAAGTCTGCGTATTGTTCGACTTCAGGGGTATCTGGATTTCCATCTATAAGAACATGGAATTGCAACGGATTTACTGGATCAACATAACATTCAGAGATCCAATAATGAAAAGTTGTACTTTCACTGATTGTTGGGTTTGACCAAAGCAGATAGGTAAAAACTGCATCTTTAGCAGTAACTTGTTGGTTAGTACCATCGCTGTATTCTCCATATTTCAAACCTAGCATCAATTCACCTGTTGGAATGCTGCTTAGTGGGTCAGAACTTGCTGCTCTTCCAGTAACGTTGTAGGATGGGTTCCAATAGACATCGTCTCTCATGGTGAATTTGTAATGGAATTCATCAATTTGTTTCCAATCTTCAACTAGACCAGTTTTTAGAGGTGCAAGATCTGGACTATATTGCACAATGGGTTCAGCCATAAGACCCCAGATGAATGAACTTGATGTATCATCTGTGAACAATGGGTTGAGTTCTCTCCAATTTGCATCTGCAAGATTGAATTCAATTAATGATTCTTGCCCTTCATGATAACCATCATATTCCATGTAAGGTAAGGAATCAGTTATTCCCCATCTACTATCATACCCCTCTGTATTTGCCCATGTTGCTACATAGGATCTTGGTGAGAAGAAAGGTAGTATTGGAACTATTTTGTCCATCATTAACTGCTGCCAATCGTAATAGAGCTGCTGTCTTTCTTCAAGGTCAGTTATTGTAACACCAACTTCTTGCATTTGTTCACTTTGGTCATTATAGGGAATTTCAGGGCCTAATTGAAATATATTCAAAGAACCATCCTCTGTGTAAATATCCCTCATATCTGGACTTGCACCTCCACCAGATAATCCAATGAACCCCAAATCAAAATCATGAGTAACTAATATAGTATTTATAAAAACTGGCCATTCTTCAACTTTGACCTGAACATCTATTCCTATATCATTTAGATAACTAGCAATGTATAAACCATAATCTGGTCTTACACCTCCGCCACTAGTTTTGAATACTAAATGTGCTAGTTGTTGATTTATTTCAGAATTTACATTAATAACATTTGATGAAGATGAGCTTAATATAAATATGATTTGAAATATTGTTAGAATTACTATCTTTTTCTCTCTTTTACTCATGATTTTTAAAGCAAACATGTGTAATGATTAATTTTACAAATTTTAAATCTTTCTCCTTTAATTTTCAAGTCACCGATTCTACCCAAATTGGTCCAATGTATGTATGTCTACCATTATCACAAACAATTCTAATCAAATAAAAATCAACACCATATGTTTGTAGTTCATCAGGATTTTCTAAAGGATTATCACTGTACTCATTAATGAAGTAATCATCACCAATCTGAATACAACTTTCTCTTCCATAAGATGCACCTGTAATTGGTTCAGTATCTAGAAAATTTATTCTAGCGAGAGGGCTATTGATGAAGAAAGTGTTGATAAGTTGACCATTCTTTATTATTTCAACAGCTGCCTTCCAATTAGGAACCCATTCATCAGTTATCGATGCAGCTGTAAGATAGCTACTAGCAGGTGCACCATCTTGAGCGATGAAGATGTCTATATCTCTGAAGACATTTGGGTCAGCTACTTGAACTGTTGAATTCCCTCCCACCCCTATACCATTAATAGTAAAGTTTACTATAGGTCTACCAAAGTCTGAATTAGCATAAATGAATCTATCTTCTAGTTGAGAGAAGATGGAGGACCTAGTTAACTCAGGAGCATAAACAGCTGTTATCCCTCCTGGATAAGGTTTGTCAAATCGAGTCAACCAATAGGTCATTGGTCGTTGATGACCTATGAATGCATCAGTATGAGCAATGGTATGACCAGGATGACCATCATGTGAATCACTTGAAGCGTACAAGGACAATTTTAGTCCCATTTTTAAGGCATCAATAATCGAACTGCCGTTGATATAACTATCAGCTGCTCCATACATTCCTCTATAATTCAGCTCATGATGTGGATCAAAAAGACTATCTCCATGTGTTGAAGTTACTTCAGCTATTTTCACATAATCAGGATTATAATATGACCAGTCTTGTAAGAATCTTTCTTCTACGCAATGGTGAGGTAAAGCTAAAGTTCTAGAACCTGTATTTAGATTGAAATTATCTAGAACATTCCAAAGTTCGTATGGTGATTTGAATTTTCTTGAGCTTATCAACGGATCTTGAGGTAATTGTGAGCCATCAAAGATACAAGTGTAATGACCTGTTTTATGATTAGTGAATTCCATCCCTAAGAAAGTAACAAACTCTCCAGGTTGATTTGCTTCATTGGTTTTCTTGATATAGTCCTCAAGCCAATGATCAGCCATCTGAATTATCTCTCCATGCTCAGTGAGTGCAAAGAAATCTAAACTGGCTATATTTTGTGCATAGAAGAGAGAATGATCAGGAGTACCACTACCATCAGAATATATTGAGTGAGAGTGAATATCTCCCCAATAAATATTCAAACCAAAATCTTGAACGATTATTGGATTACTATAGAAAGTTTCTCCAGTAAAAGAATCTGAAACTAAAATATAATGTATACCAGGAGTATTTATTCTAATCTGAAAACGATGAAGTCCATTATCTTTCCCATTGTCTAACATATAAGCAATATCAGAAGGCATTGATCTTCCCGTAAAAGTATAAGGTTCAGGTAACAAAGAAGTAACAGAAGAAAGTTGATCTAAAGTTGTTAAATCATAAGATTCTAATTCGAAATTTACGGTTCCCTCATAGGTAGCACTATCGCGTTCATATTTATCCCAAGCTTGGACAGTAACAGTAAAAGTTGTATCTGTAGCTACTGTTGATGGTGCATGAACCCACAAGAGTGTTGCTTTGTTATTGAACATAACTCCAAAATTAATATTTACTCCCATCCAGAGAATTATTGGTGCTAATATTAATGAACTAACAAAAACTAATTTTCCAAATTTTGAGAGATTGATTTGTTTCAATCTGGTTAATCCAATTTTCTTCTTAAAGGATTCATAAGATTCATAACGATTAAGAAATTTGTTTGCAGGTATAGAAATAAAATAGACAAATTGGATAATTAAGGTTAATATTACAGCTAGGAATAAAGGATAGATCCCAGTTAGTTCAACCAGACCTCTGAGCGTACCAAAAGCAACTAAAGAGGAAGTTAAAGATAAAACAAACCCATTCCATCGCCATCTATTTTTGAAAGAAACAAAATAAACTAATCCAATAATCAAAGCAATAAAACTGAAGAAATATGCAAAACAAGAGATAATTCCTAAACAGTAAATCACAATTCTAATAGATTTCAGAGTTACTGTTCCAATCTTTTGTTTACTAAATTTCATACACATCAAAGCAATTAATAAGTTCAGAAGTTTCTTAAAAAAGTTCCTTCTGATAGCGACCATAGAGAAAAAAGAAAGAAAAGGGCATCAAATTAATCAATTACATCCCATTTTCTGCATCGACTACCCCAACGAGCTATCAAAATATCATTTCTACGTATCTCAACAATTTCACAAATATTTGAACATCCATCACATTCAAATCCAGAAGTATTGAAGTCCATTTCTGAGATATCCCAGCTTTTAAAATTCGATTGTTTGGGATGTTTAGCAAAATCTTCTTGAGCAAGGATAGCTGAACCTATAGCACCCATTACATCATAATGTTCTGGTACGATAACCTCCTTCTGTAAGAAACTTTCAAAAGCTTCTCGCATACCAATATTAGCAGCTACTCCTCCTTGGAACATAATGGGGGATCTAATTTCTTTACCTTTTCCAACATTGCTCATATAATTCCTAGCTAATGCCTCACAAAGACCTTTGATTATATCATGAGTTGGATGCCCTAATTGTTGTTTATGAATCATATCACTTTCAGCAAATACCGTACATCTTCCAGCAATAGAAACAGCATTATCAGATTGTAAAGCTAGTTCGCCAAAATTTTCAATAGGTATGTCTAATCTGTTTGCTTGCATATCTAGAAAAGAGCCCGTACCAGCGGCACATACCGTGTTCATGGCAAAGTCTACAACGATACAATTCCGTATGATAATGATTTTGCTATCTTGTCCACCGATTTCAATTACAGTTTGAACATCGGGATCATAATGTAAGGATGCTAAAGCATGAGCGGTTATTTCGTTCTTAACAATATCAGCACCTATTAGAACACCTGTAAGTTTCCTAGCACTCCCAGTTGCCCCTGCTCCTGTAACATCAAGGTCTTCTCCAAGCTTCTCTCGTAAAATTTTAATTCCATTTTGAACTGAATCCACAGGTTTACCTTCAGTTCGAATATAAACTGATTCAATCAGCTCTTTTGAGTCATCAATTAATGCTAAATTGGTACTTATAGATCCAACATCAACACCAAGAAAATATTTTTCTTCACTAACAGTCATTTTTCTATCTCCATAAATTTAAATTCCAGTTCCTTTGTTCCTTTTACGTTCTAATAAATCAACAAAAGCTTCCAACCTAGTTTGAATGCCTGCCTCTCCTGTATGCTCATCAAGAACCAACGATAGAACAGGCATATCATGTTCTCTACTCACTTGAGGTAAAATGCTTCTAGAAATTATCTCAGGCATGCAAGTAAAGGGATACAAATGAATAACTCCATCCCAACCTTGTTCTTTAAACTCAACAACGCTACCAAGTGATTCTCGAGTTTTTCCTCCAAGAGGATATCTTACATATGGTTTTGCATGTTTTATGCAAGATTTATAATGCCATTTCTTGAAGGGATTCATTCTTTGACCTAAATCTATCCATCTTGTGAAAGTAATCGGTGTAAAAGCTACTACGCCTATATCATTCAATCTTCTCATAATATCTAGATTGATAGCCGGTTCCACAACAGCATATAATTCTCCAACTATTCCAACCTTCAATGGATTAAGTTCCTTATCAATTTCTACTTGATCATCAAATGTTTTTTGGATGATTTCTGGAAGCATTCTGACATTTTTCATTCCATCAGTTTCAACAACAGTTCTGTAGAGTTTGTGAGCAACATTGTAAGCAGTTCCTTTTTCTATTTCAACAGCTCCATAGCTATAGAGGAGTTTATCGATGAGGTCGATGTATCGATTCTTAATCCAGCCCACCCTAAATGCTTGGAATGCTTGAATAGCATTGACATTACAAGCTAGTTTTTTAAAACTTCTAAAGAAATCTACCTTATCAAACCAGTCCAGATTAATTAGATCAAATTCATATCCCAAATCTTCAAGAATTATTTTGTAAAGTGGAGAGTAATATCCCAATCTACAATAATCCACAAAAACTGTTGCAACTATCTCATAAGCTCCTTGTTCTAATACTTCTATAATTGAGCCAAGTAGCATTTTAAAAGGTGTACATACAAATTCAGAAGAAACTTGGGAACCTAACTGTTTTGTCCTGTAGGTTGGTTCATTTGGTACAATAACATCATCTCTTTTCATCCCTCTTGCAATAGATTCAAATACATAGGTAAAGGTTCCAACGTACGGAAAGGATAATGGCACTTTTTTCTCCTCCTTAGATATGAACCTGAGCTGTAAGAAATACTGTTTGTTTCTCAATACTTCGTCTTAGCATATCCACAAATGCTTCAATTCTAGTTCTCATACCTGCTTCTCCTGTTAATTCATCAAAAACAAGCTGTAGTAGAGGAATAGTTGTATCTCTTTTCGAAAATCTGGAGGCTATTTCTCCTGCAATAGAATCTGGACCACAGCTAAAGATCATCAAATGAATAATTCCATCAACTGTTTTACTTTCAAGAAAGTGCATGATAGTTCCCAGAATTTCGCGCTCATAATCGAAGTAAATATCATACTCAAGCCTAGCCATTTGTTTCTCAATTAATATCCTAGGCATTTGCTCTGAAGTAATTATATCTACACCATATTCTTGCAATAATGAACGAATATCTAATGATGAAAACGGATCATTCAGAACATATGAATGACCAACTAATGCAATCTTTAAAGCCTTATATTTTTCATTGTAAATTGGAAAATCATTTAGAATTGTTTCACTGTTTTCCCATCGATTCAAAGTTTCTTCATCTATTATCAAAGATCTTTCATGTATCTTCTGAGCTCTAAAAGCTCTTGTAATTGCTCTGATTCTTGTTATTGGATTCTTTGTAAATATTTTACCTAGTCTAAATGCTTTAATCACAAGTCCAATCCGTGTACTTCTATCCATCCCACGATTGTAATGTGGCATAAGAATATCTGGTAACTCAGGTAACATGGATTGCAAAACTTCAGCCAAACCTATAAATTTCGGACAACCAACATATTTCTTTCTGCGTCCACCATATCGAGGAATAAACAAAAAATCTACTTGATCCTTTAAAGCAATTGCGTGACCAAAGTATAACTTAGTAGAATAACAATCTTCATCAGGAGCTAATTTCACAGCATCATCTTTGATCTTCTTAGTTGTTTTTGGAGAGACTATAACTTCAGCGCCTAACTCTTTGAAGAAGGTTATCCATAAATCTGAATACTTATAGTACAGTAAAGCTCTTGGAATTCCCACCCTAATCTTTGTTTCCAACTTGGACATAACTATCACAACTTACTGAAATAATTGTATCAAAGACTAGCTAGCTAGTAGAGGTTTATAAACATTTTGTGAAATAATTCACTACTAAATTTCAGAAACAACTGTTTAAATCAAAAAAAGAAAAAAAGGAAAGAATGTGTTAGTTCCATATTGATATTTGTACAGAAGTTGCCCCACCAAGAACTCCTAACGAAGTTCCTTTGATTAATTTACCTTCAAAAATACCTAAACCATGACACTTGAGAGTTCCAATGATCATGAAATCTACGATTTTGAAATGTAGTCTTCCTGTAAAACCAGCAGTTTCGCCATTATAAGTTCCAGTAAATTCGAAAATTCCTCCACCTAAACCTTCGAAAGTTGTTAAGTCAAATATAACTAAGTTTCCATTGTAGTAAACATCACCCACAAAGTTAGAATCACTTGAAGTGACATAACCATAGTGAGGAGTCATTCTTGTGTGATAGATCCCTTCTTCAGAAAACCATTCTCGTTCAGCCTCTCCAAAATTTGTCCAGATAAATTCAAAGTTTATCACAACTCTATCTGGTTTTGCTTGGACCATAAGACCTAAGGAAAATGAGCAAAGTAGAATCAATGTACCTAACATTAATGTTTTTTTTCCAATTTTCATTTTTCCACCATTTAGTGATTCTAATGCAATCAATAAATTGCAATAGAGTTAATTATTCTTTACTTAATTTATAAAGATTACTAGAAAAAATACTTGAACAATTATGCAACGATGTGTAAATACATAAAATCTAGATTAATGTTTGCAAAATAATGAAGATAAATTACAAAGACGCCATCTGGAAGCATTTTAGAAGATAAATTCATTTTTTGGAAGCATTGGAATAGGTTAGAGGGATTATTGCCAAACAGAACAAGAGTAATATGAATAGTAGGTTAACTAGATTTGGGAATTCAGAGATAATAGGGGGAATCACGGGTTCATTTAGAGGGTAAAGATCATACACTCCAGCAGAACCATCTATCAGATAAGGACCTACTCCTGAATAATCAGACCAAAAATTACCTTCTGATGTAGCTTCATCATACCAAATTGAATTTGTTCCATTATCACAAGCTTGTGATGTCCCACCTAGATTATTGTCTACAAATGCATTATGATGAATAATGTTATTTTCACCATAAATGATTAAACCATAACCAACATTTTCTTGAAACAGGTTATAGCTATGAATACTATCATCTCCTGAAAAACTAATTCCAACATTGTTACCCTTACAGATATTTTCTTTTACTATTGAAGAAGTTGATCCCAGATACATTCCTACATCATTATTCATACATGTATTATTCTTTACTAGATTATCCTGAGTGGCATCAATTAAGATACCATAATAGAGATTGTTGTTACAAGTATTATTTGCGACGACTGAGTTACTGTAATCCAAATGATTGAATCCAAAACTATTACTATTACAAATATTATTTATCACTGTCAAATTAGAACATGATTTAGCAAAAGTCTTGAGAACAAAACCTACCCTGTTTCTATAGCAGACATTATCTGATAATGTGGAATTATCTGAATCAATAAGTTGAACTCCAAAGTGATAATTATCACACAAAGTGTTATCCTGGATTCTTGAACCGATTGAGTTTTCAGCTTCAACACCGATGCCATTAAAATTGCATGTGTTATTTTTTATAATAGAATTAAGAGTATGGAATAAGTGGATACCCAGACCATTGAAATCAAGCAGGTTATTGATTGCTATGATATTCGAACAATTCAGTAAAGAAAGTCCTCTGGTAGTATTAAATAGTTGCTGATTGCTTATGCTAACATCATTGCAGTTAACCAGTATTAATTGTCCATAGATTGGTTCATCTATAGTAACTGAATCAAGGTTTGTAAAATACCCTAGACTTTTCCCATTAACTATGTTATCTTCAATAGTTAGTGTTAAGATAGAAGGAAGCATATCTACATAAAGAGACAAACCACCAGTTGTAAAATTATTATTTGTAATTACAGAATAATCGGAACCAACTACGTCGATATAATCATTAATACAAGTATTGTTAGAAACTATAGATAAGGGAGAATCAACTATATCAACACCACCTCTGTAGTTTTTACATGTGTTATTAATTATTAAAGAAGAAATTGAGCCTGAAAGAACTATTCCATTATTATCATTGTTTATACATGTATTGTTGACTATAGTAGCATTTGGGGTACCAATAACAAGTATACCATACCTTCCATTATTAGAACAAATATTATTTGAAATTACCAGAGTACCATCAGCTATATAATAAATCCGAATACCATCACCTTTTGCATTCACATAACAATTTTGAATTACTAAGTACTTTGTTGTACCTGTAACATATATCCCTTCATCACTGGTTGTTGTAATGTTGTATCCTTCAATGATATAAGGATCCTCATCTGTTCCTGTTCCTGGAAAGGCTTCTAGATCAGAATCAGAAGAAATGGAAATTGGAGCATGAGGGGTAAAAGAAAAACTAGTCTGAATATCAAACGAGTTTGTAGTAGTTTCAGCAGTGGTTATTGGTTGGTTGTTGATTCCTGAAAGAACAATTACAATACCTAATAACCCTCCAATAAGGATTCTTAAGTTGTAGGATCTTCTCTTCATTTGCTTCCCTTTCCTTGAACTTTAAAAATTAGATTTTTTTGTATTTATATTTTTCCCCTCTCTTCTTTGAAATTAAATTCTTAGACGTTTAAAGATAGAGTTATCCTTTCAGCTTTCATCTTTTTGAAAAATGAATAATCTCATCAAAAAAAGAAAAAAAAGATAAGAAGAAGTCCTTTAAAGAACTTATTCTTTTAATTTTTGCTTCTTATTTGGAACATATAATGCTGTTACAAGTATTGTGATGAACAATAGTCCTAAGCTGCTAGTTATAAGTTGAATTGAAGATTCATCTGTTATTAGATCATAGTCATAATCCACATTAATAGTGAAAATATGATTACTTCTATCGCTCAAACCAGTTAATTCTACTTTCCAGCGCAGATCACCACCAGTATGGATGAATACATGTAATACATTTGGAGTAACTGCTTCCCAGTTAAGACCACCATCTGCAGAAAGATAATAGTCATCTGAACAAGAAACATGATCAAATATGTCTGTTGTAAGTGTTGCTTCTTTAACCACAATATCTGCAGTAGAGCTGATATTAGTTGATTGAGCAAATACTGTACCTGGTATATAAGTATCCCCGGCACTTTCAAAGTGTCGAAGAATAACTAAAGAACTCATGTTTGCTACATATGTATAGTCACCATAGGTTGAAATTTGTAAAGCTCCTGTAGCAGCTGTATATCGTGTTGCTGGGCTATTATTCAAATCAATTGCATTAATAAGATAAACTCCATCAGAACCTGCAGCATTTAGAAGATAGGGACCGAAATTCCAGATTCCATTAGACCTAACATAAGTTGAATCTACTACGATATCTTTGAGAAATTGTACATTATAAGGATCTGTGATATCATATACAACCAACCAATTTCTATCTGCACCAAACGCTAAATCACCATCTACTTTGATATCATAGAAATAGCCTGTTGAAGGATAAGAATCAGTTATTTGTTGATTTGTTAAATCTAACGACTGGTGAATATAGAAGCTAGGAGCTATACCACCATTATCTTCCACTGTATAGACATGAGGACCTTGTACCCAAATCGAGGTTACATTTGTACCATAGTGTGGCTCATCAAGTTCATTTATCCAACTTAAAAGGTTAGGATGCGTTACATTAATTACACCATATCCTCCCATCTGCCAAGAAAGGTAGACCAAATCACCTTGTACAAACACATCCAGTAATTGATTTCCAGCAATATATCCTTCTAGCAAGATATTTTCAGGATCTTGAATATTATAGATGTAATAACCATCATTTGTTATTAGATGTGCAAAAGTTCCTTCAACATCAAGTTTACGGAAACTACCAACTGCAAGAGGTTTATGATCTAGAAGAATCGGATTATTAGGATCACTAACATCTAGTGTATAGAATCCATCTGATCCCCCTGCAACATATGCTATATCTCCAACTACTCTTACATCCCAAGCTTGAAGTCCATTCCAAGCATTTCCGTAATAAGATTCAGAGAAATCAGTAATTCCATCACCTGCACAAATTCGAAAAGTGTGAATTCCTTCGTCAGAAGCTACAACTAGAATGCCACCGTATAAGTCAACATCCCAAACATAAGGCATATTGTATTTTGTAACATAAGATATTTCATAGTGACTAGCTACATCCAAAACACACACTCCACCTGGACCATCTGCGACAAATAAAGTATTTCCTTGAAGTACCAATCTGATAGCAGAGCCATCAGTATCATACATTGCTCTGAGTTCAGGAAGTTCAGGATTACTAATATCTACTAAAGCAACTCCAGCTTCTCCACATGAAACATAAGCATAGTGTCCATCAAGAATAACATCTGTTGCATTTCCTGGGAGGCTCAAATAACCTATCTCTACATGAGAATATTTGCTTGAAACATTCAAGATATAAAGTCCATCAGTACTAGCAGCAATAAAAGCTAAATGTCCTTCTACTTCTAAACCTAGCGCTTTATTGGAGATCCAGCTTGCTGGTATTTCTACCAAATTGTCAGGATCTTCAGCATTAATCACTCTAAATGATCTATCACTAACAGAATTATAGACTGTGTAATAGACCAGGTATCCTTCAGGGTCAATATCAGTAACTGCTCCATCTCGGGCAATACCACCAAGATATACCCCACTTACTGCATCTAAAGCATAGGGATTGCTAATATTGTAAGGATTAAATGCAATACTTGCAAAATCTGTTCCTGAATATCCTACATCACCATCAACTACAAATGTCAGAGTTCTAGATATAGAGTTTCTTTGACTCATGAGAAGAATATTGCTAGGATCATTTATATCATAACAGCCTATAGCATCGACTGAACTAACAGCATCAAATTGACCAACATACACTCTTCTGCCTTGAACATCAACAGATCTTGCAGTAAATGTAGTATTATAGTAATCAAGTAATTCCCAAGAGAAATCTCGTGTATTAGTCATAGTACCGGTTCCCCAACCCCAAGCTGTTGTACTAGGATCTTTATAGGCATCAGTTGTAAAATCTTCAAAATAAGAATCTGAGCCAGAGCAATCTATTTCATTCACAGAACTATCATCATCAATTAGTCCATGTACATTTGTGGATGAAGTGCTACTGGAAGCTATAAAAAGTACTAGTAGAACGCTTGTTATCAACATTTCTTTTTTTATAAATTTCATTAATTTTCCTCGTAGAACGAATAATGTTCTAACTCATAATTATACGTATTGCAAATAAAAGGTTTTTTCATGTAATGCAGAACTACATTGTTCTGCTTGTAAGAGAACTATTCGGTAAATTTCGTATACATCTATGACCATTTACTTTCAAGAATAATGAAATATATTAATATCTATGAGATATTTCAATTCTCTCAGCACCTACTAGTAAAAGAAAGAAACTTGATAAACCAGCAAATATTATAAAGAAAATGAAAAGATCGTTATTATGTAAGTAGTAACCAATAATTGTTAGAACAACACTAACTAAAATTAGCGAGGTTGTTATAAGTGTTAAACGTAGAATCTTTTTCTTCTCCTTTTCATAGGTTTCATTTAAGTTAGACATGAATATTCGAAAACAACAACAACTAGTTATTAATAACATTATCTACAAATAAATCTAAATAACAATAAGATTGCAATTATTATTAGAAATACAGTTTAATAACTATAAAAGATTTAATGATATATATGACAGAAACTAAATTATTATAGGATTACTTAAGTAAGTATAGTTTTAAGATTCTATGTATAAAGAAACAAATCAGTAAAGAAGTACTATGTGATGCTATTTAGATGCCTGCACTCCTTCTACCGGCAAATTTCAGTCTTATCTTTGTTCTGAGGAGAGAGAATATCAGGTATGCCTGTAAAAATTAAATACATAAAATCTTTGTAATCTATTTTTGATTGAATATACAACTCAAGGGTTTAAAAGAGAAAAAAATTGTAAAAGATAACGTTGATATTTCTTCAGAAATAAATCATGAAAAGCTAAAATTAGTATAAATATACACTTATACAAATCAAAAACCAGCTATAATTACTGAGCAATACTTATAATTATTAAATAAAATATATAATTATTACAACATTGTTATTTTTATTTAAGGTTTTTTATAAATAATTTTAAAAGTGTTCATTCAATAATATTGTCAGTTGATATTCAGGTGTTGTGAAAAGTGAACGAAGTAGAAAAATGTTGCATTTGTGGTTTTTTTACAAATCGCAAATTAGTCCATACAGAAGAGGGGGAATGTTATTGCGTTGCTCACTATGTATATAAAATAGTAAACAACAAATTCGAAGAAGAGGATCAAAGGAGATAAAAGCATGAGTAAATTCCAGTTTATGATAAATGGAGAACGCAGTCAATCATTTAATTTCCTTCTATCAGCGTTAGAGTATATGGCTAGTTATATCAAAACAGAACTAGATGAACATGAAGAAAATCACAATCAATATGAACTTATATATGAAAATGACAACCAAACTAATTCGCTAGTAAGATTTCTAGAAAAAAAGGATTCTGTCAAAATCAAGGATTTTCACCCATTTTTGCAAAGAATTATGGAAAGAGGAATTTTCGATAAAGAAGGGTACTTACACGAAATCAACCACAGTTTGTTAATCTTAGATCAGTTAGAAAATAAGAAATATACTTCTATTAAAGGAAACGATAATTTCTTGGATTTGATAAAGTTTGTTGATATTACAGAGTTTAATCTAGTCTATTGCCAAAATTGTAGAACAGTTCAACAATGTACAATAGAAGGATGTGATGATGCTATCTTTGTAACCTGTGATAACTGTAATCAAGTAATATTTGAAGCTTTTAGAAAAAAATAATTAGAAGCAACTTCAACACAGTTTAACCTCGCATATGACTAAAATGAAAAGTTATATTGTTCAATTACTCCTCCAGAAATTACTTATTTAGTTACTGGTTCATCTTCGGAGGCATTCTTCTTTTTGAAGAATCGAGCAATACTTTTTTTCTTAGTTACGCCCATTCCAAAAATAAATCTTAATACATTAAATTCTCTAATTAGAAGGAGTAGAGGAATTAATACAACAAAAGAAATTAGGAATATTAGCAAAAACTCACTTATAACAAGATATTCTAATTGTACGATGTAAAAACCAACAACACTTACTACAACAAAGTGTATAATGTAAAATGGTAAAACTAATTCATTCAGAGTCTTCACAGCTTTACTTTTCTTGTTCAGATACTTGTTCGCTAAGTTTAGAATTACAATCAACCAACTCCAAGAAAAAATAACTCTAGATAAAGTAAACATAACTTCAACTGTTGAATAATCACTATTTATCCAAATAGAATCAAAGTAGAAAATATTCATACAAATGAGTGCTGCTGAGAGCAATCCAAGAATTATAGCAAAGATGAAGTTTTTCTTCAATGCTTTTCTAAATTGCTTATCATATGCAAACAAATAACCAAAAAGTAGGAAGAATATATACGTGAAAAAGTCCCATCCACCAAGTCGTGGTATAAAACTCAGAAAAAGACTATGTATAGCTTCCATAATGAAAATCGGTATAACTAGGAGGTAAATAGTACCAGGTTTTGTGAAGAAAGAAGCAATTTTAGAAAAACCTGATCTGAATTTCTCTTTTCTCAAATACACAAAAAGAGGTAATATCACTGAAGTAAAAATGAATAAGACAACTAAAAACCAAAGATGATGTCCAAAAACAGAGAAATTTCCATCAAATCCATAAATTCCATTGAAGTAGGTAGGATAAAATGCAAAGAAGGACGTATGGAATGAAACAGAAAAACAAGCAATATTGCTATAATCCTTAACCAATCTATGTCATATCTTCTTTCAAAAGTTCGATTTTCAGCCATAGTTTCAGACATGAAATGACACTTGTGATGGAAAAAACATCAGAATATAAGTATTGTGTAGAAAAATCTGCAATAGTCTTGCATCATGTTACATCTAGGTATTCTTGATTTTTTACATAAAAACATACTAAATTATATTTTGATTGATGAACTGTACAAAAAAGCATAATGTAAATTTATCTTTATTATTAGGTTTGTATTTCTCTCCGACAATCAACCATTCAGCTGTTCAAAAGGTTATTAAATTATAAGTAAAATTAAAATAGTCCTATATT
Source organism: Candidatus Heimdallarchaeota archaeon (assembly GCA_030603365.1). Lineage (GTDB taxonomy): Archaea > Asgardarchaeota > Heimdallarchaeia > Heimdallarchaeales > Heimdallarchaeaceae > UBA460. The sequence goes on from JAUVXV010000012.1 coordinate 127,270, forward strand.
GTTCTCAATCTATGACTGAAACGGCTATACAGATTCAAAACCTTACCAAAATTTATAGCACAAATAATCTAAAGGCTATAGATTCTTTAGATTTAGCAATCTATAAAGGAGAGATATTTGGATTACTTGGCCCGAACGGTGCTGGGAAAACATCTCTTATACGCATGCTAGTAGGACTATTGAAATCTTCTTCAGGTCAGATTTTATTCGACGGAGATGAGCTGAATATAAATTCCTCAAGATTGAAACACCATATTGGTTATGTACCTCAAGAAGCTGCATTTTGGAAAAATCTAACAGTATACGAAAATCTCAATGTAATTGGAACAACCTATAATATTCCAAGCAAAGAACTGAAAGAAAGAATCAATCATTTGCTAGAAGGCTTATACTTAATTGATCAAAAGAAGAAGCTAGCATCTAAACTTTCGGGGGGTATGCAAAGAAGATTGAATTTAGCTATGGGGATGATTCATAATCCTCAAATCTTGTTTTTAGACGAAGTATTTGTTGGTTTAGATCCTCAAACACGAAATTATCTCTATGATTACTTGAGAGATTTTGCTTCTAAGGAAAATAAGACGATCATTATTACGAGCCATCTCATGGAAATAGTTGACGCACTATCAGATAGAGTGGGAATACTTGATCTAGGTAAGATGCTAGCGGTTGACACTCCTGAGAACCTTAAGAACACCCATGGAAAAGGAGATATTCTAGAATTGGAAATCGATAAAGAATTTGATGAAGATTTACTCAACAAAATAGAGAAGTCAGTCAAAGATGTGTCTGTTGAGAAGAAAGACCAAGACATCTTCATTAAGACCTTAAATGCAATAGCGAAGATTCCCGAGATTCTTAATATTATTGAGGGAGAAGGATTAACAGTAAGTGATGTAAAACTAACTAAACAATCGCTTGAAACTGTTTTCATCAGTCTTACAGGAAAGGAATTAAGGGGTGATTAGAATGAAAGATAAAGATAATTTTAAAAACAAATTGGCTTCTTTAACAAAAAATATTGGATATGAATTTAGAACAACTTTCACAATCAGTATAAAATATCTAAAAGAAATATTCCGATCAAAGCTTTTCCTAATAATTGCTATAATGTTACCTGCTGTGCTAATGATTTTTATGGGAGTAATCTTTGGAGGTCCAATATCTGCAGTCCAATCGTACAACATTCTAGTCATCAATGAGGATATTGGGTATACAAACGATACTACTACCTATCAATTTGGAGAATCTCTCATTAATACTTTAGGAAATGTTACTTATCCTCTCGAAGAGGGAGAGGTTCCAATGAATATTTTCTATATATTTGAAACTGACGTATATAACCAGTCAACTGAAGATTTTCTAATCTACGAAGAACATGGTTTACATCTAACATTGATTATTCCTGAAAATTTTAGCGAAGTGGTTTTCAATTTTGACAATGATGTAAGAGTTACAGTAGTTGGTGATCCTTTAACAGGAGTCTATCAAAACTCAGTTTCGACTTTCACAACTATATACAATGAATTCGTAGATGCAGTCAGATTTAGTTTGGGGGATGATACAGGTCAGAGTGTGATTGAAGAACATCATATCGGTATAGTTGGAAATACCACAGTTTTTGACCTAATGGTTCCAGGTTTCGTTATAATTGGTATTGTAATGAACATTGTATTTGTGTCTACTATCTTAACAGAAGAGTATGAACTAAAAACATTAGAAAAACTGCAGCTCACTCCAATGAGAACAATTCATTTGATTGGAGGATTATCCCTTACACAGCTTTTCGTTGCTCTTGTTCAGATTATTGTTTTATTTGCACTATCTCTAGCATTTGGATATAATGCAATAGGTTCGTATGTTTTAGCAGGAGTGATAGTTTGGATAATGTCTCTGTCTATGTCAGCAATAGGAATGATGATCGCTGCATTTTCTAAGAAAGGGACGATTGCTAGTTCTATATCAAGTGTAGTTGCTATACCGTTATACATGATTACATTCTTTCCAGTATGGGGAATAGAAACAATCCCAATGTTTCAAATAAATGGAAATGTATTCGGGGTGTTTGATATACTTCCAACAAATCTAGCAACTAGAATGGTTAATCAGGTTATGATTTATGGTCAAACACTTTCTGACTTGACTTTTGAATTTGTATCGCTCATAATAGTAACAGTAATTTACTTGGCAATTGGATTAGTTCTAGTATCAATATTCAAACTTAGACCAAAGAAAGAATAATCCTTTCTTTTTTCTCTATTTTTAAGACATTGAAATTCTGGATTACATTTTAATATCGTTATTGACACTAAGATATTAGGAAAAAAAGTGATATTATATGAAAGCGATTGTATATGAAAAATACGGACCACCTGAAGTTCTGGATGTAAAAGAAGTTGAAAAACCAACTCCGAAAGACAATGAATTGCTGATAAAAGTACATGCAGTACATGTAAATTTTGGGGATATTATTGCTAGAAATATGGGAAACGTCTCCCCTCGCAAGTTCCACATGCCTTTCTTATTCTGGTTGATTGCAAAATCATTTTTTGGTTTTAGAAAACCTAAAGTAAAAATCCTAGGAAATGAGTTTGCAGGGAAAATTGAATCAGTAGGCAAAGATGTTGAACAATTTAATGCAGGAGACGAAGTTTTTGGATATGTTGGTATGAATATGGGCGCATATGCTGAGTATCTATGTGTTCCTGAAAAAGGCACAGTAGCACTGAAACCTACCAATATGAGTTATGAAGAAGCTTCTACCGTTTCTGGTAATTCTATGACTGCTCGGAATATTATGAGTAAAGTAGACATTCAGAGTGGACAAAAAGTACTCATCAATGGAGCTTCTGGAGGGATAGGAAGTATTGCATTACAGATTGCCAAAAACTCCGGAGCAGAAGTTACAGGAGTATGTGGTACACCAAGATTGGAAATGGTAAAAGCTCTTGGAGCGGACAAAGTGATTGATTACACTAAAGAGGATTTTACACAAAGCGGAGAAACATATGATCTTATTTTCGATGTACTAGGTAAGAGTTCATTTTCACGTAGTAAAAAAGTGCTAAATAAAAAAGGAATTTATCTTTTAGCCAACTTTAAGTCTAAACAGCTGCTGCAAATGTTGAGGACTAAGATAATAGGTAGGAAGAAAGTAAAATGTGCTTTATCAATTGAAGAAGATATAGATGCTATCAAAGAGCTAGTTGAAGCGGGGAAGATTAAATCGTTCATAGATAGAAGTTTTCCTATGGAACAAGCTGCTGAGGCTCATGACTATGTAGAAAAAGGGCTTAAGAAAGGATATGTTGTAATAACTTTTAACAATGAAGGCAAAAACTAACAATCCTGAGTAATACTTAAATCATCTACATTGAATGTTTTCTCATGAAAGCGATTGTATATGAAAAATATGGTCCTCCTGAAGTTCTTCAACTCAAGGAGGTAGAAAAACCTATCCCTAAAGATAATGAAGTGTTGATAAAAGTACATGCTTCAACAGTACATGCAGGTGACGTGAGAATGAGAAGTTTTACAGTTCCTCCTGCGGAATGGCTCATGGCACGATTATTTCTAGGTATTAGAAAACCAAAGAGAAGTATACTAGGGATGGAGCTAGCTGGGGAAATTGAGGCAGTAGGCAAGGATGTAAAGCTATTCAGTGAAGGTGACCCGGTTTTTGGATCTACTGGGATGAATTTTGGTGCTTATGCCGAGTACACATGTCTGCCTGAAAAAGCGGTACTGGCAATAAAACCGGCCAATATGACCTATGAGGAAGTTGCCCCTATTCCCAATGGGGGAATAACAGCATTACATTTTCTTAGAAAGGCAAACACCCAGAGCGGACAAAAAGTGCTTATCTATGGCGCTTCTGGAAGTGTAGGTACTTATGCGGTACAGCTTGCCAAGTACTATGGGGCAGAAGTTACTGGGGTATGCAGTACTGCTAATCTGGAATTGGTCCAATCTCTGGGCGCCGATAAAGTAATTGATTATACTCAAGAGGATTTTACTCAAAGTGGAGAGCTTTACGATATCGTCTTTGATACCGTTTTGAAATTATCGAAATCAAATTGCAAGAAAGCTCTATCTCCGGACGGGAAATTCTTAACAACAAGGGGAATACATAAGCAACATGTTGAGGATTTAGACTTCCTCATAGAACTTATGGCGGCAGGAAAGTTTAAAGCGGTCATAGACAGAAGCTATCCGTTGGAACAGACTGCCAAGGCTCACAGATATGTCGAAAAAGGACACAAAAAGGGAAATGTAGTAATAACTGTGGAACATAATAGCAAATGACAACCCGTACCGTAGAAACATCGCCACTTATTTAAGCAAGAATCGCAGGGTTGCGGGCGCGCTACAAGTGATAAAAATAAGTAGTAGAAAAGTAACACTGTTTATTTTGATTCATAATGGAGGTGATTGAATTATGGAAGATGTGAAGATAAAGCTTTCAGCGTTATGGGTAGCGCACATGTTAAGTACTACTTATGCGGATGTGCTGCGATTATATGACCCGGGAGAAGTTGGAGGTATGCAAATCACTCATGAATTTATGTTGGTATCTGCAATAACTATGGTGATTCCGATTTTTATGGTTTTCCTGTCCCTGACATTGAAATATAGAGCGAATCGCTGGGCAAACATGAGCGTAGGCATATTCTGGGTTGGTTATGATCTCTTGTTTTTGATCTCAAGTATGGCAAGTCCCGCTTTTGAGATATTTTTGGGAATTGTATACCTTATGTTTGCTGCACTGATTGTTTGGCATGCATGGAAGTGGCCTAAACAGGAAAGTCAGCCCTAATATCATACTTTCATTGTTCGACTGCAATCCTCTTTTCTCTTTTTTCTTTTTCACCAGAAAACAGTAGCATTAGATATTCTCTTAAACAAACAATCAAAAACTAGTTAGATGCAGACATGCCCTGTGTGGTTGCTAAACTAGAACTGTCTTCCATGGAGTCTTATAAGCTGCGAAGTACATTGTAAAGAGTGGAAGTCACACCTTAGATAGGGCTAGTTCGGGAGATATCTTCATCGCGCGCGATCAAAGCAATCTTGGAGGAATATTTATGAAAGCAATTGTATGCACAAAATACGGGTCTCCGGAAGTTCTTCAGCTCAAAGAGGTAGAAAAACCTGCTGCCAAGGATAATGAAGTACTGATAAAAGTTCATGCGGCATCCTTAAACGCAGCTGACTTTGAATACCTGAGAGGTGTGTTCTTTGTCCGTCTAGCGGCGCCTATTAAACCAACATTCAAGATATTCGGATCTGACATAGCCGGGCGGGTTGAAGCGGTTGGCAGAAAGGTAAAGCAGTTTCAGCCAGGTGATGAGGTGTTCGGGGACCTATCCCTGTGTGGTTTTGGTGCTTTTGCTGAGTATGTATGTGCCAGTGAAAATGCATTAGCGCTGAAATCGGCCAGTATGACATTCGAGGAAGCAGCGGCCCTACCTCAAGCGGCCGTCCTCGCCCTGCAGGGTCTTCGCGATAAAAGACCGATTCAGCCAGGACAAAAGGTTTTGATCAATGGTGCGGGTGGTGGTGTGGGTACGTTTGCGGTGCAGATTGCCAAATCATTCGGGGCTGAAGTGACAGGCGTGGACAGAGCGATGAAATTGGACATGCTGCGCTCGATTGGTGCAGACCAGGTCATTGATTACACTCAAGAAGATTTCACTAAAAATGGGCAGCATTATGACCGGATTCTTGATGTTGCGGCACATCACCCGATTTTCGATTGCAAGCGTGCATTAAGTCCCAAGGGAATTTATCTCATGGTCGGAGGTTCCACAGCTGCAATTTTCCAAGGTTTTTTACTAGCACCATTGATTTCAATGACCGGGAGTAAGAAAATGGGTATCCTGATGCATAAACCAAACAAGGATTTGGCTTTTATAAAAGAACTTTTTGAAGCCGGCAAGGTCGTACCTGTCATAGATAGACGTTACCCGTTAAGTGAGGCGGCTGAAGCTTTCCAATATCTTGAAGAAGGACACGCCAAAGGAAAATTAGTCATAACTGTGAAACATAATAACAAAACCTAACAAGCTAACTCTACTGACCTGCCCCGTTAATAACACCACTTGTTAAGTTAGAATTATGGGAATAATGGTCTGTTGTGGCTGAGTGATTGTTGGCTGTAATAAGGTCGGAATGCTGTATTCGGGAATTTCAACATCCTCTTTTGCATTGAGAAAAAAAGTTCGAACAACGTCCTGCCAGGTGCACCCAGAATTTTTCCTGCCTTTACCTTCATTTGTCCCTTCCTCTCACCTTAATCCTCTCCCCTTGGGGGAGAGGAAAAATGGAACATTTCTCTTTTTTTTTCGTCTAATGTAATAAAGATTAAGGCGAAAATTACCACTAAATATTAGTTTTAGTTAGGGAGGTGAAGATGAAGAGAAAGTGGCTGATAGTATTGATGGGAGGATTAGTGCTGGTAGGCATAGTAGCTTCCGGGGCATTGGCCAGTCAAAGAGTAGATGTTAAGTTCAATGGGAAGAGAGTCAGGGCCCATATTCATCCGGAAAAAGACAAACGTGAGATAAAGGTTATGCTTCGCAAAGAGAGCAAGGTGGAAGCAGCCGGGGTGTTGTCCGATTTGGATTTAACTACAGAGCAGCAAGAAGGACTAGACAAACTACAAGTTGCTTTTCAAAAGGATATTCTTGAACTACGCTTGCAATTGGAGGAAAAGCAGCTTGAGCTCAAGAGACTACTCTTGAAAGATTCCCCTGTTCAGGAAGAAATCGAGGTTCTGGTGGATGAAATGGGAACTGTCTGGGCTGAGATTCAGAAAAAGAGTATTAGTTTTAAAATGAACCTGGAAGACATATTGACCGAGGAGCAATTAGTTAAATTACGCAGAAGAGAAGGCACAAGGTTCAGGGCAGAGATAATGAGAAAAAATAGAGTCTTTTGTCGTTTCCGGTAAAACGAAAATTTAGTTAATAGGGAAGAGGAATCATTAAGATTGAGTATTCTCAGAGGAAGAAGATTCCTCTTCCTTTATCCTATAGAAGTGATATAATGGAAACAGCAAGTTCATTCTGTAGTGGGTTAGAGTTGAAATCTTTGGAAACTATTGGGGATATGTGTATTAATAGACCTGAAGTAATGCATTCGGATGAAGAATTAGTGGAAAGGTTTGTAGGTGGAGAGACTGATAGTTTTC
>JAUVXV010000009.1 GCA_030603365.1 Candidatus Heimdallarchaeota archaeon
ATCTACTGAAGAATCTACTGAAGAATCTACTGAAGAATCTACTGAAGAATCTACTGAAGAATCTACTGAAGAATCTACTGAAGAATCTACTGAAGAATCTACTGAAGAATCTACTGAAGAATCTACTGAAGAATCTACTGAAGAGGTATCAGATTAGTTATCTTCTTCATCTTGACAGAATAGGGCTTCTGTCCCCATTAAGTGACCACTATCTGATTTCGTAGCTAAATATTTCACATTATAGACATTGGGTGTGATAGCAATTGGGATTCTCTCTGTAACTTCTATACCACTATCGCATAGTTCCATTACTTTTTTTGGATTGTTTGTAAGTAATCGAACTGTTTTTATTTTCAAAGCCTTAAGAATATCAACTGCTACTAGATATGATCGCTCATCTGCTTTAAATCCAAGAAGTTCATTCGCTTCATTAGTATCATAACCTAGCTCTTGTAGAGTGTAAGCTTTCATTTTGTTGAAAAGACCTATACCCCTCCCTTCTTGTCTTAAGTATACAAGCATACCTGATTCTTGCTTAGATATATAATTCATGGCTGTTTCTAATTGTTCTCTACAGTCACAGCGTAGAGAAGTAAAAGCATCTCCTGTCAGACACTCAGAATGAATTCGAATTGGTAAATCTTTTTTACCTATTGCATCACCTTTTATAATTACAGCATGTTCTTTCATGTCCCTTAAGCTTAACAGGCCTATAATTTCAAATTCTCCAAACTGAGTTGGTAGCTTTGCAATAGAACCAAAGTGTATTAACTCTGTATCTTTTAAATCAAGTTTTTCAATTGTTCCTCGTATTTTCTTCTCAATTTCTTCTGTCAATCTTACCATTCCCAATTTGCTTTGATATTTTAATTTGATTAATTCTATTAAACTATTCTGAAGTAAGGTAAATCATTCATTGCATCTTTCCATTTTATATCTATGTTGTAGACCTTAGCTGAAGGAGGACCTTGTTTTGCAAATTTAATCAATGTATGTAGTTCTTCTTCCGTTCCTTCTGCTATGATTTCAACAGAGCCGTCGTAAAGATTACATACTGTTCCTCTAATACCAAGCTTCTGAGCTACTTCTCTTGTACTATCTCTAAAGAAAACTCCCTGAACCAAACCTACAACAATTATTTCAACTCTTCTTTTTGTTTGGTGATTAGACATCGTTGAAACCTCTCTTATTGTCAATAATCTTTTGAGAAAATTCAGGAAGAGTTTTTTCGCATGGACCAAAAATTGAATAGTCACTAATTGTTGAAATTGGAGTTTCTTCGATATTAAATTCTATAATCTTAGCATTGTTCTGCTTAGCGAATGCTGGTAGAGAAGAAACGGGTGCAACAACTCCAGATGTTCCAATTACAAGCATGATGTTAGCATTTAAAGTCCATTCAACTGCTTTGTCCCATCTCTCTGAAGCCAATGGTTCTCCAAACCATACAACATCGGGACGAAGTAATTGGTTATCACAATTCGGACAATAGGGTAAATCCAATTCTTTCTTCGATTCTTCTTTTGTGTCCCATCTTTCTATATGTTTACATGAACTACATCTACAATACCTGATTCTTCCATGAATTTCTACTATTTCCTTCGAACCAGCAAGTTCATGTAAACCATCAACATTTTGAGTAATAATCCCAATTGAAAGCCCTTCTTCTTCTAGTTCTGTTAAAGCATTATGTGCAGGATTAGGTTCAGCTTCAAGTAGTATTCTCATTCTTGCTCTATACCATTCCCAAACCGTTTTAGGATCTCTTTGAAAAGCAAATGGAGTTGCTAAATCCTCAGCTCTGTAGTTATTCCACATCCCATCCTCTCCTCGAAATGTAGGCATCCCTGAAGCTTTTGAAATTCCTGCTCCTACAACTGAAACAATTTTTATTTCAGAATCAACTAATTCTTTGATTACAGAATCAATTTCCATTAAAGATACTAGAGCTAACATGAATAAAAAACTATAGTGAAAAAAGAAAAATCAAATGTCGAATCGTCTTTTCTTACCTGTTACATCTTGGTACAATTTATCGATACTACTAGCGTATTCAGGATAACGTGTAAATGCGATTTGGAATGCCATATCGACTTCAGCTTCTTCCATTTCAGCAAATTGCTGTTTTGGATTTGTTGTAAGTGCATAGTATTGTGATATGATACTTGTTCCAGAGTATCTGATTATTTTAACTACTTCTCCTTCTAGTTTTCGGATAGAAGTATCAATTAGGCCTTTATGGCTATATCCACCTGCTTCTGCATCCTGTTGAAGTTTTTGCATAAGTTTCTTTGAAAAATCGCTTTCTTCCCCGCCTTTTGCAACTCCAATGGTTAGATCACATATTACATTCGTTGGATAATTTGATAATAGCTCCGGTGTTGCAAATAAAACGTCAAACTGATCTGGAGATACATATTCAGGAGGGAATAATGAAACTAGAAGCTCTCTTCTGGGTTGGAAAGATTGTAATGATGATAAGAATGGCTTTACCATTTCTTTAGAGCATACTACAATAATTGGCTTTCCAATGAGAAGAGCATGTATAACTCTATCTGGACCTTTATTTACTAATCTCATGAAGAAGTATGGAGATGCTTCGGATCTAACAATCTCGATAGATTGAGCAACTGAATCCTCTTGTTTTGTCTCCATAATTGAAGATAAATTCTGAGCCCAATTGTTGATTCTCATTTTCATAGCTTCATCCATTTGATAGCTTGGTTCGTATAAAATTAGACCAGAAAGTTGTTTTGCTATGTTAGAACTGTGATAATTAAAAACTGGAACTTTCATGTAAAGTTGTGACTGAAATTCTTCAGGAATAACAAAAGTTAAACATGCCATTGTAATTGGAGATCTCTTACTTTTACATGGTATTCCAAAGAAAAATGAATAAGCGACACCACCTATATCATGTAAAGGCATGACTGCACTTGCTTCTCTCAAAATATCTGTAGCTGCTGCACCCATTAGCATACGTATAGATAGTTTCTGTGATTCTTCCTCTGATAAATCTAAAAAATGTACAGGCTTAGTTCCCACAGAGTCATCAAATACACTAAAACATAGTTTGTATTCCATCAAAATTTAAACTCTATCATTTCTCTTAAATGTTCTGATGAGGGAAACAGAATCTCTCTTTCCTAGGTTCTAGAACTATATTTTAATTGCAAAAAAAGCGTAAATTTTTAAAGTGTTTGACTATATTATAACTACTACCTATCCGGTGATATGAGTGGTAGATGAAGGAGTATCAGTGGAAACTCTAGTTGAAAGACTAGGACGCACTAAACGCCTTATCCTCATAGAACTTACTAGGGGAGCAGTTGGATATAAAAAACTTTCAAAGAAACTGAAAATAGGTTTAGATACTATTAGGTCACATATCAAAACTGGTAAGCATTCAAATTCACTAACTCAACTTGGATTGATCAAGCAAGAGGAAAGGGGCTGGTCAATTACCGAACTAGGTAATAGTGTGTTAGAACAATTGAAGAGAGATCCTGAATATGCACCATACTTTGTTGAAGCTCCCAAAATGGAGAATGAAGCATAAAGAGGATGAAAATCTCTTTCTTTTTTCTTTTTTTTCTCTTAATAACATTCCAAAGCTTTGGTTAGGAGTTAATGATTCTTTCTTTTCCTAGGATATCAATAAATGTTCCAGCCCTAGGTCCAGATCTTTTTCCTAATACTGTCACATAGAGGGTTCAACCTATTAAGTGATGCCCCGCTGGATGCGTTAGATCCAAAACAAGCTTAACTGTCAAATGAAAAATAGCAAAGAGCTACTCTTCTTCTTTCTTTTTACTAGATGTAAGAGTAATTAATATAAAGGACTGCTTTTGAGTTAACTCAAGTATTGATATTAAATTAAGTTAGGCTGATGAAAAGTGTCCCAAGATTTTGACTTTGGCGAAGATAACGATGATGTTATCGGTAGAGGTACTTGGATAGACAAGCTCGCATTAGATGTTCTCAAGCGCAAGGATAACTTGAAAGGAGATCATCCTGAGATTGTTCGAACTGAAAGTGGTTTAGGCGCGTCTGGCTTTCCACATATCGGTTCATTTGCAGATGCATCCAGAGCTTATGCATTCAAATTAGCTATTGAAGAATTAGATCGAAAAGCAGAATTCTTAGCATTTGCAGATGATTTAGATGGATTGAGGAAAGTACCAGCTGGAACACCACCTGAGTTAAAAGAACATCTTGGCAAGCCAGTCTCAATGATACCAGATCCATGGGGTTGTCATGAAAGCTATGGTCAGCACATGTCGTCTTTACTCATCGAGTCAATAGAAGATGCTGGTATTGAGTTTACCCCTGTCTCTGCATATAACATCTATAAAACAGGGAAAATGGGGCCCCAAGTTAAAAAAGTACTTAGTAAAGCAAAATTAGCTGGACAGATAATCAAAGATACAACTGGACAAGAAAAATATCTTGAAGTACTCCCTTATCATGCGGTTTGCGAAAAATGTGGTAAAATCTATACTACTCAAGCAGTTTCATTTGATGCTAAGAAGGACCTAGTAGAATACCATTGTAAAGGTGATGAGATCCGAGGTAAATTACTAGAAGGATGTGGTCATCATGGTTTTGCTAACATAAACAAAGCTGAAGGCAAACTTACTTGGAAAGTTGAGTTTGCTGCTAGATGGGAACTTCAACAAGTTGACTTTGAAGCATTTGGTAAAGATATATTTGAATCTGTAACTTGCAATGATGAAATATGCAAACAAATCTTCGATTATGAACCTCCAACTCATGCTAGATATGAAATGTTTCTTGATAAAGGTGGATCAAAGATTTCAAAATCAGCTGGAAATGTTTTTACTCCTCAAACATGGTATAGATATGGTTCTACGCAATCCTTAGCATTATTAACTTACAAACGAATGGCAGGAAGTAGAACTCTGGCAGTAGATGATATTCCCGTTTATATGAAAGAAATCGATTTCCTTGAAAATGTTTACTTTGATAAAGTCAAGGAAGGTAATCAAGCTCGTAAGCGCAAACTAAATGGTTTATTTGAGTATTGTTGGCACTTAAATCCACCAGAGAAAATCTCTATTCAAGTTCCATATACTTTGCTGGTTAATCTAATTTCAGTAGCACCTAAAACAGAAGCTAAACGTAAAGATTTCTTGAAATCTCGATTGGAAGAGTATGGTTACTTGCGTGATGAAGCTAGCATTAAAGATATCAAAGATAGAATTCAATATGCTGAAAATTGGGTTGAAGATTTCAAGCAATTAGAAGAAGTAACTATTAAGCTTGATAAGCAACATAAGGTTGCAATTAAAGCATTAATCAAAGCATTGAAATCAGCTGAAACTGCAGATGATATACAATCAGCAATCTTTGAATCAGCAAGAGATAATGAAGTTAAACCAAGAGACTTCTTTAAAATACTCTATAATATCTTGTTAAATACAGATAGAGGACCAAAGCTAGGTCCATATGTTCATACAATTGGAACGAAACAAACTATAAAGACTTTAAAGAAAAGTCTATCAGAAGAAATCATTGCTAATGATCTCAATAGCTTCTAGCAGTTCTCGATATATTGCTCTACCAGTTACTACTTCTTTGAAATTTCCAAGATGATAATGACCAATAGGATCCCATCCGGTTGTTCCTACTTGTTTATTGCCAAAGACTGACAAAGCTTCTTCACTGACAACTGTAGCCCAGTGTTTGTATGCTCTTTCTTCAGCATCTTCTGGAAGAGTCATTGTTTTACTGGATCATATTCCTAACTAAAAAATTATGTTCACCGAGATTCTATTTTCCATGAATTTTGGAATAATATAAATCCATTTTTATTTGCCAGTCTCTATACTCTGCAGGCGAGTTTGGATATTCTAGACAATGTTTGGCTACAGATTTACTTGTATCAATTGCTTTTTTCATTAGTAGAAGTAAACTATATTTTGGAAAACATCTCAAAGCAAGCATAAGATAATTGAATATAGAACGTTTTTTCATAATCCCTTTGGATGTAAGATCTGACTGTTTGACTACTCCTCTTTTCAATAAAAACTCCAAATTTCTTGGACCTATTCTCTCTAAAGTAATTGTTAAAATCCTACTTCTTGCATGTTCTGCTCCGAAATTTGAAATAATCAATTTATTGTATTCCCAAAGTTTTTCTGTTGTATAATTGTTCTGTTCTATAGCTTTCTTTGCAACTAAACCCGCAAAATATCCTGCTATAAGAGCTGGACCGTGACCTTCTGCAGTTAGAGGGTCTGCATGAAAAGCTGCATCTCCCGCTACTATGAACCCAGGAGCAACCGCATTCCAAAGAGGAGGACGAATTGATACAATTCCTCCGCGACCATCTAAAGTTTCGTATGATCCTTTTGGGTAGTATTTCTCCATCGTATCGAAGTATACCTTCTTCACACTTTTATTTTGATTATTACCTTCTTTAATAAAACCAGTACCACAATTGAGTTTATATTTTCCATCTGAAAAAAACCATATGTAACCAGGTTCCGGTATGTCTTCCTCGTATTGCAGAACGATTTTTCCATCCAATCCATGTTCTTCCTTTAGTTGTATAATCTCTCTGTAACATGAAGCATAATCAGATTTAGTGAGTGACTTAGATAAAATTGGTTCAAATTCATCAGGAAGTTTAGTTCTTATTACTCCCATAACCCCACTACAATCGATTACAATTTTTGCAAAATATTCTACTTCTTCTCCAGCTGAATTCTTGACTATAACTCCTGAAACTTTGTTATTTTCAAGAATTGGTTTAATTACTTTTGTTACATCTAAAACTTTAGTGCCAAGATTAATTGTATCGTGTAAGAGTCTTTGACCATATTTATGTCTATCAACCATATATCCGATGGCTGGTAGAGTAATGTGATCCATTGGAAGTGAAGTTCTTAGTACAAGATCTTCAACTAGGACATTGATTTCATTTCCTGAAGGTGGCTTAATTCCTAATTTTTCTGATACGAAATGTGATGTCTTTTTAGATATGGCCTCACCGCAAACCTTGTCTCCAATCTCTTCCATTGGTTTCTTATCAATTAGCAAGACTTCTAAGTTGCTTCTTCTACAGCTTAAAGATGCAGCAACACCAGCTGGTCCTCCACCTACTATAATGACATCATATTCATTTTTCATTGATAGAGGAAAATAAACTAGGTTGTAAATAAATTCTGTGTAACTAACCTTTTCTGAAACAAGGAAGAATTAAGTAAACCTTTTCTTTAATGAAAGAGTTTATTTGAGATAGGATTGATGATTGGTTTCCTAAGGAGTTTTAACCATTTCTCGTGTAACTGAAGATTCTTTTTCTAAAACTTCACTTTCTGTTTTATCTCCAATGAAAACTTGGAATAACTCTAATGTAGGTGGTGTATCTCCTGAAACTTGTATTTCTACAGAATTTAGTTTTCCTACAACTGGAGATTCAGCAATCCATGTAATTATTTTATCTCCCCCATCATCAATCTGCTCCATTATTTGAGCATTTTCAGGATTCTTCTTTACAATTGTATGGTTGGCAGGAATTTTATCTGCTAATGAGATAAATTCCGTTGTTTCGCCTCTGATATTTTTAATAACATATAAAATGGAATACCCCAACTCTCTTTCTGATGATTTGATGAATTTAGCTATTTTGAACAGAATTTTACCATCTTTATCTTTGACTATTTTCTTCCCTCTGAATAGATATGGGAAGTAATCTATGATGTATTCTTTATCTAGAGTTTGACCAGATCTAACATTCTTCTGTTTCCATCTAATATTGATTCCCTTTAGTTTTACTTTTTCAATAACACTATTTGGAGGTAAAGCTTCAGGTTTTGTTTTTAGTATTGTGAACTCTGGAGGTATATAGTCAACTATGTGTAGCTCTTGCAATTGTCTATCATGAATGTTCAGATATTTTAATCTTGAAATGAATTCAAGACCTGAATGAGATATGCTCTCAAATGTATTAAGAACAGCGATAATTTCATTCTCCATGATTTCAAGTATAGTTCTAGTGATTCTTCTTGCAAGTTGATAGTTGATTTTTACTTCTTGTTTGGGTAGAATTTCAGGTATTTCCCAAATAATTTCTAATACTTTGTCTTTTTTCTCTTTTGTAGGATTTATCTCCAAATCCTCAACTGTCATGTTTTCTATCTCAAAACAATAAGGTATCTCATCAATAATTTCGACATTAGTAATAGTACTATCCTTCTCATTCTTTATTCCAGAAGTTACAGTGATGTCTTTCAGAGTTTCTCCAAACCCTAGGGGGTTCTCTTTTTCTGTTTTTTGGATTTTTCCATTTGGTAGCTTGAATTGGCTTCGACTTTTAACCATTTTTGGAACTTGGTATCTATTATCCTCTATTAATTTCTGAAGTAGTTCTTTTCGCAGATATTCATCTTCAGGTAAACGAGTAATAGTGATTTCTTGACCAATTATTTTGTTATCTTCAGCTGTTTCAAATGCTTCTTCAAATTCTTTTGTTTCAACTTCTCTAGTTGATGCTATAAGATCCTCTAAGTCCTCAAGTAGTAAGTCCTCAGATCTTAATAAACGTAAAAGCAGATTATAGTCCGCAATGATTCCTGCTTCATTAAGGTATTCCTCAATCCATCGAGCAACTCTTGTCTCATGAGGTGCTAGAATGGTTGACCAAAAGTCATTTACAACTCTTACAATCTCTTGGAGATTCCTGCACTCGCTCTCATTTATCAAACCATGGGTATCATAAAATGATACTATGCCACTCATAGAAGTACCAAAAACATTGGTATATGGATCGATTTTTATGAAATATCTAGTTGAACCCCAAATTGTTTTCTGCTCTGTCATTCTAGTCAACCCTCACTGTTTCTTCCATCGAAATAACCTCGTATTCGATTAATTCCTCCGTAGAAATCTCGATATCTTCTTTGTTACTGTTTTTATGGTTCAAAATAGTCACAGAATAAGTTCCCTTTGGTAGATTATTATGAATATATCTTCTAACTAATGATACAGATTCAAAATACGTACTTGGACTAGCAGGAATTATGTCTAAATCCCCAAAAATGTCCATTTTGCGAATTTTAATAATCTCTCTGTTACTTGGAGTATGTTTTCTCCTTTCAATAATTGTTCTTATGGTATCTAAATGAAAACCTGTAAGCTCTTTGTCAATTGATTCTTTGTAAAATTCTTCAGCTCTTTTAACATCATCTAACAACAAATATCTGCTGATAACTTTACTATAAGCATATGAAGCAATGTCGGTTTCCTCCATGTTTTCCATTGTTTCAGCAACAAAATGCCATAAAATAACTGATTCGATGAAATTGTCTTCTTTTTCTATCTCAATGATATTCTTTTCCATAAATTTTAAGAAATCATCAGCTGTTTTGTTAGCAAGAACTTCTTTCCCTTCACGAATCATTTTCGGAACTTTGTCTTCAGCACTCAATTTGAAACACTTCCCAAGTTAAACAATTTACACTTTATTATTTTTAGAACTTCTTATTTAAAGTCTATTCTAGTATTCATTCAAAAGCGAGTTGTACTATGTCTTTGATGCAAGTCTAAAACATCTTCACAGTTGTTTAAAAACGAATGATTCGATAAAGTTAAAAGAACACCACTTTTCTTGTAAATATGGTTGAATTAGATAGCAGTAGTTATTGTGCCTTTCATTACGAGAATTCTTCTGATGGTGAGTGCTCAAACTGTGGTTTAAATATATGTAATTTTGATCAGGATTATGATGTACAAGCGAATAGGTTATGCAAGCTCTGTTTCAATATTACAAAAGCAAAACCAAGAATAAAATATATCCAGATAGGTATTTGGGTAGTTGTTATTGCCTTGGTTGTGATAATCTGGTCAACTGTCGAAAATGGACTCTGGTATGCTTTACTACCTCTTCTACTAATCTTGCTTGTACCTTATGGGATGAGACCATATATAATGAAATCATACTTTAAAGGACTTGAACCAAAAGAATCGGTTTTACCTATTTTGCGTTATTTTGAAGCATCTGGAAATCTTGATCATTATAAACTATTCCTCAAGTTTCTAAAAAAAATGACAGATGAAGATATCAAAGCAATCAATGAAAAACTCTATGAATTTCTTGTCCCTGCATTATCTTTCAATTATTCTAAACTCCCCGAAAATTGGCAAGAAAAGATTACATCTCATCTAAGAATAACTTCAGATGATCTTGTTAATATTCTAACTCAAAAATATAGAAGCGTATTGATTCAAACAGCCGTTCACAGCGCACAATCCAATATTTCTATGTTTATTTTCTATCTAAGTGAAACAGCAGATGATGAGAAACTAATTGCAGATTATATTAAAGAAATTACTTCTCCTGAAATTATGAAGCTAGATACAGAAGAAGTTAATGCGATTTACAAGAAATTACTTGAAGATCTCTATCTTTATGATGAAAAGTTCTACGAGTACTGTGACAATTTGGGACTTAAGAAAGAAAAAGAACTTATATCTCAGTTAATTGAAAAGTTTGTACCTCCCCCAGTTCCTAAAAATCAACTAGAAGCCGTTATGAGCCCTGAACAATTGGTTGAAAAACGAAAGAAAGAAATTGATACTTCTTCACAACCTGGCAAAATTGAAGAATCTGAAATTCCTGAATTAAAGTTTACTGGGGACAAATAGATTTTTCCTTATCTTTATTTTCTTTAAGGTTATTAATCAGTGCAATTAATATATACAATATTTATATCTTGACTGAGAATAACAGATATGATGAAGAATTACAACCTATGAGTCAATGATTTGCCTAGCTCACGCTGATTATGTTATTCTCATCATCTCATCTACTTTTCAAATAACCCTACAAAAAAAATTTAATAGGTCATAGAATAATTCTCTAATCATAGGTTGTTAGGGTTCAATCATGACTTACGAGAAAAAACACAATAAATCATCTTTAGGTTGGAAAATATTTGGTATATTTTTATATTTTCTTGCTTTTCTCGTAGGTATTGTTAGTATTGTTTACTTGGTATGGTCATTTATTCTAATGATACAAGAATTCTCTACAAATACAGCAGTTGGCAAACTAATACTCTCCTTTATTTTCAACCTCCTTTCACTGATAGTAGAAATTATAGGAATCTTCTATACTGTGATGTTGATTAAACACATGGGCTCTACTTGTATGAACCCTCCTTCTATCAAAGGAAATGACAAGATTGTTCTAACTGAATTTCCAGAAATAAGTTTCATTATACCTATTCGTAATCCTGAACCTTTAATATTAGAGGAGACATTAATGTCTATCAACAAACTTGATTATCCAAAAGAGAAAATCAGCGTGTTTCTAGGGGATGATACAGATGATGATCATCCAGATTTTAAGAAAATTAGGGAATTAGCGGAGAAATATAAGACTGAATACATATATGACCCATCTAATGTACATTTCAAAGCTGGAATGCTTAATATTATGTTGAAGAAAATCAAATCTGAATACTTCGTTCTCTTAGATTATGATCACGTTGTACATAATAATCTATTGAATGGTTTCATGAAAGAATTCCAAAAAGACCCTGATTTAGCTTTTGTACAAGCAAAAGTCAGTTTTCGAAATGTATTTTCTAAATTACAAGTATGGGAATCTGTAATGTATGCTCAATTCTATGAGGTTTTTCAACGATCTAAAACTAAACGTTCAACTGTCTTGACTAACGGTTCAACTGTGTGTTTTCGTAAAACCTACATTGATGAGGTAGGAGGAATACCCTTTGATACATTCACAGAAGATGTTGATATTTCAGTTAGTTTACTAGCTCAAGGATATAGAACCGCTTTAATGGATAGTTATGGTAGTTTTGGTTTAATACCTGCAACCTTTTCTCTTCTCTTATCACAGATTCTAAGATGGGCTAAAGGAAGTATGCAAGTTCTAAAGAAAAGATGGAAGAATATCTTACGAGCAAAATTACCTTTATCAGATAGAGTAGATTTATTGTTTAGTACTTCTTTGTTCTTAATTGCTGCTTCTGTTTATCTTAATGTTATATTTTATGTTATAATGTATTTAACAAGAAGTCCAATCATTAGAGTAACAGCAGGAAGCTTTCCACCACTGCTTATTATGCCAATAGCTTTTGCGTTTTCCTATCAAATTTCTGGGCTGATAGCAGTACTATTTGCACGCAAAAGTGGAATTAAGAACATGAACCCATTTGATTTAGTTTATTTCCTTATTCTAGCTTTAGTTCTAAATCCATTTACAGTCTTCGCAGTCTTCAAATCATTATTCACAAGAAAAGCACCAATAAGGGGGAAAAATGAATGGAATGAAAAGGTTCCTTATCTCATCCTCTCATTCATTATATCCTTACTTGGTTGTGGTTTAATTGTGATAACTATTTTTGATCTAATAACAGCTGGACCATCTGGATCATTTTGGTTAGTTTTAGGCTTGTTGGGATTATCTATGATAGCTACTTTCCCAGTTTGTCTCTTTCTTCACTTTACAACTAAACACAACAAACCTTATTTTGTTAAAGGAATAAATGAATATCATTGAGCGAACAAGGAATACATTGGAAAAGGTATCTCTGGTATAGTTTAACTATTATTCTACTAGGATTCTTAGTATATTATGTAGGTTATAGTAGTTATGAAATTATAACCAGATTATCACCATATTTACCCAATTGGAAAGCAGTAATGGGTATTTTTCTTAATTTCTTCATTTTACTATTAGAACTATTATCCACATTTTACTCGATTTTTATCTACTATTATATTGGATCTTCATCTTCGTATAGATCCGAGAAAAACTTGACAAATAAATATCTAACAAGTACTCCTCTTCCAAAAGTTGTAGTCACAATTCCTTTGTATAAAGAACCTCTGGCAGTAGTTTCTAAAACAATTGAAGGTGCTCTCAATATTGATTATCCAAAAGATAGATATCAGGTAGTTGTATGTGATGACAGTCCTCGAGACTTCTCCTCTGAAATACAAGATTTTTGTAAAGAAAAAAATGTTACTTTTATTCAAAGAGAGACTAGAAAAGGTTTCAAGGCTGGAGCTCTCAATAATGTTCTTAAACAAGTTGAATGCGATTTTTTTAGTGTTTTAGATTCTGACCACATACCTACTCCCAATTTTATTAAGACCTGTCTTTCAGGATTTAATGAAGACGATGTTATTCTTGTTCAAGGTAAACCGATGTTTGTAAACCAAGAAGATTATTTAATGCGAAGTAGTGCATTCATCCATACACAATTCTTCCATATTTATCAAAAGAGTAGAGGTACTCGAGATGGTGTGATTTTTGCAGGAACAACTGGTATGTTCAGAGCGGATTTACTAAGGGAGTCTGGTGGATTATTGGAAGACACTTTAGCTGAAGATACTGATACATCGTTTATGTTAATGAGTCAAGGTTATAAAACAAAATACATCCATGAAATATGTTCCAAGGGTTTGGTGCCCTGGAATCCAATAAGTATGATTAACCAAATTTGGAGATGGACCAATGGAATAACGTCCATTTTTCGAAAAAGATTTTGGAAGATTCTTCGTGGTGATAATTCTTTCATCAATAAGGTAGACATAACATCTACAATATTGACACCATTAATTGGAGTGACAATGTGGTTCGTTTATTTGCTACTCTTTATTATGTATATGCTAAAGGAACTTGGGGGATTTCTAGAATTTCAATTTGTTAGACCAAATTTAGGTTCATTTCCTTTGCTACTGTTTGCACCTATTTTAATATCTTTAGCAAGTTTGATTATGGCTCTCATTTCTTGGATAAGAGAAGGTAAAGAAGATAGGATGATTAAGATGAGAGGGTTTTTAGGGATGGCTTGGACAATCGGAGCTTTTTATCTATTAATGATGACTGCACAATCATTCCTTGTTTGGGCAGTTTTAAGCGCACTATTAGGTGTTAAGAAGGATTTCGACCGAACCATCAAAGTGAAGACCAAAACAGTTGGTAGAATGAATCAGAAGATAAAATATACACTCTGGTCAATTGGTCTTCTCATATTTGCTGGTGGATACTATTTTGCAAGCTATCTTACTCTCATTTCAACAGACAAGCTCGATAACTCTCTTTTTGGTTGGTTTATTATAGCTGCAATCTCCGCAACAATACCTATATTAATTACGATTACACATTTTAGAAAACTTGAAACTATGAGAAAGTTTGCAGCAACGACAACAGCTGCAGATATAGAGAAGGAAACTGGAGATTCCTAAATGATACAGATTGATATTAGAATCATAATACCACTACTTTCTATACTCTCACTAGGTTCTCTTTTCAATGATTTGATTAAAGTAAGAATACTCAGAATTAAAACCAAAAACTCTTTCTTAGAGAACTTAGCAGAATCACTTGTTATCGGAACTATTTTACTTGTTGTACCAATGATTGCTTTGGCATGGGTTGCTGATAGGATTGGGAATGAGTTTATCCTTGAAACCTATGTTTATGTTTTTCTTGCTGTTGGTTTACTTTTTCTAGTCTTCAAGATTTATGTTTGGGTAAGAAAGAAATTACCTGATTTAATATTAGCTGAGCGAAAGAAATTATCTAAATCACTAGATTTTCTTCTTAAATTCATTCTTCTAGCCATGCTCCTCTTTTACATCTTCCAGGTACTAGTTTACCCCTTCAAAGGCTGGGACTTTCTACATTTTTATCTTCCGAATTCATTTAGAATTTTCATCACTGGTCAACTCAGTCAAATAAATGAATTGACATTCTTACCACAGTTTAAACCACCTATGAATGTGTTTCTTTTTGCTTACGCTTTCTTCACAACACAATCAGAGATGATCCAACTAATACCTATTTTATATTTAGCAGGAACCGTATATTATTGTTACAAAATTTCAAAAATGATAGGACTTTCTGAAAAAACATCCTTGTTTTCAGTTATCGCATTTCTAGCGACTCCATTTACATTCTTTCTTATCTATGAGTTCATATATTATCAAGAAATATTCATCATGTTTTTTGTTACTGCATCGTTTTACTATTACAAACGATTTTTAGATTCTAGAAGTACTCGTGATCAAATCTTTTTCGTTCTGTTAACTACCTTTAGTTTAAGCGGATGTGTGTTGAGCAAACTAAGTGGTTACATTATTCCACTGGTGATTTTTGTTGCTATGCCTTCTGATAAGTTTGGTAAAATTATTCGAAGCTTAGTTGTGGTTGGTTTTGCTGGGCAATTGATTAGAAAATCTGTGTATGATATCTATCTCGGGACTGGAATTTTCATTGGATTATTGACTGTTTGTTGTCTCTATTTTATAATTACAAGTGACACTCTAGTATTTTCGTGGAAAAGATGGACATATACATTGGGAATTTTCATACTACCCTCGATTCTAGCTGTTTTTTGGGGTATACTCATGATTTCCATACCAGGAATTGGTATTATGCTGCAAGATCAATATTTCAATCTAAAATATACAAATGCTAGTATGATTTGGTCTGGAATATATTTACCTGATACTGTTACTTACCTTGAAAACGCTCATACAGCTACGTTCTTATCTTCTTCATTCTCGATTCTTATTGCTTCAATGTTTGCAGGGACTTGGCTGTTCATTAAGATTATTGGTTTTATAAGCTCTAATAAGAAGTATAACGATATTGTTCTGTGGCTACTCTTCTTCTTTATGTTCTGGCAAGGAATTTATGCGATGGATTCTATTAGATATTTAACTCCCCTTCTAGTTCCAGTAACAATAATATTTGCAATAGGATTTGAGTCAATTGTTTCTTTTCTAAACAAGAAAGATGGTGGGAATAGAGATGGTATCATAAGTTTTCTATTCATTACTGCAACGGCATATCTTTCCCTTTATCCTGTCATCCCCTTTGAGACAGTATTCGAACCATTTCATCTTAGATGGTATTATGCGCATACTCACCTTTTATCACTCCTGGGATATATAATAATCTTCAATTTACTAGCATTCCTTCTATTATGGAAAGAAGAAAAATTGAAACTCAGTTATTCCTTAATTTATAAGAAAGGATTTAGTTTCCGTAAAATTCTTTCAGGATTCCTAATTTTCATTGTATGCTTTGTTCCGTTCAGCGCACAATTTGTAATGCTTTCTTCAGTTGGTTTTGATTTGGATAGATTTCAATCTGAATATTCTTATGATTATAGAGCTTCATTTCAAGAGCTTATAGATGCCATCAATAGACTGGGATATACTGATGATCAAGTGGTACTAACAATAAACACTCCAGGTCTAGAATACTACTCTTCACAACCTGTAATCGATTTATTTATGATAGATTTCATTAGTAAATCAGGATTGTCAAATACTACCATTCCCTTTTGGAATTCGAACATTACTCGGAATTTAGAGTTTCTCGATGAGTATGGCGTTTCAATATTCGTTGCTTTGAATAGCTCAAATGACTGGTTTTCTGCATACCAAGAAGAAATGTATTGGAACATCCCAATTCTCAGATTCTTACAAAATAATCTATATTTCACATATCGATTCTCAAATGAAGAATTTATATTATTTACAGCTAGAAAATATGATGAGTATGTAGGTCCAGTCGATATACTACTAACAAGTGAAACTCAAAAAGGCAATCTTCTTGATCTAACTCCACTTTCAGTTGAAATTATTGGTGATTCAGGATCAATTGGTACAGTACTAGATTTGACATATACAAATTCATTTTTACCTGTTTCTGTTGGTATAACAGTACAATATTACACTTCAACGAATGAGACACTTCAATATGCTATAAATGATTATGAAATCTCAAGTCCCCAAACTGAAAGTTTTACGTATCTTCCTATTCTAGATTTACCTGATGCTTCTATCAATTTACTTCGAATTGACATGGAAATTGAATATACAACTTATTTGGGTTTAACCAGAACATTGCATTATCACTTAAGACCATCTACAGGATATTCTGTTAATATTACTCGAACAGAAAATTCTTGGTTCTATGCAGGTTACAATGGTTTCGTTTATTTCTAACTAATCTCTTCTAGAATATGTGATTTTTTTCTCTTTGCTTGTTTTTCTAGCTATAAGGAGAGTGGTAAGTATAGCAACTAAAAATGTAAAAGCAACATTTAGTAGAAAAATAGTCCAACTCCCTTGAGGAATGAATGTGTGCCCGAAAAACACTGTTTGGTTAAAACTTGAAAGAATAACAAGTACTAGACTTCCAAAACCATATCCTATAATTGACGCAATTAGAGCTATGATTCCTAACCTCGTAAAAATAGCAGTCAAGGCATGTAAATTTGTTCCTCCAATCATCTTTATAATAGAGGTTTCTTTTCTACTCTCTCTGTACATATTTTGAATTATAGAGTTCATATTTACAACTAAAACTATCAGAATTAATAGAACTTCAGCATAAGCTAGTGTATAAGTAAAGAGAAGTGAGCCTTGTAGATAATAATCTACATACTCATATGATAGTGATATCAAAAAAGCAAAACCTGAGATTGATTTGAAAGGTATTTTTGACCATTGATCTTCTGTTTCGCTTGGAAGTATTATTTTGATTGTACTCATACCAGGTTCAAAAATTCTTCTAAGGTTAATTATGGATCCATTTTTTTGGTATATTGTTAAGTCAATTATTCCATAAGATAGATAGAGTGTTATTTGTGATGAAAATGCGGTATTTGAAGAAACGATTCCCCCCAATTCTGTTTCAAATGTAACCGGTAGATTGTATATTTTTGTACCATTATCATATTGAAACTTGAATGTTACTTGTTGTTTCTTTGAAGGCACATTAAACAGGATGTGATTGTATGAAAGATAAATATCAGTAGAAACCGTGGAAATTCCCTCACCTGTTCCTATGAGATAGAAAATATAGGAACCTGCATCAATAGCTGTTGTATATATTCGTCCAAATGAATCTGTATATCCTGATAAAACTCGATTACCGTATTCATCTCTAACCACACAATAAAGACCATCTATTGTTGAATTTGCGAAATTATCTCTCACTTCAATTATCGTATAAGCTCCACTGAGCCAGACAATTTGATTATTTCCATCAGATGTGTCAAACATGAGTTCATAATGCTTTGAATCATATTCAAATGAAACCAAATATTCTCCACTAAACATGTTGAAAGTAATACTACCATTACCATTAGTTTGTAGATCTACTGATGTGCTGTTATAGTAACTAGAAACTGATATATTTAAGGCACTTACTGGAAAAATATCATTATAGATTTTAATTTGAAAAGTTAGTTCTTGTAAGGAGTAGGATTGGTTTACATAAAACGAGTACGTTTGAATAACCACGTTCTGATATGAATCTGTTAAATAGAATATGATTGTGTGTTTTCCTCCTGAAACAAATAGAATAGTTTGAGGCTTTCTATATTCATAAATTGTTGGTTCAGCTTCAAACTGAAACAATATTTCAACTGCGTCACTTTCAACCACAAGATCTGTTACTAATCCTTCAATTCCTATATTTGGTGATATGATTTCTATAACAGGTGGTGCTGTATCAACAAAAAACTCATGCGAATAACTATCATTAGACGTCTCAGGGTATTGATAAATGAAAGAATAATATCCGTCAGAAAGGAAAAGAGAATTTGTATCCAATAAGTTATAGGTTATATCATAGTATGTGAAATTCAATAGCATGTTATCAGTGCTGGTATCATTTATTTGATCGGTTTGAATATTATTACTATTCAATCCATCCAATATTTCAAAAGACCAAGTTCTTGTTCTTTGTTCAAACAAATCTACCCATAGAATAACTGTCAATGTATATATTCCCGGAAAGAGATATTCCCTTACTGAACCAAAAATATGACCAGATTTTTGAATTGATCCTTCTATTCTATATTCGATCAACAAATAACTGTCCTCAACATATGGATTTATGTCAATATATGCTTGTCTTAAGATACCAGAATATTCATTTTCCAGGTAAAAATCAATAGGATTTCCAGTTTCATTAAATCCTGTTACATTGAACTCATAATATAGTTCAATTGAGTTTCCTACTAAATCAGTCAATTTTATGTGTAAACTGTGATTTCCATTTTCTACTAGTATTTGAATGGATTGTCCATAAACATTGGAATAGAGATAATTATCCCATGAAAATTGTGTACGAGATAATTCTTCACTACTATTAAATGAAAGATACTCCCCTGAATATATTAAAGAACCATTAATTTCAGATAAAGTAATTATTGGAACTGAATTGTCAATTTCGATTGTATATGACCGATTATGCCATTCTGAACTAATTTTTGTGTATAAATGTAAATAATTAGTACCTTCGTTTAAACCTGTTGTATTTACTAGACCGTTGTGTGGAATTGAAGACATTGGATTTGAATTCCAATTGAAATAAGCTTCATAATATGGATTAAACCAAGTTTGAATATATTCTCCACCTTTAACTCTCAAATCACTCCTTAGTCCTAGTGTTCCAATAAATTTCGGATTATTAGTGATAGCAAAAATATAATGAATTTCCATTACTTGATCTTCTGTTTTAGCTTGTAAGGTTAGTTTGTGAATCCCAAGCTCATAAGGAGCAATGAAGAAATTTGCTGTTAAAGTATGGAACTCATTATTATCCCATTTATACATTAGCTTTTCATTAAATTTATACGTTGAATTGAGCACTAGAACATCGTTTGGAGCAAGTTGGGATCCGTTCATCACATTGTAAAATGTTAAATCTTCAGGAATTGCATCAACTATCATAAAGTAAACTGTAGTGGTTGCATAGTTCAAGTCTTTATTTAATCCACTAATAATATAATCATTGTTGAAGGTTTCCACAGTTATTGAATGAGAACCTTCCTCAAATGGTACAATTATTCCATCAGGATATATTTCTTCTCCAGCAGCTATATAATACTCTTTAATATTGTCTGGATTTCCATCATAATAAAAATTGATTGAGTAACCAGTTGTAGCGGTAATTGTGAGATTAAGGTTATTTCCTATGACTATACTATTATTTGACGGTTTACTGACAAAAATAAATGGGTGTCTAGATAAGAGAACTATCTCATATTCGTTCACATCTGTTGTAGTGAATGAAAATGTTTTCTTATAAAGAATATACGAAAGATCTGCAATGTAGCTACCATCACTAACAATCATAGTAGCTTCACCATTAACATCAGTAATTGTTTGATAATTTCTACTTTCTATATATCTTTCAGTGATGTTTTGACTATAAACTTGGATTATTGCACCCTGAAGAGGTTCATCCTCATCTGTGATTATTCGAAAGGAGACTAATCTTTCTTTGTACGGAACTTCTAAATTGATGATAGTGTTTTTTTTCAAAATAAGTGTAGTGGCTGAAGATAATACTCCTTCTATTTCTCCTTGAATCTTATATTCTCCAAAAGGTAGGATGAAAGAAGTTTGGTTGTCATTAATGATGATTGTTTCATTCACTAATTCTCCTCTTCTGCTGCGAATGGTGATGGTAGCATTCACCTCTTGAAGAAAATCAGGTGTCACAATATTCACAACCAAGCTGTACTCACTTAGAACTAGTTCTCGTAACATTTCTTTATCTGTAATTATCTCCAAATTAATTTTAACTCTAATATGTGTGATATAATCATAGTCCTCAAAGGCAAAGAATTGTCCTACCCATAACGATGCGATGATTTCATCATCAAGGAGTGTGTTTGTTATGAAAATTGATTTAATCTTCAGTTCAATTGCAGATTCTGACCTTGTTGAAAATAGTGTGATGAAGTCTCCTAATCCTAAATTATTACGTTCTGCAAAGTTTATACCTACACTTACTTCAAAGGAATCTGTTAAACTAGGTAAATTTCCTTCTAGAAAACCAATATCCGTAAGTTGCCAGAATTTACTTACGTCCACTCCACGAAAATATACTGCTTTATTTTCATATACAGCTGCAGTCATTACTTCTGGACTAACAAGTTCTACTCCCTCTATTGTACTTATTGTATCTGCAATATCTAGAGGTACAATACTCGTATATGGAGTAGATGCTTCAGGGCTTGAAATAATTACTATATCATCACTTTCTCCTAAATAAGATGCGGTTGAGTCTATAATACTTGACATTAGAATACCCGAACCAGTAATTATAGTGGAACTAATGAGAAAACCTATGAAAGCGATAAATAATCTCTTTTTTGGAAGAATATTATAAAGAAATATTCTTCGATATTTATCAGTTATCCATGAAATTAGTTTCTTTGAACCAGCAATTATTGTTGATTTAATGAGACGTCTTATGAAAAAAACCAAGAGTCTTATTTTTAAGAGAAGCTTTAGAAAGAATAACCCTAGAGAATCCATCATGGCTCCTCCTTTATAACACGAATTTGTGAAGCTTTTACAGCTGGATATATACCAGATATTAGCGATAATAATAATGAAAATAGAAAGATTACCCCTATTAAACCTAAATTAATGCTAAGGGGTATAAAAGGTAAATTCATAGCAGCTGTTACTAATCCTACAATACCACTAACCGATAAATACCCAACAACTAGTGATAATAATGCGGAAATTAAACCAATGAAAAGAGCTTGTAGCATAAATAATCCAATAATTTGGTTTTTCGTTGCACCAATCGACCTCAACGTAAAAATTTCTTCTTCACTTTCTTTAACTAAGGTGTATATGCTATAAGAAATAGAAACTAGCATTAATATGAAGAATAGAATTTCTAAAAGAGTTAGGGTTTTGATAACATCTTCAGTTGCATATTTGATGAAGTTCTGAGTTTGTTTCTCATTTATTACATTAAGGGATCCATATTGCTCCTCTATGTCTGCAATGATATTATCTATCTCTCTGATATCAATGATTCTTAATTCAATAAAAGAGAAATAATTGACTGTAGCATTTAGATTGAAATTCTCTAGTGCACCTAGGAACTCAAGATCATATTCGTGACCTGATTCAATAATGTTAACTACTGAATAGTTATTTGTTGCTGTAAGAGTAAAAGAGCTGTTTACATAAAAATCTTCGATATTTATTTGAACTATTGATCCCACACCAGCTGTTAGAAAATAAGATAATTGCTGCCCAATTATCAATTCCTCTGCATTCAAATCAAATTTAGAATAGCTATAATGATGTTGCTGAAATTCCTCAAATAAAGATATATTAAGTAAACGCAAGTGCGTATAGATTTCAACACCCGTTTCACCTTTAACAGAAACAGGGATGTAAAGTTGTGGTAATATAACTTCTACTACTGGAGTTTGTTGAGCATATTCTTCTAAGAAATCGAGCACTTCTAGATCAATTTTACTTTGAGAGAGACTCTTGCCATCCTCAATTATTAGTAAAAGATCTGAAGGAGCAATGATTTCTGCCATCCCACTTATATTAGAAGAATAACCTCTAACTAGCAATGTTGTTGCAATATATATAACTAGACCTAAAGTTAGTGTCATTGTAGCTTGATATGTTCTTTTTCTATTATGGAAAAAGAAACGAACACTAAACCTTAGCATTGATTATC
Organism: Candidatus Heimdallarchaeota archaeon; assembly: GCA_030603365.1. Classification (GTDB taxonomy): domain Archaea; phylum Asgardarchaeota; class Heimdallarchaeia; order Heimdallarchaeales; family Heimdallarchaeaceae; genus UBA460. The sequence goes on from JAUVXV010000009.1 coordinate 22,538, forward strand.
TCACTTCTTGAAAACATGAAAATCTTTTGATATAAAACTTTCTGATAAGAGAAAAGAGAGAAAGGTTTTCTCATTGTGGTTGTTACGCTCCGCTGTAGAAAATTGAAAATACAATCCCTTGCAGTGTAAGAGTTAGATATATAGCTATACCTACTGCTAATAATGAAGGAAACCTCGTTCTGGAAGGAGTTACTCTAGTAACACCAAGCCCCAGATATAATAGGAACCCGTAGAAGAATACATTCAGTGGAATAGACGAAAATATCTGGTAGGAAATTTGTTTTCTTTCATATGGGTAGATCGCTTGTCCGGGATGAAACCCAATTCCCTCAAGGTATTTTACACCGATAAAGATGTAACATATTATATAAATATAAATAGCAATGGAAGCAATAAATACGGCATTTTTATAGATTTTACCCCATTTCTTTTCACCCAATAAGAGTGAGTAAATAAGTGGAAACACGAATACCCATGTGAACCAAGCAAGCAAACCTAGAAGCATTTGATCTCCAACGTCGCTCTTATCAAAATTAGTGAAGTCAAAGTCCTCAGTGAAACCCTCTATTAGTGATCCCGGAAAGAGCGGTCGAGCTTTGAGTTCAACGAAAAATGCCCCAGCAAACATCATAAAACTAACATATACTATAAAAGATGTTAGAATATTAATTAAGAAGTAATTGGGGAGCAATTCCGCATAACTTGCTCTTGTTGGTCGAGCTAAATAATCGCGGCTGAATCTAAATGTATCTTTTACATGTGTAAATTTGAATAGTAAGTACACTGCAATCGCAGGAATAGCAACAACTCCAATCAAATACAATATATTTAGTAGTAAAGCGACTGGCGAAGTAAGTTTGCCTATCAAATTATCCCAAATAAAAGTGCGAATGTCAAAATCAACGAACCCCTTAATTGGAGGAGACCCAAAAATAAGCAATGAGTACCAACTGATTGTAAGTGCAACAAAAAGGGTTGCTAGATAATCCCAAATACGGAATTTCCTCTTTTGAGTGTCTAAATACCATAGCTTCTCATAGATGATTTCATTAGCATCTTTTTCAAACTCTGTGAGTACCAACCCATCAATTCTTACTTCTCCATATCTTTCATAGAATCGTCTTGCAATCCTATTAAGTAGATCTTCAGTGTCTTTTGCATCCATTCTTTTATCTACTGTTATAACGAAAAGAAGATCACTCTTTTCTTCTTGGAAAACTATTCTTGAAGTAACCAATTCGAATTCTGATATTCTTTCTTTTTGAGTTTCAGTAGCCATTGAATAAATTGCACTCATCAATCCAGCTGTTAAAGCAATATCAACTGCATCCTCTGTTTTCTGAAATTCTTGACTGTAGAATATTTGACCATAAGTTGTTAGAATTAGTAGGTTCTTAATCAAGGGAAATTCCTCTCATCTTATATCTCTTAATATGACTACTCTTATCTAAAAATATTGTGGATGTTTTTGAGAAAAAGGGAAAAGGGAGAAGTAAAACCTATGTTCCTTCAAAATAAGCATCTTTGTATGATATTTGTTCAGGGGTTAGTTTGTCAATTTTATGACCCATCAAGGCCAACTTTAATTCAGCAATTGATTCATCTTGTTCTTGTGGAATATCATAGACTTTCTTTTCGAGATTTTTACCCTCTTTTGCAAGATAGATTAAACTAAGAAGTTGATTGGCAAACGACATGTCCATTACTTCTGATGGATGACCTTCAGCTGCTGAAAGATTAACAAGCCTACCCTTTGCAAGTAAATATATTCGTCTTCCATCTTTAAGACGATATTCTTCATTATTTGCTCGCAACTCTCTCTTTTCTTTACTTAATTCTTCAAGATCATCTATATTGATTTCTGCGTCATAATGACCAGTATTGCATACTATTGCCCCATCTTTCATTTTATCGAAATGACGTTTAACTAGTATGTCTTTCATTCCAGTTGCTGTTATGAAGAGATCTCCTGATTCTGCTGCTGCATCCATTTTCATGACTCTGAAACCATCCATCACTGCTTTGAGAGCTTGAATGGGATTTACTTCAGTAATTATAATGTCAGCTCCTAAACCAGAAGCATTTTTTGCTAACCCTTTGCCACAATGACCATATCCTGCTATAACAACAATTTTGCCTGCGATTATAATATTAGTAGAACGTAATACACCATCTAGAGTAGATTGACCAGTTCCATAAACATTATCAAAATCACTCTTTGTTTCTGCATCATTCACTGCAGCTATAGGATAGAGAAGTTTTCCTGCATCATCCATCGCTCTCAATCTGTGAACTCCCGTAGTTGTTTCCTCTGTTCCACCAATGATTTCTTTTGCTAGTTCTTGATACTTTGAATGAACTGTGAATATTAAATCAGCTCCATCATCCAAAGTCAAAGTAGGTTTGAACTCAAGCACCTTATCAATTGCCCAGTAAAATTCTTCTGTTGACATACCATACCATGCAAAGATTGGTATCCCTTCTTTTGCGAGAGCAGCTGCTATATCATCCTTGGTTGAGAGAGGATTACATCCAGACCACGAGACTTCTGCACCTATTGCAATAAGTGTTTCTACCAAAACAGCTGTTTCCTTTGTAACATGTAAACATCCTGCTATTTTCTGACCTTTCAAAGGTTGTTCCTTAGAGAATCTTTGCCTTAGCTCCATCATCACAGGCATTCTAGATTCTGCCCAATCTATATTTTTGCGCCCTTGTTCAGCTAAGTTGATATCTTTAATTTTATAATCCATATCTCACAAACTAGTTCAAATTTTAAAAATATGTCGAGAAAGGTTTTTTTTTTCAAAACGTAACATTAATCAACCGATATTGAAATGTTCAAAATGATGTCTGATAATAACTTTCCTCTGATAATTGCACACCGAGGGGCATCCCATGGCGCATATGAAAACTCAATGGAAGCTTTTCAGCTTGCAGTTGATCAAAAGGCGGATATGATAGAACTTGATATTCATTTAACTAAAGATAATCATTTTGTTGTTTACCATGATGCTGAATTAAAGTACAGTAAGCAAGTATATCCAATTAAATATACAACATTAGAGAAAATTCAATCCTTCAGATTACCAAATGATGAGCCAATACCCCTACTAAAAGATGTATTAGAGAAATTCCATAATTCTATCCAATTCAATATTGAGATTAAGTGTTCAATCACTAGAGAACCGTTTGATGATCTTTTGGAAGATGTTGGGATTGATACTTCAAAAACTGTAATTAGTTCATTCATTCATGATGTTCATATGGAACTAAAGGAATCTAAACTGGAATATAACTTAGCATATCTTTACATATTTCCGACTTTTCAGAATAAGAGTGTAGCTAGAAATGATTTCATTGCAGCAATGAACCCTTTTGCACGATTTGTGAAGAAAAAAGCTGTCAAGTTCTACCATAGTCTTGACAAAAAAATATATCCATGGACTGTTGATGATGAAAAGACCATAAAGAGACTTGTATCATATCATATAGATGGAATAATCACAAATAAGCCAAAAGAGACAAGAGAGATTGTTAAATCGTTGGTATAAAATGATTCATTTAGAAATATTTGATTAACGAAAAAGAGAACTCTTGCCATTCTGCTATTTCATTAACACTCTTCAATAATTCTTCTTCTTCACTTTCCTCAACATTGAAAATCATGCTTACTATTTCAGGATTGAATCCTGATTCAATGATTTTTTTATAATCAGTAGGTTCTTCTATTATTTCTAGTTGAAATGTATCTCCCTTAGAGATCATTAGTTCAACAATATCTGGTTTTGGGCTTTCCTGCGCCTTATTATAAATTCCCACAAATTCTGTTTTTCTTTCTAGTTCTTTACTCACACGAAGAATAGCTACTTTGTACTTTCCAATTGCAGTTAAAGCAGGAATAAGCCAAAAAGATTGACTAGGTAGAATAATCTCAACAACTGAGCCTTTGTTACTTTTGACTAAATCATCAATTCCCTGAATAATCTCCTTTGCATTTTCTTCCTTTTGCTCACTAGCCAGAACAACAATTTCATCAATGGCGAGGATAACAGTAGTTATTTTTTTGCTTCCTTCCTCTTCCTCTTCTACTTCTTTCTCAACTAGCCAGATAATATAACCAGAGATTTTTCCTCCTAAAGATATCAAGCTTAATTTGGCTTCTTTATTATCCAAAGTTGCTTCTACAAACATTTCTGCTGTAACCTGATTTCCATATAGCTCTTTTAGAAGAACTTGAAGTTCAGCTGAATCTAGGGGACTTTTCAATTCTTGAAGCATTTCTAACAAATTATCTGCTAGAACTAAATAAAATTATGCTTTTTCTACACCAAATCTTGAAATAATTGGAAAAAAAAGAAGAAAAAGAAAAAGAAATTATTGTTATGTAGGAACAGTTGGTGTAAATTCAGCTATAGCAAATATTGTGGAATCACCAGATGTGAAATATATGTTTACTGAATATTTTTCTCCACTTACGAATGTTCCTTCAAATACTATTTGACCTGTTTCTCCATTAAGAATAGAACTTCCAGCAGGCGTTTTTGGGTTGAGATACATTGCGTCTGGAGAGATAGTTATAGTTCCATTAAACGTAATATCCGCTGCCTGTGCTTGGATTGTTACAGTAATTGTAAAGTTATTTCCGGCATCATAGTCAACACTGGGACTCCCCATAACAATTGCTTGTGGAGAAGGACTTAGCATTGGTATAACTACTAAAAACACTATTGCTGCTGCTGCAGTTACTAGAGCAATCAGTAAGACTGTTGCGATTACTGGAGATACTCCTCGTTTTTTCATTTTTAATTCACCTATAAATAGAATGTAATTAATACAAATATCTGTAAGATTCCTTAAAAAAGTAGCGATAGTTTTTTCACTTGACTTAATTGATAATACAAAAAGCAAGTGATTTGAGAATTAACAATCATTTATATGGGTGAATGTTTCTTTATTGTTGAAGCAAATGGATACACCCACTAATATCATTTTTAGGTCTTTAACGGCCATATATGATAGGACAATTAGTGGAGATTCTCTTTATCCAGCACTTTATTTTTCGGACATTGATAAAACAAGTACATTCTATGGGTTCCGACTACATGAGATAATACCTACTAGGCTTATAATCAGAATTTATGAAAATGGCAAAAAAACAATTACTGATTTACTTTGGTTAGTAGATGATATTAAATTTATTACTCAAGGTCATGCTTATTTTCAAGTCAAATCAAAAAACATTCAAGTTGAGGGTGAATCAAATGAATTCATTTCTCTAATCAATGGTGATGCAACAATTAATGCTTGTTATGAAGATTTAATTCTGCTTCCTGATTTCTTTGACAAGGTAATTGTTGGAACTCCTGATTGGGCTCCTCCAAAAATACTATCTGAAACAAAAGTAAACATTCAGAATATTCCTACAAAATTGTATGGCTTTTCACGATCAATACTTCCTACTAAAGAGCTTGAAGATGAACATTTTCAAGATACAGCAATTAATAGTTATTTAGCATTAATTGATTTGATTCACAGGTCCTTAGAGCTTCTATCCAAAGATTCACAAAAGAAAAATGGTGACTTAGTCTTCTGTGTGAGATGCGGACAAGAGTTACCTTCTAGTTCAGTCTATTGTCCAATATGTGGAAGTAAACAAAACTAGAACTTTAAGTATGATACAAGATTTCTGCTCTTTCTATTAATTCTAGTGTATCTGTTTGATTTGCTAAGTCTCTTGCATTTGGTGAGAAATTATTTGCAATTATGAATCCACCACTTAAATTCGACCGTTGAACTAAACGTTCAATATGGATGATTTTGTCTGTGCCAACACTTCTCTTCCAATCTAGTACCCAAACTCCAACTAGAAGCTCTTTAATGATTATAAGAAAATCAATTGCATGTTTCGAAGGTCCTGTTATAAGTGCTAAATCGTGAGAGATTGAACCAAAACTTTTGAGATACTCCAAAGAAATTTCAATAAGTGGTTTATTTCGGTCGAAGTTCATAAATTCAGATTTCCAATATCTATAAAAAGATTGGTATGAAAATTTCCTCATTTTCTATTCTACGTCAATCTCAAGATTTTTGTCGTTAACTTGGACAAACCATTTTCCTGCATGAGGGAACGTAATTTTGATTTCTTTTCTATAATCTTTTACAATCTGTGGTGCCATAAGATTTGGATCTCTTGTTCTCCAAATTCTAATATTAATTTTGCTCTCTTGGATATTCATATCTATGATCTCTTTCTTCAGTTCCCAAAGTGGATCTGAGAGAAATCCCTCAATAGATAAAATTACTTCTTTACCAGCCATGGGTTTTTCTACAAAATCTACTTCTGTTATGCTTGCTAGCTTTTGCAAGGGTTTCATAGATGATAAATGTGGTTTTTATTAATAAATGTTGATGGTAGTAGAATATATTTGAAAGAAAATATTTTTTAATATCCTCTGATAAAGACACTTAATGTCTGAACAAGAAGATGGCGATTTTATTCGGAAAATCAAAAATTACGCTAAGAAATTTATCGCTGATATTGATGTTAAAGAAGTAGCAATTTTATTTGTTTTTGGAATAATCATCTTTTTTGTATTCAAGATGATGTTCGGAGGTATTTTCGGTCTATCGCTTGTGGTAATAGAGAATGGTCCCTGTCCTAATTCTTCAATGTGCCCAACTTATGATAAAGGAGACATGTTTCTTATCAACAAAGTAGCACCAGAAAAAATCGAATTAGGTGATGTTATTGTTTATGAGAGTTCTTTTGATGGTAAGCTTATTATTCACAGAGTAATAAACATAACAATAGATGGCTCGGATTATACCTATAGAGTAAGCGGAGATAATTATGAAACAAATGATCGAATCGATAGTTATGGTTCGTTTAATACACGTATCCCGTATGAAGCTGTAAAAGGTAAAACAGTTATGATTATACGCAAGGTGGGTTATCTTAGATTGTGGTTCTCAGACAATCCTGTCATTCGTAATATCCTTTTAGTAATAGTTGTTGGAATAGGTGCATATCTGATTTTAGCTCCTGATAAGAAGTCAGAAGAGGAAAAAGCTAAGGAAGAGCAAGAAAAAACTGCTAAAGTAGAACAAGAGAAAAAAGAATTCAAACTAAGAGTGAAAGAATTCTTTGTTAATTCGTGGAATAACACCAAAAAATGGTTTATTGAGCTTTTTACAGTAAAAAGAAAAAGAATAAAACTTATCATTTTTTGTTCAGTTATTTTGTTACTTGTTATCTTAATTCCAGTAATAGATCAAGGAATAAAAGTTCAAGGAGCAACAACTGGAATAGATGATATTTCAGGTTTGAATTTGGATGATTTTACATATTCTACAGAGAATATTGTTTTCCTTTCATTCAATATCCACTATAGTCATGACGGTTCATGGAATGATGTTCTTAGGGACTTTTATGTTGAAGGTTTACAGAATGGGACAGTCATAGGTACGTTTAGATGGAAAGCTCATTACCAACCTGAGGTTGATGGATTCATAGGAGGTTCATTAATTTTCGATATTAATGAGTTCGATGATGGTCAAAGTTTGACAATAAAGATTACTTATGATATTCAACATAAATTTGGTGCTGACGATGTTGGTCTTGTTTATCAGGAAACATTTACAGCATTAGATTGGTAAAACAAAAATAGAAACGTGAGTTAAAATCTCACATATTTTCTTTCATCTTCATTGGTATTTCACTAGGTGTTCTGACAGTTGTTATCCCAGCCTCACTCAGAATTCTCATTTTTTCCTTAGCAGTTCCAGATTTTCCATGAACAATTGCACCAGCATGGCCCATCTGTTTTCCAGGAGGAGCAGTTTGTCCTGCGATAAACCCATAAACAGGTTTAGTAATTTCCGCTTTCACTAAATCTGCAGCATCCTGTTCACCAGTACCACCTATCTCTCCAACTAAAACAATTTGTTTTGTTTGAGGGTCATCTTCAAACCATTTTAGACACTCATTAAAATCTATCCCTTTTATCGGATCTCCACCTAATCCTACACAGGTTGATTGCCCGAATCCATTTATAGTAAGATTCTGAATGATTTCATAAGTTAAAGTTCCACTTCTACTTACAATACCTACTTCACCTTTCTTACATATTTCACCAGGAATAATTCCTATTTTGCTAGCTTCAGGAGTAATTAAACCTGGACAATTGGGACCAACCATAGTTACGCCATTTTCCAATGCTCTTTGTTTAATTCTAACGGTATCTCTTACTGGTACCCCTTCAGTAATTACAGTCATTAGTTTGATTCCAGCATCAATTGCTTCAAGTGCTGCAGAATAGGTGAATCTTGCTGGTATGAAAATAACAGACGCAGTAGCTTGTGTTGCTTCAACAGCTTCTTTCATACTGTCATAAACTGGAACTCCTAAGTGCTCTTGTCCTCCTTTTCCTGGAGTTACTCCTGCAACAACAGTTGTTCCATAATCAATCATTGAACGTGCATGGAAAGTTCCTTGTTTTCCAGTTATACCTTGGACAATAACTTTTGTATTTTCATCTAATAAAATAGCCATCTTAGTTTCCTCCCTTTGCAAGTTCTACAATTCTTTTCGCGGCTGGTTCCATTTTACCATAAGCATTAATTCCGTTATCCTCAAGGATTTGAATACCTAAATCATCATTTGTACCAACAAGACGAATTACCATTGGAACTTTAACATCAAATTTCTTCGAAGCATTGATAATGCCATTTGCAACATCATCACATCTGGTTATTCCAGCAAAGAAGTTTACAAATATACCCTTAATATCTTGTCTGGACAGAATTTCTAATGATTTTTCTATTTTGGCTTCATCAGCTCCTCCGCCTACATCTAAAAAGTTTGCAGGTGAACTACCATAAAAATCTAGCAAATCACACGTTGCCATTGAAAGACCCGCACCACCCGAAATAATTCCTATCTCTCCATCAAGTTGTACATAACTTATGCCTGCTTGGTCAGCTTCAAATTCTAAATCAGTATGCCGATCTCTTTGAGATTTTAATGCTGCAATGTCAGGTTGACGATAATCTGCATTACCATCAATTACCACCTTGGAATCAGCAGCAATTATCTTTTTTTCAGGTGTTAATATCAAGGGATTAATCTCTATTAGAGTTAAATCTCGTTTTTGTGCCATCTTAAACATGTTAGTCATGATGAATGTAAAGGATGTTAAAGTTCGAGCTTCGAATCCGAGTTTCTTACCCATATCCATGAACATGTAAGGAAGTGGTTCAGTAAATGCAGAATAGTATTCTTTGTAAATTTCATCTGGATATTTTTCTGCTACTTCCTCAATATCTACTCCTCCTCGAGAACTGGCAAGAACAAGATACTTTCCAGATGTATTATCTAACATAACAGAAAGATAAATCTCATTTGCAATCTCCATAGGTTGTTCAAGCATTACAATTTCGACTGGTTTTCCTCTATGATCTCTACCTAGAATACTTTGAATATATTCTTCTGCTTCAGTTGCTGATACTTTCTTAATTAATCCAGCTTTACCTCTTCCACCTGAAAGAGATTGAGCTTTAGCCATCATGATATCACTACCAAGTTCTTCAACAAAAGTTTTGATACTCTCTTCACTATCATAAGCTCTGAATTTTGGAACTGGTATCCCATTCTCTTTGAATAATTGTTTTCCCTCAATTTCATAAAGCATTGGCATATTGTGACCAACTGGCTTTGATATCTTTTTAAGGTCTTTGAAGTGAGCTTGGATTTAGAAAATTAAATGTCTGAAAATAAAGAAATGATGAAGGAAAAATATTGAAAAAGTTATTTTTTAACCATTTCTACTCTTTTAGTTCTTGGATATGATAGAACCCATCTCTTCCCACAATCGGGGCATGTCATCCTTAAATCAACTTTCTTAGAAGTTTTAGATGCCATTTTTGTTTGAGTGACTGGACGTTTACTGAATCTGCCTTGATTACCATAACCTCTTCTTGTGCGCTTTTCTCTTCTAGCCATTGCACTGTATCCACCTTTTCTTCTGGAAGATTTCTCTTGTTTTACTTTCATATTCTTATGTTGTCCGCATTTTGGACAGTATTTGAACATTGTTTCTGGTATTTTGACCATTTGTGTCACTCATCCTTTTGCTATGGTTAGAGTTTTTATTTGTTTCCTTTTTTGAGTTTATGATTTAGATTTCTCTTAATGCTTGAATGTCTCTGAGATTTTGTATAGGAATGATTTGATAGGTTTTATTTGGTTGTGTTCTCCTGATGCTCAATGGGAGAACTTTGGTTCTTAATTCTAATTCAGCTATAACCAGTGGAGACTTATTCTCCATATCTTCCATAGAGAATAAAACTGGAGCACCCATACTTAGCTGTAATGCACGAGCACCAACTATTCGGGCCCTTTCAAAACGAGTTAGACGATCTGGACCAATTTTTACTGTTTTTGAAACAATTTCCCTCTCTTCTTCATCCTCAACTGTACTAAGAGCCACCATCAATCACCAAAACACGCCAAAGGCTACATCATTCAGACTTTACTTCATCTTAAAAATATTTAGTTATTGGGGAGAAATAATAGTCACAAACCCAACCCTTTATTGAATCTATTACTTAATCAAATAAGCAAAATCATAACGAAATTTTTTTAATGCCGACAAAAAAGCAAGAAAACAATCAAAATAAGGCGTAAGAAGCTTAAAAAGTCTAAATTTGTCTTGCATATCTGGAAAAACTTTAATAAGAATTTAACTCCAGACAACACAGACAGAAGCAAGTCGAAAAGAAGACTTATTAAGTAACTACTAAAAGTAAAATAACTATACGGGATGTCAGTACATGAGCATGTTCGGGTCTTTTTCCTCATGGTTGAGAGCTAAGCTAAGTAGAGAGCAGAAGGCTAAGATATTGATATTAGGTTTAGATGCAGCAGGAAAGACCACTTTGACCCGATTTATGAGGTTTGGAAAATTTGCAGAAAATCTTACACCAACCATAGGACAGAATATTGAATCTTTTGAATTTGAAGGTTGGACAATTACTGCTATTGATGTTGCTGGTCAATCACATTTCCGATTTTTGTGGGAGGCACATTATCCTGGTTGCAGCGCAGTTATCTTTGTCATTGATGCTGCAGACATAGAAAGGTTACCTGAAGCCAGAGATGTTCTAAAAACACATGTATTTAATAATCCGTATATGGAAAATGTCCCATCTTTGATTATGGCCAACAAACAGGACTTGCCTGGAGCCGTGGAAGCCCCCTTACTCATTCAGATGTTGGGTCTTCATCTTGATTTGAAGGATCGTACTTTTGCTGTGTTTGATACAAGCATTCTCCATGGTAAAGGAATTAAAGAAGCATTCATTTGGTTAGTAAATGAACTTGATACACATTTATAATAAAATTCTCGTTTTTATTCTAAACTGTTTTCTATTTCTCTTTAAGAGTAAAATTAGAAACAAATCCACCTGAATTGTTGTTTGAGATAGGATCAAAATAAATTGATGATGTCTCTAACTGATCCTTTACCCCTTCATATAAATCAGGCACTTCTCTTGAGGTTAATTTCTTTTGTTTCTTTAATCGACTTACTACTTCTGAGAGTTTAGAATTATTGTAATATGCTTTACTCAACGCATTTTTGAAAACACCTTCATTTTCTAAGTAATCTATAGAGTGCGTCACATAGGTAATCTCTGTTTCTTTGAGTAAACATCTGTAAAGATTTGAAACTAGTTTATTCTGATTTTCTGCAAAATGCCTAAGTTTTCCATACATGAGATTAGATGAAAAGATTGGTATAACCGCAGTTCTGGAATTCTGGGGTTCTACATAAACAGATGTATATTTGGTTTCTTGTCGGTGGTTAACAAATCCTGAAAATGAGGATTTCTGAACTCTGATTGCTTTAGATTTGCTTCTTTCCAGGGTTTTGTTGACCGCTTTAACCTGCATATCATTTTGAGCTATTACAGTTATAGGTACTTTATTTTGAGTTAATTCAGCGATATAACTAGCTACATCTCCCTTATCATTTGACATTACAAGAATGTTATCCTTCATTCCTAAAGACATTGATTTAATCCCAATAACTTGAATAGGAGATAAAATGCTGAAAAATCCTCGTCTATATGTGCTCATTTCACCTAATGGAGGAGCATAAGCTAAAGATTCTTCAACCCTTACAATAGATCTTTGAGTAAGCGTTGATATCTCTGAACTATTTACTTCGGAGGTTCCCTTAGCTAAAACATTACTAGCACCATCAACAACACAAACATAATCCCCCGAATTGAAATCATCGTACCGCATAACATTTGCTGTTTGAACATCTTTTCCTAGTGCAATCCCTGTAGATGATTCATGATCAACTCTAACTGTAGGTAAATCATCTAAGTTATCATCAAACTCCCTATTTACTACTTCAACTTCAATGAAATCATCAAACAATTCATGTTTCTTTGCAATAAACTCACGTTCATCAAAAATCTCTAAAAGTGAATCAAAATCAATTCTGTTGGTATTTACTTGTACCCACAAAGAATTCATTGGTTTTCTAAGATGGTCAATTAATTTTAGTACATAATCTAGTCCAAAATCATGTAACCAATGTTCAAGAAGAGTCCCAGAGTAACTGAATTTTCTTATTAACTCATGGAATATTCCTGCTGATTCCTCAGATTCATTATTAGAGTTCATTGTAGTAAGAAAATTGCGGTTTTTAGCTTTAAGAATATTAGTACAACTGTGAAATCACATTGACTACTAAACAAAAAGTTGAAAAAAGAGCTCTTTTTATTCAACCAGAGAATAGAATGGAACCATCTACCATCGTGAGACAAGCTGAACTTGGAGATATTAATGATATTATCAAGATAAATAGAAAATGTCTCCCTGAAAACTACTCATTTGATTTCTTCTATAGAATATTGACTGAGTTTGGCTTTGCTTGTGCCGTAGGAGTTCACAAAGGAGAAGTAGTTGGTTATCTTCTTTCAAGAGTTGAAAGACCATTTGCAACTTTTCTAGGTTTAAACCCCTCTAAAGGTCATGTTATTTCAATAGCAGTTCTTCCTGAGCATAGAAGAAAGGGTTTTGGTAGTAAAATCATGAAATATGGTATGAAAAAACTCATAGAGAATAATGTTGAAACCATATATCTTGAAGTAAGAGTATCGAATGTAGCTGCAGTTGAAATGTATAAGAGACTTGGATACTACATCAAAAGAGAATTCAAGCACTATTATCGTGATGGAGAATCAGCTTTAGTTATGGAGTGGGGAAAGAAACAAGCTAACGAGGAAAAACAAGAAGAAATGACTGAAAATAGTTGATTCTTTAATTTCTGAATCAATCTTTATTTACATTTTTCAATATCAATTTCTATGTAATAATATTCTATATATACTAAAAACTAAGACAATAAATTGTCATTATGACCATCCATTATTTAGATGAACCATCGACCTCAGCTTCCATTTATTCCTTCCTAGCTGATGAAATCAAAGACTGGTTTACATCTAAGTTTCCTGGTGGTTTTACCCCCCCTCAGCTGTTTGCGATACCATCTATCCACGAAAGAAGAAACACTCTGATTTTTAGTTCTACAGGTTCAGGAAAAACATTTGCAGCTTTTTTTGCAGCGATTAATGAGCTTTTCATTGAAGCCAAAGATGGGACATTGAAAGATGAGATATATGTTCTCTATATATCTCCATTGAAGGCATTAGGTAATGATATCAGAAAAAACCTCGAAGAACCTCTGCAAGGAATTCAAGAATTAGCTGCTTCTAATAATCTAGTAACTCCAAAGATTCGAGTTGGAGTAAGAACAGGAGATACTACTCAAGCAGAAAGGACTCAGATGTTAAGAAAACCTCCTCACATCTTGATAACAACTCCTGAAAGCTTAGGTCTTATCATTACTTCTCCTAAATTCTCTGAACATCTTAAGAGTGTTCGATGGATAGTTCTTGATGAGATTCATGAAGTTAGTTCCAATAAAAGAGGAGTCTTTCTCTCATTGTGTCTAGAATATCTACAACTGGAACTAGCTAATAAACAAATTACTCGAATAGGCTTATCTGCAACCCAAGCTCCGATAGAAGAAATAGCACGATTTCTTGTAGGATTAGATGATAAAGGAAAAGAAAATGAATGTTATATAGCTAATTTACCCCCGCAGAGAAAACTAGATTTGGAAGTGAAAAGTCCAGTTAACGACCTACTCCATACCCCCTATATTATGATTCAAGAGGGAATTTACAATCTTCTATCTGATTTGATTCTAGATCATGAAACATCTATAATATTCACGAACACGCGTAAAGGTGCTGAAAGTGTTTCGTTCAAGCTTAAGGAATATCTTGGGGATGAATATGCTCCTTCAATTGCTGTTCATCATTCTAGTCTCTCAAGAGAAATAAGATTAGATGTAGAGGACAGACTGAAGAATAATGAGTTACTTGCAGCTGTTACATCAACTTCTTTAGAACTAGGTATAGATATTGGTAGCGTTGAATTAGTTGCTCAAATAGGTTCACCAAAAACTGTTGCTAAATATCTTCAGAGAGTAGGGAGAAGCGGGCATTCATTAGATCGAATTGCAAAAGGACGATTAATAACAACTGATAGAGATGATGCTATTGAATGTGCAGTTTTGACTAAGAGTGCATATAGCAGAGAAATAGATAAGGTTCAGATACCCCATGATTGTTTAGATGTTCTAGCACAATTTTTAGTAGGAATATCCTTAATGAAAAGATGGAATGTTGATGAAGCTTATACCATGATAAGAAAATCATATAACTATCATTCTTTGGATTTTGACGATTACCTGAAGGTTTTGGAATATCTGGGAGGTTATAATCTAGAAGTTGAGGAAAGAAAAATTTACAGAAAAATTTGGTATGATCACAAAGAAAATGCTTTTGGCAAGAAGAAAGGTTCACGATTAACATTTTACACCAATCTCGGAACGATCCCAGAAAATGCAGATTATAGAGTTGAATTGGAAACCTATAGAACAAGATTAGGTTCATTATCTGAAGGTTTCGTGGAAAGATTAACCCCAGGAGATGTTTTTGTTTTAGGGAGTCACACATATCAGTTCAAGAGAACAGTGGGATCAAGGGTTGTAGTTTCTGAAGCCTTTGGTAAACGTCCAACTATACCGAATTGGGTAGGAGAAGAACTTCCTAGATCATATGAGCTATCACAACAAATAGGACGGTTCATTGAAGCTGTATCTCAAAAAATCCAAAAAGACGATGAAAATTCAGTTATTGAATGGATAGAAAGATCTTTTCAGGTAGACAATGTTATAGCTAAAACTGTTGTACAATATGTTAAAGAACAATTGATGTTTCTTAACATTACACCTAGTGCTAAGAAGCTGCTGATAGAATCTTTTATCGATCCACAAGGAAGGACGATTCTTGTTTTTCACGCTTATTACGGAAGAAGAGTAAACGATGCTCTTTCTCGAGCGTTTGCATATAAAATAGGAATTCATCTTGATTCAGACATAGGTTCAGCTGTCAATGATAATGGCTTCGTCTTAATGTTACCTGTTGATAAGATAATAGATACTTCTATCATACCTGACTTACTGACAGTTGACAATTTAGAAGATACGCTCAAACAAGCAATAATAAACACAGAGCTTTTCTTGACTCGATTTAGACATGTTGCCAATAGATCATTAATGATTTTAAGAAGAAGCAGAGAAAGACATATTCCTGTTTCTCGGCAAACAATGTATGCAAGAAGAATATTCACTACATTAAGAAACATGGATGATTTCTGTGTAATCAAAGAGACATATAGAGAAATACTTCGAGATTATATGGATTTAACCAACAGTCTAATAGTTCTAGATAAACTGCAGAAAGGTGATTTTGAGTATTCGATTACCCCCTTATCAGATATACCCAGTCCTTTTGCTCATGGAATAGTACTATTAGGTATTTCTGATATTGTTCAAATCTCTGATAGAAGTGCTTTATTGAGAGAGCTTCATCAGCAAGTTCTGGCAAAAGTATTTGGCAAAGAGGGAACAAAGGAGATTTTATTCAATGAAGAACTAGTTACAAGAATATTCAATAATCGTAGCTATAGAAATGAAGCTCTTCCTATATCGTCTATAAAGCAATTAAGATCTGCTATAAAATCTTTAGCCCCTATAAAGTCATTAGAAAGCGTTCACCCAAGTATATATCATTTAAGTATAGGAGACCTAAAACAGATACAAAGTTGGTCTTTAGCTCTTCATAATTCTGGAGAATTTATTGAGATTTATGTCAGTAAAGGTGATAGACGTTCAATACCTATTAATGATTTTCATCTTTATTGGAACTTATATGTGAAAACCATAGAGAAAAGTGAAATTGAAGATAATATTCTTGAAATTCTAAAAGAAAAATACCCTCTGTCTCTTAACAAACTATCAGAGGAATTAGATCTACCCATAAAAACTTTACAAGTTCATCTTGAAAAACTAGAAAGAGCTATGCTGATAGTAAGAACCGAGTATGAACTATATGGAGGAAGAGTTAGAAGCAAAATTTCCTTAGCAGAAAACGTTATCCCAAACCAATTGATGAAGGAAGCTAAGAAACTCGATCCTGAAGAATGTCTGAAGAAGGTTCTATTGAAATTTTTGAAAGTCAACGGTCCTTCAACTTTACATCAAATACTTGAATTTTTACGAATAGAAGAAGAGAAAATTACACGTGCTCTGTCTGAATTACAAAGTCAAAATCGTGTGCTAAAAGGTAGAATCATTGAATCTTCCTTAGAAGATCAATATATTAGACTTGAAGATAGAGAGCTTCTTAGAAACTTAAGTAATCGTAAACCTGATTCAATTATACTTACTCCAGAAGAGCTTAATTTTATTCATTATCTCTTTGCAGTTGATGAATTTCTAAAAGCAAAATTGATTGGTAAAGAAAATGTTCTGAATCTATTGAACAACTTCGGAACCTTAGAGGATTTGAGTTCTCTTTCAGTCCGTATCAAAGATTATGAAGTTGATTGGATAAGGGATTTAATCGAGAAGAAAGAAATTATCCAAGGAAGATTTAGTCATAGAAGACTTGCATATGTTAGTAGAGAGAGGTTTTCTCACTATTATGTTGTTTACAGAGAACCATTTAAGTTAACTAAAGTTGAAGAAAAGATTATATCAACCATACGAAAATATGGACCTTTAACCAAAAGAGAAATCAAAGAACTCACAGATTTAACAGATGATATCGTACAGGAAAGTTTAATGATTCTAGATAAAACTCTCTATCTAGTAAGAAAGTCTGTTACAACTGAAATTTTTGTACCTCGTCAGTTTGTCCCAAATGTTTATGATATTTCTGAGAGATATGTAACTGTTGACAAGCTTCCTTCTTTTGATAAAAGTCAAGAATTTATCTTGTATCAATCAATCAAATCTCTCGGTCCAGTTTCACTAATCGAACTTACCCATCTGGTTGGTTTCAGATATAGCGATACAGAAAAAATCATCAAAAGTCTTCTCACAAAAAATAAGATTATTGAGAAGAAGCTCACTGAAAGAGAGACTAATTATTATATGACTAAAGAAAGATTTGATGAGATCGTAAAGGTAAAGACAGATCTAATCAATATAGCTTATAGTGAAGAAGAGCAAATAGTCATCTTACCTAAGGATGATCCTTTCACCAAATTAGGAATGAGATTGCACTTACGAGATATTTATGGTGAAGGTCAGATAGATCCAATAATATTAGACGGGGAGATGGTTGGTTCAATTGAATATCGGTTACACAGAGGACAATATCTTCAAATTTACGATTTAAAACTAAAAAATTCAATAATATATAATTCAATCTTGTTGCAGAAAATAGCTGCAGAACTTGTAAGCTACACAAGAAAAATACATAGAGTACTCAGTTTTCAAATTGAAGATATCAATAGTAAATCAGTCCTATCAAAAAGTAATCAGTTTATTAGAGAAACATTTGTGAAAACAGGTTTTAAGCTAATAAAAGATACATTAATTGGTGGAGATACTGTTACAAAGGTATTTTCACGAAGAACAATTGATAGAAACATTATGGAAAATCTTTGGTTGAAAAAGCAGAGTCCAACATTGAATACCGAGAATTTGTTACAAATGATTAATCATTTTGGATTCATAGAACTCAAAGAAATTGTATCAAGGTATCCAGAGAATATGGTTTCAATAATTATTTATCTTTTGAATCAGCTTCTGAAAAATAGAGATATTATTTGCCAAAATAACATTTTTTATTCTATTCCATTTGCTAGATACAGGAAAAGTGGTTTAAGAACTAGAAGGAAGATGAAGGATGAATCAGCACAGATATACAATAGGATAAAGAAAGGAATTGCTAATAATCAGAACCTTCTGAATAGCTGGGAAGGAACAGCATCTACTTTTAAAGCTGCTCTGAAAATTCTTGAGGAAAACATGCTTATCGGTGTTGAATCTCTAAGTAATCTGTATGAACCCCAAGAGTATTGGGATATTGATAGGTTTATCCCAGAGATTGACAAAGATATTTCTGAAATTAGAAAGGAGTATATTTTTGATATCTTGGGAAGTTTTGGTATCGCTTCTGAGGAACAGATTTCTGCGCGAGCAGTAATTCCTGGAGTTATGACTAAAATTAAAATTAAAGAAGTTCTAGCTAGTTTAATTGATGAAGAAAAAATCATAGGTGGCAGGTTCGTCGAGAACGATACAAGATTTTTTTATATAACCCAAGAAAATTATGATGCCCTAATAATGTTTGAGAAGAAAGAAGATAGTAAAGTGGAATATTCGAAGAAAGAAGAAAGAGAAAGATATTACCTGCTTTACCCAAAAGATTTTGCTACTATTGTATTGAAAACTAATCTTTACGAACAGTTTGGGATATCAGATGATAATTATGTTGTTATACTTGATCAGAAAGTAGCTGCCCAATGTAATGTTGATAACATCAATCAAAAACGATTGATAGTGAAGAATGTTATATTAGCACCTTGGATACATGCAGATAGTTCTCTAAATTATGTAGTAAATGCTATCGAAACAATCCCCACTCTTGAAAATATGACTGTCAATACTATTGTAGTTGAGAAGATAAATGGTATCCCATCACACTCGTTGGTGAAATAAATGACAATAACACAGTATTCCCTAACATTAGATCAGCTGGCTAAATATCTTGTAGAGAAACAAAATATAGACAGTGAGTATAAGGGTGTCAATTATAGCCATGCAATTGCTACAATTAACAATATTATTGTGTTCCAAGATATCGAATCACTGTTCATACGAATGAGGACTTATTCTTCGGGTCTTATCCATTCACTGATAAAAAACAAACATCTCGTACATGCTCCATTTAAAGAGGGAAAACTAGTTTATATCGGAAGAGAAAACCTACCTATTTTCAGTAAAATATATGTCAAAGATACAATTCAATACAAAAAACCATTGACGAAAACTGTTCTAGAATTCCTTGAGGAAGAAGGTTCTTCAACACGTCAAAAAATAATAGAAAAATTCGAAATTTCAAAAGAAGATGTAATGGATATTCTTATTGAACTTCGAACAAACTTTCAAATCTTTATGTTTTATGATGGAACTTCATGGACAATATTTAGTAGTAAATTACTCCTAGCAGATTCTAAGATGAGCAAAGCCTCAGCCACTTCTGAACTTATTTTCACTGTTATCAAAAATTTTGGTCCTATAACTGTCCCTCAAATCATAAAAATTCTAAATATGGGTGGAGGACGAGTAAGTACAAGTATTATCGAACTTTACGAAAATAAGAGACTTGTTAGAGGTAATTTTATAGAAAATTCAACATATGAAGCATTTTTAGCTTCTGATGAACTTGAATATTTACAATCCTATTTAGAAAATCTTTCACAGAAGCAAGAAAAGGTTCTAGAAATACTTCCAAATACAGATCCCTTGGCTGAATATTGGTCTTCAGCTGATTTTCTGAATCTAGACGAGGTACAAGATGAATTAGTTCTATTTAATGGAAAACCAATTTGTTCCTTCGAATATAAAGTAGATGGAGATAAATTACAGGTTTCTAATCTTGTTAAAACTGCTGAATTCACGAACCTTGAGGTTGAAATCAGAAACAAAATACAAGAGTTTGCAGAAAACAAAGGTAAAATTCTTGTCTTCCCAGAACTTCAATCAGAGTCCATAGAAAATCAATCAAAGATTTTAGCAGAAATTCTATCTAAAAGGGGTTATCAAAAACGAACTTCAGGTTTAATATCACATATCACCGCTAAACCTCTAAGTGATGATGAAGACCAATTATTCTTTTTGAGAGATGTATTTCCACTTCTGTTAGATTTCCAATTCTTGAGTCCAAGATATAGTTTTTCTTCAAAAAAAGCTGTCGTAAATGGATTATCTTCATTAGGAGTACCTCTATCAACCAATTCTGTACTAACAAGAATTTCATCACATCAGAAGATAAGCTTTGATGATATGATTATTGATAAACAGATAGTCACTGGGAAATATGGTGCTTTTTACAGAGGAAACATTGTATCAAACGATTATATGATGTTCGCCAAACTAAGTCCTCCAAGACACTATGGGGTATTGGAAGAAAGAGTTCTTAAACTAATTCAGCAAAAGGAGCGAATAAATTTCTCTCAACTTCAGTCTTCTTTGAACTTATCTAATCGTGTCTTATTATCTGCTCTGCAAAGATTGGAAATTGCTCATGAAATTGTTCAAACAAAATCGGTTTCAAAGCAAATAGTTTGGGAACTAACCTCAAAATTCCTCAGTAAAACAAATGTGAAATCTGTTGATTCACAAAGAGAAGCTTGGTTAGATGTTCTCTACCGCATTTTTTCAACTAACTTACCTTTGAGTATAACACAACTAGCAAATTTTACAGGTTTATCTAATACGCAGATAGAGGTGTATATCAAGGAATTAATTGCATCTAAAGGAATCATTTCTGGAAAATTCTTTGAAGATGTGAATGAGGTTCAATTTACATCAAAGGAAATTGAAAAGAAGATTATGGGTTATATTTATCAAAAAGAAGAAGACCATATCTCTGAGGATGTTATTATAACCTATCTATCACGTAATGATCCTTTACTAACTCTATACAGAACATATCTCCTTAAACGATTTCGAATACGATCATTATTTTCAAGACCCTTACCAACAGAATATGGTGAAATAATTTTAATGAATGGAGAACCCATTGCAGCTTTACATGTAAAAAAAGCTGAAAAAATCGAGTTTGTAAACAATATCGAAATACTTCCAGAGTTCACCGACTCACACACTCTTATGCTAATACTTAGTTCAATTCAAGAATACCTAATCAAGACAAAAAAAGATCACGATAGGATATTGAGGATTAAGCAAATAAATGGCACATCTTTAACATCAGAAAGTGGTAAAGAATATGTCAATCTTTTAAATAATATGCACTTTGATTACCAGATTCTCTAATATACAAAGGAGATATCTTTTTTATTTACAAAGACAAAGTATTTCTATGAAACGTCAAGCAGCATATGCAGGTTCATTTTATGATGGACGAGAAAAAAATCTTATAGAATCAATAGAGAAATCTTTTAAGAGTTCTCTTGGACCTGAAAGTTTGCCTGAAGGTATTAAATATCCTAACTCTCCTCAACCCTTCTTCTTGGTACCTCATGCTGGATACATGTATAGTGGTCCAGTAGCCGCTAGTAGTTATCTTGAAATGAGTAAATTTGCAGCTCCAGAGACAGTGATAATCCTTGGGCCTAATCATACGGGATTTGGTGCAGAAATTGGTGTTCCTGACAAAGTAACAGAGTGGGTTACACCTTTAGGTTCAGTTAAGGTCAATCATGAATTTATAGACAAATTGATGGAAATTAACAGCCTTGTTAGCAAAAGTGATTCTTCACATGTTAAAGAACATTCAATTGAAGTACAACTGCCTTTTCTTCAATATATTCTAGAAGAACCCTTCCAAATAGTTCCAATTGCAATGAAGAATCAGAGTTATGATGCAAGTATGGTACTGGGGGAGACAGTTGGAAAACTAATACAGAAAGAAAATGTTGTCGTTCTAGCAAGTAGTGACTTTACTCATTTTGAAACACATGAAAGAGCGAAGAATAAAGATTCTAAAGTTCTTGATGCTATTGAAAAAATGGATGCGAAATCAATGTATGACATAAAATTTAAGCTCAATGTAACTATGTGTGGATATGGTCCCATTGCTGCAACAATAGAAACTGCAAAGAAGACTGATCGAGTAAAAAGTAAGATACTAAATTATGCAACCTCTGGCGATGTTTCAGGAGATAGAAGTCAGGTAGTTGGGTATGGTTCTGCTATGTTTTATAAAGAAGATTAATGATTGTCCCCATAGAAACCAATATTAGCGCAATTAAACAATAACTACAAAAGTGATTCATTTGTCTAAGAGAAACTATATTACAAATAAGATCGTTCTAATAGGAGATGCAAGAGTTGGAAAGACCTCTCTAGTTAGAAGATTCGTTACTAATATGTTTGATCCTTCCTATAAAATAACTCTGGGTACAACAATTATGAAAAAAGAACTTGAATATCTTACTAACAATGTGATACTAGCAATTTGGGACATTGGAGGACAAGAGGTTTTCAGACAAATTAGAAGTAAATACTTCTTTGGAAGTAAAGGGGCTCTTGCAATTTGTGATGCTTCTAACCTTGAATCTTATAACAATCTATCTTCTTGGGTTGAATCCTTCAGAAAAGAAGTTGGAGATAAACCTATCATTTTTCTAGCAAATAAATGTGACTTAAAGAATTTAGAAGTAACTGAAGAACATATGAAGAAAATAGTGGAAACTTACAAAAATACAGAATTCATGTTTACTTCAGCGAAAGATGGAACTAATACTGAAAAAGCCTTTACTAATCTTACTAGACTCATGGTCGAAGAAGAGGATATAATCTAATTCTCAATCTAATTGAATTACAAATCAATTGAACAACTATCTTTTTATATTTCTTTGTGTACTTATAAATGATTCATTAATTGAATCAGAGAGTGGAATTATGAAGAAAAACAAAAATATAATTAGCCTACTTTTAGTTTTCTTAATGGTATCATTTAGTTTTATAGCAATACAAGATTTAGTATCTAGCCGTATTAACCCTTGCAAATTTAAAGGTAGAGTAACGGATAACTATCTTAACTTCTATCTTGGGGGTGTCAAAGTGACCTGTAGAAAAGGAGGTATGATATACGATGTTGATTATACAGATGCTAATGGCTACTACGAAGTCTGGACAGATCCCTTGTTTTCAAATACATATGTAAACCTGATTTTTGAGTATTCAGGGTATAATACAAAAACAGTTGGCAAAACTGCAAAACCTGGAGAAACTATAACCTATAGTCCTAAACTAATACCCCCTTTGGATGCTGATGGTTGTTACGAAACTCGGAAATTTAAGACTGAATTTGCAAATTTTGACACAACACATTGGCCGGATTATTACCCTCCGTTCTGGCATTCGGATTCAGATTTTCTATCTATTTACGAATTGACAGAGATATATCAACCATCTACTGACACATTCAAGGTAAAATATTACGCTTATGTTGAATGGTGGGAATACTTAGACGGATGGCCCAATAATGCATGGTTGATAAGAGTTGAAAGACTGGTAGATACTCTTGGAGGTATTTGGTCCAATTGGTTAACTGAAGACTATCTATGGGAAGAAGAATATTATTACGAAGAGACATATTATCATGACTATATTTGTTTCTATGGTGAAAGAAGTGAAACATATGATATTGTTGATCCCAGAGAATGGGGTGGTTTACGTCATGGTCTAGTATCACCCTACCTAGATGGATATCATTATCGATATACCTATATAACAGGTATCACCTTACGTGTTCACTTAGGCACACCTTATCAATATCCAGCTCCATATGTTCCGTTACCTGATCAGACAGACCCAGACCAATATTTCTTTTACGCAAATGCGTACACTAAAATTACTTTGTTAGCTTACACATCGCCAACCAATACATTGAAACCTTGGTTCTGGGGAGGAAGTATTTCACATACAAATCCTCTTTATGGACCGCGTATTTATACCCCTTAATAAACCTCTCTTCTATTTTTTTCTTTTTTTTCCTACAAAATATGAAACTAATGCTGAACAAGTCTTTACTAATCTTACTCGACTCATGGTTGAAGAATCGGACCTGATCTAGCTTAAATTCTAAACCTCTTATATTTCATTTCTTAGAAGATATAGTGTGAGAGTAATTTCTCCTAAACATCCAAGTTCATTTAATTTTTCGAAGTAAACTGCTTTACCCTTGTCTAATTCTTGTTTACTAAGCCCGGGTTCTGCTCCACCAAAGATGAGTAAGATGCTTTTCCCACTGTTATAGGATTTCGCAACTTCTTTATAATCAAATATTTCTTTTGAAAAAGGTTTTTTTATGAAGAGATAGATTTCATCAGGATGAACTAATTCGATAGCATCATCAATGCTTTGAAGATAAAGAAGATTGGCTTGTTTGGAATAAGCAAGTTTCTGAGCAATTGGAACACCTGTAGTGGCTGCGGTTCCTGCTGCTTTTGATAAGATAATATCTCTTGCCCCAAGTCCTAAGGCTATTTTAACGAATTCTCTACAGTGATTTAAGCTACTAAAATTATGAAGTTGAACGAAAATTTTTCCTGTACTCATTTGATAATGTTTATGATTAGTAATAAAAAAAGCTAACTATCGAAACTTGAACCAAGTAAAAAAATTTTTAAAACTTACATATATGAAGAAGATAATTGCCCCGATAGTATAGCGGCTAGTATTGTGGATTGTGGCTCCATAGAGGCAGGTTCGAATCTTGCTCGGGGCACCACTTCTTTTTCTAAACAGCATTCTCAAGTAAATTAGGAAAGTTTAAAGCGGAGTAATTTTCAGTTTTAGATGTCGAAGTGATAATATGCCTTGGGTAGAAGAAGTTATTTTAGGAGGAACTTTTGACCATCTCCATCCTGGGCATAGGGCTCTTCTAGAAGCTGCTAAGAGTTTTGGATCATTTGTTCGAGTAGGGTTGACAACTGATGAGTTTGCTAAGAGTTTGAGGCGGAGTGATCCAAATATTGAACTAATGCAATCCTATAAAACTAGAGAAAAGAAACTAAATGAATATCTGATTTTCAGAAATTTTGAAAGATTTGAAATAGTTAAGATTGATCATAGATACGGTTTTGCTTTGACAGCAGAACAAGCTGAAGGAATTGTAGTAACTGAGGAAACGTATCCAACAGCTGTTGATATAAACAAACTTCGTGCATTAGAAGGGTTGGATCAATTCCTAATTTTAGTTATACCTTTTGTTTATGATGAATCAGGTATAATCATTAGCTCGAGAAGGATTAGACAACAGCTTGCTGAATAAGAAATCACAAACAAACTTAACCAAAGATTAGAGGAGTGATAACTAGGTTTAATCTCTATTTTCAATGCTTGTGAGTATCTGGTCACCCATTGCAAGAAATGCATCAGCGACATTTGTTCCATTTTTAGCAGAGGTTTCAATGAACCCTATGCAACCAGAATCTTCAGCAAATTTCTTACCTTCTTCAGTAGATACATCTCGTAAATCTTCTAAATCGTTTTTATTACCAACAAGCATAAGCATAATGCGAGGACTTTCATTTTGAGCTTCTTGTATCCATGTCTTAAGATTTTCAAAAGATTGACGTCGAGTAATATCGTATGTTACAAGAGCTCCTAAACTGCCTTTGAAAAAGATTTGTCTCATTGAAGCAAAACGGTCCTGACCTGCAATATCCCACAATTGAAGGCATATTCTTGTGTCTTTGATTGTTTCAAATCTTGAATATGGTTCCATTCCTATTGTCATTAAATATCCAGCTTGGAATTTATTGTGGATGAACCTTTGTACAAGACTTGTTTTCCCAACAGCCCCATCTCCAAGTAATAAAATCTTGAATGTATATTTGTAGCTAGTCATCTTGCTTTCAAAAACTTCTTACATTTATTGCTTATAATTATTTTGATGTTTCCCGCATTCAAGAGAGCTTTAATTTTGTTCTAATTCTCCGTCTATTTCAAGAGAAACAACCTTAAAACGATTTTTTTGAAAGCTGTGATGTTTTCATGGGTTTGTGCATATTAACGAAACCTTTTAACATTGTTGAATTTTTTTCATGTTAGTTCAAATGATTGACCCAGATAATCTAGATTTCAAAGAATTAGGTTTTCATGCAGGACTAGAAGTACACCATCAAATACGTACAAAGAGAAAACTTTTTTGCAACTGTCCTCCAATACTTGAAGAAGATCCTGAAAATATGGAATATAGTTTCTATAGATACTTCAGACCTGTTCTAGGGGAAATGGGAGATTTTGATCCTGGTATGCTAGTCGAATTTGAAAAAGGGTATAAAGTTATTTACCTTGCAAATGAGAAAAATACTTGTACATATGAAATGGATGAGACTCCACCTTTCTTTCCAGATATGGAAGCTATTGAAAAGGGGATCATTTTATCTGCATACTTCGATTGTTCTGCTTATGCTGAAGAGGTTGTTGTAAATAGGAAACAATATCTTGATGGTTCAATCACAACTGGTTTTCAACGCACTTTTATCTCAGCTCGAGATGGTTGGGTTCCTGTAAATGGCAAAAAAGTCCGAATCACAAATGTGCATATTGAAGAAGATGCTGCTCGAAGAGTAAATTGGGATGACACTTCTAGTAGAACGGTTTACTTCAATCTTGATAGATTGGGTATGCCTTTGACTGAAATTATCACAGAATACACAGATGTAGACACACCTGAAGAATTAATTGAAACAGCTAAGCAAATTGGAAGAGTTTTAAGAATAAGCAAAATAGGAATAAGAGGGTTGGGAGCAGCTAGACAAGATGTAAATATAAGTATAACTGGGGGAGATAGGGTCGAGCTAAAGGGAGTACAAAATTTAGATCACTTTGACATAATGTGTCGTCATGAAGTTGTGCGACAGTACACTTTGATTGAGATCAAAGAAGAAATGCTGAAGAGAGAAATAAAAGAAGAGGATTTTGAACACACCTATGTTGATATTAGTCACCTCTTCAATGATGACAAGAAATATTTTGCATCTATATTTCCAAAAATGAAGGGTCTTTTTGGATTAGAAGTTCAGCCAAATAAGGACTTTGGAGAAGAGATCTTTGAAAAGAGTATGTTAATTACTGGTCTTCCGAGGGCTAATCATTTCCACAGTGATGAATTGGATGAGAATGCTGTTAGGAAACGATCAAAATATCCAAGCAGTTTACCGATCAATAATGAAGTTATCACTAAAATTTTCACAATACTAAATCCAAAAGAGTCAGATGCTTTGATTATTATTGCAGGTCCAGAAAAAAGTGCAATACATGCAATGAAAAAGGTTGTAGAACGAGTTAAAATGGCTTTAAAAGGTGTCCCTCAGGAAACTCGAAGGTATGTATATGACGGAAACTCTGAATTCTTGAGAGTGATTCATGGTAAAGATAGAATCTATCCTGATACTGATACTCCACCAGTAGTCATATCTCTAGAGAAAATTTTCGACATAATCGGTAAAATTGGAAAACGTCCTTGGGAAGTTTACGTTGAATTGAATGAAAAATATCAATTTGACCAAAACCATGTTGATTTGTTAATAAGGGATGAGAAACTTGATAAATTCTACAACATGGTTGATGATCTAGGTTTAGACGAACATTTAACCTACAGGCTTCTAATAGATCTACCTAGAGAAAAAAGAAGAAAAAACATTAAGATTACTGAAAAATTAATTGAAAAACTTGCTCTGTTATTCTCTAATAATACAATTCTACTCGAACAACTAGAGTTAGTTCTCCCTATACTACTTGAAAATCCAAATATCAGTGATGAGGAACTCAAAGTAAAAATAGGCTTCAAAGAAATAACATCTGAGCAATTAGATAAGATAATTGATAATCAGATAAAACTTTTTGGTAAAGATAATTTTGTTTCTTCAGAAGATAAAAAGCGCAATCTCCCAAGAATTGTTAATCAAGTTTTAAATGAATGTAATTATTCTATTAAAGGAGAACAAGTTGCGAATAAAATAAATTCACTTTTGAAGGAGGTAATTTAAGTGTCAGAAACAAACAATGGAAATGAACCAGAAGGATATAGAGGCCCTCTTCGTGAAAGACTCATCAAAGATAATATTCGAACTTGGAGTAAAGTGATAGTAAAAAAAGGTGATGCTTGCTACGAGGGTTTACTGCTTCCACGTAGTCAACATACAGATGATAATTATATCACTCTCAAAGTGGATACAGGATATAACTTGGGAATATTAGTAGATGAGAAAACAATAGTTGAGGAAATAGGTTTTCAAAGAGGTCATTATGAATTACCTCATGTGAAAGTTGAGTTTAAAGATGAATTCCCTAATGTTACTCTATTAGGAACTGGAGGAACAGTGGCATCCAGGCTTGATTATAGAACTGGGGCAGTTTTACCAGCATTTACTCCTGATGAATTATTCTCAGCTGTTCCTGAACTGACATCGACGGTTAATCTTACTCCTAAAACACTTTACCAAATACTGAGTGAGAATTTTAGACCTGAGTACTGGGTAAAAACAGCAGAAGCCATCGCTAAGGAAATAGAATCAGGGACAGATGGTATAATAATTGGTCATGGAACAGATACAATGTGTGTTACAGGTTGTGCTCTTTCATATTTCCTAAGAAATCTCCCCATACCAGTTGTTTTAGTAGGTAGTCAAAGAAGTTCAGACCGCCCTTCTTCAGATGGACCTCGTAACATTCTCTATGCAGCTAAACTTTCAGGTTATGAGAATTTCTCTGAAGTTACGATATGTATGCATGGTACCCCTAGTGATAGCTATAATCTCATTCATAGAGCAACTCGTTGTAGGAAAATGCATTCAGCTCGCAGGGACACTTTTCGAACTTTAAGTGATATTCCTTTAGGTAAGATAGATGATAGTGGTGTTACTTGGTTTAAGGATGATGTAAAACCTAGAACGCCTGTTGAAGATTTTTATTTAGATGCAAAAATAGATAGTCGTGTAGGTATGCTTTATTTCTATCCTGGTATGAATCCAGATTTGTTAGAATCCATGGTTGACCTAGGGTATCATGGAGTGGTTGTCATTGGTACTGGATTAGCTCATGTTGGAACTGATGTCTATCCTGCTTTGGATAGGTGTCAAGAAGAAAAGATTCCTGTTGTTATGGTAGTCGAACCCTTGTATGGTTTTGCTCAACTGCGAGTTTATGAAACAGGAAGAGACATGCTCGCCCGTGGTGTTATTGAAGGTGAAAATATGCTCCCTTCAGCTGCTTATACAAAACTAATCTGGACACTTGGACATACTAGGGATCTAGACGAAGTAAGGGAAATTATGCTTACACCTATAGCTGGAGAAATCACAAATAGAGAAAGCCCAAGAGGGTTCATGATAATGCAAGGAATCGAACCCGGAATAGATCAAATACTAAAAAATCTTTAGAACCTCTGGTATTTTGTGGTATTCCAAAATGTTTTTGATTTCTATACATTCTTTCACTTAATGCTCATTAACAACTATGATATCCGTTTATTCTATAAATGTCCAATGCTACTTCAGCTTAACAAGTATGGTCCTGAGCACGAAAGAGATTTTCATCCTATTCTTGGAAGAAATAAGCATCGTTCAAGAAAATCCGACCCTAGTAAAGAAGAAATAATAGCTAATACTGCAAAAACTCTACGAAAGATGGAGAATGGAGATTCTCCAATTAATCAGAGCTGGTTACACACAGAAGATTACATGACGAAAATTGATAGATTATATAAGGTTGAATCAAGTAGTGTTTTTGGTTCTTACAGTTATATAACAGCTTTCATGCGTAATGTAAAACATATCAGAAAAACTTTGATTATGGAAGGTGTGTTTAATACTATTATTCTTTCATCTATTCAACAAAACCAACCAGATTATTTTCAAATTCTAAGAAAAGAAGATACTTTGACAATCAATGTTTCAGAATATCAAGAAGAATTGATGTCTGACCTAGAGAAAATAGAGCAAGTTTTAAACAAAGAAATAACATTAACTCCAAATTATACCCGAAACTGTAGAGTATGTGAATGGAGAAAATATTGCAAACAATTGGCTGAAGATAGATTAGATTTGACTTTGATAAGTGGGATAGGTAAAATAATCAAGAAGCAATTAGAACAACAAAACATAGTTGATGTTCCTAGTCTAGCTCAAGCTAGTCTTTCTTCTATTGACCTAGAGAGTGTTAAACCGGAAGTTAAGGAATATTACATTCTTCAAGCACAATCACTAATGGATAAAAAAGAGAGAGTTCGAGATAACATAACCTTTCCTAAACGTAAATACGAGCTATTTGTTGATGTTGAAGGATCTTCTCATCATAATTTTGTTTGGATTATTGGTTGTTTAGTAAGAGTGGATAATGAATATTATTACAAACATTTTATTGCTGAATCACAGAAGAAAGAAAAAGAGATGTTCTCAGCTTTTATGAAATATGTTGAAAGTTTGAATAATGACTATACTTTATACCACTGGTCTCTTGCAGAACCTCAGTATTTTATGAACCTCGCGAAAAAATTCAAATTAGATACTTCTAATGTATCAAAACTTGTGGATAATTCATTTGATCTTTTTCCGATTTTTAAGAATAAAATTATCATACCTGTCTACACTTATACATTAAAAGAAGTAGCAAATTGGTTGGGTTTTGAATGGTTTGATCCATTGGTTGATGGAGCTACTAGTATAATTCTTTTTGATAAATGGTATATGCATAATGATAGAAAGTCGCTAGAAAAAGCAATTTCATACAATTCAGACGATTGTAAAGCTTTGCTTATCACTAAGGATTATCTTACTAAACGACTAACATCTTAGTTATGTCGATGTCAAAACTGTTATTAAATCGTTTGAATCTCGGTTCTTATGGCATCAGATGAATCATATCATGCAGATTTAGGAATTATAGGAGGGGGAGTAGGGGGACTTGGTTGTGCAATTATTGCTGCATACAAGGGATTAACTGTATCAGTTTTTGAAGGAGGAAGATTAGGTGGAATTGTCACAACCTTATACGCTAGAAAACTCGTCGAAAATTATCCTGGAACCCCAAGTATTTTAGCTAAAAGACTAATAGATGAATTTGTAATTCAATCTCAAGAAGTAGAAGCTGAAATAATCAACGAAAGAGTTGTCAAAGTAACAAAGAAGGATGATATTCTCTCTGTTATAACAAATGAAAGTAGTTACAATTTTAGAAGCCTAGTTATTGCTACTGGCTCAAGACCTGCTGAATTAGGTGTTCCAGGTGAAAACAAATTTAAAAGAAAAGACCGAGGCTTATATAACTTCGTAACTGATCCTGATAGATTTAAAGGATGTACTGTTCTTGTAGTAGGTGGTGGAGACACTGCAATCGATGCAGTTCGAGCAATATCAGGGATTGCTAAAAAGATCTATCTATGTCACAGAAGAGATAGTTTCAGAGCAGCTGAAACCACAGTACAAGAAATTGTAGACAATGATCTAGCAGAAATAATATACTTACATCAATTGAAATCTTTGGAAGGTGAAGATAAACTCGAAAAAGCTGTACTTGAACAGGTTGAGACAAAAGAAGAAAAGACATTAGAAGTAGATAAATGTGTTTTAGCTGTCGGGTTAAAAACAAGTCTGGAAATCTTTGAAGATATTGGACTTGAAACAGATGGAAAATATGTTCTTGTTGATAGAGAAATGAGAACAAACATTCCTGGAGTTTTTGCTATAGGTGATATTGCTTCTAAGTATCAATTAATTGTAATAGCTGTAGCTCAAGGAGCCATTGCAGCACATAATGCTTTTGGTATGATAAGGAAACCATACTGGTATAAAGATGAAGAATGGCCAAAAGAAATATGCTAAACACTTCTTCTCTCTTTTTCCATTTTCTTTTTATGTAAGAACTACTTTTGTTTTTCCATTCACTTTTTATGCAAGTACTAATTTTTGTCTTTCATGGATTTATTTTCAAGAATAGCAGGCAGTTATGATAAACTCATACGTGGTTTTGCCCTAGATTCGATTAAGGAATTTTTAAAACTAGAACCAGATAAATTGCTACTTGATTTAGGAGGGGGAACTGGACGTGTCTCTGTTGCCATAGATGAACAAGTAAATGGTTGTATTTTGCTTGATAGATCGTTTGAAATGTTACAACAAGCGTCAAAGAAATCGAGAACTTTGTATTTAGTTCAAGGTGTCGGTGAAAATCTTCCCTTCAAGTACGGTACTATACCTCAGATGTTTGCTAATGATACATTGCACCATATTAGACAACAACGTGAAACACTCTCTGAATGCTACCAGGCTTTGAGTTATGATGGTAAAATGATTATAAGAGAGTATGATCCTAAATATTGGAAAACGAAATTTCTCATTTTCTTTGAAAAGGTTCTATTATTTGGAAGCACTTTTCTCTCTCCCCAACAACTAGAAGATATTTGTCTAAATCTTGGATTTTCAGTAGATTGGCAGCGTTTATCAAAGTCTACTTATTTGCTAAATGCTAAAAAATCAAATTAAAGAAGAAATAGGAGATACAGTGCTAGTGTAACAGAAGATGGTAGCGTTATATTATCTATGAAACTAAAACTCAATGCTTCTACTATCATACTTATAACTGCTACTACAATAATTTTCCACCAAACACCTGGCCATCCAAGCATTGAATTTACTGCTAAAGCAATAGTAATACCTAACAAAGAACCAAAAAGTACTCCTAATGATCCCTCTAAACTTTTTTCGGAGAGAATCTTGTATTTTATACTTCCAAATGGTTTTCCAATTAGTTCTCCTAAACCATCTCCTAGACTTACAGTTAGATAAGCTGCTGTGAATACGAATAGATTATCTTGGAAAAACCAAAGTATCAACAACATTACTGCTCCCATTAACGTGGAATTTATGAATAGTTCCCACGGTGAATTGTCATTTCTAGAACATAGAAAGAATATTCTTTGTAAAATACGAATCTGAGGTATTAGTGAAAAGAGTAGAAGAGTTCCAATAGTGATAATTAAAGCCAAAAATAAATCAAAAATGTTTGTAAACAAATATGGAATAAAAGCAGCAACAGTGTTAAGTATCGTATGTCCTATTTTTCTTATTTGCCATCTCTCTAACCCCATTAATTTTAGAATGAATACCACATTAACAGTTGCTAACATAATTACTACTGCTATGCTTATTATGGCCCAATCAAGATTTGTTGTGCTAAATTCCATGTCTTAACTCAATCCCACATTTAAGGCTTACATAGTAATTCTATCATCTTCATATCGAAGAAAGCATGAGAATGAACTGGTTTGATAACCCATGCAGTGTCTGCCCCCCTTCCTGTTCCTCCAATTGCAATGAGATTATCCAGAGTTATAACTCCTGCATCAGCTGCCATAGCAACTATTTCTGCACAAACCTTGGTTCCTTGTCCAAAAATACGGAGTGTCTCTGCCATTATCTCTGTTGTCATCCAGGTTCCATGTTTTTTACGGATGGCCCGGTCAACTCCAGCCAGAACATGAGTAGCTGTAACAACTGTAACGCCTTTATTTTCTAATTCCTCTATGATCTCTTGTGGAATTTCCATTTCTCCTGGTTCCCTAAATCCTGCTTGATGTGTTACAACTATTAATTTAACTCCTTTAATTGTATTAGCAGCGCTTATTGCTGTCTTTCCTGATGTTGTAGCGACAATGACTTGATTAATATCACCCTTCTCAATTCTCTTCATAACTAAAGAAAAAACTTCATCTGAATAATCACCAGGTTTTGAGAAATGAACTGTCATAAGATGAATTTATGAAACTAATTTATAATTTTTTAGCAATGAGGTTGAGATTTTTTTATTACAATCTTTAAAAATTCAGATCTTTTTCAAAAAAAAACTAATTTCTTAAAAAAATTTATAGATGATTAAACATTTAGTAAGTTAATGAGTGTTACATTTCAGCTTGATCAAGGAAAAGTGAATGCTGTTCTAATCAGCTCAAGAAAGATAATGCTCAACAAAGGACAAGTAGAGATTTTTGAGAAACTACTTGATTGTATAACCAATGTTTTACCTAGTTTGAATAGACAAACCCTAGATGCTGTTCTCAAACACTCTTGTAGAGATTGGGAGAAAGAAAAAGTTCGACCAATCAATGAATTTAGATTCATACATGCAAATGAAAGAATGAAGGCATTTGATGAGATTCTAGTTCAGCTCTTTTTACGTTTAAGAGAACTGCTTATAGATTCATTGAATGCAGAAACAGTATCATTTCTACGATCTGCTGCTCTCACAAACTACAAGGATTTCCTTGAAGCAGAAGGCTATGTCGTAGATTACCAACCTTAGATAGGTTTTTCTCCTAAAATTTCTCGACAAAAAATAAATACTAGTTATTTCTTCGATGGTTATTAGGTGTTTATATGAAAAGAAGAATGTTATTGTCCATAATTTTTGGTTTACTATTAATTTTCATAACAAGTTCTGCTATTTCTCTCACAACAGCTGATGTATCCTTAGAACTACTTGTTGTTGGAGATGAAATTGATGATCACTTCATGCAAAGACTGGAATTGGACCCTCAATTCATCATAACAAACGACACTGAAGTTGGAACTGACTTGAGCAGTTATGATTCAGTTTTACTTTATGATTATATACCAAATACAGCTGAAATTAGTCTTTTAACATCCTTTTCAGGTGGTATTGCAATATTTGTATATAAGAATCTTGCGACAAATGCTTCTGTGCTGGAATCATTAGGATTAGCTTCCACCAATACAGGAGTTATTTCAACTAGTGTCTCTTTACCAATCCCTGCTAATGACTCGCTAGTTCATCCAATTCTTGATGATATACCTTGGAATTCAGTTCCTACAATAACCAATTATACAACGATACAACTTGAAGGTACCATTTTAGTACAAACTTCCTCAGCTAGTGATGATCCTGATCTTGCTCTTATTAGTACAACTGATAACAATAGATTAATTGCTTTCAATATGATTCCTAATTTTTCAGTAAATCCTGAATTAATTGAGTGGCCGTATTTCAATTATATGTTGTATCTGACCATCATGACAATTAATAGTGAAGATACTGTAACATATGGGAATTGGGATTATGCTCCTGTTCCCCATGCAACTGAAACTATTATTCTAGGAGTATCAGTTGTGCTGACTATAGGGGTAACTGTTGTAGGTTTTGTTTTCTTCAAGAAATATTCTAAGAAGAATCCAATCAAGCAACAAGATCTAAAAGAGATGAGCAAAGATGAAAAATCTGGAAAATGGGAACAAGTGGGGATGCATCGGCAATTAGGAGGATTCTTAGTTCAGTTATTTGCTGGATTACTGATTATTTTACCCAATGCTGTAATGTCTGCATTAGTTTTCCCCTTACTGATTTTGCCAAGTCCTCAAGCCGTAGGATTCTATGATTTTACAATTAAGTTCTTCGAAGCTCTTTGGTTATTCTTTGATTTTGGAACGTCTATAGTTCTAGTAAAATTCTTCAGTGAGCACAGAGTTAAAAGACCTGAGCATGCAATAAAGTATGTTCAGCTGTTTGTTTGGTTCCAAATGTTATCTGGAATTGCTCAATTATTCCTAATATCATTTCTCGGATCCATGATATTCCCACAAACTTTTCTCGCTCATATGTCGTGGTTATTTGTAACGCATGCATTCTTCCAATGGCCAGCTTTCTTCTTGGTATTTATGTACCTATTCCAAGCTATGAACAGAATAGATTTCTTTCAAATTCTCAACTTGCTTCTTTACGCAGTTTTCAATATAACGATACAATATCTAATGATTATATTGTTCAGAGGTACACTTGGAAAGAATCCTATATTTGGAGATGGTTTAGCGGGGGCAATAGGTTATAGTGTAGGTTTTTACGTTATCCAAGTAGTCTCGTTCATAGTTGGTCTTTTGATGTTCAAAAGATTAGGATTTTCACTAAAAACGATTTTCCGGATTGATTTCACGTGGGCAGAAGTGAAAGAAGCTTTGAAATTTGGTACAAAGTGGATGATGGGTGCGATTTTACCACCTTTGGGTTGGTTTATTCAATTATTCCTCCTATCAAAATTCCTTCCCAACTATACTCAACAACAAGGATTTTTCTCAATAGCTTGGAATTTTGCTATGATAGTTATGCTAGTTGGACTATTTGCCAGTGGGTTCTTACCCGCAATATCGGAATCTTATCATGCTAAGAAACCTGCTTTAACACGATACTATACGGTTAGCTCTCTCAAATGGAGTGCTTACTTTGATTGGTATCTAGTAGCAGCGCTAGCAGCTGTAGGATGGAGATTTATCGTAGGTGGAGCAGGTTCAGAATGGCAACCAGCTTCAGTTCTTATCATCTGGTTTTTGATCTTCCATTCAATCGGTTACTTCTCATGGTTAGGTGATTGGATGTTTGCAGGATCAGATAGACCAGGTTGGGCTGCGATAAGCTGGGTTATTGAACAAGTGATTCGAACAGGATTATTAGCGGTTTTCATACCTCTACATTTGTTCTTCGAACAAACTTTTGGATCGCCAATGATAGCGATTATGTTTGCCTACTTCCCAGCTCTAATCATCAAAAACATCTTCATGTGGTGGCAAATTCGCAAGAATGAATATTTCAAATTCAAGTGGAAAGATCTGTACTGGCAAGGAATAATAGCTCCTCTCATATCAGCTGGAATT
This sequence comes from Candidatus Heimdallarchaeota archaeon, assembly GCA_030603365.1. GTDB lineage: Archaea > Asgardarchaeota > Heimdallarchaeia > Heimdallarchaeales > Heimdallarchaeaceae > UBA460. The sequence continues at coordinate 59,394 of JAUVXV010000009.1, forward strand.
CTCTTTGGAATTCTTGAAGGATTGTTCCAACTGATTTGGCAAGGCGAAATAATAACTTCTGTTGTGATTTTGCTTATAGGTACGCTCTTAGGGCTCTATCTTTATTCATTCATAGCAAGTTTCTTTGGTGCTTTCGATGAGAATACCTTGGGCGAACTCAAACAAGCAACTGAAATGGCTGGAGGGTTTAAGTTCATGGCTAAACCTCTTTATAAATTGACAGAATGGGGAGCTAAAATATCTCCATTCCATAATAAATTCAAGATATCAATTTTTGAAGAGGCAACTTTAGAAGCTCAACAACTTACAGAAGAAAAAGCCCAACTAGTTATCTAATCTTTTTCTTTTTTCTTTTTTATTTTCTTGTTTTTTTTGCAGCAATTATTGTTCTTATTATCCAACTCTCAATATTCGAATCTCTCTCCAATTCATTACAATAATCCCAATGTTCACCAGCAATTAATCCCATCAAAGATATTTTTTTGAAAGCTCTAGGTTTCTTAGGAGTAGCAGTAAAAAGAAAGAGTAATCTAGCAGCTTTTTTCTTTAAGTCTTTTTTATCGAAATCTACCTCTAAAGGTATTTCTTCATCTTGAAGTGTTATAGCTACTTCAGTAGCTTCAATGTTTAATGTAGCAAATTTGGTTAAAGCTAATAAAGAGTAATTTCTAATCCAATCCATTCGGGATGAAGTAAAAGCATGAGTATAAAGAGACGCTAAACAACCATTACGAATCAATTCGTGTAACGCTTCTCTTCTTGCATCGTCACCTGCTGAAGGAGTAGAAACAATCCTATCAAATGAACTACAATCCATTGAAATAAAATTCCCACCCAATTAAATAAACTTTGAGAAAAGGATGATTGAGAAAACTTTTAACTATCTTCTAGGTTCAACACTCATGGATTCCGTTACACATGGAAGTGTATCTGTTCTTATAGGTCTTATATTTGTTCAGTTCTATTATGTACCTATTTGGCTTCTTCTAATTGTGTTAGTTGTATTTGGAATCTTAGTTGATTATGATCATGTTTTCTACTATAAAAGAAAAAATCCTGAGATTAAGCTTTGGAATATCATTCAGTTAATAGAGATGTATTTCAAATCTATTGATGAAAGAGATGAATTCATTTATCATACTTGGATCCATGAACCATTCGGAGTAATGGTTGTAGGAGGATTAAGTTTTCTGATATTTGGATTTACCCCATACTGGTATCTAGCAATACTTTCAACAAGTGTATTTGCAGGACATTATTTGTTGGATTTAGTGTCTGGTAAAATGAAACCATTAGCTCCTTTCTCTAATAAAGTAGTGATTGATTTGAAGATTCTCCCTGCCAATTCTTTCATTATTATGTCAATAACTCTAGCAGCATTTATAACAGGTTTAATCATATATTTTGTGCTAGTTCTGTAGCTTTTATCGATAAAGTTTTTGAATTTCAAAGTAATATGTACCTTAATGTCTTCAGATTTGGTTGGTAAAGTACCTTTTTGGATGGCTAAATTTGCCATTAACAAAGTTATACGTAAAAAAATGATGCAGAATAACGAAGTAGTTCTGCCTAAAGATGATAGTAAATGGGAGAAACTAGGAGAAATATCTAGTTTTAAAGCTAAGAAGTATAGTCTCGATTTAGGTCTAGAAAAAGGTGAACTTAGGATAACTTCATTGGAAAATGGAATTTTACAAATACAAGCATCAAAAAAACTGGAAGAAATTCCTAAAACTAATGCTGTAGTTCTTAAAAGTAAAACAGTTCCTTCGTTCGTTGTTGAAAAGAACGATGACATAATCTCTGTTCGTCAAGAAGTAGGAAGTATTACTTTTGCCTCTATTGAAATTGATAAACAGAATTCGAAAATTACTTTCAAAGATGGTTTTGGTTTTGGAATATTTAATGAAGAGTTTCCAAGCTTTCATGAAGATGGATGGTATAAAACCATTAAACATCCAGAAGTTTCCTGTGAGAACCATTATGGGTTTGGGGCAAAAGCTGGTCCTTTAGATAAGAAGGGGGAGACCATCTCTTTCTGGAATACAGACTCTTTTGCTTATGATACAGATGATTCAAAACTGTATCAATCTCAACCAATTCAAATAATATTACGTCCTAATGGATTCTGCTATGCCTTAATTTATGATAATCCTATCAGAAGTCAAATTATCATAGGTGATGAACATGGCTGCTCCTCAGAATACTATGTAGCGGGAGGAGGTATAAACTATTACTTAATTGTTGGACCAACAGTGAAAAAAGTCCTTACAAAAATACACAAACTGCTAGGTAAACCTCCTCTTCCTCCAATTTCCGCACTGGGACATCATCAAAGTCGTTGGTCTTATTATCCAGAATCAGAAGTTAGAGCATTAGCTGACGAGTTTCGAACAAGAAAAATCCCATGTGATTATATTCATCTTGACATCGATTATATGGATGGATATAGGGTTTTCACTTGGGATAAAGAGAAATTCCCCAATCCAAAAAAACTTGCTAGCGATTTATTTAAGCAAGGTTTTCGCTTGATGACGATGATTGATCCTGGAGTTAAGGTAGACCCCAACTACAAAATATGTAAAGAAGGAATCAAAGGAAAACACTTTTGTTTGAATCCTGATGGTTCTCTTTATACAGGACCTGTATGGCCTGGGGACTGCCATTTTCCTGATTTTACACAAGCACTAACAAGGGAATGGTTTGGTAGTCATTTCAAAGCTTTAACTAATGTTGGAATTAGAGGGTTTTGGATAGATATGAATGAACCTTCAGTTTTCAATGAAAAAGGAACAATTGATGATGATGTTATTCACCCTGGTGCAGGAGAAGAAAAAACTCACAAAGAAATTCACAATCAATATGGTCACTTAATGGCTCAAGCAACATATGAGGGATTACAAAAATTACTTCCTAATAGTCGTATTTACATCAATTCTCGGTCAGCTTATTTAGGAACACACAGATATGCAGGAACTTGGACTGGAGACAATAATGCAGAATGGAATCATCTTCAAATTTCTATTCCAATGTTATTGAATATGGCTGTTTCAGGACAGCTGATGATTGGTCCTGATATAGGCGGTTTTGCAGGTAAACCCTCATCTGAGCTTCTGACTAGATGGTATCAAGCTGGTTGTCTTTATCCATATTTCAGAAATCATACAATAAACAAAAAATGCTCCCAAGAACCTTGGGTATTCGGAAAGAAAACAGAAGAGATAATTCGAAAAACGATACAACTTCGTTATTCCCTAATGGTATACATCTATAATGCAGTTCGTCAAACCTGCTTAACGGGAGTTCCTGCCTTCAGAGCTTTATGGATTGATTATCCAAACGATCCTGTCGTATATATGAAAGAATGGGCGGAAACAGAATATTTATTCGGTAATAATCTTCTTGTAGCACCAATTTTAAAGAGAGGAAGGCGCAAACGAGAAGTGTATCTCCCTTCAGGAAAATGGTATAGTTTTTGTGGTGAAATGGTTTTTGAAGGAGGTAAGGTACATGAGATTTCAGTGCCTTTAGAAATGACACCTATTTTTGTTAAGGAGGGGTCAATAATTCCATACATTAGTGAAAACATTCAGCATACTGGAGAGATACAGGCTACTGAAATATCACTTCGCATTTATCCTAAAGATTCTGAAGCGAAGGTAGCTATTTATCTGGATGACGGTGAAACCTTGAATTTTGAAAATGGAGATTATGAAATAGCACATGTTGAAGCAGAAAGAAGAGCACAGGATACATGGTACATTCACGTTATAAGAGAAGGTAAAAAGAAGAAATTCATTGAGATAGGAGAAATTTCTATATTTGGTGAAGAAAAATCTAATTATCTCCTGTTTGAGAAATAAAGATTTTAATCAAGAAATTGCCTAGCACTTCGCCAAGTAATTTTCTTGAAAGCTTCTCCATATTTTACGTAACCTATCCTACCAATCATCAGCATACCAGATATTTTGTATGCTCTAACTGGCCATTCACCATAAGCTTCTTCGTATACATCAAAGAATTCCATGATTCTATCTTGTTGATGTGTTACATCTACAAATACACAATTATCTAAAGCTGAATCTAATCCAATGTATGGAGTATAAAGACTAACGGGTTTTCTGTTTGGCTCAAAATTATCTTCTTCACTGTTGTATCTTGCATAGGAAATTGCATCAAGAGTTATATCATAGGTATAGCGGTGATCAGGATGTCCTGTACCAATGTTAGAAGATTTTCCCCATGTAATTATAATGTCAGGTTTAAGCTGTTTGAATATCTTAGCTAATTTCTTAGCATTCTCAACAGAAGGAAAGACCCCTGAATCAGGTAAATCTAATAATCTATATTGTGCACCAACGATTTTCTCTATTTTATTGACATGTCCTTGTCTCACAAGCATGATCTCTTCATGGGTGCCTTTAATTGAAGATGCATTTTCCCCATGTGTTAGAAGAATCACATATACTTTATCTCCTCTGTCACTGTGGTTCATTAAAGTCCCCACAGCTCCTGCTTCATCATCAGGATGTGCAAAAACTGCAACAACATTTAATAGAGTGTGTTCTTTAGTCATGCATTACATTATTATCATGTAATTAAAAAAACAACTGTTTTACAAAAAAGAAAGATGGGTTAGTCTAGCCCATATAAGTAAGAATATTTCTCTTGCAAAAACTCAATCAGATATTTTGGACTGGGATACTCGCCTGTAACTATCTTAACTAATTCTGGAGGATCATAAAGGTTACCTCTCTTTTGAACATTCTCCGATATCCAATCTGTAAGAACATTAACTTCACCTTTTTCTAACCTTGTATCCCAATCTGGGATGTCTTGTATTAATTTTGCAAAGAATTGAGCACCATAAACATTTCCTAATGTGTATGTTGGGAAGTAACCAAATGAACCTCCACTCCAATGTATATCCTGTAGAACTCCATCACTAACGTTTTCCACATCTACACCTAGCATATCTTTCATTTTTGTGACCCATATTTCAGGAAGATTATCCAAGTTAACTTTACCATCGAACATATCTCTTTCAAGTTCAAAACGAAGGATAATATGAAGATTATATGTAACTTCATCTGCTTCAACTCTAATTAGAGATGGCTCGACTTTGTTGATTGCGCGAATAAAGTCATCGTATTGAATATCTGCAAAAATGTCCCCTGTTAATTTCTTGAATCTATCAAGATAGAACCACCAGAAAGATTTACTCCTACCAAGAATATTTTCATAAAACCTTGATTGAGATTCATGTATTCCCATCGAGCAATAGTTACCAACTGGTTGATAATGTAATTCTTTATCCAAATTCTGATCATAACAACCATGACCACCCTCGTGCATTACTGCAAAAAGAGAACTTGTGAAATCATTGATGTTATACCTTGTTGTGATCCTGACATCATCATAGTCACCTGTAGTAAAAGGATGGGCTGCAACATCCAATCTTCCTCTTTCTAGGTCATAACTTAAAAGCTTCATAACATCGTTAGCCAACTCTTTTTGGATTTCTAATGGCACTTCTCTAGTCATCAGTGAGTAATCTGGTTTGATTTCTGAACCCTGACACTTTTGTATTAGTTCAACAGTCGCTTCTTTGAGAGGATTGAATATCTCATTATATTTCTCACGATTCATTCCAGGTTCATATAAATCAAGAAGAACATCATATGATGGTAAATCAGGATTCAAATAATTTGCATATTTTTGAGTCATTTCAAACATAATTTTCAAATGAGGTTTAAATGTTTCAAAATCATTGTTTGATCTTGCTTCTTTCCACTTTTCTGTAGATATAACCGATGCTCTGGTGTATTCTGCTACGAAATCAGATGGTAGTTTGGTTTGCCGATCATACTCTCTTTGAATGAGGTAGATGTTTCTTTTTTCTATGTCTGAAAGCTTATCATAATCAGGATGTTCTTGAATCTCCTTGAGAAGTTTACCAATTTCTGAATCTGTTAGTTTTCCATGAGCAAGTTTTGCGATAAATGCTTGCTGTTCACTTCTTTGGATAACTCCTCCTTTGGGCATCATAACTTCAGTATCCCAACCTAGGAGCATTGCAATCTGTCCAATAACTTGTATTTCCTTAGTTTTTTCTAAGAGAATATCATATCTCTCTTTCATGATTATCAACAATAGTGTTTGTAATTCATCTCGAAAAAAGACTGATAAATATTTGGTAATAACATAAGTCGAATGGCATATTATTTTCTAAAACTATAAAAGTGCAGTTGTACATTAAACTATTATGCAGATTTCTGGTAAGTTAAAAGGAACTTTAGTTCTATTTATAATCATAGCAGCTTCACCTTTTCTGTTTGTACAAGGTCAAACTGTGAATGAACAAAGTATCTCACTCAATGCAGGTCCAAAAGATTGGACTGTTCTTATTTATTTGTGTGGAGATAATAATCTAGAATACTTCGCATTCGAAGACCTTAATGAAATGGAAGCAGCTGGAGGAACAACTGCAGATGTAAACATCGTTGTTATGTTTGACAGATGCGAGTATGAGTACGAAACACCTGAATACCCCAATGACTGGTCTGAAACAAGATACTATACAATAGTAGGTGATAGCAATACCTATTCTTTCACTTCTCCAATGAACGTTTCTTTGGGAGAAGTAAATATGGGTGACCCCCAAAGTTTAGATGATTTTATCGATTGGGGGTTAACAAACTATCCGTCTGACAAAACAGCTTTGATTCTTTGGGATCACGGTAATGGGTTAGATGGAGTATGTTGGGATGAAGATAATGGTGATGATAATTTACTCATTGATGAAATCTCTACAGCTTTGGATGGTTATTATTTTGATTTCTTAGGTTTTGATGCATGTCATATGGGGCAATTTGAAGTAATGTATGAACTTCAGGAATATTGTGAGATTTACACAGCGAGTATGTTAAATGAACCTGGTGCAGGTTGGGACTATTATAATACTCTCTCATCACTTATTGCTAATCCAAGTATGGATGCAAGTGAACTAGCACAAAATGTATGTGAAGATTATGTCCAATATTATTCAGGATATGACGTTGATGTTACGCTAAGTGCTTATAATACATCCGCGTTTACAGATGTAGATAATCTTGTAGATGATTTTGTTCTTTCGATGGATGCATATCTAGATGTAGATGTTGCAGATGTTTTTGAAGCAAGAATTAGTGCTTATAGCGACCTATTTCCAGATACAATGTGTGATATCGAGGAGTTTTTTGATAATATACAAACCATTCCAGACCCTAGCTTAAATGCAGCTGCGAGTGCATTGAGCACTAGATTAGATGAACTTCTTGTAGTGTCAGAATCTAGTTTTACTTTAAATCCTTATGGTATGTGGATATTCATTCCTGCAGTTCCGTATCATTACTTCAATGACTTTTATATATATGCGAATCAAAGCATTGTCAACAGTTATTATAACAACTATTATGACTTAGATTTTGTTATCAATACAGATTGGGATAATTTCTTATATAAATGGAAAGAAGAATTGGAAATATTCCTGCCAGAGGTATCAACTAGTACCCCAGTAACTGATACTTTACCTGTTGGAACTTATACTTATCTACATGCGAATCTACCAGACCCAGGTGCAGGTAATGCGTATCTAGCAACCCTTACAATGGATTTCACAGCTGATTATGATCTCTATGCTTGGTCAGAAGAATATCATTTTGGACTTCCTAATGGATTTGAACTTATTGGTCAGAATCCAATTGACACACCTGAGTCTCTCCTCATGGTAATCAATGGTCCTGTGCATGTGTTTTTCCTAATTCATGCGTTCGATGGGTTTGGTGATTATACACTACAATTAGAGTTAGTTGAATATAGTGATGATGCTTTTGAAGAGAATGATGATTTCTTGAGTGCAGCTCCTATAGAAACAAATACGGTATATGACTTGGTTTCAAATGATGTGGATTTCTTCTCTGTTGAGCTTACTGCTTTTATCGAGGTGGAAATCTTTCTAAACTTCAATTACGATGTTGTTGATTTAGATTTATACTTGTTTGCTGATGAGGATACTATGCTTGATTGGAGCGAAGAATATACTAACAATGAATACATAAATTATATTCCAAGCTATACAGGTACATACTATATTCAAGTGAATTACTATACAGGTGCAATAGGTGAAGATTACACTTTAGAAATTGCAGAATCTGAAGGTCCGGTTGTTACGTCTCTATCTCACACCCCCTATACACCAGAATCAGGAGAAACTATTACGGTTACCTGTAATATCTATTCCATTTATGATCTGGTTGAAGTAACTCTAACTTTGAGCTATGATAGTGGTGCATGGGTATACTTTACCATGACTATATCGGGTTCCTCTTACTCTGTTTCTTTCACCCCACCTGATGGTACAGAGATTGTTCAATATTATGTCTATGTAGAAGATAATCAAGGTAACTTCGATGAAAGTCAGGTGAAAAATATTGGTGTTGAGTCAGGTTCTACAGCATTTGTGACTTTTCCATGGTTCTTAATGCCTCTGTTACTACTTGGATTGACCATTGCCAATCGTTTACTTATTTCAAAGAAAAGAAAATAATCCTTTCTTTTTTTCTTTTTTCGCAGTTAAACAAAAATATATACTAGTGAAAAAGATTAGTTTTTAGATTGCAATGCTCAAAATTCTAGGTATTGATGAAAATAAGTGCATTAAGTGTGAAAAATGTATTCCTTCTTGTAGTGTTAAACTATTCAATGTTATTAGAGAAACCAATATGGAGAAAAGAATCGAATTTAACGATCCTCTAAGATTCTGTTTCCGATGTGGTCATTGTATTGCTGTTTGTCCCACTGAAGCAATTCTCTATGAAGGAGCTGATCTACCTTATAATTTTAAAGAAGCAAAAAAACCTTCAGAAATCATTTCTTATGAAAATCTTATGAAACTTATGAGGAGCCGAAGGTCTATAAGAATCTATAAAGAAGAATCATTATCTGAAGACTTGATAGATCAAATACTAGAATCTATGAGATACTCATTAAGTGCAAGCAATCGTCAAAACAGAAGATATTTAGTAATAACAAATAGAAACGACATTCGTTATCTCTCAGATCAAGTTTCAAAATTGATGGTTAAAGCGAAAAGACTTCTGGTATTCAAATATCTAGCAGTTCCTTTTACCAGCGGATTAGTCAGACGAAGATTACTAAATCCTAAAACCAAAATCAGTATAAATAGATTTTTAGAAGCAAGAAAAAGAGGAGAAGATCGAATCTTCTTCAATGCACCTTGTGTTATTATCCTGCATGCACCACCATATTCAAAGATGACAGCATCTGATTCCGCTATAGCTATTTCACATGGTATGCTAGCAGCGCAATCACTTGGTTTGGGAACCTGTTGGATAGGTTTTGCACAAGAATACCTTTGGAGAAGTAAAAAGACAAGAAAGGAATTGGGGATTCCAAAAAAGAACAATGTTTATGGTGTCTTTATTATAGGTCATCCTGATATAGAATATTTAAGAGCTCCACCAAGACGTGAAGCAAAAGTTGAATGGAAAAAATAGTCTTAAAAAACCTACTTTACTCCTTTTTCACCTTTGTTTCTCCAGTTTTCAGGTTAAATGTATATATGTCTCTAAACTGTGGGATTTGAACACTTAGTTTTTCTAAATCAATTTTGTAAAGGAAGAATCTTGGATCTTCTGTAGATTCCCAAAATCCATCGAACCAAGGAATTGCACCAGCTACATCCATTTTAATAACTGAATCATCTATCAATAAAGCTTTTCCAGTTCCCCTAATAGTACTCATTTTTTCTTCATCATGAGGATTAATGGCAAATTCAACATTAACATTATTCTCTATTTGTCTGATTTTATCTCTCCCTGCAACACTCACAAACCAGCAAGCATCTTTATGATAAATCAATGCCATTGGTCTTACTCTAGGATATTTGCCATCAATTGTTGCTAGATACATTAAGGGTTGCTTCTTCAGGTAATCAATAACGTCTTCCAGCTTCATATTGATTATTTCATTCAAGCAGATATATCTTTTTTCGTTAGAGGAAAGTGTTTTTTAAATTGAAAACTAAGAATATAATCATGTCTGACGATAGAGAATATCCAATATCGATTAAAAATATCTATTTTCAAGTCAAAGTAACAGATTTAGAGAGAGCAAAGAAATTCTATGAAGATATATTTAATTTTGAGGTATCTTGGTATATGGGACCTGAAGCTGGTTGGTGCGAATTCTTCCTTCCAAATAAGGTGGCAAGACTAGGATTGAACCTAGTTGAAGAGGATCATGAATATCTCCCAAACTCAGGTGTTCTAACATTCGATGTACCTGATCTTGAAACAACAAAAAAATATCTTGAGGATAAAGGTATAGAAACAACTGATATTGTTGACCTACCTAAGATGGTTTCATACTTCAACTTCAAAGATTCCGAAGGTAACTCAATTCAAATTATTAGTGAACCCAGGATAAATGATTAATCTTCTCTCTAAAATTTTTTCTTTAGCTAGAAAAAATATCTAGATAATTCTCCGTTTTTCTATATTTCTAGTTTTTAAGCTGTCAGAACGTTCTAGACGCCGGTAGTATCCCGACAAAAAGCGAATTGTCTTCGTATTACTTTCGTAAGATTTTCATCTAGATAAAGAACCCAAATGGATAAAGTTTATTATTGACATTTCTTATTTTTGATTGGTAATAATGACGTTTTCAATAGTTGCATATGATTCTGAAAAGAAAGAATGGGGGGTTGCTGTTCAATCAAAGTTTATAGCTGTAGGAAGTATAGTTCCTTGGGGAAAAGCAAACGCTGGAGTTGTTGCAACACAAGCTTGGGCTAACACTAGTTATGGTCCAAAAGGTTTGGCACTTCTTGAACAGGGACTAACAGCAGAAGAGGTTTTGAATATTCTTACTAAACAAGATGAAAAAAGAGAGCATCGTCAAATAGGTATTGTAGATTCATATGGAAACGCAGTATCTTTCACTGGTTCAAAATGTTTCGATTGGGCAGGACATATAGTAGGTGAGAACTATGCATGTCAAGGAAACATACTTGTTTCAGAGGATACTGTTTTAGCTATGTCTCAAGCTTTCAGAGAAACTGAAGGGGATCTTGTGGACAAACTTCTAGCAGCTTTAGAAGCCGGACAAGAAGCAGGTGGAGATAGCAGAGGGAAACAATCAGCAGCTGTTATGGTATTCAAAGAGAAAGGAGCATATGATGGGAGAATGGATAAATTAGTTGATATTAGAGTTGATGATCATGAACATCCAATCAAAGAACTTCGAAGAGTGTTTGAATTATTTGATCTTTCTCTCCTCAAAAGAGATAATCCTAAGGATAAAGTGAAACTTGCTGGTGATGTATTGAAAACTGTAATAGAAGTTCTCAAGAAAGATGGTTTCTATGAAGGAGAGATAGATACCAAACTAGATGAAGAGACTAAGAAAGCTTTGAAAGATTGGATGCATACAAATAACTTCGAAGTGAAAGAGAGGGAAGATAACTACATGTGGGGAGCTGTTTATAGATATATAGAAAAAAGAGAAGAAGAATAGTGGTAGAAAGAATTAGTTATTTTTCTTTCTTCTATATTGTATTATTGTAAGTGTCGCAATTAAGAATGCACCTAATATTCCTAAAACTGGGTAGGGTGTATCATCGGTATTTGCTGGTGTTGTTGGTTCTGTTTGTTCTACATAAGGTTCATAGTCATCATTGGATTCTAAGTCTATTCCTAAAAGAAACTCAATCGTGTTATATACAAGATAAACATTGTCTCTATTTATATTACCATAGTCAAAGTTTGACCAAATAGTTGCTCCGAAAACTGCTAAGGAAGATGAACCATTTACTTCTACTCCTGCAAGAGGGATGATATCTCCTCCAATATCATCATTGACCATGTCATAGATTACATCTGGTGGTGGAGATGCTTCATCTGTTTGATAGAAGTATTCTTCTCCATACATAGTCCAATGAACATTATCTGACCCAGTTTCAGAGTACAGAGAGCTTGGTGAAAAATATTGGATTCGTCTTGTTAGGTTTTCAGTAATATATGCTATTTCTGGATCAAAGTTGTAGTTTCCAGTATAACAATACCAGTTTTTGTAATATTCTGGATCCGCTGATGTAGTATAAATATTATCGTCATTTACCCTGATATCTGAACCAATTGCAGTCAATAGGGTGTTCATAGCATCAAAATTTACATCCCATGTAAAATCTCCTCTACTGCTTAAAATAAGATGTCCTCCTGCTTGATACCAATTTGAAATAACTGTTAATTCTTCTGTAGTGAAACTAGTGGTTGTTACAGGAGCACAGATAACTACTAAATCAACACCTGCAAGAATGGTTGTATTAAACTCAGCATCATTGTAAATTACCTTCACTACATCGCGATCTAGGGTATCAACGAAAGATTTCACCTCATCAGTTGACGCATAATCATTCTCATGAGCTCTATCTATAAGAATTTTAGCAACATCTGGAGCTTCAGTTATTGCTGGTGGTGTTAAAGTAGACAAGGTGTAGTTCCAAACAGCATTTACGGCACCAATTGCTCTTCCTAATTGCTCTTCAGTAATAGCTTTGATAGTAGAATTAGAAATAACAACATCACTAGTATCTCCATCTGGGTAAGCATCTCTTATTGTCCAATAGTAATTATAAGCATACGTAGCACAATCAATGATGAACTCTGTAGTATTAGAAATAACTCCAAAATCATAGGGAGTGATATTTAAACTATCTAGATTATAGTTTATGTCTGTTTCATACGCAGAGTGTCCAGGCCAAGAATCATATGTGTGAACTGGAATGTTGATATCTGCAGTATAATGAGAAATTATTCCTAAGAAAAAGAAAACATTATCCCATTCTTCATTGAGTGCCAAATCTCTAATTTCACCAACCATTTCTGTTACTTTCCAAGGAGCATTATGTTCTCCACTTACTGGATAGTAAAGATGATTGTCCCAATCCTGAAGGACTTGATCCGGATAAGTACTCCCACCAATAATTTCTGGGGAGAAATAATCAAACACTGTTTCCCAACTTACATCTACGATATTTATAGCTTCATAACCAATGCGTTGATGTGTTATAATTCCCCAACCTTGAACAAATTCGTCATTTTGGATGTTTAAGAGAACAGGACTAACAATTAATATCAATGTGATAAGTACTGAAAACTTTCTTCTATTCATATATTTCAATATTCAAGTTTTAGACTTGTTTTTAATCTTAGCTAAATGAGCAATAAACATTGAAACTAATTCTTATATTAGATAAGTTTCTCGAAACCATATGAGACTTCCAATTCAAGTGTTAGTTTATCCTGTCAAACCAAAAGATGAGTCATGGGAGTATCTTCTGTTGAAAAGAACTGAAGATAGAGGTGGTTTTTGGCAAGGAGTAACTGGACATACGGAAGGTAGGGAAAGTATTGAACAAGCAGCATCTAGAGAATTACTCGAAGAAACAGGTTTCATACCAAGTTTTTTGATGAAGACTGATTTCTCATATACTATTCCTCTTAAAGACTTAGATAAGGAGAACTACCCAGAAGGTACAGAAGAATTGGATGAGTATGTTTTTGTAGCTCGTATCAATCAAGATGATCTCCCAAGTATTGATTCATTGGAGCACACTGAATGGAAATGGTGTTCATATGATGAAGCAATAAGTTTACTATATTGGGATACTAATAAACAAGCTTTGGAATACATAAAAAAATTCTTAGAAGAATAAATCGAATATTATTCTTCTTTTTGCTTAAATGATCCAATTATTTGTGTTGCTCTATATCCTGTAAAGAGCATTGCTAGAAACATTACAGCAATAGCAAAACTCACTGCTACTGTTTCGGAAATTAGAAAAAAGAAAAGTATAGTGATGACTAAACTCATAGCTACGAAGCCTGAAGCTATTCCAAGGGAGGGGATTAGCCAACCTCTGAAGACATAAATCTCTGTTAATATACCTATCTTCAAACTGCGGAGTTTTTCATATTCTTCTTCAAGGAAATATTTATTGTTTTTTGCCCGTCCTAAGAGTCCCAGCTGTTCCAATCGTTGAAGATGGTACTGGGCATGACTTGCTGTTTTCAAACCTAAGTTTCTATGTGTTTCTCTAACACCAATATCTTTCCCTTTCTTAAGAGCATAAACAAATACTCTCAACGCAGTTCCAGTCAAAGCGGAGATTATATCTTCAGTTTGTTCAGTCATCACTTAAACCTTCTATGTGTAGGGGTCAAAAAGTGCAGCCATAGCTTGTACGTAGTCATCAAATGCGCTTTCAGGAGATAATACAGCAGCACCAATCATATTCATATTTGCATCGAAATTTCCAGTCCAAGTTGTTGATTGAAATAGTATCAAAGATTCCATATTGACAAATAGAAAGATAGCTGTACCATTATCTAAGTACAATTCTGTAACCCATTTCATATTTGGCGATTCTCCTCCTGCTTCATATGGAGGTAATCCCCATGTTCCTAGGTATTCAGTATTATTTATTGAATCAAACAAAGCTTGTGCAACTCCACCAACTTCTTCTTTAGAGATACTAAAGTTGATTTCTTCATAAGGGTCGATTAAGGTTGCTGTTGTATTCCAGTAATAATCTTCTGCTGTTCCAATGCGTTCAAATGAAGACCAAATCATTCGGTCATCGATGAATCCTGAAGCATTACCTCCTATTTCCATATACAGTACATTAGGTATTGCACCAAGAAGAGATGATGCTAATCTACTTGAATATGGTTCTGAAGGGTCTCCATTGGGTGGTGTGGTTCCATTAGGGAGAGTAAAATAAACACTAACTCCTACAACAGATCCTACCACTATTGCGGCTCCAAGACCAATTGCAAACCACTTTAAGAAACTGCCTCTAAGTCCTTTAGAGATTGTTTTTCCTAATAGTTTTTCTTCACTCATTTTTTTTCACCGAAGTTTTTTAACTTCAGAAGATACTTGCACAAAGACACTTTTAATAAAATGTTTTGTACGCCTATTAAAAAATGTTGTACAAACCCTTGAACAGTTCCACTTTTTTTCTTCTATTCCCGAGTAATAGTCAGATAAAAACTGTTTTAATTGGTTTTTCCTTTTTTCTATCGAACGTGATTTAAATGATTGTTGATTTCAAGAAGATTCAAATTAATGAATTTGACATCCCTTTGGTTCTAGTAGGAGTACTAGAAGAAGCAAAAGGTGATGTCTTTATTTCTGATATAAACGAAGAAGCAGGAAATGTAGTTGAATTAGGGGATTTTAAAGGAAAGAACGGTGATCTCTCTCTAATTTATACAAAAGGAACTATATCTCCAAAAAGACTTCTTCTAATCGGTTTAGGAAAACAAGAAAAGCTTACAGTAGAAACTGTTAGAGAAGCCGTTGGTGATGCATCCAGAAAAGCTCGTGATTTAGACGTTAAGAAACTAGGTATCTATCTTGATTCCTTTGCACGAGATAAATTAGAATTGACAGAAACTACTGAAGCATTAGTCCAAGGCATTATTATGGGAAGTTTTCAGAATATTGTATATAGAACTAAAAATCTAGATAAATATAAGAAAATCGAGGAATTAATTATTTTTAGTCCTGATGCAGATGAAATTGTTTTGAAACAAGGGATTGAAAGCGGTAAGATTATAGCTGATGCAGTTAATTTCTGCAGAGAACTAGCTTGGGGACCTGCAAACTATATCACACCTACCAAACTCGCTAATGAAGCTCTTCGACTTGAGAAGGACTTAGGTATTAAAACTACAGTTTTCGAAAGAGAACAAGCAAAAGAAATAGGTCTAACAAGTTTCCTAGCTGTCGCCCAAGGAACTAAGGAACCTCCAAAATTCATTATCATGGAACATGGTGCTAATAAAGAAGGAGTGGAGACAGTAGCATTAATTGGAAAAGCTATCACTTTTGATAGCGGTGGTATCAGTATAAAACCAGGTCAAAACATGGAAAAGATGAAAGCAGATATGACTGGTGGTGCAGTTGTTGTTGCTGTAATGGAAGCAGTTGCCAAACTAGATTTAGATCTACATGTAGTGGGTGTTGTTCCCGCAACAGATAATATGCCTTCTGGAACAGCTTATCATCCTGGTGATATAATTACTAGTTATAGTGGTTTAACTATTGAAGTTATAAATACAGATGCTGAAGGAAGAATGATACTTAATGATGCTTTAACATATGCTGCTAAGCATTATAAACCAAAAGCAATGTTTGATTTCGCTACATTAACTGGTGCAATGATGATTGCTTTAGGAGAACACGCAATTGGTTACTTCTCAAATCATGATTTCGTCGTAGATAAGCTTGAAGAAGCATCAAACACAAGTGGAGAAAGAGTCTGGAGAATGCCATTATGGGAAGTCTATGATGAACAACTCAAAAGTGATGTTGCTGACTTTAAGCACACTGGTGGTCGTCCTGGTGGTTCAATTACAGCTGCAAGATTCTTAAGCCAATTTACACTTGATGTTCCATGGGCTCACTTAGATATTGCTGGTACAATGGAACAAAGTAGCGATAAGCATTATAATCCAAAAGGAAGCAAGGGACCTGGTGTTCGTGTTATCCTTGATGTTTTAAGAAATTGGTAGAGATAATTCTATCTCTTTTTCATCTTTTTTTATTCATACCATTTTGTTACTTCCTCTATCGTAAATCTTGGCTCTCTTTCAGGTTGTTCATCTGGATAACCAAGTGCAATTGCTGCAATCAAAGGACTAGAATAACCTACTTGCATACCAGTCTTCTCTCCAAATTCCACGAGATTAGATCTCATTTCTGATTCTTCAACTTTAATTTTTAATAGCTGAAGTATTGCTTGTTCAACAAAAAGAACATCATTTATCCACACAGTACCTAATCCCATACTATGTGCTTTCAATAGCATATTTTGTATAGCTGCCGACACTGATTGTATTTCTGGACCTATTCCTCCCCATTCACATGTTTGTAAAACTAGAATAACAACTGGTGCCTTATCCATAATATTGTAAGAATTATGGGTTGAAGCCATTAAAGGAATTTTAGGAAGTTTTTCTATTGTTTCTCTACATGTTTGAACAAGTCTTGCCTTTGCTTCCCCTTGAAAAACATGGAATCTCCATTGAACTCTGTTCTTAGCTGAAGGTGCTCTATTTCCTGCATCTAAAATATCAATTATCTGTTCTTTCGTTAAAGGTTTATCCTTATACTTTCTTATAGATCTTCTATTCTTGATAACTTCATCAATATCCATAGGATAAGAAATAAGATTCCGAAATAAAAAACTTTTCTGACTACTTCTATTCAAGCATTCAAACCTTATTGTGTTCTATTTCTTTAATTTCATCAGTATGATTAACTGTTTGAATTCTATTTACTCCTTCAAACTTATGTATAAGTTTCACCACTTCTTCAGGAACACTATCTTTCCATTTCCCCCCATGAATCATCATATTTCTAATCTCCTTTCCACTATATTCAGTTCTATTAACAAGGGGGATTTCTCTAACTTCTTTGTTAGCTAGTTTAGAAAACAGCTGTTGCACTAATGGATTATTTGAAAAAACAACATTAAATGCAGGTACTAAATCAATAACATTAGCAGCCCAAATGGTATTTCTATTAATATCTGGTATTGCTGTAATAAAGGTCTTATTAATATCGAATCTTTTTCTGACTAGTGATGTAAGCATTTCCAATCTCTCTCCTCCTGTAAAAGGATTCTTTATTGAATATGCTTTTTCTCCACTTCCAATAAGGATTATAATTTCATCTATGTCTGGTTGTTCAAGAATATACTCAATTGCATGAATGTGACCATTGTGAGGAGGGTTAAAACGACCTAGGTATAAAGCTCTCATTTCATAACAATCTAATTTACTCAATAATATATCTTTGTGCAAAGGGTAATTGTTTCCTATTCAATATGATAATTATCTTCTGATTTGTGTATTAAACCATCCTTTTTCATTTTCACTAAAATGGTATCTAATTGTTTTTTAGAACATTTTAAGTAATTGATTAATTCTTTAGAAGTAGCTTTCTTGTTTTCCAGAAGATACTTGAGGATTTGGCCTCTTCTTTCTCTATCTGATCCTTTGAATTTAGGCTGTTTAGTTGTAGGTTCTATTCCTGTAGCGGATACAGTAAGATGAATTGCACCATAATCCATCAGAGCATTGTGCCAATCTCTAGATTTTCCTTGAGGAAGAAGCTGTTCTGCTATTAGAAAAAGTTCCTTCTCACTCATATCTTCAGTTGCAAATCTTTCTGCAATAAGAATTCTCCTGATATTCGTATCAACTGTTGCAAAATTCATATTGAAAGCGAATATCAAAATAGAATTTGCTGAATAGTTTCCAATCCCTTTGAGTTTTTGAAGTTCTTGTGGAGTTTTGGGAAATTCTTTCAATTTAATTAGTGTTTGAGCAGCTTCTTGCAGCCACAAAGCTCTGCGATTGTAACCTAAACCTGACCAAACAGAAAGCAATTCAGATTTTGGTGCTCTTGTAAGCGATTTTACATTTGGGTATTTTTGTATGAATTCAGTAAATTTCTCAGTAACTCTAGAGGCTTGAGTTTGTTGTAGCATTATTTCAGAAACCAGTATTTTGTAGGGTTCTTCAGTTTCTCTCCAAGGGAATTTTCTCTTATTTTCTTTCCACCAAGAAAAGATTTTTTCTTGGAATTGTGTAATCTTTTTTTCGGAAATATAAGAGTTCATTAACTTTTCCTCTATGATTTAATGCAAATCTATTGTAGAATCTTTAAAAGTGTTTTTAGCAAATAATAATTAATAGAATCACATTATTTATTTTTAATCTCAGATGGGCGAGACTAATGAGTGATAAGTATGCAAAAGATTTAGATTATAAAAACAATTCAAACACTTGCGTTCTTATTTTCCATGGATTTTCTGGAACTCCTCTAGATCTGAAAAATCTTGCAGAACAGTTAGCAGATGAACAACTAGATGTTTACGTCCCCCTTCTCCCATATCATGGTGTGGATTATGAGCATTTAGCTGACATCAATTTGGAAGAGTTTTTTACTTGGGGTCAGGAGCTTATAAAAGAAAAACGAAAGGAATATCAACAATTGATTGTTATCGGTATTTCTATTGGGGCTGCACTTTCATATTTATCTGAAATAAACAACCCGATGGTAGATGCTTTAATAGGAATCAGTTCCACTGGTATTTTTTCTCTAGGAATGAAAATGTTCGCTTTCATCTCTCGATTTATTAAAATCAGATTTGTTCCGTATGATCCAATACATGATTTTGAGGAGAAATACTTTGATAAAGAATATCTTTGCTGGAAAGAAGAAAATTTTCCTAAGATGCCAATGGAGGTTTTTATAGATGCAGTACGACAATCAAAGCACTTCAAACATGATGCTAGCAAAATTACTGCACCTTTGTTAATAATAAACGGTTCAAAAGATCCTTCTGCCAGCAATAAAACCTTGCCTTACTATATTAAGAAAGCAAAATCTAGGATTAAGAGAGGAGTTATTATCAAAGGTGGCAGACATGTCATCTTGAATTCAAAATTCCATGAACAATTAGTAGACGAAATTAAGAGTTTCATAAAACTAGTTCTTGATAACCTTACAGATGATTCTTTTCAAGTTAATGAGATAAAAACTATCTCACTAAAATAGTGAGAATACTAATGTGTCTAGTTTGACACAATAAGTATTAATATTGTTTTTACGTTAACTTAAACAACAAATAATTGTGATGAGAATGAAAATTTTAAAAAACAAAAAAATTATGATAATTAGTTCAACCATAATTGTAGTTCTAGTAGCAACAAATTTGGCAATATTTTTACCAAGAGTTAACAATCCTGGAAGAACCTTGGACTGGAACCCTGAACCTTTACTTGAAGGAACAGCATCAACGTTTGAAGTAAAGAATTCTGTAGTTACAAGCTTTGGTTCCTATACACCGGCGAATTTGGACTATACTCCATCTATTGTTCCAACTGAAATAGCTGATAATTTGGCAAATGTCAATTTACAGGGACTTCAAGTCTCTCCAGAGATTGAGGAAATGCTAGAAATTTATGGATTTGCTATAGTAGATGAGGGGGATGAAGATATTTATGCCATTTATTCTGACTTGGAAAGTCCTAAATTCATTACTACTGACTTATGTTTACACGCTTATCACGTTCTCTATGATATTAGCCTTAGAGTTCTAGAAGGAGAACGATTCTTCTATGATTTTGAAACTATGTTGCTAACACTTAGAGATGCTCAAATAGCTTTGAATGGATCAATTTCTGAACCTGTTGTTCATGATGCATTAAACAAAAACGTAGCCTATCTTTCAGTAATGCTTTATCTTATCAATGAAACAAATACAATCCCTGCTGAAGTAGAAACACTTACTCAAACAGAACTCGATTTGATAAATGCAACTGAAAGAGCACCATCTGTTATTTTTGGTTATGACGAAGATTATACCCAATATATTGTTAGAGGACATTATACTCGTAATGAGATTCTAGCAAACTACTTTAGAGCCATGATGTATGCTGGAAGAATGGGGTTCCTCCTCCAGAGTCCAATGGGAGACCCAGCTATGGGTATAGAACATACAAGGATGGCACTTCTATTATTGTCTAGTTTTAATTCTTCCATATCCACAGATACTGTTTGGGATTATTGGGATCGGATATACGAACCAACTGTATTCTATGTTGGATCAAGTGATGATCTAACCCCTGCAGAATATTATGGCCTCTGGCAGGATTTAGGAGCTCCAGAAGGAAATGGTCTTGCTCCTGAGAGTTTCATTGAGAGTTTTATTGAAGAAGCAAAAACCTATCGGAAACCCTTGATTAATTCGATGTTTATTTTCGAAACTGAAGATTCTGAAAATGTTACCCAAGGTTTCAGATTGATGGGACAAAGATTCATTCCTGATTCTTACATCTTCCAACAATTAGTTCATACTAAGGTAGATGGAAGACTCATGCCTACTGGTTTAGATGTCTTTTCTGTTTTCGGAAGTCCCAGAGCAGATTATTATATGGAAAATGAAAGCTTAAGTTATCTTGATTATGATGATCAAATATTCAAACTCCGAGAAGAATTCGGAAATTTGACAGAATATGATTGGACACAAAATCTGTATTGGTTATGGCTGTACTCACTATTTCCATTACTTGCGCCAGTATCTGAAGGTTATCCTGGATTCATGTTAAGTGATGCTTGGTCAGATAAAGCCTTAATGACTTCATCTGCATCTTGGGCAGAATTAAGACACGATACAATTTTGTACGCTAAACAATCCTATACCCTTGAAACTTCAATGCCTGAGATTAGAAAAGGATATGTTGAACCCTATCCTGAAGTTTATGCAAGATTAGCAAGTTTAGTTAGGCTTATGCAATCAGGTTTGGAAGAACGAGATCTATTCTTTGGTAGTTTCAGTAGTAAATTACTATATATTGCTGAGATATTTGATAGACTTGTTGAACTTAGTATCAAAGAATTGGAAAATATACCACTTTCCATCGCTGATATTGATTACATAAATACTGTTGCTATTCTAATTGAAGAAGCCGCAAGCTTCCATGATCCTGACGCAGAAGATTGGGTGAGTGAAGCAGATGATAGAATGGCTGTAATAGCAGATGTACATACAGATCCTAATACAGGAAATGTTCTAGAAGTAGCATCAGGAGATCCTTTTGTAATATACGTAGTTGTTCAAGATGAGGATGGAAATCTTAGATTAGCTAGAGGAGGAACTTTCTCTTATTATGAATTCCATCACCCAATGGTTGATAGATTAACTGATGAAGGTTGGCAGGAAATGTTAGATACTAATCCTCCACCTTTACCTGAATGGATGTTAAGCTCACTACCTTTAGTGAATAGTGCACCATCGCTGATTTTTCATGCAAGAAGAGAGGACTAATTTCTTCTCCCTTTCTCTTTTTTTATTTTTATTCTAACATATTGTTTATAATTGAATTTACTTATAATCAAGTTTAAGCATCACAGAAAAATCAGTTGAGGAATTTCATTTGGACAAAAATGAGTTTTTATCCAATGTTCAGAAAAAAGTTGGTAATTTCAGGGATTTAGCTGTATTCAATCAAAGTTATATTCGTCCCAATGTTATCTACCGTTCTTCTTCACCAATTCCTCATCAGTCACCTGAGCTTCTTGAAGAATTTAAAGAACTAGGGATAAACAGTATTATTGATCTGAGATCAGCTATTGAGATAGGCCATGCTACCTATGATGATGATTTTTTGAAAACTATCAATTATTATTGGGTACATATCGATATCTCTATACCTCCTGATGTGATACTGAGAGAAGGACAAAGTGAACTTACATTTTACAAGCAATTTTGTTGGTACACCTTATTTTATAATAAACAACAGATTAGAAGAGTATTCGATATTCTTTCTCGTTCAGAGAACTTGGCAACAGTTATTCATTGTCATGCAGGTCGAGATAGAACTGGAGTAATATCTAGCTTAATTTTATTGCTTCTAAATGCTCCTGAACCGAATATCATCCAAGATTATCTCGCAACAGATGAATTTACTCTAAGTGAAGATATTGAATACATTGTTGGTGAGATTAACAAGCTAGGTGGGATTATGGAATACTTAGTCAGTTGTGGTTTACAGGAGGAAACTTTGGAAGGAATGATTGAACAACTCCGTCCTTAAATTAAGTGAAACTGTTTTCATATTCCAAAAGAGTTATTTGATACTTATTCTAATCCTACATATCGTTGTTCTAAATGGATTTGAAAAGAATGAATGATGCTGTAAATGAGAGTGTGATTCTAGTTGATGAAAATATCCTATCCTATCCAGTTATAACATCAAAAATGAAAGTTATTCTTCTGCTTATATCTGCATTTGGTACTGCAGCTAGAATGATTGGACGAATGTTTGTAGAAATGTATGCTGTGGTTATTGGTTCTTCTAAAACTGCTATTTCATTGATTACTTCAATTAGGAATTTGATTACATTAGCTTTTCAATCCTCTTTTGGAAGAATATCTGATTTCTTGGGAAGAAAAGTCATGATTCTCATTGGTCTTTTTGGAGCAGGGATCTCTCTAGCCTTATTCCCATTAATACGAAACCAGTGGGTTTTGGTAGTAGGAGTATTCTTTTTTTCTCTTTGTTTTGCAATTTATAACCCCTCTTTCACAGCTTTGATTGGCGATTTGACAAAAAAAGAAAACAGAGCAGGATTATTTAGTCTCTTAACACTTGTGGGTTCTCTAGCTTCTTTTATAGGACTTCTTCTTATAGGTGAATTGAGTGATTTAGTTCAACCTCATTTAACTCAATACAGTCATATACATCTGTCTTCAATGGGGGATTTAATTCTTTCTTATACCAAATTTGGGTATGGGTTTGAATCTGATTTTTTGAGTGTTTTTCAGCACAATCAGTATTCGGTTATCCTTTATTTAGCAGCATGTCTCTTCATCATTACTGGAATAATCAGTGTCCTCTTAACTGATCCACCTACTGAAAAATTAGCAGAGAGATCTGTCCTTTCCTTTACACCATTGAAGGAAAACAAAAGATTCAGACGTTTTGTAATCGTTGGTTCAACAATGGGTTTTGTTATGTCTCTTGGTTGGCCTATCTTTCCATTTGTGAGAGTTAACTATGCAACACCGAAAGAGAATACTTGGATATGGGCTACATTTAGTATTGTTATGATGCTTACACTTCTTATAACAAGACCTTTTATAGATAAAATGAAAAGAAAATGGGCATTGTTCATTGGTCGTTGTTTTATGTTTTTCATACCTTTGAATCTAGCTTTAACAGCGATGTATCTGCCAACTTGGTGGTTTATGGCGATAGGTGCAGGAATTAGCGGATTTGGTAATTCATTTTATTTTGTTGCAGAAAGCAGTTATGCTCTAGATTGTGCTCCTGAGAAAGAAAAAGGTACTTACACAGGTTTGTTTTATCTATTTCTTGGGATAGCAACTTTCTTCGGATCATTATTATCTGGACTTCTAGCTGATTTGGTAGAAAATTATCTAGGAGAACTTAATACAATAATTTTATTCTTATGGATAATAACAGGAGCAAGATTCTTAGCTTCTTTTGGTTTTCTCTTTCTAAAAGAACCGATGAACACCAGGAATGGTTGAAATTTTTGTAATTCAAGCCCTCAATGGATATTAAAGAGTAAAAGAACCAGTAAATTCTTGCCTTGGTTTACAAAGAAGAAATGAGAGAATAATTCTATCTCTTCCTTCTCTATCTTGCGTATTCGAAAAGTAATTAAATACTTGAGATGGATATATTTTGTCGGAAATGTTCTTTAGAAAAACCCCCCAACCAAATTATAGACGCGAAGAATCTTCAGAAACTGATACAGATACGCATCTTAAAGGACATTATTTTAGACACTCTCTCGAACTAAGGGAATTGGAATTTCAATCCCAAGAATATCAAAAGTTAGCTGAACGATTGATAAGGGAAGGACAGCTTGGACCTGTTAATGAAATTAACAGAGAAAGAGCTAAATGTAATGCAAGGATTACTGAGTTGAGAGAACTTTTACTCAAGATGCAAGGTGTGTAAAATCTTTTTAATTGCATATGTTTATAATTATTCTTGCTCAATGAAGTTTCAGAATTAAAAATTGAGTGATGATAAATATGAGTATAGGATTTTGCACCCATTGTGGTGCCCGACTTGCTGAGCAAGCTGATTTCTGTAATAATTGTGGCGCACAGATTGAGATGATTAATGGAGTTCCGGCTGCAAAGCCAATAAAAACTGATCCTTATCCGGATTCAGCTCCTCCAACACAACCTGTCACC
Organism: Candidatus Heimdallarchaeota archaeon; assembly: GCA_030603365.1. Lineage (GTDB taxonomy): Archaea > Asgardarchaeota > Heimdallarchaeia > Heimdallarchaeales > Heimdallarchaeaceae > UBA460. The sequence continues at coordinate 84,271 of JAUVXV010000009.1, forward strand.
TCTGCTCAAACTTATGTTCCACCCAAGGGACCTAGACCTATAAAGCAGCGTCCTAAGATAATTGGTTTTGCTGTTGGAGCAATCTTTCTAATAACCATACCTTTTATTGTCTTTGCTGCACTTGGTTTCTTGAATTTCACTCTTATTGGAACATTGGATTTTGAGGTTGATTCTTTTGCTGAAACTAATGTAATTCTAGATATTGATAATGACGTTGGTTCAGTTGAAATATATTATGACCCCACCCTTACTAATCTTTTTGAAGCAACTCTGGATGTTTGGGGAAGACCTGGATCGGAAATAGCTGATGCTGTTAATTTTGAACTTACGAATTATACTGTAGATGCTATTACAGTTAGTTTTGTATCTGGAGATAGAGTTTTCTGGTACTGGGATAAGCAAACCTTCAACTACGATATTGTAATATATATCCATCCAACCGCAGTTGTAGATTATGATATAGATGCAGGAACTGGGTCGATATCATTAGACACAGATTCAGAAGATAATCTTGTAATAGAGAATATTTTCTTAAATTCAGGTACAGGTACACTTACTTTAGATATGGCAGGTTCAGTAAACAGTTCTGTTGAAGATTTGTACATCAATACTGGTACTGGCAGTATAAATGCTAATTTAGGTACTTCAACAAGTTTGAACACTTCTGAAGTACTAATACAAACAGGAACTGGAACCATTACTTTTGCTTATGAGGATCTAATTGTTAATGGTGACATAACATGGGTTTTGGATACTGGTACAGGTTCCATTTATATGGATATCACACAAAATGTGGTGTTGCCCTTTCCTTATGAAACAATTATTCTAGCTGAATCAGGTACAGGAAGCATTAGTTTAGCTTTAACCTTAGACTCTTCAATAGGGTATAGTGTTACAGCTACTACTGGTACAGGATCGATTAATGTTTTTGGTTCTGAAAATGATTATGAATCTGCAAACTATGATACAGCTGACAATATCTATACTATTATACTTGATACTGGAACAGGAAGTATAACAGCTACCTAAGAATAAGGGATAATTCCCTTTTTACTTATTTTTTATAATTTATCGATTAATTCTTTTGCAATGAGACTTGCTGTTTCAACTGCTTGATCACAGCTTGCTTTTCTTTTGGGATGATCCACATCTATTGAACCATCTGGCAAGAAGAAATCTTTCAAAATTTCTCTACAATAGAGCGTTCCATTTTTTTCCATAAATTTATCTTTAAATGCCCTAAACACTTCCTTCTTCTTTTCATCTTCAATATTCTTCTCGACTAGTAATGTACTTATTGCTGCTAACGCTCCTGTAACTGCACCACAAATAGATCTCTCTCCAGTTCCACCTCCAAATGGCAATAAAGCTTTATCTAAAATCTCTGAAAGATTTTGATAATTATAATAATCCAAAATCCCTCTAGCAGCTGCTCTAGCGCAATTAAAATCATTTTCCCAATATTTCCTAGTCTCGTCAACAATATTCTTCATTCTAACAGAGTGCTATATGCTTGTTCTTTAAGAATTTCTGAATGGATATTTAAAAAATAGGTTCTCCACAACTATTACAAAACTCAGATCCCTCTTCTAGTTTTTTTCCACAATGGATGCAAAAGCTTGGTTCCATATTATCACAAACAAATAAAAGAACCTCTTCATATATAGTGCTTTCAGAATCAAGGATCTTTTCTAATTCAATCGTTTTCATGTGATAAATGATTAGTATCGTTGAATTTTATTATGTTTATTTTTCCATTTGGGTATAATTTTATATGAGAAACGGAGCATGGTTCTACATAAAAATCCCAATAATGAGAAGGATGGGTTTCTGTTAAGTATACAAATATCAAGTTAATAGCAGCTCCATGACTTACCAAAACGACTTTCTCCTCTTCTTGTTCCCTTAATCTTAGAAATAGTCTATGAATCCTATCTAATACTTGATAAAAAGTTTCTCCACCTGGAATTAAAACATCATTAGGGTTAGTTTTCCATTTTTCCATTAATGCCCTATGAAAAACATCACTGCCTTTTTTTCCTTCCCAATCACCAAAAGAAATATCCAGAAGATATGGTTCTTCTATAAATCGAGCTTTGTCTTGATGGCTTTTTATCTCTTCAGCTGTAACTTTAGCCCGTGATAACCTGCTGTAATAGATTACATCTACAGGAATTTTGGATAATACTTCTCCTACTTCTTTAGCATGCTGAACTCCTAGTTCTGACAATGAAACGTCTACTCTACCTCTAATTCGTTCCTCCCCTAAATTAAATGCTGTTTCTCCATGTCTGACAATATAGATTTCCATTTTTTACCACAAAATTTGTCTTTTAGGACGAAACAATATTATAGTTCTTGAATATTTCTCAATTAGATGCATGAATTCATGAATAAAGAATGGATGAATGATTATGAGAAAAACTATTCTCTCTATAAGAAGGAATGGGATTTCCATTATCAGCAAATAAGCGATTTTATTCACTCTTGTTTACCTCATAGAGTTAGTCACTGGGGTTTTATAGGCGTAACTAATACTATCCCTGAAATTGATTCAAGAATATTGCATAGAATCTCAAAAATCACTCTTTTAGACATAAATGATGAAGCTTTAAAACGGGCAAGAATCCATCTAGCTTCCGTATTTGAATTTCCTAATGTTGTGGTTCAGAGGTTTGATAATACTTGTGGTTTAATGGAACAGATATTAGATGTTTTTACTCAATCTGACAACCAAGAGACATCTGAAAAGAAACTATTAGAATATCTAAATGATATAGAAATTTCAAAGGATTTAGTATATCCAAACTCCCAGGAAAACAACAGAAAGTATGATTTTATTACTCATCTGGGTATAATGGACTACTATCTAATGCCAGTATTCACCAAATATTGTTCTTCTTTTCAAAAGAATAATGATGAATTCTATCAAGTAATGAAGAAACTCAATGATTTTTCTGTTAGAATCTCTTTAGGATTTTTACATCATATGCTGGATAAAAATGGACAACTTATTATCTCCACTCCAATTTCAAGAGCACCTGAAGGAGATCCGTGTAACCGTTCTCTATTTTGGTTAACACCTATTGAAGATATAATAGAGGAAAGTGGATTCATAATACAAAATAGAACATCACATAAGTGGGATGAATTTCCTGTTGAAGGGGGACATTTCCATCAAATATTGAATGTTTCTTGTGTAAAAAAGAGATAAGAGAGGAGTAATATGAGAGTGTGAACTCCCATACTTCAAGCAACTTTATTTCTCCTAAAGACCAAAACTAAACCAGTTAATATCAAGAAGCTTATTGCTGAAACAATCAGAAGCTCATTTTGAGACACTAAGGGGAGATTTACCCAAGAACCTATTAGTGGATCAATTGTTGGTGAGTCTAATCCTGTTAATATGCCAGATAAGCCAATTTTTGGATCATGAATGATATCACTTCCTCTCGGATAGTTAAAATACATTCTGTAGTCTTCTCCATCGTATTCCAGAGGAGTTACTTTTACTTCATATTCAACATCATCTACTGTTACTGTTTCTATCCAAGAGAAGAATCCACTGTAATCGGCTAGATTTACTTCTATCTCGTGTTCATCATCCGAATAACCATATTCTTCATCTTCTGTCTCTTCATCATCTTCATAATCAACATCTAGTTCAGACTCGAGTTCTACTTTGAGAGCTAGTTGTGTGTCAAGCTCATCATAATCAAAATCATGAATACCGATGTCTATTTTCATCTGAGTAGGAGCTATAACAACTCCAGAAATATTTGCAAAATCACCTGTAATATAAAGTGTAGAAGTAAATATGTCATCTGTTGTTTCGATAAAGAAAACATGAACTGTTTCATTATCAATTGTTTCAGTAGTATAGATTATAGGCTTGAAATCATCAAGTTCGAGGGTTTTAATCACATCATCTGATGCATTATAAATCCCATCTGAACTGAGATCTCTAAATTCAATGATTTCAGTGAACCTCACTTCGAATTCTATTTCAGTTTCTAGCGTATCATTGTCCTCTTCAAACTCTAATTCAATCACTAAACCATCTGACCCAACTGTAACCTGAATCTGGAATTCATTGTCTATACCGTTATTTTCTATTGAAGACGAGATTGTGACTTCATATGGAGCATATTCAATATCGACTTCTCTCCTATTTTCATCTTCAGTTTCATCATCTATTCCATCTTCATCTTCATCTTCATGTGCGGTTACTGGCAAGTAAAGAAATGCAGAAAACACTAAAACTACTATTAATCCTCCTAAGAATAGTTTTTGTTTGTTTAGTAGTTTCGATTTCATTTTTCTGTCACCAGATTTCTGCTTAATCCTATTTTATATAGAGTAAATAAATAGCTTAGCTTATAATATTCTGTAGTTTTAATTATAATTTTCTGTAGAATCATGTTCTAACGTCCTAAAAAGAAAAAAAAGAAGAGATATTATCTCTTAAATCTTTTACGAAAGACTAAAACTAAACTAGTAAGTGTTAGTATAGTAGCAGCTGATATGATTAGTAAATTGTTATCTCCTAAGAAGGAAGTATTAATCTGAAGTAGGTTAGATACACCAATTTTAGGATCATGAATGATTTCTGTACCTCTTGGATAGTTTAGATACATTTTGTTCTCTTCCAAAACCATTTCTAAAGGAGTAACTTTAACATCTACTTCTACACCATCGACCATTGCTGTTTCAATCCAAGAGAAGAATCCAGCATATTGCTCTAAACTAATTTCTATTTCCAGTTCATCTTCTGCATGGCCATATTCTTCATCTTCAGTCTCATCATCTTCCTCATAATCGACTTCTTGTTCTGATTCAAATTGAACTTTAAGTGCTAGTTGAGTATCAAGTTCAGTATAATTGAAGTTATGAATCCCCACATCTACCTTCACTTGCGTTGGAGCTACTATAACACCTTCAATATCAGCAAATTCACCTGTGGCATAAAGAGTAGCAGTAAATACTTTATCTGTAGTTTCAACAAACAGAACATGTACTGTTGCATTGTTTATTATTTCGACTGTATATTGAATGGGTTTGAAATCATCTAGTTTTAACACTTGAATTACCTCGTCTGAATCATTATAGATTCCATCTGCATTGAGATCTCTAAATTCAACAATTTCTCTGATTTTAACTTGAAATTCTATCTCTGTTTCAACTGTGTCGTTGTCTTCCTCAAATTCTAATTCAAGTATTAGACCATCAGACCCAACTTTAACCTGAACTTGGAATTCATTTTCTATTCCATTATTTTGTATCGAAGATTCTATCTGTACTTCATAATCAGAATATTCAACATGAACTTCTCGTTCGTTTTCATCTTCTATTCCATCTTCTATTCCATCATCATCTTCATCATCACCATCACTGTCTGCTAAAGCAGGCATGTACATGAAAGATGAGATGACTAATATTGCTACTAAACCACTCAAAAGCAGTTTTTGTTTGTATTTCAGTTGTGCTTTCATTGTTTTGAACACCTTTTTTCTTGTGGCTTAAATTGCTGAAACGCTCAATAAATAGATTAACTTATTCCGAATTGTAGTTCGGGCTACAAAATGAGGTATATTTAACTACACTTTTCTGTAGGAACAAAGTTTTACAATCTCTAACTAATTTTCTTAATATGTTTACAAAAGAATGAAAATGAGGGTGAAAATTTGAGCATAACTTACAATCATAGCAATAAGTGCAGATTTCTCAACTGAAAGCTCTTTTATTTCTCCAACTGCAGTAATTATAATCAAGAAACTCCAGATTTGAAAAACTCCATGAAGAATTAGAAGCACTATTGATGGCACAACTATTGCTGTTCCACTAGCCCAACCTATGATGCCAACAATCACTGTAAATAGAAATGAAGGTAAGAAAATTAGATTTGTTACGTTGATCAATGGAAATGTATTCTTATTTTTCTTGAAAGCGAATCTACTTAGAATTTCTGTGAAACCTGCGATAAATATCCAACTTCCAAGAAGACTGATATAACCAAGCCACAGAGGAACTTCATAGGAGATAACGAAGTTTCCAACAATAAGTATTTTACTTCCCCATCCAATGAACACACTTATTCCTGCTAGAATAACAAATTCAATTAATGCATGAACAGGATTTTTTGCAAAGAATCTAATCAATGGAGCTAGACTAAATTTCCATATGCTGAATACTTTAGGTTTTTCAGTTTCTTCAAAAACCTCATATTCTGGTTTTTCCTTGCCCTTGAGGATATTTAGAGCTTTTACGCCATCTTCTGATAAGAAATACTTCTTATTATCCCCTTGATATACGAACTGTTTCATCTGACGAAGATGATGATAAAGAGGACCAGATTTAAGCTCGAAAGTTTCTGTAAGGTCAGTATATGTCGCTCCCCCTATTTCTTCAATGAACTCAAGAATCCTTCTCCTAATTGGATTAGAAAGAGCAGTAAACAATGCTTCTTCAATTTTAGAATCTTGAGACATATCTATCAACACTATGTAATATTTTGTAGTCTCTCATAATATTTAGACTTTTTCAATCACCGAAATTGCAGAAAGATAATAGCTCTGTAAGTCCCAATCTTTCTAATTCTTCTCCTCTAGGACATCCAGTTTCAGGATTATAATTCCTATACTCATACCATTCTTTTAGCTGGATTTGAATATCTGGAGAATTACCTTCTGTTGGACCATCTAGTCTTTGTCTCATGACATTGGGTAGAACTTGAAGTTCAGGTTTCCACCCCAGTCTTAGATTAATGATTCGTTTAAGAGCGTAAATTCTATCTCCTAATAGAATTAAGTCTTTGGATGTATATGATTTGTTAACTGCCATTCCAAGCAAATCTGCTACTAACGGAGCTGGGGGATTATAAAAAACGCATATGGTCATTGCATTATACAATTGCCTATAGCTTTGAAGATTGGCCATTTGTTTTGCTATTCCACTGCTTTCAAATCTACTATCTGGCAAATTATCTATCCCTATTTCAGGAAAAGTTGCTCCTTGCTGTACAAGGTAAGCATCACCATTATTATGGCATGCTCCTCTTGGACTTGTAAGATACTGAATTGCCCATCCACTAAATGCTCTTGGGTCATGGAATGGTGCTTCTAATCCAGCAACTTGTGGAGCTATTGCTGTATAAAGGTAATTTTCTGCCAAAACCTTACTACCTTCTGCTAATAAGTTCCCTATACCTTCACGTTTAGTAATCATATCAAGCAAAGTAAGTAATGTATCTGCGTTCCCAAAACTCAAATCTAGTTCTTCAGGTAATGCTTCAGAAGGGATATAATTCTTAGATACAAGATCAAGCAGTACTCCGATAGTTGTACCAGCAGAAATTGTATCCATACCATAATCATTTGCTCTGTAAGTTGCAAATGATACAGCTTCTAAATCTCCTATTTTCAGATTTGTCCCAAATGCTCCTAATGTTTCATATTCAGGACCCTTAGTTCGAGGAAGTTTATACTTCCCTTCTGGTATTTCGATGATCCTGCCACATCCAATCGGACAACGATAACATGCATATCTTCCTACAAGTATAGTTTCCTTAATAGAAGCTCCAGAAAGATTAGATGCTTCATCAAACTTAGATTCAGACCAATTACGTATTGGCAAATCTCCATACATGTCTATTGCAACATCGAGATAACCAGCAGTACCAAGTTCTTTAGTGAGTTCAACCATAAAATCTTCTTTTATTGATTCATATGCTTCTCTTGATTTTTCTTTAAACTCTTTAGGTAATAGAAATTCTTTGTTTGATCCTTTTACAACTATTGCTTTTAGTTTTTTTGATCCCATTACGGCTCCTAGACCAGTTCTTCCAACTGCTCTACCTTCATCATTCATAATAGAAGCATATTTCACAAGATTTTCTCCAGCTTGACCTATACACGCAATCTTGAATTTTCTGTCTCCAAGTTCATCTAGAATCTTTTCATGAGTAGCAAATGTTCCTAATCCCCAAAGCTCCGATGCATCTCTGATTTCTACCTTATCATCTTCAATCAGAAGATAAACAGGCTTATCTGACGCTCCTTCAAGGATTATGCTATCATATCCTGCAAATTTTAATTCAGGACCAAAATTTCCTCCTGAGTTTGCTTCACCCCAGAATCCTGTTAATGGTGAACGAGAACAAACTGTAAATCTTCCCGCACAAGAAGTGGGCAAACCTGTCAGGGGTCCAGTCATAAAGATTAAGATATTTTCAGGTGATAGAGCATCAACATTTCTTGTATTCAAAAATTTGAAATAATAATGTGCACCTAATCCACTTCCACCTACAAAATCCTTTGCCGCATCCATATCTAGTGGTTCTGTTGAAGATGTGTGATTTGAGAGATTTACCTTAAGTACTAAGTTCCGATAGCCTCCTCTCACAAAATCAGCCATTTCATAAAACATGGATTCTATTGTTTCATTTGATAATTCTCTTGGATTGACTAAAGATCCTGTGTCATTGAGTGCAAAATCACAGAGAAGTTCCATATTTTCCTGTAGTTGAGAATAGGTGACTCCAAAATCCTTCAGAGTTGTTTTTAATCCGATATCTGTAATTAATTCTTCTACTTTTAGTACTAGTTTTTCTGCTCCTTCTCTCGGTGAATCGAACTCGATTCCGATTGCATGAGCTATCTCTGAATAGTGTTGAGCAGTTTTTTCTTCTTCCAGACAGAATTTCATCATGTGAGGTAGAGCAACAGCAATTATCTCTCCATGAGGTATATTTAATATCGCACCTGCTGAATGAGCTAAAGAATGGGTTCCTCCAATTTGACTATTCCCAATAGCTATTCCTGCCATAGTAGCAGCATTGTGCATTTTTTCTCTATAATCAAAATTATTTCCCTCTTTCACTACTTTTGGAAGATATTCAAATACATGTTTAATAGCTTGAATAGCCATAGCATCCGCAAAGTCATTCTTCCAGTCTATTGTATATGCTTCAATTGCATGGGCTAAAACATCCATCCCTGTTGAAGCGGTTAAACCTGGTGGAAGTTTGATAGTTAGTGAAGGATCAACAATGTCAATATCAGGAATTAAATCTCTATGAGCTAGACTCAATTTCTGTTTAGTTTCAGGATCTGTTATAATTATTGCCCAATTTGCATCTGAACCTGTTCCACTTGTCGTGGGGATTGTTATCAATCTAGCTTTATTTCGTAAAGGTAAAGGATCTTCAGGAAAAACGCTGTCTATACTCATATCAGGATTTTCATAGAATACCCAGATTGATTTCGCACAGTCAATTACTGATCCTCCTCCGATTGCAACTATCCAGTCCACTTCTTCCTTCTGAGCTAGATCAGCACCTGCTTTAGCCATTGGTATAGATGGTTCATAATCAACTTGATCAAATATTGTTATCTTGAATTCATTTTCTTCTAAAAAACTAATAGCCTTTTGAGGAATACCTAAGTCTAGAAGAACTTTATCAGTTACAATAAGTGCACTTTTACCCTTAATTTCTTTTAATTCATCTAGTGAATCTTCCCCGAAAACTATTTTTCGTGGAGCACAATAAAACCACATAATCAAATATTAAAAAAGGTAGAATAAAAATGTTATAGAAATTCTGTTGGAACTTTCTGTGCTGAATTAACCAATTCTTTTGCAGCTTTGGTTGCTCGCATGACTTTTCCTTTGTCACCAACAAGTTTGAATTTTCTAGTAAGGATTCCTTTGATTGGATCTAATTCTCCATTAATTACTTTCAACCAATTAGAATAGGTACCTTTATACTCAAATTCAGTTTTAGGTCCTTCTTGTCCTTCCTCAAAATAATCCACACTTCTACAATCGCCATGCCAGAGGTCAAGATAATATGTGTGTTGTTTATCTAGTTTATCATCTGGTTCGATTACAAATAGAAAGTCACCTTCCCACGTTTTAGCTGCTTCCTTGTAGTCTGGTGAGTTGTTAAGAACTTCCATGAATTTTTCTATCCATTCTCTACTTGGAAATTTTGCTGTCATCATAAACACCGTTCATTTAATGTTATTGCTGTTGCTTCTTAGCTTGTTTTTAAATATTATTTAATGCAAATATAATACTTTAAGAATCATCTAGAAATCTTGAAGTATTGGATTAGATATGACTTCTGATATACCTGATTGGATTAAAGAGTGGATACAAAAAGATAGATTAGTGCGAAACAAATTCAAGATAAGTCACAAGTATGTGAGTCACCCCAAAAGAATCCAATTCATGAAAGGGGAAAAAGATGACCAAGACAATTGGATTTCTTTCAAGTATATGATTATTTCAACTAAATATGGCAAATATTGGGTAAGGTACACTAACGGATTGTATGAGTGTTCTTGCCCTTTTTTCAAACATCGAGGTATTTGTTCCCATATCTTTGGGGTATGTCAAGTTACAAATGTCTGGCCTGACAAAGAATTACTTTTTCCTTCGAAAATTTAGATATGTTGATAAGAGATGAATGTTATACTGTAACTAAGGTGGTTTCTTGGCGCAACTCTTAGGGATTTGCAGTGAAGATGAAATAGAAATAGATTTTGAGTTTAAAGGTTCAGCAGGATATGGCGACAAAAATCCTGATGGTTGGGGATATGCCTACTCCAAAAAAGATTATTGGGTAATTGATAAAGAACCTTTTGAGGAAAATCAATTTGACAAAAAGGAATTTTCATTACGCTTTCCTGCAAATTTTTTCAGTAATTTACTCATTTCTCATATTCGATTTGCTTCAAAAGGAAGAAAGACTCTAGAAAATACTCACCCTTTTACTCAAGAGTTATTTGATAAAAAATGGATTTTTGCTCATTCAGGTCATCTCCGAATGTACAGACATGTTCTAGAAAGTTCAGACTATCTCACTCCAAAAGGAGAAACAGATTCAGAAGAAGCATTCTGCTCGATTCTTGGAGAAGTAAAATCTTTGGGTCGTTTAGCTGCAGATAAAGAAATTGCTAAACGTGTTGAGAGAACCGCTGTTGAATTAACTAACCAAGGTGGATTAAATTTCCTTCTTTCCGATAGAGACAAGATGTTTGCGTATTATTCTGGATATAAATCACTTTATTTTGCAGAACTTCGTCCCCCCCATGAGATTAATATTGTGGGAGAGAATAATCAGCTCTGGTTTACCCTTTTTGTAAAAGACCAAGATGTCCAAATTAGCATTGTTGCTTCTGAACCTGTAATTCCTGATATTCATTGGAAGGAACTTGATGTTAAAACTCTTTACACTTTTAAAAGTGGCAAAAGGTACAAATTTGTAATGTAGGTTATTACTTATTCTTATTCAAACTCAAGTAATTTCTAAAATCCTTCATTGCATCAAGAGTTGCATTGCATCTAGATGCTTTCTTAATTCAGTTATCAAATTTGGAGAATGAGTATTTTTGTTGGTTTGCATATCTAAGTATGTTGAATTCTTAATTAAACTAACAATCTTTCTTGTTTCCTCGATATTGTGCATTTTGTCAAGTTCTGCCCCAAATATGATGGTGTTTTGTTCGATTTGCTCATATAGATCGTAATGCTCTCTCATTGAATGCTTTGCAACATTTTTCCATTTTTTCGCATTAGCTTCTTCTAGCAATCTAAGATATCTCTTAGCATGTTCTTCACTTTCAGATTTCTTAGTTATCAACCAGGAACGGAGAAGTGGTTTGATTATAGTCAGTACAAAAGGAGGTGTGAATGGAATCATGTATCTAGTACCTTTAGGTAGAGCAATTTTAGATGTTGCTCCTACAAATGCAACAAGAAGAGGATCGAATTTCTTTTTAGCTAATGCGTCAGCAAGAATCATTGCTCCCCATGATGAAGCCAACGGGATAAGTTTTTGTTCATCTATATTGAGTTGATTGATTACATCTATGATATCTTCAGATACCCTATCCAGAGTGTTTTTTGTTTTCTTATTCAACACACTTGAGTCTTTTTCTCTTGATTCAAAATACACTATATCAAAGAAATTCATTGCTTCTAGTAGCACGTCATCCCAAGAAGGAACTATAGTTGCCCATCCAGGTATAACGAATAAAGTATAACCATTTCTTGTTTTTTCTGGTGCGATTGTATGATAAATGCGAACTATTGTATCATCACTCACAGTAAGGAATTTTTCTTCAGCCAACTCTTCATACTTCGCAACTAGTGGTTCGAATTTGAATTTCTTTGTTATCTTTACCATTATTTTTGGAATTTCAAGGTTATTTAAATACCTAATTAAGTGACTACAATCAGACCAATTCTTTTTATACAAGTTGAAATCTGACAAAAACATGAAGATTAAGTTAGTAACAGATGCATCATCTCTGGTTCCTTTAGAATTCCTACAAAAGGAAAAAATAGGTTTTTTGGAATCAGTTCTTCTTATTGATGAGAAAGAATACAGAGAATTAACTGAATTAGATTTTGAAAAATTTGTTAAAAGTCTCCATGACTTAGATCCATATCCTACAACTAGTCAAGTTAAGCCAGAAGATGCTGTAAACGTCTTTAAACAGGCTATAGATGACGGTTATGATGAAATCCTCTACCTTGGTTTAACTCCTAAGGTTTCAAGTCAAATGAATGTAGCTAGGCTTGCTGCAAAAACTCTGAAGAAGAAAATCAACATTCACATTTATCCAACTGAAGTGACATGTGGCTCTCAAGGAGCTATGACCTATATTGCTTGGAAACTTCTAAAACAAGGAAAAACTTCAGAAGAAATTATGGCATATCTAGATGATCTTAAACAAAAAATCTATACCATTGGTGTCACAGTAGATATCGAAACTCTCTTCAAAACAGGTAAAGTGAAAAGAGGTTCAGCTAAAGGGATTCTGGTCTCTTTACTAAAAATGAAACCAATTGCTCATATTACTTTAGAAGATGGTTTTATTGGATATGGTGCAAGTTTAAGTTATAAGAGTGCTTTGAAGACAATGATTGCTGAAATCGAAAAAAGAACAGATCCAGACCAAGAATATGATCTTTATATGGCTGATGCTCTGAATAAAGAATTTGCAGAAGTATATGCTGACGAGATTAAGAAAGTCAGAAAAATAAAAGATGTTCACTACTGGTCCATGTCTCCTGTTATGGCTTTATCTGCAGGACAAGATGCAGTTACAGCTACAATTGCACCAGTTGTTAAGGAATAGATTAAGTTTCTTTTGATTTTTTTAACTCTTTTTTCTCTTTTTCCTTTGGAGGTTCAGGTAGGTTTTTTATTTCTGATAACATTTTCTCCGTTTCAACTTTATTGTAAAAAGACTTGGACAGTTTGATTTTTCTTAAAGTTGCTTTAATCTCTTCAATCGACTTTCTTTTATATTCTCCCCAATCCTCAGAGAAAATACCTTGTTTTTTAGCAATATCGACCTCAAAGTTCTCTAGAATCTGTTTAGTATTGGTTATAGATATCTTGTTAATTATATATACACAATTATCAACTATTTTCCAGATGTGTATTCGTATCTTCTCTCCAAGAGTATCTTTATCTACATTTTTGACTAGTGTGTTTGTCAAATCGACTAATGTTTGTTTTAATGAATTTATACTCTCATCATCTATAGTATCCGGAATATTGGTGGCAATCAGATTAGTTTCAGAGAGAGTTCGAGTCAGTTGTCCCTCTAGAAGTGTTGTACTTTTTGCAAACTTCCTGACCTCAAATCGCTTCACCAGACTACTTAGTGCTCGAGTTGATTTACTGACATTAATTTCTGTTTCTTTATGAAAATATGTTAAAATCTTCTTGTTTATTGAAACACTCTCTTTTACAAACTTGTCTGAATATTTTTGATTAGTGAGTTCAGTAAGAGCATTCTCAACTAAATCTAGTATTCCAACTTCAGAAATTTCTAGTTTCAAAAGAAAATAAGCTAGTTCTATTTGTGAGTAATAAGGAACTTCATCTATTTCTTTCTTAAGAAATTCCTCAACTTCCTTTTTAGTTTCTTCATCGATCTGATTTAAAGAACCACAAGTGTCGAGTAAATGCATGAATCTAAGCAAGTTCGTTAGACTTAATTCTTCTGATACCTTTTTGTTATTCAGGATTTCAAGAATAATATCTCCTATGATTTTATTGCATGAGAGATTATCTGAACCTATAATTGACCATAAATCCGACAGCATTGCTAGCTTGTTAATCTGTTCTTCATCTTCCTCAAAATGCTTTAAAAACCGTTCTACTAACAAATTTTCATGAGCGTAGGCTTGTCGAAAGGGTTCATATTTGTTCAATGTTTGAGTAAATTTTGGAGAATAATGATCATCCTTGACATAATCATCGATTTGTTCTTTCGATTTTTCGTCACCAGTAAGGTATTTTTCAAATAGTTTCTCACTCAATTTAATAGGTACTTCGGAACCGGTTATCTGTGCTTCATAAAGGATGCTAGTTGTGAGTTTAATGATTAGTCCTTCAATTTTATCCATTTTATCTATAATGATATCGTGATCATTGGATAGTTTTTGAACTCCTTTTAAAATCATGATGTCGATTTCTTTATCTTGAATACCATATCCTTCAAGCTCTTCTTTGAGTATGTCTCTGAAATCTTCTAGATTATCTGCTGTGACTAATTCTTTTTCAATATCCTTATTGTGCTTTTTCTTGAATTTAGATTTAATTCTCTTATACAAGAAATCAGCTGCTGCTTGCCCTCCTAATCTTTTTACAGCTTCTAAAAGTATTGCTAAAATAAACGATCCACAAGTGACAGCGATAAACATGAGTTTCAGTATTATTACTGGTTTTCTAATATTTATCCTTGTTTAAAGTGTTAAAAGAAAAAAGAAAAAAAAGATAAATGAAAAATTATTGTCCATTCATTAATTTCTCAAAATCACTTTCTTTTTGATCAAAACCTTTGAGTTCTAAATCTACTACCTTTTTTATCTCTTGTAACATTCCAATTACGCTTAATATAGATAGTACAATTATTATCGCTAATATTGTTCTTCCAACATTTGATGCTGGAAACCTGCTATCTAAAACATTGAAGATTAGATGTGGGTTAAAGTGCAATTGTAGAAACAATGCAAGATTTAGACACATGGGTATAATCCCTAAAGTTAGGAAAACCTGTTGTAATCTTAGATTTTTGCCAATCAATGCTTGGGAGAATCTGATGACACCAGAGATTAACATAATTCCACCAACAAGTTTCAACCATCCTGGAAGAGCAGGCATCCATGCTTCAAAGTACGCTCTATTGATGTCAATGAAAGGATAGAAAACTAGTACTCCTCCTGCAACTAATCCCATAATTCCTTCGAACAGATAGCTACCAGAAGTTGGTATAACTGATTTGGTTTTTCTTGGTTTCTTAATTTTCTTTATCTTTTTATCCATCTTTTCCTGTTCCTTCGCAAGACGTTTGAAATCTTCAGGTAAGAACCCATGATAGGATAATTGAACAAACATGATTGTTATACCTGCAAAGGCAAATGCGAAACCTGCAAATGTTCCTTCAAATGCTTCCCCCACAGTACCTCCAATATCGGCTCCTGGTTGAGCTAATTTAATACTCATTGTAAGTACATTTATGAATAGAATTACAACGGCTGCAAAAATCAACCCTTTGTAATATCCTGGCCATAATTCTTCGGTTATGAAGAACTTTGGAGTTCCCCTTGTTCTGAATTCTTTAGCGATTTTCCTTGGACTTCCCATGGCAATAATAGCTTCTCTAACATGCATAATCTCAGGATCTTTTCCTTGAGAGTATTCTGTAGCTTTATCCCAGATATGATCTTCAAGTTCATTTAGAAAATCAATTAGCTCTGTTACTCGAGTCTTTAACCAAAAAGGTAATTTCTTCTTTACCTCATCTTTAAATGCTTCAATCAGTATTTTTGATTCATTTTCATTACTCATATATTTCACCTTATTTTTCTAATCCTTCAATATTCAAACCACATATGTTGCAAAATCGAATGCCTGCTATCTGAGGAATTTTGTTAGCACAATTTGGACAATATATATACTTCTTATCTGGAAGTTTAATGTCAATCTCCATCAAAGGACCAATGGCTTCTAGCAATTTTGAAAAGAACCCTATCATGTGATAATATAACTTATTTCCTTCTTCTGTAAGTTCATAGTACTTACGAGGACGACCACTTGATTCCTTTCTTTCAGAAACAAGTAACCCATCTCTCTCTAATTTGCGAAGAATAGGGTAGAGTGTTCCTTCTTCAATAACTAGAGTTTTCTGAGTTTCTTGCTCAAGTTCTTTAAGTAATTGGTAACCATAAACTCCTTCTTCTGGATGTCGTTGAATTATTGCCAATGCTGATAGTGTAGATATTCCTCTGAGTAGTTCTGATTCAAAACTTTCAACATATGATCGAATTTTTTCCGATTCAATCAGAGCTTCGGGTCGATATGTTTTAATATTTCTGAACATTTTTACACCTTTTTGTTTCTTTTGTAGTATTCGTGGCTTACTAATCCAAACATACTATAACACATATAGTATGTGCCGTATATAAATATTTCTAAATGAAAGTTTCAACAGTAGAGTGAAGAAAATGAGCAAGGATAGCACAAAAGAAGAATATCTTGCATTAGTTGAACAAGGTGACAAATATTTCACAAATCAGCAGTACGTTGAAGCTATAGAGTTTTTTCGAAAAGCGAAAAATCTTGACCCATCTGAAGTAGAAGCTTATCGAGCTTTAGCTGATACATATTTAGAAATAGAAAATTTATCGGAAGCAATGGCCAATTGTAAAACTGCTCTAGACATCAATCCTCAAGATGATGAAACATTGCTTATTATGGGGAATGTATTTTATGAAAAGGGAGAGATTGAAGAATCTCTAAATTACTATCAAAAATCTCTGGAAATAAAAGGGGAGAATGTTGATGCTCTATTCAATATTGGTATGATATACTTAAAACAAAAAGAACTCGAAAAGGCTTTAACCACTTTCAAAAAAGGTGAATCTATAGCTCCAACAGATTTGGGAATACTGGGTATGATTACAGACATACTTGAGGATCTTGAAAAAATACCAGAAGCAATAGATTACTATTACAGAATTGTAAAACTCCTACCTGATGCTTTTTCTATTTGGATTAGATTAGCTGAACTTCATTATGATAGAAAGGAATACATAGAATCCAAAAAATGCCAAAAAGAAATCCTTCGAATTGACCCATTAGATTATCTCAGTTGGTGTAATCTGGGAGTGGTTCAGTTGGAATTAGGAGAGGTTGATAAAGCAATTGAAAGTATTAATAAATCAATAGAGATTTTTCCTGACTTATCAAATTCATGGCATAGTCTCGGAGAATCTTTTGAACGCAAAGGTGCATTAGCCGAAGCATTAGAACATTATGAAAAGGCTGTTAATCTTAGCCCTAAGAATGAAACTCATGAAGAGGATTTTGACAGACTAAAGAGAAAACTTGAGGAGAAGTAGTTAGTTTTAAGGGTAGCACATCTCCCAAGTAGGATTAAAACTATGGATCATCTCCATCATCTCATTATAACCTTCAGTTGAAAAGAAAGGTTCAGGACAAGTTTGATCATTTTTATAACTTATATCAAAATGAATATGGGCACTAACTTGAACGTAGAGAAATCTGGCTATCTCCTGACCTAGTTCTACCCAATCTCCTTCTTGTACTTTTATCATAGCTAACTGTTTATCCTTATCCTCAACATTCTGTGTCCATGGTTCGAAATTATAACCCAAAGTTATACTTCTGTTGAAGCGGATATAAATACTAACATGGAACCTGTTTTCTACTCCTTCTCCATAATCTCTCCAACGTATTTCTTCAACCCGTCCTGGAGTTGCAGCAATAACTTTCGAATCATTCAGTAAGAAATAATCGAGTCCATTATGCTCAAATCCCCAAGGACATGCATCAGATTCACTGTACCCCTCATTGAACGCATAGTTATCTGAACGGTTGGTATAGATAACATTCATGTAATCAAGTTCTTCTGATGGATAAAGTTCTCCAGGATCGAATGTAATTATATCCCAGAAGAAGTATAAAGTTGCTCCTCCCAGTCCAGCCAATAAAATTAGGATAATTATCAAAGCCATCCAGATTTTTTTCATACCAGTATATTTCTCTTTGCACATATAATGTTTATTCAATACTGAAGAAAAATAAACAGAAACCTCATAAAATTCTAGTGATTTTTGATGTGGTCAAATTCGCACAGATGTGCGTTTTAGCGCCCAGTGTTTGGGAAATGTGAAGCTTTTTAACACTGATAGATTTGGTGTTAACAACTCCTAAAATGGTGAACATTATGGGTTTAGATTTTTTTAAAGAAAGTTGGAAAAATAAAGATATAGCCATTTGGCTAGTTCTCATCCGATTGATTATAGGAATAGAATGGTTCATAGCTGGATTACAGAAGATAATAGGTGGTACTTTTGTTTCAGATATGCCTAATACTCTATGGTATTTTATTAATGGACCTGACCCGGTAAATTTAGGTACAAATCCTAATATTTGGTATGTTAATCTAATAAACAATGCTTTCACACCAAATGCAGAACTTTTTGGTTATTTAGTAATGATTGGAGAATTTGCATTAGGAATAGCACTGATTTTTGGTATATTCGTAAACTTTAGCGCCATTGTAAGTATATTCATGAATATCAATTTTATATTCGCTGCAGGTTGGTTAGGCGCTTCAACTATGTCAGTAAATTGGATAATGGCTGTAATTGGTCTTATCCTCATCTTAAGTCCTGGAGTAAAGACTCTCAGTGTGGATAAGTTTGTTGCGAATAAAGTTCCTGTACTAAGAAGATTCCTCATAGATTGGTTTGGTTTTGAGAAATTAGTTGAATAATCCTTCGTAGGTTTATCCTACATTTTTTTTGTTAAAAGAAAAATAGAAGAAGAGTTTAGATCTCTTTCTCATACATAGATGATGAGCTTATTTTAGCAAATCCCATTTTTTCATATTCATCTAATTTTGCAACCATTCCTCCAAACAATAAAGCCCTTAATTCATCTATTTCCTGTTCTTTGCACAAATCGACGATTTTAGCAATTAATTGAAGTCTATATTTTTCTTCGGTAGCATGGATATAACCCACATAAACTTCCGGAAGATCTGCAGTTTTTGCAGCATATGTTCTAGCTACGATTTTTTCATCATCTCTAATAACATAATGTCCTAGAATTCCTTCAGATTTTTCAATTACATCGAAATTTTGTCTTGCCTGTTCCTCAGTCATGCCTAGTTCTTTAATGAATATTCCAACTAACTCATCTAAATCTCTCTCTTTATCGTAAGATAAAACAGCTGTTGTATCCTCTTTAATCTCCAAGGATTTTACATTCTGACCAACAATATAGGCTGTATCACGAATGTGCTTAAACTGCAATCTTTCTGCTATTTCTTGATATTCTCCCCATGTATCATTTGCATAAGTTCGAAGAATATTTGCTCCTTTAGCTTTAAGAGTCTCTACTGCTTTAGTAATAAGTAAATCTTTTGCTTCATCATGTCCTTCCAGAACCATAGGAGGACTTAGATTTCCAATTGTTTTGTCTTCCACTTTCTCAGGAAGTATACTAGTTGTTAGAAAACCAACCATTTCCTCTCCCTTAAAACAATACAATCTGGTTTCAGGATCGAATTCAGGTTGAGAGTAGACTTCTTTCAATCTTTCAGCATTTGTTTGACCAAAAAGTTGCCAACCTTTGCATACTTCAGTTCCTATCTTAACTTGGTTCTCAATAAAACCTTCTTGATAGTGTTTTAGTTCGTAATCTGTCATAATCAAAGATTTGGTTGGACAATTAATAAACCTTATCTGTTACACGATTCTTCCTTCTTTTCTACACTAAATAGTGCAAAGAATTAAATATCTCAAAATTTGCCTTTATTTGTATCATCTAGGTGGGTTTGATGAATAAAAAAGATGAATTCTTTAAAAATCAAATTGAATTGGAAAATGAAATAGTCGCTACAGCTGAAAAGTCTGTTTCCGAAATCAAGAATCTTCTAGTAAAAGAAATGATATTATCTATAGCTCTTGATTCAAAGAAACATGCCAACATGCTCAGTGCTCTTTTAGCTATTCAATCTTCCACACAGCCATTTATAGCGGAAAAAATATCTAAAGAGTTAAACGAAAATATAATTAAGCATATTAAGCTTGAGCAAAAAGCAATTGAGACTTACAAACAGCTTCTAGAGGAAGTAGATAATGAACAAGAGAAGATGATAATCCAGGCAATTTATCATGATGAATTAAGACATCACGCACTTCTGAAGAAGATTTACACAACTATTATTGATAAAGAGACATTTGATGAAGGGGAAGTATGGGAATTTATTAAAGATGATTTTATCCCTCAATACTAATCCTCTATTCTACTAACTTTTATTAATGGTTTTACAAAGTAATCATTGATTTACTTGAAAGTTGTCAAGGTTGGTACTCGTGGATTTGTTTTTAGTTTTGATGATCCTTATCTATTAAACATCTATGTAATTAATGGTGACAATCATATCTTTATTTGTGATACAGGCTTTGGATCTGAAACAATAAATGATATTTTATCACATTTAAACAAACAAGGTATTCACTCTAAACCTTATATTGTCTTCAATTCTCATGCTGATTATGATCATGTATGGGGGAATCATATTTTCATAGATTCGCAGATAATTGCGCAGGAACTTTCTCCTGAGATATTCGAAAAAGAAGGAAAAGAGATATTAGAAAAATATGCTGCTCATAAAAGAGGAGAAGTGATTCTAACACCTCCAAACAAACTGTTTAAAGAAAAGATTGTTTTTGATGAGGAAGAAATAGAATTTTATCACTCACCAGGACACACTCTTGAATCTTCCTCTTGTTATGATAGAAGAGATCAAATCCTCTTTGTAGGTGATAATATAGAAACCCCTTACCCATACATTAACTTCTCAAACCTTGAAGATTACAAAGCTACTTTGAAGGAATATCTTTCTCGGGAAACTAAAGTAGTTATTTCTGGTCATGATGAAATAATGTATAATACACAGCTAATAGAAAGCAATCTAGATTATTTAGAGAAACTTTCTAGTGGAGAAGTAGATAGATCACAATTTACTAAGAAACACAGAGGAATTCATTTTATGAATATTACAAGATTGGGAGAGATGATGAAGGAATCTGATAATATCGAAAAGGCAAGAATGTATTATGCAGAAGCTTTGAGCATTTTAGAGGAGATTGAAAAAACTCCTGAAATCGAACTTAACATTAATGAAATAACTACCATTTTAAGGGAATTAGTTTAGATATTACAACTGTTTCAACTAATATCTTTAAAACAACCTTAGAATAATTCCAATAAGATATAAATATAACTAGTTTTGTTCAATATCGCTAGTAGTTGGAAAATATGACTTCTGCAAACAACATCACCAATAATCAAGAGATTCAAGATAAAGAAACTCAACTTTTAATGGGAAACAGAGCGGTAGTTCAAGGTCTTTTGGAAGCCAAAGTCGGTCTTGCAACTGCTTATCCGGGAACACCAAGTACTGAAATACAAATGCAATTATACAAGCTGAGTAAAAAGGGACAAATCTACTTTGAATTTTCAGTAAATGAAAAAGTTGCATTAGAGATAGCTGCTGCTTCAGCATTATCAGGAGTCAGATCAGCTGTTATTATGAAACATGTAGGATTGAATGTTGCTTCTGATCCATTAATGGCTCTAGCCTATTTTGGTGTTGTAGGGGGAATGGTTCTTGTAGTAGTTGATGATCCTGGATGTTTATCAAGCCAGAATGAACAAGATTCTAGATTTTGGGGCAAATTCTCTCATTTACCAATATTAGAACCTTCCACATCTCAAGAAGTAAAAGATACAATAGTCAAAGCTTTTGAATTATCAGAAAGGTATAACTCAGTATTTATTGTTCGTTTAACTAACTATACTTCTTTAAATACTTCAGAGGTTGAGAAGAACGTCATCGAAGAAGAAATGAAGAGGGATGGAACTTTCTTTAAAGATGTTCGATATATTGTACCAGCTAGGTATGTCTACCACAAGGAGCTACATGGGAAAATCAAAGCCATTAGAGCAGATAAAGAATTTCTCGGATTTAATGAATTAAGATATTCTGATTCTAAATCTGATAAATTGATAATAACTCAAGGGTCTATCTTCCCAATGGTGGAATATACTAGAAACTTTAGTAAATTAGATGTACCTATTCTAAAGGTAAGTGCTATTCATCCTTTGAGTGAAGAACAACTTTGTGAAATTATTAATAATTACAAATACATCTACTTTGTAGAAGAGCTAGAAACGTATCTAGAGGATGAAATTTCTGCAATTATTGCTAAAAACAATTTAAATGTGAAGATTATTGGAAAGGAAAAATTACGAATTCCTCAAGAAAATAAAATTTCTCCTGATGTTCTTTTAGAACCTTTCACACTTATAGCTGCTAATCCTGATGATGAAAATACGTTCAAATATGAAGAGATTCCCAAACTACCTTTCGAACCAGTCATTGGAAGAGAAGACTTGCTTCTTCCAAGAACCTTGCCTAGATTGTGTGATGGGTGTTCTCACAGAGGCGCATTCTATTCCATAAAGAGAGCAACTGATGTCACTACACATATTTTACCTTCAGATATAGGTTGCTATGCTCTAGGGCAAGTTTCTCCTATTGAAGTTGGAGATTTCTGGTTATGTATGGGTGCAAGTATAGGAACTGCGATAGGATTTTCACTTACTAACAATAAACCAGTTATAGCAATTATTGGTGATGGAACTTTCTTCCATGCTGGTATTCCTCCACTTATAGATGCTGTTCTCTATAATCATAATATCACAATAGCGATCTTGAATAACCGATTAACAGCGATGACGGGGGGGCAACCTACTCCATCTTCTGATGATGAGACGACACAGAATCAAAACTCAGTTGATATAGAAGAACTAGTAAAAGCTATTGGAGTTAAATGGGTCAAATCTGTCAGAGTAGAGAATGTTAAAGAAAACACAAAATTGATTAGAGAGGCCATGGATTTTGAAGGACCAGCTGTAGTGATATTTAACGGTGAGTGCATAGTAGAACTCTATAAACATGATTACGATTTAGGGGAACCTCCGTACGTAGATCAAGAAACCTGTAATCACTGTGGTATATGTTTTATAGAATTTGATTGTCCATCAATTGTTAAAGTGGATGGACGTATAGAGATTAAGGAAGAGACATGTTCAGCTTGTAATATTTGCGTAAATGTCTGTCCTCAGGATGCTATTATTCCTAGAAAGAAGTAGGTGAAAAATATGAGCCAGAACACAGATAATGAAAAACCAATTAACATTGCAATAATAGGTCTTGGAGGACAAGGAGTAATCACTCTAACTAAACTGATAGCTGATGTAAGCTTTGGACTAGGAAAGAAAGTATGTTACAATGAGATTCATGGATTATCTCAAAGAGGTGGATCTGTTCAATCTTTGCTTCGAATAAATGAAGCAGAAAATCCTGTTTTCGCTGATAAAGATGTTGATTACATAATTGGTCTAGAGATGTTAGAAGCTCTACGATACTTATATTTGGCAAAGGGGTCGACAGCAAAGGTAATTATCACCAATAAATATCTTATCAGATCAACCTCAGATTTGGGATATGAACAGTTCCCAGATGAGGATGCAATAGTGATGGAAATAAAGAAACACTCTTCTGAGCTATATCTTTTTGATGCTTTAGGGTTTGAAGAGAGTACAAAAACAAAATTCAAACCACTAAATGTTGCAGTTTTCTCTGCAATGACAACCTTTCAAGAATTAGGTTTACCAACAAAAAAAGCAGAAGATTTAGTAACGGAATACCTTGGACGAAATACTATCTTGCGACAAATTAACAAGAAAGCCTTTAAGGATGGTTCAAAATGGCTGAGGAAACTGGAGTGAATAAAATGAATGTTCTAATAGTAGGTCCTGGAGCAATTGGTTGTGGTGCAGCTGCAACAATAGGAAAAAACAACCATGTAGTTTATCTTCTTGGAAGAGATTATCACAAAAAACATTTTTCAAAAAACCCTGTAATTTACAAAGTAGGAGATAAAACCGTTTCTACCAAAATTAATCCTATAATAATGGATGATTTAAAGGATGGTAGCATCAAACCGGATGCAATTTTGATAACTCTGAAGGCAAATAGTACTATGGCATTGGTTAAAGAAATGGAACCCTATCTTTCATCTGAAACACCAATTCTTTCTCTCCAAAATGGTTTTATAGCGCAAGATATTTTTGATAAAACTTCGTTTACTAATGTTTTTGCATGTGTTGTTGGTTTCAACAGTTTCCTAGAAGATACTGGTGTAGCAATTCAAACTACTGAAGGTGATATGATTGTTGGTAAAATTATATCAGAAGTTTCTGAAAATACCGGTGATGATGTTCCTGGATTTATTTTTAATCTTCTAAATCACATCATTGAAACAAAAGTTTCTCAAAATATCATTAGTGATGTTTGGATGAAAGCCATGATTAACTCAACAATCAATCCTATATGTGCAATAGGTAACTTAACTCTGGGTGAATTAGGAATCTATGAACCAGGACTCAAACTTGGTCTGTGGGTCTGGAGAGAATTAGTTCATGTGGTTGATTCTTTAAATCTAAAATTGAATCCTTTTCAAGGTATTCTACATCCTGAGATGCTTTATGTGTATGATATTGTGAGTTATGGTATCGCAAGAATGGTAATATGGAAAATGACTGGAGACAATAAAGATGCAGTAGTTTCTATGCTTCAAGATGTGAGAAACAACAGATCGACAGAAATTGATTATCTAAATGGGAAAATAGTAGAAATAGGTGCTGATTATAGTCTTGAGATGCCTGTTAATAAACTACTAATTGACACAATTAAACAGATAGAGCGGGGAGAACTTAAACCTTCAAAAGGCCTTCTGAACAAACTTTATAGAAATTATATCATGCATTGATGGAATCCATTAGTTTTTTCTTTTACTTTTTATGCTTAAATGTCTATATATAAGTGAATAATGGGTCAAACTTAAAAATGACTTTATTCCAATATAGTATTAATAGCTCTTAGGTGGTTTAAATGAAAATTGAGGAACTAAAACCAGATTCGAATTTTGATGAACTAAAGGTCAGAATACTTTCAAAACAAGGTCCTAGAGAAGTACATGCTAGAGGAAACCCATTACATGTCTGGGATATTCTAGTAGTTGATGAAACTGGAACTACTACATTGACATTATGGGGAGCAACAGCTGCAGATAATTACAAAGTAGGTCAAGTTATTACAATTAGTAATGGCTGGTGTAAGATGTTTAGAGATACAAAACAAATATCCTTGGGTAGAGAAGGAAAAATGTTTCTTTCAGATGATGATCCTAGCATTCCTACCAAACCTCCCGAATAATTTACTATTGCTTCTTTAATAAAAGATATATTGCTTATTTTTCTTTTTGTTTTCAAATTAATGTTGATGTGAGTAAATGAGTCAGATTATTATTAAAAGTCCCAATCCTGATGTTATTTGGAACAGTTGGAAACAAAAAGCATCTCGTAACATAAACTTGGAAAAGCACTACAAAACTAAAGGTGCTGTATTTTCTCTCGATAGTATAATAGCTGCTGAATATGTTAAAGCTGTCAATAAAGCTGCAATTGTTTTCTTTGAAGAAATTTATGAAGCTACAACCTCTTCAGCAAAAAAAATCATTAAACAAGGCAATGTCAAATCTCTTCAGAAGGAACAATTTTACGAATTCAAAACTGTAGCAGTTAAATCAGAATGGAAGGGTCCTGAGAATGTTGCTTATTTGAATTCAATTCAAGAATATGGTTGTAGTTCATGTAGAGGTTCTGGAACCATTACTTGTTCAAAATGCAATGGCAGAAAAGACATTATATGTTCTAACTGCAAAGGCACAACTATTGGTTGTAAAAATTGTAACTCTACAGGTAAAATAACGATAAGACTTTCTGTTATAGATCAACAAGGTAACAAGAAAAATGTTGAAAAAACAGTTCCTTGCACTCAATGCTCAGGTACAAAAAGAGTGGAATGTTCAAGATGTGGGGGTTCAGGTAAAGTTCCCTGCGATTCTTGCCAAGCTGAAGGAGTTAAATCTTGTAAAGATTGCGGAGGTAATGGAGTTTTATTCAAGTGGATTATTCAACCTGTGCCTTTCAAAGCAGAAAGAACTGCCAAACCTGTTATCTTATCTTCCATAAAAGTATCCGGATTTGAAAAGGAAATGGGTGTGGAAATTCAGAAAGCAATTGAAAGAGTAGAAGGGATAGCTATTAGAGATCCATATAATGAGCTCAATCAGCGATTCATTGAACCAAGCTTAGGATACTTTACTAAAGAATTATCTAAAATCATCAATGAGACCCAGAAAAGCTGGAAAAGTGCATCCAAGAATACAGATTTTACAATCAGAAAACCAATCTATATTTATCCACTGATTGCTTTAGATTGTGAAACAGCAAAAGGAAAGAAATTCCAAGTCTTTTCAATAGGTTCAGAAAGAGGGTATCTTGTTTTTGGAAAGATATAGAGGGTTTAGTTAAACTCTTTTTTTCTAACAGTTCAGGTGAAATGCACCAGCAACTTTAACACCTTTTTTTACAAGTTCATTGAATTTCTTCACAGCTTGAGTAGATTTTTCAACACTAATACTAATTTCTTTAGTTTCTAGCTTTTTAATTAGCTCTTCAGGAACCTGTACTAGACCAAACATGCCTGTCCCTACAACTAAAGTTTCAATTTCTTTCTCCTTTAGAATTTTTAAATCATCTAAGTGAAGAGCATGTCCTTTCTTTCTTCTCCAATTAGTTTCAATAGAATCGGTGAAAATTATTAGATCAGAGGTATAAGAATGTCCATTAATCACCATTTTGCCAAAACGATATTTCTCAATTATATTCACTTTAGTCACCGAAGATGAGTATACATATTCTACATCTACCTTTAATCTTTTTTATTGACAAAGTATTAAATACAAGAATTAATTATAATTCCTTGATTAGATTTAGGAGTTAAGAAAATGGTAGAATTTTGGGTATGGATAGTAGTAGGAGTAATACTGTTATTTTCTGCATTCTGGTTTTTATCTGGAATCAGAGTAGTATTAGAATATGAACGAATAGTTGTCTTCCGATTAGGCAGATACAAAAGAACGATGGGACCGGGAGTAGTTTATGTCCTTCCTGTCTTTGAAAAAGCTAGAAAGGTTGATCTCAGGATCATAACTCAAGATATTCCTAGACAAGAAGTTATGACTCGTGATAATATTCCTGTCTTAGCTAATACAGTTGTCTACTTCAAAGTTGAACGTCCAGAAGATGCAGTGATTAAAATTGAGAATTATGTTTATGCTGTTAGACAGTATACTCAAGCAGCTCTACGTGATACAATGGGTACCATGGAACTTGATCAAGTTCTTATTGAGAGAGATAAGATTGCTCAAGATATACGAAATATAGTTGACAAAGAAACTAGTGAATGGGGAATTGATATTAAGGGAATTAAAATTCAAGAGCTTGAACTTCCTGCAGAAATGAAAAGAGCATTTGCAATGCAAGCTGAAGCAGAAAGAGAAAAAAGAGCTGCAATAATTAAATCAGAAGGTGAACTTCAAGCATCAGCAAATCTTGCAGAAGCTGCAAGTAAACTTGCGAAAAATCCAGGATCTATGCATTTAAGAACTTTGCAGACTATCAGAGATATAGCTCAAGATCCAAGCGAGAAAATTGTTATCTTCATGCCTAGTGATTTAACAGAAGTTGCCAAGAAAGTTGTAGGTAAGAAATAAAAAGGTGAGAGTTTTTGGGTTTAGAAACTCATAAGAGATACGTACAAATTGCTTTCAATGGCTCAGCTCAGCAGGTTCGACGAGTACTACCACAGATACCTTATGACTCAAGAATAATCATAGAGGCAGGAACTCCATATATTAAGAGAACAGGTATGGCAGGTGTCAGCCTCATCAGACGATGGTGGCGTGGGTTGATTGTTGCTGATATCAAAGTTACAGATGGAGCTGTTAAAGAAGTGATGTTCTCAGCTGCTGCAGGAGCTAATGCTGCAACTGTAATGGGTTCTGCTCCAGTTGAAACTTTGGATTACTTCGTTACATATTGTAAAAATCACAATCTCTACTCTATGATAGATATGCTAGGTGTTGATAAACCTCTACGAAAAATGCTTCCTATGAAAACCAAACCTGATGTTGTTGTAATTCACAAAGGAAGAGATGAGGAAAGCAACAAGAGTAATATTATCAGATATAAAGACATAGCAAAAATACATTCGAAGTATGAGAGTCTTATTTCAGTAGCAGGAGGGTTGGGTTTCAAAGATGTTAGAAAAGCTTATTTCAATGGTGCTGATATAGCTATTCTGAATGTTACAGAACCAGACGACCCAAATGTTGGTTTACCTGATCGTTCAAACTTTAAGCGGCTAATACCTGCAATTTTAAGTGCAGTGGGTGATTAACCTACTCACAACTTTTTCTAACAATCAAAAACGAAACTTTTACCAAATGGTGCATAATTAACTCTGTTCTCACCTAATTTCTTTCTTAAAAGATGATATGCCCTTCTACCAATACTATGATTGAAAAAGAATTTGACGTTCTTAAAATCTTGATTTAATTTATGAGCTATTTGTAAAATTATCTCTTTCTTAGCACCATAAAGATGAACTCCACCAATTAATGTAGTTACTTTATCATTCACCAAACTCTCTGCCTTTCTGATAGTATTGCTAATCCCAGAATGGCAACAACCGCAAATAAGTACTAATCCTTCTTTACTTTTTAATATTAGAGAAATTTCATCTAGAACTGGATCTATAGACCATTCTCCATTTACATAGTGAACAAAATAGCTAGAAATGTTTTGGTCTTCAATTCTTTCATCTAAAGATATTTCTCCCGTTGTTATCAAATAAGGCGTTATTTCTACTGGTTCTGAACTTAAATTGAATTTTATTTTATTCTTCAATTCTGGTTTTATTGAATAGATTCCAGCATTCCACAATCGTAGTTTGCCGATTTGTGCTCTTTTAGCTTCGAGAGCATTTGTATGGGCATATATAGGAATGATTGATTTCTTTGTTCGATTTTCTAGAAGAGCATTGAGTCCACCAGTATGATCAGAATGACCATGAGAAAAAACAATTTTGTTTATTTTGTCTGGTTTAATATCTAATATCTCCATATTCTTAATTAGAAGTCTACCAACTAAACCTAAGTCGTACATTATATGATGTCTTCCTGAAGCGATGTAGAATGACAATCCATGACTAAATACTGAAAAAATTCCAGGATTTGTAATTCTATCATATACTGTCGTAATTGAGGTTTGCAATAAATCACTCAAAGAAAGAAGCTATTTTGACAATATAATAATATTTCGAAAAAATGGGAAAATGCTTTAAATTTGTATCAATACGTTATACATGATAAAATGAAAGCTTTCATTTCTGTTGATCTAGAAGGAATGCCCTTTGTGGTTATTCCTGGTCATTTAAACCTTAAAGGATCTCTTTATCCTGAAGCAAGAAAAATAGCTACACAAGTTACTCTTTTTGTAACTGAAGAACTTCATAAGAATGGTTTCGACAAAATAATAGTAGCGGATAGTCATGGACCAATGATAAATCTACTAGTCGATGATTTGCCTGAATGTGTTGAAATCGTGAGAGGTGGTCTTAGACCTACAAGTATGGTCGCTGGTTCAGAAGGTTGTGATGTCGGAATATTCCTTGGTTATCACGCTAAATTTGGGACCATAAATGCAACTTTTGATCATACTTACAGCGGAGGAAGTGTAAACAAACTCGTCTTAAATGGAATTGAAGTGAGTGAGTATCTCCTGAATTCCTATACTATAGGAGAGTTAAATATCCCTTCAATATTGGTTGCTGGAGATAAGCAATTGATAGAAGATGATGTTAAACCTTACACTCCTTGGGTTGAATCTGTAGCATTGAAAGAATCTCTTAGCAGGTTATCTGCAAAGAGTCCAAGTATGAAACTAATTGAGAGAGAATTACGAGCAGCTACTAATAAAGCTGTGATAAATGTGAATGAAAATCTTGTGAAACCTCTTGTTCTTGAAAAACCTATCAATGTCTCTCTGACTCTGCGTGATACACATCAAGCTGATGCAGTTTCTTATCTACCTTTCATTACTCGAAAAGATGCCCTTACAGTAGAATATGTTTCTAAAGATATGGTCGAAGCTTACAAAACATTTCAAGCAATTATGTTTATTTCTTCGGCTTCCAACTCTATGCTTCAAAATCTCAAATAAAAACGGACGAGGAAATTCCTCTGCCAAAATTTTTTTAATAAGTACTATTAAGTTAGCCCAGATACTTCACAATCACTGAAATTTAAGAGGTTCCAAATTGGGCAAGAAAAAGATACCAACTATTGTTTTTATTGCAATTCTTGTAGTTTCTATTGTTGCTCTTGATATTGTCAGACAAGCTCAATTTAGAGGAGATAAAGATGAGATAGTTCTGAGTGTTCTCTATACAAGTGAAAAGAAAGGTTGGATTAATTCTATTGCTCCTGAATTCCCAGAATGGTTTTCTGGAAGGAATCCTGGGATGAGTGTTCGGTTAGAATTCGAAGTATTAGGAACTCGTACATCTATGTTGTCTATTTTATCAGGAGAAAGTAAGCCTACAATATGGAGTCCTGCTGCTTCTGTTTGGGTACCACTTTTTGACTGGTCCTGGGAGAAGAAATTTGGAACACATATTATTGATTTCGCTCAAGTAAAACCATTGGTTGCTTCTCCTATTATCTTAGGAACTTGGGAGAGTTACAGAGATGAAAATAATTTTACTAAATGGGCAGATTTATACGATTTAGCAAATTCTGATCTTAAACTTGCACACACTTCTGCACAAGAATCGAATTCAGGATACATGGCAGTTCTTCTTGAGATAACTGCAGCTAGTGGAAAGGAACCAGATAAAATAACTATGGCAGATTTGCAAAATACTACTATCCATGAATGGATGGAAAAAGTAGAATCGACAGCAGTTCTTTATGGGTCTTCAACTGGTTTCCTCGCTAAGCAAGCAGTACAATTAGGTCCTTCTGGTTTGAATGTGGTGATACTTTACGAGAATCTAATTATAGAAACTGCAAAAGATGGAGAAGCCTTTGCAAAATGGGGAGATAACCTAGTAGCAGTCTATCCTGAGGAAGGGACTCTTTGGAGTGATCATCCATTTGTTATTCTTAATGCTTCTTGGGTTACTCCAGATGAACAATTTGCTGCAACAGAATTTGAAATATTCTTGTTAAGCAAAGAGATTCAAAAACAAGCAATTCCTTTTGGTTTCAGACCTGGTAATGAAACAATAGTTAATGATACTGATATTATAGCAGAAATGGAGCAAGTATTCAAACCTGAAAATGGGGTTGCTCTTGATATTACTATACCAAAATTCAGTGTTCCTACTGATGGAGAAGTTTTAGATAGAATCCCTGATGTATGGTTGAAAACGAGAGCAACAACACTTGAAAAAGATGAGGATGCGGAATATTGGCAGCTAGGTTATGAGGCTCTATCTTTAATTCCTGTCGCATTTGGATCTCTAGTTCTATTAGTGATCTTTAGAAAGAAGAGGAGGGTAAAATAGTGGATCTGGATGACCCAAAACTTGATGTAGAAGTCAAGCTGAGAAGAACCTTACTTGCTACTGAAAAGTGGTTGTCTAAGAAAGGAGTTCTTTCTGCTGGTAAAGTTTTTACTGTTGGAATTTTCATCCTATTAGTACTAGGTCCAATTCTTTATCTTCTTTTACAAATTATCATCAGCTGGAAAGATATTAATGCAACAGTTTTCAATGATCCAATCCTAGGAAATGAAGCATTTCTTATGATGTTGAATTCAATTGGACTTTCGCTCAAGATAGCAGCTATTGTAACTGTTTTCGATATAATAATAGGAGTACCTATTGCTTGGATTTTAGCGCGATATAATTTTAGAGGTAAAAATATTCTAGATACTCTAGTAGATATGCCTATGGCAGTTCCAACAAGTGCTTTAGGATTTTCTATTTATTTGTTCTGGGGAACAAACAATGGAATTTCAAGAATATTCAATTCTGAAGTTGGTCTTGTTTCTCAGGGAACATTACTAATCATTTTGGCACATGTAGCTTTTACATTTCCTTATGTAACAAGATCAATTAGAGGGATTATTGCAGATATGGATTTAAATTTAGAAAAAGCAGGGAGAACTCTGGGAGCGTCACCTTTTACAATTGCAAGAATGATTTCTTTACCCTTAGTTAAAGAAGGATTGTTAGCTGGAACAGTTTTAGCATTTACAAGATCTTTAGGTGAAACTGGAGCTACCCTAATAGTAAGTGGTGTATATCAGACAGCTCCAGTAGTTATTGTCAGCTGGATGAAAGGATTAAAGATTCCTACGACCGCATTTCTAGCATTTATTCTTATCATAATCAGTTTATCATTACTAACTTTTGTCAGATTATTTGCAAGGAAAGTTGGTCTTCCATGGAGTAAGGTTTTTCCAAAATTTGAGAGAAAATTGAGTTCCAAACCAGTAACCAGAACACGTGATGGTCTTTCTCTCTTCTTGTTTTCTGCAGTTGTATTTATCCCAGCCCTATTTGTAATTGTATTCTTGTTCCAATGGTGGGGTGGTTCACCGTTCTCAGGAGATCCACAAGCAGGAATGATTTATCAGGTGTTTCAAGCTCCAGATCAGAAGATTACGGATATTACGAATGCCCTGATCACGTCTGTGGAAATCGCTCTAATTGTTACTGTGGTTAATGTTATTATAGCCACACCTATGGCATTCTTTATTTCGAAAATGAAAAATAAGAAACTCAAAGGGTTTCTTGATCTATTAATTGATATTCCTTTAATTATTCCAAGTTCTGCACTTGGTTTTAGTATTTTCTTCTTGTGGGGATCAAATGGGATGCATATTCTATCACCAGGATTTATGATGATAATAGTTGCACATGTTTCTTTCACGTATTCTTATTGTGTTAGACCTCTAATCGGTTCTTTTGATGCCATACCCACAATGTATGATGAAGCCGCTACAGCTTTTGGAGCGTCAAAGTTTACGGCTTTCAGAAAAGTGACGTTTCCTTTCCTCAAAAGTGGTTTAATTGCAGCTGCAATAATGACTTTTACCAGATCTATGAGTGAAACTGGTGCAACAATAATCTGTATGGGAGTAGAGCGAACAATACCTGTTTTATTAGTTGATTTTTTTGAAGCATCAACGTTTCCAGCAGCTGCATTTGCTGCAACAATACTGATTGTTATTTCATTCCTATTACTGTTATTATTGAGAGTATTTACAAGGGGGAAGAAAAATGAGTGATATTCGTTTCCAACATGTAACAAAGATTTTTGGTAGGAAAGTAGAAGCAGTGAAAGATCTTAGTTTTGTCATAAATGATGGAGAATATGTCTCTTTAATAGGTCCTTCTGGTTGTGGAAAAACAACCACTTTACGATTACTAGCTGGGACAATCCTGCCAACAAAGGGGCAGATATTTTTTGATGATAAACCTATGGGAAATGTTCGGATTCAAGATAGGAACATTGGCTTTGTTTTCCAGCATTTCGCAATTTTTCCTCATATGAATATTTGGGAAAATGTTGCTTATAGCCCAACAGTGAGAGGAAGAAGTAAACGAGAAATTGAATCTCTTGTAGAGGATGCTCTCAAGTCAGTTCAAATGAGTGAAAAAGCTGAACTATATCCACCTTCTTTATCTGCTCCTGATTGGCAAAAAACAGCTCTAGCAAGAGTATTAGCATCTGAAGCGCGAATTCTTCTTCTAGATGAACCTTTAGGAGCCCTTGACCAGAAAATAAGAGAAGAGTTTCAAATATTCCTTCGAAATTTAGTCAAACGTGAAAAACTTACTGCAATTCATGTGACTCATGATCAAGCTGAGGCATTGACTATCAGTGATAGGGTTGCAGTTATGAATAAAGGAGAACTGATTCAATTAGGGTCACCTTCAGATTTGATTTACAATCCTAGTCACATTTTCACATCCTTCTTTGTAGGTGAATCTGATTTCTTAGAAGGTGTTATGATAACCGATGAAGAAAATGAGGTAGAAGTAAAAATTGGTCAATCAATAATTAAAACACATAATACTGGTATTCCAAAAGGTAGAAGAGTAGCTGTTGCTGTCAGAAGAGAATTTTTCTCACTGGAAAAGATGCCAGCTGATGGTAAGGAAATTCCTAACAATTATATTTCAGGTACTATTATTCGTGATCAGTTTCTTGGACTCTTGAGACGAGTTAGTGTGCTTCTAGAAAACCAACAGATTATAGAAGCAAAGATTCATGCAAAACACCCTGTTCATTTCAATGAAAATGATTTAGTTAAGGTGCGAATTGATCCAGCTGTAAGTAGATGTTTTGCTTATCCTAAAGAAGGAATTGCAAAGGCTTTGGAGATGTGATAAAATGGTTAAAGTTGAATTGAAAGATGTAACAAAATTCTACGGAAAGATAAGAGGAGTTGAAAATATCAATCTTTCAATTAGCGATGGGGAATATCTTGCAGTATTAGGTGCAACAGGAGCTGGTAAAACTACTACCATGTATCTCCTTGCTGGGTTACTCTCACCATCTTCAGGAACCATTTATTTTGATCATGAAGATATTACTAAGAAACCCGCAGAAGATAGAGATGTAGGTTTTGTGTTTGAAGAATACAATCTTTTCCCACGAATGTTAGTAGAAGATAATGTTCTATTTGGTCCTATTGTAAAAGATTTAGACATTACTGACTCTAAACAAATTGCTCGAGAATTATTTGTTCTACTCAATATTGCAGGAAAAGAGAAGAATTTTCCAGATGAAATTAGTGGCGGTCAGAAGCAAAGAGTAGCTTTAGCAAGAGCGATAGTATCAAATGCCAAGCTTCTCGTTATGGATGATCCATTAAGAGCCTTAGACGCAAAAATTAGAGAAATTTTGCAAATAGAACTCAGGAAACTTGTAAAAGATTTAGGCATAACTTGTATTCATGCAACTCACGATACTCAAGAAGCAATGAGGGTTGCAGATAGAATAGCTGTTTTTGAGGATGGAAAAATTGTTCAGATTGGTTCACCTGAAGAAGTTTACAATCATCCAAATTCATTTTATGTGGCAGATTTTCTCGGAGAAAGCACTTCAATGGAAGGAAGGATAAGCAAGAAGAAAAAGGAAAGTTTCTTCATCGCAAACAATGGTTTAGAATTTAAGGTAAAAACTGATTTGAAGGATGGAGAAGAGGCTATTGCTTTGGTTCCAGCTGAATTGTTGGATATTTTTGATGTTGAGGAAAGAGAAACCCTCAATTATGACAATATCGTTGAGGGAAAAATACTCAATTCAAAATGTGTGGGAGAATTCAATGAAATTGAAGTAATGGTTAATGGTATCATTTTCAAAGCTAAAGATTTGATTGGGAAGGAAGTTCCGGCGAGGAAAGGCAGCAAAATACTAGTTGCTACTGATAAAGATGATTACAGAATATTTCCAAAAGAAAAGGAGATAAAAAAATGAAAAAGGAAGTAAAATCAGAGAAAGTTAATAAACAATCTCACATAGTTAAGAATATAGATTCCTTAGTAGAGGGGATTTTAAATGAGTAATAGAGAGCTTAAACAATGGTTAAGTCGTAGACGTGAATCAAGAATATTGAAACGTATAAGAGACCATTTGATTTACGTGAATAGTTGTATTATTAAAGGTAAAGATTTCTATAAATTCTGGATTGAGAAAGATGAAGAAGCTTCTAAAAACATGTACGAAATTATCTTTCAAGAAGAAAAGACTGCAGATGGTGTTGAAGCCGATATAATCGACATGCTTTCTGAAGGTAGAACTCCAGAGTATGTCAGAGCAGATCTTATGACTTTCATAAGAACAGCTGATAGAGCTGCAGGCAATGCAAAAAGAGGAGTTAAGAATCTTCTTTTACTCATCAACCACGAATTTCCAAAAGGTATCACTGATTTAATTGGTAAAATTTTCGACCTACTTGCAGAGGAAATTGATGCTTTCATAAAAGTATTTGATACCATGTTTAAAGTTGAACATCCAGAATTACTAGAGAATATTGCTAAAGTAGATAGAATTGAATCTTCGATAGATACTATCTATGGTAATCTCAAGTTTGAAATAGCTTATAATACTGAAAACGTCCCTGCAGGAGCACTCATTATCTTGGATCATGCTATTAAAGATCTTGAAGATGTATCTGATTTGGTTGAAGATTGTGCTGATATGATCAGAAGTATGGTTCTACTTTAGTCTCTATGAATAACTATGATTAGCTAAATGGTTAACTGAAACATTTTTATTCATCAAATCTTTGGCGAATAGTATGGGTCAAGAGGAAAGTAGCAGTAATCTAATTGAAAGAGTATTAGAAACAATTATTAACAAATCCCAAGAAGAAATTGAGGATTTTATTCTTCAAAATTGGTATCCTGAAACATTAGAGAAGAGAGGAGTCAAATCTATTACAGATTCTCTTCATCACCTCAAAAGAGAATTTGGGGATTTTAAAATTTATCAAACCTTCAATGAATCACCAGGTAAAGAATCTGCATTCTTATTTAATCCGGAAACTGAAGATTGGCTTAAATTCTCTGTAATGATAACTGAAGATAAACCATCATTTGTTAAGGGACTAGGATTGAGACCTACAGTACCACCAGATGATGATTCTACTGAAATAAAAGAAGAGAACCTAGCTACTGCAATAACTGATTCTATCAAGCGCTTATTAGAAAAGAATCTTTTTTCTGGTGTAGCTCTTGTTGCTAAGGATGATAAAACAGTATTTCAGCTGACCCGTGGATATTCAAACATTGATTCAGAAATAAAACCTAATCTTGAAACCAAATTCAACCTTGGTTCTATGAATAAGATGTTTACATCCTTAGCGATTGCCAAACTTATTGAAGAATGTCATTTTTCCTTTGATACATTCGTAGCTAAGTTGTTGCCGGATATTCAAATAGATCAAGCAGGAAAAATCAAAGTGCACCATCTTCTCACACATTCTTCTGGTTTAGGTAATTTTTTCACTCCTGAATACATGAAAAATAAGGATAAGTATGTAGAAGTTAAGGATCTTTTACCTTTAATAGAAACAGAAAAATTAGCTTTCTCACCAGGTTCTAAGTTTCAATATAGTAACTCTGGTTTTGAAGTCCTTGGAAACATAATAGAAAGTGTAAGCGAAATGTCCTATTATGATTTTGTAAGAGAAAAGATTTTTCTTCCATTAGGTATGAAAGATACAGATAGTTACAGACTTGATGATGAAGTGGAGAACCTAGCTAATGGATATACTAAGCATTTAGCAATGAATCAACCCCCTTCAAAAGAATGGGTCTTGAATACACGAATGGCAAGAATCAAGGGAAGTGCAGCGGGAGGAGGATATTCTTCAGCTCAGGATTTGTTAAAATTTAGTCAAGCCTTATTCTCTTATAAGATCATCAATAAAGATCTAACAAAAGAAGTTATCCGAGGAAAAATGCAATTGGAACCAGGGAGTGATGAAACTATGTATGGTTATGGTTTTGGAGTTCACAAATTTGGAAGTCTAACAAGATATGGTCATAATGGAGGTGCTCCTGGAATTAACAGTTTTTTTGGTGTATATCAACCAATTAACTACACAGTTGTAGTACTTTCAAACTATGACCCTCCATCAGCTGAAAGAATAGGTAATAAGATTCATTCCCTTATAACAAAAATGAAGAAATGAAAAAGTAGTTAGTATTGGATGTAGCTACTCTTAATAGATTGAACAGGTCCTCCACATTCAGGACATTCTCTTTCTCCATAAATTACTTCATATCCACAGTACTCACAAAATCTAGCTTTCTTAGCACCTGAAGGTTTGTAGCCTGGAGCATAAGGACCAATTTTAGATATTTTCATGCTTTTAAGAGAAGAGAATATGGTTTTTCTTTTGCGTGTAAACATAATTACTACTGTGGGCATAAAAATAAATGGAATAAATCCTGCTACACCATATAGCATATAAATTCCTATCCACATCCGATCTATATTTGTAGAAGGATCATCTCCAAAAACACTAGAGAAAATCAGCACTATTGCTGTAACAATTGTTCCTAAGAATAATAATCCCTCAATAATGAGAATATACTTAAAAGCACCTATCCCCTTTTTCTTTGTCTCAGTACTCATCTTGTTATTTTTTGCAATTAGATTAATAAAGTTTGAGATTAAAATAACCGAATTACTGCTATAAACACCAGTACTGCTAAAAATTGCAGTACTTCTATAATTTATTGATTTACTCGACGATAACTTTTTTCCTCTTTTATTAAATTTACAGGCTTTCTGTTTGAATATGAAGTTCTAATAGTTCCAACAACCAAAGAATGAGTTTTCTATTTTTCCTTTATTGGTCCTCCACATTCGGGACATTCACCAACTAGTGTTTCTGTGCCATATCCACAGTAAGAACAATAATAGACCTTCTTTTTTGAACCTGCATCTTCTGGGTAATTCTTAGTTGTATATGGTGAATCTGCAGCACTAATTGTAGAAGAATATCCTGAAGAAGCTTGTTTCCTGGATTTTGTAACAGAGATGACCATACCAATCATCATGAAAGCCATTGTAGACCCAACAACTCCAAAGAATATTGACCCTCCAATTGAAGCTAAATCAAACCCCTCGATTCCTGAAACGATAGCTGCGATGAAGAAACCTATCGCTGTCAAAAATCCTGCAATTTCTAAGGAGACAATTACTAAAACTAGTTTGTTTAGAGGTTTCTTTTTCTTCTTCGAAGGTTCGTTTTTCGACATATCCTGATTCATTACTAAAATATTAGTGAAACCAGTTTAAAAAATTTAGTGAATATAGCTAGTTAATTATCTTGAATTCATGAATAATCCTGAAGCATACGGTACTTCTTCACCTGTGTCAAGATGACTGGGTTCAAAGATCTTTCTGGTTAGAATTTGTTTTCGTTTAGTAAGTTTATTTCCATAAAAATTCTGATTCCAAAGAACCCAGTCTGTAATGTTTGTAATTCTTAAAGAATAATCTAGCAATATTTTCAATTATTGAGAAAGTATAATGGTTAAATTTTAAAGCATTGTCGTTCTACAATAATATAGAAACAAATTATTGGTTTGTGATTAAATGTCAGAAAAAAAAATTCTAATTTTTTATGGCACCAGGTATGGAGCAACAGAGGGAGTAGCAGGAAAGATGGCAGAATTAATAAGAGAAAAGGGAAGCCAAGCAGAAGTGTATAACCTAAAAGACCTACCAGATGATAGGATTCCTGATTTCTCCAACTATGATGGTATCCTTATCGGATCAAGCATAAGAATTGGTCAATGGACTAGAGATGTTAAGAAGTTTATTGGAAACAAAGCTGAGGAATTAAATAAATTCAAAGGCAAAAAAGGGTTCTATGTCTGTTCGGGGTATGCTTCAAATCCAGATACCTACGAAAAAGTGAAAGTAGAATATACTACAGATGCATGCGAGAAATTAGGTGTTAAGAAACTAGACTTATTCGATGCTTTTGGAGGATTAATGGACTTTACGGATACATCTCGAATGGGATGGTTGGAGAAGAAAATCTTGAAAAAGGCTGCAAAACAAACAACTGGTGAAAGCGCAGAGGATGATAGTTATACTGATCTAAGAGATTGGGATCAGATTGAAAAATTCACTTTGGAATTTCTAGGAAAATTGTAAATGAAGAAAAATAGTTAGGAAGTTTAATAGAATACGAATTGACCATTGAAGTAGGTAATCTCTTTCTTTTCTACCTTTCTAACTTCAGGTTGATATACCCATTGTTCATCGTTTTCAATTTTTTTGTTTTTTGTTTTTTCAGCCATTTTTTGCACCTATGTTAACTATAACTGGTCACATGATAAGAAGCTGGTGAGCTAAAGTGACCAAAAAGTGACCACAAGAAAAAACTTGAAGGCGCTCTTTTCAGAGACTATCCCACAAGTTTACAAGGTTTTCTTCTGAATCAAGCAATAGAGAATTCATCAAAATCTGAACATGTTGAATTGTGTCCATTTTAAAAAACATACATTTTATGTTTTCCAATCTACTCTTGTTATTTTTGAACTATATATTCAAATGAGGATTCTCTGAAATATTCATTACGAACAAGTACCTCGATTTGTGTTTTTTCTTTGAATATTAATTTTGTACCTTCAAGCATTTGATCTGTTTCTTCCTCTGTAAAGAAAGAATGCACAGTTTCTTCTCCGTGCTCCATATTCCAAAACTCTCCCTGATTCTTCTCTTCTCCCAATGATGGATGCACATTCTTATACCAAAGAAAGTTTATACAAAGCAAACCTCCTTTCTTCAGCACTCTTAGCATTTCCTTTACAGCCTTTTTTGTATCTGCTTTTGTTAGATGGATACTTGAGTTATATGAGTAAACAAGGTCAAAAAATCTGCCATCAAAAGATAAGTCTCTCATGTCACCTTTTAACAATTTAAAATCCTGACCATATCTTGCTGCAAAATCTTCTGCTTCCTCAAGTGCATTATCAGAAATATCTATTCCATATGCATCATACCCATGTTTGCAGAAAAGTGCTAAAGGAGGATTTTGACCTCCAGCTCCACAATCTAGAACCTTACCTTTTTCAGGTTTTTTCCACTTTGCTAAACGCAAAAATTTGTAAATTGTTGGACGAAATAATGTAAGACTAAAATCATTCTTTTCAGTCATAATAAATTCTTAGAAGATTACACATTTATAAAAATTCGGAAGAAAATTCTAGCTTGATTAACTCCTTCCTTCGAACGCGGTCTCAATGTTCTTTTTCAAAATCTAGAGTTACAGAATTTATACAAAATCTTAATCCTGTAGGTTTAGGTCCATCATCAAAAATGTGTCCTAGATGCCCTCCACAATTCTTACAAAGAACTTCAGTTCTGATCATATCATGACTTGTATCTATTTCTTCCTCGATATTTCCTTCTTCAAGAGGTTCAAAAAAGCTTGGCCAACCACAACCAGAGTCAAACTTAGTGTCTGATTCGAAGAGTGGAGTTCCACATCCAGCACATTTGTAAGTTCCCTTTTCTTTATGATCCCAAAATTCACCAGTAAATGGTCTTTCTGTTCCTTTCAAACGCAGAACAAAAAATTGTTCTTTGGACAATTTGTCTTTCCATTCTTTCTCTGATTTCTTTACAGATTCATTCATCAATATGATATCTTCTTCGAAACAATTAAAACTAATGCTCCTACAAGAAATATTAATGAGTTCAGAAGAACCAGAACAAACTGAATCTTTTGGTGAATTTACTAGCAATCTCTTAATTGCTCTAGATACCTTGGAATTGGCTCCGGATAGTCTTTGGACAATCATAAGACCAACTTTGTATTTTAGTATACCTGGTTTAATAGGAACAATACTTGGTTACTGGCTTATGGTTAAAGATGAAGGTACAATCTGGGAATATTTACTCTTAGCATTTAGCGTCTTCTTCTTAGCAACTGGTATTATGTTTGTAATTGTTGGATTAACTCAACTTTCTTCTAACAGGAGGAGATACACATTTACCAAAGCTGGTCTTACAATAAAACCGTTGTTTGATGAAAAACGATTTATCTCTTGGGAAGAAATGAGTTCTCTTGAAATTGAGGGAAAAGATCAAAGCATAAGAAAGAAAAAGAAGTGTGTTATCAAAATTGAAGAAGAAGAAATTGTAATTAACATTAGAGGTTTATATGAACCATCATCTAAATCAAGAAACCATGATAATATTCTTGAAGCAATTGAGAAATATTATCAAAGGATGAAAAAGAAGTGAATTCTGACTAGTTTTCAAGTTCTTCATTCGATTTCTTATTACTTCTTTTTAATGCAAACACAAATGCTATTATGAATATTATAAAGAGAAGAATTCTAATTGATTGGAAAATAGCAAATTGTGTGACCGTTTGATTCGAATACCCTTGTAGGAATAACACTAATTCTCCAGTAAATAGTCCTAAAACAACAGGAAATGCAGTAAAAAATAATATCAATCTTCTCTCGATAGGTTTTCTGTCACCCCAAATTAATAGTATTGTCCATCCCCACATCAATGCCATTCCAGCACTGAGCATAAACCTTAACTCATTTGTAGGTTCT
Organism: Candidatus Heimdallarchaeota archaeon; assembly: GCA_030603365.1. Taxonomy (GTDB): domain Archaea; phylum Asgardarchaeota; class Heimdallarchaeia; order Heimdallarchaeales; family Heimdallarchaeaceae; genus UBA460. The sequence goes on from JAUVXV010000009.1 coordinate 126,492, forward strand.
GGGTAGTCCATTCCTATATTCACTTGGAAGAAAACATATAGTGTCATTGAAAGGGCTACAAGAAAATCCATCAAAGCACCTAACCAGTAAGCAAAACGGATAAAGATTAAATCTAGTTGCATTTGCTTTTTCATTTCTATTCATCCATTATTTTTGTTAATGAATCAAACCGAGTTAATAATTGTTATGCAATTCAATATCCTTAGCTTAATGTTTTAAAATTAGAATGAGATGTTTTTAGCGAATACAATGACAGAATTCATTCTCAATACAAATGATTTTGAATCTATTTTAGTGAACAAAGCTCAAGGTTCATGGATTTGGGATGTTAAGGGGAAGAAATATTTGGATTGCACATCAGGAGTATGGTGCTTGCTTATAGGTCATAACCATCCTAAATTGATTAAAACTATAAAATCTCAAATAGATAATCTAATCCATACAAATAACAGATTTTTGTCACCAATAACATTAGAAGCTGCTGAAAGAGTATTAAACTTCATCCCTGGAAATTTTGATAAAATTACATTTCTAAATAGTGGTAGTGAAGCAGTTGAGTTTTCGATTAATTTAGCAAAGAAAATAACAGGTAGAGTAGATGTACTTTCTTTGAAAGATTCATATTATGGTTCTTATGGGACCTCCAAATCATTATCTTACACTTCTGGTAAAGAATCTAAGATGAAATTGCAATATAGAAAATGTAATTCTGAAGAATGTAATTGTATAGAAGATTTAATTCCAATTCTTGATGAACTATTACTAGCTGAATCCATCCAACCAGCTTGTTTTGTACTTGAGCCAATCATGGTAAGCGGTGGTATTCACAAACCCTGCAAAAAGTATGTTGAAGAGGTTTGTAATAGAATAAAAAATGCTGGTGGATTAATAATTTCGAATGAGGTAACTACAGGATTAGGAAGGTCAGGAAAACCTTTCGGATTTCAACATTATAATATTACTCCTGATATAATCGTTTTGGGTAAGGGATTAGGAGCAGGTTATCCAGTAAGTGCGATTATCACTAGATCAGAACTAGCATCAAAAATACCAGCTGAACAGAAATATTATGCTCAATCGCATCAGCTAGATCCTCTAGGATCTGCAATTGCTAATACAGTTGTTAGAATAATTGAAGAGGATGAAATAATCGAAAGGAGTCAAGAAATTATTAGTATTCTTGAAGAATTCTTTGGTAATCTAAGACATCCTTCCATTAAAGAAATCAGACAATATGGTATGATCATCGGTATCCAAATCCAACCTTATTCTAGCAAAAATAGTTCTCAACTAATACTTGAAATCAAGAATAGATTGTTGGAGGAAGGTATTATGATCGGACTGAGTCTTGGAAAAGATTTGTTAAGACTTTTACCACCACTAAATATGTCTGTAGAAGAAGTGGACTTCCTTAAACGGAAATTAACTAAGGTTTTTGATAATCTATCCCCTTAAGATGTTCAATGTTAATCTTTTCACTTCATAGATTTTCAAATATATTACTTAGTCTAATCTTTTATTTAGTGCAGGATTTGTCGAAAGACTAAAAACGTGTCTAGAGCACTTTTAATATCATTTATTTACATATAATATTTTTTCGTTGTAAGCGGTACTTTATCAGTATCTCATTTAGCATACAATTGATGCTATGTCAGAATCTACTAGTACTTACGATGTGATTATCGTGGGTTCAGGAGTCGGTGGTTTAACCGCTGGAGTTACTTTGCAAACATTGAAACCTGAAATGAAAACACTAATATTAGAACAGCATTATGCTCCTGGTGGTTATATTAGTGGATTTAGACGTAAAGGATACTATTTTGATTCTGGCGCAGAAGGATTAGTTTTTTGTGGGGAAGGACAGAATTTTAGAAGGGCTATCGAAGGTTTAGGAGTTAATTTAAAATTTCTTAATATAGATCCTGTAGAAGAATTGCACTATTCAGATAAGACTGTAACAATGCATCAAGATGCTGAAAAGTATGTAAAAGAACTAATCCAAAAGTATCCTGATAACAAAGATGAAATTGAGAAATTATTCTCTGTTCTAAGGAAGATAAATAGTGAGTACCACTCTAATGTAAAAACAGGATTAGATCCAACTTTCAAAGAACTGCTGAAGATTAGTTTTACCTGCCCAACCATGCGTAAATATGTATTTATGTCATTCAAGGATTTTATTGATAGATTCATTACTAATGAGCAATTGAAGAAAGTTCTTTCGGTCTATTGTCTATGGTTAGGTGTTCCATCTGAATCCATAAGGGCAGTGGCAGCAGGATTAATATTCTTCTCACCAGTTTTCGATGGACATTACTATCCAAAAGGAGGAATGTTTGCATTTGCAAAGAGTCTTGCAGATTCTTTCGTTAACAAAGGAGGAGAGATTGAGTATAAGAAGAAAGTCACTAGAATCCTGACTAAGAAAAGAAAAGCAGTAGGCGTAGAACTAGCAGATGGGACTAAAATTAGAAGTAAATGGATTATTTCTAATGCTGATCTGAAGAGAACTGTTTTCGAGTATGTGGGTATGAACAAATTTCCTAATAGCTATTTAGTCAAGGTTGCTAAAAAGAACCAATCAGTATCAGGTTTTTCTGTTTTTCTAGGACTGGATAAAGAACTCACAGGTTACCCATCGCATATGGCATATAATCTGGACGCAGATAGGAATATCAAAGAAATTCTGGGAGGAAAGTATGATCCCAAAGAAGTGATGATAAGAATTCCTTCAAAAATTGATCCCGATCTTTCAAATAATGGTAAATCCTCTGTTATTCTTTTATCATTTGCTCCCTATGATTGGGAAAATAAATGGAATAGTTCTCACAAAGAATCATACAAAGAAACAAAAGAAAAGTATGCAGATAAGCTAATCAAGTTAGCAGAAAATGTTATTCCTGAATTATCTAAACATATTGAAGTTAAGTTGATCTCAACTCCTTTAACTTTCGAACGATATTCCTTGAATACACAAGGTGCATGGTATGGTCCAAGAGAAGGATCACTTAAAATTGGAAAGAAAACTCCAATAAGAAAACTAGTTTTAGCTGGAGCAAATACAGCAGGTGCAGGAGTTCCACCAAGTTTCTTTTCAGGTATAAAAACAGCAAAGCATATCATAAATAGATTCGGTGCAGGAAAGAGAACCTTGAGAGTAATGTTCCCTGTTATCAGTCATTTGTCATTCAAAGCAAGAAACAGAGCTATATTGAGTATAGCTTGATTTTTTAACCTTCAATCAATCTTTTAAGAGAACAGAGAAGATAAATTATAGAAGTAAAAGTAATTTAGCAGAATTCATTGCATAGCATCTGAATGGGCAATAGAAAGTCTGTTTGGTACTCCAGTGAGTATTAACTTATGGTTTTCCACAAACAACGCACTTGCCAACCATTGTATTCAGACACATGTAAATCTTCTACTTTTTAAAAGAATTAGAATAAAAAAGAAAAAAGTGGGTAAGAAACAGTTTATTGTTTCTTTTTCTTTCGATAAAAGCGGATTGTGCTACTTACAGCGAGAAAGCCAAGTAGAATGAAGTAACCTGATGAAAACTCTGGTACTACTATTATATCATATCCTGCTGCTTCCATATAGCTTAATGCTATGTCTAAATTGTACTCATATGGAAGTAGAGAATCATCAAAACCTATACATCCACGAGGGATTGAAGTAATGCCTTCTTCACCTAACCCTAAAAGGATATTATCAATTATATCTTGTCGAGGTGTAGCATGGCTAATAGCTTTTCTCACGTATTTAGCTGCTTCAGCTGTCCCTACAGGTGTTAATTCACCTGTTCCTAGAATAGGATGACGCATATTAATGGCCATCCCTTGTTCAGCAAACCCGTCTACTTTAATTCCTTCAATTCCTGCAATACCCTCGAAATCAGACAGAACTGGAAAATATTGAGCATCCATAATATCGATTGTGCCATTAATTAAAGATTCTAAAGCGCCTACTTTACCTGAAATAAAAATCTCGTTCCATTCGTCTAATACAACTGTAGTCCCATGCCAGTATGGATTTGGTAAAAGCTGTACAGTACTGAGGACAGGATTGAACTCGTTGAGTATCATTGGACCACATGATTTCACTAATGAATCTAAAACATTTCCTGTTAAAGGTAATTCATAGAAAATATCATAACCATAAGTAGCAATTTTTGCTTCAACATCGCTCTTATCAATAATCCCATGAGATAGTAAGCTTAGAGGGAAGTTGTAGGGTTCAGGTAGTATAAAACTTAGAGTGCTAGAGCTATGTTCTATGATTGAATCATGGTTACCAAACCATTTGGTTAAGTATCCATATGAAGGTGAACCAACTTCTGGAGTCATGTATAACTCATAAGAATACTTAACATCCTCTGCTAAAACTGCATCACCATTGCTAAATTTAGCATTAGGATCAATAGTTACGGTCAAGTTTGTCCCTCCAGCAGTTATAATACAATCTGTTGCTATATTAGGCTCCCACATTAGATCTATAGGGTTTCGACTGAATAATGAACCATATACATTTTGCATCCATATCCTATCAAAATAACTCTCTAGAGTGAAGATATTTTGATCTTGCAAATCTACTGGGACTGCATGTGTGATAATGCGGTCGACCGGGTCATACCAGTTTTCTATACGCTGATTAGCCGTAGAGACTAGAAGAGGGTTGATCCCAATTAAGCCAGTTTTGAATCCATAAAGATCACTTGGATGAACTATGCATATTGCAGGCAAACCCTCATAAAGAATAGATTGAAGTAGGTGTGCGTATTGTGTCCGGAGAACAGGATTATATTCTTCCTCATAATTTTCAAGAATTGCATCATATATAGGATTATTATATTGATAAAAATTATCTCCATATGGAACTATTGCAGCTGTCTCAAATATCCCACTTAGTTGTAAATCAAAAGGCCAATGCCAACCTAAAAAGAGTATGTCATATCCTCCTTCATCATATGTTGGAATATAATCATACTCGATTAAAGGATAGTACCATGTTCGTGGGGATATATTAGCCCATCCAGTAGATTCATGAAAAGATACACTAATACCTATTTCTGGCAACTGTTGTTCCATTAGTAATGCCCATTGATCACGAGCAGGGCTTGTATTTGGTGAGAGCAAAGCAATAGAGAATAACTCTGGTATCGCTGCTTGTGGTGTATTTTGAATAATAACAAGAGATGAAACAAATAAACTAACAAAAGTAATCAAAACGATTTTTCTTTTCAATTTTAAACCTCCATAAGTTAACCAAATTTTCTTTTCTCACTTGTTTATTTAAACATTGTGCGAGAAAAGAAAGGAAAAAAGAAGAAGAGATTTGTTAAGGTTTCTTGAGGTTCTTAACTAGTAACAAATTGCTGATTTGAAAAAGAGGATTATATCAATAAATACTGATAGTCACCAGATCATTTTTTATGGTGCTTTATATGATAGAGAAAGAGAGATTACTGAAAGTAGATGTCATCTGTAAGGTTCAAAGAGGAAATGACTGAGATTAATTCTGGCACCAGTAAGTCTTATTAGTAAGAAATCTATGCATATGAATTGAATGCCAACTGAAGAAAATTTTGAAGAAATTTGAAGCGGTTGATAAAAACTTCTTGTAAATTCATTATCTTCACTTAATGTTTATATTTTCTAGTATAAGGGTTTTTTCTGAAATGTGTGCGAAAAAATGAACATACAAAACTGCATTAAAACCATCCAAAACCATGAATTTCACTGTTTTCGTCTTTTTTGTTGAAGGAATATGCTTATCATTTGTTCATGAGAATTTATGAACAATCTGAATGAACTTGGAGGTTATGGTGTGGCAAAAAATACTGTTATTGTGTATGAGACGTACTACGGAGCAACAAAACAAGCTGCTTTCAAAATAGCTCGAATATTAGAAGATGAATTCAATCATGAAGTTACTGTACACAATATCGGAAAAGATCGTGAATGTCCAGACTTAAGCACTTGTGATAATATAATCATAGGTAGTTGTATCTATAATGGTACTTGGGCATGTCATGTAGAAAACTTTCTCAGCAATACGTTTGACGGAAAGAAAACAGCTCTTTTCGTATGTTCAATGTTTGCTGGAGAAAAATCACTCTATAAGCAAGCTTACCAATCGTACCTGGTTAACAAACTTGAGAAGTATGATAATTTTCAACCAGTATCAATGGAAGCTTTTGGTGGAAGAGTTCCTGATAAGGAATTTCCAGATGAATGGGTAGAGCAAGTTGCCAAAAAACTACCAACCTTTACTACAAATAATAAGGACTTAACCAGAGTTGAAAAATGGGCAAAAGAACTAGGAAAATTACTCTAAAATTGAGCAATAAAGATAAGCAATAATAGGAGTAATAATTGGGGATTGAAAAGAAAGATTAGAAGGTAAATGCTTGTCCGAAGACATAAGCAACGTTTATCTTTTCAATTCTTTTATTTTCGTGTTGATAAACCCATTTGTTTTGGTTTTCAGTTTTTGTTTGTTTAACTTTTTGAGCCATTTTTTGCACCTATCCTAACATAGCTCCCTATTTAAAAATAACTTGCTCACATGATGTGAACACAAGTTGTGACATAAGAGTGAAAAAAAACACAAATTTCAGATAAACCTTAAATATTCAAAAACTGAGGAAGTTTGTTTCCTATGAAACTAGAACAAGCAGCAGAAACTATGTTTAGAGATCTAAGCAAAAGGCGATTAAAGATGCTTGAATATTTCTACGAATCCTTTACTGTTATAATGTTGCTTGTGATTCTTCTAGTAAGTTTTTCTTTTAGCTTCTATCCTGAGTTCAGTTGTCTAAAAACTGGTTTTTGTGACCTACGAGAAGTCAGAGAGATTAATGGAGAATCGACACTAATTTCTACTATGCTTCTTAGAACTGCAATTATATTACTATTTATGTCACTAATGATGTTTTTCTCTGTACTTCTGATGTTCTTTCAAGAGAAGAAGAAAACCAAGTATCTGAGTTGGATTGGCACTTTCTTTGGAGTAGTACAAGGACCAATAAATATTATAATATTTTTTGAAAGGGGAGCTTTCGAGTTTCATATGATTTTTGTCATCATGGGACCACTGCTTCTAAATCTAGCTATAATGATTTATACAGCTGTTTTTTTCATAGATAAACGTCTTCCAAAAATACTCAAATATTCATTCCTAGTTTTATCGATAGTAGCCATTGTCTTCTCGATAATTGTTGGAATAGCTGCTTCAATAGGTGGTACTTTCAATGCACAAACACAAAGATTGGGAAATAGTTTGTTTAATTATCTCTCTGTTATTACCTATGTACTTCAAGGTATAATTTTCTTCTTGATAGTAAGAAAAGCAGAAAAGATGCAAGAAATGGATTTGTCAAATTCCTAATCTTCTAGCAATTTCCTCTGTTTGGAACTTGTAACTATCAGCTGTTTTATGCTTCTTGAATCCCATTCTATCGTTTATAGAGAACATTGGTGCATTTGCTTCAACATTTCCAGTTATTATTACTTCAACATCAGGATAATTGTCTCGAACATGGAGAATCATCTGTCCCTTTAACCATTTTCCTAAACCTCTTCCCCTGAATTCGGGACGAACACCTGTAAGTTCTTGAAGAATTCTGTGTCCTTCTCGAGAATCATGAAGAATCTCTGTTAAACCAGATATTCTTCCATCTTTTTCTCTGCTGATGAGGGTATAATTTGTGTAACCTATATCTTTGAATCTCTGTTCCATTTCCCTTCTTAATTTTCCATCAATATTAGCTCGATGTTCGGTGTCCCCAAGAGGTTGCATATTCAAAGCTTCAGTATACAATTCAGAATATTCCTCTAAAATCTCTTCAGGACATTCATAGAAGGATTCGATTGTAACTTCTTCAGCTCTTTTAGGACCTTCATCTACCCAAGATTGCATGAGAACCCAATCTACATCCTCTAAATCTAGACGATTTTCTGCTCCCTCTATGGTGAGTTGAGCTCCGAAATGATCTAAGAAAGCTCTACCTGGATTATTATCTGTGCTGACTTCAATGGTTGTTCTTCCAAGAATTTGAGCTTCTTGAACTGCTCTTTTAAGTACGTCTGTACCTATTCCTTTTCGTACATAGTCAGCTAAAACTGCAATATTCATACTGCAAAGATTTTTATTCTCTTCATAATCTGAAGAACCTTCAACAACAGTTCCAAAACCACCCCAAGCTATAACTTTGTTTTCTGGAGTAATAGCTAGCCAACGTTTAATATGGTAATAAGGTGCTTTAGTTTTCTGACGTTGAATAACTCCTTCTCGATTAGGTAAGGGATCATCTGGATTGTGATGTTTGAAGTTTGTTTCCATAAATTCAAAGTATATCTCCCAAAAATCATCTGAGGCTTCTTTAGGATTGAATTCAATTATCTTATAGTCCATTTTCTTACACTTCTAACTAATTTATTACAAAGATTCAATTGGACATTCTCTTATAAATTAGTATGATGATTGAGAAAATTATTTCAAGTTCTTCCTTCTGTTCCTATCAATTTACCCATCTTTTAGTTTTTCATTTGGTTTGGTTTATTAACGCGTATGCACAAATTCACTTAGAAGAAAATGCATAGTAATAATTATAGACATAAAAACCCAGTTGGAGGATTTTTTATATTCATGCTAACTTTGTTAGGTGCATTAATCTTAGTTGGGTTTATTACAGGATTCTTGAGGCACGTGATTTGGCCAATTCCTATGGTGGGAACATTATTAGTTATCTTATTTGTAGCAAGTATTATTTCTTCATCTAGAAGAAGAACAAGACATAGACACGCTCAAAGACAACAATACAGAAGGTATGAAACCTACAAACCTACAGAAAATCCCTTCTGGAAGAATCAAGAGAACCAAGTAGTTCAAGAACAAGAACCAGTTCAAAGAGTTGTTAATTCAACTAAGTTTTGTGACTACTGTGGAATGAAAGTTAAGGAAGAAATGAGTTTTTGTACAAACTGTGGTAATAGACTAAAATAGAACTACAGTTTTTGTTTTTCAACAACAAGAATATTTTGTTTTATTAACAGTAAAATATATTTAAAAAAGTAAAGAAGAATCTAGTTCTTCTTTGTTGTAATGGTGTTTACAAGCATTTTTACACTTAAAGATTCTTCATATATTACTATAGGCAGGTTATCTGTAATCCATTCTGGTAAACTTGGTGGAGCTGTTTCTAACATCTCTTGCCACTCTTCATCAGTCAAACGTTGATCATAAGGTTGCTTAAATTCATAAAATGAGAATGTTACTCCTCGAGTTAGATACAATTGCCCTGAATGATCTTGAACAACTACGAAAATCAAGAAAGGATTTCCTACAGCTACTTCTAATACATTACCGCTATTAGGGTCAGTATGCACATCTGCTATTAGGGCAGTTCTTTTATCAGCTTCACTTTGATACCATTCAGCTGCACCATAATTAAATGAAACAATTTTCTGAAGTTCCTTTCCTAAATGATGAATGAATTTCATCTCATCTGTACTTAGTTCTTCATTTTGTAGTTCTTTTATACTTAGCTCAGTTAATCTATCAAATACATCTGCTAACTCATCAAATTTCAGAGTGAAATTACTGAAGATTTGTGCATTGTAACCTGGTTCCGCAGCTGGATCCTCATACAAGACTCCTCTAGATTGGAGACCTTCCTTCAACATCCTTAGAGTTGCTGCTATTCTAGAATAAACTTGAGGATATGGTTCAACATAATGGGTAATTTGATCACCTAACCCATATACACCGTACGGCTGTTTTGCATATAAAATAGTGTCATGCTTAAGCTCGACCCAACTTGCTAAAGAAGTTATAAGTGATTTATCAGTCCAAGAATCAGATTGCATGTAACCTGGATAACCTGTTCCTACCTCTTTTTCCTCCAATAAAGGTAAAAGTGAATACAACCATTGCCAATAGATGTTCTGAGTCCAATCAGTAAGATTGAGTTCGTTAAATTCTCCCCTCAATTCTAATATTTTTTCTTCATATCCTTCATAATTTTTCTCCGATTCTAAATGATATTCTGCTCTTTCACTGCCAAACACTGAGAAGATGTCCAGTGAATTGGGAAATTGTCTGGTTGGAAGATTATCATAAATCAGTTCTTGAAAGATATATGCATCAGGGGTATAACTCTGCCCAAAAAGTTTGAACCCTTTAATTGCACTTTCTTGTCCTTCAAAAGATTCAACATATCTGGAATTAATTTTTGGAGCTCTCAGTTCTTGTAAAGAATCAATCATTATTTCTATAAATGTATCATCTATTATATCATTAAAATCTAAGGTTCCTTCTTCCTCCCAGACTTGATAATATTCTGCTGGAGTAAGATCATCACTTCCACCAACTAAGAAGTCTGTTGTTCTACAAATATTATCCCAATAATCCCAGACTGTTTTATCTCCTATTTCAGCTGAGAATGAGTATAATATCGATAAAGCCATTCGGGTTTGTTTGATACCTACGATATTGTTAATTGATCGGTCATTTAACATAAAGCCCATTCTTCCGGCATACATCATTGCTTTGAAATATCGTTTGAATTCATCATTTCGTGTGTAATGCCCTCGTGGTTTGTATTGGGAATAATCCTCCTCATATCCAAAAATCAGTGAAACAGCTGCTACTCCTGCTTCTATGTTACTTAATTCATCTGAAACAAGAGAATCAACATAAGCAGGAATAGAAGTGGAATTATCTAATAAATACAATAAAACTGAAAGATAAGCAATATTATTGTTAAGTGCTTCAATGATATCGGGGTCTGAGTTGATTAGATATAAATTGATTTGATCATTTCGAAGAGTATCAATCATTATACTAAAATTATTATAAAAGTATTCTAATTCTATAATTCGTAAACAATTATCAAAAATAGAGTGTAAGACATGCAAACAGAAATCAGTAGAAATATACATGGGTGTATCTAGATTGGCATCATAATACATTGGATCAAAAATGTCTTCAATACCTTTGTCAACAAATGCAAATCCATAGGTTTCTAGCTGTTGGAGAATTTCAGCATTGAGTTCTTCATCTAAACCTTGTAAGTTTACATTCGCTAAACCTGGTTCAATTGGAGTGGGTACAATTGACGGCGTATAATTATATGATTGTAATTCATATGTACCAAAAGCATTCTTGACACTTTCTGGTAGGTTAATTTGTTCTTTAAATTCATAATTAATAGTGGGAAATATACCCTGATAGAGATAAAACCCTCCTAATACAACTGAACTAACAATTAGTGTAACTGCAATTCCTGTCAAAATTGGTTTTTTTGGATTAGTTAGAATCATAGGATACCAAACAAACTATACTATGGAGCATTAATAAATCTAGAACTCGAACACTTCTAATATCATTCTGTGATAGTTTCAGAAGGTCATTTTTTTTCTTTTTTACGAAAAATAGAACGGAATATTCTGTATTCATCTTTCCGTTCCTTTTCCCAGCTGTAAAAAGATAGTTGTTTCTTAATAGTTAGATAATTCAGAATATAGAAAATACAATTCAAACCTACTAGAACAGCTCCATTTATCGCAGCAGCTAACGGGTTGATAAAAATTAATATCAAAGTGACGATGAATGTTGTTATGAGAAAAGAGATCAAGAATAATCTTCTGGGAATTAGCTCCCCTCTAATTATCTGTGCAGAGAATTTGACTGGAACATTAATTTCCTTGATATCCAAACCCTTCTGAACTATTCTATATCTATTAGTAGGAAGTTTTTCTATTAATTCTGCTTCATCAAGTTTTTCTAAGTGCCATAAAACTGTACTAGGGCTATTAAAATCCAGACTACGTTTGGCCTCTCTGACACCGAAATCTTTGGGATGAACAGACTTAGCGAAGAGAAAGAGTTTCAATGTTGCTGGATGATTAAGTGTCTCAACACCAGTTTCTTCTTCGTTAGTCACGCGTATATTATGTGACTTTACAGTTAAATGCTTTACCCATTCTACCTCTAGAAATCTAATAACACAGAAATCTTTGAGTGCAAATCAATCTGAAATTACTATCTGTATTTGATTATTTTCAGCTATTGCTCTAGCGATTTTACTTCTAACGGATTTTAGATATCTCCAAACAGATGTTTGTGAAATATCAAGTTTTTCAGCTATCTCATTCTGATTTAGATCTTCTGAGTCTGACATCTGCAAAATTTGAAATTCAAAACTAGATAATTCAATCATACCAATCTTTTGTCTGCGGCTTGAGTCATAGTCAATTGGATATGCAACAGGTGGTCTTCCTCTACCTCTCCCAGGTCCTCTACCTCTACCTCTACCATGACCTCTTCCGTACCCTCTTCCTCTTTGGAAATCAGGATTATCGCTCTGAGGGTCTTTATAGTTTGACACAGAAATCAGCTCGGGAAAAAGAGAAGTAGAGGATTTAAAGATGTTTCGACAATTGGTTCACTTTGATTTTCCAATATTCTTCAAGCGACTAAGTTCTTTCTGTAAACTCTCTATCTGCTTCTGAATCATTGCAACTTCATGTTCAATTGCTTCTGTATTTTCAGGTGCTCCTGAGTATGGATCCCATCTTGCTCCTAGTGGCGGCGCAGTCCACCCTATGTCCTCTGATTGTTCTTGATATTCAGGACTAGCCCACCAACCTCGTGGTCGATCAGGATACCAATCACAATTTGGGCTGTAGAATCTTCTACCTCTACCCGGACCAGGACCAAATCCTCCAGGTCCTCTTCCGTATCCTCTTCCATAACCACTACCATATCTTGGTCCGTATGTGTTTCTTCTTGATCTATACATTTTGTTCACTTTATTGAATTATTACTCAATATTCTATTTATAACATAACATATAAGTTTTACTATTTATGAATAATAATTCATAATTATACATTATTGTTTTCTTACGAAGATTTAATTGCATGTTAAAGTCCTTAAGTAGCATAGGAGATATACTCATTGAAATTCAAGAGAAAGAGTCGCTCTATTGCTTTATTATTAATTTTAGTTGTGAGTGTTCTAAATATAAACTTACTAAATTTTTCTAATAAAACCCAAGCAGAAAATATCTATCCATCCAGTATCATTTTGTTCATTGGAGATGGGATGGGATTAGAGCAGATAAAATTCGGTTCATTGGTTGAATTTGGAGAAGAAGGTTTTTCTAGCATACTAAATTTCCCATTTAATACTACCGTCTCAACTACAAACATTGATGGAACAAAAACTGATTCTGCTGCTGCAGCAACTGCAATCAGTACTGGAATTAAAACACAAAATGGTAGAATAGCTACAAACTGGGATGGAGAAATGGAATTAACAACAATTCTTGAAATAGCTCAAATGAATGGATATGCAACAGGTTTGGTTGCTACATGTCATCTTACTCATGCTACTCCAGCTGCTTTTGCTGCTCATGAAGGAAGTAGAGGAGATTATCTAAATATTGCTGAAGATTTTAGTCAAGCAGATGTAGATGTTTTCTTAGGAGGAGGATCAGGTTTAGAATACATTGGAAATTATATAGATAATTTTACAGCTCAAGGATATGAATATGTAACTGAGGAAGCAGAACTGGATTTGATTACTAAAACACCTGTTTTAGGTTTATTCACTGAAGTATCTTTTCCCAAGCTTCAAACCATTCCTGAAGATTCTACTATCCCCACTTTAAGTGAAATGACCATAAAAGCAATTGAATTACTTAATGCAACTTCACAACCATTTTTCTTGATGATTGAAGGCTCTCAGATAGATTGGGCTGGACATGCTAATGATCAGGTATATCTGGCTCATCAAATAATAGAGTTTGAGAAAGCTGTAAAATATGCAAAAACACTAGCAGAACAAGTTTCTGATTTACAAGTATTGGTAACAGCTGATCATGAAACTGGAGGACTATCAATTGAGAATTATTCTTTCAAAACTGAAATACCTTTGGAAACAGATTCTTACAAAGTAAAACAAGAAAAACGAACAAATCGTTCTCAAGAAATCACTGTTGATTGGGGAACAGGAGGTCATACAAATACAAAAGTTATTCTAGCAGGTTATGGACCTTTCACTGAAGAAATATTAACTGCAAAACATCACATTGACACATTTTCAATTATGAGACAGGCAATAGATGGACAATCAGAACCAATAGGTGAAGGATATTATAAAGGACATTTACCAATTTATGCTTGGATTTTGGTACTCTTCTCACCTATGATTATTTCGGTTTCTTTGGCTTTTATTACAGTTAAAATAATCAGAAGAAAAAAGACTACTAAATGAGTGAGAAGATTCTCTAGTCTGGTGATATAATAGAATCTTGAGTTTTTACTGAGTTTGTGATTTTTTCTAATTTTGAAATCCGAACAAATAAATAGCAGTTCAATGATATATTAATGATGGAAGAAGAAGCTAAGAAAACAAGAGGACACAAAATGGGTCATCATAAAGATAGAGATGATATCATAGGAGAACACAAATTATCGGATATGGGACAATTGGTTTTTCTAGGTATTTTTACAGTTCTGTGGGTACTAGATTCGTTTGTATTCAATTTCTCCACTCTATTAACAGAGTATATTCCGATTTATGTAGTAGCACCCATAGGAGGAGTCATACTAATATTAGCTGGCTATCTAGCATTTAAAGGATTAAGACAAGTGTTCAAGGAAGTAAGAGATCCTCCTGAAGTAATAAGAACTGGAGTGTTCAGGTATTCAAGACATCCTGTTTATCTAGGTTCTATTCTTCTATACTTGGGTCTGACAATAATTACTCTATCACTCGCTTCTTTGGGATTATTAGTGGGAATAGTTATTTTCTATAATTTCATCGCTTCATATGAAGAACAACTGCTAAGTGAACAGTTTGAAGATGAATATGAAGATTACAAAGAGGATACTCCAAGGTGGATTCCTGTTCCTAAAATAGGAAAAAGTAGATGACTAATCTATCTTGAACTTGAAATGTTTTTTGTTCAACACTAATCTTAAAAAGAAACGAAAAAGCTGTTTCTTTGAATATTATGGTCGAAGTAACTCGATTCTTTGGTACTCCTTGGTGTTCCGATTGTAAAGTCTCCAAGACTTTTCTCGCTGAAAATCTAATAAATTATGAATATACTAATATTGATGAAGATGAAGAAGCTGCAAAATTCGTTGAAAAAATAAATGACGGAAAAAGAAAAGTTCCGACAATAGAATTTTCTGATGGAACCTATCTAGTTGAACCATCAAACGCTGAACTTGCAGAGAAACTAGATTTAATCTCTCACCCATCTAAAACTATCTATGATGTTCTAATTGTAGGAAGTGGACCCGCAGGGTTAACATGCGCTATCTATACAGCTAGAGAAGGAATGGATACAGTGGTTCTTGAAAAAGGAGCTTTAGGGGGAAGAATGAATTATACTGAAAGGATAGAAAATTATCCAGGTTTTCCTGAAGGCTCAAGTGGTGAACATCTAGCTTCAACTTTTGCTAAACAAGCAGAAAGATTTGAGGTGGAAATGCTCAAAGCTACTCTAGCCACTGACATTGAAATAAACGATCAAGGTTTCAAGGTTACAACTTCTCATGGAGATACCATTAATGCAAAAACTGTTGTTATAGCTACAGGTACTGAATATAGAACTCTTGGGGTTGAAGGAGAATCTGATTTGATTGGTTATAAGATACACTTCTGTGCAGTATGTGATGGACCATTTTTCAAAAACAAGAAGGTTATGGTAATAGGTGGAGGTAACTCCGCTCTAGAAGAATCGCTTTTTCTAGCTCGTTTTGCGTCAGAAGTAACTATTGTTGAGATAATGGATGAGCTGACTGCTTCAGAAGTCATACAAAAAGAAATCTCAAAAAATCCAAAAATAAAGACACTAACTAGTTATGAAACCAAAGAATTCCTTGTAGGTGAGAAAAAACAACTAGAAGGAATAAGGTTTTTTGATAGAGCTAATCAGAAAGAAGTCATTCTCAAACCTGATGGTGTATTTATGCTAGTAGGATTGAAGCCTATTGTCAAAATTGTTGAAAATCTTGTAGATTTAGATGAAAGAGGGTTTATCAAAACAGATGAAAAAATGATGACAAGTGTCCCAGGTATTTTTGCTTCAGGAGATTGTAGAAGTGGTTCTACTTGGCAAGTTGCTTCTGCAGTTGGTGAAGGTGCCATAGTAGCTTTGAAAATTAGAGATTACTTACGAAGTCATTGAAGAAGAGTTTATCCCTCTTCTAAATTCCTTTTTATTGGTAGTGGAATACATTTTTAAAATTGTTATTTTATTTTTTGATGGAGAATAAAATGAATGACGCTTTAGAACTTTTAAAATCTCGTAGGAGTATTAGAAAATATAAAGATCAACCGGTAGAAGAGGAGAAGATTCAGAAATGTTTAGAAGCTGCCAGTTGGGCTCCCTCTGCTTCAAATAAACAACCTTGGGAATTTCTTATTGTAACAGATAAACAAGTTAGAAAAAAACTTTCTGAAACTCATCCTTATGCTAAATTTGTTGCTCAAAGTCCTGTTGTTTTCATTCCACTTACTAATCCTGAAGTTCATCAGAAATACCACATGTCTGATACTGCTCTAGCAACATTGCAGTATATGATAGAAGCGCACAGTTTGGGGTTAGGAACATGTTGGGCAGGAGTAATCGGTTCATCTATTGAACTCGAAATTAGAAAATTACTTGGCATACCTGATCATCTTAATGTACTAGGATTAGTTGCTACAGGTTACGCAGACGAAAAACCTACAAAGACAAGAAAAGAACTAGATTCCTTAATTCATTATGAAAAATACTAGCTAAAAGGATGATGTGGTTTTGTCATCTTGTCATAGTAACAAGAAAAGTTAAATATCTTTCTTAGAGTTCATCATATAGAAGCATGCAACTGTTCTATACTCACTCTGAGTGGATACATCACGTATCCTCCTACCCCGTTCGCCTTACGCTTGGGTAAGGCTTTCGGATCGCTTTTGATTAAAATATTGTACGCTGCATTAACATCAGCATTGATTGAATGTCCTTGAGAAGATTTAAACAATCCATGTTCCACTCTTCTACCTGCATACTTAGTGCGTTTTTGGGGAAACTCGTTGTCGAGAAAACTGCACTTAGAGGTGTACTCTTCTGGGATGAGCTCAACCTTTATCCCTCTCTCAGCAGCTTTATACTTGAGCATATTGATTATGCGCATGAAGGGGATGGTGACAAACATCTGGGTGACCTTTTTCCAGAAATGCACCCCTTGTTTCCACTTCTGATTGTACCCAATAACCACCTCGTGAAGATCTCGTTCCACCCACACTTCAACTAGATAATGGGTAAGTTTGTGGATAGCATCTTTGAGTTTCTTCCTCCACTTCTCCCGAAGTTGGTAGAAGGTTGTTCCATATTTCAGTATGTTCTTTGCTTTCAGCTGCTGACGTTGCTGCAGGACATATTGTTCTCGTAATTGTGTCTGGTTTTTCAGATAATATTGGGTTATTGATTTTATTCCTCTACCGTGATCCTTGATAACAATCGGTTGATTGCCGAGGTTATCCACAAAGGTCACAAGATTGGTCATCCCTAAATCGATTGCTCCCTTACGTCTGGGACGTTTCTTTAACTGAGGTAAGGTCTTGAGATAAATCAGTTCTATCGTATAGCCCACTCGTCTTGGTATGATTCGTACTTCTCGTAATTTCGTACTTGCTGTTAGTCTTGTCTTATAGTAATACCCTACTTTCTTGGGTAACACTAGCCACCCGTTCCTTATCATAGCTTGTTGGTTGCTGAAGATAGCCACCACCTCCCCATCTTTAGGTTTGTACCCAGGGGGACGGGGCATAGCGAAGAACAGCTTGGGATTCTTCTTCCACTCCTTGAGAGCTCGGAAATACGATTTCCAATTTCTGGATAGGAGTTTGAGTGTGTGTTGGGCTGTATGAGCTGGTAAAATCTTATAGCATTCTTCGTTTTTGAGCAAAGAGTTGAGGTCATAATAGTACAGGATCTTGTTCTGCTTATTAAGAGAGGTTTTGAAAAGGAAATTAGCTCGATTATAGAGATTCTTCACTTGATGACAAAGCT
>JAUVXV010000015.1 GCA_030603365.1 Candidatus Heimdallarchaeota archaeon
GGTTGTCCCTCAGTAAACCTACCTTGAACCAGGGGGCCTAGCTAGCTCGGTGCTGATGCTCCACCAACTATCGCAGACCCAAATCTGCATAACTTCCCCTCAACGCACGTGAGGGGACCCACTTAAACGACGGTTAGGCGCATTCTGGTAAGTTTAACCAAGTTTCATAACGTGCGTGTCAATATTTAAGAAGATTGAAGATCATGAATAAGATTATCAGATATCTGAGACTAAAATAGACACTTTGTAAGATTCACACTATAAGGGCATTCAGAGCAAAATGGTTCATTTCCCCAGCAATCAGAAGTATCTTCAGTTGCATAGAAGCAGTTATTACTCGAGAAACTACAATTTCCACAATAAGGAAAATTTTCATTCATCTTGCTTTTCTTTTCTCTAAAGCTAGAATATTTTTGACTTTGCCAGATATCTAGAAAGGACGTCTCAGAGATATTTCCATACGAATAGAATGAAGAAAATCTTGAATGAGAATTTAAATAAGAATCATGATTCCAGAGGTATTTGAAACATGGAACAACCTCCCCATCAGATCTTATAACCGATCCATTTTGATCATTGTAGGGACAACTTCTTTCTTCATAAACTGGCAAAATACTCGGTAAGATTAAATCTACTCCTTCTTTCTTTGCAATGATTTTGCATTTATCAAATATTTTCTGAAGGTCATTCAGTTTATTTCTTTTATTGAATTCTTTTTGGTATAAGGAGATATTGAGAAGAACATTCTTAGCTTTTGCTCTTTTCACATATTCTTGATATTTCTCTGATACTGGCCTTTCCTTAGGTTTCAATTTATCTTTAAATTGATAATAAGCCTTATAAGAATCTTGCAACTTTTCAGCAAATTTTTCTCTAGATACTCCTAAAACAATAGATTCCCAATCGGAACCAACTTCATCTAAAATAGTTATAGCTTCAGTTGTTATCATGGAAAAAACAGTTTCGTTTTCGAAAGATTCGTTGAATGGATAAAGATGACTCAAAGCTATGAAATCAACTTTCTTTGCAACGAATTTTTGTATTATTTCTCCTAGTTGCAGATAGTTTGAATCCATTATTACAGTCTCTATACCAATTCTAATATTACTTCGATACTTATGACTTAAACAATAATCAAGATTATTCTGAACTTGCTCTTCCTCAAGTGAATGCCCTACTTGATTCGGAATATTTTCATTCACTGTTTCGCATGAAAAGATAATTTCATCAGCTAGTTTATTCTCTAAAATGTGATTAATTTTCTCAGAATCCAATAGAGAACCATTTGTAGTGAAAGTAATTGAAGCAGAGGAAGGCAAATGAATCTTAGCAATCTCAAGAAACATTAAGAAATTTGGATGCATTAAAGGTTCTCCCAAACCATACAGAACCAATTTCTTTAGATGTGGAAACACTTCTTCAGCCAATTTCTGATACTCTTCTAGAGGAAAAAATAGTGCTTTTTCCTTTTGTTTCATAGTACTCAGACACATTGAGCATGAGTAATTACATGCATTAGTTGGTTCAATCTGAAGTACATCTGGAATATCAGACAATATAATCAAGATATGTTTAAGTCATTCATTTAAATAATTTCGCTCTTTTTTGAAGAAGATTTTTATTTGTATAAGTGGATATTTACTTGATTCACATAAATCCAGGTGAAAAAATGGAAAATGGATATATGAACAAATGGTTGAAGATTAATCTCTCAACAAAGGAAATCTCTGATTTCAACTTTCCTGAAGAAATTCTTAGAAAATTCATTGGAGGAAAAGGAATAGCAACCCACTTTTTGTGGAATTATGCTTTAAAACTTGAAAAAAAGGGAATTAATATTAAAGATATGGATGCTTTGTCCCCCGAAAACGTTCTTGTTTTTGCAACCGGACCAATAACTGGTACAAGATCACCAAATAGTGGGAGACATCATGTAATGGCACTAAAATCTCCTCTCACGGGATCGATTGGATCCGGAAACTCTGGAGGTAAATGGGGTGCTAAACTCAAATTTGCAGGTTATGATGGAATAGTAGTTGCAGGAAAAGCAAACCTCCCAACATACCTTACAATTGTTAATGGAAATGCAGAACTTCATGATGCTCAAGAAATCTGGGGTATGAACTCTTTAGATACATCTAACTGGCTCAAAGAAAAACATGAACTGAAAAGAGCTGGTATTTCATGTATTGGTCCGGCTGGAGAAAACCTTGTTCCTATGGCGGTAATTATGAACGAAGTACATAGAGCTGTAGGTAGAACTGGACTTGGAGCTGTAATGGGTTCTAAGTATTTTAAAGCTATACTAGTAGAAGGAGATGCTAAACCAAAGATTGCTAAACAAGCAGATTTTGATGATAAAGTTAAAGAACATGTTGAAAAACTCAAAGAAAATGGTGTCACTGGAGAAGGTTTACCAACATATGGTACAGCAGTTCTTGTTAACATAATAAATCAGAATGGACTATTACCAACTAAAAACTGGCAAACAGGTGTTAATGAAAATGCAGAGCTTATTTCAGGTGAAACTCTCACAGATAAGTACTTAATCAATAAACATCCTTGTTGGGGTTGTGTAGTTGCTTGCGGACGAAAGTCTAAAGTTGAGGAAGGACCTTACAAACTAGCATATACTGAGGGTCCCGAGTATGAATCAATTTGGGCTCTTGGTGGTTCAACAAACATTAATGACATGGGAGCTGTTGTACGAGCGAATCATTATTGTGATCTCTATGGTATAGATCCAATTAGTGTTGGTTCCAGTATAGCTGCTGCTATGGAGCTAAATGAAAAAGGTTTCATTCCTAAGGAAGACCTTCAGGGTATGGAAGTTGACTTTGGAAATGCAGATGCTGTAGTAGAACTAACATGGATGGCAGCTTTCAGACAAGGATTAGGATATTGGATTGGCGAAGGTTCAAAGAAGATGTGCCAACACTATGGTGCTCCTGATCTTTCAATGGAAGTGAAGGGTTTGGAAATGCCTGCATATGACCCTCGAGGTGCTAAAGGTATAGGTTTAAACTATGCCACTGCAAATAGAGGAGGATGTCATGTAACAGGTTACACAATTGCAGCTGAAATACTTGGAGATGTTGATAGATTTACTACTGAAGGTAAAGCTGAACTAACTAAGATATTCCAAGATTTTACAAGCATAGTGAATTCTTCAGTAAATTGTCTTTTCCTAACATTTGCTTTAGGATTAGATGAGTATGCTGAGATGATAGGTCCAGTTACAGGATGGGATGTAGATACTGACGAGTTACTAAAAACAGGAGAGCGAATAACTAACCTTGAAAGAATGATAATTAACAAACTAGGATTCTCTGGCAAAGATGATACCCTACCTAAGAGGTTATTGGAAGAAAAAATGCCTGAAGGTCCATCTGAAGGTCAAACTGTTGATCTTGAAACCATGAAACAAGAATATTATGAACTTCGAGGTTGGCATGATGGAGTTCCATCTCTTGAGAAACTTGAAGAACTAGGATTAACTCGATAATTTCCTTTTTTCTTTTCTTTTTCGTTAGATTAATATTCTAATATGGGGAACTATGGTAATGAGAGTATATATCAAGGTTTTTGCATCTTTAAGAAACAAATATCCTGAAGTCAATGATTTGAATCCTATGGAAATGCATCTAGACAAGGGTATTTCATTAGCTGAATTAATATCTCTCTTAGATTTTAAGCAAGAAGAAGTTCAAATAGCTCTTGTAAATGGTTTGAAGAAATCACTAGATTTCAAGCTTGTAGAGGAAGAGGCAATTATTTCACTTTTTCCGCCTATAGGTGGTGGATAACTTATTGCTCGAAATTCTCTTTCTAAGACCTACCAAACAGAAAACAAAGAGTATCGAAAAAATCGTAAATCCATATCCTTCTTCTGTTGTTGCTAGACCATCAATCCTTAACACAAGTAATCCCACGTTATTTACTGTTTGATAAATAAGGTTATCTCTTATTTCTAGCTCTCCAGCTGATCCACCTGTAGTCATATGAACTAATTCAACAGGAGTGGTTAAATTACTGACATCAAAAACATGTAAACCTGAGTAACCATTTCCAAGATAAAGAATATTATCTTTTACCTCTAATGCAAAAGCTTCTCCTACTAAATCATGAGAGAGGATAAAACCTGGTTCTTCCATTATACTGAAATCAACAATTTTAATCCCATAGTAAGATGAAGCAAGATAAACATAATCACCAAAGACATGGATATCGTAGCAAACACTACCCAGGTCAAAAGAACCTACTTCTGTAGGGTGTTCAGGATTGCTAAAATTTATAATTCTTATCCAGCTAGTTTCTGTTGCCCAATTCCAAGCTAATGTGTAAAGTAGAGAATTAGCAACAAAGAAATCATGATGGTTCCCACCAGTAAAGAAATAACTTAAATTCTGAGGTAATATTGGATTTGAAACATCCACAATGTCAAATCCTTGATCACTTCCAACAAAAAGATAATTATCTTGAACAGTTAAAGCTCCTACAGTTCCAGGTCTATATTCACTAATTTTGAAAGAATCTGCTGGATTACTGACATTAAATATTTGAACTCCATCTGTCCAAGCTGCTATATAAGCAATATTATTAGAAACTTCAAAATAATGGGGTAGGTTTACAGAAAAATTGCCTACCTCGATGGGATTTGATGGAGTTGTGATATCTATAATATGAATTCTGTTAGCACTATATTCACCTACATAAGCATAATTGTCATCTAAATCAACATCGAAGAGAATTCCTGAAATTTCTACTCTACTTATCTCCACAACAGTAATATCCCCATCACTAGCATTTACAAGAGAAGGATAAATACAAATTAGAGAGATGATTATACAAATACTAAATCCTAGCTGAAATAACTTTTTTCGTTTAAGAATCATAAGAAAAATTATCCTTATACACTTATTAATCTACTTGGGGTCGGCTAAAATTCACTTATATGAAGATGTTGTCCACATACTGAGTGATGATTAATCTTTCCTGAAAGCCTAAACTCTTCTCATCTTTATCAACAGAAACTAAATCTTCCCAAACTTGATTAGTACCATAAATAAGTTGAGAAAATTCATCGAGTTTCTTGATTCCTTGATATGATTTTCCAATGAATACATAACAGAAAATAAATCCTTCAATTTTCTTGATAAGATAGGTGTATTCATCATATAAGGTTCGTTCAATATAACCAATTCGAGTACTCTGATGTATTCGCTCCAGTATGTTTGATGATACTTTCTGGATTAAATCTGGATCTAAATCAGGTTCAAACTGCTCGAGATAGAGTACAACGCCTGTTTCAGAAAAAATGAATATAAGAGAGGATTCTTCATCCTCAAACTCAGCTTCAGAAAATACTAAACCTTTTCCCCTAACCATTTCTTCCATCACTGATTCAATGTGAGTAAGTTCCATTCTTTCTGCAACACTGGGCAATTGCATAGTAAATTTCTCCCACAGATCTAGTTGCTCAAGAAGTTGATCATGATTATCTGATATCTTTCTAGCTAATGTGTGGTAGCCTTTTCCTTCTGCCATTATTTGAGCACTGTTAAACAATCTTCTAGCTTTTGCTACATCAAGTTCAATCAGAGCAATTTGTGATTCTAACCATATCGATTGAATAAGTAGAGGATATGCTAACTCAGCTGTTCCTTCTTGGTGGAGTTTTTTAACATGATACTTGAGTTCCTCAAGAAAATCCATCTCTTCAGTTATTCTAAGTTCTGTAAGTAAGTTTTCACATAAATTCAGTATTGCTGATAAAACAATCTTATGTTCTATTTCCTTTTCACTAATGATTGATTCCAACAGCTCTTTTGCTTTCTTTCTGTTGTCTGAATCTTCTTCTTTATTCAAAACAAGTGCAGTTGATAAACGAAGAGTAATTTCGATATCCTTAGAATCTTGATCTTTACCCAAAGTATTCAGTGTTTCTAGATATTCCTTTGCTTTTTCTATTTCTCCCATATCTAGATAACAACTAATAAGTTTGAACGCAGTATAAACATGTAAAGCCTTGTATTCATTTCTTATGGCAATTTCTTCACTGCTATGATAATACTTCAGAGCAAGTTTATTGTCTCCCTTTAACTGATAGATTTCACCTACTTGATTTTGGGTATCACAAACACTCGCAAGTCTTTGAATACCCTCGTAATATTCTAAACAAAGTAAATAATTTGTTAGACCATTATCTAAATCTCCTTTGAGGTGCAGAATGTTAGCTAGTCTTCCTCTAGACCAAGCAAGATTCTCAGGAATATTCTTGGTACTATAGAACTCAACTGCGGACTCAGCAAATTTTAGTGCTCGATTATATTCCCCTTTTGCAACATAAATTCCTGTCAAGGAAAATTGAATTAAATAATAGGGTCTTTCAAAATCTAATTCTTTAGCAATAGCTAATGCTTCATATAAGTAAGTTGAAGCTCGCTCATACTCCATCCTTCGAGAATAAACTTGACCTAAGTTGAAAAGATAGGTGGTTAAACCAAACTTATCTCCAATTTCTTTACTAATGTTCATAGCCATCTCAAAGTGTTCAATTCCTAAATTTTTCTCATCTTTATTGAAATTCATGATAGCCAGAGAGTTATGAATTTTGGACAAAACATTTTTTGCATTGAGTTCTTCGGCCATTTTCTTAGCTTCTTCGAAATGAGTCATCTTCTGCTCAGGTTCTGTGTTTGGTAAGTAAAGACCAATCTGAAAAGTTGTTAATGTTGCTTCAAATTGGTTTGAAGTTTTCTGCCAGATTGTATGAGCCTCCTCAGCACACTTTAGTGCTTCTTCTACGTGCCCAACCTCACAATGAATAGTTGCTAACTGTTCTAACGATCTTCCTTTACCATACTCATAGTTAAAATCTTCACTAAGTTTAAGACCCAAGGCAGCTGTTTCATATGTCTCATCTATGAATCCAAAAAGTAATTTCTGTAATTGAGTTTTAATAATCAGAAGATTTACTCTCTTAATCGTAACTTCAGTTGAATCCTTATCAACAATATCTTCAAAAAATTCTTCAGCTTCTTTAATAATTCGTAAGCCCTCATTAGCATTGCCCATATAGAGAAGATTCTCAGAAGAAATACACAAGTAATCTAATTTCTGTAAGGGAGAACCAGTGATGGTTATCTCACTACTGATTTCATCTAGAAGACTAATTGCTTGGAAATATTGATCTGTTTTAACGAGCGCTTTACACTTTAATAGATTATAAATTACTTTGACCTCTTTAGAAATCATTCTTGAGGATAAAACAGAATTTATTGATTCTAAAGCTAGTCTCCCCTGTCCTTTAAGTATAAGTTCTTCCAGTTGAGAAGGTGTTTCAGTTCTAGAACTAGACACTTTAATCACTCACAGAATCAATACAAACAATTAGTCTTCTGATTTATAATCATTTCCCAATTTGTTCATAAATCTGGGTTAAAAGAGAGAATAACCTAATATTTCAGTAAATTCTCATGATAAATTTTTATAGGATTATGTTAATACAAATTTATGTCTGAAGAGATTATTAAAGGTCCTGTTCTTATAACTGGAGCCAATACAGGTATTGGAAGGAAGACACTGGAATTATTAACAAGCAAAGGAATTGAAGTCTATGCTTGTGCTAGAAAAGAAAAGGATCTAAAGGAACTAGATGGTCTAACCAATACAACTGCAATTAAGCTTGATGTTACAAAGAAAGAGGAAATTAAACAGGCAGTTCAACAAGTAAAAGAACTTGGTAAAGGTCTTTATGGTCTTGTTAACAACGCAGGAATTGCAAACGTAGGACAAATTTTCACTCATTCTGAAGAGGCTATGTACGAGATGTTTGACATCAATGTTTTTGGAATACATAGAGTAACTACTGCTATGCTGCCTTTTCTGTTTGAATCTAAGGGACGCATAGTTAACATCAGTTCAATTAGTGGAATTTTAACAGCTTCATTCTTCGGTTTATATAGTATGGGAAAACACGCAGTAGAAGCTTATTCTGACGCATTATATGTTAATCTCAAAGACGCAGGTATTGAAGTTAGTATCATTGAACCAGGTAATTTCAAATCAGAGATTGGAATGAGCATGTATACTAAAAGGTTAGATGAGAAGAAAGATTTGAGGATACTTATGACTGATGAACAAAGAGAAATGCAACTCAAAGAAATGAAAGAAAATTTCGCAAGTCCAGAACCATATCCTGAACCAGATGATGTCGCTGAAGCTATCTTCGATGCTCTCAACTCAGAAATGCCCAAATCACGTTATCTAGTAACCAGCAATCAAGAAGAAACAAACTGGGTGATTAAGAGAATGCTTTTTGAAATGTGTCAAATGAATTCAAATCACAAATATAGTTACAGCAGAGAAGAAATTATAGAAATACTTGATCAAGTCATGCATGAGAAGGAATTCGAATTCTGAGAACAATAGATTTTGAGGTTATTTCATGTTTTTTCAATAAGATTTTTATTAATTCTATTGAAATGACCTTTAGATTTGTATGTTAAAAGATAAGGTTTGTAAGTACATTGATGATAATAAAAACTTGTTATTTGAAGTTAGTAGAGAGATTTTCGAAAATCCAGAATTAAATTTTGAGGAATACAAAGCTTCCAAATTACTTGCATCAAAACTTGAAGAAGCGAAATTTGATGTTCAATTAGGGGTTGCTGATTTGGAGACAGCAATCTACGCTACACATCCAGTTAAATCTGAAGGTCCGACTGTCGCAATTCTAGGAGAGTATGACGCTTTACCAGAAATTGGTCATGGTTGCGGTCATAATCTAATTGCTGCTGCAGCACTTGGAGCAAGTTTAGCATTAGGTAATTTCATGGAAGAAATTCCAGGTAAGCTTATTTTTATGGGAACTCCTGCAGAAGAAGGTGGAGGGGGTAAGATTTTCATGATCAATGCTGGTCTCTTCAAAGATGTTGATGCGGCAATTATGTTTCATCCTTCAGCAACACGCAATATAGCTGGTAGGGGGGGTTTAGCTGTAACAAATGTAAAAATGGAATTTTTTGGTAAAACAGCTCATTCTTCATCTGAACCTGAGAAAGGCATCAATGCTCTAGATGGTGTTGTTCAAGCTTATAATGCAATAAGTGCACTTCGACAACACATAAGTAGTGATGCTAGAATTCATGGAGTTATCACACATGGTGGAGTAAAACCAAATATAGTACCAGATTATGCTGCTGCAATATACTATGTCCGAGCATTAGATGATGACTATTGCCAAGAATTGGTTCAGAAAGTAGAAAATTGTGCAAAGGGAGCAGCTTTAAGCACTGGAGCGGAATTAAAATTTGAAATTGTTGGTCATTCCTATAAATCTAGAAATGTAAATAAAACGCTTGGGAAAGCATTTCTAAAGAATGTGTCTGCATTAGATATTCCGGTTCATCCTTTACCAGTTGGAAAAGGTTTGGGGTCAAGTGATATAGGAAATGTCAGTCATGAAGTTCCTACGATTCACCCCTATATAGGTATAAGTGAAACTGAAATCAATGTTCACTCGACTGATTTTGCGAAAGCAGCAATATCAGAATTTGGGCAAAACAGAATGCTTGTTGCTGCAAAAGCTTTAGCAATGACAGCCCTGGATGTGTTCACTAAACCAGAATTGATAAAAGAAATGAAAGAGGAGTTTGAGAAAACCAAATCAAAATAAATAACTATTCTTGTCAATATTGATTTACATATAGTTAAATATTATTTACAGGTATGGGCTATTATCATGAAAGTTTCAAAAGAGGATGTAAGATACTTAATCTTTGAAGGTGGAGGAGGAAAGGGTGTCGCTTATTTAGGAGCTGTTAAAGCTTTAGAAGAACTTGGTATTCTTTCTTATTTTGAAAAAGAAGTAAATGGGAAGACAGTTAATCGTTTGGATTCTAAGAAAATTCATGGTGTTGCTGGTACTTCTGTAGGTTCATTTACAGCCCTTCTTATTGCATGTGGTTACACTCCGAAAGAAGCTGAGCATATTATCACCGATAATATGGGTACTAAATTATTGGATTCAGTTGAATTTGATAAAATTCCAACTGTGTATACCTCTGAAAATCCTGCTTATGTTATTGATAATCCATTTATTGAGACAGATCAATTGCTACTTGATAAATATTTGAGTAAATTTATAGAGAGTGAAAAGAAGACTTTTGGTGATTTCTTAAAAATTCCAGGAAAAGCTTTTTCTCAACTTAATTTTAAATTTCTTTCAACAGTGTTCAAATGGTATGTCTACTATGAAGCTAAGAAGGTAAACTTAGAAGAAGAAGAACATTCATATCCACATGAGTTCATTGCTTCTGTGCCTGAAATTGTGAGCAAAGAAACAACAAAACGAGCATTTGATACGGTTGTGGGCAATCCTTCTGATAGTTTTAGTAGTCTAAAACACGAATATGGATATTTTCTTGCAACTGCTTTTCGAGAAGCTGTAGATAAGTGCATAGAACAAAAATCAGGAATAACAAATTGTACATTTAAACAGTTCGCTGATTACTTTGAAATAGATTTAGTTGTTACTGGCTTTGATGTCGCGACTAATGAAGTCTTTTATTTCAGAAATAACGAAAAATGGGGAGATCTTTGTGTAGCTGATGCAATTAGAATGTCAATTAGTATTCCTTTGGTTTTCAAACCTGTTTTAATGAGTATTGAAGAAGGAAAAATCAAATCAGCTCATAAAGAGAACTCACTGATTCACTACATTGTTGATGGTGGTTTAGGTAATTCTTTTCCTCTTCATGTATTTGATAAACCAAATTCTCAAAAATTGAATCCTAAAGTATTAGGCTTTAATCTAGACTTTATTCGACCATTTAGTGAAGGAAATACAACCTTTTTTGGTTTCTTAGAAAATATGTTCTTAGCTCTGCTGAAAATGACTACAGAAACCCAATTTAGAACAAATGAAGAAAGAGATCAAGCTATCACACTCAATTCCAGAAATATCAGTGTTCTTGATTTTGACTATAAGGTCTTACCTACTAATTTGATTGAAGAGTCTAGGAAAACAACATTAGAATACTTCCAGTAATTAAACAAAAAGTATTATATTGCCATAAAACTAGCTGAAATTAGGTTTTTAAAGAAGTGGTAAATTATACTTTTTATGTCAAATTTTAAAAAATACTTAGTTGGAGATTTTTCACTTATTGTACTTTTTTCAATTATATTCTTGTTTTTCTTTCAGACACTTTCCGATTTAGTAGAAAGAATTTATGCTTATGCTTTACTTAATCTAGAACCAGATGAAAATATTCTTGGATTATTATTCCTACTCTCACCTTTGGTATTGTTGTTCTTTTGGAAAAAAATACCAGATTTAGCTCTACTAATATCAGGTGAACTCATTATAATATCTCGATTGGTTGAACCTTTTGTAACAGGATTGTGGGTATATATCTTTGCAGGGCTCTCGGTAGCAAGTTTCTTAGTATTCTTTCCTGGATTTATCAGTCGGATTAAGAACAGAGAGGAAAAAGTTGGTTTTGATTTCGGTATCGGTCTAGCTTCAGCAGTAGGCTTATCTATTCTCTTTAGAACAGCAAATGCTACTATAGATATTTCACAATATGGTTGGTATCAGGTAATAGGTTGGTTTCTAGGTATAATTGCATCACTAATACTTGTAGGATTGTATTTTAAATTCAAAACTAAATCAACTGAAAAAACTGAAGAAGAAAGAGAAAAGGTAAAATCCAGTTTCTGGAAGGTTCTCGGATTATCTATGGGGATTTTCAGCATTTTCATTGCTATATGGTTTACTTTCATGAGTCCAACAGTCATTTCCAGATGGACAGAAGGGAATTACATAGGGATAGTAATTGGTATTATGATTATGCTAGGAGCTTTTATCGGATTGAAACTCTGGAAACCAGATTTAGTTAACTACCTTAAACCTTGGATGTTATGGATGTGGAATGGTGTGTTTGCTTTATCCATGACTCTGACTGTGCTTGTTCATCAGATATTCTTCCCAAGTGGGTCAGCTGATTATCCTCTGTTAGCTCCTGCAACTGCTTGGTATCACCAAATACCTCTAGTAATAATGATTATAGCATCCCCGATATTATACCTTGATTTCACTCTACTCACTAAAGAATTAATTAAGTTGAAACCTAAACCAGCAAAGCTGGGAGGAAGTTTTGTCATTGGTGGATTATTTATCATAATAATGATTTTTGTTCAAGTACTTCCTAATGTTTGGGGTCATCTTACTCCGATCAGTTTGGGATTCAGAGATCAATATTGGTTAGCATTCTTTATACCAGGACTTTTTGTAACATTAAGTACGCTTCTTGTAAAGAAAACTACTCTTACCTTTGAAAAAGTTGCGAAGAAATTCAATACTAAGCTTTTGATCTCATCCATCTTCAGTTTAATCTTTATAGGAACTATTATCGGTGGTGTACTTACTGAACCTAGTCCCAATTATTCCGCAGATGGAAAAACTACACTGGTTATAATGACATTCAATGTCCAACAAGGAGTTAATGAAACTGGAGATAGGAACTACGATGGGCAGTTGGAACTAATCAGACAAGTTGATCCAGACATCATTGGTTTACAAGAATGTGATCCAACTCGCATATCCGGTGGTAATCTAGATATTGTACGCTATTTTGCTTCTAAATTAAACATGTACGCATATTATGGACCTAAAACAGTGACAAATACTTATGGCTGTGCAATTCTATCTAAATTCCCAATAACAAACCCATTCTCATTCTTTGCATCAAGTGATCAAGAACAGATTGGTTCAGCTCAAGCCCAGATAACCGTTGGAACAACTATTTTCAATGTTGCTGTTCATCATCCTGATGGAGACTCAGAACAAATTAGAATTAACCAAAATCTAGAGATGCTTGAATTAGTAAATGGATTGTCTAATGTAATCTTTATGGGAGATTTCAACTATTATCCTTATAGTCAGATGTACAATGACACACTTGCAGCAATTTTAACTGATTCTTACAATTTTGTACATGGGACTCCAGCAACAGACAATATCGATCACATCTTTTTGAGTGCTGGAACAACTGTTTTGAGTGCTCAATACATAGAAGAAGGTCAATCAGATCATCCCGCATATTGGATAGAGATTAACCTTTAATCTCTTCTTTTTCTTCTTAAAATCATATCATTTCTTTTTGAACAAAATTACTCTTTCTTTTTGTTCCAGAAATTCAAATTTACCATCTTTAGTGATTTGAGGGAGGTATTTTTCTATAGGTTTGCCTGATTTTTGTATAGCTATAAGACCATCTGGTTTCAATATTCGATGCATCTCAGTAAATACTTCATCAAGAATAGAGGTTAAATTATGAAAAACACCAAAGAAAAATGCTACGTCTATACTATCATTTTCTAAGGAAGTTTTTGTTACATCTTCTAGCATAACTTGAGCATTTGTTGTACTAGATTTACGTAGCTTTTTCTCAACTTTCTTAATGAAAATAGGATTAATATCATTTGCATAGACATATCCATCTTCACCGACTATTTCAGCAGCTGGTAATGTAAAAAAACCTGGACCACATCCTACTTCGAGAACATTATCTCCTTTCTTTATACCTGCAGAGAGTAACATTTTATCAGCATTAACAAACAATCTAATAAGATAATCGTGTATCAATGATATAAATGCGGCTTCTACTCGATCATGGGTTGACATTTTATTCAAATAAACACAATGTAATATAGGTATTTTAATTTATTTCAATAACCATCAGCATAAGCTTGGTACATATTTCTAAAGTAAACTTAGAAGACAACTAATGTTTAGCGTTTGCGTAAATTGCAAGGGTTTATATACCCACGATGAGAATGACAATTAACGTTTGCACAATTTGCAAAGGCATGTGATATTTATGCCACAAAACAATAAGGAAATCATAATAAATTTAAAAAATTTGACGAAAAGATTTGGTTCATTCACAGCAGTTTCTAATTTTAACCTAGAAATTAGGAAGGGTGAAATTATAGGGTTACTTGGACCAAATGGAGCAGGTAAAACGACCACTATGAAGATGATAGCTAGGTTGTTAAATCCTGATGAAGGAGAAATTTGGATCAAAGATAATGGCAATTTAGAATTATTAACTGGAAAAAATATGGTTACATTATTAGATCATATAGGTTTCTTGATTGAAAATCCAACTTTCTATGAACATATGACACCTCGAAAGATATTGTCATATTTTGCAATTTTGAAAGGGTATCCTAAGAAAAAGATACCAAAGAGAATCGAAGAAGTTCTAGCACTAGTAGGTTTGACTGATTGGATTGACAAAAAGGTAGGTACGTTTTCAAAAGGTATGAAGCAGAAATTAGGTGTAGTTTCAGCACTTATTCATGACCCTGATATTCTGATTCTAGATGAACCTCAAACAGGTTTAGATCCAAAAGCTAGAAGGGAAACCCGAGAGATGTTTTTAAAACTAAAGAATCAGGGTAAAACTATTTTCCTTAGCAGTCATCTTCTTTATGAAGTTAGTGAGATTTCAGATAGAATCGCAATAATTAACCAAGGTAAGTTAATTGCTTTTGATACCATGAAGAACTTAGAAATGGCTTCTAAAGATATAAAACTTCAGATTCAATTAATGGAATTACCAGTTGATATCGAAAAGAAGAGAGTTGAACTAGAAGAAATAATTTTACCGTACACTGGACTGAAACTTAAATCAAAAATAGTTTCTTTTAATCCAGAGCTGAAAATTTTTGAAGCTAGGTTCAATGGAGAATTGACAAACCAAAGAAAAATTCTAGAGGAATTGACTAAAAAAGAGATTGACATAGTTAATTTTTCAGTTCCTAGAGCTAATGCTTTAGAGGATTTGTATATACAACTTATTGCTGGTGTAGCAACTGAGGAGGTTGCAGAACCGCAAGCAATTATCAAGGGAGATAGAGGTGATTAGATGAATATAGTAAAGGAAGAAACAATTGAATCACGTATGGATAAAGTTCCAGTTGGTTTAAAGAAGAGTTTAACACAAGTAGGAGCAACAGTAACCTTCGAATTTAAACGTAATCTGAAGAACATGTTCATTTCGTTTGGAATAGCAGTAGGGATCTATATTCTCTCCTTAGTAATAAATTTGATTCAAGAAGGAAGAGGAGCTGAAAGTCCCGCATCTGCTGGAGAATACTTAACATCATATTTAGGCATGATAGGATTCTTCATACTAATCATAGCAGTAATGTTCGCAGGAAATATTATCGCTTTAGATTATGACAAACATACTGGAAATTTAATATTTCCAAAAATTACTAAAGGAAGACTCTTCTTGGGAAGAGTAATTGCACGATATCTGTTATCTGCTTTAGCAGTTCTAGTATACTATGTATTAATTGGAGCTACAGCGCTAATCAAGTATGGTGATCTACCAATAGAAATTTTGGCGTCGTTAGGGTGGGCAATGCTATATACATTTGCAGTTTTTGCTCTTGTTGCGTTTTTCAGTAGTTTTCTTAAGAAAACATCCACAACAATTGTAGTAAGTTTAGTAATGATGTTGATGGTATTCAACTTAGGTACTACTATTCTAATGATGACTGGAGTTACATGGGAACCTTTGTTCATTCTAACATACTATGCAAATATTATTACATATAGCGTTGGTTATTCAGTTGCAGGGGTGTTTGTAATCGGGTTACCCACTGAGAGATTTCTTGAAGGATCAATAGGACCTGGAGTGGGAGGAGATGGACCTACATTTATGCGATGGATAACACCTGATGTAACAGGAGCAATCATTGGAATGATAATTTATTCAGTAATATTAATTGGTGCAGCTTATCTCTTTTTCCGCAGAAGACAGCAAAAATAGAGTGAAGGATTTTGATGAGAACACACATAGTTTCACTATTTCTTTTGAACTCACCGGTTCAAGTAAAAGAATCTGTGTTCTCTTCCTTCATTTTAATACCTTTTCAAATTAGAAAAGAATATAAAGAATCTACAGAGTTGATAATGCATGGACGAGGTAAAATCTCCAAAAGTATCTGAAACACA
The DNA here is from genome assembly GCA_030603365.1 of Candidatus Heimdallarchaeota archaeon. Taxonomy (GTDB): domain Archaea; phylum Asgardarchaeota; class Heimdallarchaeia; order Heimdallarchaeales; family Heimdallarchaeaceae; genus UBA460. The sequence goes on from JAUVXV010000015.1 coordinate 16,040, forward strand.
AACTGATTTCAGAGTTAGTTGGCAGTTGTTTAAGTCTAATTATAAAGCTTTTATTGCTACTGAGATTTTTGCAGTTCTAGCTTTTATCATAATCAATGCAATTATTATTGGAATTATAGTTTTGATTTTCTATTTAGCTCCAAACCTAGAAGTTGCCGATCTTAATCCAAGAACTGCATCCGATGTAAAAATAACTTTCAGGATGTATGGATTAATCGCAATCTTAGCATATCTAACTATGGCTGGTTTTTTGTATTCTCAATATGGTCTTGCGTATGATATTTTTTCCTCAGGTGACATGTTTACTGAATTCAAAAAAGCATTCAGTTATTTTAAAAGCCATTGGTGGAAATACATCTTACTAATATTTGTCACAGGTTTTGGGTTCTTGATTCCTGTAAGACGAATTGGAGAAAATCCTCCTAGACCGATTAGTGATCAAGCTGAAATCCTATCAATTATTTTCATGGTTTTTAGGGTTGTTATTCTATTTGTATTCCTGGTTTTATTTAGTGCTACTTTACCAAGTGTAACTGCTCAAGGTAATCTCAAAAACAGTTTTGTAGAATCAATACGTATAGTAAAGAAAGATTACAAGAGACTCCTGAAAAGCTGGGGAATATATTTCATAATTTTTACATTACCAATATTCGCAGTTTCTTTAACGCTAACACTACTCATGCCAATCATCACAGGAACTGTCTGGGTAACAATTCTAATTATATTATTAATCTTGCTTTATGCAATTAAGTTGTTTATCGGTTTTCCAATGATGTCTTTGATTGCCACTAGAATATATAATACTGTCAATTTTGAGAGATTCAAACCACTTGTAGAAGAAAAAAATACATCTAAAAGAGAGTGAATATATGAGTTCTGAGAAGGATATGGAAATTGATAAAGGAACATCAATAAAAGATGAATTTCTAGTTACAGATCCTTCAGCTGTTCCAGTTATGTTTCATAATAAAAAAAACTTAATCCTGAAACTATTAATTCAGAACGAAATGACTATTATTGATTTGAAACATAAAACAGGAATGAATCCTGGAACAATTAAAAGACATCTAAATGATTTATTAGAGTTCAATCTAATTTATATCTCTAGAGAACAAATAAGTGACTATGGTATTGTAATGAAATATTACATAGCTACAGCTAAGAGATATAAATTTGAAATGTCTTGGCCTTAAACTGTTGACAATAAGTAAGAGATTACTCTATTCATGTAAATATCACAACTTGTGACCATAAATTGTGATTTATGCTTTTAATAATTGAATTATCCTTTGATTCATGAGTACTCCAAGATATCTTCCTACAAAACGAGATTTCAGAAACATTAAAAAATAATATTATAGATAATATCATTGGTGATAAAAGTGAACAAAAAGAAGGTTGGAACTGTATTCAAATTCTTCGTACAACCTAGTGTCGCAGCAATTGAAGTAGAAAGAAAGCTAAGCATTGGTGATGAGTTACTTTTTCTAGGTGCAACAACCGATTTCAGAATGAAAGTAGTTTCAATGCAGATAGAGGGTAAAGAAGTAGAAGTTGTTAAGAAAGGTCAACAAGTTGGTATTAAGGTTCCCAAAAGAGTTAGACCAAATGATGATGTATTCAAAATAGAAGAATAGAAAAAAAAAGAAGTGGAGTAAGAGCATTACTTCTTTGATTGTTTTCTAGATATGATATAGATTATTGATATAATCGAGAAAATGGACATAATAAGAAGTAAATAGTTAATTGTAAATTCAGAAATTACAGACATGTAATTCAAGGGATATAAATCATCTCCACCTATACCATCGACCTCATAAATACCAGATATCCACTCATCCCAATAATTTCCTTCTGAAGTTCCTTCATGATACCATTTATTATCAACACCAATATCGGATGCTTGTGAGGTACCTCCATCATTATTACCCACAAAAGCATTATGATGAATCACATTGAAACTACAAAATTCATAGATTTGAACACCATACCCGCTGTTTTCAAAGAGAAGATTGTTGTGGATTTCACTAAAAATTACACGATGTAAGAATATTCCAATTGCACTACCCTCGCATATATTATTGGAAATAGTTCCATTTTCACAGTAGTACAACAATATAGCTGTGTCTGAATTATCTATTTCATTATGTGTTACAAGAAGATAGTTAGAATTTAAGAGATATAACCCTTCTCCACCATTATTATTAAGTGAATTTCTTGTTATTGTTAAATCATCAGATCTATCGGTTATTATTCCTACCCAGTTATTATCGACATTATTCTGAGTGACAGTTGTATAATTGCATAGATCATCGATAAAGATTCCATTGTCTGTACTTAATGTGATGGTATTATAGCTTATCCATGCTGATTCAGATTTATGAAGGACTAAACCATTATTATAACTAGTGTAGATGGTATTCCCATCTATTGTACAATCGCTTGAAAAGAGTAAAACTATTCCATCCCAAGCCCATTGACAGGTGTTGTCAAGTATCTCACAATGGGGAGAATATTCTAGTTTGATTGCATTATCTGAGAAATCAAGGCATGTATTATCAGAAATAAGAATATTTGGAGTATTTTGTAGATAAATCCCTATTGATGCTTCTCCCATTATATTGTTAGCAATTAATGCAGTACCTGATGGCACAGAATCAATAAAAATACAAATATCTACCAATATAATATAATTATATTCTATAACAAAATACTTTGTAGTTCCAGTAACATAAATTCCATTTTCAGAGTTTGCACTTATATTATAATCGTTTATCACGTAGGGGTTATTGGACTCCCCTGTTCCATCCCCCAAGCTAAAAGCTGCTAATGCTGTATCATTAAGAATTTCAATAGCCCCTCTTTGTGGTGAATAACTTAGTCTGTTTTCATTATCTATCTGATCTAACGAGTATGCAATAGTTGTCTTGGATGAATGCATAAGAAGAGGTATAGATAAGAGTCCAAGAATAAGTAGAAGAATAATGCTTTTTTTATTTAATGGTTTTAGGTTCATAATTATTTCCTCAATTCAGTTAAATTTCTAATTTCTTTGTATATTCAGAAATAAAATGGTTCTACTAATAAATATGTCTGCTAGCATTACTATAAATCTAATGTATTCACTTCAAGGAAAATAGATATAATTGTTGCAAAATTGTTGCAATTTCATATTTACGTACTTCTTATATTTTTTCTATCCGATATCATATTGTTGGAGAACATTATGGGGAAAAGGTATTGTTTCTATTGTAGAGAGTGTGAAATAAAACTTACTCTATTTGAAGAGGTTGGACAAAATTCTAAGCATCAAGTACACAACTATTATTGTTCGCAATGTGAGAAAATAGTCTATCATGACATCTGCTTAAATTGTCAGAGTAATCTTGAAAGAGTAATTGAAATTCCTATAAATATCCTAGAGAATACCAACGAAAAAGCAGAGAATGTTGAATGTCCAAGATGTAATAGTTTACTGACTGTAATTGTCTTTTTAGGAGAATGGGATTAGAGAGATTAATTATCTTTTGAAGAAATCATTCTGGTGCGCTTGAAGTTTTTTAGATTGGTGTGCATCAGAGCATTCGATCCATTTTATCCATTTCTAATTGATTGACTAACCAAGCAAATGCTTCAACTACTCCAAAACCAGTTAAAGCACTACAATCAAAAACAGCAAACGTACGATCACGCATATCTAGATGTAGATTGAGAAGTTGAATCATCATTGGAGCTTGAATAGCTGCAGGAAGGTCTTGTTTATTTGCTAAAATCAAAGCAGGAACATTTTCTAGAATTGGATTATTGAATAAATGAACTCTAAGTATATCTCGGGCTTCTGCTAAACGTTCTATGTCAGCTGCATCAAGAACGAATATAACTGCTGAACAACCAGGATAATGTATATCCCATAGAAATCTAAATTGCTCTTGTCCAGCAACATCTATAGTGGTAATATCCCATCCCTCGAAATTAATAGTATCAATATTTTGACCAATTGTTGGTGTCAAGTCTGCTTGAAATTGACCTGTGTTAATAAATTTGGTTAAGGTTGTTTTTCCTGCTGCATCAAGTCCCAAGATTAAAATCTTAGCTCTTTTCTCGGTTTTTAGTTTCTTCATCAACCATCGAGAAAAATTTGACATAAAACTCATTTTGATACTCCGTTGTGATGTACTTTCTCTGAAACTTGTTTCGAATTCAGCTGAATTAATGATATAAATAATATTGTATTGTTTTTAAGATTACTGATGGTCTGCTTCAGTTTGTTATGTACTTGAAATATGTTTAAAGATTCTCCTCAACATATTTGTAGCGAAATACTTTAGTAAATCATCTGAAACACCAGCATGAAGATTACATCAAAATCTAATTTATGGAATTTACATAATAACGGCATGGGAAAGAGAATAAAATGAAAAAGATAGTTGTAATTGGAAATTCAGCTTCAGGAAAGTCCACCTTATCTATGAAAATCAAGGAATTGACAAATATACCTGTTTTTCATCTTGACAAGATTCTATGGAAAAAAGGTTGGGAAAGAACTCCAGAAGATGAATTCAGAGCTAAACAGACTGAGATTCTGAATCAAGATAAATGGATTATTGATGGAGTTGCATACAAGTCTACTATAGAAGAAAGATTCTCCTCCTCTGACACAATAATCTACCTCGATACACCTTTAGAAATCTGTAAGGAAAGAGCTAAGACTAGAATGGAGGAGGATTTAATCAGACCTAATCCATATGTAAATGAAGGATGTCCATATCCTTTGGAATTAATAAAAGAACAAAACAAAGTTATAGAAAGATTTCATAACGAGTATCGAAAGTATTCTCTTAATCTTTTGGAAAAGTTCAAAGATTCAAAAGAAGTGTATCATCTAATTGATGAAGAGGATGTAAAAAAGTTTCTAGAAAAAATAAATCTTAAAAATAATTTTATCTAAATGTAAAAAAATAAAAAAACTCTATGAAGGAATAGAAGAAAATTAGCAGATCTTTTGTCGTTCATTCAGTCTTTTCCTTTATTCTTTTATACCCCCTATTAGAAAGAGAATTCCGCCTATAAGAACTAGTATTCCTCCAGAACCACCTGCAACTAATCCTAATACAATGAGAATAATTCCCAACAAAACGCGATTCTTAATTGGTGTACCTATTTTGAGTTGTAATTGCAACCAACTCCAAACTAGTAGTAGAACAAGGAAACCTAACACAATCATAATTAATCCATTAAGCCACCTAATTCCGGAAAATGACAAAAATGACAGCTCACCAATTATTCCACTTACATCAGAAGCAATCGTTAAAATTCCTTGAATTATTAGAAGAAATCCACCTATTAAAGAATCAATATACCCCGCACTTATCCAATTTACCTTGTAGATAATAACAGACATAGTTACGACTTAATGATTTCTATTATAAAAATATTGTATTTCAATTCTTTCATGAAATCAGAGACAGTATTATAATATTGAAAATAGAAGTCAAATTCTGATTCTGCAGCAAATCAGTTCTTAAGACTTTTAATTAGTTTAGTGTAGTTTTCGGAGGTAGATACTAAATCAATAAGACTTAGTGTTTGGAGAACCGCAGTTATCTCAGCCAAAGAAAGTTTCTCCACTATTTGAACAAATTCTTCTGATTTTTCATTGAACAGTTTAGAAGTAATTCTTTTTGAACTATCCATCATCGAATTTGTAAATTGCTCTAGGTTAGCGAGTTCAGGATCAGGAACATCATAAAGGAGACCAAGCAATTGGATTATACTCTCCAGACAATTTGGTTTTGTGCAAAAGATTTTTTCATAAAATGATTCTACGAAGATGAATTTAGCTGTTCTAGCAAAGAGTTTCTCTGTCATAGGTTTGTCCATTGCTACTCGTTTTCCAACTAGAACAACAAACTCAGCATCTATAAGCTGTTGAATGTACCTATACAACGATTTGTCAGAGCGTCTTTTCTTCTCAACATACTCCTCGATTTTCTTATCATCTAGAATACCTTGTTTCTTAGCTTCCTTTTCGATGAATTTAACATAATCTTCTCCTATCTCTTTAACAGTTTTGTATCCATCTCTTAGTGACATAAAAATCGGATAGTAAATAGGATTACCCATAACCTGCAACTTGTCTTCATCTTTAATCAGCATAACTGGTATTTGTTTAAAATTTTCATCTATCACATCTTGTGTTTTCATGGGAAACCCTAACTTTGCTTCTATCTACTGATTTTAAAGCTTTCGCACACACTAATAAGGTTTCTCATTCAACGAGAAGACTTATAAGTATCTCTAAGAAACAGTCTCAATGCTTGAGAAAGCAAGAATGAAAAATATTCAAGGTGTTAATAATGGAATTTAAAACATATGAAGAATCAAGATTGAAAGATCTTGGAGAATTAGTTAAAGATGTAGTTAGTAAATGGGATGTGGATCCATGGTATCCTACAATGGAACAGTTAAAAGAAGCATACGATTCAAATGAAAACTTTACTCCAGAGACTCGTCATTTCTTGTATGATGGTGATAAGCTTGTCGCGTTTCTAAGCAGTGCATTGGAAACTGAGGTTGATGGAGTACAATGGGGATCCATTCATATGCCTTTCATAAGAAAAGGTTATGAAAAAGTCGGAGAGAAGTTGTACAAAAAGACAATGGGATTACTCAAAGAGAAAGGTGCAAAAGCAATCTATACCAGCTCAAGACCAGAACATGGTTATATTCCTGATTTATTGGAGAAATGGGGTTTTGAGAAGAAAGATGCAGGTGGGAAAAGGGTCATTCTCTCAGCCAGTAAGTTTTCTGATCCCGAATATAAAGAACCTGATTATTTTAAGGAATTAGATCTTAATGATGATGAAGGTTTGAAGAAATTCAAAAAAGTCTATCTCAAAGCTCGAAAGGAAGTCAAAGAAGAAGATTTTGATAGTACTATGAAACAATTCCGAGAGCGAGATTTGACTATTTCTTGCATTGTAGCAAAGAAAGATGAAGTCTTATCTTATGGTCTTCTTTACAAAGCTGATCAAGAAAACAGATCATTTCTATCTTCGATACCTATCTTCAATGAAGAGCATAAGTATATCCTCAAAGAAGTATTTGACTACATGGTCAATAAAGCAACAGAAAAAGGCTATGAGGAAATTTATCATGCGTTGGTTGATGAAGAAAGAGAAGAGCTCTACAAAGATATGGGGATAGAATTTAGTCCTTCATTTAGATACGAACTTAAGTTAGACTAAGTCAAGGATAAATTTCCTCTTTTCTTTCTTTTTCTTTTTTTTCTAGTTTTTCAAAATATTTCTGGAAAAATAATTTACTTTCACATACAATTAGCTGAGTTTGCAGAAATTTTTTAATAAAATAAAGTAGAAAAAGAGAAAAAGTTGGAAAGAAAACCATTACAGTTGAATTTCAATCCAGTATGCAGGATGATCAGAGTGACCTTTTTCAATATATACAGCATCACTAACTTCTATTCCAGAACTTAGAAATATATGATCAATATTACCAGAACTATTGTAACCAAGCAAGTCTTCGAAAGAGCCGTAATTGACGACCCAACTGTCATTTAGAACGGCAGTTGTCATACTATATTGCAGAGTGGTTTTATTGAAATTAAAATCACCCATGAATATGACATTCTCTAGACCGTTTACACGACTTAGCATTTGTTCAACTTGGGAGATTTTTGCATCATATGTTCTTGCAGCTGGATGGTTTGAGAAAACATTGAAAGTTAGGGTTGAATTAAATACAATCTGTGCCTGGGTTGTTCCTATTTGTTGATGAGTACTATACATAAAGAAAGCAGCAACATCCGCAATGGGATACTTCGACAGTATAGCTGTACCATAGGTGTTTGCAACTGTTTTGGGTCCTCGGTAAGAATACATATTCAGTTTATCTGCAAAATATCTAACAACATCTGAGTTACCACCACCGATTCTGACGGGATCACATTCCTGTAAAGCAAGAATATCTGGGTCAACACTTCTTATCAATTCTAGTTGTCCATCATAGTTTTTTTCGCCTGATTGGTTTACACCTTGTCTAATATTGTAGGTCATGATTATTAGTGAAGTTCTCCCTTCTTCTGGTGTTCCAGGATAAGGATTTGTAACAAAAGCTCCTACAACTGTTCCTAGGAATATCAACCCTAATATCGTAAGAATGATGGATTTCGATTTAAGTTCTTTAGTTGTCTTTTCAAATTTCATAGTCTTCTTCTTGACTAAGATAATTGGTATTGTCACGAATATACCAGGAATGAGAAAAGCTAGCCAGTATAAATCTCTGAATCCTGCGCTAATTGAACCCATATATCCCCAAACGTTGGGAAGTACTTGCATAAATATCATTATTAATATGTATAGTCCTGCACCTAAAGTAAAACTTCCACCTATTTTTGCTGGTTTTGGTTTTATTTTCAGTAATTCTCTTGATAATAGAATAAAATCAAGGTAAATTATTGGAGATAGAAGGATCATCAAGACTAAAGGGATATGATAAACCCAAGTCGTAGGTATTGCAATAATTGGGTAGGCGGCGGGATTATCAGGGAAGAATAATCCATAGATTGGTATTATTTGATGTATGAGCACAGTCAAAGCTAGAGAGAGTGCAAAAAGTCCATTCCAAGCCCAGAGCATCCACGATTTTAGTACATTCATTAAATCGGGTTTTAGAATCATTACACCGATGAACAAAGTTAACATAGCTAAAACGCCAATAACAATTCCAATATAGTTCCCTTCCGTCATTCTCGAAATAACTGTTGGACTAATAAATGTAAACCAAATGATTATGAAAACACTAGATAATCCAAGAGTTAGAAGAAGAATCTTCCCGAAATTTGCAGGACTTTTCTCTTCAACTTTATCTGTTTGATCAGGTTCATCACTTCGTAATAGTATTCCTACTAACATCAAAGTAGCAAGTATTCCTAGTACCCAACCGATAATCTGATACCAACCATACACTGAGATATCTAATGTTGAGTTAACAGTTCTGAAGAGTATAGATAATGTTACAGCTATTGCTAGGGATATTCCTAGAGTTGTCCCAGTTTGTTGCTCTTTGTTTTTGATTCTTGTGAAATATGCAGGAAAGAAGATTAGGAAACTACTAACTGATATTCCAGCTAATATAAGAAAACTTTCTCCTTTGAGTAATGGTTCTATTAATCGTGTAACAATGATTAGCTCTCCTAGAATAAACAAAGTCTTATCAGATATTGTCTTTCTAAAGAAGAGAAGTACTATAGATGAAAACAGAAATAATAATGCAAGAAGGTGCAGTGTAGGTTTCAATCCGAGTAAGGCATAATCATAAATTCTTTCAGCAAAATCTGATAGCATTTGGAAGAAGAACAGAAAAATTACACTGAAAATGATAAGTTCTGAATAATTGTTCTTAATAAGGTTCTTAAAATCTATCATAAACAATTTATTTTCTTAGCTCATATAAAAGATTAACAGTGTAATTTGAGTTTTTTTTATACATCCAATCAGAAAGAGAATTCCGACTACAAGAACAAGGATTCCACTTGAACTTCCAGCAATTAACCCTAACTCTATGAGTATTATTCCTGAAAGAAATAAAAACGAGAGTGCTCCAACAACTAGCTTTTACGAACCCTTAATGCAAATCTACTCAATTATCCTATGCATCATATTCTCTAATGTACCCTTTCCTTTAATCTTTTTACCTTTCCAAGTTCCTTCAGATTCTAGAACATAGTTTGTTATGTACTGATTCTCTTTTCCAAGAACACCTAGCCAAGATATTTTTGCTGTAGAGTTAACATTCAATTCTAAGAGATGGTTCCCAGTTGCATCTTTTCCTCCAGTTACTCTCCATGATATCGGAACTTTAGAGGGTAAATTTTCATCCTCTGCAAAACCAGTTTCTTCTATCTTGAAGTCATAAGGCTGAAAATGAAACCATTTATCATCTAAAACCAAAGCTCCTTCTCCAGCTTCAAAGATTCCTTCTTCCGCTATATCTAGAGAATGATAAAACAGATGAATTGCCCCTTCAGGGAATTGCAAATTTAGCCATCGCCAATCATAAATGTGTAAGCTAGAAAAAATACCTATACCATGCTCAATTATACCACGACCATCATTGATTTCTATCGTCTGACCTTCTACAACTATTTCTCCAGTAACTTTGAAAGCAAAGCTATCATAGAATTTCTGAGCCATAGAAGGGCTAATAGCCATTCTTCCATTATAGTAGACTAAGATTCCTTTATCGTTAATTGGAGTGTAGTTCAATTTCGCAGTGATGTCCAATTTTTTATCGTTAAACTCAAAGGAATAACCTTCTTCCCAAGTACCATCTATAAGAAAGTCTAGCTCAGGCTCTGAAACCTCTTGATGATATCGTTCTTTAGTCTTATTGATTAAGACCCCTTTTGGATAGAATTCATCCCATTTTCTAGTTTGGAGTTTTTCAGAAACAATAAAAGAATCCAAGACGGATAAACGAAGATCAGGAGCATCAACCCAGAAAAATCTGAAAACAGTATCTATTTTCTCAGGATCGTTTTTTCCTTCAGAGTTGAACATGACATAAATCATACCTTCCTCCATAGGACCTTTATTACCCTCAGATTGCGGATAGAGAGGATTTTCAAGTTTTACATTACTATTAACAAACTTTTCTCCACTTTTTCTATTCGCTCGTTTAAGTTTCCAAAGAAATCCAAGATTCTTAAGAAAGAAAATGAGTTTTGGTTTAGGTTGTATATCTGATCTACTCATACTATCAGTTAAAATTGAAATTACAAAAATATATACTTTTTCCACTAAATAATTGACTATTTCTTTCTTTCTTCAGTTTCTTTTTCTATTACTTCAAGTAGAAATAATTTTGATAAATTTGCTTTTTTAATAAGACATTTTTTTCCTTTTTCTAAATATATCATATACTAAAACACTCAAAGACATACTTAGAACACTGATTAATAGAGTTATTCCAGAAGTTTCAGTAGTAGTATTTTCGCTGGTTTCAAATTGAATATCTATCTGCTCTGTTTTTACCAAAACACCTTCATCAATACCTTCTACTCCAAAGAAACTATCTTTTAGTTCATAAGATTCCGTTTCTGCAAGTTTGTTTATTAGATTGAATTTTTCACTAACGGAGAATTCATCACCAGAGTTGAAGTAAAACTCAAGATTAACAGGATCGCAGATGTTACTATATTTTGTAGCATATGTTCCTTCTTGATGTACTGCGTAGAGTATGTTTGCACATTTAGAAACATTAAGATTTTCTTCAGCAGTTATTTCTCCAAGCATTTGGGTAGCTGTATCATATCTTAAGCATGGGTAATATCCATGTTCAACATCATCTAGATTGAAGTTAGTTGAAACAAGAAAAGTAGAATTAATTCTGGTAAAAACCCATTGACCTGTTGCATTTACACTTACTACTACTGCATCACCAGTACTATCCGCATAATGAAATTGACCACCCAAAGTACCTTCCCATTTGATATTCTGAAACCAAGAAATTACTTCCTCAACATTTTTACAATCCCACAACACTTGAGCTAATGCATGTGGAGTATAAGGATACTGAGCACCTGGATCTAGATTCAATTGAACATCTGGGAGACCATTAGCATCGTAACACAGACCGAATTCATTCATACCACCCTGTTCCCATCCATCAACTTCTGTGTAATTATTATTATCAAATCCAAAGAATACTGCTCCATAGATCTCTTTATCACCAAAATATTGTGTTGAAACATTTTGTGCAGGAATATACCAACGATAAGCATTATTCAGCTTATAATCCTCATTGTTTCCAAAATAAACTGTATCACCAATAGCTACAGTGAAAATTGTGCAAGAAGAAGCAATATGATTGTCAACTGGTATATCTGCTATGTTTTCAGAGAGAACTGGAGGAACGAATATAAGGCTAGATATCAAAATAAAGATGTAACAGAGGTTTTTACGATAAGACATTTCAGAGGTGAAATGAACATGGGTATTTATAACGGTTTACAAACAGTCTACACCATTTATGGGGATTTAAACCAACGTACTGAGTTGGTTTTACTATCACGTAGACATATTAGAAGTTTCTATTTTGAAAATCATTTTTATTTGCATAGGAGAGAATTAGTTAACAATCTAGAATAAAAAAAGATAAAAGAAAATATTATTAGTTAGTTTTTGGAATTTTTTTTCTTTTAAGAACGAAAACAAGAGTCATACATAGGATTGAGGGTAGAAACAGTAGATTGAGCATAGGACTTAATTCTGGAACAATTGGATGCACTGTTACAGTTACAGTATCTTGAGCACTATTTCCTGCAAGATCCATTACTATTATCACATAAGTATATGTTCCTTCTGCTAAACCATCAACATCTATTATCATTGTTGTCCATAACCATTCTTCAGAATCTACTATCAAGGTTGAATCTTCATAAATTGTGTAAGTAGATGGATTCATATCTGTAGCAACCCAGCTTATGACATTACCAGTATCACCTATAGTATATCCAAAATCTGCAACATCAGAAATATCCGGATTAAGAAAATCAATAGTTGTTTCTAGAAGAATCCCTTCCATAAGACCAGGCATTTGGAAATAATATAAAAGATTTGAGCTTTTCTCGACATAGAGAAGCATCGTACCCGAAATATCTTCTAATGTCCAAACTTCTGTATATTCCCATGCTGTACTTCCATTCACTGTTAGAATATGTATCCAAGGTACCCATGATGTTTTATCTCCTATAACTGAACTGGGTAGTAAGCTACTAAATGCGAAGAAATGACCATGTTCAAAAGCACCAAAATCATCCATTGATACGTAACCATTTAGTACATTAACGGTCAACCAAAATTCATCAAGCATTATTGTACCACCAGCATCATATTGGTGGATAATGAAATGAGTCAGCATTTCAAAGGTTGAGAGCCAGGTAGTGAATGTAAAGTTGTAGTCATAGGTTTGTACATATTGTAAATCCAAGAATCTATATCTTAAAATGTCACCTTCCTTGAGATATACATTGGGAATAACATTAATAGAATTGATATCAACAGTATCAGAAGCCATAGACATATCAGAATAATATGCTAAAAGATAGATTGTGTTTGTTCCATTTTCAAATACAGGAACAATAAATTCGTTAGGTCCACCATATATGGTAACTGTAGTTATATATTCAGCATTAACATATACATCAATTGTTTCCAATTCATGTGGTTCACTAGCATCGAATCCTATAAGAACTGATCCGCCTTCAACTGTTTGACTGTCAGAAGGATAAAGGATATTAAGTGTGTGAACAATTGGCTCTAGATAGAGCATCAAATATTCTCCTTCACCATCATAATCAATGATAACATAAGATTCATTGTATTCATAGCCACTGGCTTCAGCTTCAATCCTGTAACCACTAACACCAAGACCAGTAAAATTATAGAAACCAGAAATATCTGTATAACCCATATCTACGAAGTTATCATATTCATCGTATAACCGAACCTCAGCACCTTCAATAGGATTGTGTTTATCATTGTTGTATACATATGTATCGATAAATCCATCACCAGGTACAAAACTTGGTGGGAGAAAGATTGTTATAGATTCTCCTTCGCCATCATAGTCAATGGTAACATAGGCTTCGTTCCACTCATAGTCAGCAGCATTAGCTTCAATGATGTAAGTAGCAGCACCAAGACCAGTGAAATTGTAGAAACCATCAACATTTGTAAGCCCACCTGTTATCCAATACCAGTCGTCATTAAATAGATCAACATATGCATCTTCAATAGGGGCAAGAGTATCCATACCATAGACATAAACATCGATGAAACCAGTACCAGGTATGAAAATTGGATCAAGATAGAATAGCCAATACTCTCCTTCGCCATCATAATCAATAGTAATATAAGTATTATCCCATACATAGCCATCAGCAGAAGCGGAAACAATGTAAGTAGCAGCACCAATACCGGTGAGATTATAGAAACCATCAACATTTGTATATCCTCCTGTTATTCTATAATAATTTAAACTGAATAAGTCAACTTCTGCACCTTCAATACATAGATGAGTATCAACAAGTTCAATTAATCCTCTTTCATCGACTTCTAAATTCAAAGATTGAGGAATAATAGCCATTCTTCTCTTTAGACACAAATTGCAGCTGTATGTAATAACTGATTGCTTATTTAGTGTCATCAAGATCTACATTCCTATATCTATTTATCTAATCTGAAAAAGGATACAAATAAATCTTTTTTCTTAGTACTAATGCAGTTCATATCTAGAGTATAACAGAGGCTAGAAAATACATTTAAAAAAATCTAGAGAGAGCGTAAAAAATTGCTACAAAGGTAACTAAAAAATCTGCCTGCTAATCATGCAAAATTGTGAATTAAGAAAAAGGAGAATGTTATCTGAATGAAGGTATAACATCCTTAGCAAACTTAGTCATAAGATCTATACTATCTTCCCTATTACCAAAAGATGGCATATAGTATTTGGCACCTGATTCAACCGCTAATTCTACCATTTTCATGAATTTATCGATTTCTGTTGCTTGAGGTCCCATCATTGTTCCAGACATGAAAGCTATCTTGTCTTCTCTGTTTGAATTTCTTGCAGACTTCAAGACTCTTTTTCTTCCTTCTATAACTGCTTCAGGTCCACCCCAAGGAGGGATGAAAACAATATCACCATATTTACCAGCAAGTGAAAGCATTCGCTTTCCTGATCCACCAAATAGAAGTTTGGGATAGGGTTTTTGTACCGGTTTGGGTTCCAAAACTGCATCTATTGCTTTGTAGTATTCTCCTTCGAAGTTAACTTTGTCTTCAGTCCAGAGTTTTATCATTAATTCCAAACCTTCTTTGGTTTTGTCTACTCTAACCTTAGGTGTATTCCATTCACTGTATCCATCAAACTCCTCTTGAGCCCAACCAGCACCAACTCCAAAAATAACTCTACCATGTGAGAGATTATCAAGAGCTGCAACAATTTTTGCCATAATACCGGGAGGTCGAAAGGGTATGGGGGTAACAAGTGTACCCAATTTGATTTGTTCAGTTTTTGCTAATAGATGAGTCAAAGTAATCCACGTTTCCAATGTAACGAAACGGTCGGGACGTGACATTCTTCCCCCCATAGTCCCCCACATGTAATGATCAGGCATTAAAGCCCCATCATAACCTAGTTGATCAGCTTGAATTATCAACTGTTCTGCAATTTGATAATCATTAAACCAATTGCCTATTCCACCAAGTAAGAATTGCATATTTATCTAAATAATTTTTTAGTATTGCTTATTTATAAAGAATATCCAATATCGAAAAGTCAACACATTAAAGAAATTCTTTCTGCTATTTTGGGGGGATAAGCTTTTTCAGTAGGAGTTTAAATTAATCTTTAACAATGAAAAAGAAAGTACTTATTCTGACACTTCTGATTAGTATTAGTTTTACTTTTCAAGGAAATATAATTGTATCTAGTCTCACTACTCAAATGATAGAAGACATCTCATTGAACAGTTCCTCAGGATTAGTTGCTTATTGGAGTTTTAACAGTTCGTCAGGTACAGAAGCTGTCGAACCAATAAACGAATTCAATGGATTGGTTTCAGGAGCAAATTGGATACCAGGAGTATATGGGAATGCACTAGATTTCGATGGTGAGGATGATTTTGTTAATATCACTCAAAGTGCTATATCCACTTTGGGGACTCTTGATCAGGGAACTATTGCATTTTGGTTCAATTATCAATATAACCTTGATTCACAAGAGATTCAACCATTATTCTACTTTGGAATTGAAGATGAAAAAGAAACAGACAATATGTTGATAATTGAGGTAGGTCATGCTAATTCAGTAAATGAACGATTGTATGTAACATGGGTAGTTAGTGGAGGAATTCCTATATGTTATGATACAGGAATGAATCTACAAGAGAATGCTTGGTATCATTTTGCGGTAGTTGTAGGTCCTTCAGGAAACACCGGATATCTTAATGGAACTGAGATAGTATCTCGACACTACAATTTTGGGGATGCAGATCAAACACACTTTCTATCATCCATTTCTGTTCAAGATCAACTTACTTTTGGATATGGAAAAACAGCAGATGGTAAGAGTCCTAATTTTCTACATTTTCAAGGAAAAATAGATGAGGTTTGTATATATGATAGACCACTTTCAGGAGAAGAAATTACTGAGCTTATGGAATATGGTTTAACTTACAGCATTCCTGAAAATGAAACAACCATTTTTTTACCATTTATGTTCGTTTTGATTCCATTGGTTTATTTGGCTGAAAGAAAGAGAAAAGATAGAACTTACAAAGAAAAAAACTGAAAATAAATCTTCTAAGCTAGAATTCTATGATTTTGATCAGACTATTTTTAGTAAGGAGATACGAAAATCCCACTCCCTTTTTCAGTTAAGAACTGTCCCTCATCATAAACTATTCTTCCTCCAATAATTGTTTTTTCTATTCTACCTTGTAGTTTCCATCCATCAAAAATAGTAATTTTCTGTTTTGTGAACATATTCTCGTTTTTGAGAGCATATTCGTTTTTCATGTCAACTATTATCAAATCTGCATCAGAACCTAAGGAAATTGTTCCTTTTCTAGGATAAATTCCAAATCTTTTTGCAGGATTCGACGAAGTCACTTCTACATATTTGGCCAAAGATAGTTTCTTCCTATTTACTGCATTGAGTAATAAAGGAAGCATTGTTTCTAAACCAGGAGTTCCAGATCCTACACTAAAAATCCCTTTCTCTTCATCCTTCACTTCTTTCTCTTCATGACTGTAAGGTGAATGATCTGATGCTACAATATCTATTGTTCCATCATTTAATGCAATCCATGCTGCTTCCCTATGGTCCTTAGATCTTATTGGAGGATCAATTTTTGCCCATGAACCTATTTCTGTTGCTTCTTTGGATGTTAAAAACAAGTGATGAGGAGTAATCTCACACGTTACATCCCAATCTTTTTGTTTTACTGTTTTGATGAAAGCAAATGCATTCTTCGAGCTCATATGTACAAGATTTAATTTCACGTTAGCATGGTTTGCTAGAACCATAGCTCTCATACAAGCCTCATCTTCTGCAATTGCAGGACGAGAATCAGTATGAGCTTGGAAGTCAAGCTTCCCATTAGATATTTGTCTATTGATTTCTTCTTGAATAATAGAATCGTTCTCTGCATGGATACTACTTACTAAACCTACTTCAGCAATTTTTGAGAATATTTTCAGAAGATAAGAATCATTTTTAGCAGAAAGGTCTTTGAGTTCGTACATCTCTTCTGGTGCATCCAACATGAAAGTTTTGAAAGCTATTGCTCCTTTAGAAACTAACTCATCTATTGAATTTATGTTACTATATCCAGCAGATCCAATTAGTCCAAAATCTACCAGACTTTTTGCTTTCATTTCTTTCAGTTGTATATCAAATGATTCTATTGCTGACTTACCTCTGATTCCCATTGGCATTTCTAAGATAGTCGTAATCCCTCCAGAGGAAGCTGCTTGAGTTCCAGTATAGAAATCTTCTCTATGTGAAAATTCTAAATCTAAAATGTGTGAATGGACATCTATTCCCCCTGGTAGAATCAAACGATTTTCCGCGTCAATGGTCTTATCAGCTGTAGGAAGAGTATTTGTCTTACCAATTGCTACTATTTTCCCATGATCTAAACTTAGGCCAGTTTCAATCAGTTCTTTTTCTACAAACACTTTTCCATTTGTAATATTCAAATCAACCATTTTACTTCTATCCAGTTGCTATTTACAGTACTTTTATTTTTAAGTAGTATAATATATCTTTAAATCTTCGTGAGGATTGAATAAATTATGCAAAACAAAGATGAAGCAATCATTTTTTCAGGTGCAACTCCAAATAAAGTAAAGGAAGATTTACAACCGCTTGTGAATTTTCAGGAAGAAGGAATTTCACTTGATAAACTCAAACACATATTGAAAGAAAGATTGCTTCCTCATTTAATGAAGTACAATCATCCTGGATTTCTATCTATGTTCAATGATGTTCCAGAAGAAGGTGCTAAGCTGGGTGCAGAAGTAGCTCTAGAATTCAATCAGGGTGTAACAGATTGGTATGTTTCACCAGGTGGAGCTATGTTGGAAGAATTATGTATCCAAGCTCTTTGTTCATTATTTGGTTTAGGTTCAGAATCAGATGGTACCTTCATGTATTCAGGTACTTATGCAAATCAAGAAGCGTTGTATCTTGCACTTCATTGGAAAGCTGAACAAGAAGGATTTGACTTTTCACAAGAGGGTTTGAAAGGATTTAAACATCCTGAAAGACTAGTAGTGTTGACCTCAGCTGATGCACATTTTTCACTCAAACATGCGGTTAGAATGTTGGGATTGGGAGATAAGAATCTTCTAACATTGAATGTAGATGAAAATAGAAGAATAGATATTCTTCAAATGCAAAAAGAAGTTGATAAATTACAGGAAAATCATGATATTTTTTGTGTAGTAGCAACTACAGGAACTACATCAACAGGTTCAATTGATAATGTGCAGCAGATTTCAAGCTTATGTCAAAAGATAAGTGCTTGGTTACATGTAGATGGAGCTTATGGTTTGGCATATTCTTTGGTTCCTGAATATAGAGAAAGGTTCGCAGGGATAGAATCAGCAGATTCAGTGTCATGGGATCCTCACAAACAATTTGGAACTCCTATACCAAATTCCATTCTTTTTGTACGACATAAAGAGGATTTTAATAGAATGGCTTTACGAAGTGATTACATTTATCGTGAAGGAGAAGATGTCCCAAGCCCAGGATTGAAATCACCTCCATCAACAAGACCATTTTCAGCACTTCCATTGGTTACTTCTATTAGATATCAAGGAATAACAAAAATCCAAGAAAGACTTAGATCACCTATTCAAGCTATAGAATCCATATATAATAAACTAAAAACTGATTCAGAAATTGAATTGTGTAATGAACCTGAAACAGGGATAATTTGTTTTCGAATTATTAATACTCAAGTTCCATCCATTCAGATGAATCAATTTCACAAACTAATTTATGATGAAGTTATATCTACTGGAAAGCATTCTATTTCTTTTACCAAATTAGGAGATACAGCTGTTCTCAGATTGGTTGCAATTACACCAACTACAGCAGAAATTTTAATGAAAACTATTACCTATGTCAAGGAGAAAGCTATATCTATAATCAATAGAGGAGAATTACAATAATGAAGATACTAATCATCAATCCAAACAGTGACTTGGAAATGACTCAAGCAATTCAAGAAACAGCTGATGCCTTTGTAGATAGTAAAGTACAAGTTATTTGCAAGCATACACCTGATGCACCAAAGTTCATTGAAACATATGAAGATCAGGTTAAAGCAGCACCTGGAATGATAAAATTAACCAGAGAAAATGAGCAAGAGTTTGATGGATTTATAATTGCATGTCATTGTGATCCCAATCTAGATACATTGAAAGAGATAACGAAAAAACCTGTTGTGGGGATAGGAGAAGCATCCATGAAATTAGCTTCAATGTTAGGACATAGTTTTTCTGTTATTTCTATGACTGAGCAATCTATACCCAATAAAGAGGCTTTAATCAGGAAATATCATCTTCAAGATGCTTTGGCTTCTGTGAGATCTCCAGATGAGAAACATAAAAACCTGCGTGATGAAGAGAAGTATTTTGAAACAGCTAAGCTTGCTATTGAGCAAGATAAAGCTGAAGTGATCGTTTTAGGTTGTGCAGGAATGACAGGATTAGATAAAAATCTGGAAAAGAAGCTTGGAGTTCCAGTTCTAGATGGAGTTATATGTGCGCTAATTATCCTAACGGGTTTAGTTACATATGGAATCTCAACAAGTAAAATAAGAAGATATAACTCTTCATAGCATCTTTTAAGCTATTTCAGATTCTACCTTTTCAATTGATTCAATGCAAATATCAACACCAGTTTCAGCTAGTTTTTTAGTTATAATCAGAGGTGGAAGGAATCGCAAAACATTGTTGTAATGTCCCCCTATCTCTATTATCACGCCTTTTTGAAACATTTCATCTCTTATCCTAGTACAAAGTTCAGAAGATGGTTTCTTAGTTTCTTTATCTTCAACAATTTCTATTCCAATCATCAAACCTTTTCCTCTGACCTCACCAACTATTCCAGAATTCTTCTCACTTTTTTCTAGTTTGTTTAGTAGGTAATTTCCAAGTTCTTCAGCATACTTAGCAAGATTGTTTTCCAACATGAAATCAATCGAAGCAGATCCTGCAGCCATAGCAGTGACATTACCTCTAAAAGTACCAATATGAGCAGCCTTCGACCAAACATCTAAGTCTTGTCTATAAGCTATTGCTGAAAGAGGGAATCCTCCACCCAGAGCTTTGGATATTGTCATTATATCGGGAGAAGCTCCTGAATGTTCAGAAGAAAAGAATTTTCCAGTTCTGCAGAAACCAGCTTGAATTTCATCAAAAACTATCGGAATTTCATACTTGTTACTGATATCAGCAATTCTCTTAACAAAAATATTGTGAGGAACAATTGAACCTCCTTCACCTTGAATAGGTTCTATAATTGTCATAGCTGGATCTACTATACCAGAATGAGGATCTTCTAGAACATGTTCATAATAACTAGCACTTGCCTCGGCACATTCTACAGCTGTTTTGGTTTTGAATGGACATCGATATGAATAAGCGTAAGGAACAAAATGGACTTCTGGAATTAAAGGCAAGTAATTTTTCTTCCAAAATTTACCTGAAGTTAAAGCAAGAGCACCTGAAGTCATCCCATGGTATGCTCCTTCAAAAGCGATGATTCCATGTCTTTTAGTTATTATTTTAGAAAGCTTAATTGCACTTTCTATTGCATCAGAACCCGTTGGTCCTCCAAAAACAATTTTGGAATTACTACGTAGATTACCTGGTAGAATATTCAAAATTTTTTCGACAAGTTCCATCCGAATTTCTGAAGGAAAATCAAGTGTATGAGTTATGTTCTGCTGAACCTCTCGAACCTTTTCATCAATATAAGGATTGCAATGCCCTAAAGCTAGAACTCCAGCTCCTCCAAAAAAATCAATGAAAACATTGTTATCAGCATCTTGTATTGTTGCTCCAAATCCTCTTTTGAAGGCTATAGGAGAACCTTTTGGATAAGAAACAGGTCTACCCTCAAGCTTAACTTGTAAATCCAGAAAATCTTTTGATTTTGGTCCAGGAACTGTTCCCCTTATTAATGGAGCTTCCTCATAGCTTAATTCATCAAATCTCATTCTGAATAGACATTTCCTTAGGATATTAAAATATTAGGTAATAAATTTCTACTGTTTAGTTGAATAAATAGATAGAAGCAGATAAAAAAATGATTGACTGTTAAGCTTAACTATTACATAATTCTTGCAAAGAATCAGGGAAATCATCTATTCCATTAAACTCTTTTACAACTACTGATTTTACCCTATTTCTAAGTTCAGAACCTAGATGAGTGAAAATCATCTCCTTCACTCCTCCAATACTTTCACAATTATCTTCAATAAGAATATCTGGATTAATTCTCTCAATAATATTCTTGTATTCTTCCCCACCTTTGCGATAGAGCACTGGTCCGTCAGGAAAATTGAACTTTTTCAAAATAGTCTCATCTTTTTGAATATTTGAGTATTTTCTGTGAAAACTTAAATAAATTATTTTCGCACCTTGTTTTGACCATCTAAGAACTTTCTCAATAGAATTACCTATAGGAATATAAGATGAAAAATCATTAACAGTTTCTTCTCTATTTCTAACTTGATTAACTCTCTCCTCTCTTGTCCTTATTACAATAGTCACTAAAAACCCAAAAACATTCAGGATTTGCTTTTGAATTTTGTCTATTATTTCTGTTTTATCTGTCAAGGCTGTTTGAAAGATTACATTACCACTTTGAATGTAAGTCTGCACTTGCTCAAATTCCAATGATTCATAGAGCTTCCTAAGTTCTTCCATTTTGATTTTCTTCTGTCCACTAACATTAACTCCACGAAGCATTGTAATAAAAACAGTCTTAAGAAAAATACACAAAGATGAGAGTTAAACATTACTATCTATCGAAAAAAAAGAAAAAAGAAAGAAATTATTTAGTTACTTGAAATTTTCTTCTTTTAAGAACGAAAACAAGAGTCATACATATGATTGATGGTAGAAACAGTAGATTGAGCAATGGACTTAATTCTGGAACAATTGGGTTAACTGTCACAATCACAGTATCTGAAGCAGTATTCCCTTCTTCATCCATTACTACAATCGTATAATTATAGACCCCTACTTCCAAAGCATCTATATTGATACTGATTGGAATTCCTGAATACCAAGAGTCGGTTGAGATCAACTCACCTTCTAAATAGATTTCATAATGTGCAGGATCTTCATCGTAAGCAGACCAAGTAAGATAATGTCCAGTAGTTCCAAATTCATATTCATAATCTGGTTCCAATAGTAAATCTGGAGCATGTACTAACTCGAAGATATTAGTTTCAACGAATCCAAATCCAGGTCCATAGCTTGTAGTAGGGATAAACTCATAGATGAAAAATCCTGATTCTTTGTGGATATAAAGTATAGTTCCATCTATCAAGATTATCTTCCAAACATCATTACCTCTCCAAAGTAAACTATCATTGATAAAAACTATATCACTCCAACTCGATGAAATAAATGGGTCACCAATAGTAGTTTCAGGAGTAATTCTATTGAACAGTGCAAAATGACTGGAAATAAATCCAGGAATATCTGAATCTGTTACATAACCATTTAGGATGTTTACTCTAGTATAATATTGCATTTGGTTAAGTGTTGTACCATTATCGTCATAAGTCCTCATAGTGCTTGTAATATTCAGCTCAAATTCAGAGTGCCAAACAAAAGTAAAATTCTGTTCTATAAACATACCAACATCTGGAAATTCTACAGTCATCATGAAGTAATCTCCGTCATCCAAGTCATACAAAGGTGTAATATCAGCAGATTCAATTGATAGCTCTACAAATGCATTGGTTGTATCATCCCATAGAAATTCAAGTCTTATTATGTTTGTTCCATTTTCAAAAACTGGGACACAGATATAATCATTATAAAGAGAGGTTACATTCGTAATCCAGACATCATTAACAAACATATCAACTAACACTACATCCGTCACATCTGTTGTGTTAAATTCTATATAGACCACTCCTCCTTCAACCGTTTGTCCCTCCGTCGGGGTTATAATCTCAACTTCCCGTATAGGTAATGGATCTAAATAAAAGTGCATGTAAATACTCTCATGTACATCTACAAATATAACTTGAGACTCTGAAAAATGCTCATCAGCGATTACTTCAATTCTGTAAGTACCTACTGGTACAGCAACTACTTTGTAGAACCCATCTACATCTGTCAATCTAGTTAAAAGAAGATTATCAGCTTCATCGTAAATATTCACTTGAGCATTGGCTAAAGGATCTAAACTGATACTGTCATAAGCATTAACTTCGATGAAACTAGTATAAGGAGAGGGAGAGAATAGAATAGCAAAATCGCTTGCACCATTTAAGCTCGGTGTATAGAGAGAATAGTAACTTAAGTCCCGACCATAATTTAGTCCCACTGTTGAACCAGGATCATATTCAATATAATGATACTGAAAGACTATATCTCCATTAGCATGTAGAACAACTTCAAATGTTCCTATTGGGTAGTACCCTGGAGAAGTGGTGATGTAATACCAATAAGTAACTGCGAAATAACTAGGAGTTGAACGATAATATACATTATTAGATGCATAAAGATCATCCCAGAATGGTGCGATAATATAATTATAATGATCGGTAGGTATACCCCAACGATTCCAAGTAAGTGAATCTAGTTCAAGGAATGACAACACACCATTTGAATCTATATAGATAGTTGAAAAGAAATGATCATAGAAGAAGAATTCAAATTGCAGATTAATTGATTTGTATATGTCGTCTCCCGCTAATCCAAGTGATTGACCACTATGGTATGTATCATACCAGAGAAATGGAGTCGAGTACATAAAATATTGCACAGGAGGATAAGTACTAAAATCGATAGAATAATAATTGTCAATGGAATATGATTCACCCGTAACTATCGTAGTATTAACTTCTACTACATAAACACCATGAACTGAAGTTTGACATTCTGCTTTCCAAATGAAGTATTCTCCACCATCTAAGTTGAGATTCCTTGAAGTAACAAAGACTCCATCTATATATACTTCAGTAACAGATGATTCTGCAAAATGGCCAGTATTATGTATCAAAATAGGGATTACAAAATTCGTGTTATTTCTCTCAAAAAAATCGACAGCTTGTTTGAGATTATGAACTTCATATGAGGGGGATAATACGCTAATGTAAGTTCCTTCCCAATAAAAATTATAACTATCATCTAAATTAGCTATACGAACACCTGTTTCTTTTACAAAGTAGTATTTTGCATACATCGGCCATTCTTCATCAGGATCATCTAATATCCACACATCAACAATCTCTCCATAATAGTTATACGTTGTTTCTCCAATGACTTCACCATCATTAGCTCCCATATAGAAAACATCGACTACTGCTCCCAAATAGAGATCATCTGGATTTAGCCAATAGGGAAATAAATCCCATGATGATGAAAACTCACGAGTGTATGGATTTAGGATATAAGTACCATAAACATATTCAGTGAGCGTATCAGCTAAGAAATATATATAATTAAGAACATATTCTCGTGGACTCAAAATGTCCACAACTTCCCATTTTATACTAAACGGGTAAAAGTCATTAGGATATCCGTAAGCTAAAATATCACCAATTTGAAGATTAATGACTTTTGCTATAGCTTCCACTGCTTTTTGAGCACTATTGTCAGCTTTTATTATTTCACCGGGAACTGGTTCAATATACCCAGTAATATTATATGTTCCTATGGTACCTGGAGTGAAACCTATGCCAATAAAATGTTTTTCACGAGGAGCTAAACTTGGTATAATAGAAGTACCAAAATTTACATCATCAATTATAAGGCTAACATTGATATCCGTTTCTTCAAACAAACCCACATTAGATATCTGGATTTCAATCATAGTCTGCAAATCATATGGAATTATATTTGGACAAAGAAGTTTAGCTTGTAGATTATGGTCTTGTAATCCGAAAATTGCTGCAAATGCATCTATTCTTCCCCATCCAAAGTAAATATCATAACCAGGATCCCCCAAATCTACAGATGTTGTTTCCATTATATTATAAATCTGATCTGGAGTGTAAGTGGGAAATTCACTTAAGAGTAAAGCTGCTAATCCAGCAACATGAGAACAAGCTGCAGATGTTCCACTATCGTACATATAATCCCCCCAATAGCTCCCCCATATATGAGTAGAATAAATATCATCACCAGGTGCGGATATATCTAGCCAATCGCCATAATTTGAGTAGTAGGGTCTATTATCTGATGAACCAGTTGCTCCTACTGCAAAAACTCCTGATAATGCAGCAGGATAGTAAGGGTCGTTTGTTCCATAGTTCCCTGATGCCGATATTACCATTATTCCAGCAGTAATCGCGTTTTGTACACTATCATTGACTAATTGAGAATATCCATATCCCCCCAAACTGATACTAATGATGTGAGCTCCTTGTGCAACTGCATGATCAATACCAGATGCAAGGTTTTCAGCAGTTCCATAACCATTATTATCTAACGTTTTTTCAGCAATTATGGAAACATCAGCGATACCAGCGATTCCTATACCATTATTTATAGTTGCAGCTATTATCCCTGCACAATGTGTTCCATGATAATTATCATCAAAAGGATCATTATCATTATTTATAAAATCATAACCAAGAGGAAGATATTGACCTGCTAAATCAGGATGTGTATAGTCGATACCTGTGTCTAAAATAGCAACAATTACACTAGAAGAACCCATTTGAATATCCCATACATCTTCCATTCCTATGATTTGTGGTCCCCATTGATGAATCCAGCTTGGATCATCAGGTATCAGTGCCTTTTCATAATAATAATTTGGTTCAATGTATTTTACACCTGGAATATTTAGAGCTTCAGTAAAGAAATTTTGTTGATAATTATAAATAAGATTCTTGGGGACTTGTATAAGAAGAAAACTACTGTATTGGTTAATTTGAGTAATTTCTACATCATATCTAACTAAATGTTCTACAGTTGATAAAAGATTGAATTGGTCATCATATTTCAGAACAAATTCAATTTTGTTATCTTCTCTAACTTTGAATAAAGAATCAGGATGATATCGCTGAAGAAATGGAGTGTCCAAAATACTCTTTAAAACTGTAACTTCTGAATCTAAGTCACTTGGAGTAATGAAAGAATCTATATCTCTACTTGAAAGTTCAGAAATGTCTTTTAAGTACGCGTTATTCTCACTATCTTGATCTTCTTCTATTTTCTCTTCTGGTTCAGAATTGTTAATAGTTGTATATTCAGTTAGTTTGTTTATGTCATTTTCTGCATTGATTGAACCATTTATAAGAGTTGTATTTCCTATTGTTCCGATTAATAAAACACACAATAATAAAATGAATTCTGTTTTTAGTTTGTTTTTTTCTGACATTTTAATCTAGTCCTATCTCTATTAGACTCAACAGTAATTAGGACCAGAACCCTCACATAGTACATCAGTAATTTAGATATCAAAAACAAGCTTACTTATTCTCATATATTAACGTATGCTAGAAAATTTAGTTTAGCAACTGGCAGAAAATAGTATATTCAGTTATTTTACTACTAACAATATGAATGAATCATAAAGTAGCCAGTTTTTTATAATCGTTCTTGATTTGGTTTGCATAAAGCTTTTAACCTACTTTAGACTAAACTGTCTCTGTCAAAAGAAGATGATTAAATGAAAAACAAGCACGTAAAAATAACTATTTTCATGATTCTTTTAGGTTCAGCCTTTTGTTTTGTACCAAACAACCGAACAGATGTTCAAGCTGCTACTGGTATCTTTGTTGAAAATTTTTCAACCACAACATATCATGATATTGCTAATACAAATGCAACTGGATGGGGTACTGGAATTGTGAAAACTCCAGATAAACCAAATCCTGAACTTAAAGGTATTTTCAACAATTCCAAAGATCCAGTTGATGTCTTTGTAGATGGTAATTACGCATATGTAGCCGAATATCATGGTGATTTGACAATTCTTGACATCAGTGACCCTTCAGCTCCTACCAATGTAAGTCAGTATATCATAGGAAGTGCGGCAGGAACACCAACTGGTGTATATGTGAAGAATTCAGTATGTTATGTTGCTACAAGAAATTGGGGATTACAAATAGTGGATGTTTCTAATCCAGCTAGCCCAACAAACCTTAGTGCCTATCCTACTATAGATCATCCTGTTGATGTTTATGTCGATGGGGATTACTACTACGTTGCTGACCAATATGGTGGAGTACAGATTGTTGATGTAACAGATCCAGCAAATCCATTTAATAGCTCTGTTATAAACTATGGTGGTTTTGTAAATGGAGTCTATATAAGCAGTTCAACACTCTACATCGCAGACTATTTTGGTAAATTTCTGGTTTATGATGTCACAAATCCAGCTGCTCCAGTTTATAGAGGAAATGTTTCTTTAACAACTAATGCTTATGATTTATCTGTTGATGGCAATACAGCTTATGTTGCAAATGGTTGGGCAGGATTAGTTACAATTGATGTTACAAATCCGACAACTCCAACAATTTTGGATACATATAATTCAGGAGACTACGTTAAAGATGCTAAATTCGAAGAGCATAAAGTTTACATAACTGATTCAGCTTCTGGAGTTATAGTTATAGATGCCACAAATCCTTCAGATCTAGCTTTGATTGGTTCTTATGATACATGGAATTGGCCAGATGGCCTATTTGTAAAAGACCGAATGGTATATGTTGCTGACTATTTTGGTGGCTTACTCGTACTTGACCACACTGGTCATGAAAGTCCTATGTTTGCTCAATCTACTACAATTGTTCCTATTACTGATGATGCACAAGTCATCAAAGCTTCATTGTTATTAAACGACTATTCAACACTATGGAGTGGAATGGCAATTGGTTTGTATCTTTCAGCAGATGGAGGAGCAAATTGGCAAGCTGTAACACATGGTGCACTAACAACCTTAACTAATCCTGGAAAAGATTTAAGGTTTCGATTACTGTTGATTAATCTCAATGCTGTTAATGCAACGTGGGTATCTGAATTAACTGTTGAGTATACAACTAAACTAGAAAGTGTTGTACAAGATTCACCTGGTGATGGTTCGTACATAACTGATACCACGCCTACATTAATTTGGGATCCGATTGCGGGAGCTGCTAGTTATCTACTTCAAGTTGATGATGCACCAGATTTCATATCTCAAGTAGTTAATGCATCCGTTTCTGGAACAGCTACAAATTATACGACAACAACACTTTCAGACGGTTTATATCATTGGAGAATCCTAGCTATTGATTCTGAGGGGGAGCCTGGAAAGTGGTCAAATGTCAGTACATTCACACTTGATACAACCGATCCTGTAGTTGTAGGAGAACCAAATTTTGAGATGAATGAAGGAGAAACTGGTCATAATGTTAATTGGACAATAACTGAAATCAATTTATATTCCTTTACAGTTTACCTCGATGAAACAGCTGTTCCCATGGGATTGTTAACTTGGGATGGTACTACATTGTGGATTTCAACTGATGGATTAGGAGTCGGTGTACATAATTACACTCTGGAAGCGATAGACGACGCAGGTAATACTGGAACTGATACAGTATATGTAACAGTAAACATTGTTGTAGGAGAATTTAATCCTACAATCGTCATTCTTCCACTACTAATGGCAGTTGGAATTTGTTCAATTTTTATCTTAAAGAGAAGAAAATAACTTCTCCTCTTTTCTTATTTTTTTATTTTATTTTTACACAATAATTAAATGCTGTTAGTGGGATTCAATGCTAGTTGTGTGATAAATGAACTTGGAAACTGATATTCTTGTTATTGGTGGAGGAAGTGCAGGAACCATGGCAGCTATTGTCGCCAAAGAACAAAATCCAGATGCTGATGTAACCATTCTTGAAAAAGGAGAAATCAACCGTAGTGGTTCAATAGCACGTGGTATGGATGCACTCAATATAGTTGTTCAACCAGGTATAACTACTCCTGAATTATATATGAATTCAGCACGTATAGCAACAGAAGGAATTGTAGATTACAAACCTAGCTACGTAATGGCTGAGAGGAGTTATTCTATTCTTAAACGTCTTGAAGGTTGGGGTATCCGTTTTCCCCGAGATGAAGAGAATAAATATATCTCATTACAAGTTCATGCAAAAGGTAGTTTTCTCTTAGAGATGGATTCTCCAGAACTGAAACTTGTCTTAGCTGAAAAGGTCAAAGAAGCTGGAGTGAGAGTAGTAAATAGAACAATTGTTACCAAACTGCTAGTAAATAATGGAGAAGTAAACGGAGCTATGGGTTTTAACATTAGGACAGGAGAATTTGTTGTCTGTAAAGCAAAAGCAACTATTCTTTCTAATGGAGGTTGTGCAAGATTTTCTCTTCCTAATTCAGGGTATCTTTATGGAACATTTGATTATCCAGGAAACGCAGGTGATGGATATTCTCTTGCTTATCGAGCAGGTGCTCAGCTTACTGGATTTGAGTATACCAATTGTTCTCCTCTCATAAAAGATATTAACTGCCCATTACTCTACATCACTTTGACTCGTGGAGCAGAGATTGTCAATGCCCTTGGTGAAACGATTGATCTTGAATATGTTTCTACTCAGAGAATGTTGAAGGAGCTTCGAGAAGGTAGGGGACCAGTTTTCATAAAAATGAATCATCTTTCTGAGGAACGAATACAAGAAATCGAAAGGATACTATTTTCAGTAGAACGACCTATTCAGAAGAGATTCTGGGAAAACAGAGGAGTCGATTTTAGAGAAGGACTCATCGAATTAGGTGAAACAGAGTATCAACTTTGTGGTGGTCATGGTTTAACAGGTATTGTTGTTAATGAGAAAGCTGAAACTACTCTCAAAGGTCTTTATGCAGCAGGGGATGTTGCTTGTGTGCCATTACAACATCTAACTGGAGCATTTGTTTTTGGTGAAGTAGCTGCTGAAGAAGCTGTCAAATTTGTCAGTAACAAGGAACACAGTAAAATTGATCAAAATCTGATAAATGATGAGGAACAAAGACTTCTCAAAGTTTTGGAAAATAACAAAACTGGGACAATATCAGTTCAAGATTTCGAATATAAAGTTAGACGAACAATTGGAGATTATGTTGTTCCTCCAAAAAATGAAACAAAATTGAATAGATTCTTATGGTGGCTTCCAAGGTTTAGAAAAGAAATGACGAACATACGAATTACTGACCATCATGAGTTAAGTCGTTTTGAGGAGATACAATTTATTCTAGATTGTGCAGAGCTCTCAGTACATGCCTCTCTTGCCCGAAAAGAGAGTCGCTGGGGTTGGTTCCATCATAGAACTGATTATCCTGAAAAAGATGATGAAAATTGGTTAAAGCATGTTGTTCTTGCTAAAGGATTAAAATCCGGAGAAGTTCAAACGGTTCTAGTTCCAATTGATGATGGAGGAGATCCATAATGCCATTAATTGTTAACAAAGATCTTTGCACAAGCTGTGGTGTATGTGTAGAACGATGTACAATGGACATCATTAGATTGGACGACGAAGGATTCCCATACATTAAGTACGATGAATGTTGGTATTGTGGAGTGTGCGAAGAAGACTGTCCAGTAAATGCTGTAGTGATAGATTTACCATTCCTAGTGAAATAAGCATAAACAAGATAGTTACTTCTTTACGAAACCTAAAGATTAGAGAGAAAAAACACATATTAGAAAATCTAAAAATTAACCAATAGCACTACATGAGCGATTAAGAATGATCAGATTAGAAACAGGCAGATTAATAGTTCGTAATTTTACTCTTGATGATTGGGAAGATCTAGCTGAATTAGCAATGAAATATGAACAATCAGAGTTAGCAAAATATGATGAGGGACCTTGGCCAAGCAATCTAGAAGAATATAAATCGATAGTTCAGAATTTTTCTGAAGGGGACGATTTTGTGGCTGTAATCTTAAAAGAACCAAAGAAACTGATAGGACTAATATTTAAAGCTAAGAAAGAAGATGGGAGGTTTGAATTTGGCTTTAATTTTCATTCTGATTTTCATGGGATGGGGTACGCTATAGAAAGCTGTCAAGCTGTTTTAGATTACATTTTTGAGGTATTAGATGCAGAAATTGTGACTGCAGGTACAGCTAAAATTAACAAACCATCAAATAATCTACTAAGACGACTGGGTTTTTGTTTAATAGGTGAAAAGAAGATATCTTTTAGAAAAGATAAAGAAGGTAAACCTATTGAATTTGTGGGATTAGATTATTCCCTTTCTAGAAAATAATTTGATCAATTCTTAAAGAACCATTCTAAATTATTTTACTATATTAAATCAAATAACTTCAATTTATTTTTCTTCTTTCCAAGCATGAGTTATTCTTTTCCAACCTTGCTCAAAACTAAATTTCTCATATAACTTGAGTGCAGCTACATTAGCGATATCTACCACAAGACTCATAGTTTTGAAACCAGAATTTTTGAGAGTGACTATTGCATGGTTTAATAGTTTAGAGCCTAGCTGATGTCCTCTATGATCAGGAATAACACCCATAATCCATAGATGGCCGTTACCTTCACCATGGGTGGGTTTAACGAGTGTAAAACCTATGAATTTGGTTCCTTCAACAAGTACTATAGATGCTTCATTTATCATTTCGTCTTCCTTATCAAAATGTTCATCAAAATATTCTTTTCTTTCTTCATCTGTTTCAGAAAGAAAATTCCTATCTCCACTTTCACTAAAAGAATCATAGAAGCAAGAATATAGGTCATTATCATCAGCATTTTTCAAGAGAATAGTTTCTATTCCTTTAGGAAATTCTATTTCAGAAAGCTCTTGTTCTTCTAGATTGAGTGACATGAAAACAATTTCATCTTCCTCTAGAAGATTACAACTTGGATATATAGAAGGATCTACTGGATATTTTTCTAAAGAATCTATTTTCTCGTAACACAATTCTATTCTAGTGTGTTGTGTCTTCAAAGCATGATTTATGCATTCTGTGAATAGAAGTTGAGCTACTTCTATTTTCTTGGGTTCATTAGGATGAATAAGAGGATGACCTCCTAATGCCCAAGGATTAATCTCTAACCTTTTGGAATCATGTACAAAGAGAAGAACCCATCCCACTAAATTATTTTCTTTGTAAGCTTCTACTACAATAGGAACTTCATCATAATCTAGATTTTGTATCCAACTTCCTATACCTTCAATGGATGCATTGATTTCGGGTCTAGTAATTTTCCAAATTACATGTGTTAACATTGCCAAGTCTAGAACATTTAGATGTTCATCTAACTTTTGTGTTTTAATTTGTATATTATTCATTTGTCTAATGCCTCCTTCTGAGTATTCAATTATTTAAGTGTAATCAGCAAAAATCAATGAACTCTATAGTAACAGACTAATTAACCAGAATATCAAGGTCATCACAAGAGATGGAGTTACAAATGAGCAACTAAAATTTTGAAAGAGAGCAATTACAGAATTCCTTCAACTGCTCACGAAGTAAGACAAACAAAAAAGAAAAAGATAGAAAGAAGGGAGAGGAGTAAACCTAGAAAATAGAGAAATAAATAATCTATTTCCTTTTTTTACTGTAGACAACTAATGGTATTGCTAGGAATGTAATAATCATGATGAAAGATATGTAACCACTAGTATATTCGGAAATCTCTGGAATTACTTCTAAAGGATAAAGGTCTTGAGAACCTGCTGTACCATCAATTGTATAGTAACTACTTACTGCAGGACTCCAATTACTCCAATAATTTCCCTCGAGTAACAATTCATCATACCACTGATCTCCAGCGTCATCTAGAGCTTGAATGGTGGAGCCAGCAAGATTGTTATCAAAGAATGCATTATGATATATCTTATTAATTCCTACTGAAAGAGACATACTTAATCCATATGATGTACTTGTTTCAACGTGATTATTAGTTATCACACTACCTGATGATCCCACAATCCTCATACCAAAGAAATTACCTATTAGATAATTATTAGTAATAATTAAATCTAAACTGTCTTCAATTAGAATACCAGTATCAGCATTATTTGAACAAGTATTATGAGTGATGCTTGTACCATTTGAGTTCTCCACACTTATTCCTACCCCAACAGTTTCATTACAGATATTTTTGTGTATTAAAACTCCATGAGAATCTAGAATGTGAATACCAAGTTCTGCAACAATTTTATTATTTTTAACGTAAGTAAAGTCAGATTCTCTTATATCGATTCCACCTGTAAAGGAGACTATATAGTTATCATTAATTGTTGAGCTTATTCCTCCATTTAGTTTAAGACCATCGTTTCCTGTTGAGACTATCACATTATTGAGAATGACTACTGTTTCTTCAGCCATGTTTTGATATTTGCCCAAGAAAATAGCATAATTTGTGTCTGTCTTAAGAAAACAATTTTGGATAATGAAGTGTTTAGTAGTATAACCACCGAAATTAAGACAATAATCACCAGAAGTTGTGATATTGTAATTTTCAATACGATAAGGGTTAACAGCTGATCCTTCTCCAGGGAATCCATAAGATTCAAAATCAGAATCAACATCAATAGTCATTGGTGACTGTACAATCAAATCGTCTAATGATGGTAGATCTGAGAGGGGATTGGTTGATGTAGTAGCTGATGTTTTGTTTACTCCTGCATTTAATACTACAGTATATAGAATTAAAAGAGATAGAATTAACATAATTGATACTTTGAGATTGTTTCTTTTCACGATAGTTCATTCCTGCGATTATTTATTATACTTGATAGTATTTGTATGCTACTAATGTATTTTTAAGTGTTATTGAAGCAAATCTTCTGATTATTCCTTTTTTTATTTTTTCAGCATTTTGCAAAGCTATCTCACTTCCAAGAAAGAGGGGATTATGACAATGCTTTTATTTCCTACATAAATTCAGATTTGAATTAGACCAGACATTCCAAATATTTAAATACACTATGGAAAATATAGTTCAGATATAAATGAATCTAAATAAGACTCTAAAATTTATATTAGTAGTAGTAACTGTGGCACTATTTACATTGAATTTCAATGTGAGTGCTTTAGGTCCAAAAGTAGACATACAATATGTCTGTTATTGTGATTATGATGGAGATGGTGCATTAGATGATGTCTATGCTGAAGTTCTTCTTACACTTTTACCAGGAATAAATCACCTAGTCTTTGAAGCCTCAGTTAAATTCATTGGAGAAATACTCTATACAATCTATAGAGATAATCACGTAATAACTGAAACAGAAATTCTATACAAATTCTACTTCACCAACATTGCATTTCAAAGCGGAATATACATCTTTAAAGTATGGTTTGAGATAGAGAATAATGATCAAATTAGATATGTAAGTGATACTCAACCATTCGACCCACCAGAAGGAGATCCAGATTACCCTCCAGGAGGAGGCGTTACCCCGGGGCCTTAGTTTGACAAGACTTCACTAATCGAAAAAAACAGTTATATGGGATTAATAATGAAGGGATTCGCTCGAGATTTGATGGAAATACTGCGTTTATTAGAAAATTATCCACTTAAATCGTTCAGCGAACTAGCTCAAAAAATTAATCTGTCGCCCCAAACCTTCATTAGACGAGTAGATGAGTTAAGAGCTCAAGATGTTATCCGAGAAGTTCATTCCTCTCTTAATCCCGAAAGTTTACTGTTAGAAAGACATATTGTAATATTCTTAACAGAATCGATAGAAGAAATCAAAATTTTAGAGCTTGCGTGTGATATTCATCCTTACACCTCTTCAAGAAATAGAATCTTTGGGTCTGAGTACGGAGTATATACGGTATTCGACATACCTAAAGGTTCTTTCCGTAACCTGAAGCTCTTTCTTGAAAATCTGTTAGTAAGGAAATATTGTGTTAAATATTATACCTATAAATCTCAGGGAAGAAGAATATTTTATCCTCAACCTTTTTACAACAATATTACTGATCTTGAGGAATTC
Organism: Candidatus Heimdallarchaeota archaeon; assembly: GCA_030603365.1. GTDB lineage: Archaea > Asgardarchaeota > Heimdallarchaeia > Heimdallarchaeales > Heimdallarchaeaceae > UBA460. The sequence continues at coordinate 51,300 of JAUVXV010000015.1, forward strand.
GATCTTGATGCTTATCTTGTACAATCTACCACTCCTTTGTACACCGGTAAGGGAGGGAGGGAGTCCTCTTTATCCTCTTTAGAATTGCATCCCATAGAACTTCTGATTCTAAGGGACATTACTCTTGACTTTAGAACACCAATGAGCCAATTAATAAAAAAGTATCGAAAATACCTGAAATCAAAAAAAGGAGAATTGAGAGAGTACATCTTCCCTGAAACTTTTCGACCATATCTTGAAGAATTCTTTCGCGAAGAAAGAACTGAAAATGCAATCTACATGGATTTCAAAAAAAGATATCATGCACTTATAGAAAAACATGTAGAAAACTATTGGCTGGGAATAAACAGAAAACATTTCGAGATGTTTATCAGATTCGGGTATATTATACGCAACATCTCTAAAGAAGAAAAATCAAGACTCTTCAGTCTTTTAAAGAATGAAAGACCACCATTTAGCATATATATCGAAGATTTAGGTCAGAACTTGTTTCTTACAGTATCTCTACCTCCTTACTATCAAACTAAACTCTCTTACTTAATGAAAGAAAGGTATGAAAAATTTTCAGCTTACTTGTTGGATAGCTTTGGATATAATGCATTGAAATATAGATTTTATACAGGGAATTATGATATTGAAAATAAAGAATGGAGGCAAGATGAGGAGTGGATGGTAACTAGGGTCACTAAAGGCATAGAAGAAAAACTAACGAAAAAAGAATACAGAAAAGTAGAAACTTAGAGGAGTAAAAATGGTAAGAGTGTATATTGTTGAGGACAATAGATTAGTGCAGGATTTGTATGTAATGTATTTGTCTAAAATGGGACATGAAATAATAGGACAATCATATAATGGTATAGAGGCTTTAGTTGACTTATATTTAAATCACAGGAAGAATCCACCAGATCTAATAATTCTAGATTATTTAATGCCAGGAAAGAATGGTTTGGAGCTGTTGCACGACTTACAAAAACTAAATTATATTAAGAATACTAAAGTTATGCTAATTACTGGAGTTACTGAACAAAAAAGTTCAGCCTTGGAGATGGGAGTGTCCAAATTTCTTCAGAAACCATTTGATTACGAAATATTAAGTCAGTCAATCAAAGAATTAGCATTTGAGGAGACGACAATTAGGATGTGAATTTTCCAGCAACTGTACAAGCTGCAAATTTAACATCATGTTTTTTCTTTTAGTTATTAGAGTTTCTCTAAGAGAACTTCCAATGTGAATGGTTTTCCATGACCTGGGTAAATTGTTATTATTTGATATTGTTTCAGTTTTTCAATACTCTCATTATATTCCTCGTGATTGTCGATTAGAGAGAATTTAGCAGGTTCTTTAGTATTCTCAAGTAAATCTCCACAGAAAAGATTGCCATTATCAGTTAGAAAACCTATAGAACCTTTTGAGTGACCTGGAAAATGAATTACTTTCGCATCAAAACCATATATGGATAAGTCATCCCCTTCCTCGACATAGATATCTGGTTTAAATCTATCTTGCTTTTTTAAATTCATCCTCAGTAAAAATAATGCTGTTTTGAGCAGTATTTTAACGATAATATTCACATTAGATCTACTATAGAAAAAATCTCCATACTCAACCATTCCTGAATCTTCTTTATGCATTGCAACTTCTGCACCATATTTGTCTCTGAAATAAGCACAGTTTCCAGTATGGTCAAAGTCACCATGAGTTAACAAGATAAGATTAAGATTTGCAGATGTACAACCTGCATTAGTGAGTGCTTCTTCGATAACTAGACGCTCACTTGTATAGCCAGTGTCAATTAGAACAAAACCATCGTTAATTTCTATTAGAAAACAATTTGTTTTCTTTGAAGTAATAGTTAAAGGAGATGTGGATTTTGATATCACACTATTGTTGAGATGATTCATTGGTTCTTCTTCTGAGTTTTCAAGCATAATTGGGAATAAATTCGTACTTACTTATATGTTTGTAAAAATCAGATTTAAACTCAAAATTACAAATGATTCATCATACTCTGTCGAGAATAAATATCAGAATTCTAGCTTGGACTTGCTTCCAGTTGAAATAGAGGTGATTTCCACTGCCAAGAAGCTACTGTGATTCTATAAGGAAGAGAATATAATAAGGTGTCTTCCTGTTTTCTCAAACGAATTTCTTTGCATTGTTTTGAAAAATAAAATTCTAGAAGTAAGATTCCGTGAGAAGTAATCTCTCACGGATACATTGGATCTATCAAATACATGGATGATATTAGTTCAGCTGGATAGCATTATTCGGTTAGTAAGAAGGATTTAGTGAGTTGAAATAAGCATTGGATAAACAAACATGAAAGTATAGCAGAAACAATACCTGATGATCTGCTAATTCTGGAAACAGATAATCTACCTGAAGATTCATTTAAACCTCCAGTAAAAGTTCTATCTGAAGTATATGAAAATGTATCTAGAATCAGAGAAGTAATTGTTGAAGATTTGAAAGAGCTTTGTAGAGGAAATGCACTCAAACTAGTACAAGAAGATTTTAAGCTAGGAAAAAATTACCATTATATTACAGTTTTCGTAGACGATATTTGATGATCTTTTGGAAACAAACCAGCCAATGATAAAGGATTAATTTAGAGTAAAACCATATCTTCTACTTCTACTTTTAAATGCATCCTCGCCCCCTTCTAAGGAAATTACAGATTTCAAAGTTTCAGGACAATCAAGATAACCAGTTTGATTAACTTTACCCTTTTTATCACCTAAAGCTTTGATTTCATGTATCAATTCTGAATCAGCTAACACTGGAATGTTGGGATTGTGTGTAACGAATATTTGTTGAGTATGATATTTCGATTTACTAATAGCATCAATTACTTGTGTAATAAAATAATGATGATCCATTTCTGATTCAGGAGTATCTATTATCAAGATTCTAGGATTTGATTTTTGAAGTAGAATTATACTCAAAATAGTGCCACATTTTTCCCCTAGACTAAGTTCTTCTAGCTGTTCATGTTTTAAATCTTTCAATAATTGTATTCTAGGCAGGTGGGGCACGGGTTGCATTATAGCATTCATAAAACCTTCATCAATTCTTTTGGTATGAAGAATAGAAACAACTCTTTTATCCACATTTTTCTCGAGCAACTGAGAGTATTTAGATGTAGAATTTAAATATTCAAACAATTCTAAAGGATGTACAAAAGTTTTTAACAGATTTCTAAATTTAATTTCTTTGTTTCTAATTTTATATTCATTCCCAGTGAATTTAATAACTAGATTATCAATTACTTCATCCAAATAACGTTTATTACTGAACTCGATTCTAATATTGGGCAAATTTTTGCTTATGTACGAAGCAGTTTCATCTCTCTTTTTTTGAATTTTTGAATCAATTTTTATAATTTGTTTTATATTCCTAAGTATGCCATTTTCTATTTCAATAATTTCCTTGTTTAATTCTTCATACTCAGGAATAAAAGTTTTATTTATTGAAATCAATTCTTCCCTTTTACCATTTAGATTATCAACAATTGCACCAACATCATGTGTGGTTTTGTCCAATTTAGATTTGTACTCACTCTCAACCTCATCGTACATCTTTTTCCATTTATCCAACAAACCGCTTATTTCATCATGGATTTTAATAGTTAAACTTTCATTTAGTATGCTACGAACTCTCTCTTTCAGCTGATCTATAAATTCGCTATTTTTTACAGAAATTTCATTTATTAAATCATTATTCAAAATTGAATCTTTCTCTAAAGTAGGAGTTTTTGGATAAGGTACATCACACATCACAGTAGCTATTTTCTCAAGAAATTTTTGTGTGTTTTTTATAAACTTGAATTCTTCTTGCCATTCCTGATAATTTTGGACAAAATCAAATTTAACTAGAGCGGATAGTTCATCAATTCTATCTTCTAAATTTCCTTTTTGGTTTATTTTTTCTTCTAGGGTTTCAATTTTCTCTTGAATTTCAATAATTTCTTGTATTTTACTTTTAATATATCCACATTCTTTGTTTCTTAGTTTGAAGAGCTTTTTATCCTCAATATAATCATCAATGAGTTTAAGCTGATCACCGGTTTTCTTAGCTATTTCAACAAGCTCTCCTTGACCATAAATTTCTGTTTCTATAAGTGTGCTTAATTTTTCAACTTCTTCACGAATAATACTATCATTGTGCAAGTAAAATAGAATTGTATTTCCTTGATTAGAAATATCTTCTACATATGTTCTCTTCACAATGTACAATTTACCATCATTACCGTAAAAATATACATATACTGAGTTACCGTATGATAGAAGATTCATTATCTTGGATTCATATTCTTTATAACCTATTTCAGTAATCGGTAAATCATTGAATGCAAATTGAATCAGATTAACTAAAGTTGATTTTCCAGCACCTCTACCTCCAATCAAAACATTAAGATTAGGATGAAAAGCTATCAATTCATCCTCAAAATATCCACCTGAAACATGTACTCCCAAAATTCTTTGTTTAGTTATTGATGGTGGATCTTGCCTAATTACTCTTAATTTGGGTTCTCTCAGTACTTTCTTTAAGTTTTCAAATGTGGGATTTTGCATTTTTAGAAAAGAGTATCTTGAACCGATTTTTCTTTCATCCTCAGATGTATCATCTAATGTATGACAATCTGAACCGAATAAACAAGGTCTATAGAGGAAGTTCAAACCTTCATCAGTTCCATCAAAGAACTTTGTATCATTTTCATCTCTGATTTCTACAAAGAATGGCAAGTTTTTTATCCTTTCTGCAATCACAACTCTATATGAATCTCGAAATTCGTTTCCAAAGCCTTTATGACTACTTGAATGAGCTAGAATAGCAATTCCATTTTTATCATTAATTATTTTGATAACTTCAAACAGACCTAAAGGATCAGGTTTAGCAACTGCAGTTTTTGGATCACAGTTTTCCTCAATATTAAGAGTTCGAAGAATTGAATTAATCATTGACTCTTCTTCATGTATTGCTATTACATGAACATAAGGATGTTGAGAAGAATCAACAAGAGATTTAGGTACGTTGATCTCCACACCTGCTAAGACTAATATTCCATACTTCATTGCTTTCTCTTTAAAAATTTCAAAATCCTTAATACAATTATGATCAGTTAGAGCAATTATTTCTAAACCAACATCATTGGCTTTTTTCATAAGCTTTTCAGCGTATTCATCAACAGTCAGATCTGATTTAACATCATATGAGTTTAGAGTGTGTATATGTAAATCAGCTTTATAGAATTTAGATGATTTTTCTTCTAAAATACCTAACAAAAGTTCGATATTTGCTTTAATTCTTTCATCCTCAGATTTCATTTTTTATTCCCCTCACTTGTATTTTAGTCAAAAAATACTAATATGCAGTATTCATTTTATATATTTAAGTTTTTTTTACATTTTTAATTAGAAACGTATGTTTTTCGTTATACAGTAAGATATTGACTCTTCCAAGAAAGAGGACAATTTGAGATCATCAATTTTATTTTTTCGTTTCTAAAGTTCAACAAAATAATATCATAAATGCATTATCTCAAAATCCCATTCTCCTTTCTTTTTATCGGATGGAATTCCTCTTCCTTCTCTATAATAGTTTTCATACCAACTTCCCTTATAGTTAATAAATCGGTAGAAATCAATATTCCTATCTATACTTAGAAAGTAGACTCTTTTAATGTCATCATCATATCTTTTTAGATCCTGAAATTTCTTAATATCTTTTTGAGCATCTTCATCTTTTAATTTTGGTAAAAATTTAAACTCAAAAACAAACCAAAATCGGCCTATATCTCTTGTCCAAATTTCTTCATATTCCCATTCAGAATCTGCTTGTGATTTCATTATCACCAAATCGTAGAAGTAATTATTATCTGGATCTTTATATTGTAGGAACATTCTTATTCCCGGATATTTATCAATAAAAGGCCTCAGATAGTGATAAAATGAAGCAATTAAAGTATCTTCATAATACATTATCTTTCTATTCTCCAAATCTTCCTTTACTTTTACAGCCCATACTCTTTCAATTTCCTCCTCTAGTTCACTTATGTTAGGATAATCCTTCCTTCTTTCATTCATTAAACAACCTCCTCTGATTGCACGTAATTATTTGACTATACCTTTATTAATATTATGATTAACCTTGCATTAAGGTCTCCTTATTGTAATTTCCTTCTTATAAGAAGAGATGATTACTTGCATTATTTTGCAATTACTTCTTTACATATATCTAAAATACGGAATTTTATGTTTTCTTTTATAGATTTTCAGAAAAGGGAAACAAAAAGTTTTATTTCTTACCAATTATAATCTAGATATATGGGTGAGAATATGGATAAAAGATATCAAGTATTTGTTAGTTCAACTTTTGAGGATTTAAAGGAAGAAAGAAGCGAGATTATTCATGCACTTTTAGAATTAAATTGCATTCCAAGTGGAATGGAATTGTTTCCTGCAGCAAATGAAGATCAATGGACTCTAATAAAACAAGTAATTGAAGATTGTGATTATTATATTGTGATAGTTGGAGGAAGATATGGTTCAATAGGAATTGATGGGACAAGTTATACAGAAATGGAATATGATTATGCAGTAGAATCAGGAAAACCTGTAATTGCTTTTTTACATGAAAATCCGGACAACCTTCCAGTTAGAAAAGTAGATAGAGAAACACAGAAATCAGAAAAATTAAACCAGTTCAGATTGAAGCTTAAAGAAAAAGTGTGCAAAACATGGACTAATGCTGAGAATCTGGGAGCTGTAGTTAGCAGAAGTTTAATTAGTTTGATGAAAACTCATCCAGCTGTTGGTTGGGTGAGGGGAGATTTAATTCCTGATGAGGACGCAACTAAAGAGATTTTAAATTTAAGAAGAGAAATAGATGAGTTAAATCAAAGATTATCAGAGTATGAAAAAGAGACAATAACTGATATAGACAACTTATCTAAAGGTGAGGATAAGTTTGATATTATCTATTCATTCAGTGTTACTAGAGGATTATTAGATGTTTATACTTATGAATATAACAGCGTAGCTGTTAAATGGAATGAGATTTTTGCTGAAATTGCACCTTTGATGATTGCTGAAGCATCTGAAGAAAAACTTAAGCGGAGAATAAATAAATTTCTGGAAAGAGAACTTAAGCTCAAAATACCTGACGAACTTCTTAGATTGAAAGAAAAGGGGACACTTAGATTGGGATCCTTCAGAATCATTGATAAAAGCTTTGATTCAATAAAAGTACAATTCCGAGCTTTAGGATTAATAGAAAAAAGCACAAAAAAGCGAAGTGTTACAGATTTAAATGCATATTGGATTCTCACCAGAACTGGGGACTTATTCATGACACAGCTAATGGCAATAAAAAAAGAAGAACAGCCTCTATGATGTTCCTGAACCTAGCAGAATCAAATTAGAAGAGTTTACTAGTTTAATGGAAATCAGTTCAAGGAAGATCAAATCATTACTATTCAGTGAAAAACCAGAGAATTTGTTAGAGTGGTAGAAAATTTTTCATTAGATGAGGTCACCGCTGTTCTTCAAATGCTTAATGTAATCAAATTAGCATCAACTTCTTGTTTAGGTAAATTTTCTTCACTTATGTTAGTTTCTTGTATCTTTTTCTCTTTTCTCTTCTTAGTTTCTTGTTTTTTCACACTCATCTTATCCTAATCCCATTGGAGTTTTACAAATATTAGATATTTAAGTAATATAAAATTTTATTAGCTTTCAAATTCAAAAATAATATCGTAGAACCTTTATTTAAGAAGATATAAATATAGGAGAATTATTTAATAATATCTGTGAGGTTGGTGAAGAAATGGACCCAGTATCAACTTATCTAATTCTCACTCTGATGGTTCCAATAATATCGGAATTTTTTGGAGATAAACTTTTGAATAGAATATTAGAAAAACTAAAGTCTTTATTTAAGAGATCATCTAAAAACGAGGTTGATTCAGAAAAAATTGAAGAAAAGATGAGTACTTATCTTAATGATATTTTAGATGAAAACGGAGAAAATTCTCAAGAGTTCAAGAAGATACCTTCTTTCTTGATACATATGGGAGAGACAATATCCAAAGTGATCAAACTCTCTGCAGATGAACAAGTCAAACAAATTAGTATTCAAATTTCATCTGAATTTGAAAAACTTGAAGCAAAAACTGAACTACAGTTTAAAGAATTGAAGAATCTATTTGAAGAATTCCAATTTAATATACTAAAGTATTCTAAGGATTTAAACGAAATTAACCAAGAGTTAAAAAATCAACTTACCATATTGAGAAAAAAAATCCAAGAATTTGACACATTAATTTCAAAAGAAAATTTAATTCCTCTAAATTACTATCTAAATAGACAAGAAAGTAGAAGAATGCTAGAAAGGCACCCAAAATTAATTGGCAGGTCATATGAAATTAATAGATTACTTAATTTTCTAAATAGCAATCAAAACGTAATTTTGATATCAGGTCCAGGAGGAGTTGGAAAAACAAGGCTTATACTAGAATTTGCAAAGGAGGTTATGAAGTTAAATTCTTGGAGTGTAAATTTCATTAACCACAATAAGGAATTCAAAGTTCAACATGAGACAATTAACAGAGTATTGATTTTGGATGATGCAACTAGGTATGCAGATAAAATGTCTCTTATTGACTATATCATAAACAATTCAAGAATTAATAATATGAAGTTTATTCTTTTGGATCGAAGTATATTTAGTCAATCCTTGCAATTGGTATTTAAAGAAAAGAATCACAATCTGGAAATTATTAATTTATCAGAAGGTGATGTAAAAGAATTCTTGGATTGCTATTACAAGGAATTAAATGAGGAAATAAAGAGAGAAATTAGACAAAAATCAAATAACAACTTTGATTTAACAATTCTATTCGCTGATTTCGCTATTAACAATCTAGATATCTCAGATCCATTAGAAATACTTGAAACCAAATTAGTGAAATATATAAAGGATATTGCTATTAGAAGGAAAGTAGATGAAATAGATGTTATGACAACATTAAGTTTTATATCACTAATCCGTCCAATTAAAATTGATGATCTTAAATTATTAGCACTCGAATCATCATCTATTCTTAAAAATGAAGATATTATTAGTGTTTTATATGATGGTACATCAGATCTTTTAGTTTTGAAGGATGACTATGTAGATTTTATCTTTGATTTTTATTCAGATTATTTGAATGCAAAACTTATAATCGAGAAGGAAGACATATTTTTACAAAATTTCCATTCTTTGCTTAAAAAACACCCATTAAATCTGACTTTAAACATTTTAGGTTTATCAAGGTTTTTTGATGTAAGAATAGGTATAAAAGTTGTAGAAATTATAGAGAATATTTGGTCTGAATTGAACAAGATTCAAAAAGTTGAGGTTGACTATTTCTTGTGTTTAGGATTGTTAACATTTTATTCAGAATATTTCGCATTTATTAATATAAACTCATGCTCATTAGATGCATGGTTTATAAATTACCAGAATCTATATGATAAGACGAGTGATAGTGAAAATTTAAAAAGACTCCAATTTGAATTCATTTCAATCTTACAAAACTATATCTCTATACATAAATCTGAGTATAATTTAGAGAAAATTAAAAGAGCTGTTGATTTTGTTAAAAATCTCTCAGAGGAACAAAAAACACAAGATCTCAATATAATGTATGCAAGAAGTTTGGTAAACGCTAGTGCTGTAACTAGCTTTCACAGCTTAGTAGATGAAACAAACTACTATATAGAAAAAATCAGAAAATTATACGAAACTAGCAGAGACAATCGTATTTTAGAAATCTTTTCTATTTCACTTAGTAATAGAATATTAGATTCTAGTCAAAGAGAAAATGAAACTGAGTTAATTGAATATATGACTGAGATTCAGAATTTATTTGAAACTGAAAACAAAGAATATGTATCAATAGGATTAAGCAACTCACTAAATATTTCCTGTGATTTTTATGGCAAAAAAAACAAATTTGAGAAACTAGAATTCTATATGAGAAAATTAACAGATTTATCTAATGAATTCGAAACAATGCAGATTAGAAGTTCTTTAAATTCTGTTCTATTAAATTCAACAGATGATTATGGAAGAAATGGTATGTGGTCAGAATTGGAAAAATCTCTAAATCAACTAGAATTGATATTTGATACCTATCAAGAAGAAGATACACTTGTTAATTGGATAAAAGGTATAGCTAATTCAATAAAATACTATGGCAAAAATAAAATGTACAATGAAATGACATTAGGATTGAATAAACTTACACAGATTTATAAAAAACATAGTTTTATGAATACAGCAGAGTGGATTTCCCATGCTTTATTTAATGCATCTTATCACTATAGTAAAAATATGAGTACAGAACATCTTAAAGGTATAGTAAAGACCATTTCTTCACTTGCAAATAAATTTGATAATAATGATTTAAGAGAAAAGTATGCAGGAGTACTCTTTAACATAATTAAAACATACGGTGAACTCAAGAATTTTAAAAATATGGAAGTCTATTTAGGTGAACTTCATTTTCTTCAAAGTAAATTTCCTTTACAGCCAATAAAGCTATTCTACGTGAAAGCTTTAGTGGATTGTTTTACCTATTATGCTATGGACTCAAATAATACAAAAGCAAAAGATTGTCTGAAAGAAATTGAAGAAATAAATAAAGTTTTGAATAATCATGAAATAAGGGAAAAGTATGGTTTTGTACTTACAAATGCTATACATTTTTATGGAATGAACAAAGAACCGAAAAATATTGAATCAATTATTGAAAAACTGAAAATCCTATTTGAATCAAATCCCTCAGGTTTCTTTTTAGAATTTTATTCAAGAGGTCTGTTAAATGTTATCACTCAATTTGGTCAACTAAACGATCTGAATAAACTTGATCTGTATTTTGAAGTTTTAAACAACTTATATGATAGTACTGGAAACGACTTTTGTTTAATGGACTTATTATCAGCATATATTAATGTGATATTTTCTCTTTCTCAAGAAAGAAATATAGAAAAGATAAAATTGTACCTAAAGAAATTTAAAAAGAAATTCAAAATAGGATACAATGAAGTAATTGATATGGCTATTGCTAATATATACTTCAATATACTTCCGGTTTTTGATGTTGATCCGGAATTTTTCTTTGTTTTTACAATTAGATTATATAATTTGCGCTTTCATTTGTTTGAATTTAGTCCTTTATCTCCACAGAATGAGAAGAATGTTTTCATGTTTGAAAAACCAGATAAAGAGCATGCAATAAAGACAATTGAAAACAAAATTGTAAACTATGTAAGAAATAAAGTAATCACTTTAATAGAAAGAAATACAGATGAAACAAGAGAAATTCTAAACATTCTCAAGAAAGAAGTAAAGAATTATCATGATTTCACTATTCTGTTGGATAAGATTATTGAAAAAATTGATGTTAGTCTTCAATCAAAGATCTTTAAGATAATTGATGAATTATAAATTTGAATTTATTTACGAAAAATCTAATGATGTGACAATCTACTAAATAAATATTATACATTTATTTGTTAAATGAAGCACATTCAAAAAACACTTCTTAATGTAATATTTTTATAGATATAGTTAATATAATAACTATTACCTGAAGTGAGGTTGTTTAATGGTTGATATATTCCAAATTATGAATAGTAGACTAAACACTTGTTTGTTAAGTATTGAAGAAAATCTAAAGTCCTTCTGGAATGATAGAGTACTTCACCAACATTATACTGATCATGGAATGAACCATAGTTTTAGAATCAAACAGATTCTTACAAAATTGTTAGAGGAATTTCCAGATGCACTAAATGAATATGAGAAATTTATACTATTAGGAGCAGCTTTATTACACGACATAGGAATGCAATTTCCAAGTTATTCCAAAATTGAGTTAAAAGCACAATATTCACTTGAAGAATTAGAAAGAATCAGAAAGAACCATCACTTAGCTAGTTTTCAGATTATCAAAGATTCAATATCTCCTAAAACCAATTTCTCACTTGGTTTAGAAACCTGTAAGGATTTTATAAATGAGATTGCGATTGTGTCTCGTAATCATAGAGGGATTAAACTAAATACTATAAGCAAAAGTTCAATTGCAGGAATGCTCATTAGAAGGAGATTGTTATCAGCATTGCTACGTTTAGCAGATGAATTAGATTCCGATTTTAGGAGGGTTAATATGGATGTACTTAACATGTATAACTTGCCTCCCTTAAGCAAGTTTCACTGGTGGTCACACCATTATGTAGAGAGTATAATGATTGATAAAGGACACATAATCGTGTACTTTAGATTTCCAGTAAGCTTCAAACAAGATCAAAAGTGGGTTTCTATTTTTCAACAAAAAACTATAGAAAGTTTGAGAAGTACGTTTCTTGAAACTTATGACATCCTAGATGAAAACAAAATTAGACTTTATCGAGAAATAAAAATTGGAAACACTAGGTTTACATCTGAAGGAGAAGTTTTTGATATTCCTAACGACTTAAGACAATTTATTACTGAAAAGATAATTAATTCTCAAGAGAAAATCGAAAATGCTTCCAATCGTATTTCTATGGAATTTTATTTAGATGGAATTCCATACTCAAATGAAATAAATGCAATACAATTCTTAGAAAAGATAGCAGAAAAATTGGATGGTGAAGATTATGAATCAGCTGCTGTACTAATCGAAAAAAGCAAAACCGAAATTCATTCTGCCAAAGATAGACTAGTTTTATTGCAAATGGCAGGAGTATGTTACTTTAATTTAGGTAAATATGATTTATCCGAAATCTACCTAAAAGAAATCCTCGAATTGTCTACTAAGAGTAATTTAAGAAATATCTATAACCAAATCGTAACCAGAGTTTCATCAGCATCTAATAATAATCTAGGACTTATGAAATTACACAAAGGCGAATTTACAAAAGCTCTAGAATTTTTCGAAAAATCGATAGAAGAATGTAATACTATAAAAAATCTTGATGGAAAAGCGATTGCGATTGATAATAAAGGAGTGGTCCTTCAAAGATTAGGATTGTTAGATGATGCTTTAAAATGTCATTTTGATGCAAATAAGATCTACAAAATAAATAAAAGAAAATTCGGTGGAGCTAAATCATTTGGAAATATAGCTAATGTATATTTAATGCAGAATAATCTTGATGAAGCTATAAAATATTCTAGAAAAGCAATGAAATTATTCACTGATTTGGGGAATAAAAGTGGTGAAGCAGAAGAATTACAAACCATTGGAATAATTCACAATCAAAAAAGAAATTTCAAGGAAGCTTTGAAGAATTTTGCTCAATCTTACAAACTGTTTAATGCAATTGGATTTAAGAGAGGAATTTTAGTAACAAAACATAACATTGCTGGGATTCTGCTTGAAGAAGGCAGATACGAGTCTTCTTTGAGAATACTTAACAAGATCTTATTGGAAAGTCAAAAAATTGAAAATATGGACCAAGTAGTTTCTGTAATTACAAGCATAGGTGATGTCTATTATAGAAAAAGAAACATTAGAACTGCTTTAGATTATTATGAGAGAAGTTTAGAAATGATTAACTATGCTAATTATAATGTAACTAAAAAAATATACTTTAACATTTCATTATTATACGCAGAACTGAATATTATTGAGAAAGCTCAAGAGTTTTTTGAACTACTCTTAGAAAAATATCCAGAAGATGCTGACATTTGTAGTAATTATGCATTGTTTCTATTTTCAAAATTGAACAATATATCAGATGCTGAAATTTATTTTGAGAAAGCAATTAAATTAGATCCAAAAAATCAAAATAATCATTTAAACTATGCTAGTATGTTACTTTCAGTAGGAAAGAGTGAAGGAATTAGCATTCTTCAATCAACAACCTTTACTAGTAAAGATGCAGAACTCAATAAATTGCTAGAACTTGAAAAATCTCTTTATTTGTTTCTCCATGAAAGTCAAGAGGATCCTAATGTGGATTATCTTGTTAACATAAAAACGCTTCTAGAGAAAGGTTATATCTCTCAAGGAATGGACTTTAGTAGAAACATTGAACAAGCAATTAGAAGTGGTCATAAATATAAAGAAATCTTAGATATTTTGGGAGAAGTTATATCTGGTGAAATGAGTATTGATGCACTAGAAACATTCGAAATCTGGCAAAAAGTTGAAACAAAGATATAATAAATCAACTGATCCCATCCTTCATTGTAATAAATAACATTATTGAAATATCAGTTTTGACTATACAGATGTTTTTACTTCTTCTCTTCTACTTCATTTTCTTTAGATTATCTAATCTCTTGTGCAGTAGATGGAGTTCTGTTAAAGTTCTCTTTCGGAATTTTAGTTATTCGACAACAATTCTATCTTTTTTGCTGATTCTTCTAGATTACTAGACTAAAGTCCATAATTATATCCCTATACTCTAATTTGTCATAACCCATAGTGATTCCTTTTTTTCAGTATAATGCAATTGATTTTCTCTTAATTGTCAGTAAGGTGTCTTCTTGTTTCCTCTTCTTTCTTAAAGCTACATTAGATTTCAGATAAGAAGATGTATTCAAAGAGTTTAGAAAATCCAAGAAGAAGACCTTCATTCAAGGTCTTATTTATATTTCTTGTAATGATAAAAATGAATTTATTTATTATGTGAGTAAAAAATAATGTAAGAACTTCATAAGAACTTAAAAATACTAAACGAAATATCAAGATAGATATCTCTCTAGAATGTTAATAATATGTTGTTCTACAATTATCTCGTAAATAGGATCTTTATTCGTTAAAATTATGATATTCATGTTTTTCTCTGGTATCAAAAACATCATAGTAGCAATACCATTTGCTCTACCACCATGACCATACCACTCAATATCACCAAATTTACCTAGTTGACATCCGTACCCATAATCACCATAATTACTAGGAACTATATCGGAATGAGGATTTTTCATTAATTGTATAGAATTTTAGATATAAGATCAATGTACAAAGGTTTGTATTATAAGTGTTTAAATTCTTAAATAAATTTGATGAAAACTAAAAATACTAGAATCACATCTTTTTTTCTTCTGTTAATTCTTTTACTTATTCCATTCATTGTTAACACATCACCAAGGAAAAACACCGTCTTAGGAAATACATCTTTAGTACCTCTTGATGTTGATGAAGATTCATATTTGATAGGTTTTCCCGATTTAAGATCAGAAAAGAATCTAGAAAGTAATGATGGATTAAATTATTACATTTTGTTTTTATCTTCAGATTTTATTGCACCAGTTATTACAGATGTTAATCACAATCCTTTAGATCCAACAGAATCAGATGTGATAACTATTGGTGCTAATGTTACAGATGCTTCAGGTATTTATAATGTTACACTCCATTATTGCGTTAATAGAGGATTATGGATGAATATTGAAATGATTGTGTCATTTGCATTTCCAGAAATTTTTATGGTAGATATTATTGCTTTTGCAGCAGGTGATTTGATACAATACTATATTACTGCATACGATGCTTCAGGAAACTGGAATGAGGGTATTAACGACAATGGAGGTTTATTCTATTCTTTCACTATATTACCAGCTGTACCAGAATTTAATGCAAACCCAATTTTAATGATTATAACAACACTTGGATCAGTGTCACTTGTCTATTTAGCTACAAAAAAAGTGAAGTAAAATTCTTTATATTTTTTATTACAATTATTTTTTTTTCAATTCAAAAGGATATATATTTATGAATTTTAAATATTCTTATGGATAAATCAATTACTATCTGCATATTTCTGCATGGAACCACTATAATGCATTCTAGTGGTCAAAATTGTTCTAGAGAGGATAGAGTCTTACAGGTTAGAAAAAATGACCCATCAATCTCTGATTATTCTTCTTATATTCCCATTGGTAATGTGGTTGATAAACTATTCATTTGGAAAAATCAAGAAGTACAAATTCTATATCTGAGTTTTCACAGAAATAGAAAAGACATAAAAAAGGATAAATTGGTTCTAAGTAAATTTGGTTTTCCCAAAGGAAAAATCGTTTATCGCAAGAAAAGACAAGAGTACAAAGAACTTATTGAGAGAATAAAGCCTGATATTTTAATTGAAGATAATTGTGAAAGTATAGGTGGTGCTGAAGAAATGATTATCACTCATATTGATTCTAATTTGAGAAATAAAATGAGTTTTTTTGTAGTTAAAGAATTTGAGGGAATAGATCATTTGCCTAATCTCATTGCTGAACTCATGTATAAAAGCTAAACCTCTTCTTCGGAACTAATAGTACTTAGAATAGATAAATCAATTTTTCATGCAACTCGTTCGAAACTTGGCATTCATTGAGATTTATGTAATAAAATACTATTACATAAGAAGATTTAAATTGTAGAAATGATATAACATAACGATATTCGAATTTATACAGATCTATTTAATCTGTTTATTCAAATATCAGGAGATTGTTTATATGAATAAGAAATTTACGATTGATGAATCTGACAAAGTAACTGTCAAGATTATAAAAAATCGTTATATGGATTTTCTTAAAGATCCAAATGTAGTTGGAGTAGCTGTTGGTAGAAAGATACGTGATGGCAAAGTGACAGATGAACCTTGTATTACTTTTTTTGTAGCTAAAAAAATAGTTAATGAGAAAAAAATACTTCCTGAATTTCTTTTACCTCAGACACTTGAAGAAGATGCTGTAGAAGTACAGAGTGATGTAGTAGAGACTGGTCATATATATGCATATGCGGCACATACTTCTCGAGAACGTCCAGCGGTACCTGGTGCTAGCATTGGTCATGTTGATGTAACAGCAGGAACGTTAGGAGCAATAGTAATTGATGATAAATCAAAAACCCAAGTTATATTATCAAACAACCATGTTTTAGCAGATAGTAATAGAGCCTCTACAAACGATGATATTCTGCAACCAGGTAAAGCTGATGGAGGAACCGTTCCAAATGATGTCATTGGAAATTTACTCAGATTCAAAACAATTGATTTTGCTGGAGGTACAAATTACATTGATGCTGCTATTTGCAGCGTGAAAAAGCCTAATTATATTAGTAATACTCCCCATGATGGTATACCAGCTCCATCGCCTAAGACTCAAGCAGTTGGTTTACTTTTTGCTGGATCAAGTACTCAAACTATAATAAATCCTATCGGTATTGTTCTCAATGAGCTTAAAATCTCTTTACCTGCAGGTTCTACAATTGAAGGTAGTATTGGTATGAATGTTCAGAAAACTGGTCGAACAACAGGTGGAACAACTAATACAATAAAGAACATAAATGCAACAGTTAGAGTTAATTATGGCTCTGCTGGAGAAGCAGTTTTTAGCGACCAAATTGTAACTGGTGACATGTCTGACGGCGGTGATAGCGGTTCTTTAGTTGTCAAAGGAGGAGCTGGAGCACCAGATGAACCACCAGATAAACCACCAACAAAACCTGGTCCTTGTCCTTGTGGAATTTTCGCACTAGTAGATCCCCAATTAGACTATACTACAAGTAAAATAGTATTCAATGCATTTAAAGCAAAAAGATTAGCTAAAAAGGAACTGAAGAATAAGAAACAATAATCTTTTTTTCTTTTTTTTATTATATATTATTGTGCATACTAGAGATGCATTTAAAAAAAGCTACACTTTCCCAGAAATATAGGTTGTATATATCTTAAAGAAATTAAAGGAAAAAATAGGTGATTTATCTTCATGAGAGATCCTTATAAAACAGCTTCAGAAGTATTGGAAAGGAATAAACAGAACATAATGAATATTAGCGGAGTCCATGGTATTGGTGTTGGTAGAGGTAGTGATTATGGTGGAGAAGACAAGCCTTGCTTTGTTGTTTATCTAGATACAAATGCGGATCAATCTGTTATTCCAAAAGAAATTGAAAATATACCAGTTCATATTGAGATTACTTCTCCTTTCAGAGCTTTGGATGAATGAACTAAACTTCAAAATAATTACTGTCAACCCTTTACAGATTATGTCTACCACAGTTTGCTTCTGACGGTCATTCTATTTCTATCAGAAACAATTTGGACCTTAATGCATGTTCAGTTGATTATTGGTGAAGACTATCAATCGAGCTTGTATAGTTTAGTATATTTGGTTGTTAGATAATCAGCAAGATATTTTGATGAAACTTCCTGTCCGGTAATATTTTTTACAAGATCATATGAATCCAGTATATTACCTTTTTCAAAAACATTGACTCTATACCAGTTCAAAACTTCCTGTAAATTGCCTTTTTCAATTTGCTGTTCCCAATCTGGCATAGCATTTGTTAATGTATCGAAAATTTGAGCACCAAATATGTTTCCTAATGTATAAGCTGTGAAACTACCCATCAATCCATCCGACCAGTGAATGTCTTGTAGAACACCTTCAGCATCATTCTTTACTTCATATCCTAGAAGAGTTTTCATTTTTTCATTCCAAATCGCTGGTAAATCCTTTACTTCAATTTTTCCATTTAATAGATCTCTTTCCAACTCAAATCTCAGAATTATGTGAAAATCATAGGTTAACTCATCTGCATCTACTCTTATTGCAGAAGGTTCAGTTTTATTAATAACTGCAACAAAATCTTCTAAGGACACGTCTGCGAAAATATCACCAGTTAATTCCTTAAATTTGGGAAAATAGTATTTCCATAATGATGAACTTCTACCTATGATATTTTCGTAAAATCTTGCACTGCCTTCATGAACTCCATCACTACACCACATCCCAACTGGTTGATATCTACCGTTTTTACCAACATAATGTTCGTACTCACCATGACCAGCTTCATGCATTGTACTCATAACTGCACTGAGAAAGTTATCTTCAAAATATTTGGTTGTTATTCTAACATCATCGTAGTTACCTGTTGTGAAAGGATGAACAGTCTCATCTAACCTTCCGCGATCTAAATCATACCCAATAACATTGAGAACATCAAAGTTCAATTTCTTCTGTATCTCTATAGGTACCTTTCTGGTAAGAATTGACTTATTTGGTTGATGATCAGATTCTGAACATTTTCTGATTAGCGGTACAATGACCTCTTTCAGTGGGTTAACCAAACTCTCAAATTTTTCTTGGTTCATTCCAGGTTCATTAAAATCCAGCAAGACATCATAAGGATCCATCTCGGGATTCAAGTAATGGGCATATTTCTTGTTGAATTCAACCATTTTTTCCAAGTCAGATTGAAATATAGAGAAATCAGCTTGATCTTTAGCTTTTTCCCAAGATTCACTCGCGATTACGCCTTGTTTACTAAACTCTCCAACGAAGTCTGCAGGAATTTTGACTAATTTTTCATACTGTCTTTGAATGAGAAAGATATTCCTCTTTTCCAAATCAGATAGATTCTCATAATCTTTGTGAGTTCGAATAATTTCCAAAAGTTCTCCAATTCTAGGATTGATTCTTCTTTCATGTTCCAATTTAGAGATAAGAGCTATTTGCTCTGCTTTTTGTTTCCCTCCTTTCTTAGGCATAGTTACATCTCTGTCCCAGTAAAGAAACATATTCACTTCGTCTAGTATACAAGCTTCTTTGAAAAGTCCAAGAAGCTCATCGTAGAACTTTCTCATGAAGAAAACAGAATTGAAACCTTCTTAAATTTAACTAGAAATGCTACTTTACAACTTATAGCAATTTGCTTCTGTACTTCTGCCATTGCTAAGAAATGTTCCTTCAAATTCGACCAAAAATCTTCTGATGTAATCTCAAATGATAAAATCACAAATAATTTAGAAATTTGCTTCATTCAGGAACCATTTCTTGTGCAACATGCTCAAAGTTTGGTATTTCATCTTTCTTAAATGGATACGGAATAAAAACTTCAGTTATTCCAATTTCAACAAACATTTTTCTCTCTGCAAAGAAGCTAACTTTCTAGATGTTCTTCTTTCTATAGATACCTTAGATTTTAGATAATAAGATGTATTCAAAGAGTTTAGAAGCTCCAAGAAGGGGACCTTAATGCAAGGTTTTCATTTCTCATTTTTTCTTTTTTTCTTGATTGTTTGCAGTTTGTTCTAGAAAGATTATTATAGGTATATGACCTCACTAGTCATTGCTAAAGATTTTTTGGAATCTTTGGTGGCGATTTAAAATGAAATTAGGAAAAAAAACTTTGATGTTAGGAACTTTGCTTCTTCTTTTCTCACTCTCCCTTGGAATGGTACAGACCGCACAGGCCAAAAATCCGCTTAATTGTACAATTGAATACTGGTTCGTTGGTCATCTTGGGATATCTGATGATGATGGAAGATTACTTGCATGGAATGGAACCGTTAGCGGAGATATCAATGGAGAGATATTCTGGTGGATGTATATCCTTGACAAAAAATGCCCACAGGTTACCCACTTCGCGGATGATATATGGGAGATCCTTGACTCTGAAACAGGTGAACCACTCTTAAGAGGAGATGAACATGGTACAACCACAATCCGTCATGGAAAAAACAGTGTTTGGCGATCGAACGGCGTAGTAACAGAAGCGTATGGGGACTTCGCAATTTGGTTAGGTCGCAACGCGCACATAAGTGGACACTTTACATGGATCTTCCCTGGCTTCCCAGACTCCGGTTCGGGTATAATGCGAATAAACTGAGTGACAACGAAAGGATTAACGAGATGCTCTTGGCATGGTCCAAGACATCACTTCTTTTTTTATTCATTAGTTGTTCAGAAACCCGCTTTTTACAACTTTTCTTGGACATTTGGAACAAATATATCAAATTCCTGACAAATAGTTTATAAATAGAATTTGTCATACTGTCATGTTAAATTAGTTAGAAAGAAAGAAGTATTATCGGGGTTTAAATAGGGAAGTCTAGGGAAAGAAGTGATGAGTACTGTTCCTCGAGCAGAAGTCATGGAAACCAAACACCATCCAGCTTTGAGTAGACTGTGCCATCAAACCAAGAATCTCTACAATCGAGCAAATTATCTGTGTAAACAACAGCGGTTAAAGCAAGGAACTGTTTCTTCTTATTATGAACTGGATAGAAAACTTAAAACTGAAGCATGCTACCAAGTTCTCCCAGCTCATACTGCACAACACACACTGAAATTAGTAGGAAGAAACTGGAAAGCGTTCTTTCGAGCAAGAAGAGAATGGAAGAAGCATCCTACACGGTTTTTAGGTCCTCCTCGTCCTCCTCACTACAAACCTCCTACTGGAGAAACGATAGCTATCATTTCTAATCAACAAGCAAAAATAAGAAATGGGAGACTTATTTTACCCAAGAAGCTTCCCTTTATTCTCAAAACACGATTGAAAGCAACAGATAAACTACGAGAGATACGCATCATCCCTCGAGGAGTAGGGTACACTGTAGAGATTGTTTATCACAAACATCTTCCCAAACGGGTGCAGAAAAACCAGAGGAGGAAAGGTGCACTAGATTTGGGTTTAACCAACCTCGTTACCTTTGTGGATAATATCGGCTCACGACCGATTATTGTCAAGGACGAGGGAAAAGGAATTAAAAGTATCACACAATATTATTTGAAAAAAATCAGTTTATTACAGGAACAGTATGCACAACAGCAAAGAGTAAATTTGAAAAAAATAACCAAACTCAACTATGGTCCTGCTTATTACCGAGCTAAAGAACGATGGAGGAGAAAAGTCAAAGATTGCTTCCATAAGCTCAGCCATTTTTTAGTAGAGTTATGGGAGAAACGAGGATTGCACACCATTTATATTGGCTACAATCCTCGTTGGAAACAACAGGTAAGGTTACGTAAAAAAACCACTCAACTGTTTGTTATCGTCCCATTTCATAAACTAATCACTCTTCTCCAGTATAAAGCTGAAGAAAAAGGCATCATAATCGAGTTAGTAGATGAAAGCTACACTTCCAAATGCAGTTTCCTAGATAACGAACCAATTAAAAAGCATCTCAGGTATGCAGGTAAAAGAATTCACCGAGGAATGTTTCGTTCAGCTCAAGGGACTCTTATTAATGCTGATGTGAATGCAGCGTACAATATTCTGGTGAAAAGCGATCCGCAAGCACTTCCATCTCGAAGTGTGGGCGGGGTAGGAGGGTACGTGGTTTACCCGCTTAGAGTGAGCTACCCAGCAATGACACTCTAGAAAAGATTATGTTAATATGCCAGTATGACAGAATCAAATCATCATCATTGGTTGTTACATTAATGCTCTACGATATAGGGGTTAAAAGACTTAGAGTAAGTCGATTTTTATTTGGAATGAAACGCTAAAGAGCAAGAGGTTGCTTAATTTGGCAAACGAAAAAATAAACCATGTGGATGAAGAACCAGAGTTTGAGGAGATAGATACATCATGATGAAGGGTATGTAACACTATTATCTATATGGGTGGTTTTTAGCGGTATAATAGTATTCCTCAGACCTTAATATATGAAGTGAATAATGTTGAGTAAAAAGAAAAAAATGAGAATTAGAACTTGGTATTTCATGAAGGAAACAAAGAGATGGAAAACACAACGCGAAGAATACAATATACTAGAAACTTTTGGAAAATATTTGACCAAACAATATGTTTTTTATTTATGACTTGCACAATTTTACGAGTGATTTGCAGTGTCAAACCATATTATGTCTGAATCAACAAAAATAATAGAACTAATAGACAAATTTCCCTTTCTAGAGGAGCTATTAGTGGAATTAGATCCTATTTTAAAACGCTTTCAAAACCCTATTATTCGTAAAACTGTGGGTAGAAAAGCTACACTGACTGATGTTGCCAGTCTTATTAATCAAGATCTCAAATCGGTAATTGATTTTTTCTCAAGCAAAATTGAACAACATATAGGGGATAAAGTGGACGTACAAATTGGTTCAACTGGTAAAAGTGGTTTTGAAGATGAACATGTACGAAAGAAAGAAATGCTCAAAGCTCTTGTTCTGGAACTTCACGCAGGAGGAGAAAAATCCGCACTGAAAGCTCGGTTCAAGGAAATATTAGGAGATGTAGAGGCTACAGATATAGCTTCAATGGAACAAGAGTTAATCAATTCTGGAGAGTTAACAGTCGATCAAATCACCTTGTTATGTGATTTACATGTAGGAATCTTTGAGGATTCATTGGAAAAAAATCTTAGACCTGAAGAATCTCCAGGTCACCCAATACATACTTACATGGAAGAAAATCGTGTTGCTGAAGAGTTGATTGCAGATATCAGAGAAAATCCTACTCCTGAATTAATTCACAAACTAGCCGATATTAAGATTCACTATACTAGATTGGAAAACCAACTGTTTCCTATATTAGAAAAGAAAGAGTTCGAAGGTCCTTCTCAAGTCATGTGGGCAAAACATGATGAGGTTCGACAATTGATTCGTCAAGGAAACGAAGTTGATGCGGAAGAATTTGCTACACAAGTAGAAGATATGATTTTTAAAGAAGAAACTATACTTTTCCCCACAAGTTTAGAACTTTTGACCACTCAAGATTGGCAAAATGTGAAAAATGGAGAAGAAGAAATAGGTTTTGCTTGGGTTTCTCCTGGTGATGAATGGAAACCTATTACTCCAGAAGTTATTCATGAAGTAGAGGAACCTCCTCAATTAGCAGATATCTTGTCTATGCAGACCGGAAAGCTTACACTTGAACAGATTAATTTGATTATGACTAATCTTCCAATTGAAATATCCTTCATTAATGAGAATGAGGAAGTAGCATATTACTCGGATACTAAAGAAAGAATTTTTCCCCGTAGTCCTGGTGTTATAGGTAGAAAAGTCCAAAGATGCCACCCACCAAAGAGTCTTGATAAAGTAATGAAGATTATAGAAGCGTTCAAGACTGGTCAAAAAGATGTAGCTGAATTCTGGATAAATGTGAACGGTAAATATATTCACATACGTTATTTCGCAATTCGAGATAACTCTGGAAAATATCGCGGGACATTAGAGGTTATGCAGGATGTTACATCCATTCGAGCATTAGAGGGAGAAAGAAGATTGATTGATTGGGGAGAAGATGCTAAGTAGAAAGGGAATTTCCTTTTCCTCTTATTTATCCCCCTATGCATTTTTATTAGTCTTCAAGCTAAATAGTTCAAGAGTGTAGAAACAATTGTTTTAATTGGTTTAAAAATGGATTATATTTTTTATTATTTAGGTTTTTTTAAAAAATCCACGAATCCCCACAATTTAAGACTACAACTCTTTAAAGAATAAAACACTTAACATTCATAGCTAAAGCTTTTTTAGGTAAGGTTGTGTGTGAAGTGTAATGAGCATTGGGGATCCTAATAAACAGAAGGTTATTTTAAAAGAAACTCTTAGAAAAATTTCTGAACTCTTACCTTCTGTTAGACTTGAGCAACCACCAATAGAAAATGCTTTGATCATTATTGGTGGTACAGCAAAATCTAGAACCACAGTACTATTAGCGGGAGAGTTAAACAAACATTTCAATACTAAAATAGATATTATTCCTTTTTTTTCAGAACGATTAAGAGCTGCAAATGAAGTAACAAAAGAGAGTTTTGAAGATGCTTTAGCCTTCACTCATGAACATCTAAGTAGTGACGCTTTTGAAATTATAGATCCAGTAGTAGAAACTG
Source organism: Candidatus Heimdallarchaeota archaeon (assembly GCA_030603365.1). GTDB lineage: Archaea > Asgardarchaeota > Heimdallarchaeia > Heimdallarchaeales > Heimdallarchaeaceae > UBA460. The sequence continues at coordinate 75,903 of JAUVXV010000015.1, forward strand.
CTGAAATGTTAATAGAAGTTCTGGAGAATGCCTTTAAGAATACAACCTATGATCTAATCATTATTCCTTCTTCATTCATAGGTATGAAAGAAGTACAGATGAAAGAGGAAGATCTAGAAGAAACAGAAGCACAAGTTATAGTAATAGGAGAGATTTTTGACTATCTTTTAGAAGAAGTAAAAGATATCCCTGTTTTAGTTATTGAAAGTGAGAAAATTGATTTAAACAAGCTGTGGAAGAACACATGCATTTTTCTCGGTAATAGCACTCAACTAAGTCACATGTGTAATACTGCTCTGAGATTTAGCTTAAAGGACACAGAGATTAGAGGTTTAATTAACGTTTCTCGCAGTTATCACGAAGAAAGAACTGATGACGATTTTGAGCAATTTGTTAACAAAAACAAAAAAGAGCTAAGAAGATTTGTGCAAGCGAATTCTGAAATATTCAAGGAAGTTGGAAAATTTAAAGACTTTAATCATATAACAACCGATAAAATAAGTGTCATAAAAAATCAATTAGCATCATGTGGCAAAGATTTAGGATTCTTAATTATTTACATGCCAACAAAACATTCAAGTCTTAAAGGATTCTTTATTGAGTTTTTAGAAGATCCAGAAATAACTTTTTCAATTTTGATTATAAAAAAGAAGATAACACCTCCTATTAAAGAAAAGCCAAAAGAAGAGATTCCAGAGGAAGAAAAAAGGAGAAAAAGGGGAGAAAAAAGAAAGAAAAAGTGACGGATAAAGAAGGGAATTAATTGGCAGGATTGTTAGGAGAGTTACAGTGGATAGGAACAATACTCATTGTAATAATCGTTCTAGCCACAATCATATTACTAACAAAAGAAGGAATTGATGCTACAAAAATTACTGCTACTGGTGCTTTAGTGGTTTCAATAACATATCTAATACTGATGGATTGGAAGAAAGGTTTTGAAGATAACTTAGCATTCGAAACAATATCTGAAGATGTTAATTATTTAGAAGCCTTAGCAAAAACAGTTAATATAGAAGCTATACTAATTATATTTTCTATAGGTATAATTGTAGCTATTACTAAGGGAGCGGGATTTTTTGACTTTGTATCTTTATATATCGTTAAATTGACTAAAGGTGATCCAAAAAGATTATTATTAGCATTAGGAGGTACAACATTTTTTGTAAGTATGTTCTTTGACAATCTAAGTGCTATCATTCTACTAGGGTCTTTAACAGTAGTTACGTGCAAACAACTAGATCTTAATCCAGAACCATATGTGCTTTTTGTAGGGATTAACACAATTATTGGTGGATTACCTACTCCTGTTTCTTCGATTCCCAATATTATTTTCTTTAACTTATATCCCGAGACAGGAATGAGTTTCATCAAATTTACTGCTTATATGTTCCCAATTGCCATTCTTTTCTTTGCGCTTGCATCTGCCTTTTTCTTCTTTGTTTATAGGAAGCAGCTCAGGATCAAAGTCACTGATGAGAAAAAGGAACAAATAGGAAGAATTAATCCTTGGTCAGGTATTGCTGATAGAAAAAACATCTGGAAATCATTAATTCTACTTGGCTTTCTTTTTGTGGGATTTATACTTACAAGCATTCCAGGTAATCCTCTAGATGTAGCTTTAATGGCTTTGATATCGGTCTTTTTCGGTCTTTTTCTATTCAGAACAGATTTGAAACGTTATCTTCGAGAAGGCGTTGAATGGGAGATGATTATTTTCGCAATTGCTTTATTTGTCCTAATGGGACTTTTAACAGCTGCTGGAGCTTTACTACCATTAACCAATGTGCTTACAGGGGTGTTAGGTACAGAGATAACAGTAGGAGGGTTAATTTTGGTAGCAATAATAATCGGTGCTGTTGGATTACCAATTTCAGGATTTTTGAATAGTTTTTCCGCAGCACTTATTTTCTCTTATGTCTTTAAGGCTTTACCAGCTGGATTATCAACAGGTTTATGGTTCGGTTTTGTTCTTTCTGGGAATATTGGGGGGGCATTGACACCCCTGGGATCAATTACTATTCTAATGTCACTAGAGATACTAAAAAGGGAGGGATATCCTCTATCCTTTCTCAAATATGTAAAAAAGATGCTACCTTTGACATTGGCTTGTGGAGTGTTAGGTGTTGCCTATTCAATCTTTCTAATAGCTGTGGGTTTGTAGTAACATAGTTTGTTTCAGACAATATCAAGTATTTAAACTGGTAAGGAAAACTTAAATGTTTTAGGAGAATCTTTTAAGGAATAAAATGATTCGGCATAAAAACAAAAAAATAATAATTTTCATATCTTTATCTTTAATTTTATTTTCTCCTCTTGTAATTCCCTTTATATCCTTTGCAGAAATAGAATCTCCTACTCTGGACTGGGAAGTTCCATTAAGCTGCTGGGACTTTGATATATTAGGTGAGAATTCAGAAGGTAAGTTGATAATTGCACAACACAAAGAAGATTATTCAAGAACAATTTCAAAATTTGATTCAGATGGTACTGAGACACTGAATACAACAATTCCTAGATATTACGGTTATGGTCCTCTAAATGGTAGTGACTGGAGTTTAAGTTTAAGAAGGATAGAGAAAAGTATCATATTTGAGAATACAACTACAGCTGTCTGTGTAATTGAGAACATAACAGTAAATGCTCTTGATAAGGATTTTAATGAATTTTCTGGTAACATCAGTGTAGAAGACTTCCAAGTTGAGCGTTGTTTATATGATAATCAGATTTTGACTTTAAATGGTAATCTTTACTATTGTGATAATATAATGGAATATAATTCTGACCTTGAGATTTGGGAGTATGCAGGCAAAACATACATCTACAAAAAAAAGGTTGAATTTATAACTAAAACAAATGGAGAACAAACTTATAATGAATTAGTAACAACTAACCTTTGGAATATTAGTTTTTCTGATTTAAGATTTATGACTACTGCATATGAAACAACAAATGGAAACACCTTTATGTATACTTCAAATTCAGCTGATGAGATATATGAACTATTTCTACTTGATTCTAATACTGGAGAGACTAAGTGGGTAAAGAGTTTTGATAAAAGGTCACAGAATTTATGTCATGTTGCAGATAAAATACTTATTTTATATTATGAAGGAGAAAGACAGCATTCACCAATGATTCTTGAAATATATGATGAGAATAAGAATAAAATTTGGGATCACAAAGTTGCTATAAACAATGACAGATTATATTTAGGGGGACTTAAAAGTAAAGGGGATAAAATCATATATGTAAAATATGACCAATCAACTGAAAACGGTACTATTGATTATGGCATTTATGTTTTAAATGATAAAGGAATTCTTCAAACTCAGTTAGAATGGATGAACATTGATGCGTTATTATTGTTTAGTATAAGAGAGACATACGTAGAAGCAGAGAACTCATTCTATTTTGCAAAGTGGGATAATCCAATAGTACCTGGCATGAAGTTCTACAAATATTCTTTCGAAGAGATAACTAAAGTAGGGAATCCTGTCAGTTTCTTATTAGTTCTATTTACATTATCTCTTGTTTCAGTAATTAGATTAAAAACTAAGAAAATTGGAAAATTATAATATATTTTTCAATTATTTTTTTGTTCTTTTTTCTTACTAGAAAATTAAGAATTTTTACTCATTTCCAATAGATTTGATACACCTCTTTAAGTTTCTTCGTTTTGAAAAAAAAATCATAAAAAAGTGAAACTATTAAAAGAGATTTAGCTCTTTGTGTTTTTCAACTATCTTTTCTGCCATTTTGTCTAATGCTTTGAAATCCTCTTCCTTTGGATGACCTTTGGCATAAACAGGGTCTAAAATCTCAACTTCTTTTAATCCAGGTACCATACTGACAACTTGGTCAATGGTCTTTGTAAACCATCCATAAGATCCAATAACTGAGATTAGTTTAATCTTTGGTTTCAAAGCATTAAGTAGATAGGTTGCATACACTGCTAAAGGATGAGGACCTGTATGAACTGTTGGAGTGCCAAGAATCACCGTTGCTGCATCAACTAGAGTTATAGCAAGTTTACCTATATCTACAACAGCTAAATCAAACTGATATACTGTCACATCTTGTTTTGCTAGAGCACCAACTAAGTATTCAACCATAATCCTTGTGCTTCCGTGCATAGATACATAAGGAATAACAACAACATTTTTTGGAGTATCTGAAATCCAATCTTCATAAGCATCTATAATAAATGACGGCTTGTCATAAATTGGACCATGACTAGGAGCTATCAATTGAATTTCTAAATTTTTTACTTTCTCAATGTTTTTTCGAATAATGTTACTGAAAGGCATCATTATTTCAGCAAAATATCTTTTTGCAGCTTCATAGACCAACCCTTCATCTCTCACATAGAGATCAGTTGTAGCTAGATGTGAACCAAAAAAGTCACACGAAAAGAGAATTTTATCTTCTACAAGGTAAGAGACCATTGTTTCTGGCCAATGAACCCAAGGAGTATGGATGAATTTTAATGTCTTATCCCCTAAAGTAATTTCCTCCCCGTCTTCTACAATCTGTATTTTTTCTGGAGAAATTAATAAATGATCTATCAACATTTCTTTTCCTTTTTTAGTTGCGAGAACTTTAGCTGATGGATATTTCTTAAGAACAGCTGGTATTGTTCCTGAATGATCTTGTTCTGTATGGTGTGATACAATGTAATCTATTTTTTCAACATCTTTCAATTGAGAAAAGAGTATATCAGTCATTTTTGGATCTACAGTGTCAATTAAAACATTCTTTTCACTGCCTATAATTAAATATGAATTATAACTGGTTCCATCAGGAAGAGGTATAAGGGAATCAAACAACCTTCTATCCCAATCAATTGCACCTAACCAAAAAACATTATCTCTGATTTTTCGAGTTTTCATAAAAACTAGTAAGAAATTGATTCTATTTAAAATCTTTTAATTCTCATAGAAATTTTCCCTGACTCTGATCTAAGTTTTCGATTACAAATAAATTTTACATTACTTCCTAAATAAAATATCGGAATTCCAAAACTAAGTATATCTTATTTTATTCTAATATAAAGTAAAAGACCAAATAAGTGAAGCAGTCAATTCCATTACCACTCGTTAAATTTCCAATATTTTGGATTAGAATAAATAACTACTTAGTTTTTCTTTCGGATGTTTTTTTGTAAATCCTTATTCCTATAAGGAAGACAAATATCGCTATCCAAGAAAGCATTAAGGAATTATATAGCTTAAAATTATAAGCATGAGGAATTCTTTTTCTTGTTAAACACTAAGCTCTTTACAGTCACTGGAAAAGCTTGACCTGAGTAAAGTGGGGCACCGATGTCAATCCAGTCTCCCTCCTCTAGTTCTAATTCATCCATACAAATAAGGTTGTTCTGTAAAGATGTTTCCCGACGAAGAGCGATTCCTACTGATCCACCCATATCTTGGTCAAAAATCAAAAGAATCATTTTTTTGTTAGCAATTGAATTTGGGAGAGCTTTTTCTATAGCCTTAGCGAAATCCGACAGATAAAAATTATTTCTGTGAATAGGATCCTTGAAGTATAAGGCAATTAGATCTTTACCCTCTTGCATATCAAATCTCTTAAAAGCTTGATTGACTTCTTCTCGAAGTTTCTTCGAACTAAAGTTTTCTTTTCTTATATTCACATTGATAACTGGGATATTTTCTAGGGGAATTCTATACTCTTATCAAAATAACATGTGGATCCAGATACCGAAAGAGAAAATGATCCAGCACCAATGACTGTTGCCCTAATCTTGTTTTCAGGTTCAATCATGACCAAGTTGTGCTCATCCATTAAAGACTTGATTTCCTCAGCGAGATACAGTCCAATGTCATCATATACCTTATCATCACCATAAATCATCTCTGCCACTCCTCCTGAAAAGGAGAACTCATCAATTGGAATGGAAAAATCTAGATCACTTGTCATCATCAGTTCCTTAGCGATTGTACTTGTTGCTGGACCTCTCATCACCTCAACCAAAGCTTTTGCATATTCATGGGCGATAGTTCTAACATCCTCTTCAGAAATAGTGTCTCCTAGTTGATAATTCATCTTTAGCTCTTTCATAAGAAATTCCGTTGGTTCATCTATCCTCCAAATCTTGAAGTTTTCATCTATTCCTAACAACCGACCACCTATATTGATGCAGGAAGTACTGAGTACATGACCATTAGCTGCAATTGCTAGATTACTGGTACCTCCACCCACATCTACATTCATTATTGTATTCTCTTTTTCGAGTGACATATCAACTATACCACTGCCCATAGCTCCAAGTAAAGATTCGAAATTTGGTCCTGCTGCAGCACTAACAAATTTACCAGTCTCTGAAGATAACCTTCTCACGATCTCTGCTGCATTCTGTTTCTTAGCTGTTTCTCCAGTAACTATTACAGCTCCTGTATCCACCATGCTAGACTTGATACCTGCTTTCCTATACTCCTTGACACAGAATTTTACAACAGCATCAATATCAATGGTATAACGATCGATTAGGGGAGTATCAATTATATTTCCCTCATAGATAATTTTTCTATCAATCAGATGAAATCGATTAGACATATTCAAGAAGCTTCTCTCCCTTCTTAGGGTTAAACCTGAAAATACAAGATGTGAGGTAGAAGACCCAACATCTATTCCGACACTTAGCACCTTCAAATACTCACCAATATCATCCTTAGTGATAGATGAATGATCAGGAAATATTGTTGCTAATTTCCTCAAATCCGCCATTTTTGGAGATAAATGACCCATTAGATCACTTGCTGATTTAAGTGCAATCTCTTCATCACTAATCATACTTGTAGATGAAACTTTGGTACCACCACTAATTCTTATTTCCATTTCCTTATCATGGTGTTTAGGTAATTCCAGTTTATCATCAGATTTTAGCAGTTTTTCTTTCATATCTTCAGGGATATCAAATAATTGCTCACATATAGTACAGAAGAAACTGATAGTAGTTGTTTTATCACTACCAGGTACAACAGGACCATCTTCTTTTGGACGACTGATTTTATTCTCCATCTGTCGTCTAACTCCTGCTAAATTCACATCTTCGAACATATCTACCATCCAGTCACATATTTCATCAAACTCTACCCCAGGTTCTAAAACAGAAGCTAAAGCTGGCTTAAATTCTGAAATAAGACGATAAAGACGTGCAAGATCAGTAACATCTACTTGTTCATACTTCTGCAGTAAGGTTTCGTATTTCTTAGTAAATGAATCCTTAATATCAGTTGTATCTTGTCTATAATACCTCTCAAAGAATGAACCGACCATCCCAACAGCAGACCATTTCATGGTTTTAATATCAATTTTCAAATCTTTTTCTCCATTAGAAACATGTGACATAATTGGCATTCTACTCATCAGATATAAATACATTATTATACTAAAATAATACATTATTGTATTGTTGAAATATTGTGACACGTAGAACTTTGATCGAAAGAGCTCATGCAATTTTTGAAATGATTGAATACGAAGATGATCCTTTTCCTAAATCCAAACTACAAAAAGTTGGTTTAAATCCAACAACAGCAGAAAAATGGCTGGAGTTAATTACATTTATTCAACGAAAGCCTAGAATTAGGCTGATAAAAACAAAATCTAGTACAATAATTGAACGTGTTGAACAGAAATATCATACTGTAAGCAGAGAAACATTCATGAACCCAAATAAAAGTTATAAAGAACGATTTCATGCTTTGAATGATTATCTCAGTGCTCTTATAACTACAGAAAGATTAAGAGAATAACTTGTTTTGCTAACAGACATTTGATTATCAGCTATAACTAATCTGAAGATAGAGATGTAAGCTTTAAGCTCAATTCCCAAAACTCTTTCTGTTTTTTCTTGTCAAAAGCTAATTTGTTTCTTTCAGTTTTTATTGATACAAAAGAATATGAGTATAAATAAAACAAAATATGCATTATTATTATTGAGAAAAACTAATTTAACGTGAAAATTTATATATTATTTATCAATTATCCCATGATTCAAATGAAAATAATTAGAAAAAGGAATTTAATGGTATTAACATTACTAATTTCTTCTAGCTTAATTTTCTCTATTCGGAATAATAATCTAGATACCAACGCTCTTCCCAAGTACGCGATTGAGTGGAAGCCAATTGAAGTAATAACGACAGATAGTACAGGAGATTCACATGATGCAACTATAACTGTAGATAACGTAGGAAATGCTCACGTTGCTTGGATGGATAATACTGTACTTCTAGCAAGTGGTACAGATAAGGATATTTTCTACAAAAGATGGGATAAAGCTTCGGATACATGGACTACAACTGAATTGATTTCTACAGGTAGTACAGATATTTCGGGTGATCCTTCTATTGTTGTAGATAATCAAGGAAATGTGTACATTGCTTGGGAAGATGAAACAGATGATTTCTTAAGCAGTGATGCAGATAAAGATATATTCTTTAAAAAATGGGATAAATCGACTGATATATGGTCAACCACAGTTTTAGTATCAACTGAAAATACAGCAAGTTCTGCTTCTAATGGTCCTTCTCTAGGTGTTGATTCTGAGGGTAATATTCATATTGCTTGGTGGGATTCTACTGACTTTTTGGGTACAGATGAAGATCAAGACATTTTTTATAAACGTTGGAATGCTTCATTAGGAAGTTGGACATCAACTGAGGTTCTATCAACAGGGAGTACTGGTGATTCAATATATCCTTCTATTGTTGTAGATACTCAAGGAAATGCACATCTCACTTGGAGTGAATTTTCTGACAACTATCTTGGAAGTGGTTTAGATGGCGATGTTGTTTATAGAAGTTGGAGAAAAGAAAATGAATCTTGGTTAGCAGCGGAGTTAGTTACAACAGATAGTTCTGCAGATTCAAGCTATTCTAATTTAGCAACTTATAATGGCCAACTAATTGATATGGTCTGGTATGAGCAAACTTCAGATCTAAGCAGTGGTATAGACATGGATATTTTTTATAAACAATTTAACACAGTTACTAAAACTTGGATAACTACAGAACTTGTATCAACTGAAAGTACAGAAGATTCTGCTTATCCAACAGTTGATGTAGATGGTTCTGGTAATTTGTACGTTGCTTGGACCGATTGGACCGACTATTTAGAAAGTGGTACCGACCAAGATATATTCTACAAAAACCGTAATGCTACATCAGAAAGTTGGTCAACAACAGAAATTGTCTCAACAGAAAGTACAGGATTGTCAGATTTCTCTTCTATATCTGTAAATGATGAAGGTTTGACATATATTGTTTGGAGAGACTATACAGATTACCAAGGAAGTGGTACTGACTCAGATATTTTCTTTTCAAGTACACATGATCCAGATGATCCAGATACTAGCAAATCTCCGTTTGTTTTTCTATTCAGTGTTCTAGCAATGATTGGATTGGCATCTCTTGTAGTAATCAAAAACAAAAGATAATTTTTATTCTTTTTTTCTTTTTTTTTATCTAAGAAATTTTCTTTAAGATTCAAGAATATAGATAAATGAGTACTAATTAGTTAAAATTTTCATTAGAAGTAATCAAATCAAATCAGAAGACAAACCTGTAAGTGACATACTTAAATCCCACAATTCTTTCTGTTTCTTCTTATCAAAAGCCAACTCATTTGGCTCTCTCTCTTTCATTATGTGATAATATTTGCCTGTGACATTTTCAACTTCAGGTGAGGAAGCTAAATAAACTGATGTCTCAGCTCCTTCTTCTAGGGGTTTTGCTTTTCTTTTAACTATGGGATTTAGAGGTTTAAGTAGAAAATGGTTTAACCCAATATCTGTTCGTATATATCCTGGATGAAGACAGTTGGCACTGACACCTGTTCCCTTTAATTTCTCTGCCAACAAGAAAGTAAACATAATATTGTATATCTTAGACTCAGCATAAGCAGTTAACAACCTATATTTTCTTCTTTCCCAATTATAATCATCCAGCTCTAATTTTTTCACTTTGTAATTTGAGCTTGAAGCTACATTTACAATTCTTGAATAATCACTAGCTTTGACTAAATCTAGAAGTTGTAGAGTTAAACTGAAGTACCCTAGATGGTTGACTGCAAAAGTTGCTTCTATTCCATCTTCAGTCATTGTTTTCTTAAGAAAGACAGCACCATGGTTATTTAATAGAACATCAATTTTTTTATGCTTCTTTTTAAAATTCTTAACAAAGTTATTAATTGATTTCAAAGAGGAAAAATCACAAAGCATTAAATCTAAATTGTTATTCTTTGATAATTTCTTGATTTCTTGAAGAGTTTTCTTTCCCTTTTTTTCATTTCTGCACACTAATATTACATGAGCTCCCATTTCTGCTAGTTCTTGAGTAGTTACTTTCCCTATTCCTGCATTAGCACCTGTAACAATAACAATTTTATCTTTCATTATAATAAATAGAAATTAAGTCATTTATTAATTTGTGTCATTTATTAATTTTTAACAAAGTATACAAAAGAGGAGCTTAGTGCAAGGTTTTATGTCTAGAAACTTAGTTCAAAACTTAAACTACAAGCTTTGAAATGATTTGGTTACCATTATAAGTGTTTCATACTATTCATTTCTAATGTTAGAAAAGCAAACAGAATTAGCAGTTGCTACTAAAGACTTAGTAAAAAATTTTGATTTACCCGGTAGAGATAGTGTTCATGTTCTAACAGGATTGAACTTAGAAATATATCGAGGTGAGTTTATTGCTATTATGGGACCAAGTGGGAGTGGAAAATCTACCCTCATTAATATTTTATCAACTTTAGAATATTTAACAACTGGTGAAGTGATTATTGATGGAATACAATTAAACAATTTGAAAACTAATGAACTTCTCAATTTTAGAAGATCTCGTTCTGCTATTATTTTTCAGAATTTCGCTCTAATTGACTATTTGACAGCTTTAGAGAATGTCAAGCTTCCTTTGATAGTCAGAGGAATCTCTCATAAAGAAGCTGAAACAAAAGCATTACAATTACTAGAAACAGTCGATTTGTATGCACGTAAAGACCATCTACCAGAGGAACTAAGTGGAGGAGAGCAACAGCGTGTAGCAATTGCAAGAGCTTTGGCTCATGAACCAAGTATTATCTATGCTGATGAACCTACTGGTAATTTAGATGCTGTTACTGGAATGAAAATAATTCAGCTTTTTAAAGACATTAGTCATAAGACGGGAATCACCATAGTCATCGTAACTCACGATCATAATGCTGCAAGAGAAACAGATAGAGTATACATCCTTCAAGAGGGTAAGGTGTTTGAAGAAAAATCAAAGAAGATAAAGAAAAGAACTTCTAAGAAGAGGCATTAAAATGAAGAAAACAAATCTCTTTTCATACATTGGTTACGCATTACATTCAATTCGCTCATATAAACGAAGGAATTTATCAATAAGTGCTGGGATAATTCTAGGAGCGGCTATTTTTTCAAGTATTTTCTTTTATGGAGCATTAGTTGATACTATAGCTGTTCAAGACATAATAAACGATATTGAAGCTGAAGTAATTTTCTGTCCAAATGATGAAGCAAATATAACAGAAACTCCCTCTGAATTAGCTGAATCATTAATGATTAATGAAGAGTTTCTAGATACAACTACATTCTATGGTCAGAATCCTTGGGGTAACATATATTATTTAACGGATTTAAATTTATTAGATAAAAATGAAACACAGATCAATAACTTCCCCTTGGTAGATAATTTTGAACCATTTATATTTAATTCAGCTGATCAAGAAGGAGATATAATTCAGCAGATTAAACTTGTAAAAGGGGAACTTAATTTCAGTGATGGTGGGTGCATATTATCAGATAAAATTAGACGAACACATGGTTTTTCTATAAATGATACTCTTAATTTTAATATGACTATCGCGGGACTCTTTATTCATCCCAATGGATATACTTTAACAACAGTATATTATTCTCTCATCAATCTTACTGTATCAGGATTTTTTCAATCAGAGCTCTTTGACGATGATTCTGCAATTTTTTCAACACAGGATTTGAATCCTGAATTAATGGATCAATTAATTGGATACAAACTATATAGTATTTTTTCTAGACTAGATTACTCTAAGTTACCAGTTAGTGATTTACAGGCATTAAATAAGAAAATTGATAATTTAGTACAAAAAATTGAGATTCAAACCGAAGGAAAGTTGTTAGGAACCAATGTTATTTCGGAGTTACTTGGAGAAAATCAAATAAAAATCATCATTATGCAACTAATTGATACTATACTCTATATTCCCGCAATATTCCTTTCTTTAATTCTAACTGCTTCAGGCACTGACTTATCTTTACAAGAAAGAAAACACGAAGTTGCGTCTTTAAAAGCACAAGGAGCAAGTTCAAAACAGATCAAGCAAATGATTTACACTGAAGTGATAATTATAGGAATAATTGCATCAGTTATTGGAATAATTTTAGGAACATTAATTGCTTCAGTTGTGTTATCCATTTCACGCTTTATGACATTAGATTTCTCTACCTTTGGCGAATCATTTAGAACAATAAGTATTACTCCTCTTTCAATTCTAGGTACAATTTTAATATCAATGGGAATATCATTAGTCACAACATCTCTAAAAACTAAAACTTTTATTGCTCAAGAAGTTGTTGAAGGTAAAACAATAGAAAAGAAGAAACCTAATTTGTTCAAAAAAATATATGGTGATTTCATATTTTTATTTATAGGTTTATTAGGTGTTATTCTAAATCTCATTCAAGATCTAAATCCTGAGATGTCTTTTGGTTTTTCTTCAATTTTACTACAATTCATTTCTCCTATATTTCTATGGTTTGGTGCAGCATTTATAGCAAGCCGAGTAGCAACTACAATTCCAAAAATTCTAGATAGATTCATCATCAAAATTTTCAAAGATATTGGAATGTTAATAAAAGGGAGTTTAAGCAGAAGAAACCAACATTTTCCCAGAATAACAGTTCTTCTTTGTTTATCTATTTCATTAAGTGTATTAGCAACTATTCAAGGACATACTGGAGATCAAGCTTTAGATAGACAAGCTGAATACATTACAGGCGGAGATTTGAAAATAGAAATTTACACTTCATCACTTATTCTGTCAGAAACAAACTTCACAGGTTTTGAAGATCAAATAGAGTCAGTGGTTCCTATTTTCTATGCAAACTTACAATTCTCAATATCCTCATCCTATTATCGTACTGCTCATTGTTATGGGACGAATATTTCATTATACAAAGAAAATGCTATTTGGCATAGAGATTCTCTTGTAAATTATGATGATTGGGAAGAAGGTTTATCTCTAATAGAGGCTAATCCTACAGAAACAATTGCTGTTGACAAAGAAGCTAAGGAAATTATTGATGTAACACAAAATTCCACTCTATTCTTCGTAAGTCGAGATTCTTATCTACCATCAGCATCTGCAAATGCAGAGGTTATTTTTGACCATATTCCTGCAATAGAAAATACGGCTATATATTCTAACGATGTTAACGTCTTAGCTGATACTGAATTCCTTCTAACAAACTTCTTGAACGATACTAGATTAATTCGAGCAATTATTAATCTGAAACCAGGAATTGATAAAACTACTAGTGAACTACAAATAGAATTGCTTGAATCATTTGAATGGATAGGTGAAGTATATACCTATGAAGATGTACTTAATGAAGTAGAAGATGTCCAAGGTAGATTTTATGGTATTCCTGGATTGCTTTCTATTGATTATATAATCTCCATTACAACAATACTAATTGGAGTATCTACTTTTATGTTTATGATCATAAACAAAAGAAAAAGAGAATTTGCAATTTTGATATCGGAAGGTACTTCTAAGAAACAGTTGATCAAATTAGTTTTATGTGAAATACTATCTATAGCAATATTCTCAATATTATTTGGATTTGTTATAGGATTCTTATCAGCTTACCAGTTCAATAGTTTCTTTGATGTGTTTGATCTTGCTACATTTAACAGATTGTTGTATATACCTGTGATATCTCTTGTAATTACGTTAATCAGCTCGTTTGTAGCAATTATACTAGCTACTTTAATTCCAGCATTTTTTGCTTCAAGAATCAAAGTGGTAGAGGAGATGAGAACTTTCTAGGTGATAAAATGGTTAACAGTGTAAAAAATAATAATTCTGAACTCCAACCACTACCAGAAAATCTTTCCAATCAAATTATGGATGTCTATCATGTTTATGGAATGAAGCTTCAAAACAAGGTTGTAGCTCTAAAAGGAGTATCTTTCGACATTAAAAAAGGTGAAATCTTAGGAATTGTAGGTCCTAGCGGATCAGGTAAATCCACTCTTCTGCTTGCACTTGGAGGAATGTTGAAACCAACAGCAGGCAGAATTATTTATCCTGATGGTACTGATATTTCAAAGCTTCCTGAGGAGAAAATGTATACTTTCAGGAGAAACAATATTGGATATGTTTTTCAGGAACACAATCTGATTAATCATTTATCAGCTGAAAAAAACATAGAAATGCCTATGAAACTTAATTTTATCCCTCAGAGTGAGAGAAAGAAAAAATCTAATGAACTTATGAAAAGATTGGAAATTAATCATAGAAAAAATCATACTCCTAGTAAACTATCAGGAGGAGAAATTCAACGTGTAGCTATTGCAAGAGCTTTAGCAAATGAACCACAGTTAATTTTAGCAGATGAACCTACAGGAAACTTAGATGCGGAAAAATCTTTACAGATTCTGGAGTTATTCAAAGATTTATCAGATGAAATGGGAACTTCTTATCTAATTTGTTCTCATGATCCTATAGTAGCTGAATATTCAGATAGATCTTTAGAAATAAATGATGGAATTATTATTAGAGAACATGGTCTTGGGATTGACTTAATGGATTTAGATAGTTCAAGATTGCTAGTTATGGATAATCAAAACAGAATTACTCTTCCAGAAGATGCCGTAGAAGAGGTTGCAGGAGCGTTTCTATACACCTGGAAAGTAAAGGATAAAGGAATCTTCTTAGAACCTTTAGGAAGTGAAACAACTATAGATACTCAGAAAATAAAGTTTTGTCCAAATTGCAATCTGGAAATACCTCCAAGAACCTACTCTTGTCCAAGATGTGGAGCTAAACTTTCAAGAATAGTACGCTAAAAGTATTTATAGTGAGTCTAGAGCTTCAATTGATTGTAATGAATACTTTTTAGATATTAACAATTTGTGGGATGCTTAGTCCAATAATCTACACCTTAGCATGGATTATTGGAGGATTAATTGTACCAGATTATAATCATATTCGTGATGATGTCAGCTCCCTATTTGCAGTTGGGGCTCACAAAAGATGGTTATTCAGTTCTTTCTTTATTACTGGTAGTGCATTGTCATTTATTTTCTCTTTTGGATTACTCTGGGGTATTGAGGGAAATGGTTCAATTGTCGGACCAATATTGTTTCTGATTAGTACATTCATAGGATTACTTGTTGCTATATTCTTTCCTCTAGATGAAGGAGGTAAATTAGAAACTTTACGAGGAAAACTACATCTAATTCTTATAGTTATTTCAGGGATTATTATAATGGTTTCAATGATCTTTTTATGGCTTCGAACCAAAACCGTAGAAGGTTGGATAGGTTTTGCTTGGTTCTCATTAGTTTCAGTACCAATTATGCTTATTCTCATGGCTATATCAGGTATTTTCGGAGGAGGACCTTACATGGGTTTAGTAGAAAGATTCATGGTTAGCTACTTTCAAGTATACTACTTTGTTATCGCATTAATGTTATTTCTAAATAATTGAAATTTGAAATGGAGCTGATAAAATGGGTAGAAAATTAATATCATTTCTTCTTATTATTCATGGTTTGATTTATTTATTATTTGAATTCATCATCTATGATTCAGCTAACGATGTTTATATTGGTTGGTCTGGTCAATCATGGATATTAACTAATCCTTTAGGAACACTTGCTGTACTTATTATTGGCCGAATAGTATGGGGGTTAACAATAGCAGGATTTGTCGCAGCAGGAATAACTCTTTTGTTAAAATTGAAGATATGGAGAATTATAGCTTTAATTTCATCAGCAATATCACTTCTAGGATATTTGTTCTTCTGGGATGGATTATCACCTGAACCATATTACTGGGTTGCAGGAGCTGTAATTGGTGGAGGAATAATTCTATTTCTACTAATTGTTAGATGGCCGAAAGATGAGAAACTCTTTGGTACTGTTGAAACATGATTAACAGTAGTTTTCAATTTTTCGCGTTTAGTAAGCACAGATATACTACTTTATTATTGGTTGATGTTGTTCTAAAGAGATTAACAAATTAAAATAATTTGTTTTTTTTCTATTTTAAAGTAAATGAAGTAGAATCAGCTTCTATTTATATTAACTGGAAAAAAATAACCTATTAAAAATGTAAAAAATCACTTGTTAAAAAAGGAATTTTTGTGACAGTTGATTTGGAATCAATATTATTTAGATATATGTTCAACAAAAGAGTGTTATCATACTTTGCTTCTCTTAATACTGAGATATTAGACTTTCTTAGAGAACAAATTGAAGCAGGAAAAATCAAGTCTATTGTTGAGAAAACCTTTCCATTGAGTCAAACAGCTGATGCACATAGATACTATGAAAAAGGTCATCTGAAAGGGAAAATTGTAATTTCAGTAATTGACAGAGAATAAAGTGTTGATTAATTCCTTTCTCACAACTAGAAAGGAATATACTTTTTATACTGAAAGTTGATTATATTTACACACATGACTGCTTTAAAACCCAATCAAGACAGAGTCAAACAAAGGAGAGAAGAAGTTATTCAATCTGCATTAAGATCAAAAAGATTTACTACAGCCCAATTGACTCGAGAAGCTTCAGCTTTCATCCAATTCTGTTTGTCTTTAGAGCAGATAAGAACTGAAAATGTAAGACCTCATGGAAGAGATTAAATTGAGTGATCCTATCTCAAAAAGCCTTGAAAAACTGGTATCTTATTTTAGTTCAAATTCAATTCCATATGTTATTGTTGGAGGAGTCGCTGTGATTGTCACTGGTCGAACCAGAATGACTTCAGATGTTGATATTATACTTGATCACCAAAGAATCCAAAGGGAGGATTTTGTGGAATATCTAGTGAAAGAAGGATTTGATGCCAATCTTCGAGATTTTGATGGGTTTGACGAGAAAGGTCATTGTTCTGTGTTCTTTAAAGAAGGAATGTTTAGAATCGATATTAAAGGCGCATACACTAATTTAGATAACGAAAGTATTGAAATGGCATTATCTGAAACATTTAATGGTATTCCAGTGAAAATAAATCATCCAATTAATACAATATTATTCAAACTCAAATTTGGTTCTGAACAAGATTATGAAGACGCTTTAGCTGTTTATGTAAGAAATATGGAAAGAATAGATCATGATTTTTTAACATCTAAAGCTCTTAAAATGAAAATAAAAAATGAACTTGATTCTTTCCTAGAGGAAGTCAATAGTTTTCTGAAGAAACAAAATTCCAAAGATAAACAATAATTTTATTAGGTTTGTATGGTTAGTTATTTTCATGCAACACATCTTTCTTTCTCCTCATTTCGATGATGCGGTAGCCAGTTGTGGAGGATCCATTGCCAAACTTGTTTATGAGAGAAAAGATGTTAAAGTTATAACAATTTACACTAGGCAACCTGACTTAACATCAATTTCAAAGAAATTCGATAAGTTTGCAATCTATGACCAAAGAAAGAAAGAAGACAAAGTTGCTCTTGATAAGCTTAGTGCAGATTATAAATGGATGGATATAGAGGAAAGAGCTTACAGAACACCTCTGCTTAAGAAACCTACAGATGTCTTCAGAATTAATCTTTCAGAGGGATTAAAACAATTCTTAAACATAAGAGAGATACAAACAGAACTAGATAAGATTTTCGAGAAAAATCCTAAAACAAAAATTTATGCTCCTTTAGGTGTAGGGAACCATTTTGATCATGTAGAAGTTTTCCTTGCTTCATTGATGTACATGGTTGATAATGCCCTCTTTGACAATTTCCTTTTCTATCTAGATTCCTATGGTATGTTTAGCACCAAGATGAGAAGGAAACATTATCTGGGAAAACAAATTATATCTCGTGGAAAAAAACCTGAGAATTCTAGCTTCAAATGGTTCATGATAACTTCAGTTATGAATGCAATGATTTCGGGACATAAAATAGAGAAATTGCTTTCTTCCAAATATCTAGATTTAGAATGGGAACTCAAAACAAGTTCGATAAAAGGTTATGAAAGAACGAAATTTTCAGCTCTTATGTGTTATGAATCCCAAGTGAATCTATTCGGAAAAAAAACGCTTGAGAAATTCTTCAACAGACATCATAAGAATTGGGACAGTTCTGAACTGTTTATGCAGGTAAAAGAAATCTAGATGAAATCCCTTCAGTCTAGATTTACTCATTTCTTGCTGCAAACTCATAATTTAGCGTATTTCCTCTTAAGTACATAACTTATTACAATTATGGCTGGTATAAATATATACACTAATTGATGCTTTGAAAACTCTGGTACAACTATAATTTCTTCTTGAATTCGCCCATTATATGCAACTATACTAATGTCAGGGATTTTACTAATGTAGTTGATTGCAGCATCTCGATACATGAAACCTGTATCTGTTGCAGTATAGACATCTTTGAAACTAACCCACCACATATAATCGATCATAAGTCCAGTATAAATGTTAGTAGGAATTATTTCCTCAAAAGTACCAGTTGAATTAATATACGCAGAGGTAATGTGAAATCCACCATCATAGCTATAGTTGTATCTAATGTTACCAATTGCATGATATCCATGACCATTGGTCAAAATATCTAATAATTCCTGACCTGTAATGCTTAGTTCGAGCATGTTATTTTCAAAAGGAATGACTGAAACTACATCACCTATTGTGACATCCCCAGCACGGAAATAGTCTCTTATTCCTCCTCCTCTATTAGTTATTGAAAAATCGTGGGTCCAGTTGAGATAGTCTAACATTCCATCTGCTACAAGATTACCGATCCCACTTTCAGGAGATGGATCATATACAGCAGTAGAAGCATATGATATTACTACATCAGCACCTACAAGATCTACCCAGTAGTCAACTACTTGCTGAATCTCAGCATCAGGTGTAACTCCACCTTCAGTATTTGCGACTAGATACCCACTCTGTGAAACCACAACTTTTGGATCAAGTGTAGCGTCAACCTCTAGATCTATTCGTATATATTGCTGAGCATAATGTCCTGCCATCGCTACAATTGAACCACTAACTTCCGTGACTGTAGGAGTACCACCATGACCTCCTAGAAAAACGCTAATATTAAGATCAGCTACATCAGCTGCTAAACTTTTCAGTTCATTAGGTACAACATGAGTCAAAGCAATTATAATATCTGCTCCTGCAGCTCTCATTGCTGGAACATTGTTTCTCAAAGCCGTTTCATAATTTCCGAAATCATAATACTGAGTATATTTTGGATGTGCAGCAGTATATGTAGCTGTAGTTGTTAACCCCACAATTCCAACCTGTATCCCAGCATGTTCTTGAACAACCCAAGGAATAGTGAAGTTAGCTAAGTCAGTTGTACCTACATCATATATATTACATGATAACAAGGGGAAATTAGCTATGTTTTGTCGATAATTCAACCAATCTATACCATAATCAAATTCATGATTACCAATAGCTGAAGCAGTAAAATTCATAGCATTCATAACATCCATCATAGATTCTCCTTGAGTTAGAGTAGCAACAGCTGGACCAGTGTTTTCATCCCCCCCATTTAAGAGAAGGAAAGAATCATCTGATGCATTAAACCCTTCTTGCTTAAAATAACCCATATATGTTGCTGCACCACCTCTTCCGTCGTGAGGCTCTAGCCACCCATGCCAATCATTAATGTGTAGAATTGTGAGATATACTGTGTCAGCAGTAAACCGATTATTCTGAATGTTCTCAAGTGAAGCAGAGAAATTCGAATCTGAAGGTTGAGCATCAGATGTATCGGTTACTGCATAAGAAGGATTGTTCATCATAGAAACAATTAAAATTGAACTGATAATGAAATAGAAAATTGATGAGCTTTTCATTTTTACAGAAATAAAGAGTTATTCGGTTCTTATTAATTTTATCATAATCTGCAGTTCAAAGAATTTTTAGATTGGTTGACAATTAATATAACTGTCTCCAATCTGATGAATAGCATATAAGAGTGATAAATAATGATTTCTAAAGACCAAGAAGATATAGATGAGCAATTGTTAATAGATATTTGTCAGCTATATGATATCACTGTAAAAGATTTGAATTTCATTATAGCTATAGATTGGAATTTCGTTTACGAATTTACAAAAGAGAATAAAGAATATATTTTACGAGGTGGAACTCGTCACTCTCCAGATCAAGTTCAAGCTGAACTAGAGTGGATTTTGTTCTTGAATTCTTCTGGAGTAAATGTGTCTGTACCAATTTTATCAAATAATGAAAAATATCTAGAGATAGTAAAGCACGATGGAAAGAACATCAATGCAGTTGTATTCGAGAGAGCACCTGGAAAAGCAGTTGAGTGGAAAAACCCTGAAAAGTGGAATGAACTATTTTGGGAACAAATGGGGAGAACTCTAGGTAAAATGCATGCTGCTTCTTTCAAATATAATTCTTTGCAACCAGAATTTCGACGAGTATCAGCTTTTGAAAGCGTACATGCAACTGCAGAAAACCATCTTGATTCTGTAAAGGATAGAGAAATAATAGAGAAATTCAATAATCTAAAGAAAAAACTCAATCAACTTCCCAAGGATAAAGATGCTTACGGTTTAATACAATACGATTTTCACCTTGGAAATCTTAATGTTCATAATGAAGAGTTAATTGTTTACGACTTTGATGATTCTTATTATTTCTTCTTCATCCATGATATAGCTACTTGCATTCATGAAACTGTTTGGTATTATCCAGATGATAAAAAATTGGAGTTTGTTAATCGATTCATTCCTTCACTGTGGAAAGGCTATTCTGAAGAATACAAACTAGATCGAAAATGGTTAGAATATCTTCCAGATTTTTTCAAATGGCGTGAATTCGGTATTTACATTACCTTAGTAGAAACATATAATGATAAAACAACTCCTGAACAACATATGCAAGAAGTGGAAGAGTACATGCCTGATTTTAGAGCAAGAGTTGAATCAGATGAACAGATAGTCCCAATTCCAGAAAATCTAGAAGTATGGTTTAAAAAACACTAAAGAATCATGAACAATCACTTTTTTTTTCTTAATTTTACCTTATTATCTTTTAGATGATTCTTAAGATGTGATAGTTTTATTAGATTCAGATAATTAGGTATAACGATATGTTTATTAAATACATGTAGATGACCTACATAACTTAAAGGTGTAAATCATGGTAAGTCCAATAATACTTACATTAATCAACTTCCTCCACGAGATTTTTACAATCATTTGGATAGGAGGATTGCTATTATTAGTTCTGGTTATACTGCCGATTTTGAAAAAGCAGCTTAAACCAGATGAATTTCAAATTTTCAATAAGAAGATTAGAAGCAGATTGAGCATATTTGTCTATATATCTATAGTAGTACTGCTTGTAACTGGAATACTACTCTCAAATCAATCAACATTATCAAGTAGATTATTCTCATTTGAGAACACATATTCAATTCTCTTATCAATAAAACACATTCTATACTTCTTGATGGTTTCAATAGCAGTTTTCAGAGGTACAATATTAGATAGAATAAAAGGGATGAACAAAGAGATTAAGCAGAAACTTAGTCAGATTCTATTACTGTCAAATGTTATCTTTGCTGTTGCAGTATTATTCTTAAGTTCATATCTTGGAGTACTCGCTTCTTTGGCAATTTAATAGAAAAATTGATATTACTCCTTTCTTTCTTTTTATATATTTTACCAGAGAGTGACTGAATGAACAAATTAACAGGAAAAAATATTCTCGAACCTGTACCAGTAGTTAGAACGTTATTGTTATTCTTGCTAAAAAGAAACCCTAACTCTTCAGGATATAGATTAATTAACCTTGTAAAAGAGTTTACAGCTGATCAAATTAGTTTAAAGACAGGAACGCTTTACCCTGAACTGAAAAAGTTGGTTGAAGAAGGGATACTAATTCAAGATGAGCAAGTTACTGGAAAGAGAATTGCTTATCTCTACTGTTTGACTAACAAAGGTGAAGAAGAGCTACTTAGATTAATTACTGCTATTGAAATTAAGAAAGAGGTGTTACTAGACCCACTAATTAAAGAATATTTAAAAATTAAATCTTAAGAAATTGCAGAAACTCAAGCTTCCGATTAGTTATATGTCTCAAGTTCATGTCTTCGTCTACCTATCAAAATGCAAAGAAATTCCATGAAATGAATATTCCAACCAGAATTATTGAGAGTGCAACTAGAACAGAATAATGAATTCTTCCAGTTAATTTCCAATAAGGTTTCCTCTCCTTGTTTTTAAATCCAGTCCATGAAAACCAAGTGAATACTATTGTGATAATTACTGAAATAAGAAATAAGAATGGGAAGACTAGTAAGCCTTTGAAAGCTGTAACCATTTCACTTACCAGCAAAATATCTGAATTCAATTTTAATGCAGTAATTACTAATGTAATAGTTCCAAAAATGAGATTAACTAGAAAACTCCATCTTGCCATTCTCTGGATTTGTGGAGATTTTTCTTTCTTCTTGTAGACTCTTACTAAACCTTTTGTTCCCCAATATGCTAAGGAGATAAACGTGAGAATGAGAATTACAACTGTTAAAACTGATTTAAACTCAGATTCAAAATAGAGAGGATGAGTTCTTTCATAAGCATAAACAGGTCCTACAAAATTTGTGTAGAAATGAGTTATTTTTCCTCTGTTATCTTCTATGAATGCTATCTCTAAATAGTATTCCCCTGTTGATTCTACAAAATAATTAGATTCAACTTCTACAAATCTTACATTACCTATACCACTAATCGCAAGAAATCCTTTTTCTGCTGTAATTATGAAGCTCGCACTAAAATAGTCTCTTTCATCAACTGTTGGTTTATCGGAATAGACTCTTCTAGCTGAGACATAAAGTCCTTCAAACTTTCTTGCACGATTTTTGTATCCTTCCATTGGTTCAATAACTTCCACAGGATATGGAAAATATTCCTCAATGATTTCATCAAAGAGTAAGCTTCTAGCAATAGAACCACCGACGCTGTTGTAAGATGCAAAAATGCCTATATTGAGTTCAGGAAGAAGAATCATTCGACTGTGGAAGAATCTTGTATCCCCACCATGACCAATTATACGTTGATCACTCACATCAAATTCGTAAACTCCTAAACCTAGTGATGCAAGATTTTCATGAGTAGTAAATTGTTTACTTAACATCAGTTCAACAGTAGCATTCTCCAAAATTCTACTTCCATCAAACGTTCCATTATTTAATAGGGTCATCATAAATTTCGTCATGTCAGAAGCTGTAGAACTGCATGAACCAGCAGGTGGAATGCTAATGTATTCAAAATAACCGGGAACGAAATTTTCACTATATCCAGTTGACATTTGTGAAGATAAGGAAATTGGAAGAGGTTGTAAAAAGGTTGTAGAATTCATACCTAAAGGAGTTAATATTTCATCTTGTATGTAAGTTTCAAAATTCTTACCTGAAATTTCTTGAACGATATAACCTGCTAGAGCAAAACCATAATTTGAATATGCCGAAAGTGTGCCTGGAGTCCTTACCCTATCTGGGATTCCTTCAGCTAAAACCGTTACTAAAGGATCAATTGAATAAGAACTAGATACTATTGAGGGAAAAGTTGCTCTCTCAAATCCAGCTGTATGCGTTAACAAATGTCTCAGAGTTATTGATTCTTCATATGTTTCAGGTATTTTGAAAGCAGTAAGATAATCATTAATATCAGTATCCAAATCTAACAACTCATCTTCTACTAATTGTAAAACTGCAACTGAAGTGAAAGTTTTGGAAATGGATCCTATTCTAAATATCGTTTCATTAGCTACAACAGGAGTTTGAGAGAAATAATTTGCATACCCATATCCTTTCTCAAGAAATACAGAACCATCTTTTACCATAGAAAATGTAACACCAGCAACTGTATAATTTTCTAATTGTGCAGATATAATTGGATCTAAGAAAGTTTCTAGTTCAGTTGGTGTAGTTAATTCTTGATTAGTTTGCCCAGCAAGATTAGATTTTATTCCGTTTGCTGAAAAAGTGCTATCTATTACTGTATTAGAGGAGGTAAGATAAGGAGTGAGAAATAAAGCTAGAAGAACTAGAATTATCTGTTTTTGTAAGCTATTTCTTCTATTTATGAACCACATTCGAAAAGGATAATAGACTTGAATATTTATAAAACTATATAAACAGAAATTGTTGTTGACATCAAGAAACTTGATCAAGATATACTAGAAGAAGAACCAAATTCTACATGTGGACTTTCTACTTCTTCGAGTAATGGAACTAGATGCTACTGAATCTTTCTCAAACTGTTGTTTAAGATAAAAGATATTAATGCTTCAAATCTATTTAACAAAATAATTAGGAAATGATTTCATGCCTCAGAAGGACCAAGAAGATATAGATGAGCAATTACTAATAAATATTTGTCAGCTTTATGATATCTCTGTTAAAGATTTGAATTTCCTAGCCGCTATAGACAATAATTTTGTTTATGAATTTCAGAAAGATGATGAAAATTATATTTTAAGAGGAGGCACACGACACTCTTCAGATCAGGTTCAAGCTGAATTGGAGTGGATCTTGTTTTTGCATTCTTCTGATGTAAAAGTATCCTTACCAATTAAATCTACGAACAATAATTATTTAGAATTAGTACAATATAAAGATAAAATTATCAATGCTATAGTTTTTGAGAAAGCTGCGGGCAAGGAAATAGATTATCGAAATCAAGAAGAATGGAATGAAAGTGTTTGGGAAGAGATGGGAAGAACGCTTGGCAGAATGCATACTGCTGCTGTAGAGTATAACCAAGAAAATCCTGAATTTAAACGAAAAACTGCTTTTGAGAGTATACATGCTTCTTCAAAGAGCATTCTAAATCCTGTCAAGGATGAAAAAGTAATCAAAAGGTTTGAGGAACTTAAGAATAAGCTTAAGCAATTACCCAGAGAAAATAATGCTTTTGGTTTAATACAATACGATTTTCATCTTGGTAATTTTAATGTTCATGATGAAGAGTTAACTGTTTACGATTTTGATGATTCATACTATTTCTTCTTCATCTATGATATAGCTACTTGCATTCATGAAACTGTTTGGTATTATCCAGATGGTAAAAAATTGGAGTTTGTTAATCGATTCATTCCTTCATTATGGAAGGGTTATTCTAAAGAATACAAACTTGATAGAAAATGGTTAGAATATCTACCAGATTTCTTCAAATGGCGTGAATTCGAAATTTATATTACTTTAGTAGAAACATATAACGATAAAACAACACCTGAACAACATATACAAGAAGTAGAAGAATACTTACCTGATTTTAAAGCAAGAACTGAATCAGATGAACAAATTGTTCCAATACCTGGAGATTTGAGCAAGTGGTTTAAAGAATTTTAGAAACAATCGTGAAGAATTCTAAGGAGAATCCCCCGTCTCCAATTTTATTTTCTTTCTCCTCTGTATGTTTAGGGTTATTGAAACTGTTATTATCCATGAAAAAATCGAAAAAGCAACAAGCCACTCCAAGAAAGCCATCATTAAGAATCTAGATCTTGGTCTGATTAAACTATCATCTAAAGAGCTTTCAGGTATAAAAATAAACAAAGCAAAAATTATAGCTACAAGCAGACCAAAAATACCTAACCATTTTGGAAGACTATTTTTCTTATCAACAAAAATCAAAATCGAGAAAAGGAAAACTGTAATCATCCCACCATAAAAGAAGCTCATAGCTGATATCACATGTCCAGTCATGAAAATATTGTTATCAAAATCCATTGGAAATATGCCTACAAACAATATACTGACAGAGGTGAACATTCCTCCTACAGTACAAATCCATCCAAAAATGGAATTGTATTTTATTCCTAAACCTAGCATAAAAATGATTAAAGGAATTCCACCTACAATTAAACCCCAATTGAACAACCATGCTGTTTGTGAAACAGCTCGCTCCCCTAGCTCTGAAACAAACATGTTAAAAATTGAAAAAGGAGCTCCAAGGGGATCTACATAGATTAATCCTGTGATAAACATAGCAATTACTGATAAACTCACTCCAACATATCCCCATATGTAAACTGGGATCTTTTCATAAAACAGTCTTAATTTTGTCAGCATTCAAAATTTTGATGAAATAACTTTAATAAAAAAATTTCCATCGAAAAAGAAAAAATAATAATGTAAAATTACTGGTGTTCTTACTCTATTCTTGTTGGGTTTCCTGCTTCTTTTAAGAAATATTTAAATTGAAGCCACACATAATAATGAAATATGTTGCACACACTATTTGGCATTCTTCTCATAATTCACGGCTTAATTTTTATTATGTTTCTAGTTTATGTAAAACTGCCTGAGGAAGAGGGATTTTTTGGATGGTCTAGAAAATCATGGTTATTAGACAGATTCCTTGGCGAGAAAATAGTTAAGATTGTCGGGATGGTACTCTGGGCAACAATTATCGTTGGTTTCGTTGTTTCTGGAATAATAATCCTCGCTAAGCATGAATCATGGAGAATTATTGACATCATCGCTTCATTTATCTCATTATTCGCTTTTATTCTCTTCTGGAAAAATTTAGAGCCTAAAAAAACATATTTCATTCTAGGTCCAATTATAGCCATAGTGAATATAATCACTCTACTGATCAATAGATGGCCTACAGACACGATTATCTTTGGTTAGAATAACAGAATTTTTGGAAAAAAGATTAATAATATGTACGATTCATTATTAATTACAAGAAACAATGTAAAATAAATAGGAAAGGAAAAAAATGAAAAAAATAATATCAAGTTTATTAATATCTTTCTTCTACTCTTCCTTGGGGTCTTATTTTCATCAATTAGCTCTATAACACCTACAACAGCTGATCTTTCAACAGTAATCCCCTATGAGAATCCAACTTTACAAGTGTTAGTTGGTCATGGACCAATTGTTATAGAATATGATGATAATTTCACAGAATTTCCAGGAACTGGTGATCCTGGAGATCCTTATAGAATAGAAAATTATAATATAACAGTAACATCTGATTATCCTATTCTTTTCAGTGGAAACAATTCAAAACACTTCGTTATACAGAATTGCTTCCTCAAAACAGATACTAATTACGGAATATACCTAGGTAAATACTATCCCATGGGAAATGGAACTGTAAATATTCTCGATAATGTCATTATTTCTGAAACGAATAATGGAATAGCATTACAAGGTGGTGCAGGCGCCATTATTACTGGAAATACCATTGAAACGGGTATGAACGGTATTAAGATAACAGATAGTGAGTTCTGTGTTGTATCTTATAATACAGTCAGTGGAGGTTATGTTGGCATTTATACGGATCGAGCTCCTAAAAGTACAATCACAAAAAATACTTGTACTAACAACGATTATGGAATAGCTGTAATAGAATCTTCAGAAACAAGTGTAAAACACAACAACTGTTCCAACAGTGCATATGTAGGTATTGAAACCCAAGATAGTATAGATTTAACAATAACTAACAACAGATGTATAAACAGTTCGTTCTTTGGTATGCGTTTTTATGATACAGCAAATTGTATCATTACAAACAATCTTCTAAAAGAAAATGATCAATATGGTATTACAATGCAAAACTCAGTTGGTGTAAGTAAAATCTATCTTAATGTGTTTTTAGACAATAATCTACTAGGTACTTCCCAAGCAGAAGATGATACGGGTAATCAGTGGTACGATGAAATTGCTCTGGAAGGGAACTGGTGGTCGACCTGGGTTAGTGGGGGTTATTCAATTGATGGTAGTGCGGGTTCAGTTGATCCCTATCCATTAAATTATATCCCTGAGATTTCAGAATATTCAAGTACTTTCTTAGCTTTCATTATGATTTTAGCATTTATAGCTATTCCTGTAATTAATTTTGTTTATAGAAAGAAGATGTAATTCTTCTATTTTCACGTCTTTTTTTTTCTATCTAGTCTCTAAAGAGTCAATGATTCTAGCAAATAATAGATATGTAATGCATAAATTTTTGATTCCCAATCTATTCTACGTAAGACTGTAGCTCAGATAATATGTAAAAAGGAGAAAAAGAAATTCGAAGTAACTTAACACATGCACCACGTATGGCTTAAGAACGATGACGGAGATGTCAGCTGAAAATGAAATATGAGGTTGAAGACAAGTGCTCAGGATTCATTCAGCCTTTAGTCCTGTTAGTAGAACCAACTCATCCCACAACCTTTTTCCTAATACCTCGTCATTCATTGCCTTAT
>JAUVXV010000013.1 GCA_030603365.1 Candidatus Heimdallarchaeota archaeon
TTTATTTCAAATATTGAGCCACTCAAAGTATTTGTTTTCAAATTTTCTCAAACTTGGCAATATATATTCTGGTTCTTTTTATAGCTATTTCTCACTGTATACTTGGCTACTTCTAGTAGCACAATAATTGAGAGATGATAAGAAATGAAAAATAAAAAATTTCAAGTATAATAGTTACAACTATTGTTGTTTTCTCACTAGCAGGAATGATTCCAACTATGCTAGTACAGGGAGATTCAGGCAATGGTGTAACAATAAACGATCCAACAGGAACTACAGAAGTTCTGTTCTATAACAAACTAACGGTCAATTTCACTGTTACCAAAGGAGATCCTCCATGGATTTATACTGGTACTACCATTTATCTTGATAACTTAGCTGTTGATTCTACATCTGAGGGTCTAGGTTCTCCTTTTGTAAAAACCTACTATCCTGAAGGATACGCAGGAGCTCACTTTGTCCGAGTTGAAGCTCACTTTGTTAAAGGTTGGCAAGATACTGAAGATAAATCAGATACCGCTGGTTACATTGTTAAGAATGCAGTAAACACCACAAATCTTGAATATCTAAGAATCGACAAACTCCATGACTACGAAACTGATAAAGGTTATTTAGATGGTTCTGGAGTGACTATATGTATTATTGAAGATAGAATAGGGTGTAACAATATCACAAACTCCTTCTTCAATAAATCCTTATATAGAACTTGCCACAATGATCTCTACGAAGACCCGGATAGAAAATTTGTTGATATAAAGTATTATGAATTTGACTTTGACTCAGGTCTTAATCACAGTTTTGCTGAATTCTGGGATGAAGAAACTGATACAAGAGAAGAGAAATGGGAGGAATTGTTTGAAGAAGGAAAAAACAGTAATTACAGTTCAACAGCTGATGTTCATGGTACCTATGTTCTAGCAACTTTAAGGCAAATAGCTCCAGCTGCAAACTTTGTTTTTGTTGCAACAAATGATAGTATTGCTAATAGAGGATTCGCTGTCGAATGGGTTCATGACAATCTACAGGATTTAGGAATAGATATTATTTCCATAGCTTGGCCTGGATATGAAGCATGGGAATATTTATTTGATGATATAGCTGGTAATGGTACGATTACAGTACATTCTGCAGGAAATAATAATGAAACATTCACTTATTATAATGATGCAAAATATCCATGCTCTTTTGATAATACAATTGGAGTTACAGGAGTATTTGATGGTGACCATGGTAATTCCTCAGAAAGATGGAAAAGAGGGTATGTTGTTAATTCTGGTTACGGAGTTGACATTACTTCTATATGCAATGCCACTACATTGGATTGGTCTCCTGTTCCGGGAGGAAATGAGTTTAATTTCACTAGTAATGCATGTCCAGTAGTTGCTGGGATTCTTGCTCTTCTTGAACAGTATCAAATAAATTACAAAAGCGGAACGGATTTAACAGTTTCATTGACACAGATTCTATTTGAAGAAACAGGAGATGAACCAGGTAATCCTCCTAATGCGACTACTACTGTTGGAGGATATTATGATTGGATTAATGAAAATAATCAAACACCATATTATCCAGATTTCCCCTATGAAAATTATGCAAACTATACATTCTATTGTTACGGTTGGGGACTTATAGATGGTTATGAGATGTTTTCCTACTTTAAAAACAATTATTAGTTTTCTCTTTTTCTTCTCTTTTCTTTTTTTTGACTTACCTTTATACATAAAAAGGTGATTCAACAATTCTATAATCATATGAATTTTTCCATTAGTATAATATATTCTTCTAAAATCATGGAGTTAAACGCAATGAGGTTAAGTCTTGTGCTAGTATACCACTTTACGTCTTGTAAATAGTCTTCTAATTATAGCTCTAAATAGGAAAAAAACAAATATGAAAATTACAGGAAAAGAGGTTTGATTTGTTTGTTGTAAGGGAGTTGTTGTGGGAGTTGGTGTAGGTGTTGGAGTATGTAAATAGTAAACTTCTGTTGAATTATTGTATTCAAAGAAATATGTTACATTAGACTGTGAAACATGAATGTTTAGTTTTTCAGTGAAAACGGGAACAGAAACTGAACAACATTCAACGTAATCAAACCAAAATATATAGTTTCCTAGGGGAAGATACTCATTCTCATAAGGTTCTATGAAAAACGCAAAAAATGCAAAAGCTGATGTTATCCCTGGTGGAATGTTATAACTCCCTCCAACCCCCTCAATGTACACTGCTAGACTGACACTGAGACTTTTATTTTCAAGATTAGTCTGCAAACAAGGAAATGGAGAAGGTGAACAAATATAGTCAACTTTTATATTTGATTGAGTAGGGTTTTCAATTTGAATTTGGGTTTCAAATTCAAAGAGGGAAAAATGATTAACATTATTTATCAGAACTCTTGGAGGAAAGTTTGCATTTACTATTCTCACTATCAGATACTCCTCTTCTGAAAAAACTTGCATTGACCCTGTTAAGATAAATGAAGTGAATACAATAGTGATTATCATCCATTTTAGCTTACGATTCATTCTCATGTCTAATTCCTATTCCTTAGATTTTGAAGGTAAAATACTCATTACTTTCTACATCTTAATTATATATACTGACTTTACTATTTAAGAACTATGACAAAATTAGTTATAAAATATAACCTCTACTGTAATCCGTTTTTCCCCATTATGCTTAAATACTTTCTTTGCCTAAAATAAAAGGAGCTACCCTAACAATTGATACAGTCTTTCATTTGCAGTCTTTCGCTAAAGAAAAGGGATGAGAATAGAATCAATTGTCAAACACCTCTTATACTATGTTTTCATTAGTAGCTTTACGATCTCATCCAAAAGAGAGATTTTTCTGAACTAAGTAATCTTGCCTTTTTTTCCTTTCTGTTTTAATACTTAAAAAACCCGAGAGAATCAATATAAGTGATTATTCTATCTATAAACTAGGTAGAGTTGAACTTGAAACTGAGAAAGCTTATCTAGCCATTATTGAGAATTTCACTGACAGAAAAGTATGGTTTCCTAAATCTGTTGTTGATCCTGATAAGAGTATCAAACAATGTTTCATCGACCAAAAAGATAAGGAAATTAAGGATTTCATGAGAAAAAAGAAACAGTCAGACTTGGAACAATTTTTCTAATCTCTCAACTAAAAAGATTGTTCTACATCTCTTTCGTCCAATGTTTTTTAATAAAACTTTCGCTTACTCTGTAAATATTTTTCTTCAATGCATTCTTATCCTAATAAGACAGTTTGAGAATATATTTTTAAACAAGTTTGTGATAACTTTTCTTCATGTCAGAACAACGTGAGGTTCCTGAATATGCAAAACGTGCATTATATGTTGGTACCATGATACTGAGTTTGGTAAGTGCTATCCTTATTTTCACTTCTGAATTTGGATGGTGGTACGAAGGCGGGTATTATTATGGTTACGACTATGATATTTATGCAGACTATACTCCTGGATTTCACAAATTTCTCCTCGTTATTTTAGGAATAGGTTTTATTTTTGTATTACTTATGGCTTTACAGCAACTCTATCCTGTTCTCAAAGTATCCAAAGATGTAGATAAAAAATTAGGGCTAAGCGGTTTATTCGTATCCTTAGGTATGTTAGTCTTGACCTTACTTATTACAATACTCTTTTTCGTCTATGTTAACTCTATCAGTACACTTTGGGATAGCGGTCTAGGGACCAGTTTTTATGCAGGATTATTTGGTGGATTACTTTCTACTCTTTTCTTCTGGTTTGCTGGGAGGATCGACAAACAAACAACATAAAAATTTAGGTGAAACTATTTAAAACCTTTAATTCTTTTTTTCTTGACTAAGAGTTCTGTAACCTAAATTAGGATGTATTAAATTGAAGGCCTTCGATTCTTTTAAGGATAACAAACAAGATTTTTTGGATGAATTATTTGATTTGATTAGAATCCCTAGTATTTCTAGAGATAAAGCATCAGTAACTACAGCTGCTAATTGGCTTGATAATAAGTTAAAACAAACTGCCGATTATGTTGAACAAATTGAAACTTCAGGTAATCCTGTTGTAATTGCTGAATGGAGACCTCAAATTGATGAAATTTCTTCTAGTGTATCAACCTCTATTCTCTTTTATGGTCATTATGATGTTCAACCCCCTGATCCGATAGATGAATGGCTCTCTCCTCCATTTGAACCCGAGATTAGAGATGGTCGCATTTTCGCACGAGGTATTGGTGATAATAAAGGTCAATTCTTTGCTCATATTGTAGCAATAGAATGCTTGCATAAACTCAACAAATTAGGTGTTCGTGTTAAGATGATTTTGGATGGGGAAGAAGAGTTGGGTTCCCCCTACATAGATGAAGCTATCAACAAAAGAAAGGAATTTTTCAACGATGTTGATTTAGTTATAGTTTCAGATGGTCCTGCTGATCCTACTTGGAAACCAACTTTAGAATTTGGTGCTAGAGGAATAATCACAGTTCAATTTGAATTACAAACAGCAAAAGGGGATGTCCATTCGGGTAATTTTGGAGGAATTCAACCTAATCCTGTTTGGGACCTCATTTCTATTCTTAAGACAATGAAGAGTGATCAAGGTAAATGTCTGATAGAGGGATTTTATGATAATGTTTTTACCCCAAGTGAAGCAGCACTGAAAGCTGCAGAAGATTTAGATAGAGATCCAGAAATTTACAAGAAACAACTAGGTGTTACATATTTTGGAGAAGAAAAGGATTTACCATTAACTCATAGATTAATGTTTAGGCCTACATTCAATATCCGTGGGATTTGTTCAGGTAGTGTTCGAGAAAATGCTCGTACTATCATACCCAAGGAAGTAGTTGCTGAATTAGATATAAGGCTTGTACCTAACCAAACACCTGAAAGAATAGAACAACTGGTTTTGGAGCATTTACAAGGGTTAAAAGAAAAATCACAAAACTATGCTCAAATTCTTGAAAGATGTAAAATTAATTTTGGTACTAGTTTTTATCCTATGTTCACTCCTCTTGAACTACCTTGGACCGATATTTTAGTTAAATCAATTCGTGAAGGATTTGATGAAGAGCCACTTAAAATCCCTCTTGCAGGAGGAAGTCTTCCCTTATACTCTCTCTATAAAGCTACTAAAAAACCAATGTATATAATTCCTTATGCTCAACCTGATGAAGATAATCATGCTCCTAATGAGAATATGATGGTGGAGTGGTTTGAAAAAGGTGTTAAAACATCTATAGCTCTTCTGAACAGTCTCAAGGAGTAAAAGATATTAAGCTAAGATAAACTTTCAATTTATGAATAGTGAGAACAGTCAATCCTCTCTTAGGATTCTCATTACTGGAGGATCAAGTGGAATTGGTGAGGCAGTTGCACTAGAGATGGCAAAAGATAAACACAGTTTTTACTTAACTGGAAGGAATGAACAGAGCTTAAAGAAGATTTGTGAGAATTTGACATTAATGGGATGTAAAGCCCATTATGGTGTTGGGGATGTAAGTGACGAACAAACTGTCGGAAACATGCTTGAAGATATTAAATCAAATTTGGGGGGAGTTGATGTCGTATTTGCTAATGCAGGTGTAGGTTATTTTGGTAATTTAGAAGATTTAACTATCGAGCAGTATGATGAACAATTCAATACAAATGTTCGTGGTGTTTTTCTATGGTTAAACAGAACTCTACCTTTACTGAAATCTCAAAATAAAGGACAAATAATAGTTACATCTTCAAATTTGGGTTTGAAGACAGGA
The DNA here is from genome assembly GCA_030603365.1 of Candidatus Heimdallarchaeota archaeon. Lineage (GTDB taxonomy): Archaea > Asgardarchaeota > Heimdallarchaeia > Heimdallarchaeales > Heimdallarchaeaceae > UBA460. The sequence continues at coordinate 5,742 of JAUVXV010000013.1, forward strand.
GCAAGATGTTCTTTATATGCTGCAACAAAACATGCAGTTCAAGCAATGGTTTGGTGTCTTCGTGATGAACTAAAAAGTACAGGGGTTAAAGCTGCTACAATAAACCCTGGTTCAGTTGATACGCCTTGGTTTGATGGAAAAGATGTAGATAGAACCAAGATGTTAGCTGTTGAAGATGTTGCAAAAGCTGTTCGATTCATAATAGATCAAGATGAAACTAGCAACATTGACCATATATTATTAGTGCCTGGTAAGCAATAAAACTATCTTCAGACTACACTTTGAAATCCCGTTGAATTCGAATCAGTTTATGTGATATTGGGTGTGACTTTGCTTTCTCAAAAGAAATTTTTATTTTTGGACTGTTGCAGGAATATGACCTAAAAACAGCTCTAAGCTTTGTTGTTACATTGTGGATAATTTTTTCTTTCAAAACATGCTTAATTTTAAGTTGTAAACGAACTTCTAATTCTGTAAAGGATTTTTGGATAACTTGATATTCTGATATGTCGTCTGAAGAAGAGATAATTGCTCTACGTAAATAATCAGGAAAGATGAATTGCAACTCTCCACTGTCAGTTCTGTGAGACCACAATAAGTCATCATTTCTTCCTTGAATCTGTTCAATCACTCTAAAAGAAGAACCACATTCGCATTGCTGAGAACTAATTGTCACTAAATCGTTTAATTCATAACGAATAATAGGTTGCGTTTTTCTATGTAAATCCGTTACTATCATCTTGTAACAGGATTCCCCAGGATTAGTTATTGTTCCATCTGAATTAAATGTTTGAACTTTAATTAGATCCTCATTAATATGTAGAGAACCATATTTACAAGACATAGCAATTGAGCCTTCACTAGCTTGATAAATTTGATGAATTTTACAACCAAAAATCTGTTCTAACTCCTCTTCCACCTCAGGATAAAGAACCTCTGCAAAAGAGACAACTCTAGGGGGTTTGATGTCCAATCTACCTTCATTTATCTCCTTAGAAAGCATTTGGAGCATGGAAGGGGGTGCTGAAAGTACATTTGGTTGAAGTTCTTGAAGTTGTCGAGATATCTCATCCAAAGAATTTAATTGACTAATATGTGTCAGTTTCTGACCAAATTTGTCTATCTGAAAGGCAGGGGTTGTTACTCTCAGGATGAAAGCGATATTCAGTCTTAATGTTTTAGGAAAACTGAATCGTGCAAAAAAAGCTGCTCTAAGATATTTCTCCTCAGAAGGACTAGTAATAACAATTCCTTTGTTACCGCTTGTTCCAGATGACATAGCAACATTATACTTGTTGAACTGTTCTTCATAGTTTTGAGTTTCTTCAATGCGAATACAAAATTCCTCTAAATCTTGCTTGTTTAAACCATCAGTATTGTAATTTGTTAGGTTATCCATCATAATTTTCTTATTGACAGTTGGAAGGTTCCAAACATCTTCTAGGTCAAACTCAGAATAATATTTCTTGAAAAATGGTGAATGTTCATAAACATATTTTGTGATATTTCGAGCATTTGTCAGTTGATAATTCTCGAGTTTTTCTTGACTCATTTTCTTGAAACGTCTTCTACATGCAAGAAAGAAATACAAAAAAGACCTGGTTTCAAGATTCACTTACACACCATTTCTAAATTTAAAGAGAAGATAAATTCTAACTTTAAAAGAATTCTGAAAAAGAAGATGTGATTTTCATAATTTTCTAGTTCTGATCAAACTGCATATAGTTTTTTCAATAGAACTTCTCTAGATAAAGATTGAAAAGCTCTTTTTACTCCAATCCCTTCAATGGCTATAGTTTCATATACAGGAATATTCATTCCCAAGTCTAAGGCATCAACCAATTCTTTCTTTGGCATGGCATCTGGAGCATCTCGTTTGTTTAATGCAATTACAATTGGTATTTCTCCACCAATTTTCTCTCCCAATCCTATCTTCAATTCTTCTGCAGATTCGACATTATCTGCTAGCATTGCCCTTGATGAGTCAGCTACAAACAGTAAACCATCTACTCCTTTTAACACTAAAGCTCTTTGATGTCTATGTCTTCTTTGTCCTGCTACTGTGTAAATATCTAAAATTACAGAGGAGGTTGCCATAAACGGGCTAAAATCAAAGTAGATGGTTCTTCCAGAAGGATCTTCTATACTATTCAATCCTCCTTTTTTGATTCCAGTAACGTCAGTGTGAAGTTTCTTCAGTAGTGTGGTTTTGCCTGATAAACTAGGTCCAACAAAGACCAGTTTAAAATGCATTTTTCCTGATGCGTCTTTTCTCATCGTTTCTTCATCAACTTTTAATGTTGTATCCGTGCTTTAGGACTACTTATTTTTATCTCTTAGTACAATTAACACATAATCATTTTCAGGAGCGACCAGAATCTCGCCTTGACTTGTGTCTAGAGTGAAGAAATTCAATTCTCCTTCGTTGAGTTCAGTAACAACTGCTTTTGCTCTTCCCACCAACGAGGCAACCAAAGCCGATACATTTTCTCTCATTTCCATACTGAGATTACTTGTACTTGAAATAGGTAATCCGTCGTTGCTTGTAATAATTACGCCTCTTACCCCAGGATGAGACTCTAGTGATTTTAATGTCTCTTCAAATTGTTTTTGTGATATCATTCGATAATCTCCTTTAATTCGGTACCTTTTGATTTTTTCCAATAAATATATTAACGCTGATATATACTTATTGTAATTCATTTTTAAAAACTTATGATACTCCCCAAGAAATATGCAGAGAATATTTTCGAATCATTTTAACTGTTGAATAATCATTTTTTCTGTTTTTGACTAAATTTTTACCGAAATCTAAATTAAGTTAAAATTAGAACTAGAACAAAAAATACTCCTTTCTAGTGTTGTATAAAATGAACTCTCAAGATAAGCTTATAGAAGAGAAAAAACAAGTTCTTTCAAAATTAAGACTTCACAGTATTTCTCTTACTGAAAGAATGGCAAATGCTTTCTTAAATGTACCAAGAGAAGAGTTCGTTTTGGGTAATTATAGAGATAGAGCTTATATTGACACTCCCTTACCTATTCTAGCTAATCAGACTATAAGTGCAATTCATATGGTTATGATTTATATTTCACCATCATGTACAGATCCACAAATTGGTGATAAAGTACTTGAGATTGGAGCTGGAAGTGGTTACAATGCTGCTATGTTTGCTGAGATGGTTGCTCCTGAAGGTACTGATAATCCAGGGCATGTTTACGCTCTTGAGATAATCCCTGAACTCGTTGAGTTTGCAAAGAAAAATATTGAACGAACAGATTATACTGATAGGGTTACTATACTTCAATCTGATGGAGGTTTAGGTTATGAAAAAGAATCTCCTTATGATATCATTTCTGTTGCAGCTGCTAGTAAGACAATACCTCCTCCATTATTAGAGCAATTATCAGTGAGGGGAAAATTTGTGATCCCCGTTGGTAAACGATTCTATCAAGAATTAGTTCTCATAACAAAAGAACCAGACAATAGTTTTTCTGAAAAAAATCTGGGAGGAGTTGCTTTTGTACCACTCACTGGAAAATATGGTTGATTTTTCTCTTTTTAGACAAGTTTTTTAACTTTCATAAAATATATTCATTTGCTAGGTGTGCTTGAAAATGGGTGTTAAAAATATAAAGGAATTATTTCAAGGAACCCCAATAGAAATAGACCATCTAAAACAAAAAAAATTGGCAGTTGACGCTTTTAATATTATTTACCAATTTTTAGCTTCAATAAGAGGTTATGATGGAAGTTTGTTATCAGATGGAGAAGGTACCATAACTAGCCATCTTACTGGACTTCTATATCGAAATGCTAGATTATTAGAAAGAGGAGTAAAATTAGTTTATGTTTTTGATGGAGAACCATCCAAATTAAAACGAGAAGAAATAAAACGAAGAGCTGCAGTTAAAGCAAAGGCAAGAGAAGAGTTAGAAGAAGCTCTTGAAAGAGGAGACATGGAAAGAGCCAGAACTGTGGCTCAAAGAACAAGTAAATTAACAAAACCAATGGTTGAAGATAGTAAGAAGCTTTTGAAGCTTCTTGGTATTCCCATCGTAGAAGCTCCTCAAGAGGGAGAAGCACAAGCAGCTTATTTGGTTCAACAAAAGAAAGTTTGGGGTGTCGCTTCCCAGGATTATGATAGTTTATTATTTGGGTCACCAACTTTAATTAGAAATCTAACGCTATCAGGTCGCAGAAAACTACCTAGATCAAATCGGTTCATTACAGTAAATGTTGAAGCTTACCATCAACATGAGTTGCTTCAAACACTAGATATTTCTCGAGAACAGTTAATTGATATGTCGATTTTAATTGGAACTGATTTTAATCCAGATGGAATTAAGGGTATAGGTCCAAAGACAGCATATAAACTGATTAAAGAACATGGAAATTTGGAAACTGTGTTAGAAAAGGATGATAAAGTAGTTCTAGATGCAGATTATGGCGCAATTAGAGATATTTTTCTGAAACCTGTTGTAAGTAAAGAATTTGAGCTTAATTTTGAGCCAATAGACATTGAAGGAGCTATAGAATTCCTCTGTGATGAAAGAGGATTCAGCAAGGATCGAGTTTTTGGTACTCTTCAAAAAGCAAAGAAAGGTCAGGATACTGCTTTAAAACAAAAAAGTCTTGATTCATTTTTTGGATGATGATATCATGACTTCAAAATATTCAGTTTTTGTAAAATTCGGGTCCAACAGGGAATTATCTAAGCTAGAACTGTCATCTCTTCTTGAAAAAATAAATCTAAAAGAAGTCTCATTTCAAGAATGGAAACAAGTTTTATTATTGAAATTATCAGAATATGAGACAGGAAGATTCTTCAACCAATTAAAGACTACAGGAAGTATAGTCAAAGCTGGAATTCTGGAATTTGAAGAAAATATCCAAAGAGAAAAGGAATGGAAATCAAAATTAAGAAAATTGTTAAATGAAACAATACAGAGAGTATCAGCGAAAAAAAAGAATCAGTTAAAAATCTCTATAAGTATTCAGAGTGTTTCTAATGAGATCACTACAAACATTCACAAAACCGTACAACGAACTATAAAGAATCTATCAGCTGATTTAGATTTACCGATAAAAATTCCTAAGCTGAAAAATGAACTCTATGAACAAACTCCTTTCCAGTATCAGAAGGAAAATATGTGGAGGAGAGGTTTTGAAGTTACAGGGTTTGTTATTAAATCTAAAATTTTCTTTGGTATAACAAAGTGGGTGACTAATCCACTAGATGATATCAAACAAGACGAAGGAAGAAAAGTACGATTTTTTACACATGGGACTTCAATAAAACTGGCAAGAAGTTTAGTATATCTTTCACAAATCCGAAAAGGAGAAACATTACTTGATCCCTTTTGTGGCACAGGTACTATTCTTCTTGAGGGATTGAAACAAAGTGTAAAAGTCATAGGGATTGATAATGATCCAAAATGTTACAGAGCTTCTAAGGAAAATCTTAACCAATTTACATTCCAATTTCCTTCCAAGGAAAAAATGAAGGAAAAATGGATTGTGTACAAACAAGATTCTAGACAATTAAAGAGAGTTGTTAATGATAAAATTGGTGCTGTTGTGACTGAACCGTATCTAGGACCCTTTCTAACAGAATTACCTGAAAAAGATGTAGCGCGAAATATCATGAAAGAGCTGGAAAAGCTATATACTTCAGTTTTAAGAGCAAGTAAAGAATCATTAAGAGATAAAGCAAAAGTAGTTATGATTATACCTGAATATCAATACTCTAATGACTTAACAATACGTCCAAATGTAGAAAACATTGCAGGAAATAGCTCTTTAGATCTTGAAAATGTAAGTAGGTTTTTTTCTGTAAAACTACCCTTGGAGATAGGTCGCACACATAATATCATTGGTCGAAGGTTAGCGATTTTTAGAAATTCGATACCATGAGTAATTAAGAGTAAAAATGCATTTGAAAATAATCTTTCATGTTATTTAAGCTAATCTTCTCCGATTGCTAAAAAGTTCATATCTCTTGTCATTCTTTGGATACGTCTTTTTGTTTTAGAAATCCATCCCACATGAATCAAACCTTGATTTTCTAATGTCATAAGTGCTTTGTTTAACTCTGAATGGGAATAATCACCATACATGTCTTTCAAAGGATTTTCAAGATCGCTCTCAATAACTACCCCTCCTCTTTTCTCTAGTATAGCTAGAATGCAAGATTTCAAGGGTGTTACTTTCCACATGCCGTTTGAGCTCATGGATAAAATAACATCACACTGGTTTAAATGCCTTGTGATTGAGAAAAAAAGGTGCTTACTTTAGACTATTCTTATTCAAAATTAAAATACTTTGCAACACAAAACTTATTATTAGTTAAATTTTGAGGACTTCAATCATTATGAACGCACGAGCTAGAATATTCCTAATATTCTTTATGTCTATGGGGATCATATTTCTTATTATAGCAATTGTCCAACACCAATCTTGGTTCTATGAACAAATATCTTATTTCACAGAAGGCAACATGAAGAGTTTCTTAGACGCATATGTCTCAGGATTTCCAAAACCTTGGTGAGCAAAGAAGGTAAGTGAACAAAATGGCAACAAAGCAAATAAAACCAATCCTTTCCCGGGCACTACGTCCAATACAAGACCATAGAATTAGAATTATCAGGTTAATTGTCCAATTCATAATGTTTGGATTGCTAAATGGGATAATTTTTGGAATAGGAAGAATACCTGTTCTTCTCCCAATAGCATATCCTACAGGTGGTCCTTTTTCCACAGTTTGGAACGCTTTTGAAGGATTACAATATTTGCTTACTCGCTGGATATTCCCTTATCTTGCTATATCTGTGTTTATTCTATTTGGTACAATTCTAGGGAAGACAACATGTGGCTGGGTTTGTCCTTTTGGTTTCTTCCAAGACCTATTTAGGTTAATTCCTATAAAGAAGAAAAAAGTTTCAAAACCCTCAAATAAAAATTTGAGTAGAATAGGAATGGCAATAACTATTTTTATTCTAATGATGTCATTCATTATTGGTGTAACCTTCAACAACAGTGGAACAAAAACTGCTTTTGGTGCAGGTAAAGATATGCCATATAGTACAATAGATCCAGCATCTACATTGTTTGGGACACTCTATTATTACTTAAGTTGGGGAATGCAATCTGACAATTTTGGAGCAGAAATAGGCCAATGGACATTCGTGTTCTTTCTCCGCATTATAATTTTTATAGTCGTTTTAGTACTAATCACACTTTATCCAAGAGCTTACTGCAGGTGGTTCTGTCCTACTGGAGTTATGCTAGGTTTCTTCAGTAGATTTAGTATATTTGGATTGCGTATAAACAAAAATAGATGCTCAAGTGGTTGTGACAATTGTGAAAAAGCCTGTCCAACGCAAGTTCCAATTTTACAATATGATAAGGACATCACGAATAAAATGTGTATTAATTGTGGAGAATGTATAGATGCTTGTAAAGATGGAGCTCTCAAATTAAAATTCAGATTTTAATTTCCATCATTCTTTTGCTTTTATATACCTAATCCTTCATTATTTATTGATTATCTTACAAATCATGGAGTTTTATATTGAAAAATATTGTGTCTGTTAATCCGATAAAATATAGTTTATAAAGCTCTAGAACATATCAAAAACAGATTAAAACTCTATTTATTCTTTGAGGAATAATAAATGGCAGAAAAAGAAATTACCCTTCGGGTTGCTGAAGCTAAACAAAGAGATGTTGGTCGAGGTAAAGTTCGACTTGATAGTATGGCAATGTCAAAAATTGGTGTTTCTACAGGAGATATTGTAGAGATTGTAGGAAAGCGTTCCACAACAGCAGTAGCATGGCCATCATATCCTGAAGATTTGAAAAAAGAGATTATTAGGTGTGATGGTGTTATTCGTCGAAATGCAGGTGTTTCATTAGGCGATAAAGTTGTTGTGAAAAAAGCTAAAGTTAGTGTTGCAAGACAAGTAACTCTAGCTCCTGAACAAATGTCTGTTAACATCGATTTTAGTTTTGAGAATTTTGTAAAAAGAAAATTGCTGGGACAACCTCTCTCTAGAAAAGATACAGTGTTAATACCCATTCTCGGAAGAGCTATTCCATTCAATGTTGTTAGTACAGTCCCTTCCGGAATTGTTGTAGTGACAGAAGGTACTCAACTCAAGGTTGCTGAAAAACCATTAGTTGAGGGAGAAAAAACTGCACCAAGTATTTCATATGAGGACATTGGAGGTCTTCACCAAGAAATTCTAAAAATAAGAGAAATGGTTGAACTTCCTCTTAAATTCCCGCAGCTATTTGAGAAACTAGGAATTGATCCACCAAAAGGTGTGCTTTTACACGGTCCTCCAGGTTGTGGAAAAACATTAATTGCTCGAGCAGTTGCAAATGAATCAGAAGCTCATTTTATTGTTATCAATGGACCTGAAATTATGTCCAAATTCTATGGAGAGTCTGAACAGAGACTACGAAGTATCTTCAAGGATGCTGACGAGAACTCACCAAGTATCGTATTTATAGACGAATTGGATGCATTAGCTCCAAAAAGAGAAGATGTTACTGGTGAAGTTGAACGTAGAGTTGTAGCACAATTATTAGCCTTAATGGATGGTCTAGTTGGTCGTGGTCAAGTTATTGTTATCGGTGCAACCAATCGTCCTAATGCTGTTGACCCAGCTCTCAGAAGACCAGGCAGATTTGATAGAGAAATTGAGATACACGTTCCTGACAGAGATAGTAGAGAAGAGATTATGCTTATTCATACCAGAGGGATGCCATTAGCTCAAGATGTAGAACTCAAATCACTTGCTGATGTAACTCACGGATATGTGGGTGCAGATTTACAAGCTTTATCTCGAGAAGCAGCGATGAAAACTTTGCGTAGAGTCTTGCCATCAGTAAATCTAGAAGAAGAAAGTATTCCTGCAGATATTTTAGATCAATTAGAAGTAACTCATGATGATTTTGTCCAAGCCAGAAAAGAAATAACTCCTACAGCTATTAGAGAAGTATACATTGAGTCCCCAGATATCCCATGGAAAGATGTTGGAGGTCTTAAACCAGTTATTAATGAAATTCGAGAGTCAATAGAATGGCCTTTAACACATCCTGAAACATTCAAACGAATTGGGATTAAACCTCCAAGAGGAATTTTACTTTATGGGCCTCCAGGTTGTGGTAAAACACTGCTTGCTAAAGCAGTAGCAACAGAGTCTGAGGCAAATTTCATTTCAGTCAAAGGTCCGGAAGTCTTATCTAAATGGGTAGGGGAGAGTGAAAAAGCTATTCGTGAAGTTTTCAGAAAAGCGAGATTGGCATCTCCCTCGATTGTTTTCTTTGATGAAATCGACTCTCTAACACCAATTAGAGGCATGTCATCTGATAGTAATGTAACAGAACGAGTAATTAGTCAGCTATTAACTGAATTAGATGGATTAGTGGCGCTAAAGGAAATTGTGGTGATTGCAGCTACAAATAGACCAGATATTGTTGATCCTGCTTTGCTCAGACCAGGACGTTTTGACAGATTAATAAATGTTCATGCACCAAATCAGAAAGGAAGACTTGAGATTTTCAAGATATATACTCGAGATATGCCACTCGATTCTACTGTTGTACTAAAAGACCTAGCATCTTCAACTGAGGGTTTTGTTGGAAGTGACATTGAAGCCTTATGCAGAGAAGCAGGAATGCTTGCATTAAGAGAAGATTTCGAAATTGAGAAAGTCACAATGGTTCATTTCAATGAAGCTCTGGACAAAGTTTATCCAACAGTAACTCCTGATGTAATCAAATACTATCAGAAGATTGAAGAGAGATTAAAAAAACCAAGTCAATTAACAAGTCCAAAAATAGGGTTTACATAACCCTAGTTTTATATTTTTAATCAATAATTTTACTAATAGATTATATGAGATATTAAACAAATTTTTAAGTATCAACATACACTAAAGAATCTAAGGGTTGTTTGTACGTTGATGGGGTTCTACATTATAGACAAGGAGAAAATGGAAGTATTATTCTGCAGACCTTTAGCAGTAAAAGCTGATGAATCTGAAATAGATAAGATTATTCAGTTGCTATTAGATTTTTACATTAAATCTGAAGATAAACCAACATTAAAAGAGTTACAGCTTTTGAAGTTTGCTCAGTCAAAAGTTATATTCATGAGTAAATTTTCTTTCCTATTTGTCCTTCTTAGTCCCCCAAATTATTCAACTGAAATGGTTTCATCACAATTATTTTTCTTTATGAAATTATTTCTAAATGCATTTGAAATCAAAGACCTTAAAAGTGCTGAAGAGTTTTTGAACGAGTTAAAAGGTATTAATAGAAGAGAAGTTTCTGAATCGCTTTCCCATTCTTTTCTACTCTGGAATGTATTAGATTTGCACATTGAAGACATAGACAAAAGAAATATGATTGAGGTTTTTGAGAATGTGATTAATTCAATTTGGTTAGGGATGAAATTATTCAGTGCTGAAAATGAAGCAAGCGTGCCACGTGATTTGATCAAAGAAGTGAAAGAACAACTCCAGAATTATATTAATGAAAATTCTTTCAATATCAAAGAAGCTTATAAATTAGATGAAAATGAAGGTTTTAGTTTTTGTGATTTAGATATTCAAAAAGGTACAACTACAGAGATAAAAAGAGAATTTTTGTTACTTGTAAAAGCATTTACGGAGATTATTGAAAAGCAATTGACTATTGAAGGCTTACGTCAGATTATTGCTATGAAGATCCCTTCAACAATGAAAGCGGAATGGGAAAGGATGCAAGGATTAAGCATGCTGCAAGAAATTCTAAATCAGGTGTGGAGGTAGGAAAAATGAATCAATTACAAAAAATAATATGTGTCGGCTCTGCTTTTGTGGGAAAAACATCATTATCAAGACGATTTACACTGAATACATTTATTCATAGTTATATTCCAACTTTAGGAGTTAGTTGGTTAACAAAAACTATCACTTTAACTCAAGAACAATTGAATGGTAATTTGTCCAAAAAAGTTTACACTGAACCTTTGACAACACGCCTTAGTTTGTGGGATACAGGTGGTCAGGAGATGTTTACCTATCTTCGTCCTAAGTACTATTCTGGAGCCACTTGTGCTGTACTTGTTTTTGATATAACCAATCAGAGTTCCTTTGACGACATAGAAATGTGGGTAAATGAAGTAGTTGCTAAATGTCCTGACATTCCTATAGTTATCAGTGGAAACAAGTATGATTTAAATGAAGCAAGATCTGTAAAAAGGGAAGTTGCTGTGGAATATACTAGGCTTCATCGTTTTGATTATATTGAAACTTCTGCATTATCTGGTTATAATGTTGACAAACTATTCTATCATGCAAGTAGATTATCACACCAGTTTAGCGATGAAACTCTGAAATTCAGAGAGGAATATTCATTGTGATATTTTTCAGTTTGTTTTAAACCTTAGATACCAAATCTCACCAAAAATATATTTTATAAACTGAAAATACAAATTTGCTATCATGAGCGACGAAGCTTTATCCATTATTTCTGATTATGTTTCAATTAATGGTAATGAAACATTATCTAAAGCTCTTCCTATTTTTAAAGAACAAGAGAGAGAATTGCTTATATTTGAAGAAGGCGATGTCTTCCTCGGTTATCTGACCAAACGACATATTACATTACAGTCAAGAATACAACCAGATGCAAAAGTATCTAGTTTAGTAACAAGGGTTTCGACCGTCCACAAGGATACACCTTCAGATGCAATTGCTAGAGCTATTTTATCAGAGAAAATCTTTTCTGTACCTGTTGAAGAAAATGGTAAAATTATCGGTGTTATTCGCGATATCGATTTACTAAGGGCTTCTGAAGATGTTTTTGGAAGTAAAAAAGTAAAAGAAGCGATGACTCAAAATCCTATAACTATTACAGATGATACCTCTGTTGCTCGTTTCATTGCAATTTCTAGAACAAATAACATCTCCAGAACTCCTGTAGTTGACTTATCAAATAAATTAGTCGGAATTGTTAGTCCTCACGATACTTCAACCTTAATACTTTCAGAATCTTCAGGTCAGACAGTTGGTGATAGGAAATCAGCAAAACAAGATATCCTTTCTGTAAGTGTTAAAGAAATTATGACTGAAGAAGTAGTAACTTGTAAGGAGGATGATTTTCTAATAGAAGCGATCAATCGTCTTTACAATGCTAATCATAAAGCACTGATAGTTACTGATAGTGGTAACCATCCCGTAGGGATTCTAACAACAAGCGATTTACTTGAATCTGTGTCTATACCTCCCCAAACTGAAGGCTATTACTTTAGAGTCTTAGGTGATGTAGATGATACTGATATGGAACAAGTAATTGAAATGGGTATTGAATTAGTAAAGAAGTTTGCTGATATTATTGGTAAATCAGGTCAAATGTTTGTTCATGCAAAGGTTTTCCCAAAAAGGAAATTCAGAGGTTTTGTTCTATATCAAACAAGAGTAAGAATATCTACTGATAAAGGCAAGACATACGTTGCTAGATCTGATGGTTATGGTATCTTCAGTGCATATGCTGTCGCATTAGATCGTATAGAAAGGGAAATAGTTTCAGAGAGAGAGTTGGAACTTGATCGAAGACAGTCGGGTAGTGAAAGATATATCCTAGAAGAAATAGACGAACTCTAATCTCTTTTTCTTTTTCATTTTCATTTTTTAAATAATGGTATAAAGTCCCTATCGTTAATCTTTTTAATTTAGAAAGTTGGAGAGAATTGAAATGAGCAATACAGCAACAAAAAAACGAAGATCAAATTTTGCTTTATTAAATAGAGAAGTTATAAAACCAGGGTATTGTACTAGTTGTGGGGGATGTGAAGCTGTATGCCCCGTATTTGTTATTTCTATTGATCAATTGGTTCCTAAACTCATCGGAGGGTGTATTTCTTGTGGAGCTTGTGTAGATGTTTGTTTAAGATATAAACAAAGAGTGGAACAAGCTGCTGTTGAAGAAGAGAGTCTCGGTGAAATAATAGAGTTGTACAAAGGTAGATCAAAACTTGAGGATATCAAAGATAATTCACAAAATGGGGGCGTTGTAACCACCTTACTCCTTACAGCGATGAGGAAAGAGAAAATTGATGGTGCATTAGTTACAACCCATATTTCTGATCTGCTAGGACCTGTTCCAATGCTTGCATTAAATGAACTTGATATAAGAAAAGCTTCGAAATCAAAATATACCCTAAATCCTGTACTTATAAAACTACCAGCAATTAAATTAAGTCATAAGGAAAAAGTAGCTTGTGTTGGTTTGCCATGTCATACTGAAACATTATCAAATGCAATTGAAATGAAGAATCTAGGTGCTGATTTCAGAGTTGATTATAAAATAGGTCTTTTCTGTATGAGCAGTTATAACCCTTCAACTTTCCGCAATATTATAAGTCAGAATTTAGGATTGGATGCAGAATCGTTGTATAAAACCGATTGTGCGAGAGGTAAATTCTTCTTTGTTGGTCCAGATGGAACTACTGATATAAAAATTAAAGAATGTTCTGAAGCAAAAGCTGAGGGCTGTAAATATTGTTTAGATTTCTCCGCTGAATTTGCTGATATTTCTGTTGGTAATGTTGGTGTAGGTGATGATAGTAATATCATCCTTATAAGAACTGAAGCAGGAAAAGCATTATTTGATTTTGCTCTTAAAGAAAATGTTTTGGACGTAGAAAAAGTAGAAAAAGATAAGTGGGAAGAATCATTAGCAGCTGCAAAGAAACTATCTACAATAAAGAAAAAAGGAGCTAAATCCCTTCCTCCTATCGAATCTCCAAAATAATAATTGAAAAAAATAGGTGAGAGCCATATCTCGTATAGAACTCATCCCTGTAAGATTACCTATAGTTCAGAAGGATGATGACATTTCCCAGTTAATTCTATTGTCTCTAGACGATGCTAATATAACAATTGAAAATAGTGATGTTTTTGTTATAGCCCATACAATTGTATCTAGAGCTGAAGGGAAAGAGTTCCATATACCATCTCTCCACTCATCTCCTTTTGCAGAATATATAGCTAGAAAGACAGGAAAAGATCCAGCTTTAGTTCATCTAATACTTGAAGAAGCGGAACAAATCTTGAAAGTTCAAAACAATATTATTATTACCAAAACGAAACATGGATGGATATGTGCAAATTCAGCTATTGATCAATCAAATTCTAGACCAAATTGCGCAGTGTCTCTACCTTCTGATTCTAATGCTTCTGCTGAGAAAATTGGCAAATATTTGAAAAAAATGGTAGGTAAAGAATTAGCAATCATCATTTCAGATACACATGGACGCGCATTAAGAAGAGGAGCTATCAATGTGGCAATCGGTTCTTATAACTTTCCAGTTATTGATGATGTTAGAGGAAGAAAAGACATTTTTGGCTATGAACTAAAAGCTACTATAGTCGCTCTAGCAGACGAAGTGGCATCTGCTGCGGAGTTAGTTATGGGTCAAGCTGGGGAGATGATACCCGTTGTAATTATTAGAGGGTTGGAATTTAAGTCTCCTATATCAGACATTTCAGAATTACAATTTGATGATGATAGAAGGTTATTTAGGTAATTAAATTCAAGTTGTCACCAACACTACTTTAAAAAAACGAAGGATTTTAAACTAGTATACCTATCTGTACTTAAGGTGTTCATTATTGTTTAAAGGAATGCGGAAGTCTGTAGCAGAAAGAGCCAACGAAGAATTAGGTAACGCTAGACAGGCTGCTCAAAGAAAAGACTATCAGGTTGCAGTGGAATGTACTGAAAAAGCTCTGGAGTTTCTTGAAGATGAAAAAAACCGCAAAAAGATGGATATGGCTAAAGCATTGTATAATGAATATCAAGGAATGAACGCTATTAAGTTTAACAAGGCGTTAGAAGCTGCAAATTATCTTGGAAGGTCTGGGGGATTTTATCACCGATTAGGTATGCTAACTGATCATCAAAGAGTTTTCGAACAACAAGCAAAAATTCTACGGGTGGTAGCTAGACAATACATGCAAGATAAGAAATTTGTAGACGCTGCGTCGTATTTTGAACGTGCTGCAATGGCTTACCAGAAATTCGATAAAAAAGCTGACGAGTTAGATTGTAAAGCCAAATCATATATCTCTAGAGCAGCTGCGGAAAAAAATATTTCAGGTAGAAAACTCTACCTCAAAAAAGCTGTGGAATTAATAGAAGAACGGGGTTCAGATGAACCTGTAATTAAAGCACATTTATCTTATTATAATGCTCTTTTTGTGGAAGAAGAAAGACCAGATCTTGCTCTGAAGTACTATACTGAAGCTCTGCAAAATTATCAACTTGCAGGAATACAAAGTAGAATAGAAGAAATAAAATCTAAAATTCAGAAGCTTATAGAACTTGTGTGAAAATTCTAACAGACACCAACAACAGATTTAAAAGAACTTTTCTCCTAAAGATGTAATAGGAAATAATATATTATAAGGAGGAAAAATAGTTGGTAAGTATATTACAAGCTTTGAAGGTTTCTGCATTATTCTTAATTTTGGGTATAATTCCTTTAATAGTCGCTATATTCTCAATTTTCGCATTATATAACGGAGGAATTGCAGAATTCGGTTTTATTGCACTTGACCTATCAGGACACTCTTATGTTTGGATAATTGGGTTGGTTGTAGGATTGATTGTATTTTTCATAGGACTATTCAAAGCAATAGGCGATATTACTGAAGCTGCGTTAATTGAGTAAAAAGCTCTTGTCTTTTTACATTAACCTCTTTTTTTAGTTTTACAATTGCCACTATAGAATTACGTCATTTTACCCAAAATAGATTTAAGTGTATATTATAAGATTCAACAAGAGAAATTCAATATTAGCTCACTGCTGACTTTTGGAGAGATAAAATGACACCGCCTATTGGTACGTCTAAATTAGAAGAACCCATAAACTCCATATTGGTACCAAGTAGACATTTATACAATCAGATTTTCAATATCTCTTCACTATCTAAATTTTTATTCCTTGGTATTTTGTATGTATTTTTCTATTTTGTGATATACATTCTAAAGATATATTACATTAATTCTGTTTATTTCCCAATTATTGCAATATTCGTGATTTTCACTGGTTTTCTAGTCTGGTCTTCCAGTTTCTTTGTAATGTTCTCGATAACAGGGTCTAATGTTGAAAAATCATTAGTAAAAAAAATTTTTCCCGTTTTGATAATATTAGGAATATTAACAGCTTATCTAGCAATAGTAATTGAAAATAAATTCCTAACTCTTGTAACCATTTTAACTGAAACCCCTTTATTTTTTGGTGTTGCCGTTAACATTTCTTTTGCTCAATTAGTTAACATAATTTTTTATGTGTATGTAGTTCCAGTTCTTGAAGAAATTGCAAAAATTTTTCCTATTTTAATCTTGATGGGTAATTTTGCTAAGATATCTATAAGAGATAGGAAAATACTAACACCTCTAACTCCATCACATCGTACTATTGTCTTATTTGGAGGGTTTTTTGGTGCCTGGTTTGACTTATTTGAGCAAATTTTGTCCTTTTCTGTTTCATCGAATGTAGTCTCATTAATCTCTAATAGATCTATATACCCTCTTCATAGTGTAACTGCAATGATAACAGCTTTTGGAGTTGGTTGGATTTTTGTTAGTCGTAAGAACCTAAATAAGATATGGAAATTCTTGATATTTCTAGTTTCTCTTACGGTTTCCAGTATTTTCCATGGTTTGTGGAACAACAACTATTGGATTGAAGATGATCCAATTTTACGCTTAAATAACTTAACAATTTTGGGGTATGTTTCTTATGGATTATTTGCACTTTTTCTTATATGGATATTAATCAAAGTGCCAAAACTGTGCTCTAACTGTTATAGTGAACATTTAGCAAAAGAGTGTACTATATTTAGTTCTGTTTCGAAGAAACACAAAATTAACCTTGAAAAAAATAAAATAATCAAAGACATATATGACGAATCTTCTGGCTTGATGCGGTGTCCTGAATGCCAGGTTCATCTATACAATGGTGAGTTCTGTATAAACTGTTGGTCCTTTCCAAAACTACAATGTGAAAATTGTAATCAGATTATTCCTGCATTTTCTCGGAATTGTTGGGCATGTGGGACTGAAGTCCCATCATTGATTGATAAAATGTCTTCCTCTTCTCCTCCAATGTACATTAACATTGCTGTAGGATTTACACGAATTCTTGGTATGGGAATAATTGTCGTGTTCTTTTTTATTTTTCTAAATGCATCAAATACATTAGTTTTCCTCGGAAATACAATTTTCTTACTTGGGGTAATAATTTCAATTGGTATTACTATTATCTGGTTCAAATCAAGTGAAAATAGAGTCAAATCAATGTTGACATCGATGAATGTAACATCGATTATAGCTTTAAACATAATTATAATGGTTCTTTATTTGGTTATTTTTGGGTCACTTTTAATAATCTCAATAGCACAATTATTTTTTGGTTTACTAGGGATAAGTCTATTACTCCTATTAGCTATAGGGTGCATATTTTTCCTTTCTAAAGTAATTGGAGGTACTAATTTAATAATAATTTAGGTGAAATATGAATGGGTATTGATCGCAGACAACAATATGTTCCTCCAAAACCGAAGAAAGATAAGGAAGATTCACCTACGTTTAAACTGGAATTTCGTTATCTTTTAACCAAATTCATTTTTCCTCACATGAAAAATAGAGGAAAAAGGGAATATGTGGGGATTCTAATTAGAAGAATATCCACATATCTTGCAATAAGTTATGCAGTTTCAATTTTCTTTGGAATTGTTCTTTTTTATTTAGATGATTTGTCGATTATTTATGGAACTGTGTGGAATCCTGAAGAAATTCTGTATTTGCCATTTCTTTTTACTTTTATGTCTCAAGAAGCAGAAGCTCTTATAACAAGCTATGTTCTTACAGTCTTTGTACCTTTCTTGATAGCTGCTACTATTTGCGCGTTAATTTGGAGAGACGAAGCAAGAGATTTAGTGTTGATGTCATCATTTATTACCTTCGGACTTTTTATCATTCTACATTTATCACAACTTATAATTTTCACTTCAATCGCTGCAAGTGTCTCAGGCATTTTCTCAGGATTTTGGTACATTGCTTATGTTTTTCTTTTCTCCCTCTCCTTTCTGATTATAAGTGCTCTTGGAGGTTCAATAGGAGTTAGAATTGGTAAAATTCTTACAAATGTATTTTTCTCAAGGAAGGGAGCAAAAATCTATTATTCACATCTTCTTAATCCGGAGATGCCTTTATCTGTTAAAACTATTTTTGATTTGGAAAAACCTCCACAAAGAGATGATAGACGATTTAATGCAATATCAATGGTTTACTTGCACAATCGAGTTGTAAAATTACTTAAATCATCACAGAAGAAACATTGCACCTATTTTACTGAAGGTAAATGTGCTTATTTAGGTTATACAACATCGGTTCATAAATATCAGATTTGCGTTACAGATTATTGGCCACTATGTAAGGTATATGCCTTCTTAAGTCAAAGTAAATTTCTTCTTAAAGAATCATCGGTAGGTGAAAATAATGTCAAAAAGGGTTCGTAAGTTGTTCAATGTAAGAATCATTCTTCTTCTTACCTGCATTATTGTTTTCATTTTACTAAACAGTACTCAAGAAAGTTTTGTACAAATAAGTGATATGGCATCAACTACTTTAGTAACAACAGATACCGGTACTGAAAGTTTTACAGATACATATTCCGAGCTAACGCCTACAGGTCCAACTTTTCCTACTTATAACCCACCTGATACAAACAACAATGGAGGAATTATAGATGGTGGAAACAGACCCATGTTACCTGCTCAAGTTATACCAATAATAATTGGAACTGTAATAGGTGTATTAATCATTGCTTTACTACTTCAGAGAAGAAGAGCTGAAAAGAGTTCTGGATACTTTAAACAATTAGAAAGGTCTTCACCTTCTATAGTAAGAAGAAAAAGGGAGAAGTTTAGAACACAGATTAGTACATTAGTTGAAATTCTTACTGAATATCTTGAAGAAGGAAAATATACTGAGGGAGTAATCTACGGATATCATCAATTAGATAAGAATACAAAAAGAATACTGGGAACTCGGAGAGAAACCTATCTTACTCCAAAAGAATTTGCGAGTTCACTAGAACTTCCTGAGATAATTGTTCCGCTGAAATGGATCGTAGAAACCTTCTATGTGGCAAGATATAGAATATCCCCTATGGGCTATGAGGATTTGAAAGAGTTCATTATACATTTACAAACTCTCAAAGAGATGAGTAAATCTGGCGCTGATATCAAAATTATTAGAAGAGATATTGATGGTGATGAAGAATGAGCTTATCGAAAGGATTGTTTTCTAAAAAATACTCTCCATTTTTCAAGATGTTTATTCAAACACTTCTTCTTTTCGTTGTTCTTACATTGCCTTTGAGTCTTAATATTACCAGTACTCCCCCACCATATACAATGAATGATACTGGCCCAAGTGGGATGTCCACATTCTCTAATCTTCTTCTTCACAATGGTTATAATGTGACTAGAACAATCTTATCAACTGAACCCATCAAGGATCTGCCTCCTTCTTCTGTTCTGGTAATTGCAGGAGGAGCAAAAAAATATCGCGATTCAGAAAAAGCTGTAATAAATGCTTTCATTGCTAACGGTGGAACCATACTACTTCTTGCAAGTGAAGGGGTATCATATGATTTAGCAGAATATCTCGGATTTTATATCACTTCTTCAATTTTACTGGATACAGCTGCCTCAAATACAACTCCTTCTCCCGATATATTACTGATTGAATCACCATTTAATTCAAGTGACACCCTATGTTTCTTTAGAGCTAAGCATATAATAACTGTTGCAGAGAGTCCTCACCAATGGTTGGTTAGTTCTATTAAAACACCTAATACTACCTTCATTGACGAGAACAATGACTATCAGTGGAACGTAGTATATGAACCTATTAGAATACATACTGTTGCCACAGTAATAAGGAGAGGATTAGGAACTATTATAATGGTAACTTCAACCAGTTTCCTAACAAATGATCTCTCAAATTTAGGTTTCAATAATATTAATACTACTTTACAAATCTTAGGCAATATAACTTCGAGTGAACAAACATTGGTCTGTTTTGAAGAAAGTCATAAGAGGTGGCCATTTACTACAACAGATGGAATAATTAACCAGACATATGGAACTATTATCCTACTATCGAAAACAAAACTTTTCATTTTTTTGGTTATTATTATACTTCTGCTCTTTTACTATCTAACACCAAGGTTTAGAGAAACATATAAGATGAGAGAATCGTATAAAAAATTCATCTCTGACAGGATGTGGAGTAGACGAAGAGAACTTTTCGATACATTTGGTACGGCAATTAAACCCACGGTAGAGGAGAAGTATCTTACATACCTATACTTTCAACATGAATTGTATCCTAGTAGGGCTTATAATTATTTTATTGCAGAGAAATTAAAATTCATTCCTACACGTTCATTAAATGAGGAAGAGAGAGAGCTCTTTGAGCTTGCATTAACAAGAAAACTAGATCATCAAAGTTTCTTATTTCTATTCAAGAAATTGGAAGAAATACAAAAAAGAGGCCGATTTGAATGACACAAATACAAGAAACAAAAGATATTTTTAATAAAATTATGGATGAAATGAAAAAGAGAATTGTCGGAAATGAGAATGTCATTGAGCTGATGTTTGCTTCTCTTTTGAGTGGAGGACACATTCTTCTAGAAGGTGTTCCTGGTATTGCTAAAACATTAATGGCTAGCACTTTAGCTGAAGTAATAAAAGTGGATTTCAAACGAATACAGTTTACTAGTGATTTGATGCCAGCTGATATTACAGGTGGCAATATTTATGATAGAGAAACTAGTTCTTTTAATTTCATAGAAGGACCAGTTTTCGCTAATGTTTTACTAGCTGATGAAATCAATAGAAGTCCCCCAAAAGCACAATCCGCTCTTCTAGAAGCAATGCAAGAAAAGCAAGTATCGATAGGTAGAACAACTTACAAACTTCCAGAACCATTTATGGTAATTGCTACTCAAAACCCTATAGAATCTACAGGAGTATATCCTTTACCAGAAGCTCAAATCGATCGTTTCTTACTAAAAATACCTGTTTATCCTCCAACATTACATGGTGAAGTACAGATGCTTCTGAAGAAGAAAGAAAAAATGTTTGCTGATATTGATGTTATAACAAAGATAGAAAAAATTCTCAAATTGTCAGCAGAAATTGAAAAGGGTGTAATAATAAGTAACCAGATTATTGAATATATAGCTAAACTAGTTGTTGCAACACGTACCGTACCTTCTGTTGCTCTAGGCGCTAGTCCCAGAGGATCAATTGCTTTACTAACACTTGGTAGATCAATAGCTGCTATAAGAGGAAGAGATTACGTTGAACCTGATGATATAAAATCCATTTTCTATCCAGTAATGAATCATAGACTCATTCTTTCTCCTGAAGCAGAAATTGAACAAGTTCGAATATCAGAAATTATTGAAAACATACTCGCGGATGTGGAAGTAGTAATCTAAATTAGACATCGAGGAAAATATTATGCAAGAAGATAGGCATCTAGAACTCACAAAAAATGGAAAAATATTCATATTATTTGGAAGTTTATTTGTAACTGTAGGGTTAGCTATCGATAATTACCTACTTATAATTCCTGGTGTGTTCTTCTTGTTAATCATATCTTCTACTTTCTCTAATTTTCTTCTAACCCAGAATGCAAATATCTCAGCTAATTTGAGAATATCAAAAAACTATATGCGAAGTAGAGGGCTTTTAGCAGTATCTGTGGAATTAACAAATAATTCGAATAAAAAAATCAAAATGAAAGCAAGACTTAGATTCTCCTATCATTTTCAAACGATAAATGTACCAGAACAAGTGTTCCTTGAATTGAAACCTGAACAAAGTAAGAAATTGGTGTGGATACTTCTTGGAGTTAGAAGGGGAAACGCAGAAGTTGGACCTGTTGAAATAGATATTGGTCCCTTTCAATATCTGTTCAAACAAACCAGAATTCTGAAAGTGGTCGAATATATCAAAATTCTTCCTCAAAGACCTAGAATCAATATTCCTTGGAAAACAAAGAAGGAGCTTCTTCTTAAAATGGTTCATGAATTTGCTAAAAGAGTGAAAGGTCGTGGAGATGAATTTTTCGCTCTCCGAGATTATATGCCCGGTGATGAAGTTAAGCATATAGATTGGTATGCTACTGCTAGGCATGACAAACTTATAACTAAGGAGTTTGAGGATGAAAGAAATCTCCATTTTCTTGTCTATCTGGATCTGGGAAGTACAATGTTTGGTCCAAAGTTCGAATATGCTTTGTCTTCTGTAGTCGAACTTTCTTCACTCATTAGAGGTACAAATCATGATCTAGCTGTAATTGCTTATGGTGATAATGTTAGTCGTTTCATAGTTCCTCAAGTAGGGAAAAATGAACTAAAATTGATGCTTAATATCTTTGATGTGGAAGCTTCTGGCGTTGAAAGTAATTTTATTAATGCAATTAAATTTACAAAGTCCAATCAGCTGTTACATTCTATTGCTATAATATTCTCAGATTTGGAAGGTGATTTAAGAAACAAGCTTCAAGGATTACATCTTCTGAAAACAATGGGGAGTAGAGTGATATTTGCCAACTTCTCAACTATGGGTTTCAATATTCTTGCATCACCAGATTGGGCAATAGAAAATGCACAAAATATAGAATACAAAGATATCATGCAAGAGGTATATCCTAGTTTAGTTAAAGATGATTATTTCTCAAGAGAAAAACAACTTAGACAAATTCTGTATTCAGTAGGTGGAGATTATGTAGAAGTGGGAGGATATATGGATAACATAATTCTATCTCTCTATAGATTAATGAGAAAGTATTCACCTTCTCAAAGGTTAGTTCAACAAGCATTGGGGCGATAAAATGAGGCTTAGAGATAAAGTATTTGAGGATGACTGGGAACAAGCTACACGAGAAACACAAAGATCTTCTCTTGTTATCTTAGCGCATCATTTTTTTGGTATCGCAGCAATAGCTATCATTATTCTTCAATCTGCAATAAGCTTGAACATATATATTTTCACAATTTGGCTAGTATTAGGCTTAATTATCTTACTATTGGATATTTCTAGAGGAAACAAGTTAAATTTAGGAAATGAATTAGCGTTTGGGTTCTTTTTTATTTTTGGAACAGCTTTCTCGCTCTTGTTGGGTAATTTCAATTCAATGTTCTTTCCTGATACCCTTGGTAGAATTGACATAATACTTTTCCAAATCTCAGCAGGGGTTTGTGTTGTAATTAGGTTGTTATTAACCTTATATTATATGGAATTTAGAACACATGATGGATTCTTCATTATTCCTACAAGTAACTACTCCCAGGATCAACTCAAACAGTATCAAGATAATCTTACACTCACTGATTTTGAGCAGGAGAAAAGTGAAAAAGAAGGATTTTTGAAAAATTGGAGACTTCTATTCCAACAGATGTTGTGGCCACTAGTTATCATAATTATTCTAATTATAGTTGCTGTAGCTTATTCCTTCATGATTTATTTCATAATCCCAAATGACTCAATAGCAGAGCTTATCATCAGACCATCTTTGATTGTAGTAGCTATTCTCTATACTCTCTTACTCTTAAGAACTCATACGATACTACCTCAAATAAAAAATGAAGCAGAGTTATCACCCGAAACAGAAGAAGACATCGAAGAATCAGATGAAATAATAGATGATATTGACAAAGAAATTTTCGAAGATGTATAATTATATTTATGTATATTAGTACTAGTATAATATAACATATTTATCAGTAATAGAGAAAATTTATTTCTGATTTTCCTTTATCTGTTTGAGAGTTTTTGTTCTACCACAAGAGTGATCATTTTCAGGACAATAACCATAAAACTCACAGTATGGCCCCATGTCTCGAAATATTAGTGGTGAAACTTTCTTTACTTCTATTAACATTTCTTCGGCTAGTCTTGTAATTTCCAGTTGTGCTCGTGTGCATAATCTTCGTACAAAAAAATCTACTAAAGCATGAGCATTCATAGAAACAATCATTTGTGTTGTAGTTGCATTAGGTAAAACATATCGTGCATCTTCTTTTGAAATTCCATTATCAACCATTTTTTGGTAGAGTTCAAATCCTTTTTTCATTGCTTTATCATATTCTTCACTAAAAACAGAGTTTTCTATAGACCTAGGTTTAACAGTTGTAAAACTTTTAGCATCTACATATCTCTGAGACTGTTGAGAAAAACTCGCTATGCGCTTTCTAACAAGTTGATGACTGGTAACTCTGGAAATTCCTGAAATATAAAAAACATATATGTTGTGTTCTAGTATTGATAGGTGACCATTCTTGACAATTTTACTCAAGTATTCATTTGGTTTCTCTTCTGCTTTCTTTCTGATTTCATCATAATCATGACCTCCTGAATAGCAAATTGCAGCAGCCATTTTTGCGACTAAATCTGTTTCAGAAGGGTAAGAAACTAATTTTACTTGAATTACTTTCACTTCCATATTATTCGTTCAACAACGTGTGGGGGTAAACAATTTTCATTTCAAATACTCAGTATTTGAATGAATGTATGACATCTCTTCGATTTCTTTTTTGTTGATTATATGATACCTTAATTAATTGAATGCAAAGTTTAATTTTCAATTTGATGTAATATTTTTTCGGAGATGTTTCATATCTTTTAGGAATATATTGTTTCAATAATATAATTTGTAAAATCATATATTAACACAATAAAATTTTTGTCAAATTTATCTCGAAAAATCAAATAAACTCTGAAGTATCCGTTTTCAAGCTTTATAGCGTTAATGCACTATTAAACACCATGAATTTTTGGCATTACCAATTTGCAAGAATTTATATCGCAAAAAGTTTTTGAATATAGTAGGGGTATAAGGATAATAGGGTAATAATTGATACTCTTATATTTTATACATATGAGGAGACAAGATGTCACAAGAAGGAAAATCTGGTAGATCTAGGCAGTTAAAGGGCGGTGTAAAGCTAAAAACTAAACCTGCTGTTGTTCCTAAAAGAAGAAAAATGAAATCAAGTGCAGAAAAGATGCCAATGGCTGCTATGATGCCCAAAGGTATCACCAAATGGAATATTATCTTCACAGTTATTTTTGGAGCTCTTCTGATTCTAACCATTGTCAACAGTTATTTCTACACATTTTTAAGAATCCCACTTCCAGATATTTTACTTCAATTTGTTGAACCCGCAATTATAATTATAGAAGTTTTTATGGTTTTAGTAGCTTTTGAAGCAAAAACTTTCAAATTCCCAAAAATTCATACACGACACAGTGTAAAAAGAATCTTGATTACAGGATTTATTATTGGTACATTATTAGTCTCCTTCTTTACTCCTTATGTTAATCTGATTGGAAAATACCGAGACTTACCTCCTGGGTCAATTGAGGAAATGGACGTGAACGATAGTTGGTTTGAATCACTCTTTACTGGTTCAGCTCCTTTCTATATTGATGGTTTACTAGATTTACTTGATGCTTTAGATTTGAATGATTCATTGAGTGATATTGATATTGCCCAAATTACTGCTGAATCCGGTTCTTCACTCGGGGAATTTCTATATCGGTGGGACGTACGAGATACGTATCAATCTAATACATGGGAGTTTATTGAATCGAGCCCAAGTACCAGGTATAATCTGCAACCAGAAAATTATGGGCCCCCTCTACCAGATCCAAATATTACAGTAGAGGAATTCAAAGTAAATCAAACTGTTTATTCCATAACAACTGGTCTCCTAATGAACCTGATATCTTCATGGAGCAATAATTATAACGAACCATTCTTGCAACCAGATGATTTTGGTATTATAGGTGATTGGGATGATAATCTCTTGGATGATGATTTTGTTGTATCAGCTGAAGATGGAACAACAAATGTAAAGTACAATTTACGTGATATGCTGTCACTTCAAGCTACTACAAAAGTAATGGGATTCTTAGGGTCTTTCTATTATGATACTTATTTTGTTAGAGATGAGAATATCTCTGAGATTGTTTCTAGTACAGGTCAATTTGGTGATACACCATATGTTAGCAGTGCATTTAATACAACTAATGCTCGGTTCCTACAGAAACCAGCAAACTATGAGATAATATCGCCAAACGTTGCATCTTTTGCACAAACTCAAGCTAATCTTGGATTAACTAATGGTCATGATTATTACCAACAAATAACCTATATCTTGGAAAACATAATTGGTACTTTTGGTCCACCTTTAACAGCTGATTCTGATAATGGAGGACAAGATAGAGCTGAACTTGTAGTGCAAGGTTCTGATAGATCGCTATCAGGATATCTCGCCTTAGCTATAATGACTTTGAGATTAAACAATATTCCTTGCAGACCAGTATTTGGTTTTGCTATCGGTAATGAAATCGGTGGTGACCCAAACGATCGAATGCTTGAATTAGACAACTTTTATGCTTGGATTGAAGCTCTAATACCCATTGATTTAGGAGGAGGTAAAATTGTTTATAAATGGGGACAATTCCAAATGGGACCCTATTATGATGGGGTAGATTTAATCTATTGTGAAAATACTCTTTACTCTTCATATGATATTGATTTATACATATTAAACGAACCTCCTCTATACTTCCCAGTTTCTAGTCAGTTGGCTGGAGGAGAACTAGTTTATGTTACTGATTATGCAACCAATTATACCTTTAGGGCAGTAGTATCAGATGTAAACGGTCCAGTGGATGGAGCTACTGTTACATTCAAAACACTTACCCTTGAAGATTATTACGCTTACCAAGCTAATCCTATTTTATTATTAACTTCCGCTCGGGATGTAGGGACGGCAGCAACGGTGGGAGGAGTGGCAGAATTATACACGGAATTAGATCCCATTGCCTATCCGATGTATGTGCCAAATGACAATTCGACGGTTTTTGCACTCTTAGGATATGTAACGTTCTTATCGATGAATGCGACGGGATTCATAGTTGCACCTGATGGATATCTGACGAATGTCTATATTGATACAAACAAACAATTAATGGTGAATCCTTATCCGCCACCTATAGGGATAGCAGATTTTTATATCCTCCAAAGAGGTGTAAATTATACTATATCTACAAATTTGTATGGTGAAATAACACATACCACACCTTTACCCAATAGGCTGGTAACATACTACATTTTAGATGACCCACAGCTGCAATTAATAATTGCAGACCCATTGAACCTGTTAAGTATCACTCCATATGGTGAGGCTCTAGCTTTTACTAATAGTACGGGTGGATCAGCTGTAGCTACTTTATCAACAGGTTTCAATTTCTTTGAAAATTGTTCAGTATCTACGACCTACTATGTTGTTGCTCGATATGGACAAAATTATACGATTACAATATTAATCTATGAAGACAGTAAGAAATCAACTATTGATATAAGTGATGATTTCTTCAACAAGGATACAGAAGGAGATACCTTTACAACAGATGTAGATTTCTATTTATATCTAGAACCTTCAGGTGGAACACCAGAACCAATAACCAATGAGGGTATTGATATCTGGTTTGTTGCTCAAGATGTATATAACGCTGCAACCAAGACAAGTAGATCAGCTCTAGAAAGCGATTTAACTGCTAGTCCTTTTGCTGTATTAGAAGAGAGTGCATTAACTGATGGTGGCGGTATTTACAACACAACTCTAGTAGTTGACGTCTCTACTTTCTATGCAGGAATTTATTATGTAGTAATTTTCTATCTTGACACTTGGAATATATCAGCAGAAATTGTAATTGCAGATGTACCTCTCTCCCCTGTATTTGGTATGGATGGTCTTGAAAACAGTCTACCATCAGTTGAGCTAGGTGTAAATCGCGTTTTAGAATTATCGTCGCTATCAGAAAATTATCTTCTTTCTTCTCGAATGAAAATGATGCTTAGTGAGGTCTTAAAATGAAGAAAAAGCAGTTATCAATGTTGTACTCTGTCTTCATTTTCTTATTTTTGTTAACTAGTAATTATGCACAAATTGCAGTAGATGCAAATATAAAACAAAACCAAGATAGAAGTTTAGTAATTAGTGGCTCCCAAAACCCAATGTCTGCACCTGACTATATAATAGAAATGCTGAACAACAGACAAAACTTCGAGTCAATGGAAGAATCTGATACTGTATCAACTATTTCAGATTTAGAAACATCATCGTTAGATCCAATGAATCCTGTGTTTGAGGAATTGGAAATAACTATTCACGAAGATGAAGATTATTCTCTTGAATCAGATTTAGGTGGAACTCATGAATTAATCCCACCTATCCCAGATAATAAGATTAAGCGAGGTGCCACTGTAACTGTTACAGGAAGATTATGGGGAGGTATAACTGGGAGATATTGGGATAATGAAATGGTTTATCTTTATTACAGTATCACAGAAGCAGAATATGAGGGCAATCAAGCTTTTTATTTTGGAAATGGTCAATATGAAGTAAGTTCAGATTTGACTGATATTGATGGTATATTCAGCATTGATTTGGTAACATCTATATTAAGCTCTAGTGATTTCTCGAAAGTAGGTGATATAAATCTTTTAACTTGGTTTAATGGTTCTTCAGCTGAAAGATTGGCCGGAAGTCCAGGAGCAAAAAATGTCACTTTCTTTGGACAAATGGATATCAACAATATAGCTTCAGTTACAAACCCAAGTAATCCTTATTCTTTTACAACTAGCATTGTTTTTGAAAATGGAACAACTGTAAAAACATTCGGAACTAATTATGACCTAGTTGTTGATTGGTCAGTTTCAAATGGTTTTGATCATAGCAGCACAAATGCTTTTACTGTATCACATCAGCATTCTTATGGTACAACTGCACCTGGTCCTGCGGAAGAAACGGTTTATTATTCTGCTTCATACAACATTGCGCAACTAGGAATAAACTTCTTTATAGAAAATTCAACAGGATTTATTGTAACAATTGAAGATTACACGATTAATACAGTTAATGTTCCATATACTACAGAAGAATCTCTAGTGGTTGATGCATATTTTGATTTTACTGGTACATATCTAAAAGGACCTCAAGAGATTCAGATGGGTTCAACAATTGATTTCTATGCTAATTTATCATTCTCAGGTGGTTTGGTTAATGGTAGTGACATTGATATCTATATTCTATATGGTACCACACCAACATATAGCCATTCTAATACAACAGTTGCTGGAGCGATTTCATTCAGTTTATATTTTGATCCAACAGTATATACAGATATCACACAAGGAATCTCAATTCAATTTAGATTTTATGAAAGCACT
This sequence comes from Candidatus Heimdallarchaeota archaeon, assembly GCA_030603365.1. GTDB lineage: Archaea > Asgardarchaeota > Heimdallarchaeia > Heimdallarchaeales > Heimdallarchaeaceae > UBA460. Next base: position 35,137 of record JAUVXV010000013.1, read on the forward strand.
TACTATCCGGCCCGATTCCTCAATGATAGCCTAAGTACTATCCTAGCTGTAGATATAAGTACTGTTACTCTTACTTTAGATGATTCTTCTATTTTCTATACTACCAGTATGTCCCTAGGTTTCAATGTTGAGGTTAGAGATGTTAATAACAATCTAGCACGATTATCTAGATTCCAGTTGATTTTTCCAGGAATAGGAACTGAAGAGATTGTCACTGCAACTGGATCAGAAGATGTTTCTAAAATTGTTCCATCTTATGTTATTTTGAATGATTTTGAAACAATTATAATTACAGCATTGTTTGAAGATGGGGGACACTACAAATATTATGTCCCAGGTAGTCCTTCAGACAGCGACTCATTTGATATTTATCATTCTCTTACACTAATATTATATTATCCTAATGCAACGGTTGTATCGACTGCATCAACAAATGAATGGAATCAAACCTATTGGCCTCAATTTTCTGCAGGATATTATGAATTGACAGCTGTTGATCAATCTGGAAGAAACCCAATTGGTGCAGAAATATCTATTTCCTTTGCAGGAAGCACAATGAATGCTTATATTACTGTAGGAGTAAACTATGTCAGATGGGGATCTGCAAGTTTGGTTAATGCCTCATTTGAAACTTGGGAGGCATATGTTGGTGATTTGATAGCTACTGGAGGATCTATGCCAACTCCACCTTCAATTATTTTATCTGTCAATGTCTTTGGTCCAGATAATGCATTTCCAACAATCGATGATATTATATTGACACCTGATCCATTTATACTGATTCCTCATGATCCTTATTACAATATTACAGTAACAGTAATTGCGAGTGATATAGGAACTGGAGTAAGAACAGTAAACCTTACGTATGGTGTTTTTGATTTTACAGACACACTAGTTTATTGGGATATCCTTATAATGTCAAATATTGGTCCTAACACATATCAAGCAAACATAACAACCTTTCTTATCCATGATCAGTATTTAGTTCGCTTTGCACTTGAAGTCAATGATTATAATGGTTATGGAATAAATGCTGTTGGTGGTCTACAGACGAACCCAATATTTTGGTATGACCAATGGGCTGCAAATTACTATCTATTTCCATTGGTTCCAGAATTTAGAGTAGGAGATGTTTATGGTCCTGTTGAAGATTCACCACCTTTATTCAATCCTTCATCAGATCCTTTGGATCCTTCTGTTGATATTACTGTATATATGAATGATAGTATTGTTTATTCTGGAATGAATGATGTAATAATCGCTGTTCATAGAAACAACACAATAACAGGAGTGCTAGAATTATTCTTCGTAAATAATGAGTCAATGACGAATATACTTGGTACTAACCAATGGACTTATGCTTTGGATATGGATTATAATTATGAATATTGGGTGTTTTACTTAGGATTCGATACAGCGAGTCCAGGTAATAACCCAACGCCAACTGGATTTTATGGTCCTGTTTATCTTCAAGCTATAGATAGTACAGCACCAAGTATAAGCGCAATTACACCGATATATAATGGAACCATTGCTTCACCTGATACTGTTATTACATATAATGTGACTATTTCTGATACTCAAACTAACATATCCTCTGTTGTTCTCAGTATAGATATCACATTGGGTGAAACAGTTTATGTTGAAGATTATACGATAATAATGACAAGGGTTGGAACTTCAGACGTGTTCACAGCTCAACTTGATCTTAGCGATTTTGCTCTGACAAGATCAGGAACATATGCCCTCTTATACTCTGTTACTGCAACGGACGAGGTAGGAAACTTTGATACAATTTCAGCTTCAATGGGAATTCTCAATGAAGCAGGTGGATTAGGTATAAGTAATTTGGGTGCCATTATTGGTGGAGTGGTAGGTGGAATTGTTGTTCTTCTAGCAGGTTTGTTCTTGTGGTTTAATAGGCACACTATCCAGACTTATACTAAGAAACAAACATTCAAACGAAGATTACGAGATTATCTTAGAGAGATTATTGAGGACATCAAAAAGGATGGTTTAGAAGGGAGATACAAAGAAGGTATACTAAAAAGTTGGAGTGTTGTGGAGGGAATAGGTAGAGAATTCTTCAATCTGCCAAGATATAGGAGTCAAACTCCTACAGAATTTGGAAGATTATTAACATATAGAGGAAAGATTGAGAGCGAACTCATCAATACTCTATTGCTTTATTTCGAAAAAGCACGTTATGGCCATGAAGAAATCACAGAGAAAGATTTCAACGCAGGTATTCGTGCTTTACTAAAACTAGTCGATAAAATAGAAGTAGGTGAAATGAAAATTGAGTCATAGTGGATTCTTTGGATTCTTTAAGAAACGGAAACAAGTAAAAGCTTTGAACCAGATGTTCACATCAGTTATGGCTGATGTTAGAATTTTCGAGCAAAGGCAAGATTACAAAGGAGCAGTAATAGCTTCTTTTGGCGGTTTAACAAACATTGCTGGTGGTCTTCTTGAATTAGCTCGTGCTCCTTACCAAACAGGTAGAGAATTTGGTTTCCAAGTGGCTGACAAAGCAAACATATCAAGTGAAGTTATGGATGAATATCTTACTTCATTTGAGATTGCTAGATATACAGATGCTGAGATAACTTACGACGATTATCAAGAAGCAGTTCAGAGATTAGATATCTGTTTCAGAGGTATAAGAGAACAGGGTGTAGAAGTAGTTGAGCCAGCAAGAACCCAAACAAAGGCAAGGAAGAAGATTAAGAGAAAGGATTAGAGGAATAAATCTCAACTTCACTAAATATACTATAGTGATGTCTATCCTCTTCTTGATTGTAGTGGTACCTATATTATTAGGGATAGTAGGTCTAGGTCGAGCTGGTATGAAATTCAGTATTTATAATGATAATTGGGATGGTCTATCAAGTTTACGAGTATCACTTCAAAGTGAAGGTTATACCAACATAACTAATGGAATGTCGTCTTTGTCATTACTAAATCGAGTGTATGAACCAGGTGTTCTTGTTATAATGGGTCCAGCTACCCAATATTCAACAACAGATACTATATCATTGATAACGTTCTTAGCAAGAGGAGGTAGTCTGTTAGTTGCGGATGATTATGGAACGGGAGCTGAAATCTTTGAACCATTATTCAATATCTTAAATACGTGGGAAGAAGTAGCAGCTCTAGCTGGCTTGGCTTCATTAACAGACTTGTTTGGATTTGGTGCAAATGAATCTGAAGGACTAACCGAAGAAGCACTGATGTTTGAAATGTTAGGGATGCTCAGAGGTTTTGCATTTAATGGTTCGGTTCTAATGGACGCGGGTAGTTATACAACTAATCCAGCACAACCTGTTTTGATAAATATGGAACCTTCAAATCCATTAACCGCAGGTGTCACTAGACTTCAGATGGAATTTGGTACTGTGTTAAGCATCGCAATTCATCATCCATTATATATAGATAGTGGAGGGACTGAAACAGTTAAAACATACCAAACAGATTGGATGCCTTTACAAGCAGTTACTTTGGAATTATTTGGTATGGAAATAGAGAATCAATTCCTTCCATTCTTACCATTTTACACAACTACATCAGCTTGGTTAGAATCTGATTTTCAATCAGCAAAAGAAGGAACTGCCACACCAGATGTGGAAGAATGGGGGGGAGTAATGTTTTCTCCAATCATGACTCTACCTATTGGCTCAGGTAAGATTGTAATGATAGGAGATCCTGATATATTCATCAATAAATGGATAGATCAAACTACAGAAAATGATAATTTACAATTTAGTTTAAATCTTTTTAATTATCTTACCGAAGATTTAAACGTAACATATAATCCCAGATCAGCACAAATTATTTTTGATGAGGGTCATACTCATCAGAAATTCTACAGTGCTTCTGTTTACTCAATGACCATAATGAGATTTCTGACAGAAATGTCAATGTTTCCATTATATTCTCCGTTTATCCCAATAATTTTTGCAGTCTTGGGATATAAACTAATTCCTAAAAAATCAAGACTTTCTCCTGTTCTTTGGACAAAATATAGAGGAGAAAAAGGTAAGTCTAGGTTTGAAAGAGAAATACGAAGAATCACGGAAACGGGAGCATATAGTGAGGCAGTGGGGTTGTTATATCGAACCTTAGTTAGAGGTTTAAGAAAGGTGTCAAAACAATCGATGTCGACACCAGAAGAAATTGCAGGATTCTTCTCAGAAAGAGATACTTCTATGAGGTATAAAGATCTGCATGAAACTTTAGTTAGAATAGATAATTATCTGGCAAAACCAAAGATTCTGCCTGAGCATCTGTTCATGAAATATATGGCATTCATTAAGGGGTTAATTGATAGATTACCCAAAATTAAGTAAAGGAAAAAGTGAAAAAAAATGAGTGAAGAAAAAAGTGAAGAAGTGAAAGGAAAAGCAAAAACAACTACTGAGGCAGTTGTTACTCCTAAAGATGTTAAGAGAGTATGGGATGAAATCTACAGCGAACTAAGCAGAGTCATCATTGGCAAATTGGACGTTCTTGAAGATATGTTCATCTCATTATTAGCAGGAGGACATTGTCTTTTAGAAGGTGTTCCAGGTATTGCTAAAACTGTTATGGCGAAGACTTTTGCAATGACTCTAGGATGTGAGTTTAAACGTGTGCAATTTACACCAGATCTTCTGCCATCAGATATTGTAGGTACTACCATTTATGATCCTAAAGCAGGAACATTCAAAATGAGAAAAGGGCCTATCTTTACCAATATCCTTCTAGCAGACGAAATTAACAGAAGTCCTCCAAAAACACAAGCAGCGCTCTTGGAAGCAATGGGAGAAAAACAAGTTACAGTTGAAGGTACAACTTTCAAGCTTGAAGATCCATTCTTGGTCATCGCGACTCAGAACCCCATTGAGCAAGAAGGAACATATCCGTTACCAGAAGCTCAGGTTGACAGGTTCATGTTTAAGCTCTTAGTTGGTCTTCCTTCTCCAGAAGAAGAAATGGACATTATCAAGCTTAAGCACAAACAAGTCAGACAAACTGTTAGAAGAGTTACAACTCCTATGACTATTGTCAAGATGAAAGAGACTGTTGAATCCAAAATATATTTACATGAAGATTTGATGGTGTATATCAAAGATTTAGTAGTATCGACAAGAACAGATCCCAGATTAATGCTTGGTGGAAGTCCCAGATGCAGTATTGCTTTATTGAATGCTTCTAAATCTGTTGCTGCAATGAGAGGTAGAGATTATGTTATCCCAGATGATATTAAGAGGATAGCAAGAGTAGCTACTGCTCATAGATTGCAAATGAAACCAGAAGCAGAACTTGAAGGAACCACTGGTACAATGGTTGTCAATGAGATATTGAGAAACTTACCAGTACCTGTGTAGTATAACAGTGGAAATAGGTGGAAAATAGTGTTTACACGCCGTGGTGGCTGGCTAATCTTTGCTGGAATTGTGATGATTAGCGTAGGCTTTGCACTGGCTGGTTATTTATCGTTAAACGTTATGTTTGATTCGTTTGGATTGAATCCACAACCTAATGATACTTATGTAGATCCAGGAGTATCTCAAGGATTTGGTGTAATGGACTTTCTTCATTTCTATATGGATAGGGCGGGGACATTAATCTGGTTCTTCATAATTGGAGGCGTAATGTTAATCTTTTCAGTACTCTTAGGTTTGCCTTTCTATAGGTTAGGGGCTAATCCCAAATCAATAGAAATCAAAAGAAGAGTATCCAAACCTAAAGCTTTTGCTGGAGATTATCTCTACATTGAAGTAACTGCCAGAAATAAGTCTGTAAATCAATTACCAACAATAGAAATTTATGATGCAATTCCAGAGGTTTTTGATCTAGTTTTAGGAGAAAATTTCATAGTAACGCAACTGAATCCTAGACAAACCATATCCTATGGGTATGTTGTACGAATACCTATTCGAGGATTATTTGAGATTGGACCAACTAAGGTTATAATCAGAGATCGAATGGGTTTCTATGCAACCGAAGGTAAAATTAGATCAAAAACAGAGATACTTGTTTATCCAAGCTATGAAGATATTAAGAAACTAGAGATGGTTGGTAAAAAACGTCAATTAGGGCTTCTATTTGGTGTGCATAGGACTAAGCTAAAAGGGATGGGTACTGAATTTTGGGGTATCCGTAAATATCAAACTGGTGATGCTTTCAAATTCATTGATTGGAAAGCTTTCTCTCGTTCTGGTAAAATGATGGTTCGCGAATTTGAGTCTGAAGAAAATATTCGTCTTCTTATCATGATCGATTCCTCTGCTAGTATGGGGGCTGGTTTACCTCGAAATACCAAACTTGAATATGCTATCCGTAGTGCTGTTCTTCTCATTCATCTGGGTTTCGAGAAGAGAGATCTTGTTGGTTTGTGTGTTTATGGTGATAAGGTGAGGAATTGGGTAGACTTAACTTCTACTAGAACTCGTTTATTCCAGTTCCTTGAAGTATTAGCTCACACTAAACCTGAAGGTGAGTCAGATCTAGAAACTGCGATAGCGTATGTTCTTCAGAGGGTTAAACGTTCTGCTTACATAGTTATACTTACCGATCTTGAATCTCATCCTGAGCGCATGATTCAAGCAATTAGAAGAGCTAGAGCTAGGAAACATAATATAACTGTTCTATCACCATTCGGTCCATGGTTTGAAATTGTTTCTCAACAGCTTTCACCAGTAGAACAGATGATTGGCTATGCTATGGTCGAGAAACAATTAGGGGAACGCCAGAATATGTTTAAGATGCTACGAAGATATGATGCAGTTTCAATATCTGTTGGTCCAGATGATTTCTTACCAACAGTAATGGCTCAATTCAATAGGATGCAAAGACAAGGGTGAAAAAAAATGGAATCATTATCAGATACAAGAGTTATTGACCTTGGAATAAGAGGAGTTCAACGAAGGATTAAGGGCGCAAGAACCCAAACAGTGATTACACATGTAATTGGAAGATCGTTAGCAATAGGAGCTATAGCTTGGGTACTAGTGCAAATCTTCACTCTCATAGCCTTTGATGACCCTGCTAGATTCCCTGAAGGATATTTTATTGATTCACTTTCATTCATTTTTGTGTTAATTGAGTTGATTGCTATTATAATATTTACTGCCCCATTGATGATTTTTGTTGCATTTCTAGGAGATGATGCATCGGGAATTCTATTAGGTGCAAGAGCTTTCCTTACAGGAGACCTATTTGGTAGTATTAGTCCTCCATCTGGGGTGGATAGTAATCTGCTCTTTGGAAGTACAGCATTAGACATATTCTCACCATTTGTGTATCTTTTTGGTGGAGAAATACTCCAGCCACTAAGAATTGCAAATCGAGCATCATTCATGTTATTTTTCATAGTAATTCTAGTAATAGCTCTTGTAGCATTCCTGTTTAGAGCTGAGATGCGATCTGCTGCTGCTGCATTCATTAGTATACAAGTTATCATCTTTCATGGAAGTGTACAACGACTGTTCAGTTCCAGCTTTAGTTTCTCACCAACAAATAATATAGGGGAGCTCTTTTCGAACAGTGTAGTTCTGATTGCACTCTCGTCGTACTTATTCCTAGAAATAGCTTTACAAATCTCGTATATCTCGCAGCTACTCAATCCAGCGCAAAGTAGACAACAGCGTGTACTCAGAGCACTTACTAGATTAAATGATTTTAGGCTTGGAGTAACAACAAGTCCAGCTCAGCAACAAATTGTGACTGCTGAATCCGATGAAGATGGTGACGAACGACAGTCTACAAAATCTATTGGAAGCACGGGGAGTTCTATTGCACGTAAATTTGGTGTTGCGGGAATGACTTATTTCTTAGAAAAAGCTTCTGATTCATTATTTTCTCGTCCAGGCGGACAACAAGATAAACTAACTTCAAGGTTACAGAGATACCATGATGGTTTAGTACACAGTGATCCAAGAGTAGATGAGAAGCTTGTTGGAGCAGAAGTTACAGTTAAACCACTAATGACAATAGTATATGTACTCACATCAGTCGTGTTTAGAGTTTTCATAATGTTAGCAGGATTGTATGCAATACTTAATCCAAATGTTTTATTATTTGTTTTAAGATATCCAGAGCCAATTTACAATTCACTAGAGATGTTGCAACCTGAGGGAGTAGTGTTATTACTCATTCCTATTGTAGTAATAATCTTATTGCTTACTTCTCTAATTGGCTTCATACAAGAAAGATTCTCAAAAAGATTTGAAGATGCTCTAGACCCAATGTTAGCTGACCAAGAATTCTATGAAGAAGAACTTCCAGGGATTATTACAGAAGGAGAGTTAGAACCTATAACTGAAGAAGAGATGTTTTATGATAGACTCTCTGAAGAATTTGGGGAAGAAGAAGATTAACCAATCTTCACTCATTTTTTCCTTTCATTTTTTTTGATTTTCATTATTTTGTAACAATATTTTTCCAGTGGAAACAATAAGGTACTTGTTGGAAAGGTATTATTTACTTGTTAAGAATAAACAAAAGAATAAAGAAAGAAGAAAAAAAGTTTAGGTTCGTTTATACATGAACCTTTCCCAGTTAGAAACATCAGGGACTTGAGGAGATAATTCTTTACGAGTACGAATAGACTCGATGATTTCAGTTTCAAGATTAATGGGGACACGTTCGAAACCTGTAAATTCATAACCAAAGAAAGCTCTACCTGAACTGCTTCCTCGTATTTCATCTGCTAGATCAATAGTTTCGGCAGTAGGAACCTTTCCCCTTATTCTAGTATTTTCACCCTCTTGTATCATATCTAAAATTATACCTCTATGTTGTGTAATCACTTTAGACATATTTCCTACATAATCTGCAGGTACTTTGATGTCAATTATGAGCATTGGTTCCAAAACTTGTGGTTCACTTGTAAGGAATGTTGTATGAAATGCTGCTAAGCACATTTGGAAAATTTCGGTAAAACCTGTATGGGCTGGATCTACGTGAACTGTTGCATCTGTGATTGTAAATAATGCTCCCATGAGAGGCTCTTTAGCCAAAGTAGCACCTTCACAGAAATCATGGAAAATCTGGATGATATAGGCCTTAATATTGTCTAACCTTTGAACACCAGTTGTAGCATCTATTATCATATTTGAGTCTTTAATGTACCAAATTCTTCTTGCCCTTTTAGCTTCCCAACCACCTTCTTGTTGAAGAAGATTAGCTCTTTCTCTCCTATCTTGGTCATTATGTACTTTTCCTGATTTTATCAAATCTATAGATGCTTGATTCAAAGGTTGAACATGAATCATAAGTCTATTATGACCATTTGGAGATTTAGCATGAACGTTAATACCCATCTTTGTTGGCACTTCTCTATAAACTATAATTGGGTCGCTAACATCTATTTGAACCTGTTCTTCAATTCTGGTAACCAAAATTTCTATCTGTAGAGGATCTATACCTGAAAGAACATATGTTTTAGACTCTTGGTCGTGTCTAAAAGTTGCTGTAGGGTCAGCCATAATCCACTTCGAGACAACTTCTCCTAACTTAGCAATATCTTGAGGATCTTTTGGTTTGATAGTTCTACTAACAACAGGTTCAGCAACATAAGAAATTTCTTCGAATGAAGTTAAGTTACCTTCCTCCCCTTCTCTAACAAAAGTTTCTCCTGCTGGAGTAATGAAACCATAAATAGCAAAAAGATTTCCTGCAGGAACCTCATCAACATCAAGTATATCTGTAATTTCCATTACTCCAAGTCGCTTTATTCTGGCAGTGGTTTTTTTACCCATCAAATACAACGTGTCAGAGCTTCTGAGTGTACCTGAAAATACTCTTCCAATTAGTGTAGGTCTTTTTGATTTTGGTTCAATAAAGATTTTAGTGATCATTCCCATTAATGGTCCATCTCTATCACAATTCATCAAAGATTGGCCTTCAGGAGAAGATAAATCTCCGCCCCAAATGGCAGGAATTTTCATTTTTTGGCCTTCTACAGGGTTTGGTAGATGTTTAATTACCATTTCTAATAGTGGTTCTTCTAAAGGTAGGTTTTCTCTTAACCATGCTTTATCATCATGTTCATATTTAGCAAAAACATCTTGAGGTTTGATTTGCAATCTTTTTAGAGTGGTCATATTAAATGCCCAGCCATCTTTTGCACTTCCAATTGCAACAGAACCATCAGCAAATGAGACTTGCCAATCTTTAACTGAATCTTCAGGAGCGTTATCTCTGATGAGTTTGTTCACACCATTGAGAATGTTATCGATTTTTTGAAAAACATCTGCTGGTGCTAACTTTAATTCAGAAATAAGTCTGTCAACTTTATTAATAAACAAAACTGGTTTACATTTTTCATTCAAGCTTAACCTAATGTTTGTTTCAGTTTGGGTCATAATTCCTTCAAGAGCATCAACAAGGATAATTACACCGTCACTACCTCTAAGAGCTCTGCTTACTTCTCCTGTGAAGCTTATGTGTCCTGGAGTATCATTGATTTCAAATAGGTAAGATTGAATATCTCCATTTTCATCTTCAAAATCATAGTTTAGCAATACAACTGAAGTAAAGATAGTAATTCCTCTCTCTTGTTCTTCTTCATCTGAGTCCATCATAACTTTGACCCCAGCGTCCTTATCACTCATAAGTCCAGCTTTTCTTAGTAGGTAGTCGCTGGTAGTTGTTTTACCATGATCGATATGTGCAGATATAGAGAACACTCTTCTTAATTCCATAGGGTGATTCTTAATCATATCACGAATTTCTTCTGGATTCTTTACACGAACCATTTTTATCACATAATTGTGCTATGAGGCTTTTTCAAAAACTTATATTATAAATATAATGATTTTTGCGAATGTCCAAGATTGTTTTTGTTCTACAAAGATTTATTATCCTATCAAATAATTAGTTCCTTGCAAATGGTTATAGTACGTGGAAACGCTTTAATTGGACCAGATTTGGAGTTTATTGAAGGCATAAGCATTCATGTGGATGAAAACGGTATAATCACAAATATATCCAAGAAACAAAGCTCTGCTAAATATGTTTTACCTCCTTCTTATGTAATTGTTCCAGGTTTTATTAATGCCCATACCCATGTTGCTGATGCTTTTATTAAGGATTATACTTATGGTTTATCGCTTGAAGAAGCGGTTGGTCCGAATGGGATAAAACATTCCAAACTAAGATTAAGTTCATTGCAAGATAAAGCTGAGAGTATAAGAAATTCTTTGGAATTATTAATAAAAAATGGTTATACTACCTTTGTTGATTTCAGAGAAGAAGGTATAGAAGGAATTAGACAATTAAAAGAGGAATTGGATGACTTTCCGATAAGAGGTTTAATATTAGGACGAAAACATGGCGAAGATGATTTATTAGATGTTTTTGAACAAGCTGATGGGCTCGGTTTTTCTGATGTTTTTTCAATTAACAATGAATCTATGACTCAAACAAAGATTCTGAAAGAAAATAACCCTGAGAAAATCATTGCTATTCACGCATCTGAGTCAATGGAAACTATTTCCGAATCCCTTACTCAGTTTGGTAAACCAGATATAGAAAAAATATGTGAGTATCCGTTTTTTGATTTTGTTGTTCATGCAACATACTCAAATGAAAACGATCTATCTCTTCTAAAGAAAAACGACATAAATGTAATCACTTGTCCTATTTCAGCCCTCTATCACGGTTTGAAATTTCCTCCTATTGCGTTAATGCTCAAGAGCAAAGTTTTACTTGGTTTAGGGACTGATAACACTTTTTGCTGTAACCCTGACCCATTTAGACTTATGGCATTCACATTGTATTCTGCACGTAGTAATTATCAAAATGTATCACCTAAAGAAATTCTAAAAACTGTTACAGTTAATCCTGGATTGATTGTTAAAAGACAGATAGGTCAAATTACTGAAGGGTATAGTGGAGATTTCATCGGAATTGATTTGAATAGTCCTAACACTAGATATTCAAAGGATGTTTATTCAGCTTTGACTATGCGCGCAGAACCTAGTGATATAGGCTTTCAAATGTATAAAGGAAAGGTTGTAAAATGGAAAGACCAAAAATAATTGTTAATGTAGCTTGCTCTTTAGATGGTGTAATCGCGTCTAATAAAGGAGCTTTAATCCTGTCGACTACAGAAGATTGGTTAAGAGTACATGAACTCAGAAATTCAGTGGATGCGATTCTTGTTGGAATAAATACTATTGAGAAAGATGATTCTTTGCTAACCATTCGTTATGTGACACCAAAAACACCTCACCCTTTGCGTGTTATATTAGATTCTACGTGTAAAATACCTCTTACAGCAAGAGTTTTGACGAATTTAGAAATATATCCTACTTTGATAGTAACCTCTAAAGAATCTTCTGATGAAAAAATCAAAAAAATAGAAGAACTTGGGGCTCAAGTCCTTAAGATAACTAATAAACAACATCCCAACTATCTTAGCTTAACTGAAATCCTTCAGAAATTAAAGCAAGAATTCAATATAGAAAGACTATTGGTTGAAGGTGGTTCGAAAATAATTACCGAGTTTCTCAAGTGTAAGTTAGTGGACACTATGCACATATTTTATGCAGCATTATTTGCTGGAACAATTAATGCTAAACTTTTGTATGATGAAAAGGTTGTAGTTAATGTGGCTGATACACTAGATTTTGAATTAGAAAAAGTAGAACAATTTGAGGAAGGCTTTGTAGTCACCATTAAACCAAAGTAGTTGAGAGGTATGGAAACAGAAAATATTCTCTCCTTATTGCAGAATAATAAGGAAGAACTGTTCCTAAAGGCTAAAGAAAAAAAAGGGCAATTCTATAACAACATTGTAACATTTTCGCGAAATGTGTTTGTGCCTGTAACTCGTCAATGCAGAAATAGATGTGGATATTGTGGCTTTGTGTCAGATGATGCAAGTAGTTGGATTACTCCAGACAAATATCAAATTTTGCTTAAGAAATCTAAAGATGCAAAATGCAAAGAAATTCTGCTCACTTTAGGAGAAAAACCTGAAGAGAAATATCAAACAGCAAAAGATTTCTTACTTAGTCATAATTTTGAATCTACTGTAGACTATGTTAATTCCTTCTGTGAAACTGCATTAGATAATTTTCTTCTCCCGCATTCAAATTTAGGAATTTTATCTTTCGAGGAACTTAAACTCCTCAAGGAAACAAATGCTAGTATGGGACTTATGCTTGAAACAAGTAGTTCACGTTTGATGGAAGCAGGAGGAGCTCACCACTATTCACCAGGAAAGGATCCATCTGTACGTCTAGAAACACTTTCAAATGCTGGAAAACTAAAGATTCCATTTACTTCTGGAATTTTAATTGGAATAGGAGAATCTTGGGCTGAAAGAATAGAGTCTCTTCAAACAATTGAGAAAATTTACAAGAAATACAATAATATACAAGAGGTTATTGTACAGAATTTTAATCCCCAGCCTAATACTCCTATGTCTGATTGGTTATCTCCCACTGATGAAGAGATTTTACTAACTTTGTCTATAGCTCGCATCGTCTTATCTCCAACAGTTAATATTCAAATTCCACCTAATCTAAACAAAGACAGAATTGTGGAAGCTTTAGATTCAGGCGCTAATGATGTTGGTGGTATTTCTCCCCTAACTATTGACTATATTAATCCTAACATGGATTGGCATGAAGAAAAAATGCTGTATAAGCAATTGGGAGATTATAATTATGAATTAATAGAAAGATTACCCGTTTATCCTCCTTATGAAAAATATTTAAACACTCGATTGAGAGAGATAATTGAGGATTATCACCACAATGAAGAAACTCTCTACTCCAAAAATCGATGAAATGTGTGATTTAAGCTCGTTTAGAGCAACACATCAAGATGAAATTAAAGAAATAACTCAAATGCTTAAAAAAAGAGGTGGAGAGTTATGGATACAGACTTCAGTAGCAGATGAATTACGTACCCAACAATCTGGAGACGAAGTCACCTTTGTTGTTAATCAGAATATCAATTTCACTCAACACTGCATAGGATCTTGTCGTTTCTGTTCTTATAGTATAAAACCTGGAACTGTCAAAGATAAACCTACAAGGATGTCATTGGATGAGATAAGAATTGAAGCAGAAAAAGCGGTAACAAGAGGTTGTACTGAGTTATGTATTCAAGGTGGTTTAGATTCAGAACTAGATTATGAGTTCTATATTAACTTACTAGAAACAATAAAATCAGTTTCTTCTAACCTTCACATCCACGGTTTTTCTCCTTCAGAAATTGCTTTTATGTCCCAAATCTCTGAACTAACTGTAGAAGATGTTTTCAAAGATTTAATGTCACATGGATTGGATTCTTTTCCAGGAACAGCTGCAGAAATTTTGGTTGATGAAGTAAGAAGGAAAATCTGTCCAGAGAAGATATCAACTAATCAATGGGTCAATATAGTTTTACTTGGACATTCTTTAGGATTAAAATCAACAGCAACAATGATGTACGGACATATTGAAACATATCAAGAAGAAGCTGAACATCTGGCTATTCTCAAATATATTCAAAGCAATTCAAAGGGTTTTACAGAATTCATTCCTCTAACTTTTGTTTATCCAAATACAGTATTATACAAATATTTAGGAGCAAGACCTAGTAGTACAGGAATGCATGATTTAGCTCTATTTAGTACGGCAAGATTATATTTAGGAGAATCTTTCTCCAATATTCAGGCTTCTTGGGTTAAACTAGGACCTAAACTAGCTCAAATATCTTTGAATGCTGGTGTCAATGATTTTGGTGGAACTTTATTTACAGAGAATATAACAAAGAGTGCAGGGGGAACTTTTGGAGAAGAAAAAAGCATCGAGGAATTTGTTGACTTAATTAGAGATGCGGGTAGAATACCTGTTCAACGAGATACTATGTATAGTAAGTTAAATACCTATTAAGGATAAGCCAAGTTTTAAATTAAATGAAGTGCTTTGTTTTATAGGGGTTCAATGAGTTCTAAAAAACGATCTTCTCCAGAGATTTGGAAGTCTCTTTCTAATAAAATTCGAAGAGATTTATTGTGTTTTATTGGAGAGAAGAACGTTGCTTCTTTTACTGAGATTCAAGAAAGATTCCAAATGAAAGTGGGGACACTCTACCATCATCTAGATACATTGGGCGCTCTTCTAACTCAGGATTCATCAAAACGTTATTTATTAACTGAAAAAGGAAAGAGATCTTATGCATTGATTGAAGAAGAAATCGATGTGTCTGCTCCTAGTCAGCAATTGTTTGGCGCTCTTTCTTTTCTCCATATCATATTTTTGAGACCAGTCTATCGTTTTATAAAGACAGATTCTATAAGATCTCTGGGTTTTTCATTAATCCTCTTGATAGGTTTAACAGTTGCAACCTATTTTCTTTCTGCATCACCCATTTTTCTATTTCCTTCTTTCATATCTCCTGATTTTCTTGCTCCAATATTCTTTCTAGCTTCAGTTGCAATAACCTACGCTATTTGTGAAGTATTTGTATCTCTAGTTTTTAAGCGGAAAAATGACAAATTGGCTCTCTTTCAAAGTGTTATAATTATTCAAATAGTTTTGATAATTCCTACAATTATACTTGCATTTGTTTTTGGGTATGAATATCCTGTATCATTTCTGGATTTGAATGTCTGGTTCATAATTGTTGTATTTCTTTTCCAATTACTGTGTGTTGGTTTATTAATTGAAGCTATCATTATTATCAAAGAATTAAGATTCGAGAAAGCTGGCGTTCTTGCCTTGTTTGTTGTTTTTATCGTAAATGCTCTCGCTTTTGTAATAATGAACTTACTGGAGGTTACGATTTGATGAAGTTCGAGAAAATTGGAACTCAATACTTTAAAATTTATAGAAATAAATGCTTATCAATTAACGTATATATAATAAAACATGAGGGGAACGCTGAATGAGTGCCAATAACCTCCAACAATCAAAGAATAGAATAGCCCCACCATTTCTAAAAATCTTTTTGGTACTCATCCTTTTCCTCTCTTCCATAGTTCTAATTCCTACATCCTTGGGGTTCAGTGATCTCAATCAAAATCCGCAAGACCCAATCAGCTATACACCTTCTCTTCATGTAAGTGAAGAATTACCTTTATTTCATGAAAAGATAAATGTGATTATTGGAAAAAATGATTCATTAATAAGCGTACTTGAGCTAAATGGTGGTGAGATTAGAACTCCATTCGATCTATCGAGTTCTGAACTTGTTTTGGTAAATCAACTTGACTTTATCGTTAACAATCAGTCTTCCTTCTCAAAAATTTGGACAAATCCATTATGGCAATTTCCTGATGGTTTAGTAATTAGATTAACTGCAAGAACTCAAGATTATAACCGTTTAATCTCTATTTATCGTTTTGTTGATAATATTATCCGAAATTTCTATGGTGTAACTCCTGGAGTTTTCAATTTACGTTCTTTATCTTCTACAGATACTGTTATCTCACTTGTTGCACCTATCTCCTATACACAAGCATTAGAAATTTTTCAGGAAATTTTTGTTTTTGAAGATCAAGTAAATAACGGAAACACAATCTCACTGATGGGTGATTTATTGAGTCAATCACCAGCTGTCTATGCTTTTGGATATTCAATACAAAAAAGATTGGGGAGTATAAGTCGTTTAACCAAGAGTGTTCTAATAGGTGTAGAGAATAAAATCCCACACAATGGAGACCAAAGATCATTCAATTTAGAAGATGTTTTTGGAGCAGCATTAATTCCAAATTCCCATGCTCTTCTTACAAACTTTGCTTTTCATGTTCCTTTTCTAGTAAATATTACATATATGAACCCTCTTCCTGATAACATGGGAGGTACAGCAACTGGATCTTTTGAATGGATCTTGAAGTATCTAACTATAATCTCACATCCATCCTTCAACTTAGATGTGATTTACTATCCTTTCACCTATGATGATTTCATTTTTCCCAGAATCACTGTATCTAACTCTTATTCTGACTTCAAACTGGAAAATGATGGTGTTCTAAATATGACGTATACAATCAACAATACTGGAACTGATACAGCTTTTAATACCTCTATAGTTCTTCCCATTCCATTTGAATTAGGGGTTTTTGTACAGGAGGGGCTTGTTATACCAGTGTTAAAAGAAACAATCCAGATTAATGAGAGCTTTACTTCCTATGTAGAACTCAAAATAAGTTATAGTGTGTATTCATTCAGTATCCCTATTATCGATATTCAAGGCTGGTATGAAAATTCTTCGACATTGATGCCAGAAAGATGGTTGGATGAGAATATTATCGAATTAAACGAATATGTTTCAATTCATTGCTCTAATGGCATATCTTCAGATTTACTCTTCGCAATTGAAACACATATTATACCCATTTTGGAAATTGGGATAGATGAGATAATGGCTGATTTTGGTTATTATGAACCTTTAATTGTTGATTCATTGAAAACAGCTGCAACTGAATCCTATGAAATTGCTTTCGAAGCTTTTTATGAGAATAAAACAATCTTCCAATTCAGTTCTTCAGATTTCATATATAATTCCAATCCGTACGGTGGGTATTTGGAACATGTTATCCCTCAAATAGAAGTAGATGAGACTCTAGAAACTTCATGGACAATTTTTAATATTCCAACCTCAGCTGATAGATATGGTGGTTTTTCTTGGGATTTGAAGACAGTCAGTTATGATGAGTATATAGTTTTTCAAACTTCAGAACGTGACTATAAGGATTTTATGTTAAGTGTTTTTGCTGCAATAGATTCTGCGGGAAGATTTCTAAGTGTGCATGACCCTATAACAGGTGTTTTTGTTTCCTTAGGAAGTAGATACCAATATGCAGATTCTTTAGGTAGAAAGTATTTTGGGTTAACAAATGGTCTTAATCTTCAAATAGGTGATGATGAAGCGGTTTTAGAAAGCATCCTAAATATGAATAGTACGATCTATCGCGTAGGTGATGAAGTTCCATTCAGTCTAGATATTACTAATTTGGGGACAATAGAGGCTTATGATATTCACGTGGATATAGTTAATTTGAAGCTAAATTATTTGTGGCTTCCAACTGATGTGGTTGTTGTAAAATCATTTGACATTGATCAGATCAACGCAGGGGAACATATTAAAATAGATTTTTCAGCATATGCAAATAGCTATATAGGGTTGAATACTTATGTCGCAATTATAAGTTTCATTTCAGATAAAGATCAGGTTGCTACAGAGGTTATTGATCTTTGGACTGGTCAACCAGTACCTTGGGAATATAGTGGCGAAACCACAAATGTAATTACCTCTACTTTAACTTTCGGAGTTTTATTTCCCCCATTATTACTGGAAGATGAACTAAGACCAAGTTTTCCACTTCCTGAAATTACTACTTCTAACAATTACGAAATAGATCAAGAAAAAAGAGAACTACTATTGGAATATGAAATAACCAATACAGGTCTTTCGTCAACAGATCTCACCTTATATCAAGTGTTTCCAAAGGGTCAAGGAGATCTTGAATATCTAAATTGCTCACTAATTCAAGGTGACACAATTATCACATTAGAACCTGTTATATCTACTAAAGGAGATTATTATTTTATTAACTACGTAAATATTACTTTAGAACCAGGAGACAAAATATTGGTTGAAGCTCGTCTGAGCAATATTTCAGAAGATTTTACCATTCCGCCGATAATCATAAAATACTATTCCATTTATCAAATTCATACAACTGATTTTGCAACCACTAACAGTCAAACTGAAGTGAATACAGCTAATCCTGCAAGTCTCTATGTGAAAGCATCCCCTTCTACTGTTATTGAAGGGGGTCAAAACCAATTCATATGGTCATCCTTCTCTCCAGTTATTCATATAAATCTTCCTTTCTCAAGTGAGTATGAACGAATAATCTTCTCATCCCTACCCTGGCTATATCCTGTTATAAGCACAGCGATTTTAGGAGGCTTGATCCTCATAGCAATGATAATTTCTAGAACCCGAAAATAGCGAGAAGTAGTTAAAAATCAAAATAATGAGATAACAGATTTATCTCATGTCAAAATCTTCTGATGTAAAGCTTTTCAGAAAAGCCATTATCTCCTCTTGCATTTCCGCGCTTTTTCTGAAACTCATTGCTTGTGTATAAAACATAGCGAACATATCTCCTAACAAACATTGAGTACATAGATCAGATGTTAATTCCTCATCGGGATATCTGCAGGGGAAATTAACTGGTTGAACTTTACCTTCAGGACTTCTTCCACTAATCCCTTGCTTCCACTTACAAACTCTTGGTGCAGACATTTAAGTTACCTTTTAACGGAAACAGATATAGTATTTTTTAAACATATCCATTAATTATTATTCTGTCAAAATAACTATAAGATTTCTTGCTCCAGCTTTATTAATAATAAACCTTATACAGTTTCAAGAAGTGTTTCAATGAAATGTCCAGACTGCAAAAAGGATTTGAATGTGGCGGGAAGTGCAAACTTTTTTACTTTTCGTTGTAATTTTTGCGGGTTAAATGAAAGGACATTTGCACCTAATGAAGAAGAAGCGTATGAAAAACTAATAGAAGCAAAAAAGACAAGAAGAGATTTGACTAAACAAACAAAACAAAAAACTGAAGATTCTCCTCTTCCATTCCCTAGAAGGACAATGGAAGAAAAGCAGCGTTTAATTGCAAAAGGGGGATATAACCCTGATAATTTACCTTCAGTATTAAAAAGTATAATTAACAATCCTGACATTGAATTGATTTATTACAAATTTCTCAAACAAAAGTTCCCAAAGATTACAACAAAAAAGGTACAACTCCCAGAAAATTTAGATAAATTCCTTAAAGAAAGTAATTTTCTTTCTTTGTATGAGTTTCAACATAAAGCATTTGATTCAATTATGAATGGTAAGGATACTGTGATTGTTGCTCCAACAGGTACGGGAAAAACTGAAGCTTTTCTTTTACCAATAATATCGAAAATCTGGGAAATTTCACCACATCCTTTGCTTAGAAGAGGAATTTCTACTATTATCATTTATCCCACAAAAGCATTAGCACGAGATCAAGAAAAGAAGATAAAGAGATATGGAGGGGCACTTGGTGTCACTTGTGAAGTTTATGATGGAGATACATCGAAAACTAAAAGAGAAAATATCATGGAAGCACCTCCTGATATTCTTATTACAAATCCTGATATGTTGCATTATCATTTAAGAAATCATCAGTTTACAGTTCTTCTTAAAGGGTTGAAATTCGTTGTTATTGATGAAGTACATATTGCAACTGGAGCTTTTGGTTCCAATCTATATTTTATCCTAAAAAGACTTCAAAGGTTTGCAGCAAACAGAGTACAATTTGTAGGCTCTTCTGCTACAATAGGAAATGCAAGAGAGTTTACTAACCAATTGTTCGACAGAGATATGCACGAGGTTGTAGTTGAAGAAGCTAGAAAAGCACCAACACATCTATTGATTATAATTCCTTGGCAAGTGAGTCAATATACAGTTACGTCAGAAATTACTAGACAACTAGTAAATGCTGGACATAAAACCTTGTGTTTTCAGAATAGTCACAAAAATGCTGAAATAATCAATTTACTATTGAAATCAGCTAGAATACGTTCATCTGTTCATCGTGCTGGATTAACAAAGGAGTATAGAGATAGAATAGAAACACAATTCAGGGAAGGAAATATAGATGCACTTGTTTCCACGCCTACCTTAGAACTAGGGATAGACATTGGAGATGTAGATGGTGTCGTGTCTTCTATAGTTGACATTACTAGATTTACTCAAAGATTAGGTAGGGCAGGAAGGAAAGGACAAGAATCTGTTGGTTCTCTAGTTTTGAGGAATGATGATCCCATAAGTACCTTCTATTGTGTCTATCCAGAATCATATTTCGATGATATCAGACGAGGTTATGTGGAATCAAGAAATGAAATTGTTTCATATTACCAAATTCTTGCAGCAATTTTAGAAAAAAACCTCGAGAAGAATGAATTTGAAAATCATAAGGATATTCTGAAAAAACTTGAAAATGAATCGTTAATTAGAAGAACATCTTCAGGTACATTCAGAGCTCAGTCACGAAGTGAAATTATACGAAAATTGCAATCTTATTCTATTAGGGGCATTGGTGATAATCTAGTTCTAAAAGACGATAAAGGAAGAAAAATAGGAGAGAGATCAATGCCTATGGCTGCAAGAGAACTTCATCCTGGAGCAATTTACCTTCATGGGGGAAAGCATTACAAATCTCAAACTTTCAAATATAACCCTAAATTTGGCGGAGGAGAAATAGCACTTCAACCTATTCAACCAGTAAATCACAAAACTACAGCTAATAGATACGCTATCCCTACAATCCTCCAGATAAATCAAACCAAAGAAGTATTAGGAACGGATGTAATCTATTGTGACCTTCAAATTACAGAACATGTTACAGGATACAAAGTTACAGATATCTTTACCAATAAGCTACTAGAATCAAAGGATTTTGATGAACCTATAATATATACATTCAAAACAAAAGGCTTCATGTTCACAATGCCTAAACCTTCTAGTATGCTTAATGAGTTGCAACATCTTTCAGAAGACATTATCCTAAATGGTACTTTTCATGCTGTTGAGCATGTTGTAATAGAATCTAGTTCAATGCTCACAGGAGGTGGTAGTTCAGAACTTGGAGGTATCTCAATGGGACAATCTGGAGCAATATTTGTGTATGATGGAGCAAAAGGAGGAAGCGGATTATCAAAATTACTCTATGATAGATTAGAAGAAGGTTTTCAAAGATCTCTAAAAATACTGAAAAATTGTAAATGTACAACATCAGATGGTTGTCCAAGGTGCACTTATTCTTATCAATGTGGTAACAACAATCAGCCATTAAATAAGTCTGGTGCAATTGAATCACTGAAACAACTAGGAAAATTGAAACTAAAAGTAGTAGAAAACTATAACGATTTTGAAGCTTATGTCTAAGTTTTTTCACAATAATTTGTTATTTTTCTTTTAGCGTGTAATACCCGAGATATGTTTACAATCATATCTCTGTCTGATGTGCTTTTATGTTATATTTAAGCTGATTTGTGTTAATGATGACAGTTGATTATGACTCAGAAGAGTTCATTGATATTGCACTTAATTGTATTTTTCCATCAAGTGAGGAGATTGAACCAGAAATCTTGAAGGAAATAACTGTTTTTCTAGAAGAGAGTGATAATCAAGTTTCACCTGAAGATGCAGAGATGGTAAGAGGAGAAATAAGGAAAGCTTTAATTCATTTTAAGAATCGACCATATCTTTATAATACACGTAAGAAGATGGAAAAACTCCTTAAAGTAAATGATAATTGGAGACGTTTTATTGTTTCACCAAATTCTTTCGTATCTGAATTTCGAGATGCAGGTCTAAATAATGAAGAAATTGATTTATTACGAACATCATTGAAGACAGCTAGAAATTCATACTCTGTGATAAAGAATATCCCACTACCACGCACAAATTAGAACTGAACGAATTCATAATCAAGTTTTAATACTCCTATTTGAAACTTGATGTGGTTCAAAACGCAAAATTATCTCGTAAAGAATAAAGATAAAAAAGGATAGTTGGGGGATAAAATGCAGAAGGAAGAATTATTCGAGATTCTTGATAGTTATCTTTTTAGTAATTCTCGTCTTGATGAAAAGAAACTGAGTGAAAAAATCCAGATAAGTCAGAAGAATATAAAGGACTTTTTCTCTCAGAAATCAGAGGAAATGGGTTTTATTAGAGATGGAAGTTCTATTTTCTTTGCACATGAAATTATAAGAGAAAATATTGAAGACATAAATGAATCCTTTTGGAATTGGTATCTTCGTTGTGTCCCCAGTTATAGTGATCTTGCATGGGAAGAAGGAGCAGCAATTGCTGATACCTCAAGAATAAAAATAATTCCCTTTAGAACATCTTCCAAGAGTTTTATCCAATCATTTACAGCTCGAATATTAATTCTAGGTGAAGAAAAAACAGGTAAACAATCATTTGTTTTTGCTCTTTCAGGAGATTCACTGAATAGACCAGCTCCGGGTGTATTTTCAGGAAAAATCTCAAGATTTTTAGATGAATTTGAGACTGATTTTGAGAGTATAATTTTGGATATTCCGCCAGATTCTCCACTTTGGATTTATGCAAAAGCTTCATTTGGAGTTATCCTTACATATGATCTTTCGGAACCACAGACTTTTGAAAAATTACTATATTGGCTAGATGTTTTCATGGATTCATATTCTTATGAATTATGTCCTCCCATAATGCTATTGGGAACAAAAATGGATTTACTTACTCAAGAAGAAATTACTGCATCTAGAAGAAAAGCAGAAATATTGAGAGAGCAGATAGAACAAGAATATGGAACGATAGCCTTGAATGAACTAATCTCCTTAACAGAAGGGGGTAATGTTTTAAACTCATTTGAGAATTTTGCTAAAACAGTTCGTCAATGGTATCAAATTATTAAACAAGAATATCTTGATGATAATCCGATGGCTTAGGAACAAAAATTTCAACATCGTTTCGAAAAAATTAAATGTCATATCTCATTTAGTGTCTTAAGATTTGAGAATAAAGGCTAGAGTGAACAAAAATGGAGAAACTAATAAGCTTGCAGCTTCGTTTCCAGGATAAAGCTAAAAAAAATAAAGTCAAACTCCTTAAAATCCTGATTATTATTGCTATTGCAATCTCTCTTCTAGTAATCTCCATAATTATTAAAAATATGGTGTCAGAATGGTACTGGGATAAACATGGACAAGGATTTTATTGGTCTGATCCAGAATTGTTTGGCACCATATATGAAGGCGACACATGGTATATCGAAGCTTATGTTGATGCTTCTTGGTATTATGAACCCTATCTCAAATCTTTTCGATTTGAGAACTGGAATCCATATGCTGGGGGGCAAGGGCCGCTAAATGGTTATGCATATGGTCCTATGTTTGTCTTTGGATTATATTTTATCTCACTTGTTATTAGTATATTCTATCCTAATATGCCAATTGACGAATTGGTACCTTTATCTGTAAAATGGACTCACATAGCATTTGACTCATTATCAGTGGTTATGGTCTATCTCATCGTTGTGATGTTAAAATCGTTCAAACAGAATGAATTCAAGAGACATAGCTATGGTATTTTAGCTGCTAGTATTTTTGCTTGTATGCCAATAAATTTGATTTATGTAGATAGTCTTTATCTTAATACTCCTCAAATGACATTTTTCACTCTATTGAGCCTTCTTCTATTCATGAAAGATAGATATAGAGTAGGGGCGTTTATTTTATCAATAGCGTGGTTGACAAAGCAAATGCCACTGTTTCTATTGATACCATGGTTTTTCATAGTGTGGAAGAAAAAATCTCTCAAATCAGCATTCATGGACTTTTTATTACCGTTTCTACTAACGACGGTGATAATTTCTTTACCTTGGCTTATTATGACGCCTAGAAATTATCTTCGTAGGGTTTTTGGTCCTGGAAGACCAGTGAGAGTGTTTAATGTAGAGGATGCTTTAAGTAGCACGTATAATGGTCGAACCGTTACGCTTGCACACAGTTTTCTACAACTTGGAAATGAGGGGTTGGCAGTGTTCTACCACCAAATAAATTTGTATATGATTCCCTTCGTTTTATTCTACCTCATTGCAGTGATGTTTGCTTATTTCAATGGTGAGAAAATAGGTAATAACGAATCCTACCAAATTATATTCGTTACATGGGTCCTAATTAATACCCATCTCTTTATTTCTCGTGGTGTATACAAATATTACAACGCTTTTCTCACACCTTTCGTGGTAATCAGTTTGTTAGTGTTTTTCGATGATGTCATTCCTAAGGCAATTGGAGAAATGCCTAAACTTAAAGAGAATACATTGAAAATCTTGAAACCTAGAGATGGAGCAAAAAATGATTTAGAAGATGGAGTAAAATCCAAATCAAACGAGAAAATACCTCTACTTCAAAAAATGATTTTTCCTGTTTCTCTGACAATTACCTTTTTAGGATCTTGTGCAGCTTTCTACTATTTTAATTGGATATTAATTGTGAATTCAAGACATTTGCACCCACTTTACTTACTTATTCTGTTTGGGATTGTTAGTGTGCTAATACACCCTTCAATTTATGCTAGTCTTTTCAAAAAAGATAATTATTGGATGATTTTCATAGATTTAAGATATATTTTAAAAGAATTCGGGTTAATTTTGCTCTCATTTGGCAATTATATTCGTAAAATAGTTGATAAATTCGGGTTAATTTTGCTATCATTTGACAATTATATTCGTAAAATAGTTGATAAAGTACAAAAGAAATTTGACTATATTGAGTCTAAAATTTTTAAATATAAAGATTCTACTCCCAAATTGGATGGTCTAAATATATTTGTTGCAAACTTGACACATTTCTGGGAGAGGTTTGGACTAATCTTACTTTCGTTTGACAATAGTATCCATAAACTAACAAATACAGTACAAGAGAAATTTGACTATATTGAGTCCAAGTTTGAGAGTTCTGAATTCTCCTTTTTCCTGACTGATATTTTTTGTGCGTTTATTGTACTATTAGCTTACACAATATTGTTGGGAGTTTGTATTGGATTAGTCTTAATTTTATTTGATAATGCTATTCGTAAATTAGTTGATAAAGTTCAAGAGAAACTTGACTATATTGAGTCCAAGTTTGAGAGATCTAAAGACTAATGACCTTTCCATGTTTTCATCTTGCCCGTATACTTAAAAGTTAAATATTAATACAATATATGTAGATTATAACAAGTTCTCGGGATTACAGATGTTCAAAAAATTACGCAATTCAAAGAAAGGTGTTTCTGAAGTATTAGCATCTGTAATAATAATTTCACTTGTTATAGCTGCTACAGCACTTGTTAGTACAATACTAACAAATGTGGACATTGTAGATTTATTTGGTTATTTGGATACACCTAAAGATAAAGTGGTAACTATAGCTTTGGATATTTTAACTATTAATGATACAGATTTAGATTCTTTATCAGATACGGTGATTTTGCTATTATCTTTAGATGTAGATTCTCCAAGTATTTATGTTCAAGATGTGGATGTTCAACTTCCAACGGGAGATACACTAGATGATATTACACCATGGTCAATATTAGCCACTTCACAAATATGGAATAACGAGTTTAATGGATACACTATTGTATACGGACACTTTAATGCAACTTTTACAGTTCAAATAAATGACATGGTACAGAATGAGGCTGAATTGAGCTCTGGAACAGCTTTTCATCTCGTCTTCTATTATATATATGTCTCAGATTTAGGTGGAAAAATAAGAACCATATCCAGTTACTACGTGAGTTCACTCTTAGTTGCTCCTTAGTATATTTCTTCTCTATAAAGAGAAAACTTTCTTAAATACTAAATAACTGCTATTCTTATTGAAATCAGGGGGCAAAAATTGAAAAAACACTTAGAAATTTTGAAGAATCTTGTCGCTTATAATACTGTAAACAACCCAATTGAAAATCAAATTCCTTCAAGAGATATTCTCGATCATATTAACGAGAATTACTTGCAACCGCTTGGATATTGTAGTGAGTTTTATGAAAAAGAAGATTATTGGTCTCTTTTTTCTTATTTAGAACGTGGTTCTCCAGTTATTTTGTTTATTGGACATTGTGATGTAGTTCCTATTGGTCCAAATTGGGAAACAGATCCCTTTGATTTAACATTAAAGGAAGAGCGAGCTTATGGAAGAGGAGCTTCTGATATGAAAGGAGCAGTAGCTGTAATGTTGAGCTTGGCAGAGGAGTTTAGGGATTACAATAAGGGGACAATAATTTATACAATCAATTTAGATGAAGAATCTGGTGGAAGAAATGGTGCCGGGGAATTAATCACCTTATTACAACAAAAAAACCTTGAGCCTGATTATGTGATAAATGGAGATGCAAATGGTCTACAGATAATCAATAGACGGAGAAATCCCTATATTTCATCTTTTAAACTAGCCAAGAAAATACAACAGATTAAAGGCATTAAAAAGGTTGAAAAATTCACAACAAAGATTGCTGCAGACAGAACTATGCATGCAGCATATTTTATGCGAGATATTGATGTTCACTGCGCTGATGAAGTTTCAGATTTCTTAAGTGAAAATTCTTATTTCATTCATAAACTACGTGGATCATTTGTGAAAAATAACGTTTTACCTTCAGATATAACAATTGAGTATATAATTCCTGATGAAAAGAGTAATCAAACGCATGATGTCGATATGAATCTAACAAAATTCATAAGTTCGGTATCAAAATTCAATGATATAGATATTCCATCTGCTCCAAGTGATTATGGAATTAATCTTACATTTAATTATTATAGAGAAGAGAAAGAATATCATCTCTGTCAGATGGATTTAAGAATTATGAGTAAAGATCACAAAGCAGTTGAGAACTATTTTCTCAATTTTGCTGATTCAGAAGGGATTGAGGCTGAAATAAAAACAAAAGGCAGCGTTGGACCTGTACTTACACCAAAAGAATCTCCATTAGTGCAAGTGTGTATGCAAGTAGCTAGAGAAATGAACCTAACACCTGAACCTATGGAAATGGGAGGGGCAACAGATTCAAGATGGTTTAGTGCCATAAACATTCCATCCATCGAATTTGGTCCTTTAGGTGGAAATGTACATGGCGCAAATGAATATATAGAAATCAACAGCCTAGTAACAGTAAAAGAGTTTTATTTTAGAATATATGAAAAATTGGTGGTAGAACACAAAGAAAAATGACTTTGGAAAGTAATGACTATATAACTGAATCATTGCTGACTACAAAAGAATTAAATCTATGAACAAAAATCATCTATTAGATAATATGTCACTCGAACCAAAAAGAGCTTACAAAATTGTTCTTATAGGTGATCCCGAAGTAGGTAAAACTTCAATTAGAAGAAAGTACATGGGAAAGTCATTTAGAGCTGACTATCTAAAAACACTAGGAGCAGATTTTGCAGCTCAAAAAGTTAATGTGGAAGGAGAATCAGTTCTTTTAACAATTTGGGATTTAGCAGGTCAATCTATTTTTCATGGAATGAGATCTTCCTTTTATCATGGTTGTAAATGTGCATTAGTTGTTTTTGATGTTACCAACCCCCAAACCTTAGAAAATTGTTATAAATGGGCTGAAGAGGCAGCTAACTTCGCTAAAAGTTCCATGAAAGAGATTTATCTTATAGGAAATAAAATCGATTTAGTAGATGATCGTTTAGTCAACCATGACGCAATAGCGAGCATCGCTGAGAAATTCAGAATAGCTTTCAAATTTCCTGTAGAAATCTATGAAACTTCAGCTTTAACAGGAGAAAATATAATTGAACTCTTCGAACATATGAGTAGAAGATTAATCATTGGTGACGAAACTAGAGAAGAGCAACTAGAAGTGCAATCTGAAAATGAGCAACAGGTAAATGAAGAAAAAATCATTGAAGAGGGAGAAAAAACAATAAGTAATGAAACCATAATTAAGATGCTTGAAGAACTGGAAAATAGAATAAACAACATTACTACTGACTTAAGTGAAATAAAGAAACAACTAAAAAATGTTGATTAAGGCAATTTCAAGGTATATTTGTTTTTTTTGTAGCACCTCAAATCAAAGAATTATCATTCGTTTTTTAAGAAACAATATTAGAACCCCCTATAATATTATTATATAATATATATGCATAATATTTTTATATTACATGACAATAAGATAACTGCTTACATAAATGTAGGTAAAGGTGAAATAAAAAATGAATAAAAAAGGACTAATTTTGATATTCCTTTTCCTAGTTTCTGCCGTCGGTGCTGTAACTGTAACACAAGCAGCTACTGACAATCAAGTCGAGATTAACTTCAAATATGTCCCATCAGCTTATGTGCCAATGGGTGAAGTATATGTCGAATTTGACAGCAGATACTTGGATGACAGTAATGTATTTGGAGAAAATGACGACCTTTACTTTGCCTTCTTCTATGATGTAGCTGTTGAAGCATATTTTGGTGGTGCTGTCACATACGGTGGCGGAGCACAACCAGATAACTGGTTTTACGATGTCCAGGACCTCAACAGTAGTTGTCAATACACCGAAACAAGAGTTGTCGGAGCATTCAACGTGTTCCTAGACAATTTTGATATGGGTGTAAGTAACTTTGACATAGCCGTAGATAACGGAAACTATCAAGAAATTAAATTAAAACTTGATATTGGTTGGCACTACTTAACAATAGTAGCTGCTGAACTAGTTTCTGATTGCAATCGCACCATGTTCTGGTGGGAATATGCAAAAGATGAAAAGAAATTCTACGTAGCTAAAGATAAAAACGACATTCCTACATTAGCAGAAGATGCATGGTATAATGATGTCAGTATGACTACAACTGCAGTGAACTCAGAAGACTTAGGTCAATATTATAATTGGACAAGTTTCCTAGCTTCCCCAAGACCAGTTGCAGAATCAACAGCAAATCAATATGCTGAAGATGACTTGGGTACGGAATTAGGACCTATAACAACAAATATTGCAGTTCAGTGGAACGCTTCTGACACAGTATTAAATTGGGTAGACGGACCTTACGGTTGGGTAGTATATGACAACATCTATGAGATGGGGCCAACAACTCACGTGTGGTTTGTAAACAACAATGATATTGATGCAGCAAATGAAACATATGAACCTGATACTCTAACAGGACTTCAGCAAGGACAGAACTGGGTTTACTTCGTTCTCTTTGGATTCAGAGTAGATGATTACTCACAATTATATGGAGCTCCGCTTCCTCAATTGGCAGCAGACTCAGTTGTATTTAGTGTGTATCTAGGAGAATATCCACCTGAAATAACAGAGACAGATCCATGTCCAGAGTGCCCAGAATGTACAGAGTGTGAAGAATGTATTGAACCAACTCCAGGCTTCGGTATACTTATAAGTGTCTCAATGCTCGGGCTAGCAGCCGTACTTATTCTGGTACGCAAAAGAAAATAAAATTAGGTGAGCTTAAATATGAAAAATAAATCAGCGATTTTCGCATTACTTATAGCCACTAGCTTACTCACAATGAGTGTTTTTAATGCAAACGTACAAGTACAAGGTGCTGACGCTATCGCCAACATAGTCTTCAAGACTAACGGTGGTGGTGTAAGACCTGACTATGGTTTGTTCATTGCACAATATCTACGTGATTTAGGTATAGAAGTAGAAGTAAAAGTCGAAGAATGGTCCGTATTCGTAGGAACATTGATTCTGACACACGATTTCGATATCGGTGTAGTCGGTTTATCCGGTGGTGGAGCATCTCCAGACATGAGAGATGTGTATGCCGAAGGCGGATCATTGAACCTATTCGGGTTAGGTCCAGATTTACCATATGGTAATCAAAGCGAACAAATGCAAGATATCGGTGTAACTATTACTGATCTTGATGCCAGACAACAACATTATTACGATTGGCAACAACTAATGATGGATAAACTTATCCCAATATTACCATTGTTTTCCCCCAGATCTTATGTAGCAACATGGGCAAATACAATGGGATATGAAGGTAGATGGGGAATAGTTGATTCCTTGCCATATATGTACTATGATGGCTATCACGAAGGTCAAGTATCACTTACCGAATTCACCATTGCAGACGCAAATTGGAGAGAACTCAACCCATTGTTCACAGATGATACATCAAGTTCATTCATCTGGAATTTAATGTCTGAACCAATTCTAACATTCAGTCCAGATCTTGCACCTCTAAAAACTGGTCTAGTTATCGATTGGGAACAAATTGACGAATTCCATTGGAAATTCTATATGAGAGATGATGTCTATTGGAACCCATCCTACAACGTTACTGGAAGAACAGCAAACTCTGACCCACTAAGTGCTATACCAACTAGTGAATTGATGCTAGGTTTGAAAGCTGGAGATTACAGCGATGGTACTAACCAACAAGTTACTGCAAAAGATGCCGTAT
The DNA here is from genome assembly GCA_030603365.1 of Candidatus Heimdallarchaeota archaeon. Lineage (GTDB taxonomy): Archaea > Asgardarchaeota > Heimdallarchaeia > Heimdallarchaeales > Heimdallarchaeaceae > UBA460. Next base: position 66,111 of record JAUVXV010000013.1, read on the forward strand.
TTACCTATCTAGTTTGGTCAAACGCAGTAGTCAGTGAAAGTACAACTTATCATGATTGGATATCAGAATGTTATGTAGATCCAGTAAATGAATTAGCTTTCCACGTTCATATAGATGGTAATCCAGACACTCCTGATGTAGAACAATATGTAGACTTTTGGGCAAGACTCCCATGGGATATTATGCCAGAATTCTTCTTGAACTCAACCGACCCAACTGTAACATACACAGATGGTGGAATTGAGTGTATTGGTCTATATGACTTAATGATAAACACACCTGAGTGGGTAACATTCAGTACCTCTGCATTTGGTTGTGGTAAGTATATGTTAGATTACTACATCAGAAACTCTGTTACAATTCTACAAAAGAGCCCATTCTGGTTAGGTATAGGCGCAATCGACGATACTCCTCAAGATTTAGACTTCGATACATTTATCATTCGTGTTATTCCTGATTCCTCTGCTGAATTAGCAGAATTCAAAGCAGGAAAATTGGATTGGACTGGTCTAACAGCATTCCCAGCAGAAAGAAAACAAATGCAAGCAGATCCAAGATTTGATGTGCAAACATTTATTACTAGTTCTATGACCTTCATGTTCTTCAATCTACGAAGACCATTTGTTGGTGGTTCAGATAACTTCGATTATCTTGACACTGTTGGTAAAGAGGAATATACAGTAGGTATAGCAGTACGTAAAGCAATTTGTTATGCGATTGACAGAGCTGAGATGAACCAAGTACTACATGATGGTGAGTATCTGATAGCACACAGCGTTCTGTATCCATCCACAGCGTTCTATTACTACAACGACATCATAAAATACAATTATGATATCCGTTCCGCTTTTGAATGGTTAGGTGCTGCAGGTTATCCTGTACCAGATTTACCACCGGAAACTACTCCAGTGACATCTACTCCATCAATACCAGTTGAAACTACTCCAACACCATTCCCATTGTTTGGTGTGATTGCTGCTATCGGTGCTGCATCCGCAATTGCATTCTATCGCAGAAGAAAATAAGTTTCAATTCTCTTTTTCTTTTTTTTTATTTTTCTTGTTTTCCGCTAAGGAAAGATTCCTGTTATAGCTAAATCATTCAGGAAAGCAATGGCAATTACAAAGCTTCTTAGATAATTCAAAATAGCACGAAGCTAAATCTTTGTAATCTCCTATTCGTGTATCTCATCTAAAAGAAGATTGCAGCGAAGATAGATGCGATAATTAAAAATACGGATATTTTGATTAAGGGATGAATATTCTTAAAAAAAGAAATAACACTCTTGTTTTCTTGAGATTTTACAATAAATATCCTTGAGCTTCTTCCAGAATTTAGGTAGAATACAAAAAGAAGTACAAGTGCAGTGGCAATCAACATAAACATGAAAAATGCACCAAAGGAAAAAAGACTGCTTTCTGCGTTGAAAATGGTCTTGGATAAGAAATAGATTGCAACCATAAGAATAGGAGTATAGATTAAACTGCTAAAAGGAACAGAGAGTGCTATATCAAGAAAAATCCTACCTGCCGAAACCTCAAACAGATAGTCACAACGAGGACAAGAGTAGGAACGAAAACTAACATCTTTTTTACGTTTGGCTATATCAGAACCACAATAAGGGCACTTCATAATAACTTCCTTCTGATAATCCTTTTTCTAACAATTACTGTTGTTATGGCACCTATTGGAATCAATGCTAAGAAACTATAAGCCCATGTATAATTTTTATCCCCAGGGAAACTATTTTTATCTAGAGGATCAGATTTAGCTGCTACTTCCTCTCCGTCGGTATAACCGTCATCATCAGTATCAGGAAGAGAGGGGTCAGTTCCATAAATGTCCACCTCTTGTACATTGGTTAGACCATCACCATCAATATCTGCATCAGCATCTGGCAAAAGAGGATTAGTATAATATCTATACACTTCCTCACCATCCAATAACCCATCAAAATCGGTATCCGCAATTTCTGGGTCAGTTCCATAGCTTGACTCATGAACATTCAATAATCCATCCTCATCAGGATCTTCATATGCATCATAAGGATTGTTTGGATCCAAAATATTGTCATGTTCGATTTCATAATCATCTGGTATTCCGTCTTCATCTGAATCCGATGAAAATGGATTAGTAAAATAGATAAAAATCTCTTCTCCATCTGTTAAACCATCAAAATCTGTGTCTGGATTGAGCGGGTTGGTATTATATATATCTACCTCATCAATGTTTAAAATTGTATCTCCGTCTGTATCCGAATCTATATCTGAGGCAAGAGGATTTAGGACATATTGATTCACTTCTAAACCGTCAATAACTGTGTCACCATCGGAGTCATTATTGTAAATGTCTGTTCCAATAATTTCTTCTTCATGATCAAATAAACCGTCATTGTCACTATCATAATTCTGTGTGTGTGTTGGAGACCCTAAATCTGATATCCATGGTGCAACCCCAAAATCATTTGTTTCTTTGATTATAACATATCCACGAGCTGATACTATCACAATTTCCAATTCTTGGTCATTATCTATATCATAAATAAGTGGTGATATTTTATCTGAAATAGACAATGTCCTTGGTATTGACTCTTTAAGTATCCCATTGTGTTCTAAAATTATTGCATTAAAGTAACTTATTAGCACTATTTCTGGCATGTTATCTCTATCCAAATCAGCGATTGCTGGCGTTCCAACATATCCAGATCCTGCTAGATAGTAAAATTCGTTCACTACCTCCTCCCCTTGGACACCATAAACAGCTAGACCATCATTTAATAATTGTAGAATCTCTAACTCTCCATCCATATCTATATCAAATACTGTGCCTTGTGTTGTTATGTAAACTGGTAAGGGAATTTCTGTGCTCCATGTCTTGTTATTTGCTGGATTAAGAGATATTCCATGTAGAATACTGAATGTAGATGCGATAAAGAGCTCCTTTTCTCCATTATTGTTAAAATCACCAATCAATGGCATTTCTCTTAATTCTTCATCAGGGTGAATAATTTTAATAGGAAACCTTAGCGGATATCCATTCACAATTGTACCATTTAGATGCCAAGCAAAAACAAACCCATTGTCTGTCGTTACAATGATTTCAGGTTCTCCATCACCTGTTATATCTTCAGCAATTGGGGGAATAAAACTGACAGTGTCGTTAATTTGTATGGGCCAGTTAGTAAAATTCTGACCTTGATGATCAATATAAAAAATTGTACTACTCTTTTTTTGGATTAAAACAAATTCTTTCTCTCCATCTTGATTCAAATCATGCATGATTGTACCCTGAATAAATTCACCAGATATATCAAATCCAAAAGTTGTATTGATCTCAGCTCTTCGGTTTACGGCAAAGAAACTAGTTATTTGTTTATCGTTTTCTGTTTTAGTATATTTGGTTATAAAACTCGGATCTGATTTATTCAAGTCCATCCTCCCTAGAATTTCAACATCTTGCATATCCCATAGCAAGGTTAATGGCCATCCACTTGCTAATCTGTCTTTATTAAGAAAGAATACTTTTTTTCCTTCTTCTCCAGGAATATCCCCGATTATTATTGTTTCTAGAACACCATCATCATTCATATCTAGCACAAATGGAGGGATATGATAATTCAGGTTAGTTAGTAAGATTATTACTCTATCTAGATCTTCAACATAAGCTGATTTGATATTAGAATTCAAAGTATTCTTATAAGAGTTATTTAGGAAATTTATTGAATTATTTGAGTTATATAGCGATGAATACAGGATTACTAAGAGTAACACAATTGAGAGAATTTTACCTTGTTTAGTTTTCATATAAATCAACTTTCAATTTTGAGCGTCTAGGATTTTGATTAATCTCCAATATGTTTGATATGCTAGAAATTTATCAGCCTTTATAAAACACAAGTTTCGCACATTTATTACTGTTGTCCAAATGCAAGCTTTGGAAACAAATAAAGTTAAAACTCTTAAATATACTAGTATTTTGTGACAGCAGAAGAGAAAGATCCTACCTATAAGGATTGGCCGTTTAGGAAACGGTTGAAATTCCAAATCACCAAATACTGGAAATATACAATAAAATGGTTTCCTTTTGCTCTCATAATAGGTGCTATTAGTGGGACTTTAATGGCTGTATTTACCAGTCTTATTGTCAATCTTGAGATAGGTCTCCATGTTATCCCTGTTTATATAAAATATCCTATTATTGGTGGTATTACTTCTTTATTGTTATATTTTGGTTACAAAGAAGTGTATGGGGCAGGTATATCTCATGTTCTCTCTCACAAAAACACAACAACTCCTCTAAAAGCTAGAGGGTTGGTTACAAAGTTTTTTGCTAGTGTTCTAACATTAGGTGTTGGAGCACCAGCTGGAAGAGAAGGACCAGCGTTAACTCTTGGGAGTACTGCTGCGTATGTTATTGGTGATAAAATAGGTATGAGTAAAGAAGATGAAATGCATGCAATTACAATAGGAGCAGCAGCTTGTACAGCAGCTGTTTTTGGTGCTCCACTCGGTGGTACTGTGTTTGCTTCTGAAGTTCCTTACAAAAGAGATCTGGATGAAACAGTATTTCTTCCTGCACTTGTAGCAAGTGCGATTTCATTTCTAGTTTATGATTCTCTTCTAAACTTAATTCAAAAAATACCATTTCTTGAAATAGTCGGTTTCCCAAATCTCGTGATTCCTATAATACTCTCTAATGCTATGGCATTCATAATATCAATGGATTTCAGCTTATATAGAGGACAAATTCAGAGTAAGGAAGTAATTTTACGACGAACGATACAATATACAGATGTCCTTGAAACCTTAACTGTAAGAGAATCAATGCAAGATTCTTTTGTAACAGTAAATCAAGCTGATAAACTAGAAGAAGTTTTTCAGCTTCTATATTTACATAAAATCAGTTCTCTGTCTGTTGTAAATGATCAAAATAATCTAGTAGGAATGATAAGTGCAATAGATTTTCAACGTGGTTTTTCAAAAGGAAATACTTTAGTAAAAGATGTGATGACGAAAGAGGTAATTACGGCATTTCCAGATGAAAGTTTATCGTTAATCTTTGATAGACTAACAACTTATAGCATTGAATGTTTACCTGTTATCGAAAGAGAGCAACCTCAAAGGATACTAGGAATATTGTCCTTTAGAGATATCGAATCAAGATATGAAACAGCGTTAACTAAAATTCATAGTAAAAGAAAACTAACCATAGAGGAAATAGAAGATGATTTTTAAAACAGAACATTCTGCAATCAAAGATCTTGAGGTTCTGGATTTTAAAGAAGCAATATGGTTAACTCATTGGTATCCTCAAATTTGTCAATTTTTGGGAATTGATCCTAAAGAAGATAAAGATGCTTTACTGAATGCTTTAGCAATAACTTCCAGTAATATTACTCCAGATGTTCTGAAGCAATTAATGCTAGATAAAAGCGTTTTTGCAATAGCTCCTGGAATTTATCTTGAAGATGAACTGGATGAATATCTTAAACGATATAATCGAAAAGAAGATATTCTGATATCAGCTGATGGAGCTACTTCCTATTTAATTTCTCAAAATATCATACCCCATATTATAGTAACCGACCTCGATGGTAATGTAGAAGACCAATTAACTGCCCAGAAGAAAGGATCGATTCTTCTGATACATGTTCATGGGGATAATTATCATAAAATTCAGAAATACTTTGAAGATATCTCAAATGGAAGATTTTTATTAACTACTCAAATCCAACCTTTGCCAGGATCTTTTAATTTCTATGGTTTTACAGATGGCGATAGAATAGTGTGTCTCTCAACAGTGATGTCAGCTAAGGAGATATTTCTCATAGGTTATGATTTTGGTTCTGAGATAGGAAAGTATTCAAAGGATGGTTCAATTGATGATGAACTCAAAGCTAGAAAAATGAAAAAATTTATTATAGGAAAATCAGTAATAAACTGGTGTTCTAATACTGGTCAATCTATCTCATTTCTAATAAATCGTGAGTAATTTTTATCCATGAACTGGAAATAATTCTGTTGTTACTCCCTGACCATCATATTCATACACAGTCACTGTAACTTGGCTAATGTTTTCTTGCTTTATTTCCTCATTCTTAGCCAACATTTTCACGAAATAATGACTCAATTCTTCTACAGTAGTATTTTCAATTGGTAAGATAACAACATCAGATTTAGGGAACTCATATTCTTTGTCAATATGTGGTATATTAACAATAAGTTGATCTCCTTTCTCAGTAATGGTCATCAAGTGGTTTTTAGAAGGTATGAGAACTACATGATCAAGAGTGTCAACAATGGGCTTCATAATACGTTTTATTGTATGGAAATTGATTACCATATTATCTTTACCCTGAGTTCCATAAACGTTTACTAAAATTCTATAATTATGACCATGAAGAGGTTCATTAAAATTTTCTCCAATTACAAAGTGTGCACATGAAAAAGTTAGATAATCCCTATCCAAGAACAAATCATAAGTCATTATCTTAGTACTAATCCATTTTAATAAAAATCCTTCTTTTGAACATACTAATTACTCACTACTGTCAAGAACAAAGGATTCTAGCTCTTGTATACCTAGATCTATATCAACTAGATATACTAGAAAGTCAGATAGTAAAGCAGCATATTCATTTCTTAGTTCTTTTCCTAAGCTTATTAGGTCATCAAAATTATTTATGTCATCAAGACCCCAAGAAAGAACATCACAGAGTTTTCCTATTTCGTCTTCCGTAAGAACATCTTCTGTTGCCTTTTCAAGCATTTTGATCTGGGAAAGGATTTTTTCTGAGCTTGATGATTCGTCTTCATAGATAGATACGAGAGGAATGATACAAATGTCTAGCAATTCATGCAAAGTCATCTGAGCTTTATCTCCTAAATCAATAGCTTGGTAAGATAAATCTGTAATCTGACTGATTAATTCTTTCTGTGTCTGTTGGTTATCACCTTCAGAAACAACTGCTTTGTGAAGATTTGTATACTCATCTTGTTTACTTAAAACAAGTTTTAGATTTTCTCTGAGATTCTCCTCAGCAGTAGATTCTGGAGAAGTTCGATAATAGATGTTTTGCCAGTTATTATTGACCAGTTCTTTAAGGTAGATTAATTCACTCCCTCTAACTAAGATGCTTTCGATTTTCTGAATAATGATTTCCCGTTCATTCATTCCTTTTAGATAAGCTCTTTCTACTTCTTCTTCAAATTCTGTTTTGGTTCTTCCTCCAGAACGAAGGTAGTCTACTATTGAGCTCTGATAAAATGTTCGTGCAAGCATAGACATAGCCGACAATAATGACGTTCTTAATGTATAAAGACTGTCCTCATTTGAACTAAGAAAGCGATCAATAGAGGATAGGATACTATTCATTAATGTGTAAATGTGTCGGAGTGTCCTGTAATTCAATCTGTCAAGGAATTTTCCTAAAACAGTCTGCCTCTCCAGAACCGCCTCTATATCTTCTTGCATTAGTGAATATGTGATGGTGACACTTAAATAAAAGCCTTATCTTTTGGAAGAAGCGAATTTAAGGACATTTAAGTGAATAATCTTAATTTCCTTCTATAGAATTTAAATTATGTCTGATAGAATGAGAAAAAAATGAAGAGAAACATATTTTTACATTATTACCCATACAATTGGTAATCATGCACATTTAATTTGGCTTTTATTTCCTCATCTGGCTTATAAGCGAGTAATGAGAATTCTTGTTTTTCAGTAAGATTTTCAACAATGAACTGACTAAGACCTGAAATTTCATCTTTAGTAATATTATCCAAAGCAATAAATCTAGATTCAGAAGTTTCATTGGTTCTGGATATGGGTTCTCCTCCTTTGTATTCAAGTCTGAAAACAATGTAGAGGTCTGAAATTAACCCTTTCTTCTTTTTCTCATTAGTCATATGTCTAATAGCTAAGATACTAGATGCTCTTGCTTCTACACCAGTTTCTTCATAAATTTCCCGTTCAATGGCTTTAGATAGCGATTCTCCAAGCTCAACATAGCCTCCAGGAAGAGTCCATTTGCCTTGACTTACACCATAGGTGTGTTTAACAAACAGAATTTTCCCGTCCTTAATACAAAATCCTCCTACTCCAACTTTGTGAAGACTATGCCTTGATACATAATCACTGTGCATGATTTACATTACAATTTCCTTCTAAAAAATCTTAGGTTTGAAATGTTAAAAGATAAACTACATACTTTACTATTTGTAGAGTTTCAAGAAAACAAAAAAGAAAAAGAAAAAGAGAATTAAAACTTATTTTCTTCTGCGATAGAATGCAATTGCAGATGCAGCACCGATAGCAGCAATTATACCAAACAATGGGAGTGGTGACTCGGTAGTTTGTTGAGGTTCTGTTGGAGTAGATACCTCTGGAGTAGTTTCCGGTGGTAAATCTGGTACAGGATAACCTGCAGCACCTAACCATTCAAAAGCGGAACGGATATCATAATTGTATTTTATGATGTCGTTGTAGTAATAGAACGCTGTGTATGGATACAGAACGCTGTGAGCAACAAGATATTCTCCATCATGAAGAACCTGATTCATCTCAGCTCTGTCGATAGCATAATTCATCGCTTTACGTACTGCTATACCTACTGTATATTCTTCTTTACCAACAGTGTCAAGATAAACGAAGTTATCTGCACCGCCAACAAAAGGACGACGTAGGTTGTAGAACATATAACTGAAACCTGCTGCAATAAATGTTTGCACATTAAATCTTGGATCTGCTTGCATTTGTTTTCTTTCTGCTGGGAATGCTGTTAAACCAGTCCAATCCAATTTTCCTGCTTTGAATTCTGCTAATTCAGCAGAGGAATCAGGAATAACACGAATGATAAATGAATCGAAGTCTAAATCTTGAGAAGTTCCATCTATTACTCCTATACCTAACCAGAATGGGCTCTTTTGTAGAACTGTTACTGAGTTTCTGATGTAGTAATCTAACATATACTTGCCACAGCCAAATGCAGAGGTACTGAATGTAACCCATTGTTCGGTATTAAGCATATCAGCGTATATACCAACACATTCAACCCCACCATCAGTATATGATACGGTTGGGTCGGTTGAGTTCAAGAAGAATTCTGGCATAATATTCCATGGGAGTCTTGCCCAAAAGTCTACATAATGCTCAATTTCAGGAGTGTCTGGATTACCATCTATATGAACGTGGAAAGCTAATTCATTTACTGGATCTACATAACATTCTGATATCCAATCATGATAAGTTGTACTTTCACTAGTAATTGGGTTTGACCAAACTAGATAGGTAAATACGGCATCTTTAGCAGTAACTTGTTGGTTAGTACCATCGCTGTATTCTCCAAATTTCAAGCCTTGCATCAATTCACCAGTTGGTATAGCACTTAAAGGATCAGAGTTTGCTGTTCTTCCAGTGACGTTGTAGGATGGGTTCCAATAGACATCATCTCTCAAATAGAATTTGAAGTGGAATTCGTCAATTTGTTCCCAATCATAAACCAAACCAGTTTTTAGAGGTGCAAGATCTGGACTATATGTCATGATATTTTCAGCCATTAAATTCCAGATGAATGAACTTGATGTATCATCTGTGAACAATGGGTTGAGTTCTCTCCAGTTTGCATCTGCAAGATTGAATTCGGTAAGTGATACTTGACCTTCATGATAGCCATCATAGTACATGTAAGGTAAGGAATCAACTATTCCCCATCTGCCTTCATATCCCTCAGTATTTGCCCATGTTGCTACATAGGATCTGGGGGCATAAAGAGGCAGTATTGGTACAATCTTGTCCATCATCAGCTGTTGCCAGTCGTAATAATGTTGTTGTCTGGCATCAACATCAGTTATTGTTACACCGATATCTTGCATAATTTCAGATTGATTACAATATGGTATATCTGGACCTAGTTGATAACAATTCAGTGAACCGTCTTCGGTATATATGTCTCTCATATCTGGAGAAGCTCCTCCTCCTGATAAACCGACTACACCGATGTCGTAATCGTGTGTCAGAATCAATGTTCCTACGAATACGGACCATTCTTCAACCTTTACTTCTACTTCTATACCTATATCACGTAGATATTGTGCAATGAACAGGCCGTAATCAGGTCTTACGCCACCACCGTTAGTCTTGAAGACTAAGTTTGCGATGGGCTCAACACCTTGAACCATAAAAGAAGAATTACTTCCACTCATTACAAGAAGATTTGCTAGGATGAAGATTGTAAAATATATTGCTTTTTTTTTCATATAAGCTCGCCTAACTATTCTTTTATTATGTGAATATTTTCTCACACTATGAGACTGACCTTTGAGGCCTTTATTATTATTTTGGTCACTTTTCGCTAGAACCCCCGAAACATTAATAAGTGCATGTTTCGCTCGACGCGTATTTTTTAAAATTTGTAGTAATCATCTCAAGCATTCTATTTGATGGAAAGCTGTTCTTTGATGGCTATTGACGGAAAATAGAGTTCCTTTTAGGAGCACTCAACTACTTTTCAACTGATCTACATAAGTGTCTTTCAAGCCATTTAATTATGTCCACTGATTCCAGAAAGAGTAATTTGAGACGAGAGGGGAAAGTAATCTTGTTTCCAATTTTAGTTTTTGTTACTGTTACTTACATCTTTAGTGATGGTCATTCTCCGATATATAAAAGACAGAAAGGGTAAAAAAGATGATATCTTTGAAATAGAATTTTACCCTTCAAATGGTAATGATGTTGTCTTCTCCCCTGACAGATGATGCTTACATATAAGGAATTTTTTTAGAACTGGTGTCTTTGCTTTTTTTCTTTCCCTAGAGATTATTAATAAAACCCGTCATAAGTTACATAAAGATTAATTATCTCCTAATACCAAGTGATTTTGGAATAAACAAGGATGAAACAATTGAACATACTTAAGACGATGAAGAATAAACATTCTTTCACGGTCTTACAAGCATTTTTTGTCACTATTTTGTGGTCTTCATCATGGCCCATTATAAAATTCGGTTTGAAGGAGATGCCTCCTTTAATTTTTGCTGGTATGAGATATGTTATAGCTTCCTTTCTTCTTCTAGTATATGTTTTATTTCAACCTAAGTATAGAAAAGAAGTTAGAAGTTTGACTAAACGATGGTGGTTGAGATTGATACTTTATGGTTTAGTCTTTTACACAATTACTCAAGGTGCTCAATTTCTTGGTTTACTTTATTTAAACGCTATAACCGTAAGTCTTGTTCTAAGTTTCACACCGATTCTAGTACTGATTTTTGCTAATTTTCTACTAAAAGAAAAAACAGATCTGATTCAAATATTACTTGTAGTATTAGCTATTATCGGAGCTTTGCTGTATTTTCTATTAAATCCAGAATTAACTGCCAGTTCGTGGGTAATAGTCTCTGGTACGCAACAGTATCTTTTACCTAGCACTACAATAATTGCTACATCTTGGAAGATCATAGGATTAATTATAGTGATTATAGGGGTTCTAGCAAATGCTTTTTCAGCAATTATTGGAAGATCAATAAATCAAGCTAAAGAAGTAAGTACCGTTGTAATAACATCTATTAGCATGTTCATAGGTTCATTTGTCCTACTAATAGCAGGTTTAATAATTGAAGATATTCCCCAATTTTCTATCATATCAATAGGTTACATTCTTTTTCTTAGCATTGTTAACACAGCATTTGCTTTTACATTGTGGAATTATGTTATGCAGAAGCTTAAAGCTCTTGAAATTTCGTTAATCAATAATACAATGCTTTTTCAAATTACTATATTAGCTGTAATTTTCTTAGGAGAACTTCCAAATACTATTCAGTGGATAGGTTTGATCATAGTTACACTTGTTGGTCTCCTGCTTCCTATATTTGAGGCTAGAAAGAAAAAAGTAAAAGATGAACTCTCAAATAAAGAAACTTGAATTGGTATATCCCTCGATGATTCTTAGTTCCGCTCTTCTGATTCTCTCCTGCATAGCAACTCGTTTTATACCAAGCTCAGCAGAAATTTCCTCAAGTGTACATCTGCGAGGAACTTCATAGTAACCCTTTTTGAGAGCTAATTGAAATGCTGCATATTGCTTATCCGTTAATAAATCTTGAATAGTTTCTGTAGGTCTCGAAGATAAGGCTTTCAATTGAATTGAAGTAAATCTATTTTGCAGTTTTTCTTGTAAATCCCGGAACGAATTAGGTGTTGGAGATAGAATGTTATGATATTGGACACCATTTTCAATCACAATAGGTAATATTGTCATACTTCCACTTTCAAGAATAGTATCATGGATTGACGGATAATCAAGCTTATGAACAACTCTTGTCCAGAATCTGTTCTTACTTCTATGAGTAACTTTGATATCTTTAATTTGAGGTGACTTTTGCATAAGTTGCACATAGTCTTCTAAAGTTTCTGTCTTATTATCAAGCGCTTCGTAAAAACCCAAACCTTCTGAACCATTTATCGCTAGAATTGATACTCTAACAGGTATTTTCTGTGTAAGCTCACAAGAGTAATAATCTTTCGAGCTAATTGCAATTTTACTCCTAATCACAAATAATAAGTATACTAACTTATTAAAAAAATAATTGGAAAAGAAAGAACTAGTTCTTTCTCTTTCTATAAACAACTAATCCTATTATAAACAATCCAAACAATGAAAAGGCCCAATTGAATGGAGCACCCACTGGAACGCTTGTACTCTCTATATGTAACTTGACAATATCGTCGTCTATATCAAGCGAACCATCAATTTCTCTTTCATAATGTTCTGAAAAATCATAGTTAATGTAAGAAAGTATTCCTGTATCAACATTAAAACGAATTTCTATTTTTTCTATTGTTTTGGTTAGTTCCTTTTGCCAAGGTTCTACTAGGTTTTCGACTTTCTCATCAATATTACGTTCTACCTTCAATGTCCAGGATTTTGAAGTTAGTTTTGAAGATTGTATAATTCTAGTTTTTGTATATTCATAGGTATCGTAGGTTTCACTTTCTTCCGTTTTGTCTACAGAAATTTGCTGAAAATTATTCTGAAGAATTTCAAAGAAATTGTAAGATCCTGTTTGATTTTCATATGTGGTAGGTTGAATGAAGAAATCTATATCTATATCTAAATCCTCAAAATCTAACCAATCCAATCTAATCAAACCTATTTCATCAGTTATATTGGTTTTAAATTCATCATTTAGATAGAATTCAGCCCAAATGTTGTCTTCTTCCAATAACTCCGAAGGTGTTCCATTGGTTACATTATTCACATTCTGTATAATTTTTACAGAAATGGTGTCCCCTTGATCTAATCTGTCATCACCGAAATCTAGGTATGGTGTGTCGATTGTCCCACTTACTACGAGTTCTAGGACTTCCCAATCATAAGTTGCATCTACAGTTAATTCATCAGGGTATGAATAATCTTGACTGTTTACAAGATAAATTCCTGATGAAATAAACAACAATACCAATGTTACAAAAAATTTTATTTTTATTCTTTTCATATAAACTCACTTAATTCCTTTTAGATAATAAAATGTACTATTCAGAAATAAACTTTTGCGTTTCTTAATGAAAACAGTTAAAGATTCATACTTATTTACAACAGTTGCAATAAAATTTTTATTAAGGGTAATTATATTGGCATATTGTAGTGTGGGATTAATGATAGGTTATAGATTCTTCAAATGGCTGAAATTATTATTCTTCAATGGTTTCAATATCCGCTTGAAACACGTTCCTAAGGTCATGACAATTACTTTTATCAATTTTCTATTATATCCATTTGTTCTTAATGAACACTTTAAAGATAGAAGACGAATTAAACAAACTCAGATACTAAAAGATCCTATCTTTATTGTTGGTCATTGGAGAACTGGAACAACTCACTTACACAAAATGTTGGCATTAGATAAGCAATTTGACTTCATTTCTTTAACTGAAACTGCTTTTCCTCATTTAATCTTGGGGCAATCTAAGATACTTAACAGATTAATGAGACCCTTTATTGTTAAGAACAGACCTACAGATAATGTTGAAATGTTTCCTGAAATGCCGCATGAGCACGAATTTGCCTTAATGGTCTTATGTTCTCACTCACCAATCCTAGGGATAGCATTTCCTGATAAATTTAATTATTACAGAAAATTCACTACTTTCGAAAATGTCGGTCCACGAAAAATCATTGAGTGGAAGAAACAGTTTATGTTTCTGGTTAAAACTCTTACAATTAAGTCTGAAGGGAAACAATTGGTTCTAAAAAATCCTTTAGATACTTTTAGGATTAAATTAATTTTAGAACTCTTTCCAAACGCGAAATTTATTCACTTGTATCGAAATCCTTACGATGTGTTCTATTCTTCTTTGAAACTTCATAGACATAATGCTGAGATATATGCTTTGCAAAGACCAACTTATGATTTGTATCAAGTAGTTTTGGATAATTTTGTAGAGATGTACGATAATTTCTATGAAGAAATACAACATATTCCAGAAGGAAATTTTGTTGAAATAAAATTCGAAGATCTTGCTCAAAATTCAATTTTAGAACTAAAGAAAATCTATGATTCTTTATCTCTCAAGAATTTTGATAAAGCAGAATCTAGATTTCAACAATATCTTGATTCTGTGTCTGGTTACAAACCAAGCAATTATGATGTGAAATCAGAAGATAAGAAAAGAATCTACTCTCATTGGCACAAAACAATAAAAAAATGGGGATATGAAAAAACTCCACAAAAAATCTCTTAGATTCTTTGGGAGTGTTAAACATGCTATACTGATTGAGATTTTTCTTTCTCTTCTCTAACAATTTTTATGAACTCAGGAATGATTTCTAACATATCTCCAACTATCCCAAAATCTGCTACATCAAATATTACTGCTTCAGGATCTTTGTTAATTGCTATAACTGTATCAGCTGATGTCATACCTACAAGATGCTGAATAGCACCCGAAATACCTAGAGCAAAATATAGTGTGGGTGAAACTGTTTTACCTGATTGACCAACTTGTTGAGGATGGGGAAGCCAACCTAAATCGATTAAAGCTCTTGAACCTGAAACAGTCCCATCTATTACTTCTGCCATTTCTTGTATAATTTGTAGATTTTCTTTACTTCCTATTCCTCTTCCAGCTGAAACCAAAATATTTGCTTCTTCGATATCTAAACCTTCATCTTGAGAAATAATCTCTTCAATAATCTTAGTTCTAATGCTGATTTTTTCTAGAATAACATCAACATCTTCAATAATTCCTGTTTTAGTTGCGTCTGGTTTTGGTTTAGAGAACACTCCAGGACGAACAGTTGACATTTGTGGTCTAGTATAAGGTGAAAGAATTGAAGCCATGATATTACCACCAAAAGCAGGACGAGTTTGAACAAGTTGTCTTGAACGGTTAATATCTAATCCTGTACAGTCTGCAGTAAGACCTAAAGCAAGACGGGCTGCAATACGAGGGGCAAGATCTCTTCCATTTGGTGTAGCTCCATAAAGAACAATCGATGGTTTTTCAGCAGCAATTACACTAGAAATAACATTTGTGTATCCATCTGTTGAATAGTCTTCTAGTAATTCGTGCTCACAAAGATATACTTTATCTGCTCCATGTTGGAATAAAATAGGAATTAAATGCTTAACATCTTTTCCTAATAAAATTACAGCTAATGATTCTCTTAATTTATTTGCTAACTCTTTTCCCTTTCCTAAGAGTTCTAGAGCAACATTCTTGATTTCAATAGCTTCTCCTTTTCTTTCCCATTCTCCCCAAATAAAGACATTCTTAAACAAAGCGATTTCATCTTCTGAAATGGCTTTTCTTTCAATACTCAGAGCATCTACAGGACAGGCATTTACACAAGTTCCACAAAGAGTACAATTGTCTAAAACTTCTGCTTTCTTTGTTTCTGGTCCAACAACGATTGCACCAAAAGGACAGACTTTTTCACAGATTTTACAACCAATACATGTTTCTATATCTACTATTAACATTCCATCACACACTCAAAAACTTGTTTTCCTTAAGATAATCAAACAGTTTTTTTGCTGCAACCTTAGCCTCACTGCCATCAATTATCTCGCCCCCTGTTTTACTTAGAGGAGCAAAAATTTTGTCTACTTGGGTAGGAGACGCGCTCAACCCAATCTTCTCTTCATCAATATTCAAATCGTCTGCAGAGAACGTTTCCAAAGGTTTATCTCTAGCAATACAAACATCTCGCATTGAAGGGATTCTTCGAATATTGGATCCTTTACTCATAGTTACTAATGCAGGCATCTTGGCAGAAAGAATTTGATATCCTTTCTCAGTCTCTCTCTTAACTTCCACTCTTTTGTTGTTGATTTTCACATCGACACCATAAGTAATCTGAGGGATACCAAGTTGTTCAGCTGTCTCGGCTGGGACTTGTGCAGTATCACCATCAATAGCCTGTTTTCCTGTTAAAATTAGATCGAAATCAGGTTCAAGATTGGCAACACCCTCTTTTAGTGCTGTTGAAGTTGCCCAAACATCAGATCCTGCAAATTTTCTATCCGAGAGTAGATATGCCTTATCTGCTCCTAATTCTAAACACCTCAACAATACCATCTTAGCTTGTGGAGGTCCCATACTAATTGCAGTAACCTCTATTTCTAGCTCAGGATAATCATTCTTCAATTTAACAGCTTGATCTAACGCATACTCACAGTAAGGATTTAGGATTGAAGCCACACCTTCTCGAATTAAAGTTCCTGTTTCTGGATCCACAGCTATTTTATCGGCTTCTGGAACTTGTTTTGCTAAAACTACGATTTTCATTGTTCCATCTCCCTTCCAAAAATGTTTCCACAATTGAAAACACAATCGGGATCAATTGCAAATTTCACAATTCTCATCTCTTGGACTCCTTCCTCTCCATACATAATCTTGAGATATTCGTGCTTGATTTTACCAATACCATGTTCAGCTGAGATAGAACCTCCAAACTCAACAGCTTTTTTAGCAAATTTCTTGTAAAGCTCTTTTCCTAATTTAAGGTCTTCCATATTTCTAGGAAGGATATTAACGTGAACGTGATTATCCCCGATGTGACCCCATTCAACATATTCCAATCCTGCTTCTTTTAATTTTGTACGGTAGAAATTCATCATTTCTTTCAAGTATTTATCTTCAACAGACATATCTGTTCCCAATTTGTGAATTTCTGAGAATTGCTTCTTACGTTCAGCAATAATATTATTTACTATCTCTGGTACAGCATGTCGGAAGTGTTTGAAACGAGCTATTTCTCTCTCTTCATAAGCACACCAAGTATCGTCTAGAGAAGAATTACACTCTATCAACATATCGGAAATTTCATCAAAACATTTCTCCAACGTTTCTTCTGAATAATCAAGATTAAACGAAATCGCTGCTAATACATCTTCTCTGATTTTAGGAATGTTAACGAACTTGGGATCTTCTACTTGTTTATTCCTTAGTAAAGTCAAGGCTTTGTCGTCAAAAAACTCAATGAATTCAGGTTTGAATGATTCACTAGACCTTAATTTTTCTACGAAATCAATTGCATCATTTTCATCCTTGAAAAAGACTATGTTTGACATTGGTGCTATATATTCTTTGAGCCAGATATCCGCTTCAGTAATAACTCCAAAAATTCCTTCTGAACCTATAAACAAGTCTATTAAGTCCATGTTAGGTTCTGCCCATATACCTGCAGCATTTTTTGCTTTTGGCATCATATATGTAGGAATACGGATGAGATATTTCTCACCAGCTGTTTGAATGATGAATTTTCCATCCACTGCTCTATATTTCCCTCGAGGAATACTTAAAACCTCACCTGTACCAAGAATAACTCTCAGTTTCTTTATCCAATTCCTAGTTGCACCGTACTTGAATGAACGAGCACCAGAAGCGTTAGCGCCAATAGTACCTCCAATAGATGCTGTCATTTCTGTGGGGTCAACAGGATAGTAATAAGTAGGTTCAGTTTCGAATTTTTCTACCCAGTTTTTATCTTGAGGAATGCTTTTTTCCTTCTCTATTTTTTTGAGTTTTACAATATCATTAATCTCATTAAGAGAGATAGCAGGTTCTACTCTTAGAAACCACCTCTCCTCCTCCTCATCAAAACCAAGACCGATTACATGATCCATTCTTTCTAATGAAAGAACAGCTCCTCCAAATGGAACTGCACTACCTACAATACCTGTACGAGCGGCAGATACAGTAATCATTTGCTCTTCTTCTTTCATTTTTTTCACAAATGAAGATATTTCCTCTTCATTATTTGGGAAAAATAGCCATTCAGCATGACCACCACTTATTTTTGATTCATCTACAAGGTAACTAGGATAGGATGCAGATATAATCATCTCCCCCTTAACTGACTTTAATTCTTCAAATGGTAGTGTTTCTATTTTTTGAGCTTCAATAATATTCTCAGACAACAACAAGCTCCTCCAATATATCTTTACAGTTAGTTGAAGCGTGGGTTAAAAGTGTATAAAAATATAATTACTTGTCCATATTCTAATTAGACTTACAATAGCTTTAAAACTATCATAGATTCAACTATTTTAAGATGGTAGAAATTGAGGTAATTTATGGAACTGAGTGGTGTGGAGATTGCAATAGATCAAAGAAATTCCTAGATGAAAATGATGTTTCCTACAAGTGGATAGACATAGATTTTGATGACAAAGCGAAAGAGAAAGCAGCAGAATTAAATGGTGGGAAATGGCGAGTTCCAACAATAGTATTTTCTGATGCTTCAATACTCAGAGAACCTTCAAATGAAGAATTAGGGGAAAAACTTGATGTTTAATCAATTTCTGTAATTTTAATTTCCTATTAATAATTATTTAGAATAAATATCTACAGTAAACAAAAACAATACTTTACTAATGAAAGGGGGAAGAAGAATTCCTCAAAAGAGACTATTTCTTCTTTTTCTAATAATCAAAACAGCTAAGCCAATAATAGCTAAAATACTTGCAAATAGAAAGAAACTACCTTCTTCAGTTTGTTCTACTTCATATTTCATGGGATATTGATCAAAAGAATCAGCAGGTCCATCTATGCTGTATGTTCCTGCACCGTCGTAATCATCCCACCAATTGCCATATTGGTGTAAAGCTTCAAACCATTGATTACTGCTTCCTTCGTCATACCCTTGACTGGTTATGTCCCCAGTTCTAACTCCATCAATATTGTAAGTGGGCTCATTAGAGTTGTTAAC
Organism: Candidatus Heimdallarchaeota archaeon; assembly: GCA_030603365.1. Lineage (GTDB taxonomy): Archaea > Asgardarchaeota > Heimdallarchaeia > Heimdallarchaeales > Heimdallarchaeaceae > UBA460. The sequence goes on from JAUVXV010000013.1 coordinate 85,321, forward strand.
GAAGGTGTTGTGATAAATAATATTATACATACTGATGTTTCCGACAATGACTAATCCATGTTCATTGCTGTTACGAATGCTGTTGTTGGTAATATCATTATAACTGGAATCACGAATATTGATTCCTTGGTAATAACTTAATAGAATATCATTGCCTTTGATAGTGCAATGGTGAGCTTCGTTTAAGTGAATACCTTGCATAAATCCTGATATAGTGTTGTTCTCAATCAGAGTATAATTTGAACCAATAGCAATTCCTCCTCCATAAGTGATGCTGCTGGATAAAGTGTTATTGAGTATCTTTGCAGTTCCAGACAGTACTGTAGACTGAATAAAAATGCCTATATATTTGGTGACAATGTCACAATTTCGAATAATAAAATAAACGTTGGTACCGCTAATCACAATAGCCGGATTCCCATCACCAGTAGAAACAATATCTAAGTTTTCAATAAGATAGGGGTTAGATGAAGAACCATTACCAGTAAAACCAAGCGTATCAAAGTCATCATCTGAATTAATAAAAACAGGAAAAGAAGCATCTAAATCCGCTAATCGACTAGATGAAGACCCAGAGTTTAAAATTGCAGAAGAAGGGTGTATTGTCGAGCTGTAAACAAGTAAACAGCTGAAAATAATTATGATTAATATCTTTTTATTTAATGATACCATAAATAATTAGAAAATAAAGGTATATATTAAATTTAGCCAAAAAAAGAAAAGATGAGTCCTAACTCCATCATTCAGTATTGTCTTGTCCAGCTTTCACAGGAATTTCTTCGGGAGTGGTGGCTGGAACTTCTGCTTTGTCCTCAACAGGGACACTAACAGGAGTGGGACGAACAGAAATGGGTTCAACTCCAAGTTTTTGTAGTGTTTTAGTATACTCATCAGTGAGGAAGAAATCTTTCAGAACAATCCAACTAGTAGGGATGATAACTGGAAGCTTACCTATACCTTCTGCACAAGAATGAGAAATCTCATCAAGGGATTCTTTTTTATCAACAGTACCGCATTTTAGACAAATCTTCCAACGAGCAGATCGTTGATAGAGCTTCTCAACGGTTTCATTATAAATTTCAAAACCTGAACTTAAAGGAGCATCTTGCAGGTCAAGTGTAAAACGACGGGCTCGAGATTTTATTTGTGTTTTCTCAGCATCTTTGACATCTGGCATTTATTTTCCTCCTTTAAATTTTTATTATATGTGATACATACTAATACATATTATATATATGTGTATGTGTTGGCAAATCTTGCCTATAAACATATTTTGTAATCATAATAGACACATAAAGCGGAAACTTCTGCCTCAATCTTTACTTTCAATTCCTATTAATTAAACATCATTAAACATATTTTACCTTACTATTTAGCATTATTTCGTTTTTTTATAATCTGTTCATATGTCATCATAAAGCGGTAATATATGTAATCATAGTTTTGTTTAAATACTATGTCATCATAACTATTACATAGAACAAGAAAACCAAGGTGGAAAAAAATGAAAATGGAAATACAAAAACTGTTGGACCGTGAGCTAAGGAATCTTTACGCGGATCTAACTCAGCTTACCAAAGCTCTTGCAACCAGATATCCTAGAAAACATGATCGAGTGTATATCGATTATCGCATTGAAACCACAACTAGGTTTTCGAAACTCGACTTACGAAAGTATTGCGAAAACAAAGGTGATAGAATTGAATGAACAAGAATTACACACACTGTTGGATCAGAAAATAAAAGCACTCCATAGGGAGTTGAATCAGCTCAGAAGAGCTCGTCGCACCAGAAGAGCAAAAGCTCGTTCTAGGTACTCAATCGGGCAAATACCCCTTCAAGGGTAGGCTCGGTTCTTGCTCCTTTTAATAACCCAGGTGATATGAAATGGCTGTAAAAATACAATTAAAATCCTCTCATGACCTAATTGCTGAACATGTAAAGATACTATATGATTTCGAATTTGTAGATGAAGAAAGTTATTACTTATTCCTTAAACAATTAGTTGAATCATTACATGCTTCAGTAGAAGAAGAATCAAAGAAAGCTGCAAAACGTATATATGAGAAAACCATTGAGGCAGAAGTTCGAAATGCTAAGGACAAAATCATGGCAAAGAAGCTTCTCCTGTTTGGGTCAATGTACTATTAATTTGTATGAGGAATATCCCGTGATAAATCTAGCTCTCTTAAAACCTAATCCCGCTTATACCCTTCCTGGGTATAGCGATTTTTTACGATCACTAAGAAAATTACTAGAATTGAAAACAAAAGAAAATAGAGGTGTCTAATATGGCAAACAAAGTTGTAAATATAAGAAGAAAAATGAAATATGAAAAAATGAAAGAGAATGCATGGAAAGTTATGGGATATGCATTTTTATTTACCCTATTAATGGTATTGGGGCTCATAACCTTAACTGCTTTATCAAATTTCTTACTTTAGAAATTTGACACTTTTTTTAATTTTTATTACATTCAGTTACCGATTTTTAGAAATATATTGTTTCTATGTTGAAATTGTGTAGTAATATTTGAACACACATCTATTCAAATCCGCTTCTAATGCTTATTTTGTAGGTGTTCCTAAATCTAAGGTAATTTGTGCCAACGGGCAAATGTTTATTAACATGTATGAGTTTATTCTACATGAGTAACGTAATATGACCGACATGACCAATGCTCGAAAAAAAGCAGTTCGATCTAGAGCAAGACGTTTTACGCTAGATCTATGGGATGCTCCGCTTGATTCAGGCTTAGAACTTTATCAAACAATAATTGGTGAATTATATGAAGGGTCATCAAGAATTAGACTTTGTTTAAAATGTGGCGCTATTGATTCTATTCAAGATCTTAAGAAAGATAACCACGCTTGTGCTCTTTCATTTAAGAGTTTTCCAGTTTTAGTAACTACAAGTTGGAAACTATTATCTGACTTCTTTCTAACAGGTAGATATGTTGAAGCCTTGCAACATCTTGGTGTTGAATTAGGCGTACGAGAAGTTGTTACTGTTCCAGTTGAGACAACTCCTGAAGTACTTACTACTATTGAAGAACAAGAAACTGCACGTGTATCTGTGTCAGATAAGTAAGTTTTTTTAACTTTTTCCTTCAATTTTTTATGTGTTTTTGAGTATAAAATACCCCTTTTTTCTATTTGTTTTCCGACATCTTCGGCCATATTTGCCTCTATTTTCTTATTGATTTACTGTGGTCGTATGTGCAATACAATGCACTAACGACCCAGAAAGGTTGTTTTTTACACCTAAAAAAGATGTCTGAAGAAATCAGACAATTCTTTCTTCTAAAAATGCCTTTATATATGATGTCGGAGTAAGTCAGACATAGAAAAACCCAAGGTGTAAAAAAAATGACCAACAACGAACTTTCCAGAACACTGGACCAAGAGATCAGGGCGCTCCAAAAGGAGTTAAACGAGCTTAAAAGAGCTCGCAGAGCCCTTCGAGCTAATACACGCTCAGAACGATTGCTAACTCAGCGCATTCCCCTTGCGGGATGAGCTGGGTCTTCAATCCCTTTCATAAAACTGAAACGGAGGTGTAAAGTGTGTTAAGTCTGCCCCGATTTATTTACAGAATTAAGGTTGAAAAACCATGTGTCTATCTCTGGAGAATGCTAAGAATTGCATTACCATTGTTTGTAGCAGGTATAGTCGCAGTAATTGGTTTAGCTCCTGAATTTGCTAGAGTAGTTATATAAAATGAAGAAAAGTGTCCCCCACTTTTCCTTTCATTTATTTATTTACGATTATCATCCCATCCAAGAACTCACGCTGTTTGTATCTTGCTGAACAGACAAACCTGCAGAGCTCACCATCTGCTTGGGATCAGGAAACAACAAACTCTTACTAACCCAGAGCTTGTGTGCTACCGTCTGTTTCCTGATCCTTTCCATTTCTTCAGGATGATAATCAGATTTGAACTCACTAGAGACTTAAAACATGGATCACAAAAGAGGTGTAAAAAATGATTGGTAACGAAAGAAATTTTGTTCGAAGATTTAAGATAGAAAGAACACTCTCCATTACTTGGAGGTTAATCATCTACATAATTTCTTTGACAGTAATTGTTGTTACAGGGATTTTTTCCCTATCTGTAATATCCAATTAAGAAAATATCATGATGAGAATTAGTCCTTTCATCTTTTTTTTTTTTCTTCTTCTTTATTTCTAGCAAAAGAGAGTGAAAATAAATTTCGTAGGAAGTTTATTACACTTTTATGGTATTAACCATTTTCCTGCCTTATAGATTTCTTTTCCATCCAAATAAATTACTGAATCTTCGCTTTTCATATCCTTGAGTATGTCCCAGTGTATTGGTTATTCATTTTTTGAACCAACCTCTGCAAATCCTGAACCTAGTGCTAGGTGTACAGTTCCTCCCATTTTCTCATCGAAGAGCATATTCTTTGTAAATTTCTGAATTCCGTAATTTGTTCCAATTGCTACTTCTCCTAGAATATCGGCGTTTTCCATTTCCAGAACTTTTTCCAATATCTCTTGTCCCTTTGATGCTGTATATTCAACTACCTTACCATCTTTGAACTTTAACCAAATATTTTCAACTTCTTTACCCATATAGATACCTGGATAGGTAAAACGGATTGTCCCATTTACTGAGTCTTCGACTGGGGATGTGAATACTTCACCATCTGGTAAATTCTTATCTCCGCAAGCATTAATCCACCCTCTTCCATCGATGCTTAAAACTAAATCAGTGTCTTCTCCGACGATACGTAACTCCTTACCTTTTCTCAACACTTCTACTATTGCTTCTTGTTCTTTCTTAACATTTAACCAATGCTCAACAGGATCTTCTTTATCTAGTGCAAGTGCCTTGTAAACAAATTCTTTGTATTCAAAAGACCCCATATTAGCTTCTTGAGCAAAAGCAGGTGAAGGATATGGACAGATTACCCAATCTAATTCTCCTGAAGCAGATCTCTCAAAATATATTTTTGTGAGTTCTTTATTTGCTTCTCTTGTCATCATTTGTTTGTCTGGACTAATATTGGTAAGTGCTTTTCTGTTAGTGGAGCTAAATACACTGATGAATTTGTCTGCTAGTTTTATCCCCTGTAAAGCAATAGGGTTTTGATATTTTAGCTGATGCTCTTGCGCATGTGTGTAAAATAACTCATCTTGACCTGGGATAACTATCCTAATGTTTAGTATGTGTCCTCCAGTTTTAATAACTTCCAAATCTATCTCGCGAATCAAGTCTGCTGCATCAATTCCACCTGAGAGTAGAACAGTGTTTCCTTTCTCGACTCTCACTGAATAGTTAACAACAAGTTTTGCTAGTTTTTCATTAAAATCATCTAACATATTTTTACCTTCCTACTACATCAAAAAGCTGAACCATTATAAGTTTTGCAGAATCAAGATATATTATTGATTTATGTCTTTCAGAAATTTTTATGTTGTTATTACATATGCAAATATACATTAATATGTTACAAATAATAGGTACATAAGAGTGGTGAGACTTATGCCCAAAATATCGAAAGCTGAACAACAATTTATACGCTCTCTCGCTAAGAAATATGTCATGAAACTTATAGTTTCTCCATTTAACGAGGGGTTGTTAATTTATTCTGATACATATGATTCATTATATATTCGATCAGCAAGATGGAAATTCTGTTTAAAATGTGGTGAGATAGAGTCTACTGAAGAAATGTTAGATGAACACGAATTAAAGAAAATGGGTGCTTCTGACCGAAAACAAGCACAAGAAAGAGTACATCAGTGTACAATGGGTATAAATCACTTTCCAGTGCTTATAACAACTTCTTGGTACAAATTGAAAGACTTCTTTATGACAGACAAATATGTCAAAGCTCTTGAGAATGCAGGAGTTAAGGATATTCCATTTCAGAAGCCTATCTTTGAGAAGGTACCTATAAAGGTCAAAGCAGAAAAAGCTCGTGAAACAGTTATGCAAGATAGTACTGCTTAACCACTTACTCTTTTTATATGGTGATAACATCTCGCATAATATTTATAACTTGGTTTGCTCTAGAGAATCTAGTGGATAAAAAGAGAATACCCTAATGCCTGATATTTCAAATAAAGAAAAAGAAGAAATCAGAATATTAGCTAAATGTTTTAGTGGTATTCTTTCTAAAGTTACTTTTAGGAGTGGTTCTCAGATATATTATCTTACATTCAAAAGATTGTACAAGAGATCTGCTAGATGGAAGTATTGTCTGATTTGTGGGCTGGTAGGTTTACCAGAAGATTTCCGTAAAGAGAAACACAGATGTCCTTCAATGGTTTTTCACAATGTTCAGGTTTTGGTTTCAACTTCTTGGTTTAAATTGAAAGACTTCTTCTTAAATTCTGAATACAAAGAAGTATTAGAGGAAGTTGGGATAAATCAGAAAAACCACATGAAAATAGATTCAAGTAATGGTTCCAAAACCTGATTCTTCTCTTAAGTCGCTAAAACAAAGCATTTTAAAATAATACAGAGAAACTAACTCAAAGTTGAGGAAGATTAGATAATAGATAAATGCAATTTTGTTCAACAGTTTAAGAAAACTACTAATGCTAAAAATTATGAAATTGATATTATAAGACTTAGCTATGAAAAAGAAAACAACTGATAACTATGAAATTTAACGATTATAACATTCAAGGTGAAATTAAAAGAGCTTTGGATGAAATGGGGATACATACCCCAACAGATATTCAAGAAAAAGCGATACCAGAAATTCTAAAGGGCGAAGATACACATATTTTGGCACAAGCTAAAACTGGAACAGGAAAAACTTTAGCTTTCGCAATACCTATAGTAGAATTTCTCGATCCAACACTAAGAAAAGTTCAAGCGGTTATTCTAGTTCCAACTAGAGAATTATGCAAGCAAGTATACAATGTTATTTCCAAACTGGGAAAACACAGAAGACTCAAAGCTGTGGAAGTATACGGTGGAGTTTCGATAAATAGACAAATTGAAAAAATCAAATCTGGAGCACAAATCGTAGTAGCGACACCTGGAAGATTAATAGACCTATACCATCGAAATGCTATTTCATTTGGAGCAGTGCAATTTGCAGTTCTTGATGAAGCAGATAGGATGCTTGATATGGGGTTCCTGCCTGATGTAGATTTTATTTTATTTGATGCCATGAAAAATGTTTATCCAAGATTACTTCTTTTTTCAGCAACAATGCTTCCTGAAGTGAAAAATATCATGATGGACTATAGTTTGGATGACAAAATAGTAGAAATAGACGTTAGTAGAGATGATCTGACTGTTTCTTCTTGTAAACAATATTATTATGAAATCAAAGATACCAAGCAGAAATACAATTCATTCATTAGGCTTCTACAAAGAGAAAAACCTTCATCATGTATCGTTTTTGTGAATACTAAACGATGGGCAGATAATCTTAAGAAAAGATTGTTCAAAGATAAGAGAATCAATTTGAGGGTCGGACTTCTACAGGGAGATATGTCTCAAAGACAGCGCGAGATAGCGATGAGCGATTTTAGGAAGAAAAAAATAACATGTCTAATTGCTACAGATGTCGCTGCAAGAGGATTAGACATTCCTCATGTTTCTCATATTTTCAATTATGATTTACCTGTAGGTAACGCAGAAAACTATGTTCATCGAATAGGTAGAACATCAAGAATGGAAAGAGCTGGAATAGCAATATCTCTAGTTGACCAAGAAGAAATGAACATGATTAGACGTATTGAAATGTTCATGAAGAAAGATATTCAAAGATTCTATTTGACTAGAGAAGAGAGAGAGCAAGATAGAAAAAAACGTCGTGGATATCCTAGAGTGACAGAATCCAAGCAACCCAAGAAAAAACCAGCAAGCTTAGACGATGAAGAGTTTCCTGAAACTTTTGCAGATACATCAATATATGGCTAAGATTTCTTCCATTTATTGATTTGTTTTTTCTATTTTTTCTTTTTGAAACAGATTCATTACAATAATGCCTGCTATAATACATCCCATTCCACCTATTTGAATAGGTAAAATACTCTCTTTAATTGCATAGGACCCAAGAATAGATGTTAATATTATACTAACTGAAGCAAAACTAAGAACAACTATGTTTGCTGGAGCCATCGTAAAGGCAAATTGCGTATAAGCTAACGTAAGTGCTGCTAATGCAAATGTAACGAATGTAAATATCAACACAAGTTCATCTATATCGGTTATTCTCTTAGAAACTGTTTGAAAAGCCATAAACGTTCCAGCGGATAACCCTAGGAGAGTTCCTTTAATCTTTGAGGGTTTTTGAAATGCAAGATAAGACAATACACCAATCGGTATAACAAAAGCTCCTAATATTATTAAAAAGAAAATTAGGTTAAAATCAGAATATAATAATTCAGTAGGCTCTCCGTAGAAAACAGTTATCAAAACAGTTCCTGTAATGATCAAGAGGGTACCTCCAAGTTCCCATTTTGTTAATTTTTCCTTTAGAACAAAGAAAGAGAAAACTAGTAAGCTAACCAACCCCACTCCTTCTAGAGGTGCAATAATATTTACATTAGTGTGAAAAACAGCAAGAGAAACCCAATGAAGACCTAAGAAAGAAACTGTTAGGACTGTACCAAAAATCCAGACACCAGAATGCTTGCTTTTTAGCGTTTTATCAGTTTGCAAACCTGTTATTGCATATTTTTGGACACCCTTCCCAATGTATAATAAAATGTAAGCAATCAACCCGAGTAATATTCCAAAAAATAAATCTATATTGAAATTGCTCATTGAAGTTTTTGTGATTATCTTCTACATAAGTTTTTTTCAGCTCAAATTGTTTCTTCAGCATCTTCTAATTTTTCAAAATTGAGTCTGAAATGAGTAGAATTCAAGAACCTTTCAGGGTCCTTTTGGAAAAGAACTAGACAAGGAGAATCACAGAAGTATAATTTCTTATTCTTGTAAACAGTTGAGACTTCCTTTGTAGGGAGATCTCCACCACAACATGTTTTTAATTTTGTAGTTTGGTTATTCATTGAATAGTTTCACTCTTCTCTAATTATGAGTATTTTGTAATTACAAAAATAGCTTTTAATTGACAGCTAGATTAAAAAGAGAAAACAAACATTGTATATTTATGAAAGTACTAACCTTTCATTTTAGAAGTAGCAAGTCGTTTGATGAAGTAATGAAATTAGCAGAATCAAGAGAAAAACAGTACGGGGAAGTACCAGGACTATCACAGATTGTATATATGAAAGATGAAAGAATAGATCAGTATGGAAGTATTCTTTTTTTTGATACTGAAGAAGATTTGAACAATTTTCGAACTTCAAACTTAGCAAAAACCCTTAAAGAAGTCTATCATATATCAGGAACACCAGAGATAAGAATTTTTGATGTAATTAAGCAACTGAGCAGCTAAGCTACAAAGTTACATATGGATAGTTAATGCATTTCATTTTTTATCATAATTATTGGTTTTAAGTAAACATTATCTGTCTACAGTGAATGAGTAGGAAATTCCAACGAAAAAACTATTAAGCTATGAATAACTAATATAAACAGTTTACATTTATCAATGTGAGTATATGAAAGGGGTATTCTATACTGAATTAAGAGAAATCGAACAACACATTCTTAGTAGTAAGTATAAAGAATCTTTGAAAAAATTGGATGGTCTTTTGAATAGAAACGAACTACTTGAAGAAGAAATTATTCAAGCAAAAATCCTTAAAGCAAGAATATTTCTTGATATTCAGCCGTTTTCTGAAGCTTTGACTAATGCAAAACAAGCATATGAGTCAAGTGTCAAAATTGATGATATCTTTCTAATTTTCGATTCAGCTCTTGTTTATAGTAAAACCTTAGGTTACTTAGGATCAAATAGTTTAGCTAGAGAAAAAACAAATCACGCAATAGAAGTTTTAGAAAAGTACCAAGATAAAGAATCACTTGGATATCTCAAAAGAAAAGCCAACATCCTCACAACTAGGTTTAGCAGCACATCAGAAGAATATTTGGATAATTTAAATCATGCTATTGACATATCTGATCAAGTAGAAGATGATTTTCAAAAAGCTTGGTATCTATTTTCCAAAGCTGATGTTTTTCTGAATCAAGGAAATTACACACGAAGTGAACATTGTTATGAACAAAGTTTGAGTATTTTTACAAACTTAGGCTATAAGATGGGGATCATAGCCTGTTCTACTAATATTGCAGCGGGTTTTCTTCAAAGAGGAGAACTTGACGAATATCTTAGATACTCATTAAAAGGATTATCATATGCAGAAGAGATTGATTCTTCTTATGCTTTAGGAGGTATATACGCTGATTTAGGTTTTTACTATTGGCAAAAAGGGGAATTGGAAACCTCATTACAATATTATGATAAATCAATTGTGCAAATAACAAAAGGAAAACACTTTGGAAATATACACTACATTGCAGTTAATTTCAGAATGAATTTAGTTTTTCTTGAACAAGGTAAATACGAAAAAATAAACCAGAACCTAGAAAAAATGGAAATTGTTGCATCATTAAACAGTATCCAGGATAGAAGTGGTAAATATCCCTTTATGCTTATTTACATGCTTGCTAAAACTATTTATCTCAAAGCTACTTCTTTTGATGATAATCAAGATGAAATTGAAAGAATGCTGAAGGAGATTGTTAAAGAGAAGTTGATTTATATTGAAATGAACCGTCTAGCTTTATTTCATTTATGTGATTTTTATCTCCAAAGATTAAAACAAACTAATGATATTGAATTAATAGACCCTATCAAACAAACTATAGACCAACTGGATAAACTAGCAGAAACACAAAAATCTTCCATCTTACTTGCAGAAACATACTTGCTTAAATCTCATCTAGCACTAATTGAGCTTGAAGTTGAAGAAGCAAAAGTAATGCTAGAAAAGGCTCAGCAAATTGCAGAAGACAAAGGTATAATTCGTTTAGCAACACTAATTTCCAATGAATATGATCATTTTCTAGAACAAATAACTAGATGGGAAAGTTTCACTACTAAACTTCCAAACATTGCAGATCGTATGGAGTTAACTCACTTAGAGGATATGATGAATAAATTAGTCAAAAATAGAATAAGCTTTGCAGATGTATCTCAAGAAAACGAAGATCCAAGTATTTTTCTCATTATGGATAAGACGGGTCATGTTATTTTTTCAGATAATTTTGAAGACATACCTTTAGAGCCAGATGTGACTGAAGGGATAATTTCTACCGTCCATGACTTCTTAGAAGAAAAAGAACATGAAAAGAATATGATGCACCGTCTAAAATTTAGGACTTTCAGTATAGTTCTTCATCAAAGTGAGGATTTGATACTCTGTTATGTTTTTGTTGGTAAATCCTATTCGGCTCTCAAGAAGTTTAGGAAACTCATAAATGATATTATAACATTTTCAAATATTTGGGAAGACTTACATGTCAAAGTAAAAGCTAAAGAAGAATTAAGTTTGAGTGATAGAACAAAATTGTCAGATTATCTAGAATCAATCTTTGTTTAATTATTCAAAAGCGTTGAACTTTGTTTAAGGACAGTATCAAACTTTCTTTCCAATATCTCTTTTTGTTCCGGTGTGGCTTCTGAAAGAAGCTCAATATAAAATTTCTTTGCTTGCTTAATCATCTCTTTAGTTGCATCCATTCTATCTCTTAGAGGTCTATTTTCTAATTCAGCAATTGTTATTCTGCGCATCTTTTGCCAGTTGCTCATAACCTTCCAAGTAAAACTTTTAACAGCTGTTTCAGGTAATGAAACAAGCTCTTTTGTGATTTTTGTTATGGAGTCAACCATATCCTGTTGAGCAGGATCCAACTGAAGTTTTTTGTATTCTTCTTCAGCTTTAGTTATTTCTTCTTGGTTAAATTCCAACTCCATAGTTTCAGTAGTCATAATATTCACCATGTCTTTTGAGTCAATTACATGTAGAGATTTCCCTATAAGTAATGTACGATGAAATTAAATGCTTTTATATTTTATTTTAGGAGCAAAAAAAAGGAAATATGTCGGGTTTAGGGGACTAAGAATAATTTTTTAAGAACAAATATTGTTATATGTGTCATCGATTAATACACTTGAGAACAAAGGGTGATTTGATTGGCATACTCATTTGTTGTCTTTCTGTTTTCATCTCACATACACAAAACTCCTGTCTGAATAAAGAATCTTGTGGTGGTCTTTGCTAAACTAGTCTGCTTCCATATGTATGCATAAATATTAAAAACTGTAAACTTAATTGTCTTGCGTATAATGGCAGTTAGTGTAAGATGAAAAGGAATTTTGCTAAGAAATTAGAAGAAATTGAACAGCTTATATTTAGAGGTAAATATAATGCAGCATTAGCTGAAATTGATACTATATATATCAGTAAAGGGATTACCAATGAAGAAAGGATAAGATGCAAAATCTTTAAAGCAAGGATTTACCTGATAATCTTTCCTTATTCTAAAGCTATCAAATACGCAGAGGAAGCTTATGAAGAGAGTAAGAGGTTAGAAAATAAAGAACTAATGTTTGATTCTTTAATAATTCTACCTAGAGCTTACTACTACCCAGGAGAATTTGAATTAATAAAAGAAAAAACAAAACAGGCTATAGATGTATTAGATTCCTTTGAAAACAAGGATTCAGTAGCATACTTAAAAAGAAAAGCTGTTTTACCTCTTCTTCAAGGACAGCGGTATTACACATCGTTTTCAGATATAGAAAAAAGTTTAGTTGCTTCAGAAAAACTGGGGATAGATGCACTGAAAGTTGATTCCTATCTCTCTCTTGGATCAAGACACCTATGGTCTGGAAATCTGGATAAGGCATTAAATTATGCACTAATGAGTTTAGAAATTAGCGACAAAATAAACTATCACTTTGGAAAAGTAATTGGTCTTGCTCAAATAGTAGTAATATACTTGCAGAAAGGTGAATTGAATCTTTCAAGAGAATATGTTTTTAAAAGTCTAGCAATGTATGAACCGAAAGATAGGAACCCATATTTTGAGGCTTGTATGTTAATAAATCTAGGCACAATATATTGGTTCAAAAGAGACCTATCAAATTCTTTGAAATACTATGAGAAAGCTTCAGCGCTATTAAAAAAATCTAAGGTAGTAAAAACATATCACTATTCTGTGAGTCTCTCACGAATTAATACCATTCTTATTGAACTAGGTAAAAACAAAGAAGTTTTACAGAACATCAAGCAAATTGAAGATTTGTACTTATCTAACCGTCAGCATATTATCAAGAAGATTCTTAATCTGTCTAAAGCAACTTATCTAAAATCTAAATCTAAAGAATCTGATATCAATGAAGCTATTTCTCTTCTAGAAGAATTTGCTGATGATTCAATTGCTTATCTAGAACTAAATGGATTGATTGTATTTCATTTGTGTGATTTATATCTCAAGAAAATCACAACATTTAATGATCTACAGATTTATGAGAAACTTAAGCACAAAGTGAAAACGCTAGGACAAATGGCAGAACATGATAATTCGAATATCTTGCTTGCACAGTCTCTTCTTCTTCAATCAAAACTAGAGTTGATTGATTTCAATGTGAAAGAAGGGCAGCTATTGTTGGAGAAGGCACAGAAAATAGCCGAAGAAAAGGGAATCACACATCTCGCTAAAGTGATTTCTGGTGAATATGATATTCTGTTAGACCAACTTAGTAGATGGCAAGAGATGTCAACCTACATTCCAAGTCTAGAAGAACGATTTGAGTTTACACATATTGAAGATCTTTTAGCGAGAATGATAAGAAATAATGCCCTTTATATGGATATTCAAGATGAGAAAGAACAACCATATTTCTTTCTAATTATGAATAAAGGAGGTACAATTATTTTCTCTGAAAAATTCAGCAAAACCCCCTTGGGTAACGATTTACTCCAAGGAATTCAGAAAATTATCAATGAAAGTGTTCGTAGCGTGTCGTTACAAGATGACAGAATTAAACGAATTAAATACCAGCACTACACCATTGCTATTAGTTTTCAAGAAGACGTGTTACTAATCTATGTGTTCGTTGGCCAATCTTATCTTGCTGTTCAAAAACTCCATTCCTTAGAAGATGAAATTCGTTCTTTCACACAGGAATGGAGTAAATACTACAGAGAATTTAAAACCAATCAAGAATTATCTCTTCAAGAAAGGATGAATCTTTGTAAATCATTAGAAAAAGCCTTCGTATGAGATAATTTCCTATGAGTTGTTATCTACTAGATTGGACTATTCGAGTGAATATTCAAGGGTAGCTAATGCATGAATTGTAGTTGTATCAAAAACTGGTATAGGACAATCCTCTTGTTGAATTAACAAAGGAATTTCCGTACATCCCAGAATCACTCCTTCTGCTCCCTCCTCTTTTAGTCTCTCAATTACCTCAAGATATCCTTTCTTAGATTCATGAGTTAGAATATGAAATGTTAATTCATCAAAAATTACTTTGTTCACATATTCCTGATCCTCTTCATTGGGAACAATAATTTCTAGGCTATACTTTTGAAACACTTTCTGGAAGAAATCTAATTGCATAGTAAAGATAGTTCCCAATAATCCTACTTTTTTCAAACTTAGGGATTTTACAGCTTCAGCAGTCACATCTAATATACTAATCATTGGGGTTTCAATTTCGTTTTCAACTCTATCGAAGACTTTGTGGACAGTGTTAGTTGCGATGATGATGACTTCAGCTCCAGCTTTTTCTAAATTTACTGCAGATTGGTGAATAATATTGAATACACCATCCCAATTACCTTGACTCATTAAGCCTACAACCTCGCTTAAATCTAAGCTATCGATGATTAGTAATGGAGAAGATGAACCGCCTACTCTTCTATTATACTCTTTAATCAAGATTTTATAATATTCAACAGAAGATTCAGCACTTAAACCACCTATAATACCTATTTTCTTCATTAAATCTATATTGAACTCCATTCTCTTATAATTTTCTCATTGAATATGGTCACATATCTGGAAAAAACTTAAAATTCGATTTCTCGATTTATTATTTGGTGTTAAAACTGTTTTATAATATAAATGGAATTAAGATGAACACTGTTTCTTTTGGCTCTGGCGAAGATACCTTCTTAGGAATCAGCGGTTTTGTAGCTGATTGGCATGTCTGGATGAATGTTTTCGAACTATTAAGTACAAAGATGAGGTGTGTAGGGTACGATCATCGCGGTTCAGGAGAAAGTGTTGCTCTTCCAGAAACTATCACTAAACAAGCTTATGTTGATGATTTAATTAGTGTGATGGATAAATTAGGCGTAGAGCAATGTATTCTAGGAGGAGAGTCTTTTGGAGGAACAATAGCTATTCTAGCTGTCTTGCAGCATCCTGAACGTTTCAAAGGCTTAGTAATCGTAGATACCTCTAATTCAAGTGCAGTGCCTCTTAATGAAGGACAAAAACAATTTATCAATTTAATCAAATCAAATCACTTGTTAGCAATGCAAGAATTCATCAATAGTGTCTTTCCAGAACCGGACTCTGAACACTTTAAACGCTGGGGAGTTCGCATCTGTATGAAACCTAAACCTGAAGTTGCAGTTCGTTGTGTTGAATTAGGATCTGAAGGCGACACTAATGTACAAGTTCAAGATATTGAGATTCCAACTCTTATTGTTTATGGAGATAAAGATTCTGAAGCAGCAACAAAACATTGTACTTATCTGGCTAAGGCTATTCCTAATGCTACACTAAAGGTAGTTGAAGGAGCAGGACATGTTCCAATACTTACTCGACCATATGAAGTTGTAGAAGCAATAGAAAAGAGATTTTCGAACATTTGATGATTGAGAAAAACATCTACTTCATTTTTCTAAAGTTGTTCACTTTAGTTGTTTAAATGAGAACCTATTCAAAAAAGGGAGAACAAGATATGTTGAGCAAAAATGAAAAACAAATTACTCAAACTAACATTCGGATTAGCTTTCCTGACTTTGCTTATAGCAAGTCAAGTAAGTGCAGACGACCAAGATTTCTTATGGGAAGAAAACAGTAACCAAGTGACATTTTCATATTATGATATGCACTTTATAGCTAAAGCTGGAGGACAAGTTCCTAAATTCCAGTTTATGACTGACGCAGGTTTTGAATATGCAATTATGTTCCATTCACTAACTGAATATCTAGATTATAATGAAGATGGAGTATTCCAGTTCAATGAAACAGGTTTATGGAAAGAAGAAGCTCCTCCAGGACCAGTATTCTCAAATACACTTCCATTATCAAGTGTAAGGTTTACTTTTAGTGGTTTTGATGTAGAATACACTGAAGGAACTGAAGAATTATCTGCTGTTCATTTCAACTATACTTCTGACACAATTAATGCACCAAACTATGGTGATTTCGATATAACAATTGTAGTTCATCTATACCTTGCAGACCAAGATATTGATGGTTATGAACTAAAAGGTGGTCAAGAGATGAAATTCGACATCATCATGAACAACTGGCCATGGCAAAGAGAAGACACAAACCTTGCTTTGCGATTTGACCTCATACCAATGAACACAGCATACAATTACAGACTTAACGATACTAATGGTAATACTGTAAATGCAAATGAAAACACAACTGGTTATGAATACAAAGTACTCAATCATGGAGATGCTGTGAAAGAACAGTTCTCAATTGGTGAAGAACAATACCAAGCTTTCTTTGCTTATGCAAATCAAGCCCAATATTTGATCAACAATTCCTATGAATATAAGACAGTTAATTGTTCAGTCTCTTCTTTAGGTGATGGTACCGTCCAAACTTATTTGAGCTTTGAGCACTTCAATGATGAAGTAACCTACGATCCCTCAATAGGTACTCTTGAAGACCCAGTAATTGATGAAACTGGCTTTGGAGTTGTAGAAATCGTTACCATAAGTGCTGTATCCGTACTAGCAATTACACTATTAACCCGAAAACTAAAGAAGTAATGCAGAACTTCTTCCTCTTTTTCTATTTTTTCTTTTATTTTTCCAAACTGATTTTATTGAAGACTCCTGTCTTTTTATGGTATACATCTAAATCCATTTTGACTTGTCTTAGTTTCTTTCCATGCAGAGGATAGAAATACAATGCTATGAAAGCTAAGGCAATAAAAACCAGTGGTAAAATACCTGTCCCTAATCGGAACCCAAAAACAACACTCGATTCGGTACCAAATCGAGTAATCAATTCAGAAAGTCTAGATGTATCAGCGAAATTCAATTTATCTAGTCTAAAAGAACCATATCCGTAGAATCCAGTAATCGCTGTGAAAGCAAAAATAATGAGAGAAGAAGCTGGTTTCGTAACTAAAGCATTTGTTCCAAAATACATTCCTTCTCTACGTCTTTTTGTCTTGAGTTCATCTTCATCTGCAATATCACCAATCATAGGATTTACAAGAAGCCACCAAAGTGAAGACATCCATAAACAGAAACCATAGGAAATAGTCATAAGAACCATAGACTTGAAGAAGAATAACCCCAAATATCCTAACACCATCAGTACCAAAGCTATGAAGAACGTATTTCTTAAGCCAAATCTTTTCTGAAGTTTCTCATATGTAAACAATAATGGAATATACAACACTCCTGTTACTGCGCTAACGATTAATACTTGCGTTGAATCAAGAGCAAATACAAAATCGAAGTAGAATGGCATGACTGCAATTAAATTGAGATTCACCGCATTCATCATAAAAGCGAAAATAACATAGAAGATAAATGATTTTGACTTAAAGGTCTCTTTGATAGCTTTGAATATTGGTAAGGGTTCTATTCCTTCCACTTCAAGCGAGTGTTCTTTTAGTTTCCATGCTCCAAAAGCCATGAAGACTGCAGCTACTACACCACCTGCAATAAAAATCAAGGCAATGATTGAATCTTTACCTGATAATAATACTTCTGAAGTTAACACCAAATTGGGAACAAAGGATGCTATACCTAGTGGTACGAAACTAATTACCATTGCAATTAGGATTATTCTAGTACGCTCATTAGTGTTTGTAGTTTGATCAGTTTGAAGAGCACTCAGATTTAAACCAGCTATTGTTAAACCAGTATCGAAAATGAATAGAGAAAACAATAGGAATATGAAGAGACCAATTTGCGAATCAATAGGAAAAGCTAACCACAACATCACGTATCCAATGAAGTATATTGGAGTAGAACGACGAATGAAGAAGGTTCTCTTTCCTCTTTTATCAAGTTTCTTCTTGTCAGACCAATAACCAAATACTGGGTCATTAATAGCATTCCAAACAGCAAAGATGATCATAACAAAACCATAGTTTATAGGATTCATATCAAGAACTTTAACATAAAAACCGAATAAAGCTCCAGCATAAAAAAGACTGAACATATCGGTTCCAGTTTTTGTAAGACCCATATAGATTCGTTGTCGAGAGGAGACTCTTTGATCAGTTATATCCAAATTGTCTGTACCACTTGGATTGTTGTTGCTCATGTCCTTACCTTTCCATAGGTTAATTGTCTATATATATCAATTTTACCTACAGAAATGAGCATTGTATCTAGAAGAAAAACAATCAATTTATGATTCATTATTCCCTTGTTAACCGGATAACTGATTGTGAAAGGATGGTGAAATCTTCTAAAACAAATAAACTTATAAGAATCCTTTCGATATGTGGTTTGCTTATACAGGATGATTCTGATGCCAGATATTCTTTCTTCTGAAAAATCGGAAATTAGAGCCATAGCTCAAAAATATGCTCAATCGCTATGGACAATTCCATTTGATAAAGGGATTGTTGCATATGTTAAAACGAACAATAAATTATTCATTCATCCTGCTCGGTGGAGATTTTGTTTTAAATGTGGGATGATACTGAAAACAAGTCTCAGTAAAAAAGTAGATACTGAGGATGAAACAAAGGATCACTCATGCATTTTGGAGTTTGAAGAGGTTCCATTATTGATTAAGACTTCATGGTTTCAATTGAGAAAATTTTTCTTAATAGAACAAACACATAAAAAAATCTTACAGGAAATTGGGCTATCAGAACTTCCTAAACCAGTCATTATTACTAAACTACATGATAAGCAAGAAATAGCTGAAACAGAGACCCCAGAAACTGTTGCTGAAGAATCTTTGTGATTACTATTAATTCTTAGTCACCTTTACTTAGTTCTACACAATACTTATATGTAGCAATATTGTAACATAATATGTGACAAATATGTTACATGTAGGCTGAGTAGATGAAGAAAAAAAACATAATGAAGATAATTATGGTGTCCTTTTTAATTCTGTTTCTGGCTTTTTATTGTGATTTGACTTTCAGCACATCTTCAGTAATAAACAATGGAATCCACCCCATACTTAATGCAGATCCGTTTATTGTTATCGATGATGATTCTGATTTTTCAAGTTATCCAGGTTATGGAAATGAGACACACCCCTATATTATTGAAGGGTTCGACATTGAAGCCCAAACCAGTGATGATGTAGGGATTAATATAACTGGAACAACTATGCATTTTGAAATAAGGAATAATGATATCACTGCAGCTGTGTTAGTAGAAGGAGGTATCGGAATTTATGTGAGCAATATTGCACCTAATACTGCTAAAATAATCAATAACAGAGTTAGGTCTTACAGGACTATCATGTATGTTGAAGAAGCAGAAGGAGTAATAATAAAAGATAACACCTGCCGAAGAATAGGAGTAACTGGGATTGATATAGAACATAGCCCATTTGCTACAGTAGAAAATAATGCATTGTACGAACTTAATCCGCCTGAAACGAAGGGAAGTGAAACGTTTATAGATGCTTTAGATGCCGGTGAACCTGATAAATACTTTGCAATATATCTTGAGAATAGTTCAGATAGCAATATTACTGCAAATTATGTTGATTTAGATGCTAATACGGTAATAGCCGGTGCAGGTATTGTAGTCTTTAGCTCAGACAGAATCATAATAGAAGATAATATTGTGAGAAATATTAGAATAGACATTGGTACTTACGAATATCTTGAAAAAGGAGGATTATATTTAGAAGATGTTTCTTACGCAACCATTTTCAATAATACTGTTGAACAAACTGATAAATGCAATGTTGTCGCTACAACTTGTGATAATCTTGTGATATCAAATAATACCTTTGGAGTTAGCCAAAGCTATGGTATAGTTTTTACAACTACAAGTAACTCCAATATCACATATAATGTCATTCAAGACCATCCAAGCTTTGGAGTTGATATATCTTCAGGATCAGAAAATAATACTATACATCACAATCATTTCATAGATAACAACGATGGAGGTTCACAAGCAAGAGATTCTGGAACAAATAATATTTGGTGGGATATAAATACTAGTGAAGGAAATTGGTGGAATGATTGGACTGGGGGAAATTATGATATTAGTGGAACTGCTGCTTCTGTTGATCCTTTCCCACTTGGAGACCCGATAATTGTACCTGAGTTTTCAAAGCAAATTATCGTTTTGTTGTTGCTTATGTCAACATCTATTGCAGTAGTTCCATTTATTAGAAAAAGAAAGAATAATTAGATAGTTTGTCTAATTTTATTCATTTTTTTTTATTTTCCATGTGTATCTCACTTCAAACTATTATCTTTCTAGAATTTGCAAGGAGATATTCCTTCAGATTACAGTTTTTCGAGAAAACTTTATTTTAGTAGAAATTCGTATAGTCAGAATTCAATAAATTCAATTTTAAAAAAAGGAAAAAGTAAGAAACACCTACCTTTTTCGAATTGCATAACTAATAGTACCTATAAATGATATTAACAAGATTATTGAAAGGATACTGATTGGATATTCTGGTATAAGTTCAAGATCTACCGGAGAACCAAGTGGGTAGGGATCATAATTTGAAGCAGTACCATCAATATCATAAACTCCTGGACTTACATAGTCACTCCAGTAGTTTCCTTCATTTATTGCTGAATCATACCATTCACAGTCTCTATGACCTGTAATAAAATCTTCAATAGCTTGTGATGTACCTCCAGCATTGTTTCCAATGAAGTTGTTATGATGAATAACACATTCATCAGTATTATTGACTATATCAACACCATAATCTCCATTACCTTCAATTTCATTAAATTGTATGCGGGTGTAATCAGAAGAAGCTAGGTATATACCTTGCATTCCATTCTCACATATTGAATTATTTTCTATAATTGTATATAGTGAGCTTACTATAACAAATCCAATGTTGCCATTACTTGAAATGTCATTATAGACATAGGTATTAGAATTACTCACCTCATTTGATATTCCATGCAATCCGTTATCAATTAAGATATTTCTCTTAAACATACCATCATCTGAACCATTATCTACATAAATTCCTTCATCACCATTTTGATAGCAAGTATTATTTTCAATCCACAATGCTGTACATATATCAACTCTAATTCCAGTATGGAAATTATAGTTACAATTACAATTAATCACTGTTGCTCCATTGCATCTAATCAGATGAATACCAATACCATCTCCAGCAAGTGTATTTACACAGGTACAGTTGTCTATAGTTACTAAATTTGGTTGTGCATCTATAATTAGTATACAAACATCAATTGCTGTTATCCAACAATCTCTTATTATGAAATTAACAGTTATTTGACCGCTAGCTGTTCCATTGATTAATATCCCCCACGGACCTCCACTTGTTATGTTATAGTTCTCAATTACATAAGGATCATCAGGAGAACCAACTCCTGAAGTAGCGTAATCTGTGAAATTGTCATCATGTGTTATTATTATATCTGGTATCTCAACTAAATCATCAATTGTGATTTGTGCTTTAGAATCGTTTTGACGAGATAATGTTATCTGTGAATTCAAAATCAAACCTAAACTGAACAGTATCAGGAAGAGCCCAATACCTAATCCCATTTTATTTATCTTTTTCATATTATCACCAAGGATTGGCTCTAATATTATAACTATGGAATTTAACTTATATATCTTCCTTGAAAATTCACATTTTGTCGACTAAACCTTTATTTGAGTAAAATATTATGTTTTCTTTGATACAAATAGGCGCATTACCTAATGCAGTGTATTGTTTTACTCGTGGAGAAAAATTCACTAAAAGTGATCCAGAAGGTTATGAAGCCTGTCCTTCATGCGGAGAAGGATTCAATGACCTTTCTGAGGTTAAATTAAGATTTTTCTTAAATCTGTTCAATCGAAGTGTTTTAAAGCGCACTCCACAAGAACTCTTGTAGTTGAGGAAGATTAGAAATAAGTAATTATTTTGTTTAAGTTTTTTTCAACGTCCAAATAATTACTTAGAATCAGACCTCAGAAACTGATACTTGATTTTAGGTTAGACCATAGAAGTGGTATCAATGAAATTCCAAGATTATAATTTAAACAATCAGATAAAACGCGCATTAGACGAAATGGGGATTCATACTCCAACTGAGATTCAGAGCATAGCTATTCCTAAACTCCTTAATGGGGGTAGAACACACGTTCTAGCTCAAGCAAAAACAGGAACAGGAAAAACATTAGCGTTCTCCATCCCTCTTGCTAATCAGATTAACCCTAAACAACAAACCGTTCAGGCTGTTATTTTAGTACCCACTAGAGAATTATGTAAGCAAGTATACAGTGTTATTGCAAAATTAACTAAATATAGGAGATTGAAAGCTGTAGAGGTTTATGGCGGTGTCTCTCTCGACCGACAAAGACGAGAGATCAAATCAGGAGCACAAATTGTTATAGCTACTCCAGGAAGACTTATGGATCTTTACAGAAGAAGAGTAATTTCCTTTAACAATGTGAAATTTGTTGTTCTAGATGAAGCTGATAGAATGCTTGATATGGGTTTTCTCCCAGATATAAAGTACATTCTCTTTGAAGCAATGAAAGGTGTTTCCCCTCGCTTATTACTTTTTTCAGCAACAATGCTTAAGCAGGTTACTAAGGTAGCTCATCAGTTTAGCAATGGTGAAAAACTAGTTGAGATAAATGTAAGTAAAGACGACCTAACAGTAGCGAATTGTAAGCAGTATTATTATAAAGTCAATAGTAACAAGCAGAAATATTCTACCTTTGTTTCTATACTTAAAAGGGAACGACCTAAATCTTCGATTATCTTTGTTAATACGAGGAGATGGGGAGACAAACTAAGAAAACAATTATCACAAGAAAAAAATCTTTATCTAAGATTCAGTACATTGCATGGTGATAAAACACAAAAACAAAGAGAACTTGTTTTGAGAAATTTCAGACAAAAGAAGATTGATTGTTTGATAGCTACTAATGTTGCAGCAAGAGGACTAGACATCCCACATGTAACACATGTTTTCAATTTTGATTTGCCAAGAGAAGGACCCGAAATATATGTCCATAGGATAGGAAGAACTTCTAGGATGGAAGGTGAAGGAAAGGCTATTTCCCTTGCTGTTAATGATCAAATGACCATGCTTCGCAAAATAGAAGATTTAACAAAGAGACCAATACAGAGGCTTTATTTCAGCGATAAACCTAAGAAGAGCAAACAATCCAAATCAAAAAAATCCAAGCCAAATCAATCCACAAGCTTTCACGAGAATAAAATGAAGAGCCAACTTACCATACACGCAAGTGATTAAATTAAGGGTTACGAAATAAATAATTACCCAATAATTTTTTGGATTTGCATTCAAAAAAAGAGAGAAAAGAAAAAATTTTTTCTTTATTTCTAATATTATTGTTTTGTAGATTACTGTTAAGAAGTTTCCTTGTTAATATTCATCGCTTTCTAGAGTGATCACTTCAATACTTTCTCGATCTTCTTGAAGTTTTTTGGAGAGTTCCATATATTTTGGATCATCACGAAGTTTCTTGACTGTCTCTTCATAGTGTGTTTTATCCTTGTAAAGAGTCAAGAGATACATCTCGCGGCGGTCTTCAACATTTGTCCCACCACCTAAAACCTGAACCTCATGTTTCTTGTAGATCTTGTTAAACTCTGAAAAGCTTTCGTCATAACCAACATCAGTAGTCTTGTTTCTTGATTTGTAAAGTTTGTAATACATGGTTGACATAAGATAAGTAGCTTTTTAAAGAAGAGTTTATTACAAAATAATGAACAATGATACTCATAAATGGAACACATACGTTTGTCAAATATGCGGATGTAATTGCTTGATGACTGGATAAACATAGATCTTTAAGGTATTATCCATTCTTTAGGCCCAATGAAGGCTTTAATCATTTATTTTACTATGCTAGGAAGAACCAAAAAGACAGTGGAAGAAGCAGGGGCAATAATTATTAATCAAGCCAGATTTAAAGGATTTTTCAAACCAAAACTTACCAGAGCATTCCTTTTTGGTCAATATATTAACGAACAGTTAATCTGATAATTTTTTAAATGCT
The DNA here is from genome assembly GCA_030603365.1 of Candidatus Heimdallarchaeota archaeon. Taxonomy (GTDB): domain Archaea; phylum Asgardarchaeota; class Heimdallarchaeia; order Heimdallarchaeales; family Heimdallarchaeaceae; genus UBA460. The sequence goes on from JAUVXV010000013.1 coordinate 109,692, forward strand.
TGAAACCAATTAAGTTTGAAATCTATGAAAAATTCAAGCTGTTTTGTTATAGGATTTAGTGGGATTGTGAGTGCTGGAAAAACAACTTTACTAAAAGAAGTAGCAAAATCAATCGAAGATTCAGTTTCAATGCTCTGGGACGATTATGATCATCTAGTAAAACTGGAATTTGAAGATCCGAAAAAATGGGTCGCGGATGGGTGTGATACAAATAAATGGAAAACGGTTCAGTTTATAGAAGATCTGTGTTCTTTGAAAAAGGGAAAATCCATACATCATCCTACAACAAAAGAGAAAATCAATCCTGCAAAATATATCTTAATAGAAGATCCAACAGGAAGAACACGAACAGAAATGGAAGAATTGATTGATTATTTGATATTCATTGATCTCCCCCATGAAATTTCTCTAGCTAGATCCTATAATAGAGAACTGAGTAATAAACAAAAATGGCAAAATACAGAGGATTTAGTTAATTTTCTGAAATTCTACACGAAAAGGTATTTAGACTGGTTCTACTCTGCCCTTAAGATTATTGAGAAGAGACTTCGAGAAGATGCTGATTTGATTGTTGATGGATCGAAAACCACAAATGAACAAGCAGAAATTGTGATATCAAGAATTCTTAACTATGTATCATTAACTCAATAATTCTTATAAGTGCCTCTAGGTATATTTTGTAAATCGAGAGCTGTAACTTATACTAGAAAAGAAGTGATAGTAGAATGACAAAAATAAAAGTCACGGTATTAAAGAAATTTAATCCAAAGGATGTTTTTGGGCATGAAATTACATATCCTAGAGGAGAAATTGTACCTACCTGTTATGTTTTTGAAGAAGGGGAAGAATTCATCATAGAAAATTTAGAGAAACCAGAAAAATTCTGTGGGTGGGGATGGAAAACAGTACTGGAAGATGTAGAGATTTTAGATTCGGGTAAAGATGTTTCATGGACTCCTCTAGGAATAATTTATTCTAGTTGCACAGATGGGGCAAGACCTGTTTGTTTTAAACTAGAAAGGATAAGTGAATAGGTGATAAGAATGAGAAATAAAGTAAAAATAACAGTAGTTAAGCAGTTCTTACCAAAAGATATCTTCGGACATGATTATACTCTTGTCTCTGGGAAAACTGTAACAAATTGTTCACTCAAGGCGGGAAATGAATTTATTTCTGATGGAACAGGAAACAAACCTGAAGGATTTTGTCCTCATGCTTGGAATAGTATTTTCAAGAATGTTCATCTCCTAACATGGGGTGGAGGATATCCTGAAACCATCGGGGAAAGTCTATCTTTTGGTGTTTGTCCCGATGGATTGAGACCAGTAATCTTTAAACTAGAGAGAATAGAAGAATAGTAGAAACTACAATTTAGAAAATATAAATTGCTTCTTGCCTTTGATTTTTAATTTAAATAGATCAATTCCAGTTATTGTAGAGAGTATTTTATCATCAGAATGAATATCCTTTACACAAAGAATCCCTTCAGGTTTCAAAATTCTGTATAATTCTACTAGTTGTTTTTGGGGTGTAAGTAAGCTTTCTAGCAAATCATAGAAGAGAACAACATCCACACTCTCATCATTTAAGCCTGTGTTACAATCAGAGTGAATAAATTCTATGTTGGTTATCATCTCTTTTTGAGCTTTTTTCTTAGTACGCTTTAATGCAAGAGGATGAATATCTAAAGCATATACCTTTCCTTTTTCACCTACTATTTTAGCTGTTGGAATTGAGAAACTACCTAGACCACAACCATAATCTAAAACAATATCCCCTGGTTGAATACCAATTTCTTCTACAACTTTATCTAGATTTACTAAAATATCTCTGATTGCTATCATAAACGATAAAACTCGGAAAAGAGAATTACTTACCAATTCGACCATTTTACTCACTTAATTTTTCTTTAACACAAGTGTATCTGTTTATTAATTAATGTATTACCTTTCAGGGGCATATAGTGTCTCTTTAAACAACCACTGATGGAATAAGACCAGTAATCTTTAAACTCGAGAGAATTGAGTAGTAGTAGCTAACTAAATCATTTTAGGTGAAAACCAGGGGTGTGATCCAAACTGATTTCTCTTAACAGTTTCTCCTGTAGTAATATAGTATTCAAAACCTCTTACAACAGAATTCAAGTATTTTTTCATTTTTGGTTTCAAGTAAAGAAAGTGGGGTATCCATCTGAATATTATTGATATTTCTTGGAGATAAGGTGTTTTTAGTGAAATTTTTAATATTGCTTGCTCTCCTTCTCCAACTTTTTTAGACTCCTTAATTTCCCATTGAACCTCTGTTTTTCTTCCTTCCTTTCTGCCAATCATCAATTTATATCCTTTTTCTATTCTCCATTCAAAGAAATTTCTTTCAAATTCCCAACCACTATAGTAGATAATAGTATCTTCTGAATCTTTACCAGGCCATTTCTTAACTATATTTTCTTTACAAAATGGGTGACAGAGGTTTAAATTACCAGGTTGTGATATGATCTCCCAAACCTTGGCAACTGATGTATCTATAAGAATTGAATTACTAACAATCCACCTAAATTTCAAACTCATGATATTCAATCCATTTTAAAAATCCAATTTATAAGTCTAGCACCTTCCATCTGTAAATCTCTTTTAAGAGCATCACATATTAGACTGGAACTAGAAAATACGCTATCTTCTAATAAGGTGTCTTCTTGGATGAACGACCTTACTAGAAAGAGGAAGGCTTTGCAGTAAAATGAAAAGATAAAATTAGTAAAAATAAGAGTTATTTCTTCTAGATTATCAGAATAATCTTCAATACTTTGGCTTGAAAGATTTATATATTGAAGATATATGACCATTGTATGAACAATAATTGGATAAAGAAGTATCAGATTTTATGGTTTGTTATTGTTTCCTACCTTCTTGCTTGTATTGTAACTATTATACATAATGTGATTCATATTCCGTTTTTTAGTTTAGATAATGTGTCAACTGCCAATGTAATCCTATAGCTAGTGTATATATTTAGTCCTACAATTTCTGCATTCTTGGTTGTTTCTCTCGCAGAAGGAAAAGAGGGTGTACTCAAAATACTCAGGGGATATATAAGGTGGAAAGTCCACTGGGTATGGTATTTAGCTGCTGCAATTTTATTACTAGCTCCTCTTGCAGTGGGTTTGGTGGTTTTCCTTATAGGAGCATCACCAGGCTCAAGTGTTAGCTTGACTGTTGGCAATGTATTCTATCTTATTGGATACGGATTATTAGCTGGACCCATTTCAGAAGAAGGAGGTTGGCGGGGTCTTATGTTACCAAAACTAGAATCCAAATACAATGCATTGATTTCCGGTCTTATACTAGGACCAATATGGTTTGCATGGCATATTCCATTCTATTTTATAGAAGGAAGTAATCAATGGGAATCACTTCAAAATGGAGTGGGACCTGCAGTATTTTCCATTAGTATCTATTTTGTGTTAGTAATGGTAGTAACACAAATTTTGACTTTCCTTTATAATAACTCCAAAGGTAGCCTGATAATAACAATTTTGGCACACTTCAGTTTCAATTTCAGCAGTGTTCTTGTTCTTGATATGTTGGGTTTACTTAATCAAACTACATTTGATATCTCTGGTAGTGTTCTGGGAGTGTTATATTTAGCATTAATTTTCATTGTTTATGGATACAAAAAGATGTCTCGCAAAGATGAGGAGGATTTACCATTTCAAAAGGTAACCAATTCAGAAAACTAAAGTATACTTTCCCAAATCCCTAGAAATAGGGGACTTTTTTCTTTACTTTTTCAATCATTTCTTCTGGGATTTTTGGAAAAGACTTAAACATTTTGACAGAATAGTTTAACTATGACTGATTGGGATTATACTACTGATGTACTGATAGTAGGATCAGGTGGAGGGGGAATGACTGCTGCCCTTGTGGCAAAAAAAGCAGGTTTAGATGTTATTATTATTGAGAAAACAGAGTATTATGGTGGTTCTACTGCTCTCTCCGGAGGAGGTGTTTGGATACCCAATAACTATCTTCTAGAGAAGAAAGGTGTTGATGATTCAATTGAAAAAGCTAGAACTTACATGGATAATACTGTTGGAGATCGTGTTCCTTCAGAATTCAAAGAAGCTTATTTAGTTAATGCTCCTAAAATGATTGATTGGTTGAGGGAAAATACTAAAGTCAAATTTCCTTTTCTTCAAACTATTCCAGATAACACAGAAATCTGTACTTGAATGAATGTTTCATTTCATCATAAAACTATTAGATAATATCTTGTTTTTGAATAAATTCATTCCACTGAAGTAACTGACTATATAGTTTTGATTGTTGTTGATTGATTTTCTCTGCAAGTTGAACTAATCCTTCTTCATCAGCCATGTCTCTCGCTTCTTCGATAAGTATTTTAGCTTTCTTTAGGTCTACATCAGCTAAAGAATAGATGGTTTTTAACCAGATAGTATTAAGTCTAATATTCTTCACTTCTAATCTTAGAATATATGATAATGTTTTTTGCTTGTTAGCTATTTCCTCTAATTTGTCTGTATATTTTTCAAGCTCATTCATTACTTCATTTTCCCCTGAAATGCTGAATTCATTCATTAACAGTTCACAAAGATTGATTAGTGCAATTATGATTAACTCTTGATCAATAATTTTTCCTTCCCATATATCTTCTACCACTTCTTCCAGTATATTTAAGGCTTGAATCCAATTCTTTGGACGTGAGCTAGCTTTCAGAATTATCGCTTTCGCAGCTTGATAATACTTACTGTTAAGTTTTGAAGGATATTTACCATCTATCTCTTCTAATTCCCCCAAATATTGATAACTCATTTCTTCTTGGTTTTTATCTACTAATAATTGAATCAAATGAAAAAGCACTTGAATTACAAAGATTCTAAATCCTGGAAATTTTTTAGCTGAATTAAGACTTTTTGTAAAATAATCCAAAGAAAGATAGTACTCTCCTTGAATTTGGTAAATCTTACCCATAATAAAGAAATTCATCATGTAATACCATTCATTTGTGAAATCACTATAGTTTTCCATATTTTCTTGACATATTCTTAAGGCTTGATTATATTGTCCAGCAACAAGAAGACACCTAGCTAAAAGTGATTTATGTTGCCAGGTTCGACTTCTATTTCCAATCTTTGAGAATATTGCAATTGCTTGTTGTCTTAATTCAATTGCTCTGTCTATACTCCCTTCATACTGGTTTATAATGCTCTCTGACTCTAAAAGTTCTCCCTTATCGATTGGGTTTAAAGCTTCTTTTCTAAGTCTAGGTATTATTCTTTTCCAAGTTGATATTGCCTTACTTATTTCTCCTTGACCAAAATTAATGTGAGCTTTCAAATGTTCCAGCCATTCATATTTTGTAGTAAACCTCTTTTGTTTCTTTGTTATTTCTTCTGCTTCATCTATGAATTTCTTAACTACATCATATCTGTCTACGATCTGTGCAATAAAAGTTCCTTTGATGCAAGTATTTGCTATTAGAAAATCGTTTTTTATCTCTTTTGATAATTCATACATTTTTAAGAAAAATTCTAAATTCTGTTGAGCATTACCCTTATTCCCAAGTGTTTCAGTTTTAAGATTATAGCTCGCGTAAAGAAAATATGCATCATTTAATTTTTTAGCAAGTTCTAGACATTGTTCAGATATTTCTTCAGCTATGTTGAAATTACCTTTGAAAATATGATTCATCCCTTTATATACTAGAAACCAAGCTTCTCTTAAAATAAATGCATTGTTGGATGTTTTGAGCTCTTTAATAAAATCTAAACCTTTTTCAGAGTTTTTGATTCCTTCATCATAAAACCCAAATTCAGTGTAATATGTGCTCTTTAGAAACAAAGCATCAAGCCAAATTAGCTTATTTTCAGCTTTTTCGCACTCTGGTAAAATCTTTTCTAAAATATCTAAACCTTCTCCCCATTTGTTGGTGTCAAATAAAAGCTTAATCTTAAGCAGTTTAGCTCTAAGTGATTCTTCTTTTGTAATACCGTTTGATTTCTCGAATTTCGTAAGTTTTGACCTTGCCTCATCTATTTTTAAGTGTCTTAGTAGATCCTCGATTTCGAGTAGAATAGTATTTTTACCACCTAACATTCAGAATATAACTTATCTTTACTACTCTTAAATCTTATTACAAAAGGAAGATTGCTTCTATTCTGCGACTTTTTCTATCTTCTTGATTTCTTTTTCTTTCACTTTTGCTTCTTTTTCTAATTTCTCCACTTTTGCTTCAAAAATATCTAGTTTCCTCTCTCTAGTGGAGGATCTTTCTCTGCTTGCTAATTCTGCTTCTATAAGGTAAAGAAGTGTCTGTTGTTGATTCGATTCATATCCTGCGTCAAGGATACTACTAACATCTTCTTTCAGCATTGTTAAAAGTTCCTTTGTTGATAAATTATCTGAGGAATGTAAATAATCTATATTGATTGTTTTTATAATAAGGTTGAATATGTGAAATTTCAGTGTTGAATTATTAGCTGAAATCTTCTGAAATTCTGCAATTGTCCTCTCCAATTCCCGTGATCCCAATAAAGCTATTTCATTTGGTGTAATCTTAGTCCAACTAAAAGCATCATACTCTGGTAAATCTAAATCTTCAAGTATTTTTTTTTGTTCAGGGGATAGATCTCTACCTTCTTGAAGTGCTTTCACTTTTTCTTCCAATTCTTTCATTTTCTTCTTTTTACGTTCATAGTATGCTTTTTGTCTAGCATATTTATCTTCCTTAGGGTACTTTCTTGGTCTTCCACCCTTACTCTTTTCTTCAGGCATTATTTTACACATGGTAATACTCTCACAGGTTATTTTAAACTTTTTGTATTTATACATAACCTTTAAATATTAGAATGAAAATAATAATGTAATTTGTAATGTAATATTACAAATCAGAGGTAAAAATGGAATTAAAATAAAAAAATAGAAGGAATAAATTTCATTAAAAATTATCTCTTAATAAAAATGGATAAAGGAAGGATATAGGATGAGGAAAAAAATAATACCTTTGATCTTAGTAATATCCTTTATGACATTAGTATTAACTACAGCAGCCGTAAGTGCTAAAAATTACCCTATCGGAACAATGGAGTTACAGTTTAACTTAGCTTGGCCTGGACCACAAGACGAAATACCTGATTGGATAGGAACTATTACCATCGATGGTGTAGAATATGGTATGGCATTCTTTGCAATAGGGTCAGGAAAACCATTTGTAACTGATCCTAGTACAAGTGTACATTTCTTCGAGGAAATTTATGTTATCTACTTTGAACTCTATTTCACATTTAATGAAGATGGAACCTTAGGTGACTTCGAGCCAGGTGATATAGCTCTCTGGGGTTATGACGTTGGACTAACTAATATGATAAACAGCAAGTATCATATGACTGGCAATGTTGAAGAAGCATATGGGATCTTTGAACCGTGGATTGGCCGTAATGTGTTCCTGAGTGGGATTATCGAGTGGTATCCATTCGGAGCTCCTCAATACGCTCCTGGAACATTCAGAATAAACTAATGTCTAAAGAATAAACTACCAAAATTCTCTTGGATAATACCAAGAGATTCTCTTTTTTTTCTCCTAGAAACTGAGCCTTTTGTTTTTGATCTCTGAATTACATATAAACAGAAATTTGCTTTTCATTGGAGAGGTGAGTCATAGTTGAAGATTATCTATTTAGATCTCGTTATCAAGGTGTTTAGTTTGCAGATTCAAGGAATCATAAAATATTCTTCAAGCATATGTTTCGTCTTCTTCTTAAATTAAGATTCATAATCTTTTGTAGATAAATTCGCAAAAGAATTTCCAAGAAACTTAATAAGTATCAAAATATCTATTCTTATGGCAAATTGTGATTATACAACAGATGTATTAATAGTAGGTTCAGGTGGAGGTGGAATGACTGCAGCTCTTGTAGCTAAGAAAGCTGGTTTAGATGTTATTGTTATTGAAAAAACACAGTATTATGGAGGTTCCACTGCTCTCTCTGGTGGAGGTGTTTGGATACCAAATAACTATCTTCTAGAGAAGAAGGGTGTGGAAGATTCAATGGAAAAAGCTAGAACTTATATGGATAATACTGTTGGAGACCGTGTTCCTTCAGAATTCAAAGAAGCTTATTTAGTTAATGCTCCTAAAATGATTGATTGGTTAAGAGAAAATACTAGGGCTAAATTCCTTTTTGTACCCAATTACTCAGATTATCATCCAGAAAGACCTGGTGGGATTCCTCGAGGTCGAGCTCTAGAAGCTAAACCGTTCAATGGTAGAAAACTAAAGAAAGATTTGAAAAATCTTAATGCATTACCATATGATGTTCCTCTTGGAATTAGTTTTACTATCAATGAGTATCATAATTTAGGAATGATAATGTCAACTTGGGCAGGAAAATGGACAGCTCTTAAAGCAGGGATGCGAGCTATCTTTGGTTTATTGATTCGCTATAAATTCCTTACTTTAGGAAATGCACTAATTGCTAGGTTAAGAAAATCTATGCAAGACGATAACATTCCTCTCTGGCTTAATACTCCCTTTAAAGATCTAATATTGGAAAAAGAAAAAGTAGTGGGTGTAATTGCCAAGAAAGACGGTTCGGAAATAAGAATAAAAGCTGAAAAAGGTGTTATTCTTGCAGCTGGAGGTTTTCCACACAATCTAGAAATGAGAGAAAAATACCATCCAAAACCTATAACAACCGAATGGACATCAGCACATTCTGGGAATACTGGAGACGCGATTTTATCAGGAATGAAACATGGTGCTGCTGTTGATCTTATGGATGATGCTTGGTGGGGACCCTCATCTGCTCCACATGAAGAACCACCTTTCTTCCATGTTGGAGAACGAGGCTACCCTGGAGGAATTATGGTTAACAAAGCAGGTAAACGTTTTACTAATGAATCTGCAAGTTATGTAGTAGTTGTACATGAAATGTATGAAAAACATACAGACAAAATACCTCATGTTCCGTGTCATTTTATCTTTGATCAACGTTTCAAATCGAAATATATGTTTGGGCTGACTTTCCCAGGGATGAAGTTTCCTGAGAAATATTTTGAGAGTGGGTATATCAAAACTGCAGAAACACTGGAAGAGTTAGCTAAGAAAATCGATGTTAATGCTAAAAGTCTTAATGATACAGTGAAACGCTTTAACAATTTTGCAAAAGAAGGAAAAGATCAGGATTATGGTAAAGGAGATAGTGCATATGACAATTACTATGGAGATCCCAAAGTTAAACCCAATCCAAATCTATATCCTATAGAACAATCACCATTTTATGCAGTAGAATTTGTTCCTGGAGATTTAGGAACCAAAGGCGGTCTTGTTACTAACGAACATGCTCAAGTTTTGCGAAAAGATAGATCAATAATTGAGGGATTATATGCTGTTGGTAACAGCTCTTCCTCTGTTATGGGAAACAGTTATCCTGGACCTGGTGCGACTGTAGGACCTACTATGACTTTTGGGTATGTTGCAGCAAAGCACATATCGGAAAAGAAATGATGAGTAAAAGATTTAGAATCTTACACTCTCATACTCCTTCCCTTTTTTAGGTGTCTTCTTAATCTTTCTTTTGGAACCAGCTCTTAATACCAACATTCACTCGTGAGCTCTTACTTGTTAAACCAATTACTGCTAGCAGTAGAATAATTCCGATAACTATGAAGAATAATGCTCCTAAGCTTGCAGCAATCCAAAGTGGGGAAAACACCCATACCCATGCCCAATCAATAACATGTGTTAATTTTAAGATAAGGAAGGTAACCCAAAGTATTGTAACAATTCCTACTCCACCACCAGAACTATTACGTCTATTTCTGTTTGTCATTTTCAGATAATTCGTGCCTTTCTATGTATAAAAAGATAAGTAAATAAGGATTAGACGTATTTTGCTACACAATCCTAAGAAGAATGAATTCATGATCTTAGTTAATGAACAAAAATTGCACAGATCTTTATTCAATCTGTTTGTAATGATTATAGAAACTTCTCTTAATCCAGTTCAACATATTATCCATAAATTTCAATGCTTTACTCTTCTGTGATTTTGTTTCAATAATTTGGTAAGCTCTTTCGATTTGACCAATTCTAGGCAATTCTATTTCTTCCAAAGTTTTTCCTGCATCTATTTTAGAAATTATGAATGATTTTAGCGAATTGAAGAAAGCTAGTTGTTCATCTAAAAACTCTTGTGGATTACTAACTACTTCTCCATGACCTGGAATAATATAATCAAGTTTCATTGATTTAAATTTCTTAAATGCTAACAGGTATTCTTCTGGATTTCCTGTCTTTCTCGGACTACTTTGGTAAAAACCTAGAAAAGGTAGGCCAAAATTGATTGGTTCAGTAAAGAAAAGATCTCCTGCAAAAAGAACTCTTTCGCTAGGAATATATGCAACACTAGATCCTAGACTATGACCAGCAACTAGATGAACTTCAACTTCGATATCATCACTAAGAATAAATTTGTTTTCGAATGTTTCTATAATCCTTCTTCCATATTTTGTACTTTTAGGCATATTCTGTTTGCATTTTTGGCTAATAAGCAAAGTTGAATCTATGAAAGCATCCATTCCTCATCTATGATCACTATGGGCATGAGTTAAGAAAAGATATTTAACGGGTAACCCAAAGTAGGATTCTAGATTTTTTCTGAAACCATGTCCAACTTCTAAGGGATTCCCACTATCTATAGCTATGGAAAAACTACCTAAAGATATACCTCCTAAAACACTTGACCTAGTAGACATTTGAGTAATGGTGTCAACAGCTGTATATTCAGTCAGTTTTACTAAATTACCCATTAATATCATCCTTCCAATGAATTAGAAACTTATATCACTTGTGTTCTTTAGTTAATAGAATTTAATGATAATCTAATCTTCTACTGATAAACCGGGAGTAATTCCACTTGCTATTGCAGTGACCTTGAAATTAGTAAATGATTACAATCTTTGTCTTTAATCTCCTTCATGTGCTAGTATATAGCGTTTTAATTCCCTATAATATGATGAAATCTATTTTTTTATTAGTTTTAAAACATAAATAGACTCGAATTCCTCTGCAAGAATGTCCATATATATTACATCGTATTTTTTATTTCCTATAATTCTTGCTTGTCTTCTTCTACCAATTTCCTTGAATCCTGCTTTCTTATAGCAATTAATAGCTCGTTCATTGAATGAGAATGTTCCTAGCATAATACTATTTAGATTAAGCAGGTTGAATCCGTAGTCTAGTGTTAATTTTGTAGCTTCTTGACCATATCCTTTATTCCAAAAATCTTTCCTTCCAATAGCAATACCAAATCTTGCAGTTCTATTAACTAGGTCAACTGCTAGAAGCATTGAACGCCCAATCATTTCATTTGTTTCTATATCGTTTATACTAAAAACTGGAGTGTCGTTTTCTATCCACTTGCGAATAAGTTCTTTTTGATTTTCAACAGAAATGTGAGTATAAGCTTCATCACCAAGAGGAATGGTCACTTCTAAATCATTCAGCCACTCTGTCCATTGTTCAGCATGTTCTAAACAAATTGGAGAAAGATAACATTTGTTGCCAATTAACTTCTTAACTAACATAGATTTCATGATTTTGATAGTTATATAGTTTTTATCTTTTGTTTTTGTTTCTATTTAAAAAAAAGAGTAAAAGGATGGAAATTTTTCCTTTCCTTTCATCTTAAGAAGTCTTGATTCTTCTTTTCCTAATGACAACAAAAGAAGTTACTGCTACAGCTACGCTAAAACCTCCTACTAACCCTACAATCAACCATAAGTAAGGATTCGACGGATAACTAGAACTATCATTAGGGTCTGTTCCAGCTTCCACTTCTTCACCATCTAAATAGCCGTCTCCATCACTATCGTTGTTGTTTGGATCGGTTTCATAAATATTAATTTCTTCATTATCATCTAAACCATCTGAGTCACTGTCAGAATTGAAGGGGTCTGTAAAATAGAGTATTACTTCCTGGAATTCTGTAAGACTATCTCCATCAAAATCTATGACAGGATAAAGATCCACACTACCAACATCTCCATCGAGTGCATAAGTGCCTAGTCCATTCCAATCTGAATAGTGGTTTCCAATCTCTAAACTTTCGCTGTACCATTTTATATTAGTAACAGTCCATTCTTCAACAGGATGAGCCATTAAATCTCCTAAGCTGATAAATACATTGTAATATAGGGTTACATTTTCACAAGTATAGAAATTTACAGACATTTGACTGCCTTCTGATTCAACGAAACAGCTGATAATGTTAAATGTAGCAAGTAAATTAGTTACATCTTCACAAGATAAACCTTCCTCAGTAGCATTAAAGATAGTATTGTTATGAATTTGGATACTATCTACAAAATCACATTTTATTCCATACCGGAAATTAGCTATGTAATTATTCCGAATAATTGCATCGTTTACTCCATCCAATTGTGTTCCATCATCATCTCCATTCCAATTACAATTTTCTATCAACAAACCTTCTACAGTTCTTGCCTCAATTCCATTCTTTCCTGTTACATTTACATTACTTACAGAGATGTTTGTACAGTTATGGACTTGCATTCCAACATTAACATCGTTCATTTCGTATCCTTCAATATCAATGCCTATTGAGTTTACTATGTATATCTGTCCATATTGATTGCCAGTAATAGTTTCATCTAACAGGTTGTAAAAGAATCCAAAAGGCTTCCCATTAACGATATTGTTCTCATAAGTGTTATTCAGAATATTAGCTACCTGGTCTTCGTAGATATAGAATCCTGCTCCATTTAGAATGTTATTCCTAATTGAGGAATTCAGAACAGCGTTAATCCTTATAGCCGAAGAATCTCCGTAAAATATGTTGTCTTCAATAATATTGTTTTCATCTCTAAAGTGCATTAGTGAACTACTAGCAGGACCAGTAATTTCAACAATATTCTTTGTAAAATTCAATCCTCGACTGAATAAAGAACCTTGTCCGGCTCTAAGAGTACAATTGTGAACTGTCATATAGTGAGAATTTATTCCTCCTATTGAAAGTCCTCCTTCAATTATACAGTTAATAACCTGGGATACACCAGAAGCAACACCACTCAGGTAGACACCATATGTTGAACCTTTGAGAGAAGAGTCACGGAGAATAAAATACGATGTAACATAATAAAATTCTATTGCAAGAGAATCTGTTGTATTTATCATCATATTATCAATAATGTAAGGATCATCTGGCGCACCCGTCCCTGAAGAACTATACGATGCGATATTTCCCTCATTAATTTGAATTCCTACAGTTGAGGTTAGATTCAATTCAGTTTTCTGTTCATTGTCAACATTCATTCCTGTAGTCCAATTACTTGAGAATTGAAGTAATAAAACTAAAATAAAAAAAATCACAAAGAAAATCCTTAATGTCAACTTTCTATTTCTTCTATATTTCATCAGATTATTATTTATCAAATCTGTTTATTAAGTCTTTATGCGAATTTATTAAGACAGTTGTGTATCTACAGATGAAGAATGAAAACTAATTGTCTTCGATTGATAGACCAAATGAACTGCCACTTGCAAGTGCAGATTCAGTTTTATCTTTCAAGAGACTACTCGTTAAGATGTCTTCTGGATAATCTGACCCCATCAATCCATTGTTTCTAGAAAAGATAAAACCAATGATAATTGTAAACGTAAGAATACCTAAACTTGCTAATAGTACATACATAGGTAGAACATATTCTACTTTTAAAGAACCCAGAGAAAGTTTAAATTAATCCTACATTTAACCCATCTATGACGGTAGAAGAAAAATTACATGAATTAGAAACTGCCTCATATTTTGGTGTATTAAGATACGGACGTAGCTATACAAATGTGTTATATGTTTTTCTAACCTTTCCTTTAGGTTTAACACTTTTTATCTATTCTGCGGTATGTCTGCCACTTTTTGCAGGATTGTCCTTCATAATTTTCGGTTTACTCTTACTCTATCTCTATTTATGGAGTCTTCCTAAAATAATGGTCGCATATGGATACTTAACTCAACTCTTTGTAGGACTTCCTGTACCTGACAAGGACTATACACCTAAAATCGAAGGTACTTTCTTCACAAAAGCATTCAATGCTTTGAAAGATAAAAGAATTGCAAAATCCCTCTTGTACACACTATTTCTAGCTTTACCTTATGGAACATTCGTGTTCTCAGTTATGACCTTCATGATATCATTAGCTGGTGGTTTAATTGCAGCACCTATTGTATATGCAGTTCGATGGAGTCAAGGATTGCTTCTAGAATGGTGGGAATTATGGATTCATAATCTACCTAATTGGGCTGAGGTACTCATAATGGTAGCTCTTGTCTTACTTGGCTTACTTCTAATACCTGCAGTTTTACAACTTTCTAACAAATTGGCAATTTGGCATGCTAGAATGATACAAAAAGCACTAACCAGATAATTTCTTTTCCTTTTTTTCTTATATCTGATTTTTGGATAATACGTTTATTCTAACATAAATATTCTAACAACTAATTTAAACACAGAAGTATTCATGGTGTACCAATGAAATCATCCAGTGGAGTAAAGATTGACACGAGTTTTGTCAATCTAGCTCTAGAATACCTTATTTCTCCCTCGGAAGAATTATTTCTTCAAATTAGTAAGCACACTGTAGCTAAGAAGATTCTCTCCAACGCTCAGATTTCTGATCCGAATCTCAAGGATGTGAAGGTTTTCTGGGAGAAGATTTTGGAAAAAGAGCAAAATAAAGGAGAAGAGTATATTTCTGAAGTAAACTCTTGTATTGCTTACATTGTTAATAATACTGAAACCCTACTTGAGCATGTAAATGAACTTTATAGCTATCTCCCTGATGATTTTGTTTTTGATTGCACTCTCTACCTGCATATAGGATACGATATAGGCATAGTAGCTGAAGGAGATGCATTATTGAATGTAGGTCATACTCTTTTTCATCAGAATAAGAGAGAATTGATCTATTTTGCGATGCATGAGTTACATCATGTTGGGTACACTCATTATAATGAACTAGATATTAGTTTTTTTGATCTTCAAACAAGTGATGATTTTGTAAAACTTATAGAAAAACTTACACATCTTGAAGGAACAGCAACTTATGCAATCAAAGAACTAAGAGAAAGAGAAAATCAACTATCTTACTTTGATTATAAAGTTCTGAATAACAAAGAAAGACGTGCTGAATTTGTACAAGAGTACTTTGAGATTTATGATAAATACAAGTATGCTAAAAGATTTCTAATAGAAGAAAGTGATTTCGATATACTTGATGTAATGTCTGGGAAGAATAAACGATTATGGTATATTACAGGAGCCCATATGGCTGAAGATATTGATAAGAAGCTTGGAAGGGATGATCTTAACAAAACAATTCTAGATGGTCCTGAATCTTTCTTTAAGAAATTCCAGTATGATAATATGTTTCTTGATGGATAATTGATTGGTTTTATCTCTTTTCTAAACAATTCTTTCCAATAAATTTACCGATTAAATTTATAAATTGATAAGAATCATTTCAGAAAGGGTGTATAATTGAAAGCAATAATATTCAATGGTGCTTTAGCAGGCAAGAATCAGCTAATGACATTTCAAAATATAATTGAAGAAGAGTTAGTAAATATTGGGATGGAAACAGAATCCTATGTTCTTAATCAAATAGAAATTAAAAGTTGTATAGGATGTTTCAGATGCTGGGATACAACTCCAGGTATTTGTACAGGTGTTAAAGGTGACAATGCAAATGAAATTGTAGAAAAAGTCATTCAAAGTGAATTAATAGTTATCCTTACTCCTTTAACATTTGGAGGTTACTCCTCGGAGCTCAAGAAGATTATGGAACGTTTTTTGGGACTTGTCCAACCAGGTGTAAACCAAGATAAAGGCGAATCACATCATCGTAAAAGATATGAACGTTATCCTTCGCTTATAGCAATAGCTACCACAGAGAAAGATGATAAAGAAGAAGAAGAACTTTTTAGATTACTTATCAACAGACACAGTAAGAATTTTTATCCTCCTAAATACAGCACTGAAATCTTCAAAGAAGATACTGATTCAGATTCTATAAGAGCAGGGTTGAAGCAAATTATCGAAGAAATGGAGCTGAGAAAATGACTAAGGTCTTATTGTTAATAGGAAGTCCTCGTGGTAAAAAAAGTACATCAGCAAATGTAGGTAATTATATCCTGGATAAACTAAATAAGAATGGGCTGGAAACTTCTTCTCTCATAATCAGAAACCAACTCTCTAGCGAAGAGAAAATTAATCAAATGCTCGATGCAATAAGTTTAGCAGATCTCATTATTCTTACAGCACCTCTTTACGATGATTGTCAACCATATATTGTCATTAAAACTATGGAGATAATTATTGAGAAGAAATTGAAACTTGACAATAAGAAATTCATGCCAATAATTCCTTGTGGTTTTCCTGAGCCACACCAGATAACAGAGGTAGCAATACCACTTTATCGAAAATTTGCTAAAACTGTTGGACTCAACTGGGTTGGAAGTCTTGCAATTGGTGGAGGAGAAATGTTCAATGTTTTGCAGAAAGATAGTGGGAAGAGCCTAGAAGAACTTGGCAAAGTAGCTGAAAGATTACTTGAAGCTTTAGATCAAATCTCTGAAACTTTGTCTTCTGATAAAAACTATCAAGATGTAGAACTGTTTATACTTCCAGATTTCTGGTACACCAAAGTAATGTCGAAAATTGTAACTTGGATGAACAATAGAGGCTGGAAAAAGATGGCAAAAAAGAAAGGAGTTAAGGTTGACGCTAAACCTTATCTACAAGAATAAATAGAAAAATTCTCTTTTATATTTTCTTTTATTTGTTTGGACTTAGAACTATTCAATATACTCTCTCTACACTTTACTAATAAAGAAATTTTGCTCTTGATGTTAAATAATTACTTAAAATACAAAATATTTGAATGTACATTCCATTTAAAATAGATGAAAAAGAGATAAGAGCTAAATCAGTGAAGGTGCAATATCTTTCTTTGAGAAATATCTCTGTTGATTTTGCCTTTTACTACTTTAGAATTATAAAGCAAAAATATGATAAATTACAAATTAAGTAAATTTGCACTAAACAAAAAATGGTGAGAATATGAAACATACAAAATTCTGCCTTGTTTCCCTCATTTTCATTTCTAGTTTGTTTATGGGAGTATTTATTCCTGTAAGCTTTGCAATTACAGAAAGAGGAATTACCTTCGAACCTGAAGTACTTTCTCTTACCTCTGTAGATGTGACTATTAACTATAAAGCCCCTTCTTATGGTAAAGCTGAGCATTGGGCCGTTATCGTGGGAATAAGTGATTATAAGGTTATAAACGATCTTCGTTTTTGTGATGAAGATGCTAATGATTGGTATAACTACTTTGTTGGACTAGGGTACGAACATATTATTGTTCTAGGTGATAATTCTAGCGAATACTATCAATTTGATTTCGTTGCTTCTGAATATAACATCAAACAAACACTAAACTATGTTGTAGCAAATGCTGATGAAGACGATGTGATATCTTATGTAACATCCGGTCATGGATCAAGAGCTAAAGTTGGAGAAAGTCTTATCTGTGCTTGGGATTTTGGAGCTGGCGAAAACGATGAAGACGGAAGATTTTGGGACTATGAGTTAGCTGCCATACTAGAATTAGCAGTCGCTAAGCAAATATTTGTTTTCATTGACCACTGCTTTGCTGGTGGTTTTGGACCTGAATTAATGGCTATGCCTAATTCTGAATATGTTTGGTTTGGTGCTGCTTGTGCTGAACAAGGAATGGGTTGGGATGCATATGAATTCAACAATGGTCTGTGGACTTACTATTTCTTAGAATTTAGTTTAGTTGATCATTTTAATTCCAATCCTAAGACAACAATGGAAGAAGCTTTCGATTATGCTTTAACATATTTTTCATATAAATTCGGAGTAATGGTTCCAGAAGAATATGATGGAAATCCACATAAATTGTTTATACTAATTTAACTTCTTTTTTTCTCTTTTTCTTATTCTAATTTATTACTCAAATCTAAAATTTAACACCAGTTAGTTTTTCTGATAATTCCCATAATTTTTTTGCATCTTTTTCATCGTGTGAGGCTTCGTTAGATTCTACTTTAATAGGATAACCTCTTTGTTCATTACGTCCTCTTGGACCGTAGTAATCGCTGCCTTTAACTTCTGGATCAACAGATGCACGAATTGTGGGAAGCGCACCTTTAGCTGCACTTTGCATAAAGAACCCAAATAAACCCTTCAATATTGGTGCAAACCACCCCATCATATGGTCAGCTAAACTTGTATTTGACATACCAGGATGTGCTGCGACAGAAATTGCATTAACATCTGCTTTTTTGAATCTCTTATCCAATTCATAAGTAAACAAAAGATTAGCTAGCTTCGAATTTCCATAAGCTTTCATTCTTGAATATTCTTTGCTCTCCTCATACATGAAATTATCAAAATCCATCTCTCCAAATCTGTGGCCATTACTACTCACATTCACTACTCGTGAGCCTTCTGTTTTCATAAGTAAATCATATAATAGTCCAGTTAAAGCAAAGTGTCCAATATGGTTTGTGCCTATCTGACTCTCGAATCCATCTACTGTTTTTTGATAAGGTACCATCATTATTCCTGCATTATTCACAAGCACATCCAAACGATCATATTTTTCCTTGAATTCAGAAGCAAATTTATTCACAGACTCCAAATTTGCTAAATCAAGTTGCATAATTTCAATATAAGAATCAGGGATTTCTTTTTTAATTTTAGATAAAGCTTTCTTTGCCTTCTCTAAATTACGACTAGCTAGAATGGTCTTCGCACCCTTAAGTGCAAATTCTTTAGCAGCTTCAAAACCTATACCACTGTTTGCACCTGTAACAATGAAAACCTTACCAGAAAGATTTGGTACATTCTTGGTTGTCCATTTTTCACTCATTTTGATTATCTCCTACATTTCCATTTGTTGTAGTTATAAAAAATTGTTAAAATCACAGATTTTTAAATATGTCTTCTAAACAAAAATAAAAGAAAAGGAGGAAAATCTATTATTTTCCTTTTAAGTTAGGTAACTTTATTTTTCCTTTCTTAACGAGAATGAAGACAGTTACTCCTGCAGCTAGACCAATTCCGAATACTAATCCTAGTATAAGTGCTAGAACTCTACCTCTTCCTGGATAATCCTTTGGATTCAAAGGATCAGTCCCTTCTTGGATTTCCTCATAATCTGAAAAACCATCACCATCGCTGTCAGCATCGAATGGATTTGTATGATATACTAATACTTCCTCGATTTCGGTTAAATTGTCTCCATCTATGTCTATGAATGGATATAGATCTGCATTTCCCCCATCACCCTCTATTGCATAAGTTCCTGTTTCATTCCAGTTTGACCAAAAGTTTCCAATTTCTGAAGCTGCATCATACCACATTATATTTGTCGTTGACCAATCTTCTGCTAGATGAGCTGTTTGATTTCCTGTGCTAATAAAGACATTATAAAATACAGTCATATTTTCTGATGACCAGATCACTATGGGTATTTCACTCCCTTCATCTTGTATTAAACAGGTTATGATATTGAAGTTTATATCTACGTTACTCATCTCTTCTAAGTAAAGTCCATATTCAAGCATATTTACCATAGTATTATTATTTATCTGAACATTATTCATATCAATAAAGTCCAAACCATATTCAAAATCAGTTATATAGTTGTTTTGAATAATACTGTTATTTACCCCTTCAAATTGCATTCCGTCACGGTACCCTTCAAAGCTGGAATCTTCTATCAATATTTCTTCAACATTTTCTGCATAAATCCCATTGTTACCTTTCACTTCCACATTTCTTATAGAAATATCGGTACAATTATAGACTTGTATTCCTAAATTAACATCAAAAAAAGAATGGTCTTCTATTAGTACGTTAGTTGAGTTAACTAGATATATTTGTCCATATTGGTCACCAGTTATAGTTTCATCATTTTGATTGTATAAGAATCCAAAAGGTTTGCCATTGATAATATTGTTTTCAAATGTATTATTCAAAATATATTCAATTTCATCATCAGAGAAATAGAATCCTGTACTGTGAAGGATGTTGTCTCTAAATGTGGTGTTTGTAATGCGATTTATTCTAATCGATGAAGAATTTCCATAAAAAATATTGTCCTCTACAATATTGTTTTCATCTGTTATTCGAAGAATTGAGCCTGAGTAATCGCTTGTGAAATAAACTACGTTGTTGGTAAATTTCACCCCCTCTCTAAAATTAGCACTCTGTCTTGCTTTAAGCGTATTATTGTGAATAGTTAGATATAAAGCGTTAGCTCCTCCAATTGATAAGGCACCTTCGACTGTACAGTTGATAACAGAAGCTTTTCCTATCATAGCATCATGAAAGTAAACCCCATAAGTTGAACCTTTCAGATGAGAGTCACGGAGAACATAGTAGGTTGAAGGAGAAACACCTTTAAAATCAACCGCTAGTGAGTCTGTAGTATCTATCATTAGATTGTCAATGATGTATGGATCATCTACTGAACCTATTCCTGAGGAACTATATGATGCTATGTTTGTATCGTTAATTACGATTCCAACTGTTGTAAATAGCTTTATTTCGGATTTCTGTTCATTTTCAACTATACTTCCAATATTTCCATTACTCAAAAGTGGAATTAATAGAATGGAAACAAGAAGAATAGTTAAGCAAACTTTTATGGTTAGTTTATATTTCTTATAGCTTGTCATTTTATGAGCAAAATTTCTGTTATTTAGTTCTTAACCTTTGTGTTAATTTTTTCCGTATGATTAATTCAAAAATTGCGTAAAAATAGTGTTACTTCATGTTCCCTCATTTTTAGACACTTCTGCTGAATGAAATGATACAACCTTTTATTGATACTGGAATAACCTAGTGGCTAGACCATTCCAACACCTTGATGCAACCCTCAGTTGAGGAAATGAAAAAAATTGTTAATAAAGGACCTCCTAGACCCTAATCTCATTTTAAATGTTTGTAAAAATAAAAATCATTTGCATAGCTATAAAAGTGTTCAAAGCTTCAAATCCACTACAGAAATTCAGGGGCATTATTCATTTGAAAGTACTGAAAAAAAAGAAACTTCTGATATTTATTACAATTACGATTATTCTAGTTGTTACGTTAATTATAATTCCTTACCCTCCAATACGACCTAGAACTATTCCAATTGGTGATTATTCATATGCGATAAAATATACCGAGTATGAATTGGATAAACATAATCTTCCTAGTACAGCTGTAAGTCTTCTAGACGGTGACAATATTGTCTATCAGCGAGTAACAGGTTTTTCTAATATCGAAGAAGAGTATGAAGCTGATGTAAGCACTGTTTACAAAGCAGGTTCCATTTCTAAGTTATTTACAGCTATAGAAATTATGCGATTATATGAAGAAGGATTAGTAGATTTAGATGCACCTATCACAGATTATCTTCCAGATTTTTCTATAAACAGTAGATTCAATGACACAGAACCTATAACGATTAGAAATATTTTGTCTCACCATTCTGGCTTACCAAGAAATGACAATTTACCTGAATGGGCGTGGGATAATATCACTTATGTTATGAGAGATATGGTTGCTTCTTTAGAAGAATCTTATGTTGCTTATCCTGCAAATTATAGATTTAAGTACTCCAATATTGGATTTAATATACTCGGTAGGATCATAGAAGTTGTTAGAGGAGAATGGTTTGCTATTTATATGAGGGATTCTTTGTTGCACCCTATTGGAATGACATCTAGTAGTTTTTTGTCATCGCACATACACTATCCACATAAAATTGCTGTTGGATATTATAAAGATGGTAAAAACCATGTTCCATATAATCAATATGACATAATTGATATGGCATCAGGAGGATTATATACAACAATCGAGGATATGAATGCGTTCGCAAAGTTCATCTTCAACAAAGGAAAAGTAAATGATGTTCAGTTAATCAATGAAACAACTCTCTCTATGATGTTCAAATCTGAATTTGCTAAACCCACAGATCCTCAAAAAATTGGGTTTGGTTTCTTTTTAGATAGATCATACTTACCAAATAATGAATAAATTGTTTTTCATGCTGGTACAAATCAAGGAACAAAGTCAATAATAGCCTTAGTTCCTGAATTGAAATTGGGTGTTACTCTGTTTTCCAACGCTGAAGAATTTGAAGATATATCGAAATCCCTAGCTTTCGAACTTGTTGAAATAATGCATGAAACCAAAACCGGAATAAAAAAACAAAGGGAAAGCTATGAAATCAGAGATATAAATCCTTCAATCCTACAAAATTATACTGGGGTTTATGCTGTTGAGGGTGATATAGCTGAAGTTTTTTTGTCTGGAGATGATCTCAAGATGAACTATTACGCACGTTATGAAACTTGGTTAAACTTACCAGAAGGCGCCTAACCGTCGTTTAAGTGGGTCCCCTCACGTGCGTTGAGGGGAAGTTATGCAGATTTGGGTCTGCGATAGTTGGTGGAGCATCAGCACCGAGCTAGCTAGGCCCCCTGGTTCAAGGTAGGTTTACTGAGGGACAACC
>JAUVXV010000016.1 GCA_030603365.1 Candidatus Heimdallarchaeota archaeon
CATAGTTAGCTCCGGCGTTTACTGGGTCTTAGCCTGGTTGAACCCAGGTTTCAATCACCAGCACCGGCCAGGATTCACTAACTGTACTAAGGCTTTCGCCCTTGCAGTTAGCTATGTTTTTATTAAACAGTCGGGTGCCCCGAGTCACTGCGACCTGGTGAGGCATACACCTCTCCAGGCATCCCTTATACCCAAGGTACGGGACTAATTTGCCGAATTCCTTCACCCTAGCTCCCCTAACACGCCTTAGCCTTCTAAGCTAGCCACACCTGTGTCGGTTCTGGGTACGGACACGCGTAATCGTTCTCTTTGCCTTTTCATGGGCTGTTGGGATTGATGGCAGCCAGCAACCTATGGCCAGCCTCTTCATCTATTCTTCTGGTTCTCACCTTAACGGTTCTCCCCAGAGTTCTAAAATTTAACTAGGATATTCTCCTAGGCCACCTACCCACCAACGTTAGCTCAGAGCTTGTGTCACCACGTCTATACGCATGGTACAGGAATATGAACCTGTTTCCCTTTCGAATGATTCGTTTTAAGATCATCCTTAGGACCGACTAACCCTTGGCTGACGAACAGTGCCAAGGAACCCTTGGGCTTGCGGCGGTGAGGATTCTCACCTCACTATGCTCCTACTACCACCGAGATCTGCAAATCTAATCGGTCCACTGGGAATCACTCCCCAGCTTCTACCCAACCAGATCGCCCCCCTACCTGAGACTCTTTTGAAGTCCAAATGGGTATCGGGACCCGGTTTAGCCCCGTCCATTTTCTGGGCCCAAAAACTCGATGAGTAAGCTGTTACGCTTTTTTTAACGGATAGCTGCCTCTAAGCTTACCGCCTCATTGTTTTCGTCGTTGGACGCCATTCTGTTTAACATTTAACCGGGATTTAGGGCCCTTAACCCATTGCAGGGTTGTTTCCCTTTCGGCCATATCCCTTGCGGATACGCGCCCGTCTGTCGCCTTCTACGGCGCTTGCAAGTTCGGAGTTGGAAGGGAGGGTGAGGATTTCACTCCCCAGGACCTCCCGTCCGTAGCTCTACCTCACAAGCAACCTCCAGCGACGCTATCCTGTGGTGATACTTCGGGGGGAACCAGCTATCAGCAGTTTAGATTGGTCTTTTGCCACTATCCCCAACTCAGACGAATGAATTGCATATCAATACCGCTTCAGGCCTCCACGCTCCTTTCGAAGCGCTTCACCTTGGTCAGGGATAGATCAACTGCTTTCGGGTCTTACACCTGTGATTTCACGCCCTTATCGGACGTCGCGCCTTGCCGAAGCTGCGCGCTGATTGCTTTCGCTACGTCACCGTATAATACTTAGACTTACCACAGACATAAACTCCTCGGCCCGTGTTTCTAGACGGAACGGATGACTCTGGTCCTCTCAGCTCGTACTGCCACCTCACGATGGGTTCCTTCACCGAGACTCTACCCTTTCAAGCCATCCACGTCTGTTACCATGTAATTTCAGGAACTTTTCACTCTCGTATTTCGAATACTTTTCAACTTTCACTCACGTTACTAGTGCGCTATCGGTCTAGGGGAGTATTTAGGCTTGGGAGTTAGTCCTCCCATATTTGCGCGACATATCCAAGCCACGCTAGTCTTGATACTACTAAGCCGAACGTTTACGTTTACGGGGCTATTACCCTCTATGGCACCCCTTTCCAGGGGTCTTCAACTTCACGTTTACGGTCTATAATGTAGTCAAAACACCACATCTACCTTAATCTTTCAAAAAAGGAATTCGGTTTGGCCTGTTCCGGTTTTACTCGCCGTTACTACCGGAATCACTTTTGTTTTCTTTTCCTGCAGGTACTTGAATGTTTTGGTTCCCTGCGTTCCCCGCCATCACTGGCTGTTACAGTTTATTAAACTGTAACCGGAAATCCGATTCGGGAATCTATGGATCGTAGACTGTCTGCGTCTCCCCATAGCGTTTCGCCGCTTACCGCGCCCTTCATCGGCTCCCTAGCCGAGTCATCCACTACATGGCGTATGCATAGTGTAGGTTACTCTAGAAATCAGTTTTCGCCTTCTAGGAGAGTTCTTGTCAGCTAACTGAATTTTATTCAGTGGATAATCGTAATCCTGGAGGAGATAAACACGCAATGTATTGCGCGAGTAGGGTTTTTATTCCCTTCGTTTATAATTGTTCCGTTTTTGAACATTATCGTAATCAATAGATTACATTCCTACCTGTTAGGGTAAGATACAACAGATAAGCAAACATCAATAGATATTCGCATATCTACAAAATGAGCTTTAGATAAAAAGGTATTGTTTTAAGATAGAATTTCCTAATATTTACGGAAGATTTTTAGTGCTTGAATTCTATCCTTAACTGAGCTATATGGTTGTCGACCAGTATCTGCCTAAACTCAAGAAACTTGCTATTGAATCCTGCAAACACGCTTATGCTCCTTACAGTAACTTCCATGTTGGTGTTGCACTATTAATGGAAAGTGGAAAAATTTTCACAGGATGTAATGTTGAGTTTTCAGATTATCTTGCTCTTCATGCCGAAGTTAATGCTATAGGATCAGCTGTTGATAAAGGTGAGAAAGATATCCAAGCTGTAGTTGTTTACTCTACAAGCTCACCTCCAGTCTTACCTTGTGGTTCATGTAGACAAAAGTTGTTTGAGTTCTCATTAATGTTCAAACACGATATCAAGGTCATTGCTTTCAACAATGAAGACGAGCAAATTGAAATGCTATTGAGTGAACTTTTACCAGGAGGAGAAATTAAAGTAGACAAAAAATAATTTTTCTTACTCAAGTAATTCATAAAACATACAAGAACCACATAACCAGAATTTCTTAATTTCAGTTAAATCATAATCATCAGGAAGATAGTTCTCTCTTTTGATCATCGACGACCCACATTTTGGACATTCTTTTATCTCTTCTTCACTCATGATATAGTCACGTTCTATTACACTTAAGCTAATTAATATTTTACGAAAGTCCTAATCGCATCAAGACGATTTTCTTGCCACCAAAGACTAATTCTAAGAGTAGTTATATGGATGAATATCTTTAGTCATTGAATAATACGAAACTTACTTGTTGGTGTGTTTTTACCATATTATCATTCATTTCTGAAAGGGATATTGAATAGATTTGGAAAACATGTTGAAAAAGCAATTTGTTCTTATTTGGTGACTCTGGAGGTGATGTAAAAATCATCACACTCTTCTGGATCTAACCATGTATCATCACTCTCGGTTGTAATTAATATTAAAGACCAAACTAATTAAACTACACAAGAAAAAAATGACATTTACAAATAAAGTTCCAGTCGCAATTGGCCCGGGGTCTATTCACTTAACATCTGGTTTACAGACCCGGGGTCTGTATTATATTTGTATTATAATTGTAAGCTCAAACGGCTTAAACCCCGAACTGAACCCGCTACACATAATCTTACCACGTTAATTTTATTTCATGTGGTAAGATAAAGAATCGTTTGAATTCCCTCTTCCCTTAATGTTTATAAGTTGATACTTCACCCAAAGCATGATTATTATGAGCGAGATATTTCCTGAAGCAATAAGAAATTTACCAGAAGCAGATATTCCAATACCAGGACTAATAGCTTATCTTTCCCAAGATCAGAACCACCAGATTGTCTTTATGAATTTCAGTCAAGATGCCGAAGTTCCTCCTCATTCACATGATGCGCAATGGGCTATAGTGTTAGAAGGGAAAATTGCTTTGACTCTGGAGGGGAAGGACCAGATCTATACTAAGGGTGATCGCTTCTATATTTTACCTGGAGAAACCCATTCAGCTAAGATATATGCTGGATATGCTAGTATGGAGTTTTTTGCAGATAAGGATAGATACAAGGTTAAAGAATGAGGATAGATTAAGGTAAATAATATTGGTAATTCTATTCATTTCTTTTGTTCCACTAGAAATAGACCCGGGGTCAACAAAAACCCATTCTTCAGTTTAAGTCACTATTTTCAATGTGTCTTTACCCTGTAAATTGAGATAATCTAGTAGTTTGTTCTCTAATCTACTAAAACCATGTTGTTGACATTTCTTAATTGCCATGTACTGGAGAGCTGGTCCTAAAGAATCACCATTCTTGTAAGCACCTACCTGGATGAAAGCTTCCATGAAGACGCGTAACTCAAGAACTTCGATACGGTGAAGCTGGTTTTCATATTTCTTTAAGAGTGGGTATATCTCTGCAAAACGATGTATTCGGTAGTATTCCTGTGCTGCTAATAGATCCGCGAATGCTTTCTCTACAAAGGTCATTCGTTCTTCAACCGGTCTCTTCTTTAAGATAGAGATATAACCAATGATTTGCTTTTCTTCTGTATGAGTTGCTTTTTCTATGAGAAAATTGATGATGTGTTCAAATCTCTTTGTACTCGGGTTGTTTAGGTTTCTTATTTTTAGTAAATGCTCCTTAGTAAGGTTAGCGTTCAGAAGAAACTCACTAAAGAATATCGCATTGCTGTAATATTTGTCTATACCACTTCGAATAATTTGCACTAATTCCTGCAAACCTTCAATTTGAAAACCTTGTAATCTTGATTTAATGTAAAATTTCGTTAGATTGAATGTGTGCTCAATTTGTCTTTTGCTAAAAGAATCTAGATTCTTAATTGCAATATTTTCTTCTATCAGACCATCTACTTCTTTCATTTGTTTGAGAGCTAGTTCTAGTTTTCCTTGAAGTGCATAAGTAGAAGCTAAGTGTGAGAGCGTTGTTATGTAATATCCTAAGTATATACTCTTTCTGTGAATAAGTCTCAGAAAGTTTTGAGAGCGTTGAAAATGATTTTCTGATTTACTAAGATTAAAACTCAATTCATGACTAAAGCCAATGAAGAAATGAATGATTGCTTGTACTTCTTCTGGTACATTGTCAAGAAAATTGTAATCACTTAGTATCCTTTTTGATATGCTTAATGTCTTCCCCCAATTCTGATCTTGCTGGTAAATTAGAATTAGAACCCCCAAAGCAAACGTTAAGCTTCTGTAAAAACCTTTTTGCATGAAATATTCTGCACATTTTTCTAAAATTTCAGCTGCTGTTACATCGCGTTTTATTAACCATTTTTCAATAGCAAACGAATAGTTACAAACATAATAGTCATATTCTTCAATATTATCATTTAGAGATATAAATTTCATTGATTCATCAAGAGCTTCTTTGCTTCTTTGTTTATTTCCTTTATATTTCTCAATATACCATTCAACATTGTAAGCAAGCGCTAATCCACCATCATAATCAATCTTTCTAGATATTTCTTTCATTTTACTTATTAAATCGACAATGATTGTGAAGTTTTCTTCTGAGTGTTGAATTTGTGTTATTTTGATTTCATAAAGCTTAACTAAGGATTTCTGATCATTAATTAGTTCACATTTCTTAATTGCTTTATTAACTGTATACAAAATTCCCTCATTATTTCTGTTATTTGATGCTGCAACTCTAAATTGTTCAATGAATGTATTCATGTCTTCAAAGGAATTTATACTCTCTAGTTCTCTAACCTTATCTTCCATAAAATGGTCACCAGCATATTTGATGACAACTAGATTTTATTTAAAAGTCGTCCAATAAATTGCAGTTTAATTGCATTTATACTGAAATAAAAGATAAAAGGGGAGACTTAATTGCTTTTACGGTCTCCATGCTGGTGGAAGTATTCCTTCATCTCCCTCATCGGGATCATATTTTAGTTCATGCATTGTAAATCACTCTTAGGAAAGGGTTATCCTAATAGTAGCATGAAGCTATTAAAACACCTCAAGGAAGAATGTGTCATAAAAGAAAATTGGTCCGATGAATTTAATTCTGTAAAAGAGTATTTCAGATGATTTTTTGTGTGAAATTAAAAACCTCCAAAGAATACAGAAACCCCGAAACATCTTATCTACTGAAAAAGAAAGAGAATAAGGGTTGTGGGATCTATATAAGATCCCAAACGTAGAAGGTGATCCATTTCATTAAACACTAATTCTAAGTGCCTCACTTCCCTGTAAGAATAGATAATCTAGTAATTTGTTTTCTAATCTACTAAATCCGTATTCTTGACACTTTTTAATAGCCATGTACTGGAGAGCAGGTCCTAAAGGATCACCATTTTTATAGGCGCCAACTTGGATAAAAGCTTCCATGAAGATACGTAATTCGAGAACTTCGATACGGTGAAGCTGGTTTTCATATTTTCTTAAGAGGGGGTATATCCCTCCATAATTTTCATGTAAGAATAATTGTTGTGCAATCAATAAATCAGCGAAGGCATTCTCAATAAAGGTGGTTTTACAGGTTTTCTTTCTATTTTTCAAAATTCTTATTGTTTCCAGAAATTGTTGCTCAGTAGTGGCTTTCTCCCTTCTGTTAAGGAGTGTAAATGAAATCAAGTGTTTAACACGGGCAATGCTAAAATTATCAATAATCAGAAGTTCTTCTAATTCTGCTGATTCTAGATTTGCGTTGAGAATAAACTCACTTAGGAGCATGAAATCACTATAAAGAGACTTACTTCTTATGAATATCTTAGAAATTAAATCTTGCATTTCCTCTGAATCAAATTCTTGCATACGAGAATAGACGTAAAACTTGTTTAAATTTAGAGTATGATGAATCTGTCTTTTTGTATTTGTATCTAGATTCTTCAAAAAAAATTCCTGTTGAAGTAATTTCTCAACATCTTCTATTATTCTAATAGTTTGTTTAAGATTACCTTGCAATGCTTTAACTGTAACAATGTAAGAGTGGACAATAATAAAATTACTGAAATAGATACTGTCCTTATAGATGGGTTTGAGAATATTGTATGCTTCTTCGAAGAAGGATTCAGCAAAACTTAGATTCATGTTAAGCATAAATCCTAAACCTGTGAAGTATTGTAAAATTGCTTTGATGTCATTGGGTAATTCATCTAATATGCCCTTGCTACTAAATATTTTCCTACTAAGTTCCAGTATACTCTCGTGGGACTGCATTCTTGCATAAATCACGCTCAATATACTTATAGACTGAGCCAAACTGCGATAAAAACCATTACTGTAAAAATACTCTATGTTATTCTTCAAAATGGATATAGATGAAAAGTCATGATGCTCTAACCAAAGTTCAAGAGCATAAGAATAGTAACACATATTCGAGATGTATTGATCATATTCAATATTATTCTCTAGAATTGAAATTGCTTCTTGAATTGCCTTCGAGCTCTTTTCTTTATTTCCTGAAATTCTTTCAAGTAACCACTCATACATGTATGAAAAAGCCAATCCATTCATATTGTTTGATGTTTTTGAAAAGTATTTCATATCTTGTAGAAGTTTAAAACAGAGTTTTCGGTTTTCTTCAAGATGGTAGATTTGAGCGATTTTAAGTCCAATAAGTAATATTTGTGATTTCTTATCGTTTAGAATCAAACTTTTCTGAAGTCCAATATTGATAATCTCTTGAATAGTTTCATTTTTTTCATTTGATGATATTACTTTCAGATTCTTCTAAGAATTTTCTAAACTCTTCTTTAGTTTCAATGCTAATTATTATGTTTTTGACTTCTTCGTAATAGCTCATCTTACAAATTAATCCGTACTTTCATTTATATACTCGTGAAATACTTAAAATAAGAAATCTCGTTCAAAAAATAAAAAAGTATTGGGAGAAAGAATTAAGCAGGACACCATAAAGGTGGTGTTATACTCTCGTCTCCGTCTTCTGGGTCGTATTTTTCTTCGTACATCATCATTCACTCTTAGGAAAGGGTTACCCTAATAGTAGAACAAAGCTATTAAAACACCTCAAGGAAGAAAGTGACAAGTAAGAAAACTGGCTAGAGGAATTTAAATCTGTAAAAGAATATTTCAACTGATTTTTTGTGTGAAATGAAAAACCTCCAAAGAATACAGGAACCCCGAGACTACTTCGTCCATAGAAGAATGAAGAGAATAAGGGGGCTTCTTTCGAAGTCAGATTGGTCATAACAAGGCCTAAAACAGGCCCTGCATGATCAGAGAATCCCCTGAGGGGATTCCAACGTAGGAGGTAATCCTTTCCTTGTTCAACCACTTACTTTGAGTATACTACTTTCCTGTAGGAATAGATAATATAGTAATTTATTTTCTAATCTACTAAATCCATATTCTCTACATTTCTTTATAGCCATGTACTGGAGCGCGGGTCCTAAAGGATCACCGTTGTTAAAAGCACCTACTTGGATGAAAGCTTCCATGAAGATACGCAATTCAAGAACTTCAATACGATGAAGTTGATTTTCATATTTTCTTAAGAGTGGGTAAATCTCTGCAAAACGGTTCAATTTATAATATTCTTGAGCTGCTAATAAATCTGCAAAGGCTTTCTCTACAAAAGTCATTCGTTCTTCAACAGTCCTATTTTTTAAAGCTTGAATTAGTTCCACAACTTGTATTTCCTCTGAATGTGTTATTTTTTCAATAAGAAAAGTAATGATGTGTTGAACTCTTTTAGTACTTGGATTGTTCAAATTTTTTATTCTTTCTAATTGATCTTCTGAGAAATTAGTGTTTAAAATGAATTCACTAAAGAAGATGGGATCGCTGTGTTGTTTCTTGATATTTTCTAGAATTACTTGAATCAACTCACTTAAATCTTCAGTTTGAAAGTTTTGCAATCTAGAATGGATGTAAAATTTGATTAAATTAAAATCATGTTCTATCTGTTTCTTGCTAAAAGAGTCTAAATTCCTTGTAGTAACACTTTCTTCAATTAGCTCTTCTACCTCTTTCATCTGGTTTAAAGCTAATTCTAATTCTCCTTGAAGAGCATAACAAGCTGTCAAATGGGCTTGACATCTTAGAAAGTATCCCAAGTAAACACTTTTTTTGTACTTACCTCTCAGATTATTCTGTGATTTGAGGAAGTAGTGTTTTGCTTCATTGATGTTAAGATTTAATCTATGATTCACTCCAATAAAATAATCTATTATTGCTTGGATTTCCAATGGCATTTTATGTAAAACATTCTTATTTTGGATGATCCGTCTTACCAATTGTATTGATTTTTCTTTATTTTGTGTTTGTTGATAAATTAAAACTAAAAGTGATAAACTTTGAACAAAGCTTCTGTAAAAATTGTTCTTATAGAAGTAATTAGCACATTCTTCCAAAATAGAGGGGGCTATTGGTTCACGTTTTGATAACCAAATTTCTACTGCAAACGAATATTTACATACATTATATTCATAGTTTTCTGAGTTTAAGTATTGAGTTACATAATTTATGGAATTATTGATAGCTTCTATGCTTTTCTTATCATTCCCTTTATGTTTTTCAATGTACCATTCTTTGTAATATGCTAGCGCTAATCCTCCCATATAGTTAATTTCCTTTGAAATATCTTTCATTTGTTGAATTATTTGAACGATATTTTGATGTTCTTCCTTTTGGTGCTCAATTTGCGACATCTTCATTTCATATAACTTAACCAATGATTTTCGATCATTAAGCTGGTTACATTTTCTTATTGTTTTATTTATTGTTTCTAAAATACCTTCTTCATTTCGGTGATTAGAAGAAATAACTCTAAATCTATCTATGAACAATGACATAGATTCTTCTGAATCAATAGTTTCAAATTCATTAACCTTATCTTCCATAAATAGGATCACCAGCAAAATGGATATGATATATATTTTATATTAAAACTATGTTCAATATTGCAGTTAGGTTGCATTTTTACTACATTTTATAAATTAAAAAAAGGAGAAACTATGATATTTTTACGGTGTCCATAATGGCGGCAAAATATCTCCGTCTCCTTCGTCAGGGTCGAATCTTTCTTTGTACATCATTATTCACTCTTTGGAAAGGGTTATCATAATAGTAAAAAGAAGCTATTAAAGCACCTCAAGAAAGAAAGTGCCAAAGAAGAAAATTGTCTAGAGGAATTTAAATCTGTAAAAGAATATTTCAACTGATTTTTGTGTGAAATGAAAAACCTCCAAAGAATACAGGAACCCCGAGACATCTTATCTACAGAAGAAAAAAGAGAATAAGGGTTGTGGGATCCCTGAGGGGATCCCAAACGTAGGAGGTGATCCACATGCGGTATGTAAGCTACTACCTACATACTTCCGCAGGTTCCCCTACGGATACCTTGTTACGACTTTTGCATCGTCACGAGACCCAGTTTCGATTGAACCGTTACGCCTCAACCTCAACCGAGCCTCACTTCGTTGCAACGACGGGCGGTGTGTACAAAAAGCGGGGACGTATTCTCCGCGCGCTGATGACACGCGGATACTAGGTGCTCCATGTTCATGAGGTCGGTTACAGACCTCAATCCCTACTGCGAACAGGTTTGGAGGTCCGCTTCTCCTTTCGGAGTCGCTTCTCATTGTCCTGTCCATTGTGATGCGTGTGTAGCCCTGGGGATTTGGAGCATACTGACCTGCCGTGGCCCGCCCTTTCATCCATCTTCATCGATGGCGATCCCCCTATTGTCCTCAGCCAAGCCGCAGCTTGCTCTTAGCAAATAGGGGCGCGGGTCTCGCTCGTTTACTCACTTAAGAGCACACCTCACGGCACGAGCTTGAGACGGCCATGCACTACCTCTCTGTCTTATTCGTGTAAGGTCTTCAGCCTGACACACATTTGACAGTCGCCCCAGGTGAGTTTCCTCGCGTTGAGTCGAATTAAACCACACATCCCGTACCTTGTGGCGCTTTCCCGTCAATTCATTTAAGTTTCAGCCTTGCGACCGTACTCCCCAGGCGGAGGACTTAATAGTTTCCCTTTGGCACTGACCAGGCCCTTAGCCATGGCCAACACCTAGTCCTCATCGTTTACGGCCAGGACTACAGGGGTCTCTAATCCCTTTCGCTCCCCTGGCTTTCATCCATCACCGTCGGAGATATTCCAGTGAACCGCCTTCGCCACTGTGGGTCCTGCGGGAATCAACGCATTTCACCGCTTCTCCCGCAGTACCGTTCACCTCTCCTATTCCCTAGGTTAGCGGTATCTCTGACAGCCTACAAGTTGGGCTTGCAGATTTAACCAGAGACCTACTTACCCGGCTACGGATGCTTTAAGCCCAATAATCGTCCTAGGCACTCGCAGAGCTGGTTTTACCGCGGCGGCTGGCACCAGCCTTGCCCTCTGCTTGCTGTTGGAGCTACGAACACTCCATCACAGCCAGGGTTCTCCCTGGCACTCAGATTCGCGGTCTCACGCTTTCGCGCATTGGGCACAATTCCTAACTGCTGCACACCGTAGTGCTAGGACCAGTGTCTAAGTGTCCTTCTCGGGGCGCTAACTCTCATTACCCCTACCGATCATCGCCTAAGTGATCCTTTACATCACTTACTAGCTAATCGGCCGCGGCCTCATCCTGTGGCGGACCGGAGTCCATTTCGGTATTGGCTCCTTCCAGAATTCCATACCTATCGGGTATTAATCTCAGTTTCCCGAGGTTATCCCCGTCCATAGGGCAGATTGGCGACGTGTTACTGAGCCTTTCGCCATGCCTCCGAAGAGACATAAAACTTGCATGTCTATTGCGAATCTGATAGCACCTAGGTCCGGCATGATCAACCGGCTTCCTTGTCTGATTATGGTACGATCTTTTATAGCTTAATTTAATAAATTGAACAGATTTGTTGCGCACATACACGTACTAGTGTTTTTTGTACTACACAAAACTTTTGTTCCTAAATTCTCATATTCTTCTGTAGCATCAGAACGTCTCGGAGTTCTTGTTTTCCTTGGAGGTGATTGTAAAATTCATACAGCACTTTGTTATGTTTTGCAAGGCTTTTTTAAGTTATCGTTCAAAGGCTTATTGTAGACAGCCAACCATAACGAAGTAGTAAGCTTGCAAATATGATTATTGCGTTTTCTCTTTTATTAATTGCGATTTAAGAGTTTTTTGCCTAAACAAAAAAAACTGCAATAAAACTGAAACAATCTGTGAAATCAAAGGAGCGGATTCTGTTAGACGAACCCGCTCAAAGACATGGCTTAACATCCACTCATCAGACCGAAGTCTGACTTTTCGTGGCAATATACTAAGTTAGAGTTTACTATAAATACTTTGCTCTTTTGTCCATCTAAGTTTCCATTAATCTAGACTTTTATGTCGGTAAGAGTGGCCATATCCTGATAAATTAATATTGAAAGTATTTGACAATTTTTTTCCTTTGAGATAATAGATGAAAATGAAATAGCTATATTGAGAAATAGAGGGTGGTGATAAGGAAAGGATAGTATAACTTCTTTAAAAACGAGGGAATCCCTCTATTTCCTTCTTTTATTCACTAGTTAATAAAATAAAATATTACTTGCCATTTGGCAGAAAATTTCCTTTACTTTCTTTTACTTTCATTTCGCTTAAAGTATAACCTTTCCACGAGAGTTGAAATGATATGTATGACCCAGAACCAGGCGATGAAGATACTTTACCCCCACATTGGTTTCCTTAAAATTCAGAAACCAATTCATTTATTTTTTTGTCTTATACCTCATTTTCCAGATACTCTAATACTAACTTCTTTGATTGATTGTTATATATATCCAGAAAAGCAGTTTGTTTAAATCGCTCTGAAAAACTCTCTAAAGTTTTTGTTGATGTTATTAATTTTCTGTATAGTTTCACTTCTTCAGCCATTTTTCGAAAATTGTTTTTTGTACACCATCCCTCTAGTGAACTAAATTTACTTACTAGATTTTGATCTTCTGGTTTTTCTAAATAACTTTGAAGAAGAACGAATAAATCAACCCACGGTTTTAAAACAGGGATCTCTGATTCAATTTTTATCTTTTTTATCTTATCTACTATATTCTGAAATTCATCATATTTACCAATTGAAAGATAGATTTTTCCCAAAATGACATCAGCATATAATGGATTGTGTGTGAAATCTCGTATTATTTTGATGTTATCTATGGTTTTTTCTGTTGCAGAATATGTTTCTACAGAAGAGAGATGTTGATATAGACTGACATAGAGCTCAAGAGGATTTCTTGATTCAGTTCTTAATATGTCCCGCATTTGTTTTTCATCTAAAGATGTATCTAAAAGAAGGTTTTTTGATATATTAGATTTTTCTAGAAGAGATTTAACATATTGATGAATTTTCTGTAGTTTATTGTCTTGTATTCCTGAAATATTTAAATCAAGTTGAACAAAGATA
This sequence comes from Candidatus Heimdallarchaeota archaeon, assembly GCA_030603365.1. Lineage (GTDB taxonomy): Archaea > Asgardarchaeota > Heimdallarchaeia > Heimdallarchaeales > Heimdallarchaeaceae > UBA460. The sequence continues at coordinate 13,169 of JAUVXV010000016.1, forward strand.
AAGAGTAAGGTGTAGTAAGAATTAAACTGCAACCGCTTGTAACCATACTCAAAATAATTCCGCTTAACATAATCCTCTTCCATAAATGATAATAATTCCATGATAAGATCGTATGATTGCTGAAAATTACCAACATATGCATAACAACGACTTAGAAGACGTATAATCTCTGTATATTCATACATCATTGTTAATTTTGTTTTTCTTGAATTTGAGATTTTTTTGTGAGCTTCAGTCAATAGTTCTATCGCTTCTCTAGTTCTCATTCTGATCGTGTAAATTTGACCTGTAAATAAATATAATAAAATATAATGTGTATCTATAAGATTATTTTGAATTTGTTCTTCGTCAAAAACCCAATCTAAGATTCCCTTGATTTTTTCATCATCACCTAAGAAACTATAGATACGTAGGAGTTGAAAAATAGCAAAAATCATTGCTTGAGAATTATAATTACTATACCAATACTGTATGCAATCTTCAGTATTTGAAATTGCATCAGGAAAATTATGGTTTTTTGTCCAACTAAATAGTGTGTAAACATACAAAATTCGATGATAGGTATCATCATATTGATTTTTATATGGAGTAATTAATTCAACTGCTTTACTCGCGAAATTAATTGCATCATCCATTCTCGAATGGAATTGATTTGTTAAGGATTTGGAGATGTTAATGAAAGCTTCTTGTTCTATTTTGTTATTTTTTTCATTTATTTTCTCCATTTGTATGATGACTTCTTCTGCTTTTTTGGAGTACTCTGTATAGAAATATATTTGTTGAAAATAAAGGAGATATAGTCTAAATAACTTTTGACTATCGTTAACATTTTTTGTAGTTTCAATTAACATCTCTAATAATTTTACTAATTCTGATGATCTTTCATTTGCACATACGTATTCTAAATCAGTGAGAATTTCCTGAAGTTCTGATATACTAGTAACTGGTTTTTGAATATCAAGAAGTTTCTTCTTCTTTCTTTGATACTCTACAATATCTAACATGATTTACCCCTTTGTGCCTTTCCTCAAGCTAAACTGAATAACAATTTTACATTAATAAATATGTGAAATGACTATAAAATGTCTTTGTCTGGCTAGTATACTAAAATATAATCATATTGCAAAATAAATTTCAAAAAAATAAATGAATTGGTTTCTGAATTTTAAGGAAACCAATGTGGGGGTAAAGTATCTTCATCGCCTGGTTCTGGGTCATACATATCATTTCAACTCTCGTGGAAAGGTTAATAGATTATATTCAGAAAACTTGATAACCCCCTTGGAAAGAATATGACAACACAATTTTTCTTGTTTTAGAAAACAGTTTATTCCTCTATTTTTTGGTGCTTATATACCTAGAACTAGTATCTCTTTTAGTGAATCACTGTCCCTATTAGTTCTTCTGAGGAGAGTTCTATGGTAAAAAAGAAGAATCCTTCAAATAAATATAAATACAATTCAAAAAAGAGTAAGGAAAGTAAGAAAATTCGTATTTTCAAAAGGATTCTGCCATGGTTAATAGTTATTCTTGTGGGGTTAATTTCCTTCATTTTTCTGTTTCCTGAATTAATTAAACTCCTTCCATTTGAACCCTTAGTAGTAATAGCTGAATTCAGTGAGAACGTTTCCCTAGCTCTGAAAGGTTTCTTTGTAACAGTCTTTACAAACGTAGCTGCTTTATCATCTATTGTAGGTCTAGTTATTCTGTTAATTATAATCAAATTCTTGCCTTTCTATCCTGTAGATGATGTAAATTCTCAAACTCAGAAGAAACTGTTTTTGCCTTTTTACAGAAAAGTGGGTATTGTAATTGTATCCTCTTCAGTAACAAATTCCTCTAACAACTTCGATTCTGTGAATTCATATGCTAACAGGGTACACCAAGCTTTCATCAGCTGTCTATCAATGAGGAAGAGAGATAGGATGTTAGCTGTCTATAAGCATAATACAGGGGTTAGTTTATTCTTTCCAGTAGCAGTAAAAGGATGGCTCAAGAAAAAGGTAGAAGAAAAATTAGAAAGAGACATTGTATTTGTTTCCAGTTCCATTGAAACACATTATGATTGTAGAATCAAGACTCTAACTGGAGAACAAGCACGAAGTATGGTCAAAACACTGAACCAAATGAAAGCAAAGAGCAAAATTGATTTTTCAAGAGAGCTGGTTACTAGTTTTAACCTAACGGATCAGATGTATAACATTCTCTTGAGAAATGAAATAAAAGATGCTTGTTTTATTATTAGGACAGAAAAAAAGAGAAAAGAATCAAAACAGGTTATTTTTGATTTACTACTTTTAGCTGAAGACAAGAAAACCGAATCTTTTATTCTAAACGCCAGTGGCTTAGCTAAGAAAAAAAGAAAAATTATCCCTTCTAATAAATCTTTCAATAAGTTAATGTTCTCTCCTGTTAGGAATAAACAGTCAGTAGAAATAGAAAACATTGCTACTCTAGTTCATGTTCCTCACACATATAGAGGAGGATTCTTACCAGTGAGAACAAAAGAAATAAGCTCAGAGTTAGCTAATTTTGTTCAAGATAAAGAAACCATTATTGTTGGTAGAGTTGTTGATGAGAATGATATGGGACGAGAGATTACTCTAAATGTTAAAGACTTACTACTCAATGCAGAGATTTTTGGTCAAATTGGGCGTGGAAAGACAAAGATTGTTTCCTCTATTGTTGGACAACTATTAGATAAAAAAATCAGTACTTTGGTATTCGATATCAAAGGAGAGTATGCTAGAACCTTTTTTGATAATCCAAAAGTAGAGGTTTTTACAATAGGGAGACCTCATCCTTTGTGTATTAATATATTTGAAACTGTGGATGAAGATGATATTCATAACACACTCCTGATAATCGAGGAGATGTTATTGTCTTCAAATCAGGAATTTACACCTGCAATGAAGAATCTATTTGAGAGTGCTCTAATTTTAACACACAAATCACCTAAAAGAAACCTCCAAGTTTTTGTTGAAAATATCTTCAAAGTGTCAAAACAGCTACAAGTTCATTCAAACATTACCTACCTACAACAAACAATTGATGCGGTCTTAAACCGATTGAACTTCATTTTTAATCCTATTAACTTTGAGATTTTAGGGTCTACAAGGACAACCTTAGATTTCTCGCTTCTAGAGGGAGGCAAAAGCATAATTTTGGATATGAGTCAATTTCAGAGAAGGGCAGCAAGACCTTCTGATATCTTCTTAGTCTGTAATCTTATTCTGAAAATGCTTTACAGATATGCTTCCTCAAAGGAAATGACAAATAAATTGAGATATGTTGTTGTTCTTGAAGAAGCAATAAATATAATTCCCAATTTCTATCACTCTGAAAGCTCTGCTTCGTTGATTACTGCAGAAAATAACTTTTTACTAGGAAGAAGTCTTGGAATTGGTCATATAACAATTTCACAGATGTGGCAAAGTGTTAGTAATATTGTCCACGGTAATTCTGCAACTAAATTCATCTTCCGTTCAAGTGAAAAAACCGATTTAATAGCTAAGTCTTTGAATCTGGATGAAAATGAAACAGCAAAAATTCAGAGTCTTCCTACTCAACATTGCTTTCTGTTTTCAGAGAATTCAGAATCAGCAATTCGAATAAGAACTCTTGACTTAATTAATGATCCAATTAGTTATGCAGAATACCAGGCAAAAATGCTCAAGAAATATGGTAGAAGTGTCTTTCCATTATTGTATAACAATTTCATAGATATGAGAACTTCAATCTATCAACAGAGTAATCAAAATAGAACTGCAAAGACATCCAAGAGTGTAGTAACTAAAACCCCTGTCTATCCTCAAGAAAATCTTGATCAATTTCTTGAAAAAGAAGAGTCAGAAGTCAAAGCGATTCAAAAATCTAAAATCATTATTGAGCAAGATACATTAGATCTTATAACTTCGGCAGGAATGCTTCCTGAAAATCTAATCTGTGAACGTTTATGCCCAGAAAAAAGTAGTAATAAAGCCTGTTTGAAATACAATATGGCTGCTAAGATTATTAAATCAACAATAATAAATGAGTGTTCTACCAAGGAGATATCAATCTTATTGAATGATGAAACAGAATTACAATCTTTAGTTTCTGCAGTAGCTATTAAGAGAAATCTAGAATATGATGATTTTCTTGTTTTTTGTACTGTTAAGGTTCTGGTTCTTGATTATGCTTCAGATAGCATTCTCACACCCAACGAAGCCTATACCATTCTTACCAGATTTTCACCTAGATTACGAAATACTATTAATTCTTGAAAATATATTGTATATTCTCTGTTTTGATAAGATTTAAAAACCAACATCCTTTGTTGTATTTTAGTTCTGACCACGCTGACCGTTGGTCGTAGTTTCAACGGAAGTGGTAGAGGCTGATATTATGGTAGAACAAGAACTTAAGAGTGCAATTGAGAAGATGAAAGAAGATTCTCCTTCTCGTAAATTCGTTGAATCAATTGATCTTGCTATCAATCTAAGAGACATAAATCTTCAGGATCCCTCAAAGAGGTTTCAAATGGAAGTAAATCTTCCTCATCCTCTGGGAAAGGAAATAAAGATATGTGTTTTAGCAGAAGGTGCTCATCTAGTAGAGGCAGCATCAATAGCTTCTAGAGTGATAAGTAAAGAAGAATTGGACAACATAAGTAGAGAACCTAAGTTAGCTAAGAAACTAGCACAGGAATATGACTACTTTGTTGCAACAGCATCTCTGATGCCAACGATTGGTCGTAGTTTAGGTAAAGTCTTGGGACCAAGAGGAAAAATGCCTAAACCGGTACCGCCCACTGCACCTATTGAGCCATTGGTTAAAAACTATCAATCTGTCGTACAAATAAGACTTAGGCAAGCTCCTGTTATTCATACTAGGATTGGAACTATTGCTATGAATAATGATGCTATCAATGAGAACGCTTTGGCTGTTATTCGAAATGTAGAGAATAGGCTTGAAAAAGGCGTAAACAATATCCGATCGATTTATATTAAAACAACAATGGGTCCCGCAGTAAAAGTCAAGTAGGTGGATAAATGTCAACTGTTAAAGTTACAGAAAAGAAAAAACAAATTGTTAAAAACTTAATAGATGATTTATCATCCTTCCCTATTATTGGTTTAGTCAAAATTGATAATATCGATGCTAGCGTTGTACAACAAATGCGCAGAGATATGAGAAAAGAAGCAAAAATAGTCATGGCTAAAAACAGTTTGATGAAGATAGCAATTTCTGAATTAAAAAAGAAAATAAAGGGAATTGATAAGTTATCTGACTATATAGTGGGTTCTTGTGCCTTTCTACTTACTCAAACAAATCCTTACAAGTTAGCAACTTTTATGGATGAAAATAAAGTCCCTGCACCAGCAAAAGCTGGTCAATTCGCTCCTAACGATGTTATAATTCCACCAATGAATACAGGTATCCCTCCTGGACCTGTGATTGCTGAATTACAATCTTTGGGATTAAAAACTAGAATTGAAGGCGGACAAATTCGTATAGTAGAGGCATCAGTTGTAACACAAGAAGGAGAACGAGTTAACAGAACGGTTGCTCTTCTATTAAGAAGATTGAACATCAATCCTTTTCAAGCTGGATTGAAATTTGTAGTTGCTTTTGAAGATGGTGAAATTATACCTGGCGATGCATTAGTCCTTGACTACGAGTATTATAGACAAAACATACTCTGGGCATACCAATCTGCAATGAATCTAGCAGTAAATACTGGTTTTATTACAAAACAGAGTTTATCGGTGATTCTGACAAACGCTAATCAATTTGCTTTAAATCTTTCAATTAATACAGGATTTATAACCGAGAAATCATTTTCCCTAATACTTTCAAAAGCAGTTCAAGGATCACTTTCTGTTGCTGGTGCAATAGCAAATGTAGATCCCAGTGCATTATCTGATAAAGCTCAAGCAAAGTTTTCAGAAGTTAAGAAAGCACAACCTAAAGCTTCTGTTATAGAAGACAAACCTGAAGAACCTGAAAAAGAGGAAGAAGAACCCGAGGAAGATCTGGGATTAGGATCATTATTTGGATAAGGTGAAAAATATGGAATATGTATATGCAGCATTAGTACTTCATGAATTAAAACAAAAAGTTACTCAAGCAAAAGTAAAAGGAATACTTGAGGCTGCTGGCGCAACAGTAGACGATTCTCGTATCAAGGCTTTAGTAGCAGCTTTGAAAGAAGTTGATATAGAAGAAGCTTTGAAAACTACTGTTATGGCAGCTGCTCCAGTCGCAGCTCCTTCTGGAGGAGCAGACAAAGCAGCACCAGCAGAAGCTAAAGAAGAAAAGGAAGAAGAACCTGAAGAAGATACCGATTTGGGTCTAAGCGCTCTATTCGGATAATCAATCTTTTTTTCCTTTCTTATTTTATTTTTTATTTATTTTCTTATTTCTTTTTTAAAAAAACATTGAAAGCATCTACAATATTGTCACATTTGTCTAGTGCATGGTATATCTCTAGATGTGAGAATTCTGTTTCTTGAGCAACACTGGAACCAAGAGATGCAGTTCTAGTTCTTCGAATATCTCCTCTTCCATCTATAGAGATTATTAGAGTATGATCATCAGCATGCATCAGCACAAAATTAAACAGCTGACTGTCTCTTAATTCTACTAGTTGTTTTTTTTCTATTTTGCACTCAAGCATTTTTCCACAAAAATCACAACTTAAGGTTTTGTGGATGTATTGATTATTATTTACCATTTTTTTGCACCATATTCATATATTCTAGAAACTTGGGTACTTTGATATTAATTCGTCTGCTAAGTTCTCTTCTTTGTTTAGAATTTGATTAACAATATATTCAAAAGGTTCTGAGACATTACCTGATAACAGGCCGCTCACAAGAAAGTGTTTTTTGATATTGTAATTTTTCATGAAATCATGAATGTCTTCTATGGCTACTTCAATTTCTTCTAGGTCAAGTTTGTTTCCTACTAATACTTCAGGTACCTTTGGGTAAAAATGATTTACTAAATAATTTCTTGTTAAATCTACAAATTCATTCAGATAAGCTAATGTTTCAATATCTGTTATATCGTATACATACATTACCCCTTTAACACCACGTAAGAAAACATCAATCATAAATCTGAATTGCTTTTGACCTGCAAAATCCCAGATTTGTAAAGTAACAGTTTTGCCTTGATATATAATTCGTTTTACTGTTATATCTACACCTTTTGTCATGGAAATTTGGTCAAGATCAGTTATTTCACCTGAATAGCTTTTTGAAATCGTAGTTTTTCCTACAGAACCTAAACCTAATACCGCAATTTTCAATATGCTTTCATTCTTTGTATTGTGAGGGTGTGTTGCATTCATCATAATCATATCCTAAAAATAGATTTAAAACACCACATTTTTTTGTGGTGAGTGACCATATCCTGCTACTAATCCATGTACAGAAACAGCAGCGTAGATTGGTTTGTGATTTATTATCGAAAATTCTCCTCCAGAATATAATGTCATAAAAGGTACATCTGCTCCTAAAGCTTCCTCAATCATTTTATTCTCTTCTTCTGTTTTGTCTCCTGCTATTAACAATCTATTACTGCAATTTATGAAAAGACCAAAAGCAGGATTATTGATTCCTTGAGAAGCTGCTTTGGCACATTGATAGGCAGATTTCTGAACCCCAATACCCGATTGGGTGCAAAATTCTGCTATTCTGTTGCTTTCATCTAGGATTTCTTCAGGTATTGTGGATATTACTCCTTCTAAGATTGGGTGACATACTGAAACAAAAGGTAAATTCCCTTGATCTTCTGACATAAGTGTGGATAAATACAATAATGAAGCATATGCAACTCCTTTGAATGCCTCTTCATAAAGGTCTTTAGGAATATCTATTATATTTAGGAATTCTTCTTGTGCAGGCTTATTGTTTATTGTATGAACATAACTGCTACTTTTAAGTCCCTTAGAAATCTCAAATGTTTTAGATCTTTGTGATTTATCAAATGTCCAGCTGTGACCAAAATCTAATTTGTCCGAAGAAAAAGTGGTTCCCACCATTGCATTTTGGAAGACATTTTCGCCTTGAAATTGATAACATGAGAGCATATCCAAATCTATAGTTGCTCCTCCCAGAGTGTTACTTACACCATTTTCTAACAACTTCTTAAGAATCTTATAAGCGAAAGATGTTACTCCATAACCGTTTTTTCCCATGTTTCTGTTGATTAATTTTCCAACTAGGTTAAACATCCCTCGAAATTTATGTGCGAATATAGAATCAAGCATTTTCATATCATTAAACGCATCTGGGGGGAAATTAGGTCCAGGTGTTAGAAAGAAACCAGTTTTGTTTTTTTTCTTATCTTCTTTGAATAATTTAACTAATTTTTCTGCACCTTTAATTGGATTCAATCGTACATTTGAATATGAAACAGGGGGTTGAAAACTCAATTCTGAAGATTTAAATGCCATTAATGAACAACCTTGAGTTGTAGGTATGTCATTTGATGTAGCAACTGCAGGGAATGTGCCCCCAATGATATTTTGTGTGCCACTTTCTTCACATATTTTTGCTATTGCTTTTTCATATTCCTCTTTTTCACGATAATTTGGTGTATAAGCAACAATCATAAAATCAGGTGTACCATTAATATCTCCAATAACATCATTAATGATCTGTTTAGTTGCAGCATGAATAGATCTGTGACTTGTTGTTCCAGTTGTTGCTATTTGCATAAAAATTCCTCATAGATAATTTGATATTAAGAGAGCCTTTCTCTTTGATTCTATGGATAACAGACTTAGGTTGGCATTCTTACTACTAATGGTTGTTAAAAGTGTGATATTGTTAACAACATAGAAGATTACACAAAATTCATTCAATTCATATGTAACTTTTTTGAGATTACCTGATTTCATTTCTAATGAAACCTTGTCAACATTTGCTTTGCACCACTGAATTGTTCTAAGCAATTTATGGGAATATTCTTCTTTAAATGAGGAATCAACTACATTTCCATCAATACGAAACAACATTGCTGCTTCTACTTCATCTAAATGAGTTAAGTCGTGTAATTCTGATAATATTCCCTGTTTTGAATTCATTTTTTAACCTCTTGTAATATCTGCTTATCAGTCAATACTTCTACTAGATCCATATTCTGTACTGTGTCTTTTCTTTCTCTTTCACCAAGGAGATTCTTTGCAATTTGAGCAATTATTCGCTTTTTTGGATCTTTGTCTTTTGAAAGCTCTTTTACTTTCTTCATAAGTTCTTGATATCTAATATCATAAACTACAGGATCCATTGTGATTGCTTCTACAGAACTGGTATCTATGACAATACCAGGACCTTCAACAAAATTCAGAGGATATATTCCTTCATGATGTGGTGTTTTACGAGATTTTATCACTTTACAAGTTCTATTATATTTTCCTCCTAACCCTAAGTTTTGAATGTGAATTACACTATCTGATAAATATATAGGAACTCTAGTTTCTGTAGCTCCAATATCGGTTTGACCAAATGCATTTGATTCCTCTATAGTCTGTAAAACAGTTCCTAGAGAACTCAAATGTTGATAAATTTTTGTTAAAACCTTTCTCTGTTCTTTCTCAGATGGAAACTCCCAAAGAATGGGGGTTAGTGGATCTAAAACTATCCTTGTATGTTTAATATTCCTATGCTTCAGCTTCTGTGCTAAAGCTGGAAGAATATTAGTCATGAATTCTACAATTTTTTCGCTTTCTACTAAGTGGATTAGATCTTCTGCATCATTAGTTAACCCTCTAATGTTTATACCCAATGATTCAGCTTCACCAATTAGTTTAGATGGTGTTTCTTCAAACGAAAGGTATAATGTGTGATCTCCATTCAGTAGCCCTTGATATAGATATGCAAGAGCAAATGTGGTTTTTCCAGTTCCACTACTTCCTACTATTGAGTTAACTGAATTTTTAATAATTCCACCTTGTAAGAGTACATCAATCCCCTCTATCCCAGAGGAGATTCTTTCAGTGTTTATCATTGACATCTATATTTATATCCAAACAAGCTAAATAAACTCCACAATTTCCATTTTATATCTTAAGCTCCCTAAAACTTGAATTCTGCATGGATTCTCGACTGCCAAAATAAACACAAAGATGAACTTTATAAAAGAAATATATCTACTTCTTTCGAGTACTATGAGTTCATTCTTTCAGAAAATTAAAGATATGTTTGTCTCTGAGGAAAAGAAATTCAATTCTATAATACTAATTGAGTTAGAATCATCAAATTTTATCAATATCAGGAAACTTGAGTCAAAGCTCAATTTAGAGAAACGCTATATTAGTATAAGAAAATTAATTACTTTAGGTAGTATAGAAGGAGTCTTTATTCCTGAAAAATCATTCTTCTTCTCCATCTCAGATGATAATCTAAGTGAAATTCGAAACACTTTGAAGAAGCAAGGGCATATACGCCTATCATTATTCAAAGATCAATGGAGTATTAATGAAAAAACCCTAATTCCTTTTCTACAACATTTAGATAAGGGTTTGATAGGTGGAAATGAATTTTATTCACTTAGTTTTATTCGAAATTCTCTAACATCACTTCTTAAAAATGTAGAAGAATATGAGATCCAAGATATTCAAGGGAAGTATAATATAGAAATAGAAGAAATCACACAGATAATTGAAGAATTAATAAGTGAGAAAGAAATTAAAGGTGTGATAAAGGATAAAACTTTATTCATCGGTTTTGAACAATTTGCAATGATAATTTCTGAGTTTATTGAAGAGAGTCTAGAAGATTCTTTGGAAATGACTTTTGATGCTATATCAAAGAAACTACAAGTTCCAGAAGAAGACATTGAGAAGTTTTTAGTTAATTATGTTGACTCTAATCCAAATAAATTGGTCATTTATCCTTTGGAGAAAAAAATCAGATTTAAAGGCTGATTTAGACAATTAAAGAGGAATAAAGAACTCACAAAACAGAATAAATTTCTTTCTCTTTTTCATTTAGATGCTGTTTGATGAGAATTATTAGGAAATTTGGAGCTATTTTTAGAAAATATTTAATTTTTTTATGTAAAATTTTTTCTTTTCATATCAAGCAAAGTATAACTTACTATTCTGTGTCGAAATCTTTAAAATAGTATATTATATCTCGGGTTTTAGATAAAAATGGCCAGAAAGATACCATGGTTATTCCCAGGAATTAGAAGACCTAATTTTAGTTTACATCAAGTGTCTATACGTATGCCTACCCGTATTCCTAGAAGTGTTCTGTATGTTTTAATTTATGGAATCATATTCTATATTTTTGCAGGTGGTGCATATATGTTAGTTAACAAAGATAATCTAATTAGCATTGGCCAATATGGAAATACACCCCAATTTATAGCTGCTTCATTACATTTACAATATCTGATAGAAGGTTTAGTAGCTGGTTTTATCTTCTCATTCGCTGCACTAAGTCTGTATTTATTTGATTACGCTACCCGTTATGCTTTTGATGTAAGTACAGCTCAAAAAGTTGAGCTAATAGCAACTGTACTGATCGTTGTTTGGTATGTGGTAATCCTACTAATATTCAGAGCGAAAACAGCAGGGGCTTAATTCTTATTTTTTATTATTTCTATCCCTTTTGTTGTTATAGTGTAGTATTCTTCTTCATTTTCATGGGTTGCTTTCCAAAGTCTTCTATTTATGTGGATTAAAGCAATTTCTATATCTTTATATTTTTTTATTGCAGAACCAGCTACTGGTCGAAATGTTTGTTTATTTTCTTCTTTAAATGCTGTTACTTGATTTGTAATTAAAATAGGTATATCGTACTCTCTACTAATCATTCTTAGAAAAGCTAATTGTAGATTTAATGCTTTAGGCAATTCTCTATCCTCCTTATCTGTCCTTCCCAATCTAAAATGATCAGTTATTCCATTTATTGCAATGAATTTATAATTTGCTTGTGAAAGAAAGTTATGGATTTTCATCACTGTTTTTATTTGCTGTTTTTTATTTAGAAGACTGATTATGGTAATATAATCTAGTTTCACTCCAGATTCTATTAAAATTTCTCTTAATCTTTGTGCACTAAAATTTACCTCACAATCAAGTATTAAAGCCCTATCTTCTTTCTTTAATCCTTTACAAGCATGATATAGCATTGTAGTTTTTCCTGAATTAGGGGGGCCTGCTATATGAGTAATACCCGATGGTAAAATAGATTTTTCAAGCAAATCTAATAGCATTGCAACATCACTTATGTTTCAGATGTTTTAATATTAAATTTATGCTATTTTAAACCTTTTACCAGAAATAATCTAATTGTTAATTGTTTCTGGAATACACTACTAATATTTTCAAACTAAAACCAAGTAGATTAACAGTGATAAGGAAACCATGCCTAATCCTTTCATTATTTTACTCACATAAAAAGTAATATTTCTATTAATAGCTGCTTTACATGATTTTTCAGTTGTATACATCAATCCAATAATAATCCCGATTTTAGATATATATAGAATAACTAGATACATTATATCTAAGAAGAATTGAAGTGTACTTCCGCCTATATCCAATGCCATTTATCTCAATATAATTATTCTATTAGAAGTTAAATACCCCACAAAAACACGTTTATGAACACTGAAATTTTAGTTATAACTAATTTCTATACATTTTACATATCTTTGGCATTATGCTTTTATGTTTATTTTTCTTTATGAGACTCTTTATTCTACTAATTTGCTTTGTATCTAATTTTAGCTCATTTGCTAATTTTTCTTCGTTGACTAGATTCTCTAATCCAAGCAGAAATTTATCCAGTTTTTCATAAGAAACCCCTATTTCATTTTCGTCTGTTTGGTTTGCCCAAAGACCAGCTGTTGGCGGTTTTTCTATTATTTTTTTATCTATTCCTAGCTTCTCAGATATTCTATAAAGTTCAGTTTTGTATAAGTCACCAATTGGCCACATATCTGCAGCTAAATCTCCAAACTTTGTTCCATATCCAATAGCAAGCTCGGATTTATTTGATGTACCAATAACTAATTTGTTTTCCAGATTAGCTATAGAGTAGAGAAAAACAGCTCTTATTCGTGCTTTTAAATTTCCCTTAGCCATTCTATTTTTATTTATATTTGGTAGAATTTCAGATATCTCATTTAGTGGATTTGATATTTCAAAAATTTTCAATTCTATACCAAGTTGTTGAGCTATTAGTTTAGCATCCTCAGTGTGACTTTGATCCAATTCTTCTTCTGGTAAATGGATCAATGTTACATTTTCTTTACTAATAGCCAAAGCTGTTAAATAAGCCACTGCTGCAGAATCAACCCCCCCACTAAGTCCTATTACGGCACCTTGGACTGATGCTTCTTCTATTTCTTGATTAATGAATCCAACAATTTCATTAATTGCTTTTTCTTCATTTTTAAGAAAGCTATCCATTTTAAGTCGAATCCTTTTCAAAAACAGTGCTTAATAATCTTATTCTATGAGTAGAATTGTCCAGAAACAGAGAATTATGGAGCCCCGAAGGGGGTTTGAACCCCTGACCTTTACCTTACCAAGGTAACGCTCTACCAGCTGAGCTATCGAGGCAAATCAAATGAATTTTCCTCATATATTTTTTAAAGATTATGATATTAAGAAGTTATTCTATTATCCTTAACATTATATTTTGACACTTTTCTTCTTTTTCACTAAGAACTAAACCTTCAACCCTTTTTCTATTGAGTATATTAGAAAACACCCTTTATGGAAAAATCCACAAAGGGCGAAAAGTCTAAATATACTTTCTTCAAATTCCTAACAAATTACTTGATTTGGGATAATATGAAAAAGCGTTCATTAGTATTTATCATAATTTGCTTACTCTCTTTAGCAAATATACTGCCTATTTATTCAGCTACTGAACAAACAAATAGTGAAAAACAAATAATAGAATATGTTATTCTTTATGATGAGTCTCATGGTCAACTCTTCAACCGAACTCTTATGGAAACTGCTTTAGACTCTCTTTCCAACGTTACAGTTCAAGATTCTGAAGTGGAAATTAAGATAACTGTATTGTTCCAAAAGAATGGGACAACATTTAATTCAACTAATTTGCAAGGTGTTGACCTTCTGATAATCAGTAACCCAGGAATAGCTGAAGAAGATGTCATTTCCTCCTCTGAAAGAGATGCCATTCTGGATTTTGTTGAACTAGGCGGATCTTTATTCCTGCTTTGTAATCCATTAACTCATAATGAGAACATAACGGGTCATACTTCTACATTAAATAATCTCCTTTCTACAAGAAGCAACAGATTAACCTCTGCTAGGTTCTTATCAAGCCCAGATCAAATCCATTCTCAAGTGATTATTGATGACTTTAATAGTACTTATGGAAATGATTCTTATATAACAATAAATGAATATAATGTTACTAAAAACATACTAAGTCGTCAAATTGATTATTTCTGGCAAGAAATGGAAATCGATAATGTGACGATTTATTCTACTCCTATCACTTTAGGGAATGAAAGACCAGATGACGATGATGATAATGTTGAACTGGCTAAAACACCATTTACCTCATATTCAGTTGATACTGATTATAATATTTTCAGAGATCCTGGAAACGGTTTTCTTACTTGGCTATTAAGCAAAGATTTAGGAAACTCTAGAATGGTAATGTCAGGTTCTACAATTATGTTTAGTGATTATAAGATATATGACAATTCAACTTGGATTGAACAGAATCAAAATCTAGATTTATGGAGTAATCTAGTACTTTGGCTTCTGGGATATACGCCTCATCCTGCTAGAGATCCTCCAGCAATTTGGGTTTTTGAGAATTATGCAATAGTTGTTGCTGTTATCTCTCTAGTTATTTTTGGAGCTTCTGTGCTTATCTATAAATATCGTAATAAAAGAAAATCTTCAATTAAGATACAGTGAGATTAGATGTCACCAATCTCACAGTAGTTTTATTTTATACTTCTTAAAAAGTGGTGTATAAATATTGAAATTCTGTTATTTTACTGATGGATGTTCAAGAATCTATAGATACTAGTTCTATTATTTCACAACTAATTAATTCGTTATCAAGTGGTGAAATTGATCCAAGTGATTTCAGAGTTAAAACAAATCAATGTTCTCAAACTATGACTAAAAATCTTTTTAGAGATAGTTTACCTAAATTTAGTTCAAATTTACGTTCAAAAGCTACTGATATATTCATCCGATGTTTTTTTAAAGATGATTCATACCAAAACAATGAACTATGGAAATTCGTAGATTACAAAGATTTTTGGATACAATTGCGGAATTTCCATGATTTTGTTTATTTTAGAAACATGACTTTTAATGATGTGATTAAGTTTTTTGAAGAAAATCTTGCTTGCTCGAATAGTCAATTAAATCTTAGTTATCTTGAGCAAAAAATAATAAAACAACTCGATCAGTCTCCTCACATGCTAAATAAGGATTTAGCACAACAGTTCAATGTATCTGAAAAGAAAATAAGCAATATGGTGAATAATTTAAAATCTAAAGGCATTTACGTAGGTTGTTTGGTAGATTATCCAGCTTTGGATTCTTGTGAGTTTTTTACCTTTGGAAGTACACCGATTAATAATGAAAAAGCTGTTTTGTTACAGAAATATGAACTTTTCCCCAATTTTACAATGGGTTATGGTGTCTCTTCAGAGAAACTTAACAATTCCTCCTCATATAATGTAATAAACAAAAAAATATCCTGCAATACCAGAATTTTAACCATGGGTATCTCACTAAAAGATTGGAGTAAACATCCAATTAAGAGAAAAAAAAAGATTTCAACAAATCAGAAAAAAGAGGAATTGACGTTTTATATTACTCCCATGAGCAAAGATTATATTCTACAATTAGTTAGAAACTGTGAAAAAGATTTCAGACGACCCAACATTAAAGAAATAGCAGATATCAACAATGTTTCAATAAGAACACTATTCCGAATAAAATCGAAATTAAAGGATATGGGAATAATTGAACCAAGGATTATAGTGGAAAATGAAGAACTAATGACCATATTAATGGTATCAGATAAGGAACTTATGGACTTACATGATAAGGTACCTTTCATAAAATCGTATGAAATACAAGATAATAAAAATAACATTAAATGGATGTCATTTCTTTCAATTTTTCCTAGTGATTTCAATTTTATATACAAAAATATCAATAAATCAGTAGACGTCTTTCAAGTAATTGAAAAAAGAGTTCTTAATCAAATTAAAAATAATGAAAGGTTGTTATTACATTTAGAACAAAAAACTTAAACAAAGTAAAAAAGGATGTTTATTGTATGTCAAGTCAGCGCTCACTAAAAGAAATAATTGAAATAATCTCTAATGAAACAAATTTAGGAAAAGAAGAGATTCATCAACTTATAAACGATAAAATGGAAGAACTTGGAGAATTTGTAACTGAATTGGGCGCGGCTCACATTGTTGCAAGGGAGAAAAATGTAGATCTTTCTTCTGAACCACCTATACAAGTACAATCACAATTAACTGTTGACCAATTGGTTCCTGCTATAACCAGTGTTAATATCATAGGACGTATTCTAAGGATTTATGATCAACATTCTTTCAAAAAGAAGGATGGAACCGATGGGGTACTACAGTCAATTTTAATCGAGGATAAAACCGGAAAAGTGAGAGTTGTTTTTTGGGATCAAATTGTATCTGAATTACAAAATAAGAATGTCAAAGTAGGTGACCCAATCCGTATCTTGAATGGTTATACAAAACTAGGACGAGATGAATCAGTTGAAGTACATTTGGGAATTCGTAGTCAAGTTCAAATTCGTCCTTCCGGTATTGATGACACGGAACTTCCTGCTACACAGTCTATATTTGTGAAAATAAAAGACATCAAAGGAAATGAGATTGACTTATCTTTAGTCGCTAAAATAACTCAAATCGACGATTTACTAGAATTTGAACGATCTGATGGAACTAAAGGGAAAAAGAAAGGATTGCTTGTTGGTGATGAAACAGGTGAAATCTACATAAATTTCTGGAATGAAAAAGTAGATATTGTTGATGATTTAGCCTTAGGTGAGGTTCTAGAAATAGTTGGACTGGCTGCAAAAGAAGGATTAAAGGGATTTACAGAGTTACATTCAAGTAGATACACAAATGTATCTAAGAGGGATAAAACAAAGGATATCATTGTAAAGAAGGGTTTCATCGGTTCCGGAACAGCTGCTGAGGCACAGCTAAAACCAATTGATCAAATTACTAGTGTTGGTAGTCTTGTTTCTACTAAAGGATTGATTGTTAATATAGTTCCTGTACATGAATTTACTAGAGAAGATGGCTCTAAAGGAATGGTTAGAAACGTTTCAATTTCTGATAAATCAGGTATAGTTATTGTGGTTTTATGGGATGATAAAACCCAACTAGTCAATGAAGAAGACATTAACAAAGTGTTGCTTATATCAAACGGTTATACAAGAAAAGGTAGAAATTCTAATATTGAAGTTCATTGTGGAAATCAAACCCAACTCGATATTAAAAGCCCTGATTCAGATGATACCATACAGCACCTTTTTGATTTTATAGATATTAAAGATATAAAAGATGATTTAGAGGTGGCTCATGTTAAGGGAGTAGTTATTGATTTACCTGCTGTTCAGGATATTGTGACAAAAGATAATGAAACCGTTCAATTAAGAAATCTTAGAATTGAAGACCAGACAGCTTCTATTCGAATTACTTGTTGGAGAGAAAATGTATCAAAATTATCTGGTTTAACTGAGGGAGATCATATTGAATTGTTGAATGCTAAGGTCAAAGAAGACACTGGATATGGTTCAGAACTTCTTATAACAAGAAATACTATTGTCAAAAAATCACTTTCTAGTTCATCAAATCCTCAAGGATTTGTTTCTAGTTTAACAGTGTCTCCAAAGGAATCTAATTTTGAGAAACTCAAAGATATTGAAGATATAGAAGAAGGTGATAATATTACTATCCAAGCTACTGTGATTAAACTTATAGAAAAACAATTTGTATATCCTCTCTGTCCAGAGTGTAAGAAAAAGATGAAAAAGGAGAATTCTGATTATATCTGCTCAGAACATGGAGAAGTATCTGAACCTCTCAACCGAATCCTATTTACATTCATTGCAAATGATGGAACTGGGAATATCAATGTTCTTTGTGCTGGAAAACTCGCGGAAATCGTTTTAGGTATGTCTGCTAATGATGCTGCGAGAATGGTCGAAGAAAATGAATCTGAAAAAGCTCCCTACTCTTATCTTAAAGCAAAGAATTTCGTCAATTCAGAACTTATTATAAGTGGTAAAGTTAATAAGAACCCCTATCTAAAGAGTTTGGAAATAATTGCTAACTCTATTGAAAGAGTAAAATACAATGAAGCAACGAGAACAATGATTAAACAGATTCATACAGATTAAAATCAAGTGTTTTTGCAATGGGTCGAAAAGCTTATTAATAAACATGAAACAGCTTCAAACGAGCAACATGGATTTCCTTGTAATAAAAACAATCACTATTATTATTGTAATATTAGCAGTAGTTTTTGCACTCTTTTACCATGCATTTAGTATAGGGAAAGAAGAAGAAACTGCATGATTTTAGATTTCCAGTATCATACCTTTCTTCTTATTATAGATTTTAATTCCAGCTGTTATTACTCCTAGAAGTACGCTTGTACTTGCTACCACAGGAATAATTAAATTCGTTATAGAATTTGCTTGATTATTTTTGTTTCCTACCAAATCTAAAATGAGACTGCTGCCCTGTACTATATCTAAATTTGTAAAATACACATAAAGATCATTTACTTCTAAACTGTAAAACTCGGTAACATCATTTTGATTATTTGTTACAAGCTTCCATTCATATTTTGAAGTAGCATAACTTTCATTTAACTGGTATAAAACTGATAAATTTGAGTATCCTTTTGTCTCTGTGCTTATTATAAAGTGGATTGTTATGCTATCTTCGTTTTCTTCATTAGTAGCTTCAAAATTAGGTCCATTTGTCATGATAACTAATTTGTGATCATTCGTTTCTTCACTTGCTTGTATCTGCCAATAAAAGGCATTTGCATCCCAATTCACAGGAATTCTTAAAGCTTGGGTTTCAATATACGCATCTAGTATAGGAACCATTTCCTCTTCTATCATGAATGTCCATCTATCGTGGGTTAAAGAATAGTTGATATCATAAGTTAGGGTTATATTTGTGGCAACAAGAACATCCTCGGCACTTCTTTCTGCTTCAACCAACGTATTTTCAAATTCTATTTCAAAAGTCCTAGTAGCTACAATCTGAGAAACCTTGAATATTGTACAAGTAACATTTACAAGTAAAAGGTCTAAAGGTAGCTCAGCTATATAGATGAATAGACCATTTGCTTCAGTTATCCCTGTATATTGGTCGTTATGATTGATCTCTATACTAATTGGAGCATACCCCACGGGTAATCCGCTAGAGGAGATGTTGAAATTCAAAATATATTCAGATGGATTATCTGATAATTCATGCTGTAGATCAATAAGAATCTCACTTTCATAGATAGTGATGTTGACGTATTTAGTTATGGTTGAATGGGTTTGTGATTCCGCTTGAATTTTCACAATATATTCATTTTGCGTCAAATAAAAGGATGATATTAAAATTATATACTCTTCATCTTGTTTAATAGCTTGAATTATCTCCCCATCTATATTTGCATAGATTATAGCGTTTTCTATTTCAGAATATTGATCTAAGCTTAAGTAAGACACTCCGAGCTCTTTAATTGCATATTTCGGAATGTCTATTTGTTCCTCAACAGTCATTGATGCTGGTTTTCTGAGCAGGTTTATTGTACTGTTTCTATAACCTATATAATCCCCATCTAATATTAGAAAAGTTATATCGATATTTCCATCTGTAATCCATGGTGGAAACGAGTACAGAATATTATTATCAACCATTTCACATGTTGAACCTCCCGTCTCTCTTTTGGTCCAAAATATGTAAATAAATGTGCTAGAAACTGGTTCTTGAAATTCAAATGAAGCGTTTAATACTTCAAATATTGTTGTATTCTCATAGTTTACATCTACTATGTGATTTATTACAGTAAAATCACATTTAATGGTGAAAATTGCTTCCCGAATTGCAAGAGTTAGTATTTTGTATCCGTTGCTTAAATCATCAACAGATATGATATCTGCACCTGTTGGATTCCCAAATATTACCCACAAGTCTGGATATGTGATGTTTATTTGATCTATTAACGGACTTAAATCTAAAATATTAATTGAATACAAAAGCGTTGACACATTATAGAATAGAATCTGTTTTTCATATGCTATCTCAACTGTTCCAGATGATCTTACTGTAAAATTTCCTTCTATCGAATTATTTGAATTATATGTCCATATAATATTGTATTCATATGGTGCATCATCTTCAAATAGAATGACTGCTTCAATAGAACCAGTTCCAGGACCTGTAGAACTTATCTGTATGTCATTAATTCTTAAGTCAATATCCGAAGGTGTTACAGACGTTTTGACTTGAAATTCATCAATTAAAACTGTACATTCCGATATTTCAGGTGAAATCACATATATACCAAAAGACTTCATCATAGTTGGTATAAATGGATCACCCTCTGTAAATAGATCTGAAATAGATAGGGAATAATGATTCCATTGATCATTCCAGCTACTGTTCTGAAGAAGTCTATACACAATGAAGGGAGATGTTGTGTTGTCACCAATTGAAGGAGGATCTATATTTGTATGGTGCCAATGAATTATCATTATTCTACATGTATCAAAAACGAAATCAAAAATCAATGAAGAGTTTACAACATTTTGCAAACTTGAATTTGATACAAGAAAATAGCTGTAGGATATCTTTGTATCTGTATTATACAAAGGTAAATCTTTCTGGTATAATGCGTATGTTATAGATTCCATATTGTAAGAATAGAATTTCCATGCATAATTCCCTTCTAAACTATCTGTTTCTTCTATTCGTTCCAAACCAAGACCTACATTAGTTGCATCCTCTGCATAAAATTTTGATTGTTCTTCAGCACCAGGGTTTTGTATATACTGTGACTCTAAGTTAGTTACATTGCCTTCAATTGAATATTCTCCATTTCCAGGAAGAGTAATGCTTGAATTATATTCTCCAATAATGCCATTAGTGTTTTCCCCCACATAATTTCCAGTTACATTAACCTCGGGATTAAAAGCATTCAATGTTTCTTCTAATGTTTCTTCTTCTCCTAAAGCTTCTAAACTTAATCTGTTCTCCTCTGTATTCGTTTTTTCTTTGGTAAAATCCCCACTAGCATCTAGACTTTTTAATCCTTCTTTCCCACTCTCTATGTACCCTTGTTGGTCTACATAGGCGTTTTCTCCATTAAAAGTAATTGGGGCCTCTAATACTAGCACCAAATAAAACAGTAAAACTGTTGCAATTATCTTCCTGTATTTCATCCTATTATCTTATGTAAACTATATCTTAAAAACAGCACAATTTTTTCGAGTAGATTTTTGTTGTGTTAGTTAACAATATAAAAACACTATCTATAGAATCAAACTCTAAGGCTTAGCAATTCGCAGTAATCTTCTAATCTTTTTCATGAAAAATGAAAAATTAATACTTTCAGTGAACAGCCCCTTCTTTCTATTCTAGTCTACTGAAATTAGTGATAAGAATATTAGATTTTATCTGTACTCAGTATTAGCTCTGTTTGAATCTTAAAAATTCTCAATAGTTTCGATATGGTTATTTTTATTGAGTAAAATGGAAAGTTGCTTGTGTGATGAATGTGGATCTCGAATAGTTGAAGAGAACGGGGAGAATGTATGTCAAAAATGTGGTCTTGTACACGATCCTATACTTGAATCTTCATCTTTTCAATTAGGTTCAGTGAAAAATGGTGTATCTAGAAAAAACCAACAATATACTTCAATAAATAACAATTTAACTGTTGTAAGTTCTTTAGGTTCATCTATTGGTTCAGTAGAAGAATACATGTTTAGGGATGCAAATGGGTCTCTTTTAGATGAAACTATGCAATATAAGTTTCGAAAATTTAAAACTTACTATCACATCCCTGGAGCTATTAAAGGAAAGGAAACTGATTTTAGAACTTTAAAGATTTTAAATGAGGTCTTTTCACGACTTCAAGTTCCAAACAAAATACGAGAAAGGACCCTCTTTCTCTATCATCAATATAAATCGGAACACAAAAAGAAGATAACAAATCATGTTCTGCTTTCAGCTATGGCACTATTTCTAAGCATACGTGAATCAGGGACAAATTGTCCTCTTACACTAAAGGAAATAGTAAATACCTACAGGGAGCTAGGTCATAGAGTTCTTGGAAAAAATCTACTAAGTCTTATGCAAGATCTGAATATCAAACCAACTTCAAGTGGGGTTAGAAGAAGTGAAGAATATGTTTTCAGAATATGTTCTCTGATTTGCCGTTGTCCAATAATAAAGGAAAGAATTGAGAAGAAGTATTCCATAGATGTTTATGTTTATGAGAAAATGCTTCAACTTCTTTGTTTGAAGATACTTGAGCGTATACCATATCCTGATCGCGGAGGAAGAAGACCCTATCCTCTTTCAGCAGCTTCTGCTTATGTAGCTGATAAGCTCTTATCAAGAAAGATAAAACACTCTTCTGCTCTAACACAAAAACTTGTAGCTCAATCAGCAAACGTTGCAGAGTTTACAATAAGAGATCATGCTGAGTTTATGTTTTCTTATGATTATGAGAATATTATTAATGATATCAGTGAAAGATTATCTTCAAGTTTTGTTTAGAATATTTGTGTTGAAAAAAATAGTTTGGGGTGTTCCTAAAAGGGAATAACCCCAACTAGAAAGAATCTAACTCCTATAACTATAACAACATGCAGAACAATTACGATAATTAACCGAATTTTAATGCTTTTTTCATTTGACATCTTGAGAAGGTAGTAATTATTTAGTAAATTTATCAAAAGAAAAGAAACTGATAAGTAAGAGAGAATAGAAAGAGACGTGGTAAACTCTCCTGTATTAATGAATTCGTACAGATTTGAGAAAATGGGTGAAAAACCTGCAATTAATGCAATAACAACTAATGTTACAAAACGTATTATCTTGATTCTACGTCTATGTACCTTTAAAGTAGTTTCTTTTTCTTTAAGAGTTTCTTCTCTTATCCTAATTAGTTTTGATGTTATCATTAATCGTTCTAAAATATCCGTTTCATCCGCATTATCAATAGAAGTGAAGAGATTTGTCAATGCAGGATATTTGAAATCAATGGAAGATACAATATCTGTAAGTTCTTCTCCTAATTGCAATCTTGCAAGAATATCTTCTGGAACACCTTCAGTCAAGAAAAAAGCTCTTTCAAGATTTTCACCACCTTCCAGACGAAATGCAATATTACTTAGAAAATCAAATTCTGTACAATTTAGTTTACTCATTTTAATCACATGATTCCCTATTTTGCATAAAACGAAGTACTAGTGTTCCAAATATTGCATAAAGTAGAGGAAATACGAATATCGTTAATGAATCTGATGGCAAAAGAAATGACAAAACCATGCTTAAGACTAATGGTAATAAACATGAAATTGCAATAAAAATCACAATATTGTCTTCAATGAGTTTTATTCCATTTCTAACTCTTAATAGAAAATCAGGGTCAGAATCAATAAAGGAGTTCTCAGTTTTAATATTCTGAAATGCATTTTCATACTTTTTTGTTTGAAAGATTTTCCCGCTTTCCTGAATAATCTCATCTTCATCCACTCCCAAATTAAAGTTATAGATCATTTCTTGGAAATACTTCTTGTAATCTTCATCTATACCACTTTTGGATAACAATAATTCTATCGAATAAGGAAAGGATTGTGTAGATGTCATATTTATTGAAAGAGAATTTATGATTATAAAGGCTGACTCATCAAATTTTTGATGCCTTTCAAGAATTTTTGACCTAATATAATCACCAAACACAATTAGAAATGCAATGCTAGAAATAGCACTTATAACCAGTGCTAATATTATGTTTAATTGTGTTATAAAGTAAGTAATAATTGCTATTACTATGAGAACGATAAGGGTTAAATTCCCTATTACTCTAATGCTAGTGTAATCTTTTTCCAATATAAAAAATCTTGATGAATTTCTTATTTTTCCTAAAACAGCTCTATAGAGTATCTTCTTAGGAATGATACTTACATCCATTATTCTTGATCTAGTAGTTTTTTTAGTTAAACCAGTTCCCATTCTCATTCACCTATAAACAAGAGTAATCTCTCTTACCATTTTTTTATCTCCAAGTTTCCTCGTATTCTTTGTTCAACATTTTGCTTCTTTTGATGATTTCAGTTAGTTCAGTACTCAAAAATGATTTTTCTTTTATACGTTCCAATGTTTGTTCTTCATTCATTGTATCGTCATAAATTTTTCTTAGAAAACCATAATTACTAATTTTATCGTTATCAGGGTTGACTTCATAAACATCCACTACTTTTCTGACGAACGTACTTTGGGTAATTTCTCTTTTCATTACAACTATGATATTTAATGATAAGAAATCTGTTCTTGCAATTTTATGGAGATTTTCCCATCTTCTTAATATCTTCTCAACAGAATCAGAGTGTGCTGTTTGAATCCCCTTTAAACCAGCGTTTAGTGCTTCAAACATCGCTTGAGTGTGCTCCCTTGATTGAATCTCTCCAAGATATATCCAATCTGGTGATCTGTGAAGCAATTTTAGAATTTCTGTTGTCTTTGTGTGGACAGATTTATTAGATTCAAAAGAATCTACTTGGATTGAAAGTTGTTTATAACCCATAGAGGATTGATTTATTGACTCTATTGCATCCTCTATAGCAATTTTTCTCCAATGTTTTGGTGTATACAAATCTAACGCATTTGCCAAAGTTGTTTTTCCAGCATTTGGTTCTCCAATAATTGTTATATTCAATCTTTTCTGAATTGCCTCAATTAAGAAGGATGCAACATATGAAGGTAGAGTATCTAGGTTGATTAAATCAACTAATGTTAAGGGATTTCTTTTAAGCTTCCTTATATTAAATGTAGGACCATTAGGTGATAAAGGTGGAAAATCCATTGAAATACGAGAATGAAATAATCTTGTCTGAAACTCAACTTTTAATGATGGTTTCTTTGTTGAAATAGTAATTGGGTGCTCTAATTTGATTCTTGTTAATAGAGCTTTTAGTTCCTCTTCCTCTAGTACAACTACAGTGTTACACCTACCGAAAGACTGATGATCCAAATAAATGGGGGAATCCTTCTGATCCAAGTAAATTTCATTTACATTATGATCTATTAAGAAAGGAATAATCTTATCGATCTTGATTAAACGGTAAATAAACAATTCAGCGAAGATTTCAGGATCGATCTTTAGATTATCTATCTCGAGAATTTTCCACATGCAAATTGATTTTACAGTATCTACTAGTTCGTCAAATTTCAAGATTTCTTTTCCTAGACGATTTTGGCTATTTCGAATCAAAGCGGATAGTTCAGCAAAAAGCAAAGGTTCTTGGTTAAAATCTATCAGAGGTAACGCTTTATAAAATAGAACTTCATCTTCTTCAATTAGTTTTATTTTAAAACCTCTAATTATGTATTCTTTCTCTATTTCATTTAGTTTATGTTTTTCTTCCTGTAAACAGTTACTACTAGTCATTTGATAACCATCTTCTGCAATATCAAATAGACTGATTACTATTTCAACACCACATTTTTAGAGGATTTTTAATATCAAAAAATCTACACATTAGTAAAAGTGGAAATCATTACAGAGATTTAAGGTAATACCTTTAAATAGAAAAAACTTATACTTGAAGGTGTGGGAAAATGGAAGACAATTATGACATAATGTGGACAGAGAAATATAGGCCTAAGAAACTTGATGACCTAAGAGGACACAAAGACATTATTTCTAGACTTAAAGGTTTTGTCTCAAGAGGAAATCTACCTCATCTTCTTCTTGCTGGACCTCCTGGTACAGGTAAAACTACTGCATTATTAGCTCTAGCAAACGATTTATTTGGTCCAAGCAATGTTTCAAGAAATCTGTTAGAGTTGAATGCATCTGATGATCGTGGTATTGACGCAATTAGAACTAAAGTAAAGGAGTTTGCTAGAACGGCATCATATGGGGGAGTACCTTTCAAAATTATCTGTCTTGATGAGGCAGACAATCTGACATCTGCTGCTCAACATGCTTTAAGAAGAACAATGGAAAGATATGTAAAGACAAGTAGATTTGCACTAATTTGTAACTATTCAAGCAAAATAATAGAACCAATACAATCGAGGTGTGCAATTTTTAGATTCAACCCCTTAGATGAGAAAAGTATGCTAGACTTCCTTAAGCATATTTGTAACAATGAAAAGCTTGTATACGACAAAGAAGGGCTTGATACTGTGCTCTATATCTCTGAAGGTGACTTAAGAAAAGCGATAAATATTATTCAATCAACCGTTGCTTCAGGAAAATCTATTGAAAAAGTAACCGTACTTCAAACAATTGGTCATGCGGATCCTGAGAGGATTAGAGAAATGCTGAAGTATTCGTTAGAAGGTGATTTTTACAAATCAAGGGATGTTCTACAGAAACTTATATTGGAGTATGGTCTTTCAGGAACAGATGTAACTTATCAAATTTATCGGGAAATACCAACTCTTGAAATTCCAGACTTGCAAAAACTAGAACTGAACGAATATCTTGCAGAAGTTGATTTTAGAATATCTGAGGGGGCTTCGAGCAATATACAACTAAGTGCTTTCTTAGCTAAACTTGTAAAAGAAGGAAACAAAAAATAACCCCTTCTTCTTCCTTCAGATTGAAATTAGTTGTTAATCTATTATTTCAGTTAAGGTAAAAAAATCGTAAATTGAGGTAACTAGAACCTTATTTTGTTGTAAACTCTTAAGAAGATTATTACTTCTTTTAATGATTTTTTCAATGGCTTTGCTACTAGTTTTCCATTCAACATTATCATAGAGATGTTTGACTAATATAAGCTGTTTAGGATTAGCAGGTTCTATATTTAGAGCTTTGATTTCTGTATTTGTTTGGAGAAGATCTTTTGTGTTTTGAAGAGTTTTTGACAACTTACTAAAATTCAGTATATAGCTGACCACTCTTCTAACTTGTTCCCAAAGAAAAGAATTAGCTTCAATTTCAAAGATGATTACATCCTCATTAATAATCAAATTAAATTCGTTGATTTTTCTTATTGTATTCCTCTGGTCTAGTTTACAAAATAGTCTAAAATCGTGTTCCCCTTTAAAAGAAGAGCAAATCTCAGTAATTTCTTCTAGATTCATGTTTGTAATTATTTTAGCATAGTTTAATGGTAAAACATACCAATATTTTTTTGACTTGCTATATTTTGGTGTAAAATCATTACTTACCTCGGCATAACTCCAACAGATTATTGATTTATCACTTGGTAAAGTAGCATTCAGCAGATCCAAAATTATGTTTTTTTCTGAATTAAAAGCAAAGACATTACCTATAGCACTGACAAATCTATCAGTTCTACTAGCACTTCGAAAGTGATTGGTTTCTGGAGACTCAATATACCCAGATTTTATTAAAGATTCAACTAAAGTTCCTTCTACTGTTTTTAGATTAGGTTGTCTCTGATAACCATGATAATTCGTTCCATCATAGAACGTTTGTATAGCAAATCTTCTCATCTATAGTATAGTTCTCGGATAAGAAATTAAAAATCTACTGTAGAGATAAGAAAGATTAAAAAACGTACTAATTCTCATTAATTCATCGCCTCGATGGTGTAGCTCGGCCAATCATTGCGGACTCTCACTCCGCAGACCCGGGTTCAAATCCCGGTCGAGGCACCAATTTTTTTTCAGTTTTCCTCCCATATTTTGAAAAGTTGTTTCAAAGAATGAGCTAGAATATTACTGTCCTGAAATTGATAGATTAGTATTCTACCAAACCTCTTTTCTTTTAGTAAACCTACTCTAGTAAGGAATTTTAAGTGCTCTTTAACAGCGGAATGATTTAGATTAATACTTCTTGAAATAGCAGACACATTAAGTTCTCCGAGTCCTGCTAGCAGTTTTAATATTCTCACTCTACCTTTAGACGAGAAAACATCTTCCAGAGCTATTTTGGGAAGAGTTTCAGTTTCGGTTTTATTTGTCATTTTTTTGGTCTCCTCTATTTCTCAGCATACTCAACTGTTTTCTTCTGGTTCTCAATTGCTTTTACTAAAAACAGTTCAATGTTTTCCACAGATATATCTGGTATGCTAATTAGTGTTGTTTTACCTCTCATACCCTCACCTGAGATTTTTGTGCTAATGATATCCTGTTTGGAAAGCTCTTTTAGATAAGACCAAACCTGAGTATGTTTTCTCGGTTCTTCCTTATACTCTTCACACACCAATCTATAGGCACCTATAGAATCATTTGTGGAGATATAGGCATTTTTTGTATGCTTTAGTTTTCTGATTATAGCAAGAAGAATTAACTTCTGATGAAGAGTTAAAGTTAGAATAATTTCTCTTCGAATTTCAGGGTGAATTAAGGCTTTTGCTTTTCTTACATGATCGGGATAAACAATAGGAGAACTCTCATCATCGGCACATTGTCCAGCCCCCCAAAGAAGTTCTATCGCATATCTAGCATCACCAGACCTACTTGAAATGTCTGCAATTAATTCAGTTGTATCTTCTGTTATTGTGCCATCATAGAATGCTAGTTCTGCACGTGATTTTATAATGTCCTTCAAATCATCTTCTGCATATCTATCTAACGATATGTGGTTTGATTGAAAACTACTTTGAGTACTTGCGTCCATTTGATAAATGAAATTAAGATTTCTTGCTACAAAAATATAAGACATCCACTGTTTTGAAGTCATCTCACTGATTCTAAGCAAGGTGTAAAGAAAGTCAGTTCCAACTCTTGAAATTAAGTAATCCACTTCATCCAAAATCAGTAATACTTTTGGAGAATAAAAATCAAGTAATCTGATTAGAAGTGATTGTAATTCTTCAAATGAATAACCTCGTGGTGGTATAGCTTTGTTCAATTTACGGGCAAGAGTGCTAACAATCAAATATGGGCTCTTGTAAATGCGGCAGTTAATATATACTAAAAGAAAATTATTGGTTTTATCGATATTTTCTAAAAGTTGACCAAATCGTTTTGCTAAAGTTGTTTTACCAGATCCAGTAGGACCAGTTATACAGACTTTTTTCAAAGGTCCATCTTGGCTGTCAAAAATTGTTTTGAAACATTTAGCCAGAGTTCTAAGCTCTTCCTCCCTATGTGGAAGATAAGGTGGAATATACGTCACAGAAAGACAACCAATGTCTTTAAACACAGTTGGCTTCTTAATTAGTGAGTTGAAATACTCTTCATCTGAAGTATGCATCATATCCTCTCTAACTTACTCAAGGGAATTTACTATTTATACTTAATAGAGAGGCTTGTCTGAAAGTGATTTTCATCCAAAAAAGAGTCTTTCCACTATGACGGTTTTTGCTGGGTCTAAAATGCAGTTTAGATAACAACACCTAAACTAAAAGTATCTGTAAGTGTTGAATGTGAAAGACAGATCATCTTCTAACCTGTCAGTTTTTCTTTAGAGTGTTTTAATAGTTTTATTCAATTAATATGGTAGACCTATCCGAGAGTGAGTTATGATGTACAAACCAAAATATGATCCTGACGAGGGAGATGGAGATATTCTCCACCCAGCTTGATTCCCAAACTAAAAAAATCTCCAAATTTTCATTTTTTTTGACAAAAAATTTCACGAGTATATAAATGAAAGTAGGTGCTTTCAAGAATGGTGATCCTCTTGGACCTGCTCTCCAGTACATGGCTATCAAAAAGTGTAAACAGTATGAATTTAGTGGATTAGAAAAGAAGTTAGCAAATTATCTAATGATGCAAGGCACTGATATAATTAAAACAATGCCTTAAATCACTTGTCTTTAATCTAATTGACCTTCAGGGGTTGAGATAAATGGTTTTTAATCTTACCACAGAGAAATATAATTGCGTGGTAAGATTTTTTTGTTTGAAATTATCTGTGGTTGATCAATTATCTCCAAAGTAACAAAAATCATATGCCGATAAAGTTAAAAATTGGTAGGTTCGGGCTAATACATACTCAAGCGGAGATTGCCGAGTGGTCAAAGGCGCTAGAATGAGGATCTAGTCCTTAGTGGTCCGGGAGTTCGAATCTCCCTCTCCGCACCAAATTTTGCTTCAGCCAAATAAATTATCTATAGATGTTGTTGACCAATCTATAAGACTAAAAATAACTCCAAAGATAATCGCGAAGATTAAGATTGCAATACCAATGAGTAAAATTTCCTCTAGTATGGGTGATCCTCTCTTCTTCTTGAAGAGTTTGAGCTCTTTAAATAATAGTAACCTCAACATAATTCTCAGCTATTATACTAATGTTGATATTTAAGCACCACAAATAGAGATTACTGTATTCTCCGCTTCCAAGTCTTATTTTCAAATAGTGGACAGCCTGTGCTTAAGTGATTACAACCAACCCAAAATACTCTATTTAAAAAACTTGGATATGGAAAACCTTTTTTACTATCATAAGGGGGTGCGATATAGAATCCTTTGCCGGGTGTAACTATGGATATAGAGCTTATTGAACTGTTTCCTAATTCGATAAAATTCATTTTATCAGATGTATCTTTAGCTTTTGCTAATGCAATAAGAAGGATAGGTTTAGCTGAAGTCTCATCCTTAGTTATAGAGGACGTTTATGTTCTAAAAAATACTTCTCCACTTTTTGATGAGTTTATCGCACATCGGCTGGGATTAATACCATTAAAATATGATATCGATGCTCTTGATTTAAATTTCAAGGATGAATGTGATTGTGGTGGAATTGGTTGCAACATGTGTACTGTAACCTTGACAATTTCTAAGGAAACCGACAATCAAACTACCACAGTAATCTATAGTTCTGATCTGATTTCGTCACAGAAAGGAGTTGAACCAATTAGTTCAACAATCCCCATTGTAAAATTAGGACCAAATCAAACATTGGAACTTGAATGTATGGCACAATTAGGCAAAGGAAAAGAACACGCAAAGTGGCAACCTGTTTCAGCTATGGGATACCAAATTTTTCCAATTCCCAAAATAAATAAGGATAAATGTACAAACTGCCTTATTTGCATAGAAGCTTGCTATAGGGGCGTTTTTCAAAAATCTGGTGAAAATGTTCAAGTAGCTAATCCTCTAAACTGCACTTTGTGTGATTATTGTTTAGATTTGTGTGAACCAGGAGCAATTACAATTAACAATGACCCTAGTAAGGTTATATTCTCCTTTGAAACAAATGGTGGAATAAATCCAGCTACTGTTTTAACAAAATCAGGTGAATTACTTATCTCCAAAATCGACGAATTCAAAAAGACTTTGGAATCAACAGTTATTGAAAAGGAAAAAGAATCTTAAAGTGATTAAAATGCCAAAAAGAACAGGATCAACTGATTCAAATGTATTAGAGTTGATAAATAAACTGAAGAAAAAATCAGCAGAAACAAACGCTTCCTTATGGAAGACAGTTGCTAACAAAATAGAAAAACCTAGAAGACAAAGAGCTGCTGTTAATCTCAGCAAAATAAATAGGCACACTAAAGCCAATGATATTGCTGTCGTTCCAGGTTCTGTTTTAAGTTCTGGTGATTTAAAGCACAAAGTCACTATTGCTGCCCTTAGATTCTCAGAGGGAGCAAGAGAGAAAATCAATTCAGCTAATGGGAAGGTAATTACACTAGAAGAATTACTGGAATCTGGGTTAAAAGTAAGTAAAATGAAAATAATTATCTAATTGAGGAAAACAAAATGGCAAAAAAACAGAATAATGTGGCAACAACCCAGGTAATCAAACCTAAAATCAATATTGATGCTGACAATGCTATTTTAGGCCGTTTGAGTTCTGAGGTAGCTAAATACCTATTAGAGGGTTATGAAGTTAATATTTTAAATTGTGAAAAAGCTGTAATCTCCGGTAAAAAACACTCTATACTAAGAGAATATAGAGTCATGCAACAAATCCACACTCATACAAATCCAAGAAGGGGTCCTTTTCACCCTAAAAGACCAGATCGTTTGGTTAGAAGAACTGTTAGGGGTATGCTACCTTGGAAGAAAAGCAGAGGAAGACAGGCATATCACAGACTATTGACCTATATTGGTGTGCCAGAGGAATTCTTAAAGAGTGAAATAATCAAACCTAAATTTGCAGATGCAGATAAACTTACAAACAAAAAAACAACAATCGGCGAACTTTGTAAAGAGTTCGGATGGCAAGAATAAAAAAGGTGAAGAATATGGGTAAAGTTATTGTTTCTTCAGGAAAAAGGAAAACAGCTATAGCTAGAGCTACAGTTAAGCAAGGAAAAGGTAGAATTAGAGTAAATGGTGTTCCTTTGGAAGTTCTACCAAATGAATTAAGCAAAATAAAAATCAGCGAAATATTTATTATAGCTGGTGAAGAAAAAAGAGACTCGATTGATGTAAAAATCAATGTTAGGGGCGGTGGTTATATGGGACAAGCTGAGGCAATAAGAACTGCTATTGCTAGAGGTTTAATAGAATATTTTGATGACTTAGGTTTAAAAGAGAAATTTGTTCTATATGATAAAACAATAGTTTCAGGTGATCCTAGAAGAACTGAACCAAAGCATTTTGGTGGAAAAAGTTCCAGGTCTAGATTTCAAAAATCATATAGATAACTATTTTATTTTATTCTCTTATCATTAAAAAATGACATCTGAATTAGATTGCTCTATAGGTGAAGGAGGGGGTTCAATAATAAGAATCTCTGTTGCTTTAGCTGCAGGTAAAAATAGTAAATTGACACTATATAATATACGTTCTAATAGATCCAATCCTGGACTTAGAGCTCAACATATTGAAGCAATAAGTGCAATAAAGCAATTTTCTGGTATGTCTTCGTTGGATTTACAAGTTGGAAATTCTCAACTAACATTAACTAAAGAAAAAGAAGAAAATAATGTCGCTTCTGTTAATATAAAAACAGCAGGAAGTATAGGTTTGGTTACTCAGGCTGTTATGTTCTATTCCTTTTCTCAAAAAAGAGATCTTGAATTAGTCATAAATGGAGGAGCAACACATGGAAAATGGGCTCCTTCAATCGAGTACATTCAAAATGTGACAAATAAAATTGTTAGTAAGATGAACAAAAAAATTACACTGTCCTCATCTAGATATGGTTTTTTTCCAAAAGGTGGTTCTAAAGTACAATGTAATTTTAGTAAGCATAATAATCTAACCCCTCTTAATTTGGTTGAAAGAGGAGAGCTGGAGAAGATTGAGATTTATTCTACAGTTTCTAAAGATTTGGCTGAAAGACAGGTTGCAGAAAGGCAAAGTAAATCCTTTCTCAAGGAAATTAATATCAGTGTAGAAGTTGTTGAAAATATAAACTATGTAGATAGTCTGTGTTCTGGAACTGGATTAACTATAGTTGATTGTTATTCTTCAGGAGCTAGAATGGGTTGTTTTATTCCTGGAGAAAGAAAACTCCCCGCTGAAAAAATAGGTTCTCTTTGTGCTAATTTGTGGAGAAAGAATTCTAGTAGTTCTGCTTCGGTAGATGCTTATGCAGCTGATCAAATGATTGTACCAATGGCTTTAGTTGAAGGTAAATCTGAAATTACAACAACTGAAATAACAAACCATACAAGAACAAACATTCAGTTAGTTCAAAAATTCATTAAAAGAGATATTACTTTTAGTAGGGAGAAGGATTGCTTTAGTATTATAGTCAACTAATCATGATTTCTAACTGAAATTAATAGGAATTCTTTCTTAACGACATATTTATATGATACTAACTGTGCCGGGGTACGACATAAAAAGCATAGTATTCAATTACTATAAGATTAGAAAGAAGTGTCATAATAGTCAAAATAAACAAATAAAGTGATGTTTATGGGGCATCGAAGGGTCAGTGCTCCCCATCGGTCATCTCTCGGATACCGAAGGGTAAGAGCTAGAAGAATGATCCCTGCACCTCGAGCTTGGCAAGAATACGAGGGTGCTCCGAAATTGTTAGGATTTCTGGGAATAAAAGCAGGGATGACACATTGTGTGTACATTGAAGATCGACCAAGGAGTCACTTGGCGAATAGAGAGATTACAACAGCTGTAACTTGCATAGAAACACCACCTATTGTAATATTTAATTTGCGTGGATATAAGAAAACAGCTTATGGGCTTCAGATAGCTGCAGATCTTTTAGCATCTGAAACTAAAGAGGAACTCAAAAGAAAGATAAAGCTTCCAAAAGAATACAACTTTAAGAAATCTAAAAAGAACTTTGACGATAATCTTAACGACATAGTGGAGCTTCGTGCTGTTGTTCATACACAACCACATTTAACTGGAATTGGTATGAAAACACCTCAAATTGCTGAAATTAAAATAGGCTGTAGCAATATCAAAGAAGGATATGAATATGGTCTTTCTCTATTAGGAAAAGAATTGCTAATAAGAGATGTTTTCAAAGCAGGAGAGTTTGTTGATGCACTTGGTGTAACAAAAGGAAAAGGTTTCCAAGGTCCTGTCAAAAGACATGGTGTCAAGATTCTACAACATAAATCTAAAGGAACAAAAAGAGGTGTAGGTTCCATTGGACCATGGACTCCTGCTAGAACCATGTGGACTATACCTAGATATGGTCAAATGGGTTTTCATATGCGAACTGATTACAATAAAAGAATTATGCAAATTGGTTCTGATGGTGCTCAAATTGTTCCTAAAGGTGGTTTTGTGAGGTATGGTGTGGTTAAAAATAACTATCTTTTAGTAAAAGGATCAATTCCGGGATCAAAGAAGAGAACAGTTATGCTGAGAGGACCAGTAAGAAAAACTCCTCAAGCAATAAAGGAACCACAAGTCCTCTTCATTTCAACGAAGAGTCAGCAAGGTTAGAAAGAGGTAGATGATGATGAATGTAACAAAATACTCAATAAAAGGACAAAAAATAGACGAGAAAGTAGAACTTCCAAATGTGTTCGAAACAACCTTACGTCCTGATGTTATTAAGAGAGCTGTTCTTGCTGAACAAAGCTGGAAAAGACAACGAAAAGGTGTTAGTCCTTTTGCAGGTAAGTTAGTTGCTGTTGAAAATTGGGGGCCAGGTAGAGGTGCAGCACGTGTTCCTCGTATAAAAGGATCT
The DNA here is from genome assembly GCA_030603365.1 of Candidatus Heimdallarchaeota archaeon. Classification (GTDB taxonomy): domain Archaea; phylum Asgardarchaeota; class Heimdallarchaeia; order Heimdallarchaeales; family Heimdallarchaeaceae; genus UBA460. Next base: position 48,438 of record JAUVXV010000016.1, read on the forward strand.
CGAACACATAGTGCGCAAAGAACTGCATTTATTCCACAAGCTAGAGGCGGTCATAAAGCACATCCTCCCACAGCAGAGAAGAGAATAATTGAAAAGATAAACAGAAAAGAACATCTACTCGCTCTTAAGTCAGCTATTGCATTTACAGCTCAGAAAGAAGCAGTAAGTGATAGAGGACACAGATTTGAAGATAAAATGGAATTTCCAATTATTATAGAATCAAAAGCTGAGACAATTGAGAAAACAAGTGATGCTCTTCGCTTATTAAACAATCTAGGACTCTCTTTAGAGCTTATGAGAATAAAAATAGGAAAAAATGTTCGTGCAGGTAAAGGTAAAATGAGGGGTCGTAAATACAAAGTTCCTGTTGGACCTTTAATTATAGTAAAGAACAGAGATTGCTCCCTAATTAAAGCAGGACGAAATATCTTAGGTGCTGAGGTTATATCTGTTAGTGATCTTACCACTGAGATTTTAGCTCCAGGAACGTACCCTGGAAGACTCACTATATGGACAGAGGATGCAATACAATCCTTGATTGAAAGATTCGGGTGATGAAAAATGGATCCATACAAAATAATAAAGAAACCACTAATATCTGAGAAAGATTTTGAGTTAATAGAGACGGAAAATAAACTAGTAATATTAGTAGATCTCAGAGCAACTAAACACCAAATTAAAAAGGCCATAGAACAGCTTTATAATGTAAAAGTTGAGAAAGTTAATACTTTGATAACTCCAAAAGGGACAAAGAAAGCATATGTACGATTAAGCGAGTTTGATGATGCTGCAGATATAGCATCAAGGATGGGCTTATTCTAAAAAAGGTGATATGAATGGGTAAGAAAATTTTAGTTCAAAGACGTGGAAGAGGAACATCAAAATTTCGAGCTGCTTCACACAAAAAGAAGGGTAGTGTAAAGTACAGAAAATTAGCGAAGTTAGAATATACAGGAACCATTACAGGAGAAGTTAAAGATTTTGTTCATGACCCTGGAAGGGGTGCACCAGTTGCAAATATCTTATTCGAAGATGGACTTAAGAAAATAATTCTACCTTCAGAAGGCCTAAGAGTAGGGCAGGAAATTGAATATGGTGTAACTGCAGCAGTTCAATTAGGAAATACAATGCCTTTACAAGCAATTCCAGACGGTTCCCCTGTTTTTAATATTGAATTAACACCTGGGGATGGCGGTCGGTTAATAAGATCTAGCGGTGGATATGCAACTATTCTAGGTAGAGACAAAGGAAAAGTTACTCTTCAGCTTCCTAGCGGAGAAATGAAGGAAATTCCACAAAGATGTAGAGCAACAATAGGTATTGTTGCTGGTGGTGGAAGAACAGAAAAACCCTTTGTAAAAGCAGGAAACAAATTCCATTTGAAGAAAGCAAAAGGTCACACCTATCCCAAAGTTAGAGGAGTCGCAATGAATGCTGTTTCCCATCCACATGGTGGTGGGGCACACCAAGGTCCTCCAAGATCAACAACTGTCTCAAGGCATGCACAACCTGGTAGAAAAGTTGGTCTGATTGCAGCTAGAAGAAGTGGTAGAAGAAGAGGTAAGAAATAGTTCTTCCTACTTTATTTCTTTTTTAATGATAACATTCAATTTTTAATGTTTTTTTAGAAGATCGTTTATTATATTCAATAGTATATTTCAAGAAAATATGAAAATGTATTTAAACTAACCAAATTTGATGTACAAAAATTAGTCATTATAAAGACATTTAACAACATTATACTGAGGAGATAATAATGGAAAGCAAGAATCTTTATGGGGATTTGGAATTTGTTTTTAATGAACCCCAAAACTTTGAAGGTTGTACATTACTTAATGGTTGGCATGGAATTGGTGAATGTGGTTTTATTTCGATGAGTCACCTAGTAGATAAATTGAATGCTGAGAGAATAGGTTATATTATTACAAGTAATATTCCACAATTCATAACCATAAAGAATAACAGAATAACCTTTCCTTTTGAAATTTATAGAAAAGATGATATTGTAATAATCTTACCAATATTCGAACCTATTAAGTCTGAACATTTGATATTCACAAAGAGTGTTGTACAATGGTCTATTGATAATAAATTTAAGCAAGCAATACTAGTTGGTGGATTAGATAGAAGATTAAAAGAAGATGTGGAGCTTAAGGCTATATATACAAAAGCCTTTAGAGAAAAAAGAACCGATGTGGAGATACCTTTTCTTGAAGAAGGTTTGTATGTTACAGGACCTTTAGCATATATGTTGATGTTTTATGAATTACACGATTTTGAAGCCTTAGCACTTTTACCATATGCAGAAAGATCTAGGCCAGATCCGGTTGCTGCCAGTATTGCAGTAAGTGAAATCAATAATATCCTCAATATTGATGTTAATGTTCAAGAGTTATTAGATGAGGCTGAGAAGATAGAAAAGGAAATTGAATCTCTAATTCAAGCAAGTAAAACACGGAGAGATTCTGATAAGGATGCAGATGAGGGAATGTTTGTTTAGAAAAACATTCAAAATTCATAATTTATTTCTTCTTCATTAGGAGGAAGAAATTCCTTAGCTATAATTATCTTCTGAGATTCCTTAAATTTTTCAGCAGTTTTAACGATATTTATTACTCTTGTTTCCAGTTCAGAGATTAAGGGTTCCAAACTTTCAATGCTTTTCATAGATATAAAAAATTCAATTCCGAATAATGCTTTACTTCTTTTAATTTCCTCCTCCGAAATCAAATCTATTTTATTAAGAACTCTAATCATAGGAACATTAAGAAATTCTTTTTCAATGTCTTCAAAAAGATTCAACTGTTCATCGGGTGTGATGACTGCATCTTTTGATATATCAAAGATAAAAACTATAATATCAGAAACATACCTTATTGAAGCTATACTTTGTCGTTCTATCATATTTCTCTCTCTAAAAGGCCTGTCCAATAAACCAGGTGTATCTACAACTTGAACATTGGTAACAGCTAAATCTCTATGACCAAAGATAATTTGTTTGGTTGTAAACGGATATTCTGCTACCTCTGGTTTACCAGAAGAAATCTTTCTTACAAGAGATGATTTTCCCACATTGGGCGCACCTGCAATAACAATTGTTGGATATGTAACGTTAAAATCTGGGATGGTTTTCAGTTTTTTTATAGTTTTTCTTAGATAATTTACATCCCCTCTAGCTTTCTTAATTAGAGAAGCTATCCTACCACTACTTTCTTTTCTGATTTTTGCCATTTCTAAAGGATGATCAGATAGTCTTAATTTGGACATCTGTTCTTTTTCGATTTCCTTAATTTGGTTAGCGATACCATCTATTCGACCTAAAATCCTCCTAATCTGATCTATACTTCCTATTAAATCGCAAAGTTCAATATAGAAAGGATGTATATTTTCAATCCAAGGAAATTGCTTTGTTATATCCAGTAACTTCTCTGATATCACTTCTGCTAGTTTATAGATTCGATCTCTTTCAAAGGATGCTATTTTTTCTTCTCTAGTGCGTCTCTTTGAAGTTTTCATTCTCAGTTTTTTGACCTGTTTAAATGCAATGGAAAGTATCTCATCAACTGAAGGAACATACTTAACCTGTCTAAATGGATTTCCCTTATATTGCTTTTTCATCACACATAATCACTTCCAATGACTGATAAATCAATATCGTGATCAAAGTATTTGTCAATGTTCTTTATAACTTCCTTTTTTCTTCTATTATACCCTTCTTGGTATTTTAGAATCATTTCAATCAAATTTGGCTTACAATCAAGACCACAGATAAGATTACCTGATCTGCAGCCATTCTCTATTTTTTGTAGTTCCTCATCATCTTCTACAAAATACTTTTTGAACCAATCAAAAACTGTACATATCTCAGGATTTGCTCCAAGTTCTCTTTGTTCTTTAATGGTAGTTCTACCACCGGTAAGAGCTTTCATTATTTTCTTTTTGATGATTTCAGGTTCATCTCGTAGAAATACACATGTTTCTTCAGCTGATGAAGACATGGGACCACCTGTTAAACCTTTAAGGTATTGGATATAGAGAGAACCTGGCAATGTTATTTTCCGTTTTCTCGATATATCTCTTGTTAATCTCATATATACATCTTGATCTAATCCAATTGGTACAACAACTGGTAAATCATGATCAATAGTAGGTTGAAGTATGTGTGCAGCTTGAATAAATGTATAATAACTTGTTCCAGCATTTTCTTCACCTGTAAGACCAAGTGCAGCTTTTATTGCGTTGTAGGTTTGATTTATTGAGAAAGAAAGTGCTAAATAATGTATTCTAGGAGTTATGCTTGATATATATGCATGTACATTTTCTGGGTTAAAACCTATTGCAAAAATATCAATTGCATTTTCAATGGCCAATTTATATGTTCCTTCTAAAGAATCGACCTTTCGAAATACATACTTTTCATCATCTGAAAAAGGTAGAAAATATTTACAATTATACTTGTCTTGTAAATATCGTATTAAATCAAAGAGAATGAGATGACCAAAATGTAAATCATTAGACGGTCCTCTACCGCTTATAATAGCAAAAGATTTATTCTTCTCAACCCTATCTAAGATTTTATCAAAATCTCTGTGGGCAAAAACAACACCCCTTCTAAAGAATAGGTGCTCTGTTCCAATTCTAGGGAGTATTTTCTCTACTTTGGAAATGCCAAATTCCTTGAGTATTTGATTATAATCTTCTCTTTTTTCAATATCATGGGGTTCTGTACTTTGATTCATTGTTACACCTCATAGAAAAAAAACTACAATTAAAAGCTTGATTATATGGTACTGGAATCACCCCTAATTCACTATTTAGGGAAAACAAACCAAGAAAAGCTATTTCCAGTCCAAGTTACCACACTCATTTATTTTTAAGAAAAAACTCTTTATAAGAATATCGCCCAAAGTAAAACAATGGAAAATTGGCTTGATACTTATTTAAAAATGTTAAATTCTAAACCCTTTGCAATTGAGAAAAAAAAAGGCTCTCTAATAGGTTTCAATGTCAATATTGACAAAATTATTGCAATAAACCCAGCAAAAATTTTACAAGTAATACCTACAGAAATAATTCCCAAGCTTGATTTCGATAAAACCCCTCCCTCTTCTGTTGAAACTCTAATTGATTTCTTCTCGTGTTTGTTTCATTCAATTAAACATGGAAAAGCTGATGAGGTCTTAACAGAATCTCAGAAATTATCAAATTGGATAGAAGAAGTTTTCGAGATTATGAAAGTAAAAATTGGCGGTCAAGCTGGAATTATAGCAAATCTATTTAGTAAACTAGGCTTGAAGAAAATTTTACTGAGTTTACCAGTTTTGGATAATTCTTTAACCAGTTTATTAGAACCGAATATTTTGACAATAACAATGGATAAGTCTGGTCATTCTATTACCCCAATCTCCAAGATAAATAATACAGAAGACGAACCAATTATTCATTATGTGTTTGAATTTACACCAGGAACTTATGTAATAGGTGATCAGAAGATTGTTTGTAAAAGAGATAATCGATTTATCTTATCTTATGATAAAATAAATACACAATTGAGGTTTAATGAAGGTTTTATGGATTATTGTGAGGAATTTCTTTCTGAATATTCCCTAGCAATAATCTCTGGATTCCATTTAATTAGTCAACAAGAAGGTTCCTCACAATCCTTCTATGATATAATCGCGCCTGTAGAAACGATGCTTAAAAAATGGAAGGTAACCAATCCTCTTCTCTACCTACATCTAGAAATTGCTTCTACAAAAGACGTTAAGCTGAGAAAAACTATAATTGAAGTTTTATTCCCTTTAGTTGATTCAATTGGTTTAAATGAACAAGAATTAATCTCATTTATTGAAATAATCAATCCCAAATTTGCAAGCGAATTAAGAAAAAACATGAGTTCTGTTATGTTTTTTAAAGCTTTAAATGAGATTTTACAACACTATCCAAATATTAGAATCCATTTTCATTATCTTGGTTACTTCCTTATCCTTTCTAAACCAATTGATTACAAAAAAGCACAAATGAGAAAGCAAGGACTTATTCTATCTTCGTTATTTGCTGCAAGAAACGCAGAAGGAAGAGAATTTACCACTTTCGGTGATATTCATAATGTTTCTTTAAATATAGCAATTAATGGATATGAGGATTTGAAAAAGCTTCACAATTATTTACAATCTCACTTTTCAACAAAAGAAAGCCTACATGAAGATGGTTTATTATTCACCCCTTTCTTTTCTTTGATAGGCATACCTACTATAATTGTAGACAATCCTAAAGAATTGGTGGGTTTGGGCGATACTATCTCCTCTGTTTCTATTCTTTACGAGACTCAATAGAAAGTAATCGTGTTTTTGATTGTAAAAAAGGAATTCTTGTGTTTAAATAATTTCTTCAATATAAAATACAGAAGAAGATGTTATTCAGAAAATGAGTAGATGAGTAAATGAGTACAACACAAATAGTAAACGATTATAATGATGTTTCAGACATTGATCAGGATAGCAATATAGACATCAAAGTGTATGAATTGGCCTCGAAAGAGGTTGAGAAGAATGTTTCTCACCTAATAAACGAGCTTTATTCAAAAGGTGTCATCTTTTCTATTAAAATATCTAAAGAAAAAACCCATCTTATCATCTACAGTTTAAACAATATATATCGAAACGAAGAAACAAGAGAAAATCTACTGAATCATCTTCAATTAGCATACTCCTTAAAGGAAATAGAGAATACAGAGGATTTCTTTATACCATCTATTAAAAAAGTAGAGCAAGATGGAAAATTTGTTGTATTAAGTTACTCTAATAACAATCCAAGACAATATTTCTTTACTTGTTTACTATCTGCTGTTAACTCGAACATACAATCTTTAAATAGAAATTTTAGCAACTTTGTCAAAGATTTAGTACAAGCAAATATTTTCTCTATTATATTAACTCAATTTGCTTCTAGAAATAAAGCTGATCAGATGTCTAATATGTGGGGAATTATGTTTTTAGCAAAAAGTAGTGACAAAGAGTTGCTTAAGAAAAAAGAACAAACATTTCAGAGATATATTAAGGCAAACACAACAAAACTAAATTGCCAACTCCAATTTCTCTCAAAAAGAGAAATAATGAGACATCAAATAAATTTCAGATTATATGTTCCTTGGATTAAACACTTAGGCGTGCTTAATGATATTATGCCCGTACCTAAATTACTGAACCTAGTTATGCAAAAACAACGCATTGTTGTTCCATTTCCTACAATAGAAAAGGTGGAGGAACCTTCTTTACAAGCTACAGTAATATCAAAACCCAATCTGTTGAAAGAGACCTCTTCTCAAAAGGTATTTTCATCAAGAAAACCCTATCCTAGCATTAGAGCAAACATACCTTCTGGAATTGTGAATAAAAGTACAACCATACAGAAACTTCATGATTCTATGAAACAGCTTACTCCTAGTAATATTGAAGATTTTTCAGTACCTACTCCAAGAACAATGAATGCTGTTTTCGATATTGAATACTTGAAAGTTAGAATAAGTAAGATCTTTAAAGAGTTTGAATTCAAAGAAACTTTGATTTTTGAAGAGAATTTTGATTTGGTTTTGAGAAAAGAGACTTATTATGTGTTCATTAAATTCTTCAAAGATGTTTTAAATCAGAATGGTGCTTATGAAATCGTAGAAACTCTAAGCTCAATAGCAGGTTTAAGAAATAAATTTCTTTGTATAGTAGTAGCAGATGTTTTGGAAGAAAATGCCAGTAAACTTCTGAATGAATATAATATTCTTCATTTAACTCTGACTGATATTTTAGTTAATGATTCATTAAAAGCCAAGCTTTATGGAATAATTTTAGCTTAAAATTCGTGGAAAAATAGCGTGTTAGGTCTTCTTAGAAGATTCAAACTAATTATAATTTGTTTTCAAGAATTGTCTAAGGAAATAAGTAAAAAGCTTCCGTATTACAGAAGCTTTTGAGGAGAGTAAATAAGTAAAAAGCTATGGGGGAACCAGATATAAAAATAAAATCTTACATCGCAGGTCTTGTACATAAATTTCTACCAAAACATGAAGAAACAATACACAGCGGTCTATTTCTAATGTCTTCTAAACAAAAAGATTTCAATATTTTTGATTGGTATTTTAATGGATATTCTGTTATTTCTGAAACCATTTCTTCATATTTACGACATTTGTGTTACAACAAGACTGTAGAATTTACAAATGACGGGATATACTCTCTTGCAAAAAATCAAACTATTATATCAGCTGAAGAATTAGCTAATGCAATACAGCAGGTGGAAGATAGTTTGCTTGATTATAAGTCGAGTATAGATATAATTAGAGATGCAGAAAAAATATTTTCTTCTGCCTAGATAGAACTTGGTTATTAGCTTCAATTAATAGGATGTAACTGACACATCGGGTTCTTTATCAAGTGTTTTAGGTCTTATTTTCTTCCACATGTCTCTGAGTTTTTCTGCATCATTTGGGTGAGCATATGCTCTAACCAGCGTAAACAGTGTTCTATAAGCTTTAGGTCCTGAAAATGTAGTAATATACGATGTAGTATTAAGGGCTTCATTTAGAGTAAATGAATTTGTACCAGGACGAATACGATCGTATGGATCATAAATGTATATGTTTGAAGCTTGAAATTCTTGCTCATTTATTGTAGACAATTTATATGTTGAATCAACTTTAATATTATATTTGATTTTAATTTTGTTTTCCTTAGCGTAATTTTTCACTTTTTTAATGAAAGATTCTTGTGCGGTCAGACTACATAGCTCTTCAACACTGATCCCTAAACTATCTGCAGTTGATTCATCAATAATTTTCTCCCAAACAGCTTTATATAAACGACGATCAAAAAGATCCTTTGCTAGTGATTTGGCGACAGCTAAGTCTTCTGATTCTTTGGAGAAGATTTCTCCAAGAAGGGTATATTCGTTAAGGTATGTATATCTGGCTAAATCGTTTGTACGTTCAATAAGTTCCAGGGGCTCACAAGCCTCTCCAAGCATTTCATGTATTGTAATATCAGCAGCTCTTGCTGTTTTATGAAAATATACATTCTTATATTCAAAAAATCTGCCGATGAGAGAAGAATAGATGTCATCTAAGCATTTCCAATTATAATGAATAGCTTCTTTATCGAGATGCATCTGAATTGATGTATTATTGATAATCCGATTTACTGCTATTATTCCAAAATGAAGAGTACCTGCAAAAAAGGAGTCTCTAAGCATGAAATCTAACCGATCAGCTCCAAGTGCACCTTGAATTAGTGGATGGACAAGATAGTTCTCACCATTCCAGATTTTCATTAATTCCTCTGGATTAGTAAACTCCTCAATAATTGGTTTGAGGAATTCAGAAAAAACCATTTTATCTCTATGAACATCATGTCCGTGAGGTGCATCAGGATATACTCTCTTGAAAACAACATCATCATAAGTGTGGCTGAAAGGACCATGACCAATGTCATGTAGAAGTGCTGCAATTCTAGCAGTTTGAGTTATTTCTACTACATCATCATGCTCTCTGAAAACTTCTTCTGAATATTTACCTGCTAGATGCATGACCCCAGTGCTATGTGTAAATCTAGAATGAATAGCTGAAGGATAAACTTGTCGAACTCCTGAAAGTTGGCTTATCCAGCGTAATCTTTGAAATATAGGCGTATCTATTATTTTATTTTCTATTTCTGTCATACGTACTTCATCGTAGATGGGATCTCTGATAGTACGAGTGAAGTTTAATACGTCTCTCATAGTAATTCCTCTATAATACTTATTGTTAATTAATTTAATAACCTTTTAATCTTTTTGCTCCAAACTAAAATTACGACAAAAATGGTTGTGGGCTGTGAAAACATGGTTTTTTATCAAACAATTGATGGGTTTGTGGGTGTTGGTGGACCGACCGGGATTTGAACCCGGGGCTACTTCGGTGCGAACGAAGCGATCTCCCAGACTGATCTACCGGCCCAACGAAGCATTACGAATATTTATTTTGGAAAGAAATTAATAAAATACGATAATATGATATTGAAAGAAGAGAGTGGCAAAATAAGGAAAATTCTATCCAGAACCCTTAGCTCTCATGATTTGTCTTTTACCTATGGCCTCCCAATATTCAACTTCTGAACCTTCTTGAATCTTGCTTTTAATATCTTCATCATCAGGTATTGCTGCTTCAAAAGTATCATAAGTTTCAAGATCCATCAGTTGAACACTATCTGTAGATAATGATAAAACTTGAGCATTTCTTTTATCAATTATGGGAGATTGAAGTTTAAAATCACCAGGAATAGCGATTTCTGTTTTACTTCCTGTGAAAATGTTCTCTATTTTCATTCTACATTTAGCATGACCATGTTTTCCACTTTTTGATTTCTCTATTGAACGGACTAAGTAAACATCATCATTATGAATAATGTGATGGCCTTCTTTAATTTGACCTGCTTTTATTGGTTTTACATCGTGTTCAGACATTTGATTATATCTCCTACAAGTTCTTTTTTCTTTATGATTTATTTTATATTACTGTGATATTTTTAAAGGATTTTGGTTACAATAATCTAAAGATGATATCGTTTTAATAGATTTTTGAAAAATAAAATAAAAAAGGAAATGAATGGATTATCTTTGTGGTTTAGCTTTCTTTCCTATAACAATTTGATTAATGGCTGTTCCATTAACATGTGTAACTTGCCATTTTACACCAGGAATATCACCCATTGCTCCCTTTTGAGCACCACCTATACTACATACTAGAACTTCATCGTGCTCATCAATGTAAAGAAGACCTCCATCATGTGGAACAAAGGCACCAACCTGTTTCCCGTTTTTAGTAAGTCTAACCCTTACACATTTTCTCATTGCAGAGTTGGGTTGTTTACTTTCCACTCCATATTTTTCTATAACAATCCCTCTTGCAGCTGGAGCTCCCTCTAATGGATCTGTTTTCTTGTCCAATCTTAACATTCTTCTTTTATAATGGATATCTTTCCAACGGAAGTGTTTTCTTTTGTTAACTAATTTTCTTGCTGCGAATTCTCCTTTCGGACTTTTTGATCCAGTCATATTAAATCACATTTTTTTAAGCCAATTAATCTAACCTTGTTAAGCTTAAGCTTTAGTTAGATTTTCCTCCTTAGTTTTTAATAAAAACCTTCTGTTCAATTACTTATACGCTATTTCCAAATTAATTTAAGAAATTAAAAAGAAGAATGAATTTATCTACTTCTTCTTGTCATCACTGAATTCTCTGTAATTCGAGCTCATAGTAAGATCAACAATACCTGTACCTAGAGCAATTGTTTGTCCTACTATAACATTTTCTGTAATTCCCTCTAATGGATCATATTCTCCACGAACTGCTGCATCCAAGAGATGCTTGACTGTTACTTCAAATGCTGCTCTAGCAAAGACAGAGCTTTTCTTTCCTGAAACACCATGACGACCGATTTGTTGTATTTCCCCTGTGTGAGTCATTAAATCTGAAACAAGCATAACATGTCTCTTATCTACATCTAATCCCTGTTCTTTCATAACGAATAATGATTCTCGTACAAGAGCATTTCTTGCAGCTTCAACACCTAGCGTTTCTGCAATTTGATTAATGTCTGTAGTATAGCATCTTGTAGGGTCAACTCCTGGAATTCTCAGTAGTTCACTATAATTGCTTCCTTCACTTTGCAAGAAGTAATTATCTTCTCTGTCCTTCATAACAACAACTCGTGCTACGTTTCTAATCCCCTTAATAGGTATCTCACGTACTTTTTCAGCAAGTTTTGGTAGATCACTAAATTTCAACTCTTTTAGTGGAGTAATTACAATAGTGATTTTATCTTCAGAATCGATTTCAACTTTGCATTCTTTTCTGCGTAGTTGAATTTTCTTAATGACAGTTTGCATTTCAATTCCTTTGTCTTTAAGTAGAACTTCATCTAGTTTTATTCTTACAGTACCTTCAGAGAAACTATGAGTAATACTGTGGGCAATTTTATTTACTGTTGTAAGCTCAATTCTTCGTGCTACTTGTTTAGCTAAATCTTCGTTCTTTTCTGCAAATTCATCCATATATATAATCATTGTAGGAGTGCTAGGATTTTTTCTAGCGTCAAGAATTTCAATGAGACGAGGTAAACCTCTTAAAACAGACATCTCCGCTACACCTGAATAATGAAAGGTTTGCAATGTCATCTGAGTACCAGGTTCTCCAATTGATTGAGCCGCGACGGTACCTACGGCGCTTCCTGGGTCAATTTGTGCAAATTCATAACTATTAACAACTTCCTTAATAATCTGCTCTAACTGACTTTTTGTAAGCTTTTTACCCTTAAGTTCTTTTTCTAGCTCATTATACACTGTATCTGGTACATCCTTTTTCTTATGAAATGCATCCAAACGTTGAGTTATTTGATCTTTAGTAAGTAACTGTGCCATTTTTATTCCTCCGATCCCTCTTCAGGATGTGTTTCAAGTATTTTACTTATAATTATTGAAACATTTACTGCTTTACCATGATCACTTTTTGCGGGATCCACATTATCTTCGCCATAAAGAAATTGCACTATCTCACCTGTTGCATTACGAACTGTTCTATCATAACAGGAAGAAATGTCTTGTAAAGCATTCACCAGTCTTCTTTGCATGTATCCACTTTGCGATGTACGAACTGCTGTATCTACTAGACCTTCACGGCCTCCTGCAGCGTGCATAAAGAATTCAATAGGATTCAAACCAGATCTAAAACTACTGTCAACAAAACCATGTGCTTCAGCAGAGAGGTCTCCTTGTTTGAAAAATGGTAGAACTCGATCTTTATATCCTCTTTGTATTCTTTGTCCTCTAACAGCTTGCTGTCCAACACAAGCACTCATTTGCCCTAAATTAAGCATATTTCCTCTAGCACCAGTCTTTGCCATAATTAGTGCTTCATTATCGGCTTCAAGATAATTGGCACTTACATCTGAGCAATCAGTTCTTGCTTGAGCTAAAATCTCCATAATTCGAGCTTCTAGTGTTTCTTCTTCGGTACGACCTGCTTGTCGTTCCAAAGTTCCATCTTCATACTTTTTAATTACTTTGAGAACATTTTTCTTTGCAAGTGAAAGAATTTCTTCAATTTTCTCTTCTGCATCAACGGGAATATCTATGTCACTAGCTCCCATGCTGAACCCACGAAGAGTGATGTTGGTAGTTAACATTCTTGTGACACTATCTAAGAAAGTTCGAGTTGCATCCGCACCATATTCTTTTAGTATTCTGTGAAGAACACTGTCTGGTACCTCTGCACCGAATGCTTTTTTATCTATAATTCCTGAAACCAAAATTCCATCTCGAATCAGAATATAGCCCTCGACTGAACACTTGGTCTTCTTACAAGTTTCGTGTTTTTCACATAAATTGTTAAACATTGTAAAATTAAAATCATCTGGCAACAATTCACTAAATAGTGTTTTACCGCTCCATAAAGGTTTTCCTTTGGAGTCTTTTTTATCTGGTTTTGGAAGGTTCTCTAATCCTGCAGCAGTGATAAGCTGAGCAGCCTCACTTCTAATATAAAACGCTGATTTACGTGTTAAATAATATCCACTTGTGATGAAATCTTGAATTGCTCCAATGATTGGTCCTCCATATCTAGGAGTACTGATTTGTTCTTGAACCCTCATCAAAATTCTTGCTTCAGCTTGTGCTTCTTCACTTTGAGGAACATGAAGATTCATTTCATCTCCATCAAAATCTGCATTGTATGGTCTACAAACAGGTAGCGTTAACCTGAATGTTTTGTAAGGAACAACCTTGACTTCATGAGCCATAATACTCATTCTGTGAAGACTTGGTTGTCTGTTGAATAGAACAACATCACCGTCACGCAAATGCCTTTCTATGATAAACTCAGGCTGAAGAGAATCAGCAACAGCTTGCAAATTGCGAGCATAACGTAAATCAACCCTTCTTCCGTCAGGGCGTATAATATAGTTTACACCAGGAAAACTTTTGGGTCCTTTCATAACCAATTCTTTCATTTCTTCAATGTTCCACTCAGTAACCCTTTCTGGAACAGTAAGTATTTCTGCAATATCTCTTGGAACACCCACTTCATTGATGCTTAACAATGGATCGGGACTGATAACTGTTCTTGCACTAAAATCTACTCGTTTTCCACTAAGATTTGCTCTGAACCGACCTTCTTTTCCTTTCAATCTTTGAGTTAGTGTTCTTAAAGCCCTTCCACTTCGGTGTCTGGCTGGAGGTATACCACTAATTTCATTATCAAAATAAGTGCTTACGTGATACTGTAGAAGTTCCCATAAATCTTCCACAATTAATTGAGGCGCACCCGCTTCACGATTTTCCAATAAACGTTGATTGATACGTATAATGTCAACTAACTTATGAGTTAAATCGTCCTCGGACCTTATACCATTTTCTAAGGTAATGCTAGGACGAACACTTACTGGAGGAACTGGTAAAACATTGAGAATCATCCATTCTGGACGAGCAAATTCAGGATTGATACCAAGTAACTTACAATCTTCGTTTGTAATTTCCTTAAACCAGCTGTGAATATCAAGAGGAGAAAGCTTGTTGGTTTGTTTTTGACCTGTATCAGTTTCAACTTCCTCAAAATATGTAGTAGGTTTTTCTAAACGGATTTTATTTTGTGGTTCTTCACAATATGTGCAAAGATTCTTTTTTGCTGCTCTTTTCAAAAGTTCTTCAATAAGGTCATAATCAGGAACACCCCATTGCCCCTCATAATCATCCATTTTAGCGATAGCTTCCTTAATCTCACCTAAATCTAGTAAAATTCTATGGCAAGAACGACAAGTAGCACGAAGAATCTTGTAAATGAGTTTATTATACCCAACATGAATAACAGGACGAGAGAGTTCGATGTGTCCAAAATGACCAGGACAGCTACCAACTCTGGCCCCACAGGTTTTACAACGTTGACCAGGATCAATGGTACCAAGAAGACCATCCATGAGTCCGGAAGTAACAGGAGTACCATCAGCATCATAAGTGTCAGGAGTAATAATACGTTCAACAGACATCTTACGAATCACATCTGGCTCCAATAAACCAAATTTAACAGCTTTAATAGTTTTATACCCTATTGAGCTCATTTTTTGTTTTTCTCCCAAAAATATGTTAGAATCTCTACACTAATCACGTGACTCTATCCCACGGGTTCGAGTATTTGATAAAAACCTTTTGATTCTTAACCTCTTTATTGTTTCAATAACAATTAGACTAGCCCTTTATACTATAGTTCAATTATAATGAAAATAACAATGAAACTTATTATCCCGATTTTCCTTATTACCTATTTTTTTAGTATTTTGTAGTATATAGATGCCTCTAGCTTCATATCTAAAGTCATAGAGAGATTTTATGTAATGAACTGTTGTTTACTCGTTCGATTTATTCTGGTTTGGTAACAAACCATTCACTAGTATACATATTACTTGATAAGGTGCTAGAAACAGCTGTAAAAAAATGTAAATTCTTAGAACTTATATAGCCTTAAGCTAAAATGTCAAATTGAAAGTGAAAGAAGATGAATACCACAGAAGAGAAAATCAATATTATTGATGGTAGAAAGTTTTCACAAGAATATACTGATAAAGTATTAAGACCTCGTTGTAAAATATTTAAAGAAAAATATAAGAGAATACCAAAATTATCCACCATAATAGTAGGTGATGATCCAGCTTCAGAATCTTATCGTAGAATAAGAGAGAAATTTTTTGTAAATTTGTGTGTAGATTCAGAAGTTTTTAGCCTTCCTAAGGAAACAACAGAAGAGGAACTTCTAGACTTAATTACCAAACAAAACCAAAACAATGATACTGATGGAATACTTGTCCAATTACCTTTACCAGATCATATAAATGAAGACAAAGTTATAGAAAACATTGCACCAAATAAAGACATTGAAGGTCTATCACCAGGAAATGTTCATGCTTGGACAAAATCTACACCCAATCTAATACCAGCAACAGCTTTAGGTGTTCTTGCGCTTTTAAAACATTATCAAGTACCATTACAGGGAAAACATGCTGTAGTTGTAGGTAGAAGCATGATTGTAGGTAAACCTGTTGCCCATCTTCTCTTAAGAGAACACGCCACTGTTACAATATGTCACTCAAGATCAAAGCCTCTCGAAAAATATACTCTTGACGCTGATATTCTAATAGCAGCTGTAGGGCGTCCTCATCTTATCAAGAAAGGAATGGTAAAGAAAGGAGTGGTTATTGTTGATGTTGGTGTTAATTTCGAGGATGGCAAGTTACTAGGAGACACAGATTTTGACGATATAAAAGAAGACGCAAGTTTAATTTCTCCAGTACCTGGAGGAAGTGGTCCTGCAACAGTTTGTATGTTAGCAAGCAATCTACTCTTAGCTTTTGAACTAAAACAAGCAAAGAATGATAAAAAACTTCAGAAATGTCTAAGAACATATTATGAAAATTATGAAACATTAGAAAACAAAGACATCTGTGTATAAATGACAAACAAAGTTATTTAGAATAAAGAAGGTTATTTCACTTGATGAAAGAAGTAACCTTAACAAAATCTTTTGAGATACAGGACCAAAAATATGAATTAATTATAGTTTCACTAGAAAATGCTGTATCTCTATTTATCTATGAAGATACTCCCAAATTTGGTACTTTTGGGGTTTCAGTTCCTGCAACAGAATTAATGTCTGCATCCACACTATATATCACTGGTCAAAAGAATGAACAATATGTAAGGATGATTGGAGAAAGACTTGCAACACGAATGCAAAAACTAGTATTAACTTCACTCAATGTTCAAGACATTAACAATGAAATATTACTGAAAATATTTGAAAATATTGAAAAGGAATTGATTATAAAAGAGGAAAAGAAGTAAAAAGCACTAATCATTAATGCTTTTACTTCAAAATTGATAGTCCAGGATATAATGGAAACTGCTTGGTAAGTTCTAGAATGTCTTTTTTGACTTTCTCATTTACTTCAGGATCGCCTTTTGCCTTAATAACCTTAGCAAGACCTTCAGCAATAACTTTCATCTCAGATTCTTTCATTCCTCTTGAGGTTATAGCGGGGGTTCCTAATCTTAAACCAGAAGGATTGAATGGACTTGAAGGTTCATAGGGTACTGTATTCTTGTTCAAGGTTATACCACCTTCATCTAAAGCGGTTTGAATAAGACCACCTTTACCAATTAAATCTTCAGGACGCAAATCGATGAGAATGAGGTGATTATCTGTTCCGTTTGTAACTAGTTTAATATCAAGTGCCATTAATTCATCAGCTAATACTTTTGCATTTTTAACAATTTGTTTTGCATAATCTTTAAACTCAGGTTTCATGGCTTCTGCAAATGCTACAGCTTTTGCTGCAGTAGAGTGATCGTGAGGACCACCCTGTAAGCCTGGAAATACTGCTGAATCTATCAATCGAGCCAGCGTAAATGGTTCTCCTGTTTTTGTTTTCTTTTTGGGGTGATGTATTTCATGTAATCTATCTTCAGTCTTACACATTATGATGGCTCCACGTGGTCCTCTAAGACTTTTGTGAGTTGTAGTCGTTACAACATCAGTATAAGGAAAAGGACTTTCATGTGCTCCACCTACAACTAAACCTGAGATATGTGAAATATCTGCAAGTTGGTAAGCATCAACCTCTTCTGCAATCTCTTGGAAAGCTTTGAAATCTATTTTTCTAGGATAGGCAGTTAAACCAGATATGATCATTTTAGGTTTTTCCTTTTTAGCTAGTTCATGGATAACCCCCATATCTAGCATTTCTGTTTCCTTATCAACATCGTAGCTAACACAAGCATAGTTCTTACCAGAGAAGTTTACATGACTTCCATGGGTAAGATGACCACCTGAAGTAAGACTAAAACCTAAGAATTTATCTTTTAGATTTAATAAAGCAAAGAAGACAGCTTGATTAGCTGGAGAGCCAGAATAGGGTTGAACATTAGCATGCTCGCATCCAAAGAGCTTCTTGGCACGTTCTATTGCTAGAATCTCGACTTCATCCACAATTTCATTACCACCATAGTATCTTTTCTTAGGGTAACCTTCAGAGTATTTATTGGTGAAAACACTACCCATTGTCTGAAGAACAGAGCGGTAAGTGTAATTCTCTGAAGGAATTAACTCTATCCCTTCTTCTTGACGTTTTAATTCTCTTAGAAGCATATCAGCGACATCAGGATCAGAGTTTTCAATATCATTCATTAAATTCATAATTAATCCTCTAAAGAATATCACAAGGTTTTCTTTAAATATTTTTTTCAAGCACACTTGTCCAAAAAAACACAATTTCTGAAAATCTTACCACAATAAAATAAATTCTCGTGGTAAGATTTCCACACCCTCTGTCTTTCGCTCTTTTTTCTTTCTTCTAAAATGGTATTACTCTTTCATACCCTGTTTTTTCTCTCTTTTTCGTTGCATCTATTATTACTTTGATTGATGTATTATCTTCCCTTCTTCTTGATGGATCCAGTGATGACCCTTTGACATTTTCCAGAATTGTTATGTCGTTGGCCCCGGCTCTGGTTATTCTCGCCCATTCTACTGCTTTACTATCACATATGTCTATATCCTCGTCTACAATTGTACACCATTTCAATGAAGGATGTGCTTCAAAAGCTGCTAAACCTACTTTTTGTCCATCTATGTCAGATTGAGTTGTAACTGAAATAACAGCATTTAGCCATCCACACCCACTAGGAGTTAAATAAACACCATGTACCTTAGGGATAACTTTACTCACACGGTTATGAATCTCTGCTTCTCGTGGAAAACCCATAAGGATAAAGTGTTCCTCATAAGCAGGAAGGATAGTTTGAAAAGTAGGGTCATCTCGATAAAGAACGTCTTCAAATTGAATGATGGGTTGGGAGCGAACGTCGTCAGGGGTACCAGTAATATCAACAAAAGGTCCTTCAGCTACCTCCTCATTAGCAAGGATCTTTCCCTCGAGAATGAATTCAACATCAGCAGGAACAGGAATACTATACCGGGGAGATTTAACAACGGAAAGTTTACCGCGTAGAAGAGCATTTGCAATAGAGAGTTCAGATTTGCCAGGAGGAGTAGGAGAAGAAGC
Organism: Candidatus Heimdallarchaeota archaeon; assembly: GCA_030603365.1. Lineage (GTDB taxonomy): Archaea > Asgardarchaeota > Heimdallarchaeia > Heimdallarchaeales > Heimdallarchaeaceae > UBA460. The sequence goes on from JAUVXV010000016.1 coordinate 67,568, forward strand.
TGCTAAAGCAAGAATGGGGTGATAACCATTAACTACAGCAATGGGTGTATCCAAATCATTCTTCTTGTTTTCTTGGAAAATTTTGTACAAATTCCGAGGGACGATACGAATGGCCCCTTGTTGGTCATTGAGAACCATAATACGATGAATACTCATGTTGGGAGCGTTAGTATCAGGAAACTGTGCAAAAACAATACCTGAAGTAAGATAGTTCCCTCCATCAACAGAGAAGAATTTGGGAATAGGAAGCTTGGAAAGATTGACAGGTTCTTTGTTAGAGAAGGTAAGACTGGCTTCAACAGGTTGAGGTTGTTGAGGGTTGAGAAGTGATTGTTGAAAGAAAGAGTAGTAATCCTTGGGTTCATCTAAAACAAGTTTAAGTTGCTCACGAGAGGAGAGACTATTACCAAGAAGGGGAAAATTGGAACCTTCAACATTAGAAAACAAAATAGCTCTATTGTAGTTTGTTTGAAGATGTTCAGTAATCTCATAATCAAGCTTAACTTCATCAGGAATTTCAACAAGCAAATCAGATTGTTTGAGGGTTTCAAGATAGGGTCTTAAACTCATAAAATCACAGTTTCCTCTGAATACAAAAAACATAAGATACAATGATTTAAATATCTTGTTAGAAAGAAATCGATAGAAAATTACGCTACTTGGCGGGGATTGCCGAGTGGTCAAAGGCGCTAGATTCAGGTTCTAGTCCTTAGTGGTCCGGGAGTTCGAATCTCCCTCCCCGCACCAAGAATAAATAGTTTTTGAGAAAAAATGAGGTGCAAAAAGTGAAAATAGGAATCATGAGTGATAGTCATGATCACAGATCAAATATAAAGAAAGCACTAGATTTGTTCAAAGAAAAAGAAGTTGAAGTGATTATCCATGCAGGAGATTTAATCTCTCCTTTCTGTGTTGAGATGTTTGAAGAATTTAAAGGAAAATTCTATTTGTGTTCAGGTAATAATCTAGGGGACACTGAAGTAATAAGCAATATGATGAAAAAAGTAGGATTCTATTATGAGGATGTGGGAGAGTTTGAAATTGAGGGTAAAACTTTTGCATTGTATCATGGAACAGATGAATTACTATTGAACTCGCTAATTTACTCCAAAATACATTATGATTATATTATAACAGGTCATACCCATAAAAAACTCCTACAAAAGGTTGAAAACACAATAATAATCAATCCAGGAGAAACGTTCGATTTATACGAAGACCCAAAAGTAGCAATCCTTGAATTAGAAAATAGAAAAGTCGAATTTTATTCATTGAAATGAGAAAGAGAGATTTGAATCAAATGATGACTTCTCCCAAGTTACCTTTAATCACAGGAGAAATCAAAGAATACCTAGTTGAACTACTGGGAGCTGAAGTGGTTGAGAAGTATTTACAAGCTGTTTCTACTCCTATGGAAGAATATACGTTACATATATTTCAGCAATATGAATTAACAGAAGTTATAATAGAAAAAATTGAGGAATCAAATTTTAAAACCTATCATCACCCAGAATTCTCTAATTTAATAGTAACACAACCAAAAGGTCCTTTCATGGTTGACTACTCTGAAAACTTGAAAGAAATTACTGTTGATAATCGAGCTGCTGAAATGATCTATCAAGGTTCCGATGTTTTTGTACCTGGAATTAAAAGAGCAGATAAAGTGAAAGAAAACGATTTTACGTATATAAAAAATCAAAAAGGGATTCATGTGGCAAAAGCTAAAGCTCTGATGAGCCAAAATACAATATCAACAGAAAAAAAAGGAATTGCTGCAAAAAATCTAGAATCTCCTTACAAAGTTCCAAGTGTAGAACAGTTAGGATTTCAAGATTTGCCAGTTTATTTCCAAAGTATACCTGCTTATCTAACTAGCTTAAATTTGGAACCTCAACCTGGGGATAAGGTACTTGATTGCTGTGCAGCTCCTGGAAACAAAACTATTCATCTCAGTGAATTAACTAAGAACAGTGGGGAGATAATTGCTGTAGATAGATCTAAGAGAAGATTATATAATTTGAACGAGAAGATAATTAAATTCGGGATTAAAAATATCAAAACTGTTCCAGGAAATATCATTGAGTTAAGTAAAGAATGGAATGTTAAATTCGATAAAATACTGGTTGATCCTCCTTGTACTGCCCTTGGTTTTAGACCTAGATTAGTTCTTGATATAGAAAGAAAAACAATAGAGTCAACTGCAAATTATCAAAATGCCATCCTTTTTGCATGCAATAAATTATTGAAACCAGGTGGCGAGCTAATTTATTCAACATGTACAATAACAAAAGAGGAAAATGAGGAGGTAGTGAATCGAGCCATGAATTTAGGTTTAAAAATTATTGAACAGAACTATAAGACTGCAACAACAGGATCAATAAATACCGATACTTCTCTGCCTGTACAAAGATTCATACCAGGACAAAATAAGACTTTAGGATATTTTATTGCGAAGTTTAGAAAGCAAGAAAGTTAATACCGAACCTTTTTTAATTTCTGCTCTTTCTTTAACATGAAATGAGTTTTTTAAATAAAGACACATGTATTTTGATTACAAGCTCTAGACACAAAGATAGTAAACAATTAGCTGTATCTTTTTATGAAAAACTAGTGAAAAAAGGATATCTCACATTTCTTGATACATTCCTTGCTGAGAAAATTGAGACCCCAGAACTATCATGTCCTGATAAAAAACCCAATCTAATTTTTGTTTTTGGGGGAGATGGAACAATACTTAAAACCTTTGAAATTTGGAAAAATATTCCAATATTTGCTGTTAACTGTGGAAAAGTTGGTTTTCTTACAGAAATTGACCCAGATGAAATTGATGAATCTTTGGAAGCTCTAGAAAGAGGTGAAGGTTTTGTTGAAAGCTATTACACTATTGATATAACCTCAAAAAAATCAGCAACCGTTTCAGCAGTAAATGATGTTGTTATAACTTCTGATGTAATTGGTCGATCAATTAGTCTGAAATTGTACGTAGATGATCAATATTTTTACACTCTTGATGGAGATGGGTTGATTATTGCCACTAGTATAGGTTCCAGTGCTTATGGTCTATCAGCTGGAGGCTCTTTGATTGTTCCTGCTGTAGAAGCAATAATAACAGTACCAATCTGTCCTTTTTCTAGAAGAGTAGTACCTATGGTTTTTCCTTTAACTTCCAAATTAAAAGTTACTAATCTAAGTAAAACCAAAAATGGGAGTGTTGTAATTGATGGAAAGGTACATTATAACCTCAGTTACAAGGAATCTATTGAAATTAAACAATCTGAAGATAAGATAAATTTCCTTCGATTCGAAGATAATTATATAACAAGGGTTAGGGAAAAGCTTCTAAGATTTAATCCTGATGATGTTGATGAATGAAAATAAGGATAAAGATAAACAAAACTATTTCATAGTTGATTCAACAGCAATTATCCATCATTTTGCGCTTGAAGGAGAATTAGGAGAGAACGATTTTCTTGTTATTCCTGAACTACTTGAAATAGAATTAAAGTCATTTGAAGCTAAATCTGTTTTAACCTTATTAAGTGCAGAAGGAAAACTAATACAAGTTAGTCCTTCTTCGCAATCCATGGAAAGAATCACAGAAATTGCCAAAAAATCTGGTGATTTTTCTGCTTTATCCAAAATTGACCTCCATGTGCTAGCTCTATCACAAGATTTTCCTGATTCTGTAATTTACAGTGATGATAATGCAGTTCAGAATGTTTGTGCATTCATAAATACTAAAGTGATTTCACAACATTTCAAAATAAAACAAAGGAGGGAATATTTCTGGCAATGTACTGTGTGCAGAAGCAAATATTCTCAAAAGAGAGAAACTTGCATAGACTGTGGTAGCCCATTAAAACGTTTTTTTAAAAGAAAATAAAGTGTGCAGGATTTAAAAACTGAACAAGACTCTAGGATAATGCCTCTAATGCTTCAATTATTGCAAGTACAAATCTATCGTTAATTTCACTGTCCCCCAAGGTTACAACAAAAGATTTCTCATAATCTTTGAATTTGTGAGCTTCATCAAAAGTTTGCACAATTATGCCTTTACTACAAAGTTGTTCGTAGAGCTCTTTTATGTTATTTTTATATTTGATAAAGAGAAAATTAGTATCACTTCGAAATATCTTCAAGCCACTCAGCATTTTTAGATGATTTATCACTCTTTTTCTTTCAGCTATAAAGGCATTAATTAATTCAACGAACTTGTATGGAGCCTGCAAAATGTGTTTAGTAGCTAAAGCATGAATCGGTGGAATTTCTTCAATAAAATATTGTTCTTTTAGCAGATTTATGAAACCAGGATCGGCAACAAGATAGGCACTAGAAAGAGAACCCAATCCCCAAGCCTTGGAAAATGACCTAACTATTACTAGATTATCAAAAAACTGAACTTGATTAACCAAACTATATTTTCCGAATTCAACATAGGATTCATCAATTATTATGGGTATGTCGATTTCTTTTGCCAATGTTAAAACATCATTCTCTCGAAGTTGGTTGGCTGTAGGGTAATGGGGTGATGAGAAGACTATTGCTTTTGATGAACTTGTTTCTATTTTCTCTAAAACAGCGTTTATGTCTAATTCAAAATCTTCCATCAAACTTACCATATTAATTTTAAGTTTTTGACTCTGCGCAATAGTAGAATAAATATCCTTATCAGGAGAAATTAGGATGATTTCATCTTTTGGTTTAGTTATTGTTGATAAAACTCTTTGAATAAGCTGATTATGTGTTAAACCAGGATATAGAGAAGGTGTTTTAACACCTGTAAACCGTGATATTTCTTCTACGAATGAATAATAATCAATAGGATAACTATCTCTAGGGTCAATTGACTCTATATCCTTTACAACAAATTCTTGAATTAAGGTTGGAGGAATGAATAGGTTATCTCCAAGACTTAAATCAGTGATCTGATCAAGTGTAAGATTATACTTGTCTGCTATCTGTTGATGCTTCCTATTTCTTTCAAGTGCAAAACCTGTAATAGAGATTTTATTAGACATCTGTATTCCTTCGTACTTTAAACTAACAATTTATGCTAACGCAGTTAAAAAAACCTATTGGTAACTAGAGAGTAATAACTGAATTCCTCTAGTTTTATTGCAGAAACATATATATTTTCGTGAAAAAAAGAGTAAAACTAAAAAGGAATTAAGAACTGGGTTAATTACTCATACCAGACAGTAACACAAGGTGAAATTTGATGGTTCATAAATTTACAGTAGAATTTCCAGAAAGAATTTGGAATGCTATTAGAGAAAAAAAGGGGCCCGGATCAATTAAAGATTTCCTGATTAAATTAATTGAAAAGGAATTTGAATTAAGAAAAATAAAAACACTAATTTTAGCTGGAGGAGAAGGTGCCAGATTAAAGCCATTAACGGAAACCATTCCTAAAGCAATGATTCCTGTGGGGTACAAACCTTTACTTGAATATAATTTGGAGTTGATATCTAAAAGTGGAGTAAACGATGTTATCCTTCTAATAGGAAAACTAGGAAACCGAATAATGAAGCACTTTGGGCAGAATTGGAAAGATTTGAATTTAAGTTATGTAAGTGAAACAACGAATCTAGATACAGCTGGGGCAATATATAATGCTCGTAATCTAATTTCAGACACATTTGTTGTTATGCACTCCGATATTCTAACCGATATCAACCTTAGTAGTATCATGGAATATCATAAGAAACATAGGAAAAATCACATTGCAACAATTTGTGGGATTGGTGTAAATGACTATTACCAATCTATGGGAAAGACAACTGACAAAGGTCTCTTTTCAGACTATGGCGTTTTTTATGTGGATGATTTTACAAGTAATCTGGTCATAAGATTCGAAGAAACCCCCACAAAAACACAACAAAGCGGTTTTATTAATACAGGTATATATGTTTTCGAACCAGAAATTCTAGATTATCTGTCTGATTCAGAAGGAAAATCTATCTCTGGGGATATCTTACCTATACTTATAGGAGAGAAAAAAGTCAAAGCATATTTGTGCCCTAAAAATGCTTTTTGGATTGATGTAGCCCATCCTGATCGCTGGAGTAAAGCTTGGGATGTTTTATTTTCAGGCGCATTCAAAATTTAAAAATCAAATTGTTTAACAGTATAAAATTCTATAGAATTATATACTGCTTATGTAAATCAATAAAACTCGAAAGTGCAAATATTTAAGAATTTAAGTAAAAAAAGAGCACAAGCAAAAAAAAGGTGTCAGATTTATGGATATTAATCGCAGTATTAGAATAGCCGTCGACACAGGAAAAGTTTCCTATGGCGCAGATTCAGCAAGACAAGCTTTGCTAAATAAGCAAGCAAAGATAATTATTATAGCAAACAACACTCCTCAAGATATCAAAGAAGATATTTATAGATATGCTAAAATTTCTGAATTACCAATATTAGAGTTTCCTGGGTCATCTCTTGATTTAGGTGCAGTCTGTGGTCGACCACATTTTGTAGCTGCTTTAACAATAATCTCTGTTGGAGATAGTGATATCATTAAAGCAGTTAAGAAATAATAGGTTATGGAGGACAAAGTAGATGAAATCGATTAATCGTTTTCTTTGCTCTAATATCTTTTTAGAAATTATATTAGTAAGCGAAAATGATTCAAACTTATGTTCAAATACACTTTTAAACATTTGAATACTAAAATTAGCTTGAATCAAGTGAGATAAACGTGTTAGAATAACGTGATGAAATTCATTTAAATCGCAACTTCAATATATGGATGCACAAAAAATGCCTGCTGTCAAACTTTCGCAAACTGAAATGCAATATATAACAATTCTGCAAGGAATCGTAAACGTTCAAATCAATGATTGTATAGTTGATGATGAAGAGAACAAAGTTATTTTTGTTGTTGCAGAAGGACAAGCTGGTTTAGCAATAGGAAAAAGAGGGATTAACATTAATAAACTAAAAGAGATGATTTCTAAAGATGTAGAGATCATAGAACATTCCTCTAATCCTGCAAAATTCATCAAAAATTGTTTCTTGCCTATAATAATCAAGGATATAACCTTTCTAGAGAGAAAAAATGGAAAGGCTGTAACTGTTGAAGTTGATAATAAAGACAAAGGAAGAGCTATTGGAAGAAGTGGTAAGAACATCAATAAAGTAAAGATGTTAGTTCTTAGGCAGTTTGATGTTGTTGATGTAATGATAAAACAATAAGGCTATTTTCTTGCTTCTTTAATTTTGTCAAAAACTTTTAGAGATACAACGTATAATATTTCAATCAAGAAAGATAGAAATAGAATTAAACAAGGTTAAGCTAAATGGGAAATCCTATAACAGATGATAAAAAGAAACTGGGTAAACTAATAGACCTTATTCAAAAGGAAGGAACTCTTTCAGAAATTTCAGAGAATGAAATAATATCTCTTTTTGGAACTCGCGGTGAAAAAGCTATTGGCATTCTCAAAGATAACAAATTGCACAAACATGTTCTAAATGAGAAAATAGCTATTTGGGAAGTAGAAGGTAAGAGTCAGAATTATTTGATAATTGAAGACAACTTTTGTGAATGTACAGACTTTCAAATTAGAGTTTTAAGTAGAGGAGAAAAAACACTATGTTATCATCTTCTCGCTAAGATTGTGGGCGACGAGTTACATCTTTATAACATTCAGAAAATATCGAATGAAGAATATGATAAACTAATACTCCCTCGTACTTAACTGATTAAAAATGTAAAAATTGAAGAAAAGGTATTTTTATGCAACATCCTCTAATTCGATATGGGGTGCTATACCTAAACTCATTAATTCTTGCATTAGCAACTTAAATGCATAACTTATCACAACCCTTGAAACAGTGGTTTCTTCTTTACAAATTGGGCAATGATATCGATCTCTATTTCTGTCATACATTGCAAGGAACCCACATTTTGAACAAATTAGAGCATCAGTTTTATCTGATTCATCTAATAACCTTTCTTTTAGTAGGATTGAGGTTCCGTGACCAATAAGACAATCCCTTTCCATCTCACCAAATCGAAGACCTCCTTCTCGAGCTCTTCCTTCAGTTGGTTGTCTGGTAAGCATTTGAATAGGACCACGTGCACGAGCATGGATTTTATCTTGTACTAGATGGTGAAGTTTCTGATAAAATTGAGAACCAACAAAAATGGTTCCTTCTAATCTCCTACCAGTTTTACCATCATGCATTACTTCTCTTCCAAGTGGGTGCATATTCATTTTCATCAGGGATTCATGTAATCCGCTTAATTTAGTTTTACTGAAAGCGGTTCCATAGATTGAATCTCCAGAATTTGCTGCGATTTTTCCAGAAAGCAATTCCATAAGCATTCCTATTGTCATTCTTGATGGAACAGCATGTGGGTTGATAATTATGTCTGGTACTATACCTGACTCTGTAAAAGGCATATCCTCTTGAGGAATTATCAGTCCTATAACACCTTTTTGTCCATGTCTTGATGCAAACTTATCTCCAATTTCGGGAACTCTCTCAGATCGCACTTTTACTTTGACCAATCTATTTCCTTCATTAGTATCGGTAAGAACAACAGTATCAGAAATACCTTTTTCACCATGTCTCATGGCTTTACTAGTTTCTCTTCTATTTTGAGGAGGAACTTCAAATTCAGTATACTCTTCTAGAAATCTTGGTGGGCTAGTACGACCTATTAAAACTTCACCTCGACCCCCATCAACAGAGATTTCTGGTTCAATAATTCCATCCTCTCCGAGATGAACATATTGTGATTCATCTTTATAACCCCTAACTGTATCATCAGGAATTTCAAAAGTATCTTCTTGACCATTAGGATATTTTCGTTCTTCTGCATCATATGTTCTAAAAAAAGTGCTTCTTCCTAAACCTCGTTCTATTGCTGCCTTGTTAATTAACAAAGCATCTTCCATATTGTACCCTTCATAAGATAAAATAGCAACAATGAAATTCTGCCCTGCTGGACGGCTTTCAAAATGAATAGAATCCATTCCATGAGTCTTGACTAATGGCTTTTGAGGATAATGTAAGATATGTGCTCTTGTATCCATACGATATCTGAAATTAGCTGCAAATATACCAAGTGCTTGTTTTGCCATTCCTGCCTCATAGACATTACGATCTGAACGATTGTGCTCTGGAAATGGAATTAACGAAGCACAAATTCCTAAGATTGTGCTTGGTGTAATTTCCATATGAGAAGACTCTGAAACTAAATAATCTTCATCTATAGCAATGAATAGGTTTTCTTCTTCCTCTGCATCAACATATTCAACTACTTGATTTCTTATTAGATCACTCCATGACCATTTACCACTTTTTATCCAATTGAACACTTCTTTGGTAACAGCTTGTGTGCCTTCATTGACAATTATAAGGGGACGACGAACTCTACCTGCATCACAATTGACCATAATTTCGTTTATATCAGTATAATATGAAATATTGATTTCGTGATGAAGATCACCTGATCTACGTTTTTGTATAATCTTCTTGCGAAATTCTTCACCATCTTGAACAACACCAAGAAAACTTCCATTCAAGAATATCTTACAATATGCAGCATCTGCTACAAGTTTAGCAAGAGGAGAGTTAGGTTCAATTAAATCCTTAGGTTCAATTTTGTTAAGACTTAAATCATTAACAAGTTTCTTTTCAACTTCGTTATTATCTAAACCAACACTGATGTAAGCTTGAAGAGCAAGATTCTTTACTAGACCACAATTTGGTCCTTCTGGTGTTTCGTTTGGACATATTTTACCAAAGTGTGTTGGATGGAGATCTCTTGCTTCGAAATGAGGTTGACTTCTGCTTAAAGGACTTACGACTCTCCTGAGATGGCTTAAAGCTGACATATAATTTGTTCTGTCAAGAAGTTGGCTTACTCCTGATTTTCCACCTGTCCAATTACCTGTAGCTAAAGCATGACGCAATCTTTCTGTAATAAGATCTGCTCGGACTGCTGTTTTGAGATTGGGTTTTCGTCCTCGAACTGTAACTCTTTCTAATTGATATTTAATATCACGACATAAAGCATGGAATGCGACTCTATAAAGCATTAAGAGCAAATCACCTGCTAGTTTTAACCTTTTATTTGCATAATGATCTTTATCGTCTTCTTGTCTAACACCTATTTCAAGTTCTAATAATCTTTGAGCCATTCTTGCTAAGAAGAATGCTTTCTTTAATCTTGAATCTTCGTCGCTTCCAAGATGGGGTAAAAGATATTTATCTAAAACCTGTATTGCACGATTAATACGATATTCCTTGGTTTGCCCAACAGCAACACGTTTTCCTATATAGTCTAAAGATTCTTCTGTAGTATCAATTTCAGAAGATTCCCTCATCAAAATAGACATAACTCTAGCACGAAGCTTTGGAGTTGGACTTATTGCCATTGCGATCATATCATCTCTTTCGATTCCCAATGCTCTCATTAGCAATATTAGAGAAATTTTTCGTGGCATACTTGGAAAACTGACCCTCAATTGACCATCATTTGTGTGCTCAACAGTTACTGGTGCTCTAAAACCATGTACGACGCTGAATACTTTAGCTTCACTAGTGACATTTCCTTTGCTGGTTAGTTTCTCAATTAGAATTCGATTGGGAGCTAAATCTTCTTGAGTAACAATAACTCTCTCACTTCCATTAACTAAGAAATAACCTCCAGGATCTTTTGGATCCTCACCCAATTTAACTAGAGACTCAGGAGAACGGTTATATAATTGACATCTTTTGGATTTCAACATTATTGGAAGGTATCCAATAAAAACATTGATTGTTTCCAAGGGAATCTCAACACCATCAGTCCCACCTTTTCGAATAGGTGTCATGTGAAGATTCAATCTAGATGCATAAGTAAGATTACGAATTCTTGCTTCCATTGGATAGATAGAACTTTGAGATCCATCTGCTTCTCTAATTGTAGGTTCTTCAACTTCAACTCTTTCAAGTTTAACATAAAATTCAGAATCTTCAGGCTCTATGACTTTAATTTCCTTAATAACGGATTGAAGACCATTTTCAATAAAATCGTTAAAAGAATCAAGATGCTGACGAACTAAACCTAATTCTTCAAACATCGAGTTAACTAGAACCCATCGACTGTTGGCGTCTGCTTTACTTTTCTTTTTGGCCATTTAAACACCTTAACCAAACAAAAATTAATGTCCTCGCATTAAGGGGGTTATATGATATATTAAAAATCTTATGAATCACGACTACATTACTATGTTAATTCTTGTTATTGTTTACGTGAAAAATAAGAGACCACGGATAACGGATAGCTATCTTATTTACTACATTTTTTACTTTTTGTTTTTCAGCCGTATCTTCATAGAAGAGTAAAATGACTTTTCCCCCTCTACCTCTCTTCATTTTCTGGTAAACTGTTTTGGGAGAGTTTACTAAGTCAAAAACTATTATGACTTCAGTCTCTGGAAGATCTAAGTCTCTCTCTCCTACTGGAGATAAAATAAGAGCTGATTGAGTTGTTGACTTTTTGAAAGCGTCAATAATTTCTCCCTTATTCTTTATCCTTCCTGTAACTATAAATGTCTCAAATCCTTTGTTTTTCAATAATTCACATAAAGAATCTACTGTAGAAAGGAAGGAACATAAGACAGTTACCTTTTGATATCCTTTTGCTATATTCATAACCTCTAATTCTTTGCCACATATTTCTGGTAGATTGAAAGATTCTTTCTTCTCAAAATCATATCTATAGAGATAGTTTCGGTAAGAACTCGCAGGCATAGAATAAACATATTTACGCAATAGCAAAAGGCGATTGAGTTCTTCCACCAATTCGGTTTCAACAGAGATAAGTGGTAAACTATTGAAAAAATCCTTTTTCAATCTTGCCAAATCTTTTGGGGAAGATTCCCCAACTTCTTGAATAATTCTCTCTCTTGTGAGTTTTATTTGATCAGTTATCAAATTAATAATTTCTGCAGTTTTCTGATCTTCTACTGGGTGTATTTGAACTTCTGTGTTTTTGATGTATTCTTTAATGTCTGTATCCTGAAAGTCTTCAATTGTAATCGTAGTACTTCTAGGAATGAAATCTATTAGAGTTTTCAATTCATTTCGAAGCTGTAATTGGTTTTCATCAAGTACTATATGTTCATCTCTTAATGTACCACTCATCCCCACCAATCTTGTATGGTCTAACATTGGCAACAGGGCATTCCATGGTACGCACAATACTCTACGATGAGAAACTCGACGAACAATTTGGTCTACTTCGTTCACAATCACAATATCAATGTCTTCTGCTAGCTCAGGATATTTCTTCAAAGTATTAGAAAAAACAATTGGTAGAGATAAGATTATTCTGTTGTTTTCAATAATGTACTTTCTGTAACTTGCATTAGTTCCACTTTTAATGGATACAAGTTTATCTATTCCTCCATACTCATATTCCAAATATTGAGCAGTTTCCTCTAAAGATGAATGTGTCTGAAGAAAAACAACAACTTTTTTCTCCTTGAAAGTTTCAGTTAAAAGTCTGTACATTAGAACTCGTTTACCCATACCACAATCAAGTTCCAGAATAATACTTTGATCTACTTCTACAAGGGAAGAGATTTTATCAATAATGAAGTTCTGGTATTCTCGTGATTCAATGGGCAAACTAATCACTCTTTTATCAAGATTTTCATATTTAAAGCAAAAGATGTTACATATAAATCTGTGAAGTTTAAATCAAGTTTTTTCTAATTTGATCCTGCAGTATTTCCATCATTTTAGTGGCAGGTTCACTTTTTCTATACAAATCCAAACTAATCGGTGAAATGCTTATACCATTCATCTCTGTGACTGCCCAAGAATCTGTATTTTCAGTAAATGATTTCTTTTTTTCACCCCATAACCACAAATAGGGAAGATTTCTGGGGTCTGATTTTTCTACCATGTAGTTGTCATATTTGTAAAGAGTAGGTGAAGTAATAAAGACCTGAGTGTCTTTTGTAATCTCTTTTGGATAGTTAACATTAAGGAAGGCTAAATTTTCTGGCCAATCTAGCTCTAGAACTATTTTCACAATTTCTGCAGATATTTTAGCAATGTTGTCAAAGTCGATACCTCTCTGATCCATCAATTGAGCGTCATCTGTAACATCTGTAGAAAAAGCAATTGCTGGGACTTGATTAAATGCGGCCTCAAAAGCTGCTGCACATGTTCCACTTGTAAGAATTGAATGAATTGAGGAGTTATCTCCATAATTGATACCACTAATAACTAGATCAGGTTTTTTCTTTAGAACATGAAAACCAACAAACACATTATCAGCAGGTGAACCAGTTGTGCTATATCCTACTGAACCATCTTTGTAGTTGATTGTGAAGAATCTTATCGGTTTATGAAAAGTAAGTGATTTCGAAACAGCAGAGCTTGGTTCTGCGGGTGCAAAACATACCACATTTGCTATTTTGTTTACTTCTTCTCTTAATGAATTTAGCCCTTGAGACTTGACACCATCATCATTGGTTAATAGAACTAGTTTATTTTTCACGAGAATAATCTTTTAATTATGTTTGTTAAGTTTATCTTTAACAAAGAAAATTTGATAAATCATAAGTTTAAAAATCTAATAATTCCAGAAATTAACTAGAAGGTGTCAATTTAATGACAGAAAAATATGTTTACAAGTTTTTTAACAAAGAAATCTGTGAAGGGAGCGCAGATATGAAAAATTTACTTGGTGGAAAAGGAGCTAATTTAGCAGAAATGACTTCATTAGGTTTACCTGTACCACCCGGTTTTGTAGTTTCTACTCAAGCCTGTCTTCATTTTTTGGCAAACAATGAAGCTTATCCTGCAGGTTTAGAAGAAGCAATTGATGAAGCATTAGTAGCTTTGGAAAACCACATGGGAAAGAAATTAGGTGATAACGAAGACCCATTGCTTGTATCTGTTCGTTCAGGAGCAAGAATTTCAATGCCAGGTATGATGGATACAGTATTAAATCTAGGTTTGAATGATGTATCAGTTGAGGGATTAGCTAATATTTCAAACGATTTAAGATTTGCATATGACTCTTATAGACGTTTCATGTACATGTATGCTGATGTGGTAAAAGGTGTTAGTAAAGAATATTTTGAGAAAGAATTGGAGAAACTCAAGCATGAGTTGGGTATAGAAAATGATACAGACATACCAGCTAGTGAACTTAAGAACTTAATTCAAAAATACAAAGTAATCTACAAAGAACATCTAGGAGAAGATTTTCCTCAAGATTCAAGGAAACAATTAGATGATGCTATACGAGCTGTTTTCAGAAGTTGGAATACAAGGAGGGCAATTGATTATAGAAATCATCAAGGTATTCCGCATGATTTAGGGACTGCCGTTAATGTTATGACAATGATTTATGGTAATCTTGGTGAAACTTCAGCAACAGGAGTAGCATTTACACGTAATCCATCTGACGGTGAAAAGAAATTGTATGGAGAATATTTAGTAAATGCACAAGGAGAAGATGTTGTTGCAGGGATTCGTACTCCCATTCCTATTGAAGAGCTTAAAATTGCAATGCCAGAATCATATAATCAACTTTTAGAGATTTCTGAATTGCTAGAGGAAAGATATCGAGATATGCAAGATATGGAATTTACAATTCAACAAGGTAAACTCTACATGCTTCAGACAAGAAATGGAAAAAGAACTGGTATTGCAGCTAGTCAGATAGCATATGATTTGGTAAACGAAGGTCGAATATCTAAGGAAGAAGCAATTTTGAGGATAAGCCCAAGTGATGTTGAAAATGCTCTATTCCCATCAGTAGATTGGGGAAAAATTGATCCAAATGCTCCAGTTAAACAAATCAAAGAGAGTATAGCAAATCAGTACCTGGGTTCAGGTTTAGCAGCAGGAGCTGCAGCTGCTACAGGGTTAGCTATTTTTGATGCTGACAGAGCAAAAGAAATAGCTGACAAGCATCAAGATGTGATTTTGGTAAGAGTTGAGACGAATCCATCTGACTTTCATGGCATGGTAGCAGCAAATGGGATATTGACAATGAAAGGGGGTCTGACATCGCACGCCGCAATTGTAGCTAGACAAATAGGAAAAGCTTGCATTGTAGGTAGTGAACGTGGTAACGTAGAAATTGATGAAGAAAATAGAGAACTTCGTGGAAATAGTATTACTATTAAAGAAGGTGATTGGATTACAATCGATGGTACCGATGGTTCAATCTATCGAGGAGAACTTCCAACCACACCTGCTGAATTACCAACAGAAATGACAAAAATCCTTGAATGGGCAGATGAATTTGCAAAATTGCGAGTGATAGCAAACGCCGATAAACCAGATCAATTCAGAACTGCAATAAATTTTGGAGCACAAGGGATTGGGTTAACAAGGACTGAACATATGTTTTTTGATAATCTAGACATTGTTCAAGAGATGATACTAGCTCGTACAGAAGCTGAACGACAAATAGCCGTTGACAAACTTGAACCTTTACAACAAAAAGATTTCGAAGGATTATTTGAAGCAGCAGAAGGTAAACCAATTACTATACGTTTAATTGATCCACCATTGCATGAATTTTTACCAAGCGAAGTTGAGCTATTGAAAGAAATTTATGAAGCTCGTCTGGAAGGTAAAACAGAGGTGGAACTAAAAGAACAATATGAACTACTTGAGCAGGTTAAGTTGATAAAAGAGCAAAATCCTATGTTAGGTTTAAGAGGATGTAGATTAGGCATTACTATGCCAATGGTTACCGAAATGCAGAGTAAAGCAATTTTTAGAGCAGCTGCTAAAATCAAGAAAACTGGAAAAGAAATAATGCCAAAAGTAATGGTGCCACTAGTAGGCTTTGCAACAGAATTCCATAATCAACGTAAAATTATTGATGCTATGGCTAAAAAGATAATGGAAGAAGAGTGTATTGAGTTTTCATACAAAGTAGGTACAATGATTGAAGTTCCTCGTGCAGCCCTAACAACAGCTGAAATAGCTGAAGGAGAGAAAGGTGTGGAATTTATCTCATTCGGAACAAATGATTTACACCAAATGACACTAGGATTCAGCAGAGATGATGCAGGAACGTTTATAGATATATATATGCAAGAAAATATTATAGAAGCAGACCCATTTGTAACAATAGACCAAACAGGTGTTGGACGCTTAATGGAGATGTGTGTGAAGGAAGGAAGAGAAACGAATCCAAAGTTGGAGTGCTCTGTGTGTGGTGAACATGGTGGGGATCCCAAATCTATTGATTTTTGCCACAGAATTGGTCTTGATTTCGTTTCTTGTAGCCCTTACCGTATCCCTATAGCTAGATTAGCAGCAGGTCATGCAGCTTTAAAGAATAAATGAAACGAATAAAATTCCTCTTTTTACCTTTTTTTATCAATCAACAGATTAATTTCATCTTCCCATTCTTTGTGAGGAGTAGTTAATTTTTTGTTAGAAAGAATTTTAATGATATTGTTAATCGATTCTTTTGCAATTCTTCTCATGTAAGGATTGGTATTAGGAAAATAGAATAATGCTTCTTCATGTGTTGAAATCCATTCACCTTTAGAATAATTTAAAGCATTTAAACCCAATTTACCTTGTTCAGAATATGTTCTAGTTCTTTGTGAATCACGGCCCATATAATAAGTAATTTCTACTTTTTCCTCTTTCAATAATCTAATATCCTCAATCACAAGTTCCCAATCATTATCTTTGAGAGCCTTAGGAAAAGTCAGATATTTACAATTGTTGTTTTCTATCATAGTTTGAATTGTACCAATTACAGCATCAGTAAATTCACACCACAGTGAATAATAATCAAGAATAAGATAAATATACATCCTCATTAACACAATAGGATTATCAAATCCAATTCTAGGATTAAATTTCATTTGTGAATTATCTTTGAGTTTTTCCAGAATTGATGAAGAGTTTGGATCACTACCAAAAACCCTATACAATTTAGCTCTCCAGTATTGTCTAGCGAGATTTGCCCCTTTTCCATCTGATTCTTTACCTCCCAAAAATCGAATGTTTAACCTATTAGCATCTTTCTCATATTTGATAGGAAAATTTCCAAGCATTTCTTTTTTTAAGTGAGGATACTTCCTAATAACATCATTAATGTTAATGTAGACATTTATAGGTGGCATTTCATTTTCAGAGTTTATTGGTTGACCGCCTGTTGGGGGTGAAATAGGATATGTAATAAGTTCATTTTTAAGATTGATGTGATTGCTATTGTCATCCAACAAAACCACTAGTCTTTTTCCTGAACCTTTGTTGAATAATCCTTGAGGGAGCCTATGGGGTTTATTCGCTTTCTGTAATATTAGAGTAGTTGCGATAAGAGAATATCTTGAGATATTTTCATCATCCTTAGAAATTGTTTCTATAAGTTTATCAAAGATTTCAGCTTTGTTTTTAAATTTCACAACATCCAAAAGTATTGTGTCCCCATTAAAACCTAGCATGTTATCATATAGCTTTTTGAGAGAACCAGAGAGTTTAATATTCTTTCTAACTGCAAAATTGTCTAAGGCTTCTTGAAATGGTAAATACCAGTAATGTATTTCTGTATAAGGAATTACGGAATATAATTTTTGGATTTTCGATAACCAGTTTGTATATTTGTTAATGTTCTCAGCAGCAATTTCAACGTAGGATTGAATCGTATTATTCTTAAATGCCTTGAAATCCTCAAATTGTTTAACCAATTGTTTGAATAGAGTATTCAAAATTTCATTGTATTTCATGACGATGATTTTCTCATGGTTAGAAGCGATTTTAGTTATTTCTCGTTCATTTACCTCCATCAAAACATTGTCAACTAAAGATTGTAGATTTTGATAGACAAGTCTAACATTTTGATAATTCAAATTCTCTTTATCTATCATCAATTTGTCAAGAATTTCAGAAGTAAAACCTTTGATCGATATCATTCCTTCCTCAACACAAAGTTTGAAACTATCTGAATGTATTGGAACTTCAATCAGCTTTTTTTTACTATTGCTAATTTTGAGATTTAGAACCCTTACAACATTGTTAGAATCATCTAATGTTGCACTATTTTGCATTAAGGCAAGTAGTCTATGATAGTTCATAGTTCCATTGAATATAGCATTTACATAACTTAGAGGTTTTCCTTTTTCTAAGAGTGTTTCTTTAACTAAACTATGCATAGTTCCATCCGATTTCATTTTTCGGACAAAATCGTTACCCAATATATTTAAGGTGAAAAGAACTCGCTCACTTAAACTATTTGCTATTCTTAATGCTAGTACTGAATCATTATTTGGTAGATATTTGGCGAGATATATTTGAAATTTAACTCCATAACATCCCTTAACGTATTCTAACATTTTCTTATCCAAATCTTTGATATGCAAATTTCTGTTCAAATTGTAGATAGCGTTTTGTAATTTCGATTCTACAACAATAAACTCTAAACCTCCCCCCGTATCTGCTAGAATGAAATCATCAAACGAATGTTTGAATTTTTGCATGGAATTAGGTGCAATATATATTTTAGATTTACTAGAATGATGGGAAAGTCTTCTCAACGAATCTCTGTCTCTGTTGATTTTACACCAAGCTTCCATAAATGTTTCTCCCATATTTGTTGAATCAAGCCCCAATATCGATTGTTCGTATCCAGATATAGCTGCTAAATACTTGGCATAGGTTCTTGCTTGTTTAGAGGTAAGTTCTGGGTATATCTGCGAATAGAATGCTTCCATTAAATCTAGCTGTTCTCTCATAAAAATTGCAGTAATTTTCTCTTTATCTACATTTTTTGTATATAATTTCAAGTAATTTCCATACAAAGCGTTATTTCCTTCTAAATTTTCTATCTGTTTTATATTTGAAGAGAAAATTATCTTAGGTACAGTATTTGATATTGATGCAAGACATCTTACACCTGTAATTATTCTGTTAATCTGTGATAATATTTCATCCCATTTGTCTTGGTTTTTTATGTTTCCCTTGTTATCAACAAGCTCATTCCAGTGTGCATTATCAAAACATGTTGCTCTAATCAATTCAATGATTTCTAATTTTAAAATCGCTGTCTTAGATGCTTCATCTCCTTCACCCATTATTTCCAGAGTATTTTCAATAAATTCAAGTGTAAAACTTTTTTCTAAATCTAGTTCTAGTGGTAAAATGGTTGTATTATCCAAGGTTTTGATTTCAGTTGTATACTTGTTGTCTAGTACAATGTTAGGTAATAAAAACGCGTCACTTTTTCTTTTCGCTACTATTCTATCTTGATTTTCTATATAATCATAATTAGTTGGATCCTTTTTACTATTCACATTATTATTGTTATATTTAGATATTAATTCTCCATGTTTTTTTTGTGAACGAATATCAAGATATATGCTACTCATTTCATTTGTTGGACTACGTTTATAGATTTGCTCCTCAATAAAGTATTCGCCCAAACCCGAATAATCATTGGAAATAGCTGTTAATAGGTTGTGTGCAAGTTCGAGCGAAATATGAAAACGTTCAGCAAAAAGATTTGCAGAGACTTGAATCTCTGGGGTGATCTTACTGATTATATAGTTGAGAAGTTTCAGTTTATACTCATCATATTGTTCTTGAGATAAATCTTCTTCAACGGTTTCATCCACGGTTAGATCAGGAATCTGTTCTTCTGTCTCAGACTTATTAGTCCTGAAGAAAGACTTGATAGTCTTTTCATGTTGTTTGTTTTCGGTTTTCCTTAAGAAATACAGAACTACGTTAATATTTAGAAATAGAAAAAGAAGAACTACAACTTTGAAGATTTCAAGTATATAACCATTACTTGCGAGATAGAGTAGAAGCAATACACTAGAGGGAATATAAAGAATTAAAATAACTATTCCCACTAATTGTGAAACCATAAACAAATCCTTATAGAACGTGGAGGTAGATATCAAGAATAGTGTAGAAAGAGTTACGAATCCTGAAACAAAAACGCATATTGTGAAAGAATAAAACCCCCATTTTCCCAAATCAGGATGGAATAAGTTTAAGCTGTAACTAGTGGCAATAGTAGCAAATTTATCTGCGATTCTACTAAGAGTTTCAACTTTCAAACAAAGATAACAAAGGGATAGTGGGAGTAACCACAGTCTGAAAAGAGATTCTTTTACTTTCAACCACCATTTCTTGGGAAAACGTGCGATTTTCTTAAATTTTGTTAGTTCTCTTTCTTCCTCTTCATTCTCTCGAGCAGTTCTTCCCTCTTCTTTTCTTTTCAGCAATCCTTGACTAAAAATACAACCGAAAAAAAGCAGGAGACAACCAAATTCCAAGTACATGATTGTTGATTTTACAGGAGAAAGAGGTTTACTACCAAGATATTCTGGATTGTCAAATGGATTTGTACTACTTGTATCGTTCAAATATTCAGAAAGATTGTATTTGAGATCATTTAGTGTAATAGTAAGTCCATCACCATAAATAGATAAAATGACTGTAACCTCATACAAGTTGGAATAAAGGGTTTGTTGTTCATTGATATTAACCTGCTTTTCATTAGAGATTTGAGTATAAATTATAGTTAATAGACCAATTTTTACGAGAACATTTATTTGTCTAATTGCATAACCAAACTCACTAAATAAAGAAAATGAAAGAGAAACATTACAATGTAGATAATCTGGTATAACTTTACAGAAATCTTTGAAAGTGAGAATTAAAGGCTCAGATGAGGGGGTGGAACAACTCTTAGTCTCAACCAACATTCTTTCCAAGCTCCCCTGTTCATGGAGTTCTGGTAAAGGTTCTATGTTGACATAGCTAGAGTTTAGAAGGTAAAAAACTCCTTGTTCTTCCGCAAATCCTTGAATGCTTAGGATTAGAGAGTCATCTGAATGAGTTAAAGGGCATTTTGTGGTTATGGTTCGAGGAGAATTAGGTTGACCATATGCTGATATTTCCCCTGAAATCAATGTTTTTGCCCCCAGCTTAATCTCATAACTTACTGAAGTTGCTACTGAACTTCGATAACCATAATCTACTGCAACCTCTAGAATTTGTTCAGAGTAAGATATTACAGGTTTTAAAGGAGTTAAATCAAAGGAGTGATCAAATTCATTGCTCCCCCATGCATACCAACTATAGGTATTTTCAGGAAGAAAATCTTCAAAATCTATCCCTTTTCCGGAAAGTTGTATCTTAGAAAATTGTATCTCCCCCATACATATCTCAATCACAAAATCAATCGTTAAGAAGTTTATTCCAGAATCAATTGCTATTAAAAAGGATTCAGTTGTCAGTTGATCTTCTCTAAACTCTGAAGTACTCCTAAGCTGATCGTTAACATATATTTCGAAATGTTGTTTATAAGCTGTAAAATCATTGGTTTGAAAAGAAAGTGTAAGATTGACATTATCAAAATTTCCCGAATTGTTGAAAACAGTAGTAACAGTTCGAATCACGCTTGAGGATGAGCATCCCAGAAATCTTAACCAATTAGGAACAATAGGAAATAAGGAAATATTCTCATTTATTATTACTGGTTCTATTCTTTCCACTTTTGAATAACTGAAGATTCGTACCGAACCTGATTCATACCACAACGAAGTTTGAGCTTCAACAGTAATTATTAAAATCATTGTTCCACTAAAGCTTTCAGGATAGGAAAAGAGTTGCGTAAGATTATGTCCTAGATGATCTTGGAATAAACGTTCAATAACAAAGGTAACTTCAATTTCTCCAAAAATAAAACTAATTCTTATACCTTCATTATTGGTTTTATCACCAGAAGTAGTGAAAAACAATGTTAAGCAATTAAAATTATCTAACTCAAGTTGAAACTGAAAAGATACTTGCTGTTTAGAGTAAGTAGAATTATAATCAACAATAATGTCTGGAAAGGAAAAAAAAGATGGGTTTTTCCGTTCAATATTTTCTGTATGAAATGAAGAACTTATACAATTTAAGAAAAGTGAACCAATGAATATTAATGTCAGCGAAATCCCTAATCTGCTTTTTTTCATGCTCTATATAGTACATTTGTAGTTTGATTTATAAACTAGAGAAAGAATCTTCCCATATTCTACGGATATTCTTTATAACAAAAGAAGTCACAAAAGGAAGAGATATTTAAATTGCTATAAACTAGGAATAGTTGTTCTAACTTCCTTCTTCTTATTTAAAACTAAATAATCTATTAAATAATATGATTTCTAACAAATATTCGCTATTAAGAAAAAGAAAAGGAAAGAAAGTTTTATGGCCAACTTGGGGGATGATCATCTGGGTCTGTTGGGTCGGTTGGTGGAACTCTGGGGGGATACTGTTCTTCATAGTCATCAAACGTATCGTCATCAGTATCAGCATCATTGGGTTTCGTTTGGTAAACATCTTTTTCACCTGCATCATCATAATCTCCATCATCATTAAGATCAAACCATCCATTGATTTCCTCTAAATTCGTCAATCCATCATTATCATCGTCATCATCAGCGTCTGAAGCATCTAAAGGATCAAGATTCCAGAAAATTTCATCCCCGTCATTGATGAAATCCCCATCAGTGTCTGAATTATTAGGATGGGTACCAATAAAACATTCATCTATGTTTCTTAGGCCATCATTATCTTCATCTAAAGCACCATTAGAGACATTGGGGTCGTAACCATAGAACACTTCCCATGCATCATCACAACCATCATTGTCAGTATCTGTGTCATTTGGGTCAGTACCATAAGTATTGACTTCCTCTCCATCA
>JAUVXV010000005.1 GCA_030603365.1 Candidatus Heimdallarchaeota archaeon
ACCCCACTTGTTGGGGGATGATACGCACTTCCCTCAGTTTAGTAGCTGCTGTCAACCTAGTTTTGTAATAATACCCTACTTTCTTGGGTAACACTAGCCACCCGTTCCTTATTCTTGCTTGTTGGTTGCTGAAGATAGCCACCACCTCCCCATCTTTAGGTTTGTACCCAGGGGGACGGGGCATAGCGAAGAACAACTTGGGATTCTTCTTCCACTCCTTGAGAGCTCGAAAGAACGCTTTCCAATTTCTGGATAGGAGTTTGAGGGTTTGTTGAGCTGTATGAGCTGGGAGGAGTTTGTAGCACTCTTCTGGTTGAAGAAGGGTGTTGAGGTCATAATAGAACAGGAGCTTGTTCTGCTGGTTGAGGGAGGTTTTGATGAGGAAATTCGCTCGATTATAGAGATTCTTTACTTGATGACAAAGCTTGCTTAACACTGGATGATAGGCCGCTTCTATACATTCCGCTCTTACTACTTGTGTCATCAATAATTCAGTTGTATTTTCCTATAAAAGCTCCAGTAATATCTGCAGCAGTGCATACGTTCAGAGTGATTGTTAGTTCATTTAAAATGACTACATGACAAATATTTTTTATAAATGTTACAGATACTGTACTATTATGGTAAGAGTATTAATTTTAAATGGGAGTCCTAGGAAAAAAGGAAATACTCTCTTTCTTGTTAATGAATTAGCAGATCAACTTAAAGCGAAAGACAACTATGTTAAGATTCTTCATTTGAATGATTATGATATTAAACCATGTCAAGGTTGTTTCTGGTGCTACAAAGACTTTCCACTTCAGTGTATTCAAGAAGATGTTATGAATGGTCTATACCCTCATACTCTTGAAGCAGATGTTATTATTTTTGCTTCACCAATATACTGGTTTAACTATTCAGCTCAGCTAAAATTATTTATTGATCGTCTGGTTGCTTTACATGTTGAAGGAGGACATTCTTTTAACGGAAAGAAATTCGCTTCAATCTTTGTTTATGGAGATACCAATCCTCAAGGATCTGGAGTCTTTACCGCTATTAAGTCAGTAGAGCACATGATACACTATTTCCGAGGAGAAAATTTAGGCACAGTTCATGGTACAGGAGGAGATGATCTCACAGTTAAGAATAATCAGAAGATTCTTGATGAATTGGGAAAACTTACTAGGAAAATTATCTCATAACATAGCAGATTTCTTGTACGAAACAGAACCTCTATTATGAACTGCAATCTATCAATTTATTTGTTTATGTTTGTGATGGTACTTGCTTTGAGGAAAAGAACTGTTAGAAAGATTTAGATTAGCTGTTCTTGAGCTAAGCTTATCAGTGTTTTTAGTATTATTTCTATGATTCAAATGTCTAAGCATGGTAGTTCAATTCTGTTTCTAATCATTCTAATTTCATCTACAATGGGTTCTGAAGTTGCAGTTTCTAATTCAGTTAATTTCGAAATCAAACAAATAAAAAATGGAAATGAACTTGATTTCCAACCCTCAATTATCGAAGAAACTTACACAATACAAGCATTTGAGTCTTTTGGAAACCAAGAAGAATTTTGGACAGCAAATCTTCAAACAAATGAATGGTTTTTAGTTAGAGCAACTTTGCTAGCTGTTGGAGAAAATTGTTATATTTACATGGATAACAGAACCATTGTTTCTATGGGGCAAAGTCAGGCAATTGAAAGATGTGAGATTTTAAGTTCTGAATTCGATCGGGTTGTTTATCCCAAAAATTATGAACTTATGGGAAATCCCAATGGAACTTTGGGGGATATTGATGGAGATCCACATATTACTGTCTTTCTTGTTGAAGGAGTAGGTAGTTATTATCTACAACATAATGAATTAACAGGTTATCCTTATTCCAACAGTAGGGAAATGGTTTTTGTTTCTTCTGAGATGCAATTAATCAACACTATTGCAGTTATGTGTCATGAAACCAACCATTTGTTTCTATTCAATTATGATTTAGATGAAGCAGTTTTCTTGATTGAAGGATTAGCTGAATTTTCAATGTACTATGCAGGTTATATGTCAAATTCTTCATTTATGCAAGGTGGAATGACACTAAATGTAACGATGTCTGCATATTATTTCTCAATTAATCCCTCAGTGTCTATGTTCTATTTTGATAAAAATTACTACTCATATTCTAGTTATGGAGTAAGTTATATATTTTGGTTCTATATAGCTGAGAAATACGGCATACAAATCATTAAAGATCTCATCTCTATTGATGAACTTGATGGTCCAGAAGGAATAGAATATGTACTTTCTAACCATGGATATAATATCAGTTTCAATGAAGTATTTCTAGATTTTATCACAGCTTGTGCTATTGATCAAACTGGTATTTATGGTGACCTTTATGGTTTTCTTAATGCTGACTATCAAATATCAACAAAAACAGTTTATAATTTGCCTTCTGTAGCTTCTGATATAGAACACAGATATTATTGTGTTGACATAAAAGAAATACACGAGGTTCCAGATGAGTTCTCTATAGAAATTGAAACTCCTGCTTCTCCTTGCTCCTTAGGTGTAGTGATTATTATCCATGATGAAAATGGGTGGAATGTTACCCAAACAATCCTTACTGGTGACAGTTCATCAAAACGTTTATTCTGTACTGGAAACAATATAGAAGAAGTATTTCTTGTAACTTCCATAATCAAAGAAGGCACACCCAACGCCCCTCTAATCTGGATGTCTAGTCCAATTAATACACTTGATTTCTCTTTTCTTGAAGGGCATGTGAATCCAACAATAGCTGAAACCTCTTCTCTCTTCCTATCTTTGTTACCTATTCTACTTATTATGGTAATATGCGAGAGAAAAAGAAAACTAAGAAGTAATTAAGAGAAAAAAAAGAAAAAGAAAGAAGTCTTCTTCTTCTTTATAGATATATCTTGATTTCTCCTATTAATGTTGTCCATTCTGGTATCTCTGAAGGGAAGAATTGTCCAGTTACTTTGATATTATAGTCTCCAAGTGTTCCACGGGCAACATATTCACCATATACAGCCCAACTGAACTTCATAACTGATGAGCCAGCCCATTCTATAATCAAACCTTCGAATCCTGGGAGCATACAAATACCTAAGAAGTAATTTGTTCCTGTACCTCCACCCTTACCTGTTATTAACGAAAATTGAAAAGTGTTAGCTGTGGTGATTAATGGTTGAAGATGAATTAAATCTTCTCCTTGAATGTCAAATTCCCAAACAACATTTTTCCAATGCAACACCATATCTTCATCGATCCACTCTTTACCTACAACCATAGATGTTGCTTGTTCTAGTACTTCGAAAGTAATTACTTAATATTTTGCTTCAGCGGTATAAGCAGAAATCATTAAACATCCTGCCAATAAGAAAAATCCAAGAATTGCTGTTTTCTTTGTTTTCATTCTTATTACCTTTCCTTTTTGATAAACTCCAAAGAATTTATTCAATAATTAATTCTACAATTTATATAAAAAAATTATATGTGCCTAAATAAATCACTACATAGTTGTTTCTGCTCTCTTAAAAGCTGCTTATCTGTTGCCTTATAAGTTCAATGGTACTCATCATCAATTGCAAAGGAATAATCTTCAGGGGGTTCTTTTTTCTTAACTTTGCGTATTTTCTTTGCATATTTTAAGAACTCTGAATATCTCTCTATTGTTTGTTCATCAGTTACTTCTTCCCAATCTGTTTCCGTCATAATCTGTCTAATTTCATTAACAAGAATATCAATATCATCTGCAGGTAATTCAGAAGCTAATTTTTTAGCAAGCGTAATATTCGCTGAATCAACTCCTGGGATATCGTATCTATCAGGATCATTTTCCCATGCTTCAAAAGAAGGAGCAAGTTCTTCAGTTGATAATAGATCGATTATTCTATCTACTGTGAATGGAAGCAATTCTTTGAATTTCTTGTAAGCTTTAGCATATTTAGTTGAATATTCTACGTTTATCTGGAAATAATCATCAGTTGGAAATAATTGCATTATACTTCTAATTTGGAAAATTCCTACTGGAAATTCAAATTCAAGGAATTTAGCTCTATATGGGTCATCCTCAAAAGGAATTAGTTTGATTCCTAACAGTTTTTCTCTAATAGTTAGTTTCCACAATCTAGTAACAGCTTTGCGTTGAAATGCACCAGATAAAGATTCTTCCTCATTAAAAACATGGATTATTGGTAGTTTTCTTCTTGTAGCCCCACTATACAATTTTCTAAAAACTGCTGTGCTGATTTCACTTCCTTTTTCTTTGAAGTTTTTGGAAAGAAATCTCACTTCATCATTTTTATCTTCTAACTCCCATTCCAAACCTTCAACAATGTTAATAATATGAATGGTAACTCTGCTACTATCCTCTATACCTAGTACATTTTCCAATATGAACCGAAAGTTATTTTCCGAGTCATCATTCATAAAATATAGAATCAGTTGCATTTTTTAAATATAACTGCAAAAAAAACCTATTTTTCCTCTATTTTCTCAAATAAATGCAACTGTCCGAGTAACCATTCATGATATCTTTTACTATTATACTTCTTTGGCATTTTTTTGTAATGTGCAAAAATTCTATTAGACTTCATGATAGCTTTACCCACTTTTAACATGAGTTTAATTCTTGATATACCTTTGAAAGCAGTGAGTAGTATTCTCAATAATCCTATTCTAGTATACTTAGCATGAATAATATTCTCGAAATCCTGCTTTGTTAAAATCTCCTTTTTTACTAAATATGAAATCTCTTCCTCATCAAATCTAAGAAACAGCCTTCTCATCATGTCAAGTGCAGCATGGTTTCTTCCTCGCTCTTTGATATATCGAACTTGATATTCCCAAAGACTATCAATAGATACTTCCTTTTTAAGTAATGATTCAACAGTTACTTCTGCTGCAATCTTAGCAGCAATCATTGCTGATCCAACACCACAACCAGTTGTTGGAATAACTTGACATGCTGCTTCTCCTACTGCTAGAAACCCATACCAAACCATAGTTGTAGGTCTTCTAATTATTATCTCCCCTCCTCCCCCTCTCACTTTGTCATTATCAATATTATTTCTTGAATTCACAAAATCATTTACTATTGCTTTGGGAGAACGATCTGAAAATCCTTTTCCTACACCTGCTCCAATATCAAGGTGATTATCATCTTCAAAATTCAACCAACTAAATCCTTTCTCATAACCATACCTGTAATATAGGACTTTTTTACTAATTTCATGATTTTGCCAGTCTAAATTACCATCAGATATTTTGTGGAGTTCTCTGTGTGCTTTAATATAGTCTTCTTTATCCAAATTAACGTTTAAATCTAAGATTTCAATATTCTTGGTTAGAATTCTTTCTTTACCTGAACAGTCAATAATTAACCTAGCATCCTCTATACTTCCATCTTTTTTCTTCACACCTACAACCCATTGACCTCTCCCCATAGGTTCTATTATCTCTGTTTCAAACTGAAACTCCGCACCTGCTTTTTCAGCTAATTCATATAATCTTTCTTGGAAGAGTTTCCTGTCAACTATCCAATAATTGTAGTACTTTAAGTGAACAATACTTTCAAGATTAGGAGATAGAATAGCTAAATGGTTTCTGTCTTTTTTTCTCTCTTTACCCTTGGGAGGTGGAATTCCAGCATAAGAAAAAGCTTCTTTCTCAATTGAATCACACCAATCATGACCTACATTCTTTCTAGAACGTCTTTCAAATACCTTAACTTTGAGATTAGCATTGGATAAATGAAAAGCTAAAACGCAACCAGCTATTCCTCCTCCAACGATTATTACATCTATTGACTTCTTCTTTTTCTTAGACATTAGAATGATTATCACTTACGTATTTTTTAGTTTTATCCAAGAAAAGAGAAGGATGAGAAAGATTTATCCCCAAATTATTTCAAGTAAATATGTTAATCCAGCAACTAGTAATGCGGCAGGTATGATTTTCAAAGCATAGAGTAATTTATTTTCTTTGGAGACTGCTCCTAGAAAAATACCTAACACTATTACTTCTACTCCAACTACACAAAATGAAATAATATATGCTGCCATTATTGATAATCCTGTCATTACAAAGAAGAATGGAAAAATTGCTAAAAGTGAAAACATAAATGGTGAAATACCGTCAACTGCTGCGATAACAAGTGAAGTCCAGAAATTTGCTTTGGTGATTTTTGTATTGTTTAGATCAGTGACCATTATTTCTTCAAGTTCTTTTCTTTCCTTAGTCCTCTCGGCTCTTTCTGTTAAATATGCAATCCAGAAACCTGAAACACCCATTGCAATACTTGCACCTAATCCAGCTGAAATGAGTAATTTAGCACTTTCAGCACTCTCTACAGGATCAAGAATAAAACCTGTAATAACTAAAGAACCTAATATGATGCCTAGGGCAGTAAGAGCTCCATCAAAACCGTTCATTACAAAATATCTGCGTAAAATATTTTCTCCCTTGGTCAGAGATAAAATTTGTCTGATTTCGCGAATCTTCTTCAATTTTGTATTCCCTAATATTTTATAAAAAACCTTCTTATTGATGGATATAAACATTTTGTTGCAATATTCCTAGAAGTTATAAACATTGAAACTTTCGATAATATTACTTTTACACTTTTAAGCTACTCTCCAAAAGTGTTTTAAAACTAGTTTTACAATCATTATTGGAGGAGCTCTCAATGCAAGTTTTTTTTGACAAAACCTTAGAGAAAGAATTCGAGAAAATTTACTCAAAATTCAAATTTATTGAGCTTAAAGCCGACGAAGCTTACACTCAAGATTTAGAATTTCTTACTAAACGACTCCAAGTTTTCGAACCCTGTCCATCTATCTGCAAAAAAGATGATTTTAATTCTACTGCAATCGATGGATCTGGTGCAGAAGGTATTATCTCTCTCAATGATATTTCAATACATCTTCTTACTGCAGCTTTTGCAGCGGATAAAACCCATTTTGAGATGGGTACTACAAAGAAACTTAATGTTTCTCCTCCTGTTTGTACTCACCCAGAAGGAATAACTAGATTGATTCTTTTGAGAGAAGATAAGAAAGAAGAGGTTTGGAAGGAATTTCTAGATTTTATATTGTATAATTACAATGACAGTTTACAAGATGTTGTTACTAGGGTTCTCAGAGATATTGTTGAAACAGCATTCAAAGAAAAGAAACCAAATGATCCAGTTCCCAAACTAACTACTGAGGCTAATATTAGAATGGTGGCTACTCTCATAGGATTAAAACTCCATAAAGGTGATTTCAAAAACTTCTCTTCATGGATGGTTTCTCCTCGAGCTAATGCTCCCAGAGGATGGTTTGAACAATTTAGAGAAGTTCTAGAATACTCAGTTGCGAAAGCTCTTATTGATTCTGATGTTCATTTTAAGTACATCTTTATTGATGGTTCAATGAATATGTTAATGGATCCAGGTCAGAAACAACCTCGCTTGGCATCAAATTACTTACTTCGAGATATCAATCAAAGAGCTCTAAAAAATGAATCTTGCGTTGTAGCGGTAAGCAAAACAACTACTTTCCCATTTATTTACAGACTTGCTATTGATTTAGAGAAAAAACTTGGAATGGAGAAAAAGTGGTTTATTAGAATACCTACAAAATCACGAGATAATATTGTCTTGAATATCTTGAAAGACCGACCTCATATCCCTCCAGCTTATGGTGTAACTTATCTTTTCCACTTCTCATCAGAAGTACCTATTTTGCGTATTGATTTGGATGAAAAATGGTGGAAGGAGAATATATTTTCAAAAGATAAGAAGAAAGAAGGGGAGAATGAAGTCAATCTCTTTAAAGATATTGACTGGTTAGCACGAGATGTAAGATATTATGGTTATTTCTTTGATTTAGCGTTTGCGCATAATACTACCATCGTTCGTTTTCCAGAACGAGATGATGTAGCAGAAAGATTAATTGATTACTTTACAGAGAAAGGGGAAAACCCCAAAATGTTTATACATCCAAGAAGAAGATTAGGATTAATGTGAAAAGGTGAAAAGAGTGGAATTAGAGTTACCAGAACCAATTGGTGTTTTAGCAGAAGGTGATATTTCAACCTTAGATGTTGTTTGTTCAGATATTAGATTTCAGATAGGTGAAATTCTTATAATTAAGCATCCTAGTGAATTCCGTTATTTCTTATTTCGAGTGATGAATTATCAAAACATTTTACGTAGTATTCGAGATATGACCGATTTAGCTGCCAATTTCTTAAAAAATCGTGAAGCATATATTGCTCGAGTTGAATCAGATAAATTGGTTAAAGTTCATGGATTATTAATGGGTTACAGTGAATATGACTCAGATAGAAGTCAATGGGTATTCAAGAAACCTAGAATCTTACCTCCCCATTTTTCAGAAGTATACCGGGGTGCTGAATGTCAAGATGCATTAACAATGTTATTGCAGGATGAAATTGGAAAAGATATAGAAGTTGGGAAGTTGTTAGTAGGAACAACTAGTATGGAAATTCCGATTAAAATTAATTTAGAATCTCTTCCTATGCATGTTCAAGTGGCTGGAACAACAGGAGCAGGAAAATCCTTTTTTATGCTGACTTTTATCACTTCAGCTCTTAAATCAAATTTAACCAATTGGGCAAAAAATGAGGATATGAAAAACAAAGTATCTGTGTTTATGGTAGATGTACATGATGAATATATGAGAGGGTTACCATTCCAAGATAAAAGAAAAGGAATCATGGATGTTTCAAATTCTGTTTTGAAAGGAGGAAACGACCAGTATGATGCCCTTTTTGGAGATAAATTTTATCTAACTAGAGATTTGGAAGCTATTCCAACTGAAATGCAGAAAATTGCTAAAGCTATTCGTTTTAGAAGAGAAGATCTTTTTGTTAGTGATATCACTTCAGTTATGAAAGTGTCTGATCAAATGCTCGGTTTTATGAATCGAGCTCGAGGAATTGAGAAAGATTGGATTACAAAAATTGAAATTCTAGATGATAGCGAAACACTGGGATTTGCACCTGGTACAGTAAGTGCTGTGAAAAGACGGCTTTATCCTATTATCAACTCACCTATTTTTACACAGGATGAATTTAGTGATTTAGCGGAAATAGTCTATAATCTTGAGCAAGGTCATTTTTACAATTTCAGTACAGCTCTTCTTTCTTCAAATGAGCAATTTGTTGTAATCACTATGGTTGCAAGAACGCTTTTTGCTTTACGTCAAGCATTGATGTCTTCAACTAAATGGAGTCAATTCAAAGAACAAGTATATGCAAAACTCCCACCCAAAATTGCAAAAGAATTACTTGGAGAAACTGCTAACAGTAAATATTCAATTAAGGATCTTTATGTAGTTGGAAAAGATAAAATGAAAACTGTTGATAAGCTTCCAATTGTTATGATAACTGTGGAAGAAGCCCCCAGTATACTAGGAGCACAAATGTCCAAAGAAGGAAATGTTTTCATTGATATCTCAAGACAAGGAAGGAAATTCAGATTAGGATTATTACTTATTACTCAAAATATATCTGCAATGGAGCCACTTATTCTAGCTAATACAAACACAGAACTGAATATGATGTTAGGTAATGAGATTGAGATTAGGCAAGCTATCATTAATGCGAGTAACAATATTGCAGGTTATGAGAATGAATTCAAGGTTTTAAGCAGAGGAGAAGCAATTTTAACTAATTCTCTAAGAAATGTACCTCTTCCTGTCAAAGTTAGTAATGTTCCTTTGTATATAGAAAAGGAATTACCCTTCTTTGAAAAACCATTCGAGAAGTTAAAGATTAAGAAGACGAGAATACAGTCTACAGAAGTTCCAATTTAAATGGTGAATTTATGGTGAAGATTTTACATTTTTCTGATACCCATGTATCTCATCGTCGTTTTCGCGATGTAAGAGATTCATGGAAATTAGATCAAAGAGTTACATGGATAGAGGAAGATTATTGTTTTGGGTTCAAACAAGCATTAGATATAGCTGCAAAGTCCAAATGTGATTATCTAGTTCATTCTGGAGATTTGTTTGATATTCCTGTAGGAAGGAATCTTTCTGGACCAAGTGAATATTCTAGAACCTACATAATTAGGGAACTAAAGAAATTCTTTAAGAAAACTGCAAATAAAATTCCATTGATTATAATTGATGGAAATCATGGAACCTATCTGACAAGAAACTATAGCACAATAGAGTTTATTGGAGCAGCATTTCCTGACAATGTTCATGTTTTCACTAATTATCAGCTGAAGGATGCAATCAGGGACAATACTCCACTGAAATTAGAATTTGATGATGTAAACTTCTATCTTTTTCCATATTTTCAATTTGGTAGGTTAGATAATTGGGCTAAGACATATGAGGATTGGTTAAGAAATAACCAACAACCTGATCCAAGTAAAATTTCTGTTGCCGTAGCTCATGGAATGGTTCGAGGACTAGATTTACATGAGTTAGTTCTTCAATACAAGTATGATTATATTGCTTTAGGTCATGATCATAACCAAAGAAGAATTAAGAAAAACGCTTGGCAAGCTGGGAGCACTGCAAAGTATACTTTTGCTGAAAGAAATCAAGAAAAAGGAGTCCTAGAAGTTCAAATTCAAAAGGGTGAGGATCCAATAATTTTGCCAAAATTAATAGAAATTACACGTTCAATGCAACAAATTGATTTTTCTCTAAAAGTTGATATGAATACAGCTGTTTTTGAAAAAGAAATAAGAGAACATATTACTAAATTTAAACAATCTTACGCTGGTGATAAAGCTGCTAGATTAAAGATTAAATTCAGCGGTGCAGTTTTACTATCTAACTGGTGGGGAATGGAAGATATTCTTAATGAAATCCAAAAGGAAGTCTTTGGAGATGATTATAATCTGCTTGAATTTAGATGGGATTCTGGAGATGTGTCTAAACGAGCTCCAGTGAGTTTACAAAAGGGAGCAAAAGTTTACGATTACTTAATAGAAGATCCAATTAAAGACTTTGAAAAGTATATTCGGTCACTTAATATGGAAAATGAAAAACAAGCTAAATTGTTTATTGAATTAGGCTCTAAAATCATAGAAGAAGTCTTCAAAACGACTGATGATACAGTTAAGGAGGAAGGGGAATAGAATGAGAATACTGTGGATTCAAGCAAAGAATTTCAAGTGCTACAGCGATATTAGAGTTCCATCTCAAGGCATTCTACCAAAGGGATTACTCTTTGTAGAGGGAGAAAATTCTGTAGGAAAATCAAGTTTGTTTGATGCTATCTTCTATGCTTTATTTTACGATCCAACTACTACTAAAGAGTTAGGAACAAAAGAAGATTTGATTAGAAGAAATTATTCAGAAACTAGAGTAGAAGTTGCTTTTGAATTAGAAAATAAATACTACCTTGTAAAAAGAGAACACAGTATGAAAACATCGGTCCAAGCTTATCTTCTTGAAATAGATTCAGCTGCAGCTATGCAAGGTAAAACTATAGTCAAACAAACTTTAAGCCAAACGGTTGTTGAAGTAGAAGAAAAAATTACAGCGCTTCTGAATATTACCAAAGAGAAAGTGTTGAATACTCTGATAGTGCGTCAAGGTTCAGTTCAAGATTTAGCTGAAGCAAAAGGAGCTGAGTTGAGAAATATCATCTATGAACTCTTTCAGTTAGATTTCTACAGAGATAGAGCTTTGGAAATCATCAAGGATAAAAAACAGAAATTGGATGAAAACAAGGAAAAATATCAGATAGAAAGAACTACAGAAAATATTGAACTCGAAATAACTGATACAACTGGCATTATTGATAAATCAAAGAAAAATATAGAAACCTTGGATTCAACAATTGAGACACTTCAAATAAAGATTAGTAATTTTCCTGATTTCAAAGAAGTTCAAGATATTAATGGTTTAACTCAACGTTTTGATCAACAAGATAGAACAATAAAATCAAAGCAAAGTTCTATAACAGCTTTAGGTCAAAAATTCAAACTTAAAGAACCTATTGCAACAAAAAACATAGCAAGTAAAAGTAAGGAATTTGAGGAGAAAATAAATCGTAATACTGAAGAAAAGGAATCTCAAGAGAAAGAAATAGAAACTTTAAACGAAGAAAGAAGTAAATTGGAAATAGAACGGGAAAATTTCTATAATAGGAAAGAAAGCTTAGAGAGAATTGCAGAAAAGGGAGAAAAACCAAAGTGTGACGTTTGTGAACAGGAAATAAATGAAGAGAAATTTAAAGAACTACTAGCAATTTCGAAGAGGAATATTCCTGCCTTAACTCAAGGAATAAAGAAGAAAGAGGAAACAATCAAGACGAAAAAATCCGAGATAGTTAAATTAGATGGGGTCAATCAACAGATTCGAAATGATATCAATAAATTAGCAAATCTGATTAATGATATAGAGGAACTTACTGAATTAAATAACGTAAAAGATGATATCGAGAACTCAATTCAGACCTCATTGCAAAACTACAAAGTTAAAAGTTTGGATGATCTTGCAAAGAAATATAGTCTCTCTGATTTTAATGAACTATTTGACCATATAAAAACATTAGATGATGAAATTAAGAAAAGTCATCTTAACAAAAAACATACTTTGAGCAATATTAAGGAAAGATATGAATCAATTGAGAAACTCAAAAAACAAATTGAAGAGAATAAGAAGAAAGAAGTTGAGTTAGCAAAAATTGATATGGAAATTTCTATATTTGATGAAGTTAGAGCGCTGGTGGAGAAATTTATTGCAGAAGATTTGATTTCAAATAGAATGTTAGCAGGTATTCAACAAGCAACTCGAGGTTATATCTACCTTTTCACAAGAGGACGATACTCTGAATTATATCTTGAACCCACACGAACAAAGACACTTAATATGAGTATTAAGGATGAAACATTAGGGTTTGTTAAAAGTCAAAATCTTCTCTCAGGAGGGGATAAGGCAGCTATAGGGTTAGGATTAAGAATTGGTATCAGTGAACTTCTTAAGAGAATTAGACCAACAAAAGATTCACCTTCAGAACCACCTAAAATGGATATTCTAGTATTAGATGAACCATTAGGATCTCTGGATGAGGGAAGAAGGTCAAAAGTGATTGAAGGATTAGTAGCTGAAAAGAAATTCAGTCAAATTTTCTTAATTACTCATACAAATATAAGACGAAGATTTAAAGCTCCTATACTAACAATTCAATCAGGATCAGGATCTGCAGGAAGTACAGTTTCTTTCCATTATTCACCTTCAGAAGTAGAGGAAGAAGCTGAAGAATAGGATAAATTTGCTGAAATTCTCCATGAGAGACTTTCACAAAATTTTTCAATCATATGATTTACTAATAGATAATGATACCTGGAACACTTCGTCCTTTACCTAAGAAAGTAAAAGAGGTAAAAATAGAATCCGAAAACCTCTTGAGAACAGTTGAATACGATATAAATAATACAAAAGATATCTACGCAAACAGTTCTCTTTTTACGTTTGAGGAGATAAATATACATTCTCTAAGAATTTTAGATCAGTATTCTCAAATAGTCCCCCTTACCAAAGAATCTGACAAATTAGTTGATAAATATGTTAATGATTATCTGTTAAATCAACTTGTTTATTCAATGTTCACAAGATTAGAAATAAACGAAAGACGACTTAACGGTGACATTCAACGTCTAGATACTATTCTCATGTTAAAAAGGAAAAAATACATAGAAGAAATGATTCCTAGATTAAGAGAAGAAGTAAAAAGTAAATTGTCTTTCATGAAAGATTTATCCTTTGACGAGATTCTAGAAAAAGGACAAATTTATGGTGCAACTATTGGGGAAATAGTCGGAAAAATTAGTGGTCTAAGAGATGAGTATCAGAAACTTGCTTCAGGTTCGTTCGATGTATCTGAATTTTATTCTTATTTGGATGAAAAACTCTACCAGGTGGAAGAAGAACTTGCTGAATATGAGCTGATACTTAGAACTTGTAAAATGCAATTGCTCTCAGAAGAAGCAGAGAAATTAATTGAAGAAGGTAATGTAATTAATACTGAATTTGAACTTGAACAAACAAGTGAGCTGGTTATGAAAGGAGATGAATTCGTTAAGATATCTTCAGATAAATTAATCGAGATGGATGAATTACGAATTACTTTACCACGCAAAGGTATTACTAAAGAATTTTCAAATAATTTCAAAAATCTTTCAGCTCATTATGAAACTCAAAAAACCAATCTAAGAAGTATAACTGGTAGTTTGGGGAGTAAGACAGTTAAATTATCTTCACAAATAGAAAGAATAAATGCGATAAAAGAAATAGCTGTTTCAGATGGTGAAGAGGTTTTTGAAGCAATAGAGATGTTAAAAATAAAGAGAAAAGGTACTTTCAAGACAGTTGTTCAAAGTGGAGAGTTTCCTGTTTTTGAAGTAAGTCCTCTAGGTAAGCTGAAAATGCCTTTAGGTGTAGAGCTCACTACTCCAATGATTGAACAAATCCTTACTGTTCTTGATGAAATAGAACAAACTCCAGCTAAGGACGATTTTAAGAATAGATGGTCAACTTTGAAAGTAGGAGAAGTAACAGCTTCTATGGGAAGAAAAATGTCTCCAGCTTGGAATAAAACCAAAGAAGTTACAGGTAAAGCTGGAAAGAAAATCGGAGAAGTCAGTAAGAAAGCATATACAGGAACAAAGAATTTTACTAGCTCTACAGTCGAGAAAATGAAATCCAAAGAGGGAAAAGAGAAGAAAGAAAAACCTCCTAAAGAAAAGAAAGTAAAGGAGACTGAAAAACAGATAGAAATTCCTGCTGATGAAGAAATTATCATACCTCCTCCACCAAGTGAAGAAGAGTAAATAAGGTGTTTATCTTTTGGATGATTTCCTAAAAAGCATCAAATATTTTATCTTTGATGTAGATGGTACCTTACTTATAGGAAATCAAGCTTTACCCTTTGCTAGTCAAATTATCAAGCTCCTTCAGAAGAAGAAGTATGATTTCACGATTTTGTCAAACAATTCCTCGTATTCCATAAAGGAAAACCTAGAAAGATTAGAATCTATATTGGATGTTAAGTTACAACCAAAGAATATCTGCACATCTACACATGCTACAATAGAATATCTCTTGAAAAATAACATCTTGAGATGTTTTATTGTTGGTACTCCAGGAATGATATCAGATTTAAACAATAAAGGAATAAGCAATGATCCTGATGCACCACAAGCAATAGTTCTCGGATTTGATAAAACATTAACCTATGATAAGATTCAAAGAGTAGCTCTTCTTCTTCAAAAAGAAAAATGTATTCCCTTTTTCGCAACTCATCCTGATAATACTTGCCCCACTAGTGATGGAGAAATCCCGGATGTTGGTTCATTTCTAAAAATGTTTGAACAGTCCACTGGAAGAACAGCTGATATAATTTTTGGTAAACCTAATGATTTGCTTCTAAAATTATGCTTATCGAAGTCGAATATTGATTTTGAACAAGTTCTTGTTTTAGGAGATAGGCTAGAAACCGATATCAAAATGGCTAATTCAGTTGGTACTAGAAGTGTAGTTGTTCTTACCGGAGAAACAACTCAAGTTGATTTAGATAATGGGATTGAATCTCCAACATACATCTGGAAAAACCTAGAAGTACTTTATCGCTTTCTAAAACAGGCATGATTACTTTAACATTTGAGTAAGAGCTTTGAGATCATCCCACTGTTCATGAGTATGAATCCATCCTAAGACAATTTTATCAATAAACTTGTACTGTTTATAGCTCTTCAATTGTTCAAATTTTTCAGTTACAGCATCTATTGTTCCGATTATTCCAAAATCATCAACAATTTTAATTATCTCTCCCTTAGGAACTTTATCATATCTTTCCCAGGATAATTCTCGGATTTGTTTAATCAATTTACCAGAATATCCGTGGTCTTTTAGGATATTAGTTGTGCAGTTCTTTGCAATATCTTTTGATATATTCCACATAGTTAATGATATTTCATCTTCTTCTTTAGCTAGGATTTGCATCATGCCATATGGGATTATTTTATGATAGTTGAAGTCTGTAGAATCATCCTGAAATCGCTGTAAAGCTCTTTCAATATCAAAAATAGAAATGCTATTTAGAAGAAGATACTCTGCTCTTTTTTTTGCAAACTGAATCATTTTTTCTCCCATACCACCTAAAGCTAAAGGAGGAAAATCATCCAATCCTTTTTGAGATTTTCTGATATCAACAATCTGAAGTAATTTCTCAACAGCATCTTTGAAATTTGTAAAGGGTTTCTCATATATGGTTGGGTCTTTTATGATATTAGGATTTCCAATACCTAAACCTAATCCGAATCTTTTAGGAAAATTAGTGTATAACCAGACACTTAGAGCCAATAATACCTCCAAGGAGTAGTAAAAAGGTGAAGTTATCCCTGTCCAAAATTCCATGTCAGGAACACTTTTTAACAACCTTCCGATATCCAAGAAAGCGTTATTGATTGGTGGATTGTCTCCTATCCAAATACTCTTTACACCTATTTTTCTTGCATTTAAGGCGTAAAGTTCTTTATGATCTCCTGACATTTTTATGGGGAGAGATAAACCCACTTCCATAAATAGTAATTTACATACATCTTATTATTTCTTTGCTTCAAAATACTAAGGTTCCAATGTAAATCTTTTATACATGCTGTTTTTAAAAAGGTAAATGGTGTATCTATGCAGAATATTCTTACCAGGAGAAGCATAAGAAAGTTCAAGAGTAACAATGTTACAGATGATATGATCCAGCAAATGCTCAAAGCAGCAATGAGTGCTCCCTCTGCAGCAAATAAGCAAACATGGGATTTCATTGTGGTTAAAGATCGTAAAACACTTGATCATATACCTAGTATCCATCCTTACGCAAAAATGACACAAGAAGCTTCAGTAGCAATTTTGGTTTGTGGAAATACAAACAGATCTGATGGTAGAGGTTTCTGGGTTCAAGATTGTGCAGCAGCTTCCCAAAACATATTATTAGCAGCTAATTCCTTAGGATTAGGGAGCGTATGGTGTGGGGTC
The DNA here is from genome assembly GCA_030603365.1 of Candidatus Heimdallarchaeota archaeon. GTDB lineage: Archaea > Asgardarchaeota > Heimdallarchaeia > Heimdallarchaeales > Heimdallarchaeaceae > UBA460. The sequence goes on from JAUVXV010000005.1 coordinate 17,009, forward strand.
TATCCCAAAGAAGATTTAACCAAAGCTTTCAAAGAATTATTTGAATTACCAGAAAAAATTATCCCTGTTGCATTTATCCCAATCGGTTATCCTGCAGAAGAGAAACCACCTTCTGATAGATATGATGAAAAGAAAATTCATTATGAAAAATGGTAAAAAATGTGGAAATATAGTTTTTTCATGTCATTTTAGTTATCATTTTTTCTCTATCGAATATTTTTGTAGCTATTTTGAAAAGAATGATGATTATCACTACCATTCCTGCCACTCCTCCGAATAGAGTAGCATAAGAAGCAAAAAAGAAACTGAACATTTCAGCTGCTATCAGCAGTATTAGAGGAAGTACAATTAGTGAACCTACTTGATATGAGTCTCTGACACTTTTCACTTTAGTTGAAACCATTATCATTAATTCAACACTTATTATTGAAAATAGCGGTCCAAAAATTAAAACAAATACAATGGATAGAAAATCTGGAAAAATTATTATTCCAATAGAATTCCAGAGAATTACATCAGCAATTACCATATATCCTACCGCTGCAACAGCTGTTCCCAGAAAAGATGGGAGCAAAGACGACAAGATTTTAGCTGCAACTATCTCTGATTCTGTTATAGGTGAAGCTAGAATAGCTTCTATAGTTTTTCTTTCTTTTTCCCCAACAACTGATTCAGATGCTGTTACAGCAGGAATGATAATCGGGAGCAATAATACTGAAACAAACATTATATATGCCATTAACACCATAGCCTTGCCATAATTGTCTAAATCATCCCAACCTTTCACAGTTTTTGAGAAAAGGTTTTCTACAAACACTCCAAAATCCCCACCTTCAAAATCAGCAGGATTGATTTTAGTCATAGGCATAAGAGTTGCAAAAGGAAACAAAACTGCAAATAAGAGGGGAATTCCAATAATAGCAGACATAACATACTTTGATTTCATAAATTCTCGAAGATCTTTCCTTGTTAAAGCCCAAACTCTTTTGAAATTCATTATTCTACCTCCTCCTTAACAACTGGTTGATTTTCACTTTCTACTAACTCAAGATAAACCCTTTCTAAGGTTGGATATTCGTGTCTAACTTCAAACATTGGAAATTTCTGGTTTATGAGTTTTTCAATTATTTGTGGTGTTTCATTCTCGATATCAGATATAAAAATGGATATGGATTTTTTTTCTGGATCAATTTCAAGAATTTCATAATCTCCTTCTTGAAAATAATTTTTGATAATATCACTCCAAGATGAAAATCGGAAAATTGTAGAAGTCTCATCTTTCTTCAATTCTCTCAATTCTGCAGGAGATCCCTGAGAAATTATCTTTCCTCTATTAATGATTCCTACTCTAGTTGCTAATCTCTCTGCTTCAAAGAGATTGTGAGTACATATAAAGAAAGTACGTTTCTTTGTTTTTGCAAGTTTCATGATTTGCTCTCTTACAATTTTAGCTGATTCAGGCGCTAAAGATGCGGTAGGTTCATCTAGAAATAATACTGGAGGGTCATGAATCATTGCTCTAGCAATTGAAACCTTTTGTCTCATCCCCTTAGATAATGATCCAGCTGACAGATCTATCTTTTCAGTCAAATCAAATAGATCAACAATCTCTTCAATTCTGGGATTGATATCTTCTTTTGGAATACTATACAATTGTGCAATGAAGTTGAGATTTTGACGAACAGTTAATCTTTCATAAAGAGCAGGGGTTTCTGTTAGAAGTCCAACCTTACTCCTAACTTCGCTGGCATCTTCCACGACATCTAATCCTAAAATTCTTGCACCACCAATGGAAGGACGTAAAATGGCTGTTAGAAGCCTTGAAGTACTAGTTTTTCCAGCACCATTTGGACCTAGTAAACAATAGATTTCTGATTCCTTAATTTGTAAATTAACATTATCAACAGCTCTAAGATAGATTTTTTTTCTATCTTTTTTGATTTCATAGTCTTTGGTTAATTGTCTTGTTTCAATAGCAAGCATCATTCTCATTTGATGAGTATTAATTCTAATAATAAATGTTTAGAAATTGGAAAAAAGAATCAATCTCTCTTATCAATTATCTCCTTGAGAACATTCACTAATGTCCAGATTTCTTCAAATGTTGTATGAAGAGCTACAGGTGTAAATCTAAGAACATTTGGAGGACGAAAATCATGAATGATGTTGTACTCTAGCAACTCTTCATGAATACTTTTCGCATCTTCATGATGAAGAGCAATATGACCTCCTCGTTGATTTGGCATTCGTGGAGTTCCTATTATGAAGCTATATGGCTCTTCTGCAATTAAATTGTCTACTAAATACAAAAGATATGAAGTAAGTTTTAGAGATTTATCTCGAATATTTTCTATACCAGCTCTAAGAATTAGATCTAGAGAACCCTCAAGAGCTGCAGAACCTAAAATTGAAGGAGACGATATCTGCCACCCTCCAGCACTTTTAGCTTGTTCAAATTGAAGGTTCATTTCAAACTGCTTTTCCTTAACATATCCAAACCATCCAGTAAGAGCAGCTTCTTTGTCAAAATGTTTCTCATTAACATAGATGAACGCACTTGCACCAGGACCAGCATTGAGATATTTGTAACTACACCAAAAAGCGAAATCCACATCCCATTTATCGAATTTGTGTGGCACAACTCCTACAGAGTGACTGCAGTCCCATCCAATGAGTACTCCTTTACTATGAGCATTTTTAGTAATTCCTTCAATATCCAACAGCTGACCACTTCGGAATAAAACTGAGGGTAAAATTACTAAGGCAATATCTTTTGTAATAGAACGTTTGATTTTTGCTTCATCTAATGTTTTCCCATCATCACTTTTGATAAGTTTTAGGTACTTAGCCGGATCAAGATTTTTGAGTTTAACTTGACTTTGAAGAGCATATATGTCAGTTGGAAAATTCAACTCATCTGCTAGAATTTTTGTTCTTTCTTCATTTGGTTGATAAAAAGTACTTACCAAAGAATGAAGATTAACGGTGGTGGTACCTGTAGCTACTACCTCTTCTGGCTTAGCTCCAACCAATGGAGCAATTTTCTCTCCTAGTTTTTCTGCTTGGAAGAACCAAGGATTTTCTTCATTTGTCCAACCTTGAACTCCTAATTGTTTCCACTCATCTAGAACTCTTAAAAGAGATGAAGCTGCGTCTTTAGATAGCAAACCAAGTGAATTACCATTAAGATAGGTAGAACCATTAGGGATGAAAAATTGTTCTCTAAATGAACTTAAAGGGTCATCAGAATCCATTTTTTTAGCATACTCTATACTAAACTCATAAGAATCGTTCATACGCCTCAAACTAAGCTGGAAATAAGCATTAAATACTTTATGGAAAAAAGATGAAAACAAAAAAACAACAAAAAATGAAGAAATTTCCTCATACTAAATTCTTTTTCTTATTTTCCTATTTTTGAATAATAAAATCACTGTAGCTGTTGTTAAGATACTATATAGAAAACTAATTCCAAAAGAAATCGTTGTGAAGTTATCTGTCGGAGATGAAAGTATTATAGTTTCTGTTGGTGTAGGTGTAGGAGTAACTGGACGAACTCCGGTTAACCATTCTATAGCTGTATCTATATTATACTCATAATCAAAAATCTCGTCCAAATAAGGATGGGTGAATAATTCATTTATTAAACCATGTTGTAAAGTATACCATCTTTCATTCATAATGTCGTTTATTGCGTTTCTATCAATTGCATAGCAAATAGCTTTTCGAACTGTTACAGCCACAGAATAATCTTCTTTTCCTTCATGACTTGAGTTAATAAAATTGTCTACTCCTCCAACAAAAGGTCTTCTAAGATTGAAAAATAAACAACTCACTTCATCAGAAACAGTTGAATGAGTTTGGAAGTATGGTTCAAATGGTAATACAAAGGGAGTAGTTGGTTTGAAATAATCTAAGTCCCCACTTTCAAACATAGCTTTTTGTTCTGAATCATAAGGAATTACTTTAATGTTAACAGTAGTTATGTTTAGAAATTGACTTGAACCATCAATTCCACTGATGCTGTACCAATTTGGATTTGATTTAAAGACCGTTATTCCATTTCTAACATAGTAATCCATGAAATATTTTCCACAACCAAAGCCTGATCTTCTAAAATTGTCCCATTCTTCTGTGTCATCTATTCCATCATAAATTCCTATCATTGGTATATTACCGGTAGTTTCAGTGACATTTGCATCTGTTGAATTTAAGAAAAACTCTGGAATACATGGAATAGCCAATTTAGACCAAAATGGAGCATAATAATCTAACTCCGGAGTAATAGGATTTCCATCAATGAGTAGATTAAATGAAAGCTCATCGGTTTGGTTTAGTTCAAAATTTCTTATCCAACTATATTCAGCTGAATGCTTACTAACAAGTGGGTTTCCAAAAGTTAAAAGAGTGAAAATTACATCTTTAGCAGTTAATTTTTGATTAGTTCCATTACTGTATTCTCCTTGAAATCCAGTCATCAAACTACTTACATCAGATGAATTGAGTGGTTGTGAACTACCTGTTCTATCTTGAATATCAAATGAAGGATTCCAGTATATATTATCTCTCACATGGAATGAATAGAAAGATTCATTGATCATCTCCCAATGATCTATCAATCCTGTAGTTTGAGGGAGTTGAGTATATGGATTTACTTGAATTATGGGTTCTGTGATTAAGTCCAATACAAGATCAGTTACAGAATCAACACTTTCTAAGGGATTAAGATATCTCCAATTTGGATAAGCTAAATTGAACTCATCAGTAGAGAGTTGACCAGTATGGTAACTATCAAAACTCATATGTGGAAGACTATCAGTTAATCCCCATCTGATGTCATAACCTAAAGTATTAGGCCAAAGAAAAATGGTTTTTCTTTGATTAAAAAATGGGAAAACTGGAACAATTTTATCCAAGACCATATTTTGCCATTCAAGGTATTTTTCTATTCTCTCTGTTTGATTAATCATAGAAAGAGCTTCATATATCATTTCTTGACTTTGGTTTACATATGGAATATCGTAACTCAATCCCTCATAGTTTTTGTCACTTTCAACACTGAAATGCTTCGTAGTATCAGGATCGAGTATTGAAAAATCAAATGTTCGAAAACCCATATCAAAATCACTGGTTAAACATAATGTTCCTACGAAAACTGTCCATTCTTCGACTTTAACTTCAATATCAATACCTATCTCTCGTAAATAACTAGCTATGTATAAACCATAGTCAGGATATATCCCTCCACCGTTTGTCTTGAAAATTAAGCTGCCAAAGGCTTCAACACCTTTAGAAGCTTCAAAAGGAATAAATCCTAAAGCAATTATGATTACAATTAGCAAACCAATAAACTTCTGTTCTCTTCGCATAATTACACAATATAGTCCATAAACATTAATAAACGTTACATGAATACAATATTAAGACAATATTTCAACAATAACCTACATGAGCATCGCAGACTTCAGATATTCCCAAGTATACCCTTGTTTTTTCTCTACTATTTCCTCAGGTGTTCCTGTTGCAACTAAATTCCCTCCAAACCTACTTCCTCCTTCAGGACCAAGATCTATGATTCTATCAGCTATTTTAACTAATTCCATATTATGATCTATCAAAACAATAGTATTCTTCTCATAAGCTAGTTTTTGAAGTACAATTATCAATTTCTCAATATCATAATAGTGTAATCCTTGGGAGGGTTCATCTAGTATGAATATGTTGTTTGAATGTTTCTGCTTAGCTAACTCTCTTGAGATTTTTAATCTCTCTGCTTCTCCTCCAGAAATCATAGTTGTAGGTTGACCCATTTTTAGGTATCCTAAACCCACTTCTGTTGCAAGTTTTAATGGTTGATGAATCTTATTGATTTGTTTGAAGAACTCAGCTGCATCCTCAATCGTCATCTCCAATATATCGGATATATTTTTTTTCTTATAACGAGAAGCTAAAACTTGTTTTTTGTATCTCTTCCCCTTACACAAAGGACATTTTAGCCAAACATCTGATAAGAATAACAATTCTATCCTCTTCTCACCTAAACCTCTACATTCTCTACATTGTCCATAACTAGTATTATAACTGAAGTGACCTGAATTGAACCCTCGTGCTTTAGATTCAGGTAAATTAGCATAAAACTTGCGAATTTCATCGAAAACACCTAGATAGGTTCCTGGGTTCGATCTTCTAGATTTACTTAAAGTTGATTGATCAACTACTACAACTTTTGCTAAATCTTCAAATCCTGATATTTTTTTATGCTTACCTACTTCTAATTTCTTACCTGATATTTCTCTTTCCAAAGCTTTTTGCAAGATTTCAATTACAAGGGAAGATTTACCAGCACCTGAAACTCCTGTTACAGCTGTGATAGTTCCGATTCCAAATTCAGCATCGATATTTTTTAAGTTATTTTGAGTTGCTCCTTTAATTTTGATGGAGGTTTCAAAATTTCTTCTATCACTTGGAGTAAGAATTCTGTGTTCTTTCGATAGATATCTTGCTGTTAAAGAATCTGAGTTTTTCAACACTTCTTGAGTGGGACCTTCAACAACAATTTCTCCCCCTGAATCTCCACCCAAAGGTCCTAGTTCAATCAGATGGTCTGATTCACGGATAATGATATCATCATGTTCAACAATAATAACATGGTTGGAATTATCTCTTAATTTCTTTAAAGTAGTGAGAAGGTTGTTAATATCACGAGGATGTAATCCGATAGTCGGTTCATCTAACACATATGTTACTCCCACTAATCCAGAACCAATTTGTGAAGCTAATCTTATCCTTTGAGCTTCACCGTTTGATAGTGTACTTGATCTTCGATTCAGAGTAAGATAACTAAGACCTACATCAACTAAATACTGAGCTCTCTTAGTAAGTTCAGCAGTAATTCTTTCAGCTATTTTTTGATCTCTTTTGTTTAGCTTTAAACCTTCTAAGAAAACTAAGAAATCATCTACTGCAACTGTGGATAATTCATAAATCGACTTATCTCCTACTGTTATAGATAGAATTTCTGGTTTAAGTTTATGTCCTCCACAATCTGGACATTTGTATTCTGTGAAGTACTTATTGTACTTCTGCTTGTACTCTGTTCCCCATTTTGAATCTGTGGGATCAGATAACCATTTCTCCCATCTTGGTATCAATCCTTCCCATTCAGCTGTCTTAGTAAATTCGGAAGATGATCGTTCTCTTTCTCTTTGGATTCTAAGTTTGATGATTTCACCTTTCGATCCATAAAACAAAGCTTCTAATTGCTGTGGAGTTAGATCTTTCATTGGAGTTTCTAGTGTAAAATTATAATGTTCTCCAATTGATTTGAGCATGCTCCTTCTCCATGAGTTTGGGTTAGTCATTCTTTGAACAGAATAGGGACCTATAGCTCCCTCAATGATGGATTTATCCCAATCTGACACTATTTTTCTCATGTCTAATTTTCTTATTGCACCTAAACCTGTACAAGTTGAACAAGCTCCAGAATAGTGGTTAAAACTAAATGATCTAGGATGCATTTCTTCTTGTGCTTCATAATCATGATCAATGCATTCTGCGTAGATTGAGTAAGTTTTCTTTATACCATTATTATGTATCTCTACCCTTCCTTTTCCTAGTTTTACTGCAATTTCAATTGCTTCTGAAAGCCTTGATACATTTTCTTTAGATACTTTCATACGGTCTATGATTGCTGACAAAGACCTAGCTTTTCTCTTATTAATGACTTCATCTAAATGATATTCTTTATCATCAATTAATGCTCTTGAATATCCTTCTTTGACAAGTTCCTTAATTGCTTTCTGAACATCTATTGTTTCACCATTTGAAAGAGAACTTGCTGCAATGATATCTTGCTCTGAAAATTCTTTCTGAACAAGTTTAGTTAATTCACCAACTGTCCTTGTAGTTACAACAATTCCACATTTGGGACAGTGTGGAATTCCAATTTTTGCGTAAAGTAGTCTGAGATAATCGTAAACTTCTGTTGTAGTAGCGACCGTTGATCTAGGATTTTTTGAGATTGAGTGCTGGTCTATTGCTATAGACGGTGTAAGACCAATTATGTCATCAACATCTCCTCTCTCAGCTCTTACTAAAAATTGTCTTGCATAGCTAGATAGACTTTCAACAAATCTTCTCTGTCCCTCTGCAAATAATGTATCAATAGCTAATGAGCTTTTACCTGAACCACTAGGTCCTGTTATAACAACTAATTTTTCTTTTGGAATATCAAGGTCAATGTTCTTCAAATTATTCTTCGAAGCTCCTCTTACATACAGAAACTTCGAAGGGTCTAATTCCTCATCAAAATATGAAGAAGGTGCTATTTTTTCGTGTTTATAGTCTTTTAAGAAAACCTTCTTGAGAGCTTGACCTGTATATGATTCTTCACAAGTCATAACCTCTTCCGGAGTACCTGTTGCAACAACATATCCTCCCATCTCTTCACCTCCCTCTGGTCCTAGGTCTATCAAATGGTCTACTGTTTTAATTACATCCAGATTGTGTTCAATAATAATTATCGTATTTTCTTTATCCACTAGTCTATGAAGAACAGCTAAGAGTTTCTTGATATCCTCGAAAGACAATCCAGTTGTGGGTTCATCAAGGATATAGAGCGTATTTCCTGTAGCTGATTTAGATAATTCTCGTGAAAGTTTTATTCTTTGAGCTTCTCCTCCACTTATAGTGGTAGATGGTTGTCCAAGTTTGATATAATCTAATCCAACATCGGATAATGTTTGTAGAACCTTGAAGATTTTTGGTTGATTCTCAAAAGTCTTCATTGCTTTACTGACAGTCATATTAAGAATATCAGCTATAGAATAATTAGTAAACTTTATCTTCATTGTTTCATCATCAAATCTTCTCCCCTTGCAGATTTCACATTCTACTTCTACATCAGGAAGAAAAGACATCTCGATTTTATGGTAACCATGACCTTTGCATGCTTCACATCTTCCTTCCTTAGTGTTGAAAGTGAACCTTGTTTTAGTATATCCTCTTATCTTAGCTGTAGGTAGCTTGGCAAACAAATCTCTTATAGGATCCAATAGTTTAGTATATGTTGCAGGATTAGACCTAGAACTTCTTCCAATTGGAGATTGATCAATCACAACAACTTTATCTAAATTGTCTATACCTCCAATTGACTTATACTTACCTATTTTTTTAGTACCATTATGTAACTCATTAACAAGTATGGGATAGAGAGTGTCTGAAATCAATGAAGATTTTCCTGAACCTGAAACTCCAGTTATTCCAATGAATGTGCGTAATGGGAACTTCACATCAATTTCCTTAAGATTATTATGGGTAGCACCCTTAAGTTCTAAGTAAGATTTACCTGTTCTTCTTTTCTTAGGAATAGATATTGTTTCTTGACCGAGAAGATACCTTGCGGTAATAGATTTCTTTGCATCTTCTAAAGTAAGCTGTTTAGGATCTTTAGAAAATAGTACTTCTCCTCCCTTCTCCCCAGCATATGGTCCTAAATCTAGTAAAATATCTGCGTTTCTAAGTGTATCTTCATCATGCTCAACAACAATCACACTATTACGACCATCACGTAATCGAATTAGTGAGCTTAGCAATTTTTCATTATCTCTGTTTGCTAAACCTATACTGGGCTCATCAAGTATATAATTAACTCCTTGAAGTTTTGAACCAATTTGAGTTGCTAATCTTGTTCTTTGAGCCTCTCCTCCACTCAATTCGTTAGCTGTTCGATCTAAAGTAATGTAATGAAGACCTACTTCTATAAGGAAGGAAAGTCTGTTCTTAATTTCTTTTACTAAAGTTTCTGCAATTATCTTATCTTCATTTTCTAATTTAACACTTTCAAAAAACTCCAAACACCTGTCAATAGGCATTTGATTAATTTCCGCAATATTCTTACCATTAAACAGAACTGAAAGACTTTCTGGTTTTAGTCTGTCTCCTTTACAATCGGGACATGTTTCTAGATCCATGAATTTTTCAAGAAGCTCTTTTCTGGATTTCGATGTTACTCTGTAATAAGCTTCCATTGTATTTGGAATTAGACCTTTCCATCTTGTCAGATATTCTCCTCGACCTTTCCATGTTGTATCTTCATTCCCCCATTCCCATTGAACTTTGTACTCTTTGTTACCTGCTCCATAAAGAAGAACATTCAGCTGCACCTCTGTTAAATCCACTAATGGTGTATCTGTATCAAACCCATGCTCATTGATGATGGAATTTATACCCTTCATTCCAATACCGCTATAGGTAATGTAGTTACCACTGGATGTAGTTGTAGCTATAGCTCCTTGTTTGATAGAGAGCTTCTTGTTAACAAATTTTTCTGGAACTATCTGAGGATTCTTTCCTATTCCCTTACATCTTTGACATGCTCCTACTGGAGTATTATATGAGAAGTCTCTCGGATTGAACTCATTGATAGCTACCCCACATTGAGGACAGACTAATTTTGTTGAGAATATTCTTGCTTTATCTTCTCCATTTATTCTAAGTTTACCATTTGATAACTCAAGAGCTAAGTTTACACTGTCTCTTATACTAGGTTCATTCCTTCTCTCACATTTGTTTCTATCAACGATAATATCGATGTCATGTGCCACATACCTTTCCAGAGCTACTTCTTCATCGTCAAGGTTTACCTCTTTTCCATCAATAATTAGACGATTATAACCATCTTCTTTCCATTGTACAAGCTCTTTTCTATATTCACCCTTACGTTTCTCAAAAATTGGAGCTACAATCTTTATCCTTTGTCCTTCAAAAGAGGCAAAGATCTGCTCAATAATTTGTTCAGATGGTTGAGCTTCAATTACAACTTTACAAGCTGGACAATGAGGGATACCAATTCTAGCGAAAAGAACCCTCATATAATCATAAATTTCTGTTAATGTTCCTACTGTACTCCTTGGGTTCCTTGAGATTGTTTTTTGATCTATTGATATAGTGGGTCTGAGTCCATCAATATGCTCCACATCAGGTCTATCAAAATTACCAATAAACTGACGAGCATAAGCTGAAAGAGTTTCCATATATCTTCGTTGTGCTTCCATAAAGATAGTATTGAATGCTAGAGAACTTTTACCACTTCCAGAGATACCACTAATAACTACTAATTTATCATGTGGAATCTCAACTGAAATATTCCTGAGATTGTTCTCGTTTGCACCTTCTACCTTTATAGAATCCTTGCCCACAACAGCCACCTAAAACTATGCAGAGTTTGTTAATCCATGGTCGATTTTTCAATATATAAAGATGGAGATTTACTGAAAACAATTAATCATCTTACACTCAAAAACATAAAAATTTTATAAATTAGTGAATTACTGTTTTCGTATGAATTCTGCAGCAACTACAGGTTACAAAGTATATAGTTATCGTTGGATTGTGTTGCTTTTATTTGGTTTAGTGACTCTGATCAATCAGATTATTTGGATAACGTTTGCAGCTATCACTCCAAAAGCAATGGATTTCTATGGTAAAACAACAACTACACCAATATTCATGTTATCATTGGTGTTTATGATTGTATATATCCCTATGAATATTCCTGCCGCATTAGCTCTTGATAAACTAGGCTTGAAATGGGGTACAGGAATAGGTGTTGTACTTACTGGTGTTTTTGGGATTTTACGAGCTGTTTCTACTCAGTATCATTGGGTTTTAGTTTTCCAAATTGGTTGTGCTATAGGACAACCCTTCTTACTCAATTCTTTCACAAAAGTGTCTTCAAATTGGTTTGGTGCAGATGAAAAAGCGCTTGCAACAAGTTTAGGGACAATGTTTGTGTTACTGGGAATATTACTTGGAATGTTTATTACTCCATTTCTCGTACCTGGTCAAGATTTAACTTCGATGCTCTATATTTATGGTGGAATTGCCCTCGTTTTTATGGTAGTATATTTGATATTCATAAAAGATAAACCTCCAACACCTGCTAATGCTTACAGTGATGAATCCAAAGTTTTCGAGACCAAGGGAACCTTTGATCTATTCAAACATAGAGACTTTAATATCTTGTTAGTATTATTCCTATTCGGAGCAGGTACTTTCAACGCAATATCCACAGTTATGGCGGATTTATTTAATTCAATATTTGATAAAACTCTAGGTCCTTTAGTTGCAGATGATCTTTATGGTATCCTAGGAGGGATTATGATAATCGGAGGTATAGCTGGCGCAATTATACTTTCAACGCTTTCAGATAAATATCGGAAGAGAAAGATCTTCCTAATTATCAATGCTATCTCAGGAGCTGTTTTAACGCTACTATTCTTCATTATTGAGAAGTATGTCGCTGACTTTGTAACAAAATATATAGCTCTTTGTATAATAGGATTCTTCTTTGGTTTTCTATTGTTATCTGCTTTACCTGTAGGGTTGACTTTTGCAGCGGAAATAACTCATCCAATGCCAGAAGAAACATCAAATGGTTGGTTAATGTGGGTAGGACAGTTAGGAGGAATTGCTCTTATTATGATTGTTATGTATGGTATGGACAATGATGTATTCAACTTCATTATTTATGCAGTAATATTAGCTATAGCAGCAGTTTTCTCATTCGGAATGAAAGATTTGGATGCATACGAATTAAAACAATAATCATCTCCCTCTTTTTTCTTTTTCTTTTACTTTTTTGGTATAAGTTAATCGTTTTAAGCGAAAAACCTTTTATTGAATTTGAGTATAGGTACTGATTCCAATGTCAGAAGTAAGAAAAATATATAGTGTTCAAAAAAGTAGTGCTACAATGGAAGGAGCAGGAGTGAGGTTGAAACGAGCTTTTGGTCAAGCTCATCCAAAACTAGACCCATTTCTACTTCTAGATGATTTTGGATCTGATAATCCTGATGATTATCTAGCTGGATTTCCATGGCACCCTCATAGAGGAATTGAAACCATAACTTACATGCTTCAAGGAGAGGTTCTACATGAAGATAGTCTTGGTAATTCTGGAACCATTCAATCAGGTGATGTTCAATGGATGACAGCTGGGAGTGGAATTGTTCACCAAGAGCTTCCAGCTCGATTTGAAGGTTTAATGTCTGGTTTTCAACTTTGGGCAAATCTACCTGCTTCTCATAAAATGATGGATCCTCGTTATAGAGATGTGAAAAAAGCAGAAATTCCAGTAGTGACTACTGATGATTTTGTAGAAATGAAGATTATCTGTGGTGAAGTGAAAGGAGTAAAAGGTCCCGTTCAAGATGTTGTGACAGAACCAGAGTATCTAGATATAACAATGAACCATCATTCAACATTTAACCATCCCATAAAACGTGGTCACAATGCTTTTACATATATTCTTGAGGGGGAAGGTTATTTTGACTTGAAGAAAAAACAGAAAATTAACAAGAAAAATCTGGTGATTTTTGAAGATGGTGATGAAATTCAAATAACAACAGAAGATAGTAAATTACGCTTCTTACTAATATCAGGAAAACCCATAAATGAACCTGTAGCTTGGTCTGGACCAATCGTGATGAACACTCAAGAAGAGATTAAGGTAGCTTTCGAAGAGTATAGAGATGGGACTTTTATAAAAAATCAACAGTGATGAATCTAAATGGGATATTTTTCCCTAAACTCATCCTCTAAGATGTCCATGATTAGATCATCTACATATCTACCTGCAATAAAGGAAGCTTTTCTTCTAACTCCAACTTCTTTGAAACCTAGTTTTTCATAAACATGTCTTCCAGATTCTAAAAACTCATACACATGAAGTTCTATTCTATGAAGATTCAAAACATTGAAACCTATTTTCAGAAAACACTTCACTGCATCTGTTCCAAATCCTTTTCCATGATTTTCTAAGTTGTAAATAGCTACACTCATAGAAGCGCTTCTGTTAATATTATTAACTTTCCTTAATGCTCCTACACCTAGAAATTCTTCAGTATCCTTCTCAATTACAGCAAAGGAATAAGATTCTTGCTTCTTCATTTCTTCATGAGTTTTTTTAATCCACTCTTCTCTTTCAGTTCTAGAATGAGGTATATATCTTCCCATTCCAATTCTCATCTCATATGTGTTCCAGTGTTCCATAATTGCATCTAAATCAGATAATTCTATAGATCTTAGAATGACTTTACTACCTATGAAAGGAGATTCTTTGTTTATTTCAGAAGACATTAAAATAAAATCTGTAAGGAGTTAATATTAATTGTTATTAAGTAAAAAAAAGAAAAAGAATAAAAAAGAAAAACTATTTCCTTTTGTTTCTGTAAAGAACTAAACCAAGTACCATCAATGCACCAACACTGATAAAGACTAATTCTATTGAACCACTTTCTAGAACTTCGTCATCAACACCTACAGAAGGATCATAGATTACCTCTTCATCAAAGTGTTCAAAACTTAAGTAGGTTTGTAGAGTTCCATCTCCAAGTGAAGAATATGATGCATTTACTGTTCCATACTCATATGCACTAGCAATTTTGTATTTTGCTTGATTTGCGTATGCAAAGTAGCCTTCAACACCTTCACCTGATATTTGGTACATTTGTTTTACTTCATCTTTGTTTTGAACCTTAGTTTCAAAACCAGTTGAGTTGGTAATTGTATCACAGGCGTTTCCATTGGTATCATTTAACTGGTAAGTATTCTTAAGTGGGGAAATGTCAAATCTTAATGCAAGATTAGTATCATTCCTTTGCCAGGTCCAATTTCGAATAACGATATCGAATTTTAATTCAGTTTTACCAACAACTGTATAACCTTCTGTTGTATTGTCATCCAAATACATGTGTGCATTTATTTCCATTTCAAGGTCGGCATAGAATGGATCCATTATCATATCTGATGTGAAATTAAAATGAATTGCTGAAACTTCTTCTGTTCCTTCAGTATACTCTACATCAAAACCTCCAAACACCCATCTTATACTAGATAAAGCTAATATGTTAGAATGGGAAGGCATTGGTGGATATGGTTCATCCATCCAGATTGCTGTTTCATTATATTGGAAAGCACCGTCTTCATTAAAATCAAGATATTCAATGAGTGATTTGAGCATCACATTGTATTCAAAACCACTATCAGATTCAATGTATTGGAATTTAGGAACCATTCCTCCAGCGTTAACATTGATAGTAATTGTATCATAGGTGATTGATACTTGTTTATTCTGTTCTTGATAACCAAGCACTTTAGCATCTGCTGAAACTTGTGTTAGAGTAAGCAACATCAGGACCATCATGCTCAAGCTTAAAATTTTTGCTTTGTTGTTCATTTTTACACCAAGTTGTTGTTGTAATTGTTTTTTGAATACCTTCTTATTTAACTCTATAAAGATTCTAACTTTAGAAAACTAAAGTGTGGATGAAGTAAAACAAATATATAATAGTAATAAAAAACTACTTTGCTGTCAATGACTGAGAACGATCAATCTTATGCTGAGTTGAAAATATTCTCTAATAATATTAGAAGGGAGCTAATTAGGGTTATTGGAGAATCTGGATCACAATCTTTCAGCTCTATAAAGGATGAATTAAATCTAACAGATGGTCGTTTATACTTTCACCTTAAGAAAATCGAATTATACATAGAAAAAGATAGTCAGAATTTCTATAGATTGAATGATGAAGGGAAAAGAATTTCCTATTTACTATTTCATGAAAAAGACTCTTTATTCACAGATAAAATAAAAGAAGAAGAGGAAGATAAATCCATTAGTTTCATAGATAGGATAGCTCCTTCAGGAATTTTCTACTATTTCTTAGGAACAAAAACCAGAAGTTTAATTGAACTTAACATAATCCTGATAGTCATTTGTTGGCTTTTTGGTTTAACAGAATCATATGGTCTTCTTACAAATAGTTTTAGACTAGAATCATTCTTTGGTGGAGGGGCATTAACCAATGCCTTATTCTCAATAGTTCACTGGTATCTATACATCGGAATAATAGTTTTAATTCTCGTGATTTTGAAAGCCAAATTTGATTTTCTTGATTTAAGTATAGGTGTAATCATAGGCTCTATTCCTTATCTATTGTTTTTGATACCTGTAGGGATTATGTTTCTAGTTGGAACAGTTATCCCTGATTGGGGACTAATACTCTTAAGAATAGTTTACGTCTTGTGTAAGATCTGGTCAACCATTCTTATCGCTCAAGCAATAACTATAGTCTCTAAACGTAAAAGTCATGAATCATTCATTATAGCTTCAATCTTAATATTCCTCGATTACATCTACTTATTTGTACAAATATGAACAAGTGAAATCCTAACTTCAGTAAACTAAATAAAAACGATAATAAAAAAGAATGAGAAATATAATATGGAAAGTGTGGAAATGGATAAACGGAATAAACTCAGTATAGTGTTAATCTCTTTCATATTAATCGGGGGATCTATTGCAATACCAATATTAGTCCGAGATTATGAGACAATAATAAACGATTTTATCAATTCTCCTATCTTTCCACCTCCTATATCTGAATTAGGTACATTAAACCTATATTATACCAGTGATTTCTCTGAAGAGAACCTTACTTTAATAGAACCTCTTGGGATAATTCTCAATGCAGATAATGACACAGAAACAATTTTGAGAATATGGATAAGTATTACTGAAATCACTTTACTTGGTAAGAAAGCTGGCAACTCTCTATTTTTCACCAGTGACGATGTATTTGATGTTCTAGATGCTCTAAACGACACACAACTCCTCAAAACTGGAAATATAACAGCTGCTGAATATGCTGGGATACAATTACATTTCAACACAACAATTTTAATTCAAACTGATGTAGATTTCTACACTTTTGAAATTCAAGGGAACAATATAATTGCACTCCCATTCAATATGTTCAATCAAGTTAATAGTACAACTGATTTAAACATTGTAAATGAAACTATAAATGATGTTCTTCTTGATTTCAATATAGAAGTGTTATGGCAAAACAGTACTGCAAGAATCATAACAAAGGCTTATGTTCTAGAGTAGTTTAATACCAGTTCAAAGAGTTAGCAAAAAAACTATATAAGCCCTCTTTATTTTCAACACCTATGACAATTAACTATACTGCTATTCTACCTCATGGTTTCAATCTTATAGAAAATATTTATCCTAATCAAGGTGAAAAATGGCAGAACCTGATTGAAGCAATGAATACTGTCGCTTCCGAGGTTTATTCTGCAGATCCAGAAGTAATAATTATTGCTTCTCCTCATAATCTTCGTATTGATGGTCAAATCGGTATCATAACTTCAGAATGGCTAGAAGGAACTTGGTGGAATGATGAAAAGACTGACAAAGTCCATCTTAAACATAGATGTGATAGAGAATATGCTCAACTAATTTATGAGAGGTTAAAAAAAGAAAACATGCCAGTTGTAGCTGTTAATTATGGCGCTGCAGGTGGAGAGTATTCAGCAATGAAAATGGATTGGGGTACTCTAATTCCTCTATGGTATATCAATAAAATCTATTCAGCTGAAAATCGAGAAATTCCTCCAGTTATCCTTATTACACCTTCTCGAGAAATACCTTGGAAGAACCTAGTTAACCTCGGTAGTATTTTGAACGGTTTATCTTTGAATAATGGTAAAAAAGTTGTATATATTGCAAGTTGTGATCATGGTCATGCTCATGATCCAGACGGTCCTTATGGATATCATCCTGCTTCCAAAGTTTTTGATGAACAGATTTGTGAGATGATTAAAAATAATAATTTGAGCAAACTTATGGAACTCTCGGAAGAATTTATTGATCATGCTAAACCTGATAGTTTTTGGCAGATGCTCATTTTGCTGGGTATTCTAAATGTAACTGAATTGAAAAACGATTTGTGTGTCTATGAATGTCCCGAATATTATGGTATGATAGTTGCTTCTTTTAAATAGATAATCAGATAATCTTTAAAGGAAAGCTTTCTTTTTTTATTCCAGTCATTATATGATGTGATACATAATGAAAGACCAAATCGGTAAAGAATTCATGAAAAAAACTCAGTATAAATTTACATCACAATCAGATCAAAGTCAACATCATCCAAATCCACCTTTACAGATGGAATATGCTCACAAAATGAGAACATTTGATCTACCCAAACCTGAAGAAATTGAGGTTAAAGAATTAATATTACGTAAGGCAATTGAAAACCGTAAGAGTGTAAGAAAATATTCTGATGAATCGTTTTCTTTAATGGAGTTAGCATGGCTACTATGGACAACTCAAGGAGTAAAAGAAGTTATGAAAGATAATTATGCAACTTTAAGAACAGTCCCTTCTGCAGGAGCAAGACATGCATTTGATACTTTCTTATTAATTAATAATGTTGAAGGTTTAGAGCCTGGTATTTACAGATACTTAGCACTTGAGCACAAGTTATTAGAATATATTATTGAGGATGGAATAGCTGACAAAATTGTTGAAGCATCTTATGGACAAAAAATGGTTAAGAATAACGCTGTCACTTTCATCTGGGTAGTAGACATATACAGAATATTTTGGAGATATGTTGAAAGAGCTTATAGGTATATTCATATCGATGCGGGGCATGTCTGTCAGAATCTTTATCTTGCTGCTGAAAACATTGGTGCTGGAGTTTGTGCAATTGCAGCCTTTCATGATGAAATTTTCTCTGAGGTTCTGAAATTAGATGGTGAAAACCATTTTGTTGTTTATTTAGCTTCTATTGGAAAGAAAAAGGATTAGGAGAACCTCTATTCACTCTTCTTTTCCTGTTTTTCTACCAACATTTTTTAAATGAGTAATTAAGCTCATTTTTGGTTATCTCATGGTTACTAAATATCCCCTCTTTATCTTATGTGGTAGAGATGAGAAAAAGCGGGAGTTAATAGAAATTCTTGATCCAAAAGAGAAATATGGTGTAAAATGTTTACTGCCAATATTAGGAAGGAGAGTTATTGATTGGCAGTTAGACGCTTTAAGAAAATCGCCTTATGTTGATGAAATTTATCTGTTGGGATTAACTGAAGAAATGGCGAAATTTGATTTTCCTGTTCATTATGTTCCAGTTCCTACAGTTTCAACATTTGCAGAAAAATTGTATGCTGGTTTACAGTATATACGTAAACAAGGTAAAAAAGATACAATTGTCTCTGTTTCTTCTTCAGATACTCCAGGAATGACTGTGAAGGCGGTAAATCAATTCTATGAAGAAGCGGATAAGTACAGAGATTATGATTTTGTACAATCGGCTGTCACTGATGAAATAACCAAGAAAACCTTTCCTGATCATAAACGAGTGATTATAAGGTTTAAGGATATACATGTTTACCCCGGTGAAATGTATTTGATGAGCGAACACGGGATTATTGAAGGTGCAAAACTCATTACTGAAGTTGGTGGTGGAAGAACTAAAATTAAGAAAAAGAATAGAGAAAAGAAAAACAGTCCTCTTATTCCCCTCCTTCGAATTGTTCTAACAACTCCTAGAACATGGCCTTACATAATCAAATTCTTACTAGGCAGACTTACTATGGCTGGTGGAGAAAAATTTATTTCAATAATAAGTAAAGGTATGAAGATTAAGGCTGTAGTAGTTGATGATGCCAGTTTTGGAATGGATATGGATCTACCAGAAGATTATGATGTACTAAAGAAATATATGAGTAAAATTAAAGATATTCCATACACTGAAGGGATTAATTAGTACTCTATTTTTCTCTATTAGTTTCACTGTAAATGTTATATAGAACTACATTACTTAAATATTGAATCTGATGAAATATCATGTTTTTCTACTCGCAGGAAGAGATTCAGAACGTCGCGAAATTATGAAAGTCTTAGATCCGAAGAAGAAATATAAAACCAAAGTTCTTCTCCCAATGTTTGACAAAACTGTTCTTGAATGGGTTGTTGAAGAATATCATAAATCCCCTTATGTTGAAAAAATCTGTATAGTAGGTTTAACAAAAGATGATATTCAATTTAATGTACCTGTCGAGTATATTCCAATTGATCCTTATACTCCTATATCTCAAAAATATCTTGCAGGGCTAAAGTATCTAGAAGAAAATAATTTACCAACTGATAAGATTATTTTTAGTAGCTCTGATTGCCCAGGTGTCAAGGTTGAAACCCTGAACTATTTTCTCAAAGAAATTGAATCAAAAGATGGATTTGATTTTATACTTTCTGCCATTCCTCTTGAAGTAGTTGAAAAAGTTTTTCCTGATTCTAAAAGGGGTGTAGCAAGGCTAAAAGATATTAATTTAACCCAAGGTGAAATAGCATTATTTAGTGCATATGCAATAAGGAATCATGTAAAGACAGTCGATAACATAACTACAATTAGCAAAAAAAGAGGTTTCTGGCCTCTATTTTGGTATGTTGCTAGACGTCCGAAAGCATGGTCAAAACTTTTCAAAATTCTGATAAAACAAGGAACTCTAAACGATGCAATTATAGGATTTTCACGAGCTTTTAAGTTAAAATCTGATGTTGTGATTATCAATGATGCTGGATTGAGTTTGGATATGGATTTACCTGAGGATTACAATAAACTGAAAAACTATGTGGAAAAGGTTAAAATTCAGAATTAAGTAAGTTTAAGTGATAAATAATGAATAAGCTCCCAATTTTTCTATTAGCTGGAAGAGATAAAGAAAGAAGAGAAATAATGGAAGTTCTTGATCCTGAAATGAAATACAAATCTAAATGTCAACTAGATATGTTAGGAAAACCCATAATACAATGGGTAATTGATGAACTTCAAAAA
Source organism: Candidatus Heimdallarchaeota archaeon (assembly GCA_030603365.1). Lineage (GTDB taxonomy): Archaea > Asgardarchaeota > Heimdallarchaeia > Heimdallarchaeales > Heimdallarchaeaceae > UBA460. The sequence continues at coordinate 37,705 of JAUVXV010000005.1, forward strand.
TCTGAATATGTAGACCAGATTTATGTTCTTGGTTTAGAAGAAAAGGATCTTAAGCTGAGTGGTGATTTAGAGTATATTTCAGTGGATTATGATTCAGAAGTTTTTGACAAAATCAAAGCAGGATTTGATTACCTCAAGTCGAAAAACAAATTTAATGAAATGGCTGTGATTTGTGGATCTGATATCCCTGCAGTTAAAGTAGAGAGTATAGATGAGTTTCTCAAAGTGGCTTCTGAAAAACAACAATATGACTTTCTTTGGGGTGTTGTACCAATTGAAATTGCAGCTGCAGTGTTCCCTGACCATGGTAGAACAGTTGGATATTTCAAAGATCACAATCTTTTCCCTGGAGATATTTTTGCTTTAAATCATAGAGCTATACTAGTGGGTGAAGATGTTATAAGGCAATTCTCTGATAATAGAAGAAAAAGATCATTTTGGACAAATGTTTGGTTTATTGCTAAACGACCAAGAACTTGGCCAAAACTTATTAAAATCTTTCTTAAAACAGCTACAACACTTGACGGTATAAGAATTTTTGAAATTGCTTTCAGATGTAAAGCTGATATCGTAATTATAGAAGATCTTGGGTTTGGTTATGATATGGACCTACTTGTTGATTATGAAAGATTGACTAACTATGTAGCAAAAATAAAGAACGTTCCTCTAGATACTTAATCCGTTATTGGGTCAATTTTGGACAATTCTTTCTTTTTTGGTTTGATGAAAGAGAATATTCCTAGAGTTACAGCAAGTACAAGAGCATATTTACACATAATACTTGGTATAGCTAGACCAAATTTTAAAGGATCTATTAGAACCATGATATACATTGGTGTGAGAAAAGAAAGATAACCAAGTAAGATTATTAACCCTATTTTATTTTCAATCTTCTTGTTCCCTAAAATCATATGCCCTATAATGAAAAGAATGCTGTAAGCAATCATCCCTAAATAATAAATACCATAAATTGTTGAGATGTTATTTTCATAGGTGGCATATAGTGGATTACAGTTAGTCAGTACTACTGATTCTGAAACACTAAGAAAGTAAATTGATAAAGCTAGACCACCTGCGAACCCTATCCAATAATCAGGAAACTTCCATCCAACTACTCTTGTGCAAAGAAAATAACCTGTTGGAGGTAGAAAGGTAATTATAACAAAAGCTATCCTCCCAGTAATATTCTCACTTATTCCCATACAGATTAAGAATTCCGATAATTGATAGAGTAGCAATAATGCTAATAATGAAACTGTTGACCAGAAAAACGAGTGTTTTCTGTTAAATATAATAACAATGCCTAAGATTACTAATTCAATACAAAAGAAAATTAACGATAAAGTTCCAGGTAGCACAGCAACCCCTTTTTTGTATATTATAATAAGCTTTCTGCTTCTCTATTCCTTTCTTGTTGGAATTGTTTCTATCTGTTCATGCAACAATTTTAATATGTGTTTATTTTCTAATCTGATGGTGTAAATTTTGTCTAAGAAATATCCTGTTTTTCTAATGTCAGGAAGAGATAAAGACATTAGAAGAGAAATCATGCAACAATTAGATCCAGATGAGAAATACAAAGGTAAATGTTTACTCCCCTTACTAGGAAAACCTGTGATACAATGGGTTGTAGATGAGCTTGTTCAGTCAGAATATATTGAAGGAATTTACTCCTTAGGTGTTTCGAGAGAAGATATTGATTTTGGAGATAAAGTAGAATATGTCCCCGTGGACTTCTTTGCTGACTTAAGTGAGAAATGGTTAGTAGGATACGAATATCTCAAGGATCAAGGAAAGGAATTTGACGATTATGTTATCTGTATGGCAGATACTCCTGGAATGACTATTGAAAAAATCGAGGAATTTTTTAAACAACTAACCCAAATGGAAGGATATGATTTTATACTGTCTCTTGTTCCTTATGAGCTATCTAAAAAGTGGTTTCCTGATGCTGGAAGAGTTGTAGGAAATTTCAGAGATTATCAGATATTTCCAGGAGAAATGATGACTTATAGTCCCTATGCAATCGTAGAAGGAAAGAAGATATTTGATGATATAAGTCGCCTTAGAAGAAAAAGATCCTTTTGGGCTGTAGCTTGGTACGTTTTTAGAAATCCAAAAACTTGGCTCAAGATGCTGAAAATTGTTTTCAAACTAGCCAAATTAGATGATGCTGTTAGAGTTCTAGAGATTGCTTTTAACATGAAAATGGGTTACATCATTATTGAGGATCTTGGCTTTGGTTTAGATATGGATGTTCCACAGAATTATGAACAACTCAAAGAGTATATGCTAAAAACCAAACTATCAGGAAAAAATGTAAGTGAAAGTAAACTGTAAAATGTGTGGTTCTACTCCTTGCATTACATGCGTAATATTCTTTTATAGGAAAATCTATATGTATAGACACTATGAATAAAAAAGGTAAATTTTTGACTTTATTTTTAATGGGGGTTTTAGTAACTTCTATTTTGTTTTCAGACTTATCTAAAGCCGTTATAGTATCGGATCAATTGGCTCTTGTTGAAGGAAGTTATGTTGATGGTAAAATACTATATACCAACAATACTCATGCAGATTTATTGATTGGGTATTCAACAATATTAGTTGAGAAGATATTTACACCATCAGATATACCAGATGAGATGGTACTAATCAAACATTCTTGGGATGCCGCAGTAGGACAAAATACAATTATTACTTATTACGAAAACCAGCAAGAAATGGATTTAACTTATCTGGTGTTCTACGATAACAGAACTACTGTATTTCTAGGTGTAATGAGGTTTGCAAATGCATCAGTTTCAGTAGAAGTTAATGCTATGCAAGGCAGCACTTTTGAAGGTTTCTTGAACGTTAATAATACAGTTATAACTTATGGAAATGGAACAAGCTATGTTTATGGAGATGTTCAACCTGCTGATCCTGCTTATGATGAAATTCAAAGTTTAATGTTTGGTTTTTATATTATTGGTTTTAGTCTTGGAGCGGATGAATATGCATGGACACCCTTTGGAATATCGCCTTTAGCTAATGTGAATGACGATGTGCACTATTCTACAGGTTTAGGAAAAGTAATTGACAAACCAGCGGTTATAACAACAAATGGAGATTCCTATGACGCAATACATGTTGAATATTATGATACTTCTTTAATTGGTTGGTGGGAAGCACCTGAAATGCATTGTTTCTATGAAGCAAGCACAGGTATATTACTAAAAGTCTATGAGACAGATGGTACAGAAACTTGGGATTTCTTACCTGGAGATGTTGTACTAGAACCTGCAACTTCACCAACAGCTACACCATTTGGAACTACAAGTTTAATTATAGGGTTGATTGTTTTAGGTCTGATAACAGTTTTTGTTAAAAGAAGGAAATAATTGATTATTTCTTTCCAACTTTTTTCTATTATAAATGTGGTTTGAAAATCTTAGATATAGGAAACATTAGTTTTTTTAAGCACAAAATTCTTTAACCGGTAGCTCCTAAAGTTTAGTTACTATGAAGAAAATAAAATTGACTTTTATGTTTGCTTTTGGAATCCTGTTAACATCTATACTATTTTCCAACGTATCCAATGCTATACTTGCTTCAGATCAGCTTGATGTAGGCGTTAACAGTTATGTAGAGGGAAAATTACTTGTGGAAACAAGTGTTGCTGGAGACGAGCTTATGGCATATGTGTCTATAGCGGTTACAAAGATTTTTACTCCAGCTGACATTTCTGATAAGATAATTCAATTTGAAGTAAAGATACGACCTGTTGTGGATTATTGGATCGGTTTCTTAGAAGATCCTACTGAAATTTTCTTGACTTTTCTGGTCTTCTATGATAACAGAAGTACAATTATGCTTGGAGAATTAATAGTTGTAAATGGAACTGAACAAATAGAAATGACTGTTCTACATGAAACAACATTTGAAGGCATGATAAAACCAGACAGTAGAAAAATAACATTCGCAAACGGTACTACAGCTACAGCAGGATCATTAGAACTTGCAGATCCCATGTATATCTTACTTGAACAGTTTAGTGATCTTTCTAACGATTACTTATTCTGGCATAAATTCACTATGTTTGCAATATCTCCAACAGCTGTTTTGGGAGATGATATAAGTTATGACCCTAACCTAGGTTTAGTTATTGGGACTCCAGCAGTTACTACTTCTGAAGGTGACTCTTATGACTCAATCCTTGTTGAATACTATGAAACAGGACTTTTCAACAAATGGGGTGATGCTTATGAAGTTCATGCATATTACGAAGCTGCTTCTGGGTTCTTAATTCAGGTATACGAACGATTTGATCAAGGAACATGGAAGTTCATTCCTAGTAAGGTAGACACAGTTGTTGCACCATTCCCAACTGCACCCGTAATTTTAGGTCTAGCGGTAATCGGTTTGATTGCATATTATTATCGTAAGAAGAAATAATCTCCTTCTTCGCATTCTTCTTTTTTTACACAAACTTCTTTTATTTGTAGAACATAATGTTAGGTACTATGAAAAGAATAAGAATTACATTTATTATTGTTGCATGTATATTGCTAACTTCTGTACTATTTTCAAATGTCTCTAATGCAATTCTTGCGTCAGATCAACTGGAAGTAGGAGCTGGAAGTTCTGTTGAGGGAAAATTGTTTCTATCAACAACTGGTGCAGCTGATGTCTTAATGGCTTACATTACTATTACAGCAAAAAAAATCTTCACTCCAACAGATATCCTTGATAAATTGATTCAATTTGAGATTATTATCAAACCTTTCGAAGGGTATGGCTATGGTCCTCTAGAAAATGTAACAGAAAACCGACTAACACATGTCGTTTTTTATGATAATCGAACTACACTTATGCTTGGAGAATTTTACGTTGAAAATGCCACGGAATGGATAGAAATGACCGTTTTGCATGAACCAAAACTTGCGGATATGCAAAATCCAGATAATAGACAAATTTCATTTTCAAATGGTTCTTCCTATTTAGCTGGAACATTAGAACATGCAGATCCAAAATATCTCTTGCTACAAGATTTTAGTACTATGTCTGGTATATATCAGCTTTATTACGCTTGGACGATTTTTGCGATATCTCCTACAGCTATTTTGGGAGATGATATAAGCTACTATTCTATTTTGGGAGAGGTCGTTGGAACACCTGCTGTTACTACCTCAAATGGGGATTCGTATGACTCAATACATGTAAAGTATCAAAGTACACATTTATTCAGTATGTGGGGTCCTGGTCCTGTAGTAAATGCTTATTACGAAGCTGCTTCTGGATTGTTGATCCAAATCTTTGAAGAATACGATAATGGAATTTGGAAATTCTTTCCTGGTACCATAACCATAGTCTCTGGTGTTCCATTCTCAACTACATCAGTTATAATTGGTTTAGCAGTTATTGGTTTAATTACCGTATTTTATCGTAAGAAGAAGTAATCTTCTTCTTTTCTTCTTTATTTCTATAACAATAAAATTAAGCTCTTTGCATAAACTTCAATTATCTTTTTTTCCCCTTAATTGTGTGTAAAGCATTCTTCAGCTTTGACTTACTTTCCGACAAGATATCCTTTATATATTATATTTTACATAGAATCTATTAGGGTTTTAACCATGAAACGAGGTCTAGGATACGTTATAACTTTAAATATAGTTCTAGCTATGTTATTTGGGGGTTTATTTAACGTAAACGCAGTAACTACTTATCAACACTTGAATCCGGGGGATCAACTCCTGTATTCTGCAAACTACAACTATTACTCAGATGAATATAACTACTATCTTTTTGAAAATGACTTGCCAGAATACAACTCATATTATGATTTATGGCATTATGAAATGCAAGCAGATGAATTCCACAGTTATACAGTACAAAATGACTATGGTACATATACCGATGGACAAAGAGTTGCAACCTATTTTGATACCTACAGAAATAACTATGGTGACCACTATTATTGGGATTATATAGCCACAGAATGGGTTAATGCTGGTGGTTGGTCAGATAATTACTTATATTACGGTGCTAATTCTTGGTACACTTCATATAATGACTACAATATGACATTAAATTGTGATGTTCCATACTATTTCGGTGGTGCTATATACCTGTATGATGAAGTTAGAGGATATACAATCAATGGAGTGTATAGCACTTATGATGTAGCAGTTTATTATAAGAATTATTACGATTTCTATACAGGTCCAACTAGTATGTACAACATTATCTATGACTACACATATGACTATAATGAAGACAACTATTTCTATGTCGACAAAGCTACAGGATTTCTACTAGAGTTTGATTATAATTATTATACATATAACTATGAATCCTTTGATGCATATAGTAATTATGAAGGAATTTATTGTAATGTAACTCACGAATATTATTACTACTCTACAACTAATTATAACTGGTTATTACAAGAGACAACAGCTGGTTACGGTTCAATAGCTGATGCCGATTTACCTGGTATAAACTGGGATTGGAATTATGTCTATGAGATAACCATGGGTCTTGAATATTTGACTGTCTATTTCTGGCTCTATGATTCTTACAGTACATGCACTTTTGATGTTTATCTCAATGAAATGTATGTTGAAACAATAAATGGTGTATCTCCTGGATATATGAGTTACGATCTGTTCGTTAAGGATCTTCCTATCGATCCGATGGGATATAATTCAAAACTAACTTTTGTTGTAACTGATGATTCAGGACTAGGTCATACAGCATTTTATGACTTGTATTTTAATGATATAAGAGCTGATTATCCTACAATCAATGGACCAAATTACTGGGACTACAAAATAGGTGACACTAAGACACTTTATTGGGAACTAAAAGATATTAATTATAATCCAGATTACTATGAAGTCAAATTCAACGGTTCAATAGTTGAATCAGGTCCTTGGAATGTTGATGATCTTATATCTTTTAATCTTCATGACTATATCTTTGTAGCAGGTGATTTTGAGATCAAGATTATAGCTACAGATTTGGATGGGTATGAAACCTACTTATATGTTAATATCCATGCTTATGAAGATACTCCTACTGAGCCTACAGGGACTGAACCAACTGGTACCGAACCTGAAACATCTAATTCTAATACAGTAACTCTTGATTCTCCAAATATGCTTTATGTATTAATAGGCGTCTTTAGTTTTGTTGCACTTACTGTTTTAATTCGCAGAAGAAAATAAAACTCCCTTCTCTTTTTCTTTTATTTTTTTAGTCTCTAAGAAGTCTATCGCTGATTCCTTTACCACTTTCTTTAAATATGGAATTTTGCTTAAATTACTATTAGGGGATTAACCTTGAAAAGGGGTCAAACAACAATAATATTAACACTTTTAGTTGTCTCTATCTTCGTTGTTGGATTTACACCAACACAAGCAGCAACAAGCTACCAAGCCCTTGTTACAGGAGACCAACTATTATACAAAAATGTGTTCACATTTTATGAAGATTTGGAGCAACAACTCTTACATGAAATTGACATCGCAGACAATTGGTGGGTAATAGATCACTGGGATTATATTTACGATGAGATGGAAAGTTACTCTGTCAATTCAATAGATACAACCACAGGAAATGTGAATTACGCTTGGACACTTTATGATAGATACAATAATCGATATCAAGAAGACTATTATTACGATTATATTGATCAATCTTGGTTTCTTAATAATTCATACTCTGATTATGAACCAGTCACATTGAGTAGCTTTGAAGTAAAGGGTTTCGATGTTTATGATGGCACACTCAACCTAGATGTTACTGATTGGTTTTCAAATGGTGTTTATGATCATTCAGAGGTTAGATACTATATAATTAACGGCGTAAATACTTCTTACAATGTAGATGTATATATGGATGTATATGATGATGTAGCTACAACCGCATATACCTATGAAGGTATCAATTTCGATGAAACTAATCCATATGGCTGGGAAGATGTTTTCTATATTGATAGTGATGCAGGATTTCTATTAGAATATACAACATTGTATTATGATAATTATTATAGAAATATTGATCATAAAAACAGTCCTACACTTGGAACTTTTGTTGATTACTACTTCAATCACACATATGGGTATTACTATGAATGGCAACTCTTTGAAACAACTGCAGCATACTCACCAGTAACTGATGCTGATTTACCAGTACTACTTGTGGATATGGGATATGATTATCAAATTAAACAGAATACTATTTCAACAATGATTTATTTTGATCTATTGAACAAATGGCCATCTATGACAGTAGATGTTTATTTGGATGGTGCCAAAATTGATACTCTCTATGGATTATCTCCAGGATCGAATTATTATGATTTATATACTGGTGGTATCGCTCCAAGTTTACAAAACCACACAGTAGCATTTGTAGTTTATGATGATTCAAGTTTTGAACATAATACTACCTGGTCTGTTGAAATTGATGATATTAGGCTAAAAGCACCATATATCTCTGGACAAGATGGTGGGCTCTACTATGAAATAGGAACAACTCAAACTGAAACATGGCACCTCACTGATCCTACAGACAATCCTGACACATATGAGCTTAAAATAAATGGAATGATAATTGAATCTGGTCCTTGGATCAATGATACCGCTATCTCTTTGAATTTCCAGGATTATATGACTGATCCAATTTTATATGATATCTATATCAAAGCAGAAGACATAAGTGGATATTATTATGAATTAACTCTAGCTGTTTATGCCAGTACTGCACCTGAAATACTAGGTCCTACTGGGGATTATTATATGGATGAAGGTGATCCTAATGATGTCTTCTGGGTATTAAGAGACGATAATCCAAATTATTATGAGTTGAAAATAAACGGTTCATTAGCTGAATCGGGAACTTATTTTGATGAACATATTGTTGGATTTGATCTTAGTATTTTAACTGGAGGACTGTGGATTTTCGAAATAAGTGCTAACGATTATTATGGTTTTAGTAATTCTCTAGCTCTATGGGTTTTCGTAGCAGGCGTTATAGTAACTACAACACCTGAACCAACTGAGCCCACAACAGAACCAACTGAACCAACCAGTCCAACTGAACCAACCAGTCCAACTGAGCCATCAACTTCTAAACCAAATAATAATACATTAACACTTGATTCTTCTGGAATAATTTATTCTATTCTTGGAATACTAAGTTTTATATCAATTATAACGATTTATAGAAAAAGAAGATAATTCTTTTACTATTTTTCTTTTATTTTTTGAACTAACTCTTCAGTTGTAAGTACACCTTTTGCAGTAATATATCCTGAGATTAATTTTGGAGGAGTGATATCAAAAGCGGGATTAAATGCCTTTGAATTAGGATTAGCAATTAGGATTTTTCCTTCCTTATGGACGAAAGATTTGACTTCATCTTCAGATCTTAATTCTATTTCGAATTCTTCAGCTGAATTAGAATCATGATCAATTGTAGACCATGGGAAGGAAGAATAGAAGGGGATATTATGGTATTTTGCATTTACAGCAATTGAGTAGGTTCCAATCTTATTTGATATTGTTCCGTCTTTAAGGCATCTATCTGCTCCTAAAATTACCTTGTTTATCTTGTTTTTTGACATTAGATAAGCAGCTACAGAGTCAGCTATAATTTCATGGTCTATCCCTTCTTGTTCAAGTTCCCAAGCTGTTATTTTTGCACCTTGTAATCTAGGTCTAGTTTCATCTACATAGACTTTAACTCCCTTTCCTTTTCGATGAGCTTGAATAATAGGCGCAAGTGCAGTACCATAGTCTACAGTTGCTAATGGTCCAGCATTGCAATGTGTTAATATTGCATCACCATCATTGATGATTTCTAAACCACGATCCCCTATAGTTTTACATTCTTCGACCATTTCATCTGTTAAACTTCTAGCTTTCAAGAGAGTATCTTCAAATGAATAATTTGTTTCTATAGCTGTAGTATAAGTTTTAAACACGAAATTTGCTAAATCAACAGCTGTTGGTCTTGTTGCTAGTATCATTTCCATCTTTTCATCTAGTTTCTCTTTTTTATTGCAATTATCCTCTTTCTCGATTTCTTTGATAGCTAAAGCAACTCCATAAGCCGCTGTTGAACCAATTGCTGGTGCTCCCCTAACAACCATAGTTTTAATTGCATCACAAAGATCTACAACTGAAGTATAATTATTGATTTTAAAATCAAAAGGAATTAATCTCTGATCAATAAGCTGAACAAAGTTTTCATCCTCATTCCAATCAACAGATCTTACATCATCCAATCCTAGTTCTTTTATTTTCACAAGAAGAATAAAGAAAAGAGATTATTAAATGTTAATGCTTTCAGTGGTTTTTCCCTATGAATTTTGGAATATATTCTCTGACTATTTCTATCATAAGAGGTGCATGAGTGTCTTTATTAGAACCTAGATTGATATAGGTTGAATTTTCCATCATCCCATCAACCTTTTTAGTTACAACTGCATCATGCATTTTATCAGATTCTGCAGCAACTAGAAGAACATGATTTTTTACTTCAGGAAAAATTTTCCAATATCTTTTATAAGCTAACCTTAACCCTAATCTTTTCCATTTTTTAGCATCCGCTTCCTCCAGGGTTCTAAGATACTTAGCAGCTTGTCTTGCATCTTCAGATTTGAATTTTGTAACCCACCATCTCAAAAGTGGCTGTGCGGGTTTCCAAAGAAAAGTAGGGCCAAATGGGATAAAGTATCTTAAAACTGGTGGAACTTCAAATCGTGCAGGGGGAGCGATTAATACAGGAAGAAAGGGATTATACATTTTATTGTACATCCCATAAACAATAGTGGTTGCACCTATACAAGACCCAAAAAGAATTAGTTTTTTCTCTTCAATCTCTAATTGTTCATAAACCTCTTGAAGATCTTTAGCCATTCTATCCATACCAATTTCGGATGATTTTGGTAATACACTGGAACCCTTCTCTCTGGATTCAAAATAAACCACATCAAAGTCTTTGATTGCTTCAAGAAGTAAAGAATCCCATGCAGGAACCACTGTACCCCAACCTACACTGAGGACTATTGAATAACCATTGAAATCTTCTTTTGGAGGAGTTGATCTGTAAACTCGAATAGTTGCACCATCAGACATTTGAAGGTCTATAGATTCAGCTTTCTTCTCGAATTCTGAAACTTTAAAACTCTCCATTGCTTCTCTGATTTCTTGTTTCATTGAATGAGAAATTTCATAATCCTTTAAAAATCTTTCAAAGTTAGTACAAAAAAGTAAAAGAAAAAGAAAGTAATTCTATCTATTACCTTGATAGAATTTTGAATCGATTGTTAAAGCTGCAGCTAAACCAAAGAGTGGTTCTAAAGGTGGATAAACTGTCACTTTGTATGTGTCTTTTATTCTAAAGATTTTCTTATCCAAAGTAAATCCTACATTCCCTGATGCATCTCGAGCATTGAATGACCATCCTAAAAGATCTGAAGCTGTATACTGTTGTCCAGCTAAATGAACATCAAATTTGATTCCACAAATTCTGATAATTGGAAATTCTACTTCACCGATAATATTTCCTCCTTGTGTAATCTTCCATCTATTCTTGAAGAAGAAATTTGATTTTATTCTGATTACTTCATTTCCATGTAAATCTTCTATCCAGAGAGTAGGTGTCATTGCAAATATCTGTCTTTTAGCTATGAAGATCTTTTGTCCTGTTGCTTCATCTACAATATCATAAGTTGCTCTTAAGGCGAGAATTTTTTGGGTTACTTTGAATCCAAATGGTGCGTTTTGTGCCATAATTATATAAAATCTAATATTGTAATTTAAAAGTTATGTAAAAGGAAAAAGAGAATTTGAGGGTTCAATATAGTAAAGGAGTGTTCCATTCTCCTTCATTAGTTAGGAAAAACAAGATCTCGTTAAAGGTATTCATGAAAATAATTCTTTCGAATTCTGTAGAATACTCATTAAACAATCCTCTACTTTCAGTATAGGAAACAGTTTGGTAAATAACATAATCTGGCATTATGCTAGGATTAATAAAAATCTCTTGAAGTGCATCCTGGATATCGTCAATAGTATATGAATCAACATCTTGGATTGTAAAATTAGAGTAAACCTCATAGTTTAGTGCAGAATTTTTGAATGCAAAATAAGTACCTACTTCACCATTATCAAAAACACTCTCTACCCAATCTTCATAAGGTTGAGAGTCGTTTCCAACACCATAAATTGAGCCATTATATTTTAGATTGATTCTTCGAGGTATAATTTCTCCAGGATTATCAAATGCTGCTGATTTCTTTTCCCCCGCAAGAATTAACATTACAGAAATATCGATTATTGCATTATCTGGATTCTCAATTATAATCTCTGAGAAATTTATTCCCGCAAAAATGTCTGAATCGAAGCTGATTTCTTCAGCGATTTCAAGTAAACCCAATTGGAATTCATTTTCTGTGTTGCGATAGACATTAACACTAAAGAAAATATCTGGGAAAACATAGATATTAAGCAGAGATAATGTAAATGCAATCACGATGACAGAAGCGGTTCCAATTATTATAGGGTCTTTCTTCATTATAAGGTAATTGGACAGAAGCATTCTAAAATATTACTATTCGTTGATTTTCTTTTTCATGTGATCAAAATTTATAGACCGATGATGAAATATATAAAGGGAATAAGAAAACTATAGTTTGATTACAATGGTTAAGATAACTTTTGTTAAAATAGGCAATATTACGCTAACAACGCTGATTGATATTATGCTAGATGAAAGAGCAAGCAGAACTGATATAGAATCTACTGTAATCAGTTCTTCTACAAAGATGAAACTTTCAGCCGCTGAGAGAATCTTCCCACTGATAGATCAAGTTGAAACTGATCTAATGGTTATGATATCTCCAAATGCTAACGATAAAGGTCCCCAGTCAGTAATAGACAGGTACAAAGAAAAATACCCTTTGATTGTAGTGTCAGATACAGCTGATAAGGAAGTCAGAGCAAAGTGGAAAGAAGACGGAGTTGGATACATTATAGCTCCATTCGATCCAATGATAGGCGCAAAAAGAGACTATCTAGATACAACTGAAATGTGCTTGTTTAACGGGTACATAATCACAGCTTTTAGTGCTTGTGGAGTATTTGCTTATATCACAGAATTACTAGATGGAGTAATTGATCAATTAAAAGCTGGTGAGAAACCAACACTACCAACACGCAATATGTCAGGTATAGGTGTAGTTACTAAAGCTTCATTTGCTAATGAATATTCAAGACCTAAAGCTTTAGCCGCATTGAATATCTTGAAAGATGCTGGAGATGTCAATGTAAATGGTTGCTTTGTTGAAAAAGATAGAGAAAAAGCTTTAATCAAAGTAGCAGGAGCTCACGAAATGGTTCGTCAAGCTGCTATATTAGCAGATGAAGTCAGAGAACTTGAAAAAGCTTCAAATCATTTAATCAGAACTCCACATAGTAAAGAAGGAAAACTATTACACAAAATGCATTTCTTTGATGAAGCACATGAGAAATAACTAAGAGAAAATTCTTCTTAGTTTTTTTCCTTATTTTTTAGGTACTCTTATATTCAATTTATATGACTATAAAATATGCATATTGTTTTGATAATTTTTCTTGTGATAATTAGTATTCCAGTAATATGGTTTTTACTTCTTCTTACTATTGTGAAACTAATTCGAAAAATATATCCCTTTCCGATTCCACAGTTTTTCACTAGATTCATAGACAATCCTATTAGAAGAAAATATTGGCAAGATCCAGAGAAAATTGCTGAAAGGATGGGTGTAAAACCCGGAGATATTGTAGTTGAAATTGGACCAGGTAAAGGTAGTTATACTAAAGCAGTAGCAAAAAGAATCCTACCTGATGGTAAAGTGTATGCAATTGATATCCAACAACCTATTTTAGATAGATTGGAAAAACGAATGAAGGAAGAAGAAATAACTAACATCATACCAAAACTAGATGATGCATACAAACTGTCATTTGATAATGATTCTATTGATGTGATTTTTGCAATTACATGTTTACCTGAAATACCACAACCAGTTGATGTTCTAAAGGAATTCAAGCGAATTCTAAAACCTGAAGGAGTTATATCTTTATGTGAATTATTTATAGATCCAGATTATCCTTTGAGAAAAACTGAGAAAAGATGGGCAAAAGAAGCTGGACTCATTCTAAAAGAAAACTATGGTAATTGGTTTGCTTACCAGTTACATTTTGGTAAAGAATAGAGATTTGGAAATCAATCTATTTCAGCTACATCACAGCAGCTGTAGATGCTACTGCTGCACTTTGTGCACCACGAATAATAGTATCGAGAATTACAGAAGCAAGAATCGCTATTTCTGGTTCAATATTATCGTACACTTCTACTAAACATTCTGTTCGCAGGAATTTGACAAATCTTTGAAAAAAGAATGCTAATCTACCATAATTGTCAACAAATTCGAATGAAGAACCCTTTAATCTTGAGCCAAGATATCTTTTCATTTCAGTTTGTATCTCTGTCTGAGAACTGCAACAGCTTGATGAATAGTCGAGAGTTGCATATCTTACACTATTTTTGAATATTCTATATATTCCAGACCAACCCGATATCTTCTTTGCTGTGAATACTTCTTTACCTGTTGTATCTTGCATAATAAAAGTTGGTTTAAATGCTCCCTCTTTGTAGATTTCAAAAATAGCTTCATTGGTAGAGAGGTCTACAACTTCATACCAAGTTCTGAAGATAGATATGTGCGGATAAATAGTAAATCCAAAAGGATTAGCATCTTCCATTTGATAGAGATTAGCTAAAAACTGTTATAAAACTATCCAAATGAAAAAAGAAAAGGAATATTAAGGATATACTCTGTTTCTTGTTCTTGGGAAGGGAAGTGTTTCTTGAATAGCATCTAATCCACACAACCACCAAGTTAATCTTTCTGCGCCAAGCCCAAAACCAGAATGGGGGACTGAACCATATTTGCGTAGGTCAATGTACCAGGCATAATCCTTAACAGACCAGCCTTCCAATTTGATTCGACTGATTAATGTTTCTAGAACATCCTCTCTTTGTCCTCCAGTTATAATCTCTCCGAATCCTTCAGGAGCCATTAGATCTGCTGAATAGCACCATTTGGTGTCATCTTCATGAATCTTAACATAGAATGGTTTGTGATTAGAAGGATAGTCTCTAACAAAGAAAGGTTCTCCAATTACATTGGATAATTCTCTCTCTTCTTCAGTTTTCAAATCATCATCCCATTTCAAATCGAAACCACTTTCATTTAGAGTATCAATGGCTTCCTTGTAGCTAATCTTCTTGAAAGGAGCTTTGATTGTTTCTAAAACTGAGGTGTCCCTTTTTAGCTCTTTGAGTTCTTTTGCATTATTTTGAAGGACAAATTGGACTATATATGCAACTAATTCTTCTTGAATCTTCATGTTGCCTTCAAAGTCTACAAATGCTTCTTCTCCTTCAATATGCCAGAATTCATTGACATGCCTTTTAGTTCTCATCTTCTCTGCTCTAAAGCTAGGAGTTATAGCATATACTTTTTCTAAACTGTAGATGAGTGCTTCAAGATAAAGTTGAATGCTCTGACTAAGATAAGCGGTTGAATCAAAGTACTTCAGACTGAAGAGTGTTGAGCCTCCTTCACAAGCTGAACCTGTAAGAATAGGTGGAGTAGTTTCGTAGAAATCATTTTCAAAGAACCATTCTCTTGATGCTCTAAGAACAGAAGCTTTTACTTTCCACACATTTGTAGATTGAAAACTTCTTACAAATAGATGAGTGTTATCAAGCATGAATTCTTTACTTTTGTCTTTAGCAATAGGAAAGACTTCGCCTTTGTGCATTAACTTGAAATCAATTAATTTAACTTCAACATTATTTACAGCCCTATTATCCTCTACAGGATTACCTTCAACAATAATATAATTCTCAATAGCAGCTTCGTTTAACATCCCCCATGCTTCTGAAGATAAAGTATCTTCTTTACCAATACATTGGATGATGCCTGAAGCATCACGTAAAACGACAAAGATCTTATCTTTCATTTTACGGATTCGATAGATCCATCCTCGGATAATAACTGAATCCTCCGAGGGAATTACTTGTGCTGCACGTGTGAAAGTTTTCTCGGGCATAAGTTCTCAATATGACTGTCATAAAAAAATGTTAGGGTTAAGAAGAAAAACATTCGAATTTCTTTGGTAACTGGTTCATGAGTTAAAATTATATACTATCAATTATATTTCAAAAGTGAATCATCATGTGTCGTCTCTTCCTTAATATAGGTAGAACTGTATCGAAGCAAGCTTTCGAGGAATTCGTTGGGTCCTGTTCCGATTATGTCGGTGGAGTAAAACTTGATGTTCACGAAAGAAATGAAACTAAACTTGAGCAGCATTCTGATGGCTTTGGGTATGCTTTTGTGAAAGATAATCATTTTGAACTGAGAAGATTTAGAGAACCAATTTATGAACGTAATCTTGTAGATGAATGGATGAAAATGGATACAGAGGTCCTTTTTATTCACGCTAGACAAGCTTCTCCTAATATCAAAATTAAACTAACAAACAATCATCCTTTTTATTGGTACAATGGTGATGAATATGTTTTTGGTCATAATGGTACTATAAAGAATCAAATCAAGGACTATGATGAACAGAAATTCTACATGAAAGGTAGTACTGATTCTGAGAAATACTTCTATACATTACTAACAGAAATGGGTTCAAATGAATGGCAGATAAACAAACAAATAACTGACAAAATTTTGGCAAATTGGGATTATACTGCTGCGAACTTCATATTGACCTCCCTAACAAAAGCTTGGGTAGGCGTGTTTTACCGAAAAGATCCATTGTATTTTACTATGAAATTGTATAAAACTGATGATTACATTGTCATAAGTTCTAGCGCAATACCTTCATTGGGTTCCCCCACAGAAAGATTAAGGCATGGTGCTTTGATCGAGATAGATATAGCTAGTAAAAACTACTTCTACTTAAGTGAATTCAGAATTTAAGCTAGGATGGATTGGTTGTGTCTGATTCTGAAAATGTTGCGAATGGAAAAGGTTCAAGTATAGATAAAAAGAAGAAACCTTTCAGTTATCGACTTAAGATTTTCTCCATGCAATATCTTGCTCATCATCCTGTCTGTCATAAATTTGACAATCACATATTTAGATTAGGTTCACTATTTCTGTGTGTTGGGTGTTTAAGTGTTATTCTTGGATTCATAACTCACACTGCTGTATTCTTCTCCCTACTTCCTTTTTTCAGAAGTTTCCCTTATGTTAGTGGGAGCATTGCTGCTTTAGGAGTTGGACTGGCTCTGATTCAGGTCTTTCTAAAACCAAATAATAGATGGTTGAAAATAGTGTTCAGATTCAGTTTAGGAATTGGTTTAGGTGCATATACAGCGATTATTGTGTTAGCAGCTAATCTTTCGTATACCATAGGATTTTATGCTATTCTTATTCAATTTCTCCTATTTATTTTGCTAATACCTGGAATTTACCTGTATAATGTTATCAGAGGAGCATCACCATATCTAGAATGTAAAGATTGTGAAGATAAATTCATTGAACCAACTTGTGACTATAATGTTGTATCAAATTACGAATCTTAGAAGAAATTTTCATTCTTCTTCTGTTTCTTCCTCTAAAGATTCTTGTATTTCAATTTGATATCCTTCAGGATCATTGAATACAAATGCTTTGATTTTGATTTCATTGTTGACGAACATTTCAGATAAACCATCAACACTGGCTTGTTTACAGTATTCATAGAATGCATCTACATCTGGAACTCTCATGCAAATCTGAACTGGTTTGATTTTATTCCACTTATGCATTCCTTTAGTTTCATCAACTATGCCCACATATCCAGCTTCAGAAATACGATATATTTTGCAGAATCCTTGATCTATCTCCAATGGGAAATCTAGAAAATCTCCATAAAAATCCATTCCTTTCTGTAAATCTCTATAATAGATGAAAGTAATGAGTTTGTCAGCTCTGTTTTCTATTAAATCAGGTCTTTTCATTTTATTTTCACTTTCATTGTCTCTGATTTCTAGGTGAATTATTTATATTAATTATATCTTATTAAAATTTGTTGAAAAATTAGAAAAAGAGAGAGTATGAGACTCTCATATGATTTTGTCTTAGATTTATCTCGTTAGTTTGGTATTAGTAATGTTGCTTCGAAATAATTGACAATTACATCGCCATAAATTATACCGAATAGTTTCATGCCTTCGAAATCTTCAAAACCTTGCAATGAATATTGACCTGTAAGTTCTCCATTAATGACTCTTATGCTCTTTTTTCCATAAAAGTAACCTGAAAGTTCACCCCATGTAAAATACATCCAACTGTCTCCGTTAACGATTACTTCTCCACATTGGTCATCTTTTACATGGAAAAGGGACTCAGTATAACCTGATATTTCCTCATCTCCTATAGTTCCTGCTAACCAATGAATATCATAGTAATCTTTTATGTGTATTATCCCATCTTCAATGAAGACTATTGTATATGTAGGCGGTTGTGCTATCCATTCCATGGCATAGAACTCTAGTTTTTGTGCTGGTGCAGCTTGGCTAAGCATAGGCATAAGAAATAACCCAAGCATTAAGGCTGTAGCAAAAACGATTGCGAATTTACTTTTTCTCATTTTATCACCTTATTTGTAACAAAATCGTTACAAGTTATGTAATTTATTTGATACATATAAACATTGTCCATAAGAAGAGGTAATGAAGGAAATTCAGTAAAAACATCTGATTAATAACACTTTATAGATTTGTTTTATTCTTAAATTTAGCATACTCATCTAATAAGGTCCTAAGTAGAAATGGTTATGTAAGGCACGCAAACTGTCGCTAAACGGTTTTAATCAGGAAAAGTGATGCTTAGCCTTACTTGTTCAATTTAAACCCCTTCCCTTCTTGTATATGTCTCCTATCAAGAAGATAACCTTGGCAACAAGGTTGTTAGAACTAGTGTTTTCACTGATATTTTTTAATGTATTAGCTATTTAGTTATTTAAAAAAAGAACAAGATATATTTATAAACTCTAGATGAGAATTAAAGTGATAGAGGGATAGAATGAAGAGAACAAGCATAATTATTTTTTTAGTAATGTCTATATTTTTAATTTCATCAAATGATGTAGCTACTTCTAACGTTGAAGAATCATTGATTCAACAAGAATTGGAATTGACTATTCCTGAGTTGAATGGATTTGTATCACATGCCCCTATCATTATAACCAATGATACACAATTAGAAATTTTCCCAGGTAATGGAACTGAATCAAATCCATACATTATTGAAAATTTCAATATCAATGCAAGTATACATGAAGGTGAAAGTATTTGCATCTACATTGCAGATGTAACTAAATATGTAATAATACAGAATTGTTATTTAATATCTGACCTTGATGGTATTTTAGTAGCTCGAACAGCTCAAAATTCTGTTAATATCATTAATAACACTTGTATTTTCAATTCAAGTTATCACTATGAAGGATATGGAATTGATGTGTTTGATACTGAGGGTGTAGATATTGTTGATAATTACTGTACTCATTTTGAAGAAGGTATAAGATTAAGGTATTCCGAATATTCGAATGTAACAAGCAATACTTTAGATTTGAATGAACTCAGCTTAAGAGTAGATTACTCTTACAATTCTACAATAAAAGATAACGCAGTCATTAATCCTATATCACATTATTCAGCTGTGATGATATACAATAGTGATTATTCAACTTTTGTTGGTAATAATATAACGACAGGAGGATTTTATATTTCTGGGGTTGTAGACACTCTCTATTTTGAAAATAATTTTGTTACAGGGAAGCTTTTTGGATTCTTTGTAGGGTTCGATAATGTTGTTTTAACTGAACTACTATATGGTCAACTATATCTCTATGAATGCTCAAGCGTAATTATCAGAAATCAGATATTGTTCAGCACATCAAGAGCTATAGTACTCAAGAATTGTATGAATATTACAGTAGAGCAAAATGTTCTGAATGATCATGGTCATGGTTTGACTCTCTATACAGGTGGTGCAAATACGATAGATAACAATACTTTTTTCAACAATTATCTTGGTTTATATGCGTATTCATCCGATCTCAATGATATAAGCAATAATTTGTTTGAAGAAAATGAAGCCTTCGGAATCCATCTTCTTTACTGTGAAAGAAACGTAATTCACCATAATTCATTTATCGATAACAATATTGGTAATCCTATGTTTTCGGAATATCCTGATGCTATTCATTCACAAGCATATGACCAACCACAATACAACATTCTCTCTCATTACATGGATATATGGTATGATGAAGTTACTAACCAAGGCAACTACTGGAACGACTATACTTTCAATTGTGATGATTCTTATATTGGATATGAAATTGCAGCGGATCCATTAACTCATGAATTCTACTATCAAGATATTTACCCATTGTTTGAAGATTTATCCGGATGCTATACTCAAACTCCAACACCTACAGATGATACAAATTTCTCATTAAGTATCTTAATGGTGATAATATTTGCATCAGCTGTAATGTATCGAAAAAGAAAAACATAAATTGAAGGGGATTGAATTACAATCCCTCAATCTTTTATTTTCAAAAAACTTTAGCTCTCTTCTTTCTTCTTTTTTCTTATCAAAGCAGGTACTATTAACATCAGAACAAAGGAGACTATCATTAAGAGATTCGATGTATAACCTGTTTCTTGTGTTGATGGAATTTCAAGTGCTATAAAGGACAAAAATATTTCATTGTTACCTTCAACTATTTCGTCTATGATGTTGCTGTTATCAATCTTTATAGTCATATTGTATATTCCTGGTTCAGAAACTATCCAGTTATACTGGAATTCATATGACTCTCTCACATCTAATGCAGGAACATTAAAAGTTTGAAGAACACCAAGATCGTTCTCTATTGATGCCTCTGTTATTTCAGAAATGGTTTGTTCCCCTATATTGGTGACTCTAATTTTTATTTCTTTTGTCTCATTATAGTATCCAGAGTACTTATTTGGAACAACTTCAACTCTTAGGTCAGGTTTATCTTCTTTATTGAAAGTAAATTCATCTATTAAACTATAATCCATTCTGAAAGCTCTAAAATCCAGCTGATTGGGATATACGTCCAGCAATGTGAAATGATAAGTTGATTCTGCGATTACTGATTGGCTAATTGCATAAACTGGATTGATTTCATAAAGAGGAGCACCAACTGATCCTGCAATTATATAGGTAATATTGTTATTGATTAGTCTTTCATAGAAATGGTCGTGAGCACTTATAACCATGGTAATGTTGTATTGTTCAAAAATTGGAACTAATAACGTTTTAATATCATCATAATCACCAGCGCTATGTCTTGGTGACGAAGCATAAGCTGGTCTGTGCATAACCACAATCTTCCAAGCATAGTCATTATGTGCTTGTAAATCTGTGTGTAACCAGTTTATTTGTTCATCAAATGTTCCACCATAACTGGGTACACAAGTATGTAAAGCTACAAAATGAATAGGTCCGTAGTTAAAGGAATAATATTCTTCTTTTCCAGGAAGTGCAAAATTATCATAGTATAGTGTATCATTTTTTTCATGATTACCCAATACTCCCATAAAAGGAAATTCAATCAAAAAAGGTTCAAAATCCTTAAACCAATCATTCCATTCAGATACTTTATAACCAGACTCTACAAAATCTCCTAAGAATACAACAAAATCTGCTGATACTTTTGACATTTGCAATGCTGAAAATGTTCTGTCTTCTCGATTGGTTCTAGAATCTCCAATTCCGAAGAAGGTTGCATGGTCACCTATGTTTCCTGTTTTAAAAGACCAATCCGGACTCCAATACTCTCCATTACCAACTCTATAATGATATACTGTATTAGGTGTTAGACCGATTAGTTCAACTGTGTGATAAATTCCTGATAGCCCTGTTTCCTCTAAACCATAAGTGCTACCGAGTCCATATTGAACAATAGACGAAGTGATTTCACTTGTCTTCCAACTTATTGTCATAGTTGTACTGGTATCATTTTGCCAACTAAGATGTATGTGTCTGGGAATAATTTCTTCAGCTGATACTTGAAAGAACTGGACTAAAACAGGCATTATGAAAATCAGTATTAATGAAAAAACCAGTAATTTTCTTTTAGTACTCATTGAATATTATCAAAATTTAAGTGTTATAAAGGTTACTTAAACTTGAAGAGAAAAATAAGAATATAGGACGATTAGAGAAGGAAAAATTGATTGTTACTTAGCTTCTTTCGCCATTACTGCTGCAGAGAGTTTTCTTCTTAATCTTCTGTTAGAGACTTCTCTGTTTACTCTTCTGATACTCCAGAAGACTAATCCTATAACTAGACCAACAACACCTGTAGTAAGAAACACACTTATTATTTCTGGTATAAATGTAGGAGCCATTCACTCAACACCTACATGAAGTGATTCTCACACATTTTTAAATGTATGCTTTGTTAGTTTCTGTTCTTCTAATCTTAATCTATCAAATGAATATTCTTTGATTCCTCAATCTGGATATTGATTATTTCATTGTCTTTAACAAGTACTAGTAATCCTTCATTATTTATTCCATCACAATTGTATTTTTTTAACATGTATCTATGCATTTTGCTAAGATTTAACAGGTTTGTATTGTATTCAGAAATTAGTTCGTTGACATGTTCGGATTTTAATTTTTCTAGGTATGCAAAAAGGGTCTCAGTTAATGATTCTATAAGAATACCCATATTGGAAATACATTTAATTTCTTCTGAAATACTTGTGGCTTTAACTCCCTCCACTTTATTCAGGTCTTCTTTTTTAATATTGATGTTCAAACCAATTCCAATAAGTAGATGATTTATCTGACTACTATGTATTTCAAGTAAGATACCACCTAATTTCTTGTTGTTTAGATAGATATCATTTGGCCATTTTATTTTGATGTCTAGTTTGTAAAGTTCTTTGAGTGTTTGTTGAATACTTAAAGCTGTTATGTAATGGATCATTCTCATCTGCTTCTGGTTAATACTCTTTTCAAGAGCAAGAACATATGTTCCATAGAATCCACCTTTAGGAGAAACCCACTTAGAATTTTCTCTTCCTTTTCCTTCTAGTTGCTCATCTGCAATAATTAGAAAAGGTTCAGTGCTCTTTTTACGAAGATGATTTGCAACAATATCCATAGTAGAAGAAATACTATCATATCTAATAATTCGCATTTTCTCTCTATTGAATATCACAAGAAACACTTTACACGAGCTGTTAATAGACATTATTACATCTTGAGGTTATAAAATTTATTTACTATACAAGGAAAATCTATTTTTATTGGAATTGTAATTATTTGTTTGATGGTCAAAAAAACAGAGTACTCATCAGAAGATGAGGAAAAGAACAAATATGATGATTTGGAGAATAAAAGGATTCAAAGTAGAGAAGGAGGGGGAAAGAAAAGAATTGAAAATCAACATAGTAAAGGAAAGCTCACTGCAAGAGAGAGAATCGAAATACTTGTTGATGAAGATTCATTCATTGAATTGGATTCCTTTGTTACTCATCAATCTGCCAAATTTGATATGTCTAAAAATCGACCGTATGGTGATGGTGTTGTAACAGGTCATGCAAAAATCGCAGATAGACCTGTTTATCTTTATAGTCAAGATTTCACTGTTTTTGGTGGTAGCCTAGGTAGAGCCCAAGCTACGAAAATATGCAAAGTTATGGACCTTGCAGTAA
Source organism: Candidatus Heimdallarchaeota archaeon (assembly GCA_030603365.1). Taxonomy (GTDB): domain Archaea; phylum Asgardarchaeota; class Heimdallarchaeia; order Heimdallarchaeales; family Heimdallarchaeaceae; genus UBA460. Next base: position 61,525 of record JAUVXV010000005.1, read on the forward strand.
AAACTGGAACACCTATCATAGGTCTACTTGATTCAGGAGGAGCCAGAATTCAAGAAGGTGTAGCATCTTTAGCCGGTTATGGGGATATATTCTTTCGGAATACTTTAGCTTCAGGAGTAATTCCTCAAATCTCTGTTATATTGGGACCTTGTGCAGGTGGAGCAGTTTACTCACCTGCCTTAACAGATTTTGTACTTATGAATAAGGAAAATTCGTTTATGTTTGTTACTGGTCCAGAAGTAGTAAAAGCTGTCACAGGAGAGGAGATTTCTTTTTATGAGTTGGGGGGAAGCGAGGTACATAGAAGTAAAACAGGAATATGTCATCTAGTGGGAGAAACTGAAGAAGAAACTTTAGGACTAGTTAGAAAATTATTATCATACTTGCCTTCAAATAATCTAGATGATTCACCTACATATTCTCCCCTCCCCAAGGTTAACGAGCAGTTAATTCTTAGAGATTTAATTCCACAGAAAGATAATGAGCCCTACGATATGAAAAATATAATCTGTACGATAGTTGATTCTGATAGTTTTATTGAACTACAAGAAGACTGGGCTAAGAATATGATAATTGGTTTCTCAAGGATCAATGGTGATACTATTGGGATTATTGCTAACCAACCTATGTTTATTGGAGGTTCAATTGACGTTAATGCATCTGACAAAGCATCTAGATTTATTCGTTTCTGTGATTCCTTTAACCTACCAATTTTAACATTTGTTGATGTTCCCGGATTTTTACCTGGAGTAAAACAAGAATATGAAGGTTTAATCAGACATGGTGCAAAATTGCTTTATGCCTATTCAGAAGCAACTGTTCCAAAAATTTCAATTATTATTCGAAAAGCATATGGTGGGGCTTACATAGTTATGAGTTCCAAGCATTTAGGGACAGACTTTAACTTAGCATGGCCAACAGCTGAAATTGCAGTTATGGGATCCGAAGGTGCTTGTAAAGTGCTTTACAAGAACAAACTTAACGATGTAGAAAAACCAGAAGAGGTATTAGCAGAATTTGCTAAACAATTTAAAACAGAATTCGCAACACCTTATCAAGCAGCTGAATTGGGATATATCGACAAAGTGATTTTTCCAGAAGAAACTAGGAAAGAGATAATTCTCACTCTAAACATTCTTCAAAATAAAAGGGAACAGACACCAAAAAGGAAACATGGAGTGCCACCAGTTTAGCGAAAAATAATTACCTTCGTTGTTGTTCAAGTCTACTTTGTTCTCTCCATTTACTCTTCTCTTTCTTAATTTTACTTAGTTTTTGCTCTTTATTCTTTTGTTTTGAATTGTGTGCTGTCTTTGCTTTAAGCATGGCAATGAGCTTTAACTTCTGATACTGGTTCATTAACTGATTAATCTTATTTTCATTCAAGAAGTCACTAGTAATTTCTCTATTCAGGAATTCATGAGTCTGAATTATCGCTTTATGAAGATCTATGTTAGTTTTTATTCCTGAAATTGACAATTCCTTTAATGCTATGAGAGATTTTTGTATAGTTTCTTCTCTATTTCTTCCTTTAACTATTAGTTTTCCAATTAGAGAATCATATTGGTTAGGAACTTGATAATTTGGATAGATAAACGTATCAAATCTAACATTATTATTCTCAGGGATACTTAGATTCGATATTCTACCCATCTGTGGATATAACCCTTTTAAAGGGTCCTCGGCATTGATTCTGAACTCAAAAGCATGCCCTTCAAATTTTATATCACTCTGATCAAACTGGAGTTCTTCATTGTTAGCAATTCTAAGTTGTTGAATAACAAGATCAATTCCCGTAATCATTTCAGTAATAGGGTGTTCAACTTGAATACGCGGGTTGATTTCATTGAAAAATAATTCATCATCCTTCCAGAGAAATTCAACAGTTCCAATATTGTTGTAAGATAGATTCTTTGCTAGCATACAAATTTTCTCTCCCAAATCATTTCTTTTTTCTGAGGATATAAATGAAGGAGCTTCTTCAATTATTTTTTGATGTGATCTTTGGATTGAACATTCTCTATCACCTAATTGAACAATTGCACCATGATTATCTGACATAAATTGCATCTCAATATGCCTGGGTTCTCGAATGTAGCTCTCTAGGAAAACTGCATTATTTCCAAAGTATTTCTTAGCAATAGATTGACATCCTGTTAAACTTTTTTCTAAATCTTCTGGTCTTTCAACAATTTCGATTCCAATCCCTCCACCCCCAAAAACTGCTTTAATTATTATTGGATAACCAAGAATTTCAGCTAATTTCTCAGCTTCAGAAACAGATTCAATTATATTAGATGAGCCTGGAATAACTTGAATACCAACATCTTCAGCCATTTTTTTAGCTTCAAGTTTGTTCCCTATTTTATACAACACTGAAGAAGTAGGACCTATGAAAATCATTCCTTGTTTTTCAACTTCCTTTGCAAAATTTGCATTTTCGCTAAGAAAACCATAACCAGGATGAATTCCGTTAGCCTTGGACTTTAATGCAAAGCTAATGATTTTATCTATATTCAAATACGTTTCTTGAACAGAACCATTTCCCAAACAAAATGCTTCATCAGCCATCTTTACATGAAGTGATGAAGAATCAATCTCTGAATAGATTGCGACAGTTTTTATTTTCAAAAGCCGGCATGCTCTTATTACCCTTACAGCTATTTCTCCACGGTTGGCTATAAGGATTTTATTAAGCATTTGAAAATATTTCACTTGATATTTATTTAAAGTCTTTTAATTCATGATATGATTTATGATGTTAAGATTAAATTGATTTTATTATGAAAAAACATTTTCTATATTACATATAGAAAGTACCAGAACGCATCTTATTATGGTTGGATATAAAGCTTATTTCGTTTTATGTACAAAGAATTTTTAATCATGAAAAGAGATGTCGTTTTTATTCGACTTAAATGATACTAGTTTAATGTATCAGAAACCTAAGAATTTAACTGAGATTCAAGAAAACAATAAGTATACTACTCTACATGATAAGAGAAAAAAGAGTAGAGAAGGAGGAGGGGAAAAAAGGATTGAGAATCAACATCAGAAAGGAAAATTAACTGCCCGTGAAAGGATTGAACTTTTAGTTGATGAAAATTCTTTCAATGAGATTGATGCTTTTGTTACACATCAATCTACTAAATTTAACATGTCAAATAATCGACCTTTTGGAGATGGTGTTGTTACAGGTCATGCAAAAATCTCAGGTAGGACTGTCTATATTTATAGTCAAGATTTCACAATTTTTGGAGGAAGTTTGGGGAGAGCTCAAGCAACTAAAATTTGTAAAATAATGGATTTAGCAGTAAAAACAGGAAATCCAATAATAAGCTTACTTGATTCAGGTGGAGCTAGAATACAGGAAGGGGTTGCTTCTCTAGCGGGATACGGAGATATTTTCTATAGAAATACCCTAGCTTCTGGAGTAATTCCTCAAATTTCTGTTATACTTGGACCATGTGCTGGGGGAGCAGTTTACTCTCCAGCTTTAACAGATTTTGTTTTGATGAATAAAGAAAATTCCTTCATGTTTGTTACTGGTCCAGAAGTTGTAAAGGCCGTTACAGGAGAGGAGATCTCATTCTATGAATTGGGAGGAAGTGAAGTTCATAGTAATAAAACAGGATTATGTCATTTAGTTGGAGAAACCGAAGAAGAGACTTTAGATCTTGTAAGGAAGCTATTTTCCTATCTGCCTTCTAACAATTTAAATGATGCTCCATTAGAAGCCAATTTACCAGAAGTAAATAATCAAAAAATTCTCAGAGACCTGATCCCAGAAGAAGACAATGAACCTTATGATATGAAGGGTATTATTGGTGTTATCTTTGATTCTGATAGTTTTCTAGAATTGCAGGAAGATTGGGCAAAGAACATGGTAATTGGTTTCTCAAGGATAAATGGAAACACAGTTGGAATCATCGCAAATCAACCATTATTCTTGGGAGGAGCAATTGATTTTAACGCTGCAGACAAAGCATCCAGATTTATACGATTTTGTGATTCCTTTAACATACCAATATTGACTTTTGTTGATGTGCCTGGTTTCCTTCCAGGTATTAAACAAGAACATGAAGGAATTATCAGACACGGAGCAAAGCTTCTGTTTGCATATTCTGAAGCTACTGTTCCCAAAATCTCTGTTATAGTACGCAAAGCATATGGAGGGGCTTATATTGTGATGAGTTCCAAACATTTAGGAAATGATATTAATTTAGCTTGGCCAACAGCTGAAATAGCAGTTATGGGATCTGAGGGAGCATGCAGAATACTCTATAGAGGTAAATTGAAAGAAGCTGAAAATCCAGATCAAGTTTTAGATGAATTTACCAACCAATTCAAAGAAGAATTTGCTAATCCATATCAAGCAGCTGAATTGGGTTACGTTGACAAAGTTGTTTTTCCAGAAGAGACTAGAAATGAAATTATCGTTTCTCTTAGTATTTTGAGAAATAAAAGAGAGCAAGCACCAAAGAGGAAACATGGAATTTTTCCAGTTTAAGGTGATTTTAATGAAAACAAAAAGACAAATCGAAAAAGAGTTAATACCAAATAAAATCATTTGGGGATTTTCTCCAAAAGGTATAAGCAATCCACAATTATCTATAGAACTCTCTCTTAAGGGAGGCGTAGGACTTATAGATCTTGAAGGATTTGATGACCACTCACTCACTAGTATCATAACTGATTGTAGTACTAAAATTCCAGAAGATAACCTCTGGGGAGTAAGAATCTCTGAAGCTTCTCACATAGAAGTTTTGAATAAATTTGACTTCATTCCACTACTTATCTTACCGGATAAAGTAAATGAAGAGTTGTTAATCGGACTAACTTGCAATTATACCTGGATAGTAGCTGAAGTAAATAGCCTCTCTGAAGCTCAATCAAAAACTGATTGGGCTGACTTCTTTCTTGTAAAAGGATTTGAAGCAGGTGGAAAGATAGGAGAAACATCTTCCTTTATTCTAATACAAGAATTCACTGAAGCTGGCTTTCCCTTCATTATTCAAGGTGGATTTGGAGTTTACAACATTATTAGCGCATTAATTGGAGGTGCATTAGGAGTTGTACTTGAAGAACAATTGTCTCTACTTCCAGAATGTCCTCTTACTAAAGAAACAAAAGATTATCTTTCATCTCTTGATGAAAATGATACCTATATTGTTGGAGAAAGTTTTGAATTAAAGTATAGACTAGCTGGAAAAATAGCAAATAAATGGATAAGAGATTTCAAAAAATTTGAAAAAAGCTTGACACGTGAAAGCGTTCAGGAATTATCACACAAAATAGATAAAATCTCAAAGAATTCGTTGTTCTTGTCGGATCCTGAAATTAAAAATTCTTTTCTTCCTCTTGGAGTAGGCTTGAGATTTGCTTCATTCATATTAGAAAAATTTGGAGACTTGTCTTCTTTTCTAAAAGGAATTGAGAACATAATTAACAGTCAAATGAGTAATCTTTCAGAACATTGGCCATTTGCTGAGGATAGTGATTTTGCAAAGAGTCTTGGAATTAAATTACCCATAATTCAAGGACCTATGGCAAATATTACTGATAATGCTAAGTTTGCATCTAAGGTTTCGGAAGAAGGAGCTTTGCCTGTTCTAGCTTTTGGAGGATTATTAAAAGAAGAAACAGAAGAACTTTATCTAGAGTTTAATTCAAAGTTTCCAGTAGATGCTCCTTATGCAGGTGGAATTATAGGATTAGAAGTAATGAAAGAGAGACGAGAAGCTCATATTTCCTTGATAAAGAAAAACAACACACCTTATTGTCTTTTAGCTGCAGGCTCTATTCAACTAGCATCTAGAATCCAAAAAGAAGGTACTAAAGTCATTCTTCATACTCCTGCATTAGCACTTTTCAAAGAAGCGCATCAAAATGGAATTGAACATCTTATTTTAGAAGGAAGTGAATGTGGGGGACATATTGGCACTCTGACATCATTAACTCTCTGGGAGACGATTATTCAGTTTATAGAGAAAGAGAAAACCAATCTTAAACAAAAGATAAATGTGATTTTTGCTGGAGGAATTAGTGATGCGAAAAGTTCTGCTATGCTAGCAGGAATGATAGCTTGTCATTCAGAGTACATTTCTCCAGGAATACAAATGGGAACAGCTTATTTGTTCACTGAAGAAATTGTTAAGAGTCGAGCTTTAACATCACAATATCAAGAACATCTTCTTAATTCTTCTAATACAAAAGTGATAGGATCAACAGTAAATACTCGAGCTAGAGTAATTCCTTCAGATTTTGTAGAATCTACATTAGAAGTAGAACTTGAGAGAATTAGTTCAGGATTATCGATACAAGATAGAAAGAAATTATATGAAAAAGATAACTTGGGAGCTCTACGAATTGCAGCAAAAGCTGAAGTGTGGAATGATAAACACATACCTGGTGGTGATACAACTCAGTTTGTAGCTGCTAGCAAAAAGATTCAGGATAGCAAAGGATGTTACATGGCTGGAGAACTTATTAGCTTGAAAAGAAACATATTGCGAATTAAAGATCTTCATACTGATGTTGTAAATTCAAGTAGAACATACGTTAAACATCAAATTACAGCAATAGAAAAAATGCTCCCTCACGATACTATAAAAGAAGAATCTCACTCTGATACTATATCTTTACCAATTGAAAATAGAGTAGCAATAGTTGGGATGGGCTGTATTTTTCCAGATGCTTTGAACATCAATCAATTTTGGTCAAATGTAACTGATAAGAAATATTCGATAACAGAAATTCCTGAATCAAGATGGAGTACTGAATTATATTTCAACGAGGATAAAACAGCTCCAAATAAATCCTATTCCAAAATTGGTTCTTTTATAACAGATTATGAATTTGCTTCTATCAAGTATCGAATACCACCTAAAATCGCTGAGAGGATGGATGAAGTTCAAAAATGGGCTATAGATGCCGCAAAACAAGCTCTAGACGATGCTGGAATTCCTACCGATGGAAAATCAAGATTGCCTGTTTCTGTAATAGTAGGGAATTCATTAGGAGGAGAGAATCAACGAACTACAAACAAAGGACTTTTTGTTCCTGAATTTCTAAAAGAAATGAAGAAAAACGAAGTATTTCAAGAGCTTTCAAAAGAAAAACAGAAAGTTATGATAAAACAACTTGAAGTATTCTATACTGAAAAATATCCTCCAGTAACAGAAGATTCTATGCCAGGTGAATTATCTAATGTGATTTCTGGAAGAATTGCAAATGTTTTCAATTTAACTGGAAAATCTATGACAACGGATGCAGCTTGTGCTTCTAGTATAGCAGCAATTGATACTGCTGTTAATTCTCTCCTTTCAAGAGAATTTGATGTTGCTCTTTCAGGTGGAGCAGATAGATCAATGGATATTTCCACCTATATTAAATTCTCTAAAATAGGTGCATTATCTGCAACAGGAACAAGACCTTTTGACGAAAAAGCAGATGGTTTCGTTATGGGAGAAGGAGCAGGTTTTGTTGTTCTTAAACGTCTAGAAGATGCAATTAAAGATGGAAATAAAATTTATGCTGTTATTGCTTCAATCGGATCTTCTTCTGATGGTAAAGGTAAAGCAATTACCGCTCCCAACCCAGAAGGACAAAAACAAGCTATTCAAATGGCTATGAGAAAGGCACATATTAATACAAATGAGGTCGATTATATCGAAGCTCATGGGACTTCTACTATTGTCGGTGATGCTGTTGAATTAAAAGTTTTGGAAGAAGTTTTTGAAAACCGTAAAAGAGAACAGAAAATTGCTGTAAGCTCTATAAAAAGCCAAATTGGACATCTTAAGAGTGCGGCTGGAATAGCTTCAATAATCAAAACATCTTTGTCTCTTCATCACAAAATTCTTCCTCCTTCAGTTAATGTGGAAAAACTGAATCCAAAAATAAATTGGAAAGAATCTCGATTGAAAGTAATCACCGAAACAGAGGATTGGAATCTTTCCAATAACGAAGTAGGTAGAGCTGGAGTATCTGCATTTGGTTTTGGCGGAACCAATTATCATGCGATTTTAGAAGAATTCAATCCTGAAAAAATCCTTTATGAAGAGAAACCCAAACATATTTCTTCAGTTCTACAAGAGGATGATACTGTTCAAGAACAAATTTCTCTTCAAAGTATTCTTCCTAAGCTTTGTTACATGTTTACTGGTCAAGGTAGCCAATATCTAGGCATGGCTAAACAACTCTATGAGAATTCTGATATAGTAAAGAGATTTTTCGAAAAAGCTGAAAAAATTTGGTACAATTACTATACTTATAGCTTCAAGGAAATTGTATTTGGTTCAGAAAAATTGTCAGTAGAATCAAATAAGAAGAGATTAACCGATACAAAGTTTACTCAACCTACCATCTTTGTTGTAGATGTAGCAATAGCTAATCTCTTAGCAGAAGAGGGGATTGAACCGGACATTGTTGCAGGACACAGTTTGGGAGAATATGCTGCTTTGGTTATTGCTGGAGTTCTATCTTTTGAGGATGGATTAAGGGCAGTTATTGAACGGGGGAGATCTATGAGCAGAGCTGGGAATTCAGTTCCTGGTGCTATGGTAGCAATTCTTGCTCCTATAGATAAAGTAACAGAGATTGTCAAGGAAGTAAAAAATAACTATGTTACTGTAGCCAATTACAACTCTAAAAATCAAACTGTAGTATCTGGAGAAATAGAAGGTATTGAGCAGATCTTAGAAATCTCAAAGAAGAAGGGAATTACAGCAAAGAGACTGAATGTATCTACTGCATTCCATTCAAAGATTGTAAAATCAGTTGAGGAAGAGATGGAAAAGGTTCTTGCAAGAATAGAATTCAAAAATCCACGAATACCTGTATATAGCAATGCTACTGGAAAAGCATACCCTTCAGAGCCAGAACAGATGAGAAATCTACTAGTTGAACAGGTCAGCTCTTCTGTTTTATGGGTAGATGAAATTCAGAATATTTACAATGCTGGTGCTAGATATTATGTTGAGATAGGTCCAAAGAAAGCCTTATTCCATTTTGCTAAGGATATCTTAAAGGAGAAAACTGACATTTCAACTTTCATTACACTATTACCTAAAGAAGATGAGATTGATACAATTCAATCAACCTTGAATCAACTTAGTCAATTTGTTGGTTTTGTTTCATCTTCAGATTCTAGTACCCAAACCAAGGAAACAAGCTTAAATATAGCAACTAAATCTATAGATAGAATAGTTCTATCATCGGATAATGATTTTCAAAATTTTGTGAAAAATAATAGCAAGTATCTTGAGAATATCTTGAAAGCAGGGCACGAACTTTATTCAACATATTTAGGAGAAGAAAGAAAATCAGAAAAGTCTCATTCACACTTCGGGATTGACCATCACTTGATTGGTGTGACAGGAGTAGGAATTGGTCTTCCAGGTAAACAGAGGAATGTTTTCGATGATGAAAATATCGATTCAATCTTAGCTGGGGAGAATTTCATTGATTCTATCGCTCAGGAAATTAAACAAGACATTCTAGATAAGAATATCAACCGCTTAGTTAAATCTCCTGATGGATCAGCTTCCTTCGAGGAAATAGATGATCTAACTAAGGTAATTAGCCTAGCAGGACAGATAGGTAAATTTGATCCAGTTGGAGATTTTGGAATAAACGAAAAGTTTCTGAATTCTCTTGACATAACCTTCCAGTTAGCTATTTGTGCAGGATTAGATGCTTTGACTGATGCAGGAATACCTTTAGTCAAATCTTCATTTACGACTTCAACAGGAAAAGTACTGGAAGGTGAATGGGCTTTACCTGAATCTCTTCAAGAAGAGACAGGGATAATATTTGCTTCAGCATTTCCAGGTTATGATAATCTAATTAAAGAAATTCAAGAACATAAAAACCAAGGTGATGATAGGAAATTTAGCAGAAACTTTCTGTTTAAGATTCTTTCATTGGGACATGCTCAATTTGCTCAACTCATCAAAGCAAAAGGACCAAATACCCAAATTAATGCTGCATGTGCATCTACTACTCAAGCAATAGGAATCGCGGAGGATTGGATACGTACAGGACGTTGTAATCGAGTAATAGTAATTGCAGCTGATGATGCCTCAAGTGAAAATCTTCTGCCTTGGATAGGTTCAGGATTTTTAGTTGCAGGAGGTGTTACAACTCAAGATAAAGTCGAAAATGCTGCATTACCATTTGGTAAAGATAGACACGGATTAATCATAGGTTCAGCTGCAGCTTCTCTAGTACTTGAGAGTGAAGAAGCATATAATAAAAGAGGAGTAAAACCAATAGTAGATCTAATTGGTTCTACTTTTGTAAACAGTGGATTTCATGGTTCAAGGTTGGATGTTCAACATATCTCTCATGTTTTCCAATCTTTTGTTGAGAAGATAGAAAAGCAATATAACATTTCAAGAAAAGAGCTAGCAGAAGATGGAATGTTTGTTTCTCATGAAACTTATACTCCTGCTAGAGGAGGAAGTGCAGAATCAGAGATAGAAGCACTCAAAAGAGTGTTTGGGAAGGATTCAAGTAAGATTACTATTGTTAACACAAAGGGTTTCACAGGACATTCAATGGGAGCTGGAATAGAAGAGTGTATTGCAATAAAATCTATAGAAAAAGGAAAAATTCCCCCTATTGCTAACATGGACAAAATAGATCCGATTTTCTCTGAGTTGAACTTTTCCAAAGGTGAAAATCGACGCGTAAAATATGCTATAAGATTAGCTGCAGGATTTGGCTCTCAGATAGCTTTTACTGCTTTTAGACTTAATACATATGAAGATAGATATGATTTAATTCTTCATGAAGAATGGTTAAATCAACTAGGAGGAGATATGAGAAGTACTTTTCTGGATGGTCGAGTTTTGAAGCTTAGAACAAGATCTAGACAAGAACAAGTATCTCATGTTGCATCAACAACATCTATTGTTCAAGAAACAGTGGTATTCAAAGAAATTCTCCCTGGTGTGATTTCAATTATTTCTGAAATAACTGGTTATGAAGCCAATCTGATTGAAGCTGAGATGCACCTTGAAGAGGATCTGGGAATAGATACTGTAAAACAAGCCGAGATTTTTGGTATTGTTCGAGAAAAATGGGGTTTAGATTTAGACGAAACAGTAAGTCTTGTTGAATTTACATCACCACAAAAAATAGCTGAGTATATTCAAAGTAATATGAAAGGTGTGAATGATATTGAAACAGCTGTTTCACAAGTCAAAGGTGGTCAGTTTGAGGATATATCCTTTAAGATTAGAGAAGTAGTATCTGAAACAACAGGATATGAACAAGATTTAATTGAATACGATATGGATCTTGAAGAAGATCTGGGAATAGACACTATCAAACAAGCAGAGATTTTCGGTGACATAAGAGAAATATTTGATTTGCCAGTTGATGAGTCAGTGAGTTTAGCTGAATTCAGGTCAATAAATGACATTGCGAAATATGTGTCTCAGTCTATTGGAGCTGAACAAAAAATCATTACAGAGAGCTCTGATGATCAAAAACAAAAACAAATTACAGCTGACAAAGTTGAAGATGAAAAGAGCCTTGTTCGTATTGACAATCTAATTACAGTACCAGTTCCTTTGAATAAAAAAGATGCTGAGAAAATTACTCTAAAAGATATTTCTTCATTAGTAGTCAACATAAATTCAGATTTGCGGAACAGCTTAACGGAAACATTGGTTGAGAAAAAGGCTAAATTTGTTGAACATAATTTACTAAAAGATGAAATTTCTTCAATACCAGAAAAGGAATTTGACCTCTTCATTTTAGTTCTCCCAGGTGTAAAATCAGAACCTGGTTATATCGACCAAGAGATTTACAGAAAACTTTTTTCGCTATTTCAATCTCTTGAATTGCAGAAAGGAAATAGGATTGTCGCATTATCTGAAGAGAGTTTCTTTGGTCTTAAAGAAGGTGCTAATCCAATATCTGGAGGAATATCAGGATTTGTGAAAACCTTAGGTTTAGAGTTTGATATGCCCTATAAGCACATTTATTCTGAAAACATCGCTGATATAATTCAAGAGCTTGAATACTGGGATGGTATAATAGAAATTGCATTTGATAAAAAAGGACGTTTCACTCTTGCTAATCTTGATATTAGTAATTATCTTACTCAGTCATCAAAAATTGATATAGAGAAAGATGATCTGATTTTAGTAACTGGAGGTGGACGAGGTATCACCTTCAAATGCATTGAAGCTTTAAGTACAATAGTAAAATCTAAAGTTGCTATAATTGGAATTGAGGACATCTCTGATATTAATTCTGATATGCTTCAATTTTCCGATGATGATTTAGAACTAAGAAAACAACAACTTATCAAAGAATTAAAAGAATCAGAAGAGAAAGTTACACCTGTTCTCATAGATAAACACTGGAACAGATTCCTTTTCGGCTTAGAAGTTACTCGCAACATTGAAAAACTAAGAAAAATGAGAATTCAGGCAGAATATAGACGCGTAGATGTAACTAATAAAGAAGCTGTTGAGAAAACAATCAGAGAAATTGAAGACCACTTCCAAACATCTGTTAGTCATATCATACATGGTGCTGGTCTAGAAGAATCAAAATCTTTCAAGAAGAAGAAAATAGATTTTTCCAATCTTATAGTTTCTGTGAAGGTTGAAGGAATTTGGAACGTTCTCAATTCTGTTAACACTAAGAAACTAAAACGAGTTGTATGTTTCACTTCAATTGCTGGTCGGTATGGTAACAGAGGTCAAGTAGACTATTCTTTTGCAAATGGTTACTTATCTAGACTATGTTGGAAGCTAAATCAACAGGGTGTATCTGCACTTGCTTGCGATTGGTCTGCCTGGGGAGGAGTTGGAATGGCAACAAGAGGCTCTATAATGGACATATTAACATCTCAAGGGATTAATCCTATACCTTTACAAGACGGGACTGAAACTTTTGTTAAGCTCTTTCTAAACACAATCGGAAATGAAGTTGTGGTTTCTTGCGGTCTTGGTCCATTTGAGCAATTATCTAACATCCAATCGGAGATTAAAGAAAAGAAATATCCTATGATCAATAGAATTGAATATTCTGAATCAAAATTCTATGCAAGAAAGTCAATATCTTCTTCAACTGATCTTTACTTAAACGATCATCAAATTCAACAAACACCTATATTTCCAGGAGTTATGGGGTTGGAAATGTTTGCTGAAACATTTGAACTAGTCTCAGCACAGAAACCTGTTAGTTTCACAAAAGTAGAATTCAATACAGCACTGAAGATTCAACAATCACAAGCTAAAGAAGTTTACGTTGAATATAAATCAGATTTAGGAGAAATGCGGTTAAAATCTGATTTTGTTGCAAAAATCGAACCAAGCAAAACAAGAGAAATAGAACACTTTAGAGTGAATGTAGATACTTTATCAAAAAGAAGGAAATCAAAGAAATCTAAACATATAATTAGAGAATCGAAGATTAATCTGCTCACAAAAGAAGATATTTATTCATTCTTCTTCCACGGAGAGAGTTTTCAGGTTTTGGAAGAATTAGTCGATTTAAACGCGATGAAAGCAATCTCAAAAGTAAAAATACCTAAGAGAAATCTTTTCTCCGACCAAAGTTCTAAAACACTACTTAATCCATTAGCAGTGGAAGCTGCTTTGCAAACTGCAGGATTATATGATTACATCATAAATGGTAAGACTTCTCTTCCATCAAAAATAGAATCATTAACCATTTTTAATAATAAAAAACCAGAATACATTGTTTCCGAATTTACTAGTATAGATTCTACTCATAGTACTTTTAATGTAGAGATTCTAGATGAAAAAGGAAACTTAATAATGCAATTAGACGGCCTAGGAATGATTCATACCCAACTTTCTTTCAACGAAGATTCTGTTATTAAAGAAAAATTACAACAAACCTATCAATATTGGGATATCTCGAAATCATTAGGTCAAGATAATTTTAGAATTATACCCGTGAGAATAACTTCTTCTTATCTTAACTCTGATCCCTCAGCTGTTTTATCCTTCTTGACCCAAAAGGAAAAGACAAGATTCAATGGCATCAAAAATGAAAAACGTAAAATTGAGTTTCTATCTGGGGTAATAGCAGCTAAAGAACTATATTCCAGCTTGCAGAAATCAAAAGATTCTATAACAAAAGTTGAAATTAGGAAAGAAGAGAAAGGACAACCTTACTTCTATGATTTAAAAAATAAAGAGAGAAGTGCTATGCATCTTTCAATTACTCATTCAGGAGATTTTGCTATTGCTGCTATAGGAAAATCACCAATTGGTATTGATATTGAACAGATTGAAGAAAGAAGTGAATCTTTCTATAAAGAAGCTTTCACTGAAAAAGAAAGAGATGAGATCTCTTCAAACGCTAAAAAAGGTACAATTTATTGGACAATAAAAGAAGCTATAACTAAAGCACTGGGTGAAGGATTACATCTCAATTTACGTGATATTGAGATTTCTGAAAATCAAGAAAAATCCTCGTACAAAATAGGTTTTTCATCTAAAGTTGCAGATTCTCTACCTTTTGATGCAGATTCAATTGAGATAACCAATAAAAGTTTCCAAAATTACACAATAAGCTATTGTGAGATTAAGCAGGAGAATAAAAAATGAAAATCGAACAAACAAATATTAATTTCAGAGAAGAAACAATAAATGGAGTACTATATCTTCCTGAAACCAAAAATCCATCTCCACTAATTCTTCATTTAAACGGAATGCCCGGTCTAGAACCTGAGAAGGAAAGAGAAAGATTTGCACAGGATATGATAGAGAATGGTTTTGCTTATTATGCCTTCGACTATACAGGAGTCAGGAATAGCACAGGTTTGTTTGAATATTACTATTCTCTAGAGAATATTAACCAAATCCTTTCCTATTTAGTTCATCATCCGAAAATCGATCCCACTAAAATAGCTCTTTTAGGAGAAAGTTTTGGTGGAGCAATGGCTATATCACACACAGCGAGAGATTCAAGAATCAAGTGTCTAGCTTTACGTTCTCCAGTTTATGATACTGACAAAGTTACAAAATTGAAGGTTTTTGATGGATTATCTCAATTATGGAAAAGAAGTAAACAAATGAGGTTTCCAGAAGTAAATTTGAAGAATTGGTTTCAAAGACAATCTTCCCAATATAATCCAGCAAAGCTTATCTCGAGGATTAGTTGCCCAGTTCGAGTTATAACAGGAACTAGTGATGAAGTTTTATCTATTGATGAAATTGAGAAATTATATGAAAAACTTCCTTCAGAAATTGATAAAGAAATAAGAATAATAGAAAATGCAGATCACAACTTTTCTGATAAAAACCACTTTAAAATTATGAAAGAATATATAATTAATTTCTTCAAAGAGGTTTTAAAAAATTGATTAAGGTTTAATAACAAGTAGTAATTGGTCTTGTTCAACACTATCATTTTCTTTTATTGCTATTTTACGTATTTTTCCATTGTTTGGTGAGAAGATTCTGTTTCGCATCTTCATAGCTTCAAGAATTAGAAGTTCTTCATCTTTTGAGACTTTTTGACCTTCTTTTACAAATATTTTTGTTATTTTTCCAGGTATAGGTGCAGAAATCTTAACCTCTCGTTTTGAGGTTTTACTTGATTTTCTACCTACTACAGGAATATATGGTTTAATTGTGAATTGAGTTTTTTCTCCATCTACGATGAAATCTTCATTTGAAATTTCAATAGTAAAAGTATAACCATCGACATCAACTTTGTACATAGAGTTTATCCCTTGTTTTATATCAGCTGTAAAAAGCTCTCCATCTATACTGATTTCACCATTTGGTAATACTTCTACAATATATTCTCTATCCCTAAACTTCACTTTCTTCTTCATAACAGATGACACCTTCTCAAAGATAGCCTTGTTGTTGTTCTAACTTGCTTTGTTCTCGCCATCTATTATAATCTTCCTTTCTTTCCTGAATCTTTGAAATATCATATTCCTGTTTTTCTTTAAGTAATGAATGTGTTTTAAGTAAAGCTACCAGTTTTAGTTTCTCATAATGATCAAGTATCTGATTGATCTTATTTCTTTCCAGAAAATCAGTTGTAATTCTTCTATTTTGGAATTCTGGAGTTTCAATAATTGCTTTGTGAAGTGAAATGTTGGTAGCTAATCCTGAAATGGCAAGTTCATTCAATGCTAAGCGTGATTTTTGTATAGCATCTTCTCTATTTTCCCCCCTAACAATTAACTTACCTATAAGAGAATCATACTGATTTGGAAGTTCGTAATTTGGATAAATAAAAGTATCAAATCGTACCTCATTTCCACCAGGAACATTCAAACTAGTTATTTTTCCTGATTGTGGGTAAAATGCCTTTAAAGGATCTTCTGCATTGATTCTGAATTCGAATGCATGTCCAGAATATCTTATGTCCTTTTGAGTATAAGCTAATCTTTCATTATTAGCAATTTTCAGCTGTTGAACAACAATATCAATACCTGTTACCATCTCTGTTACTGGATGTTCAACTTGAATTCTAGGATTAATTTCATTGAAGAATAATTTATTGTTTTTCCAGAGAAATTCAGCAGTTCCTGCATTTCTATATTCAAGATTTTTGGCTAAATCACATATTTTTTCTCCAAGACTATTTCTCCTTCTTGCTGAAATAAATGAAGGGGCTTCTTCGATTATTTTTTGGTAAGATCTTTGGATTGAACATTCTCTATCACCAATGTGGATCACATTGCCAAAATTATCAGCAATAAACTGAATTTCAACATGTCTGGGTGAAGGAATATATTTCTCAATGAAGACTTCTTTACTCCCAAAGAATTTGTCAGCTATGGTCTGACAACCCATTAAACTTATTTCAAGAGCTTCAGGATTTTCAACAATTTCCATTCCTCTTCCTCCACCCCCAAAAACTGCTTTGATAATTATTGGATAACCAATTTCGTTAGCAATATTTTCAGCTTCAGCTGTCGTATTGATATAACCGGAGGAACCAGGAACAGTTTGAATTCCTACTTCTTTGGCCATTTTTTTAGCTTCTATTTTATTCCCCAATTTATGCAAAATAGAAGGAGAAGGACCTATGAAAATAATACCATTTTTTTCGACTTCCTCTGCAAAAATAGCACTTTCACTTAGAAAACCATATCCAGGATGAATTGCATCTGAATTTGATTTAATAGCAATTTGTACGATCTTTTCAACGTTAAGGTATGTTTCCTGAACAGAACCATTACCTAAACAAAATGCCTCATCTGCCATCCTTACGTGAAGAGAAGAAGAATCAATTTCAGAAAAAATAACTACAGTTTTGATATTAAGAAGTCGACAAGCTCTTATGATCCTAATAGCAATTTCTCCACGGTTAGCTATAAGGACAGTACTGAGCATAAAGCAATGATTCCTTTAACATTTATTTAAAGCCTTTTTCGTTTTATAGCAAAAAAACATTGAGAAAAAAAAGTTGAAACAATATTGTTTTAGAGAAAACTAATGGATTTATCAGTGGTTACTTTGGAAGCATCTAACATATAACTCCATCTCTCTGATAACCTTTGAAATGCTTTTTCAGATCTATTGCTTAAACTTTGATTTTCTTCTAATTGTAGATTGAACAAATGTAGAATTTTCTTCTTCTTATCAAAGTTAGCTTCAAGCCTTCCAATGAACTTTCCTTTGTATAATAAAGGATAAACATAGTAACCCCATTTTCTATCTTTTGGGATTTTGTATACTTCCCAGACATACTCGAAATCAAAAATTCTTTGGGTTAAATTTCTATTCCAAATTAGAGGATCAAGAGGTGCTATTGCTCTCATTTCTCCATCCAATTCTTCTTGTAATAGTTCTTTCCAATTAGATGGAACTCCATAACAAATGCTTTCATCCTCAATTTTAACTATCTCAGGTTTATTTGGGTCTCCAGTTTTTTCAAACCATTTTGGAGACAGTCTTTTCTTCTTACCAAATACTAAACCTTTCTCTTTTGAGTTTGTTACTTTACCTAGTTCGATTAGTGGATAAGATTTCTGTTGAAGAAGGAATTTTTGATAACCTATCTCTTCCATTGTTAGTGTACTCTCTTGCAGATATGAAGCATCAAAGTATCCTTCGACTAATCCATATGATTTCCTCCAGTGTTCATCCCTATTATGGATTACAGCTTTTCCCAAGAGCCATAATAATTCTAAGGTCATTCCTGCAAGATTGCTTGTTTTCCAGAATGACAAATCAGGTTTAATCTTTGCCATTTCCTTCATATCAGCAGCTATTGAAGGACCATTTGCATCTAGAAAAGCTATTGCTTCTTCAAGAAAACTTGACAAGCTTTCCTCCATCTTTTCAATTCTTGATTGATAATATTTGTGCAGAAACTCTTTTTTCATTTGAGGTAAGAATATTGGAAAATATTTATCAGAAATAGCCATAAGGTTAGGAAAATAAGATTCAAAAACTTGCTTTTGTGGATATGCTAATCTTTGAAAAGCATTAATTTTGTAATTGTGAATTCTTGCTGCAAAAAAGATATCATGATTTCTACCTGCTGGATTCAAGGGGTCTAATTGAACTATACCTTGTTTGTGAAAAACCTTTAAAATATCTTCTTCTTCTCTGCCTTGCCACTTGTGTACGTGAGTTCCAACAATTGCTATTTTCTGGAGATCTGATTTTGAAACCTCAGTAGTTATTTCATTTTTCATATTATTCCACAACAGAGAATATAATTAATTATTTCAAAGTTTTTTTTTAACTATTTAAAATCAGTGAGATAAAAGAGGAATTAAGATAGAAAATTATCTAATTTAGTTTGCTTTTTATTATAATCGTACATCTTTGATTTATTCTTCCAGTACTTTACTGGGTACTGGAAATAATTAGGTAGAAGCTCAAAAGCTTGATCTATAGTATCAACTGTTATAGGTTTCTTCTTCATTGCTCCTCTAACACCAACTCTTATAACCCATACTCCTAGCGGAAAACGATATTCATCCGATATCTCTCTTAGAACTATAACTTGAGCTTGTCTTTGTATTTTTATGAGATATTCTGACACTCCTAAACGTGCTGCATAATAAGCACCAGTTACATTAGAAGCATATTCTGAACGACCATCGTACCATTCATAATCTCCAACTCCAATGTTTATGTTGCTAGGGTTCATAAATGCACCTTGGAACCAAACTTCAATCATTTCATAAGACCAAACATCAGGTAATAGCATAATAACAAATCTATTTCCAAAGAAGTTATTTGTGAAAATTCTAATTTCCCCTAACTCTTGAAATTTTTTCGTCATCTCTGCATTTTGCTTCGAAATTATATCATCTACTGCTGCAATACTCCATCTTGTAGGGACTAATTTTCTATTGTCCTTTCGTCCTAGCATTCCAGCTGAAAAGACACGAGTTATAGTATGGACATCTATTTTTTCTTTTCCTAGTATATTTACTGCATCAGCTGCTACTAAGTCTGTATCATAATAGGCTTTTTCAATAGCATTAATAGGTGTTTGATTTTCAGTTATATCGAATTTCTTAATTGGTGCAATGGGTCCATAAGGTGCCATTCGCTCATCTAAAGAGATTCTTGGAATAATCTTCTTCTCCAATTGAACTTCTACATCTACTGACTTCTTACCTAGAAGTATCTCTTGACTTTTTTGAATAATATCTGAGTCTAGTGGTCTTTTCACATCTATTTTGGATCTAGTTCTCAGAAGAGAAATTCTCATTTGGACAATATCTTCTTGAGTCTTATTTTCCCAACTGTTTGCATTGTCTATCAAATCTGCACCCAGTCTCTCAACAGTAAGCATGGGTCCTGCATTTATCTTAGGATATCCACTCCAACCTACAAAAAAAGCAGGAGGAGTAAAAGAATCATCTAAATGTTCTATCCTAGGTTGTTCTATACTGTACTTTTGTGACCATTGTTGAATTAAGGGACAACTTCTTCTCCCACATAACATTCTAGATGTTTTACAAACTACACAGAGTTCGAAATTAATGGGAGATTCTTCTTGCACTGATATCAAACTAATCAATTTTTTTGAATATTAAAAGCTGACGCTGAATCAAAAGGTTATTTTTTAGATTGTTAAGAAGAGGCAAGCATTTTTATATTTTTAGGAGTAAATGATAAATTATGAGTTATCTTGAAAAAGAAATGACCAAAGAAAGCCAGCTAATCAAAGAGATAGATGGAGGAGATTTCGGGTTAAAAATACTCTTTTTGGGACTAGCTCAGACAGGGAAATCCTCGATTATTCAAGTTATTTTTGAAGATCGACCTCCAGAAACTACAAAAGAGATACAAGCGACTTTAGGAGTTCGTAGAAAATTATTAGAATTTTCCAATCTTTCACTTAATGTTTATGATGTCGGAGGACAAATAACTTACTTGGAAGAAGCCTTTGTAGATTTAAGAGAAAGCATATTCTCTCATATCAAAACTCTATTTTTTGTTGTTGATGCTTCAAAGTATCATGATTTTAATCTAGCAAAAAGATATTTCGATAGAGCAATTAAAAATCTAAGTGAATACAGTCCTGATGCAAAAATATTCATTCTTTCACATAAAAGTGATTTAATTCCTGAAAAAGAAAGAATCAAGGCTATAGAACTTATTTCCGAGTTATTCGAGATTGAAAGTTATCCAAATGTAGCGATACATGAAACATCGATTTTTGAACCAACACTCTTAGTTGCAGTTGAAGCAGCTATAAAATAAAAAAGAGAAAAATAATAGCTAAAAAATTATTATTACAACTTCTCATGTCTCCTTCTTACTATGATAAATCCTGCAATGCAGAAAATACAAACTAATGTTATAACGAAATTGGTGCTTGTTTTATTCATATTTATTTCAGTATCAATTTCTACAACATCAGCTTCTACTGCATAATTGCCAAACCAGTCTCTCATGGAAACATCAAGAGAGTAGATGCCATCTTGTGTCATACTAATTATACCTGAAAAAGTAAATTCGTCTGATGTCTCTTCTAATATTACTATTTTGATGAAAGTTTTCTGGTTATCATCAGAGATGATATAGAGCATTACTGAAACACTATATACTGGACTTTCATCAGCTGTTTCTACTGTAATATTATACTGTTTATCTCCTAATTGTTCAACTGTAATATCGACAAAAGAAGGTGGTGCTTCCTCATAATCTCCTAAAACATCTGCTATTGCATTAACTAACTGGATATGGAAACCTGCTTGAGCTGTTACAAATGGTTCATCTATGACAAGAGATGTATCAACATATGTTCCACCTGCAGCTTCTATAACTGGTGCTAGATCATCATAAGCTGTAAGTGATGTGCCATTGATGATATCTGCAGCAGCAAAGAGATGAGCACCCCCACAAATGGAAGTCATTAGAAGTCCTGCACTAAAAGCATCTTGAATAAGGGTGATAGCTTCGGCACTGTTTGCTCCTTCGGCAATTGTTTTAGCAGCCCAACCACCAGCCATATAAAAAACATCATAATCATTAACATCAACTTCTGAGACAGAAATGTCAGTATAAAGCGTTTGACCACCTAAAATTATGGAATCAACAAAACCTGTATAAGTAAAATGACAACCTAAACCAGTAAACTAATCAACGACACCATAAAACTCTGTAGCAGTAAGTTCAGGATGGAGTATTGTTAAGACATTAATATCATCCATAGATTCACTGGATACTTTAGTTAGTTCGTTTGATTTAATGAACAACAGTAATAATATAAATAAGAAAGGAGATAGAATTCTCTTGAATTGTATCATTTTAATCGTTAAATTTTACTTAGATGCACTTATATTAGTTTTGGATGAATATTCTGCTCCTGTTATTATCACTAATAGCAAAGTGCTAAAATGAAAAAAGAAAAAAAAAGAGAATTAATTTCTTATTCTTCGGTAGTAGTATATACCTGCTATAAAGGGTAATAAAAGAATCGATAGTATGAAACTGTAATGTATGTGAAATTCTGAAATAATTGGAGGTACATGAGGTTCTCCCAAAGGATAAGGATCTTCTTCAAACCCCACATAATAATGTCCGGTACCGCTCCAGTCAGACCAATAGTTGCCTTCATTGAGAAGAGAGTCGTACCAATTATTGTCATTAGCAGATGTATCACTGTATGCTTGAGAATCACCGTTGATGTTATTGTCTTGAAAAGTATTATGATGAATGGCGTTATATTGAGAATTAGTAAGGTAAATACCATAATCTTCGTTCTCTTGGATTAAGTTAAATACTATCTCTGAATGATCAGTTCTAACAATTTCTATCCCATACCCTTCGTATTTGTAAAAAGTATTGTCGATAACATATGCATGGTCAGCTTCATCTAAAACTAGACCATAGTTCAACTCATTGTAAAGCACAATTCCTGAGTTATCACATATATTTTCACTTATACTTGCAGAAAGGCATCTATGAATCTCGATGTCTGTTTGTGAAGTTTGTTCAAAGATGTTTGCGGTAATATATGGAGCATTTGAAAGATAGCAGGAGATGGATCTGACACTCCTTAAAAATGTATTATCTCCGATTGTCGCATAATCTGCAGAGTTCAAGTGTAAACCAAAGTAATAATTGTCCTCAAAATAATTATATGTCACACCACAATATGGCGATTGTTGGATATTCACTGCATATCTTCCTATTCTTCTGAAGAAATTTTGAGTAATATGAGTATCTGGACTTTCATAGACAAAAATTGCCTCCAAAGGAAGATCGTGAAAATCTTGATTTGCTATGAGAGTATTAGTACAGTTGATAAGGATAATCTGTCCATAAATAGGATAAGAAAGTATTAGATCTTCTTCATGTTTGAAGTAACCCAATAGCTTACTATTAACTTCATTAAATCTGATAGTATAAGACTCATATCCTGCAAGAGTCAGATGATAAAGAGACAAACCAGACATGTCAAAGCTGTTATTCTCGATTGTACTCCCATCAGAAAAACTAACATACATACCATATTTCAAACTTCCTAAAAGCTTAGTACTATCACTACAGATATTATCTACAACTATGCATGATCCAGATACTTGAATAGATATTTCACTATAGACATTTGAACTGCAGAGGTTGTTACTTATTGTAGAAGAATTTGATTGTGATACTTTTATACCATAATCACTGTTGATACACGTATTGTTATGGATGATTGATGAGTAACTATTTGCTACATGAATGCCATATAACTCACCATTTAAACAAGTGTTGTTAGCTATATAATTTGAATATGAATTTGTTGAAGAAATTCCGGTGTTAAGTCGATATATCCCTTCTAAATCTGAACTAATGTAATTATTTGTAACATTAGCTTGTTCAGTAGCTATTATATCGATACCATAATCATAAGTGTTGTAACAGATGTTGTTGGTAATTATGGAAGTGTTTGGTGCTACACTGTTGAGACGTATTCCATTGGTATAATATGAAATATAACAGTCTCTAATAATGAAATAAACAGTTGTATCTCTTATTCGTATTCCACTTCCCGTTCCTGATGTAATATTATGGTTTTCAATAATATAAGGGTCATCAATTGCACCTATTCCTGGAAAACTGAAACTAGCAAAGTGAGTATCGTTGTCAACGATAATTGATTCTCGTTCAACATAATTTGTTTTGACAGGTACTAAAGTAGAATTCTCTGAAAGCTTAGCATGGACTATTGGAGTCTTAATTGTAATGATTGAGGTTATTAGTAATGGGCATAGAATTATACAAATGAACTTCAATTTTTTGAATTTTGTAATTTTAGCCATATTTTTCACCTAGTTAATGAATCATGTACAATTAAATCTAGATTTAATAAACTTTATCTGGAAACTAGGAATATTAGAAAACAATAATCCTAAAATAGTCTTTCTTCATATTTTGAGTTATGCCAAGTAAACCTACATATCCGATGACATTCTTAAGAACTAATAATCTAGATGAAACCCGAAATTTCTATGAGGAGGTTCTTAATTTTCCCGTCGCTTTAGAGCAAAGTGGATGTATCATTTTCAGAATTGGTAATTATGGTTATTGGGGTTTTTGTGAGACAGACAAAGAAATCTCTGATCCAGGACAAGTTTGCTTAACAGTTGTTGTAGAAAAGAGAGAAGAAGTTGATGAATGGCATAAGCATCTAGTTGCTAGTAAGGTTAAACTACATCGCGAACCTCAAGAAACCTCTCAATACAAAATCTATAATGGGTTCTATGTTGATCCAACTGGTTATACAATCGAAATCCAAGCTTTTGATAAAGAAGGACAACCTGTTGGTCATGATGATTTCCATACAATTTGTCAGTGTGAACACAAATGAGAAGAGTAACTGGGATAGGGGGAGTTTTTTTTAGATCAGAAAATCCAGAAAAATTACAAGAGTGGTATATTAAATACCTTGGAGTTCCTTTTGTAACTGCTGGTTCTGAGAAATTCATCATTTTTCATTGGAAAGAACAAATGAAGAATGAGAAGAACGGTTATACTCTCTGGGGACCTATGTCAAATGACCATATATATTTCAAAGAATACAAGAAAGATGTCATGTTCAATTTTACTGTAGATAACCTAGATGAACTTCTTAAGGTTCTGAGAGACGAAGGTGTACATGTTTTTGAAGAAATAGAAGAACATCAAGAAGGACGGTTTGGGTGGATTTTGGATCCAGAAAGAAATAAAGTAGAGTTATGGGAACCTCCTAAAAAGGAGACATAAAAATTGAAAAGAAGAGAATTAACTTCTTCTTCTTCTTCTTCTAATTACTATTAGAAATATAGCTGGAATAACTGTCACTATTAATAAGATGGATCTGTTATTCTTGAATTCTATAATAACAATTACTGGTGCTCCTAATGGGTAAAGATCTGTTGAATTTGCAATACCTTCAATTGTATAATTTCCAATTCCTGACCAGTCAGACCAGAAATTTCCTTCATTTGTACTTATGTCATACCATGTGTTATTGATTCCATCATCAATTCCAGTACAATCTTGAAAGTTATTATGATGAACTAAATTGTACGAACAGGGGTTGTTTAGTACAACACCATAGTATAGATTTTGAAAGTGGTTGTGGTGAATAAGTGAATAGTGAGAGTTGTATAGTAGAATTCCATCTAATCCAGAAATAAAAGTATTATTTACAAACGTTGCATTATTAGTGTTGTAAAAAACAACTTGCGTGTCACTATCTTGGAATAGATTTTCTTCCAAATTTAATAGAGAACATCCAGTAATGTAAAGATTATGAAATTTGATATCATCAAAACGATTATTCGAAATGGTGATATTGTAACTGTCAACAACAAAAATTCCTCTGACAACATCTTTCATTAAATGGTTTCTTATTATTGTATTGGAACAATTGTACAGTAATATTTGACTGAAATCATCAGAAGTCAGAATTAGATCTGATCTATCGACAAAATATCCATATTCCTTTCCATTCACAGTGTTATTTTGCATGGTATAGTCTCTATGTGCAGCATGAGGAACTGATAAGCTAAATATACTAATACCACCTCCATTGATTACATTATTAGTAACATTGGAAATTGAAGCAAATAAGCTAATTCCATCGTATACACAATTATCTATTGTGTTCAGATAGATGAGATTATTAGGGGAATAAGTAATATAAATTCCTTGATCCATATCATCAAAGTAATTGTTATTAATCGTAGTATTTGAACTAGATTCTATCTTTATACCCATATTTTGGTGTTCAAACACATTTTCTGAAAGAACTGTGTGCGCTGAATATTCTGTTCTGATTGAAACTCTATGAATCTCTACAGCATCACCATTTAGAAGATTTTTGTTAATTTCTGTGTACTCACAGTTTCCAAGCCATATGTCATATGAAGTATAAATACTCCCAATATCATAGAAAGAATTGTTCACGAGTGAGATATAATCAGAATCAGTTATCATAATTCCATAAGTCATATGAGGTCCATTGATTCCTTCAATCTTATTGTGAGCTATTGTGGCTGAATGGGGTGAGATGTTGTGAATTTCAATTCCAATCATATTGCTAGATATAAAACAGTTTAGGATAGAGAAATATTTGGTTGTATCATATATGGATATAGATATACTTTCATTGGTAATTATACTTAGAGAATCAATTAAGAAAGGATTAGAAATTGATCCATTTCCTAGAAAACCATAATCGGTGAAGTTATCATCGTGCATAATTTCAATTGGAAGATGCGGTGTTAAAGAATTGAATTTAATGTTTTCTTTTCCGTTGCTATCTAAACCGAGAGTGCTTTTAAAATCAGTGATGGAAATTGCAAAGAAAAAACATAAAAGAATCAAACAGGTATAAGTTTTATTTCTTTTCATAATTATCACCTTCATGTGAATCATCTAACATTCATTTAGTAGAATTTAAGATTTGTTGACAGCCTTATAAATCCCAATCATCATCTTTTTCCAATGGAACTACTCATGACTTTTGGAATAAATTTAAATTGGTTCATTTTTCCTTTATCCAAAGGTGTAATTAAAGTTCAAGTATTACCCTATTCTTCTATCTTTTGTGGGGTTTATATAAGCAAAACAAATTAAGTTAGAGAAAGAAATGGCTAGAGAAGTGTGGAGGACAGAAGTGATGGAAACTACTCCCCACACTGCACTCGACCTTCTCTGTCATCAAACCAAGAACCTCTATAATAGGGCAATGTATGTATTCAAACAACATTATACTCAAACAAAACATTGGCTGTCGTATCAGCAATTAAACAGGCAGCTGAAACAAGAGCCGTGCTACAGAATCTTGCCAGTTCATACAGCCCAACACACCCTCAAGCTCCTCTCCCGCAACTGGAATGGATTTGGGAGGGCAATTAGGGAATTTCACAGCAATCCTCAAGCATTCCTTGGTAAACCCCGTCCTCCAGGATATAGGCCGAAGAATGGCCAACAAGTAGCGATTTTTACTAACCAACAAGCTAAGTTAAGGGATAATAGGTTACTTTTACCCAAGAAAGTTCCGTTTTCTATCAAAACTCGCTTACCAGACCATGTGAAACTTAAGGAAGTGCGTGTTGTCCCTCGAGGGGTAGGGTATACAATCGAGCTAGTTTATAGTAAGCTTGTTCCAGAAGTAGAGGTGCAAGGAACAAACATAGGAGCGATAGACCTAGGAGTCCACAACCTTCTCACTTATGTAGACAACATCCAGGGAAGACCGATTGTTGTCAAGGATGAAGGAAAAGGGATCAAATCTACTATCAGGTACTATTTGAAAGAAATCAAGAAATTGCAAAACAAGTATGCACAGCAACAAAGATTAGCATTGAAACAACAGAACAGATTAGAGTACGGACAACGATTTCGCCACCTTCGTGAAATAAAACGTAGACTAGTGAAAGAGTGGATCCATCAGATGAGTAGGAAGTTTGTCCAGCTTTGGGTACAAACAGGAATCCAACACGTATATATAGGATATAACCCCCTCTGGAAACAACAAGTGAAGTTAAGGAAGAAGACCACCCAGATGTTTGTTATCCTCCCG
Source organism: Candidatus Heimdallarchaeota archaeon (assembly GCA_030603365.1). Taxonomy (GTDB): domain Archaea; phylum Asgardarchaeota; class Heimdallarchaeia; order Heimdallarchaeales; family Heimdallarchaeaceae; genus UBA460. The sequence continues at coordinate 89,029 of JAUVXV010000005.1, forward strand.
TTTGACCGATTTATCCACGCGCTCAAATACAAGGCTGAAGAGCATGGAATCATTGTTGAAAGGGTAGAAGAATCTTACACTTCCAAGTGTAGTTTTCTAGATAATGAATCCCCTCAAAAGCATTCTACTTACCAAGGACGAAGACCCAAACGAGGGTTGTTCAAATCTGCAACAGGCGTACTCATCAATGCTGATGTGAATGGGGCATACAATATTTTACTCAAAGGCGATCCGCAAGCACTACCTTCTTGTAGTGTGGGCGGGGTAGGAGGATATGTGATTTATCCGCTTAGATGGAGTTTCGAGCTTTATTAAATCTAAGGAAAAGGTTTTAACGAACAACGAAAAAATCTAATCATGGTTATTAAGGAATTCAAATATGACGTTCCTATATTAGATAAGGGATATGCAAACAAATCTCTATACATCAATCTTGATACATATGAAATAAGAATAGATGATGTAACTGAAGAAATGAAAGAGAAGTTCATTGGTGGTAAAGGTTTCGACCTTTATATGATGTGGAAACACTTGCCAAAAGATAAAAAAACAAAATGGGATGACCCAGAAAATGTTCTTTGTATCGCAGCAGGTGCTTTGGGCGGAACAACTAACTTCCCTGGTTCTGGGAAAAGCATAGTAACAGCTGTTTCTCCTCTTACTGATATCATTATTGACTCAAATGTTGGTGGTTATTTCGGTCCTTATCTGAAATACTCTGGATTCGATGTTCTAGCTATCCAAGGAAAATCAGATAAGGAAATTTATATTTACATTGATGGAGAAGAAGGAAGAATAGTTATCGAAGATGCTGAGGACTTATCATCTGAAACCTACCAGTTAGGTACTATTCTAACAGACAAATATTGCGGAGAAGAAAAATTCAAACGAGATGTTTCTGTAGTTTCCGCTGGTCCAGGAGCAGAGAACACCCGTTGGGGTTGTCTGAATTTTAGTTATTATGATACCCGAAGAGGATATGCAAGATACAAGCAAGCTGGACGTGGGGGAACAGGTTCTGTTTTCCGAAATAAGAAACTTAAGGCACTCGTTGTTAAGAAACTCAAAGTGGTTACAAGAGGTAATAATCCAGCTGATCCTGAAGCTCTAAAAGAGATAGGTAAGAAGCACACACAAGAAATGATACAACTCGATCCCAAACAGAATGAAATGAGGATGGTAGGTACAACTCATCTGGTTACAATAATGAACGATTATGATTTATTACCAACTAAAAACTTCAAGTATGGAAGTGATCCTCAAGCTGATAAAATTGGTGCAGAAGTTTATCGTAATCTGTTCGAAAAAGGACCAGATCCATGTTGGAAAGGATGTGCGGTCGCTTGCACACACGGTGTAAAGGAATTTGTCCCTAAAACTGGTCCCTACAAAGGTCAGAAAGTATCAGTTGATGGTCCAGAATATGAAACTATTGGAGGAGTAGGTTCCAATTGGTATGTATGGGATCCTGAAGCGGTAATTGAGACAAACTTCTATTGTGATACTTACGGTCTAGATACAATTGGTATTGGAACAGGAATAGCTTTTGTTATGGAATGTTATGAATGTGGAATTCTAGACAAAGAGAAAACTGGTGGTTTAGAATTAAATTTTGGAAATCAAGAAGCTGCAATGGAACTCATTCATCAAATGGCTAGAGGAGAAGGTTTTGGGGTCATAGTTGGTCAAGGAGTAAGAAGGATGAAGAAATACTTTGCTGAGAACTTTGGAGCTGATATTAACTTCCTTAACGACATAGGGATGGAATCAAAAGGCTTGGAATTCAGCGAATATATGACCAAAGAGTCTCTGGCTCAACAAGGTGGATATGGTTTTGCACTCAAAGGTGCACAACATGATGAAGCATGGTTGATCTTTGAGGACATGGTCAGAGGTAATCTCCCAACATTCGAGAAAAAGGCAGAAGCTTTACATTGGTTCCCAATGTGGAGAACATCATTCGGATTACTTGGTTTGTGTAAGCTTCCATGGAATGACATAATACCAGAAGATAATCGAGAATTCGCCGAAGGAAAGATACGCAAAGAAGGTAGTTATGTTCCAGATGATTTAGCAGATCCTGCAAAAATTCCAGAACATGTCCAGAATTATGTTCAGTACTATAATGCTGTCACTGGAAGAGAAATAGACTCTGTAGAATATATCCGAATGAGTGAAAGAGTGTATAATTTTCAGAGAACTCTGAATCTGATGTTGATTCCTGATGGAACAACTTACAGAGAAATGGATACTATTCCTTACAGAGCTATGGGTCCTGTTACAGCAGAAGAATACCTTTCGAGAGAACAAGAGTATTATCTTAAACAGCTTAAAGACGAAATTGGTTTAAATCCGGATGGAATGAGTGTAAAAGAGAAAATGGGTGCTATTCGCAAACATCGTGAAGAAGCTTATAATAAACTAAAGGATACAGTTTATGAACGCAGAGGATGGACTAAGAACGGTGTTCCAACAGTTAGGAAAATAAAAGAATTAGGGATGGATTTTCCTGAGATTATTGAATTAGTAGAACAACATCAATAATCACTTCTTTTTCTATATTTTTTACCTATAATTTGGCTGATTAATCTACTAGGAATATCCTAAACGTTAAATACTTCGTTCATAGTATTGTTTGAACAATACTGTATTTGGGGTTCATAAAAATATTCTCTGCAGTATCTGTTCTCTATTGAAAGGGGTCAGAAAATGAGTATGTTTGCATCTTTGTTTTCAAGAACAAAACAGGAGAAAAAAGCTAAAGTTCTAATTCTAGGTTTAGCAGCAGCTGGAAAAACAACCTTAACAAAATATCTGCGTTATGGGGAATTTCAAAGTGACTCTATACCTACTATAGGACAGAATATAGATTCTTTGGAATTTGAAGGGTGGAAGATTACAACCATAGATGTTGCTGGACAACAGGATTTCCGATTTTTATGGGATGTACATTATCCAGGCACTTCAGCAGTGATATTTGTTATTGATGCAGCTGATGTGGAGACTTTGCCTGAGGCACGTGATATACTCAGAAAACATGTTTTTAACAATCCTCAACTAGATGATGTGCCAGTATTGGTTATTGCCAATAAACAGGATTTAGATGGTGCTGTTGAAGCTCCATTGCTGATACAATTATTAGGGTTACACATAGATATGCCTGACAGAACCTTTGCAGTTTTTGATGCAAGCATACTTTATGGCAGAGGAATAATTGAATCTTTTAGTTGGGTAGTTAATCAATTAGAAATAGAAGATAAGTAGATTTTATCAACTATTTACATTTACTTGCTTTTCTTCAATTAGTATAGATTTATTAATGTACAAGATTTCAATATGTCAGTGAAATTCAAGTCATTATAGTGGTATTATGTTAAATAAGAAATTTCAAAAGAAATCAAAGTTAGTTTTACTTCTAACATCCTTCTTAATACTAATTGTTATTCTTTCAGGTAGTTATTTGCAAACATCAGGAAATCAAATTCCATCCTATGCTCTTCCCGAAATTCTTCTAGTAGATTTAGAATTAGAGGATTCCATAATAAAATATGATATAGATAATCCAATAGAAATGGAAGGTTTGTTTGATGATATTTATGCAGCACAACTTGATTATTTCAATCTTGTAGGTTTAACTGTTTCTGTTGTAAAAGATGGATCGTTATTCTTGACGAAAGGTTATGGTTATAGGAATTACTCTTCAATGCTGCCAGTTGATCCACTGACAACTCTTTTCCGTTTAGGGTCTATTTCAAAAACGTTTACTGCTATTTCTATTCTACAACTGATGGAAGATGGTTTAATAGATCTCGATGAAGATGTGAATACTTACCTAACTGCTTTCCAAATTGCTGATACTTATGCTGAGCCTATCACAATCAGACATCTGCTCACTCATTCAGCTGGTTTTGAGGAAACGGTGGAATTATCCTTTTTTGAGGTAGCTTCTGAAATGCCAGACTTGGAAGAGACCCTAACAACTGGAGCTCCGATGAGAGTTAATCCTCCAGGAGAAGTTGTTTCTTACTCAAACTATGGGTTTACACTTCTAGGATATATTGTTGAAGAACTTACAGGAATGCCTTTCGCGCAATATGTTCAAATTGAGATTTTTACTCCCTTTGAGATGAATCATACAACATTCGAACAGCAATTACCTTCTAATTTAGAATCAGATATGGCTGTAGGGTATTGGGAAGAAAGAGAAGTTGGGTATTTCGAATATCTTTCAATTAACCCAGCGGCTGGATTGACCTCTTCAGCTGGAGATATGGTCAATTTCATGTTAGGAATGTTGAATAATGCTACTTATGATGGAAATCAAATTTTAGAGAACACAACAGTTGAAATAATGCAATCAGCGCAGTTTATTACTCATCCCGATTTGCAAAATATGTGTTTTGGGTTATATGAAATGAGCATGAATGATGAATACATTATAGGTCATGGAGGAGATACAGTTTTCTTCCACAGTAGAATGGCACTATTTCCAGAGCATGATTTTGGTTTGTTTATCTCATATAATAACCGAGAAGGAATAACAGCAAAGTTAGATTTCTTTATCACTTTTATGAACTATTACTTCCCTTATCAGAATAACAATATAATACCAATGGAAGATTATACTAAAGGACTATCAGATTTCGCAGGTTTCTATTTGTCTTCAAGAAGACATTATAGAGATGCTCCAGAGATTCCTATGGAGATGTGGATGAGATATTTTGGATTAGAATTTGTTTCTACAGGTGAATATCTCAAGATAGTTGGAGTACCGATAGAATTTGTTCAAACAGCTCCTAATTATTTCGTAGAGAGAACAGGTCAATACGACTATACGATTGTTTTCTTCAAAGATGAAAAAGGAAGAGTTACTCATTTCCACTCAGACTTAGTTGGACCCACTTCAACGTTTGAGAAGCTACATTTTGTCTATCGTAATTTTGAAACTTTTAATGCAATAATAATAGCTTTTGCTGTAATATTTCTTGTATCTCTAACCTATTGGGGAACAAAGGGGTTGTATAGTTTCATTACAAATAAGAAGAGTTTCCGAAATGTAGATACTATTGCTAAATGGTGGGTATTAGGGATTCCTGCAACATTCATTCCTTTTGCCTTATACTTGAACACAAAATCCGAGACAGTTATTTTTCTCGAAAAAGAAGTTCCGGAGATATTTGGAAATATGTTTATTCTCCCTCTTTTCACTTTGATATTTGTGATTGGGCTAGTAATATTGACCTTTATTTCTTGGATGAATTTCATGGGCATTAAAATCAAACCAAAACCCGAAAAAGAATCAGGAGAAAAAACAGCTAAGGACGAATCTCAAGAAACAACAGATACTGAAAGAACTGTAATTAAGAAAACTATGAGGATCGTATTGGAAAAATTAGCGAAATATCAACCAATAATCAAGAGAGTTCACTATAGTATTCTAGCAATATTTGGAATATCTTTGATTTTCATACTTGGTTTCTGGGATCTATTACGAATTGCTTAATTCTAGTGTTTCCTTTTTCTTTCTTTCATAATACTCCATCATTCTTCTAGCATCTTCTTCTGGGAAGATTCCTAGTTCCTGAAATTTCTCTTTCAGAAAACGATTAAAATACTCAAAAATCGCATCCATTCCTCTAAATAGGCTCTCTTGTGTAAGCTCAGAGAGTAAAGTTCTATCAAATACAGCCAATCTGTCTTTATCTAGCTTTTTCTCAAGTCTCCGGTAGTTTTCTTGCTTTCTTTCAGCAAATGAATCTTCGAACTTCACTAGATATTTTCTATAAAAATCAATACAATCTAGAGCATCCCACCATTCTCCTCTAAGAATTTTACTGACAGTATAGCTTATACCCATATGATAATGATTAATCCTATGAGTCAAATCAGCTATATCAACATCCCATTTCATTTTTGCAGATTCTTCAATCATCCTTACTAGATGTCTTTCTGGGTCATATAGAATATCAAAATTGATTTTATCTGGTCTGGTTTCAGGAGGGAGAAGGTTAAAAGCAAAATCTACCTTGATTTCTTCATCTTCATAAAAAACTACATAGACAGTAGGAAAACCTGACATAGACTCAGCTTTAATTCTACCAACTTTCTTAGCAATTTCAAGTCTTTCATTTCTGAAACTATCTCTATCTTCTTCATTAGCAAAAGAAATGCTCAGATCAATATCAGAATATTCATCAGCTGATTGGGAACCTCCAAGATACAAACCTACAACTCTAGGATCTTCAGTGATTATTTTAGCAACTTTGTTAAGGAGAGATTGATGTTTGGGTAGATTTTTGAATTTCTCAATTTGATGCATAACTTTAATTTAGTTTAAAGATAAAAAAAGATTTGCAGAGAATATACTTAACCTAACTTTAGTTTTGTGGTGGTGAAAATTTTATAAAGCTTAATATAAAGTAGATTCATGAAAAAAGGACTTAAGATTTTTCTCATCATTTTCATTCCTATAATGTTAGGTGTTCTTTCCTTTGGAGGAACTATACTCTATTCTTATCTGCAAGTTGATTATTCAATCGGTGATACAACTGTTGCTTTTGATATCACACCCGATTTTATAGAGGGATATGTAGGTTTTATTGAACTTACCACACCAGCTGAAATACAGAATAAGGGGTTGTATTCCATTCGAGATCTCAACATAACCATTAGTGTTTATGGTGCAAATTTCAGTCTTGCAACTCTCAATGGGGAACTACTCGCAAGTGGAGTAAATCTTATCGGAGATATAATAAAAGGTCAAACTTGGAGCGATGACATCATTGTTGAAATTACTTACTATATTGCATTTCTGGCAATTTATAGTGGTGATTTTGATATTAATATAGATATCAGCTTAAATGTTGATTTTGGTATATTTCTAATTCCAATAAATATTCAGACAAATGTTAATGCTACTTGGGACGCACCATTCTCATTATAACTCTCTTTTTTTCTTTTCAAAGGAGAAGTCTTATATTTTAGAAGATTAAACGCGAATTATTGATAAAAATGAGTGAAGAAGTATCGTATATTGATATGAGTACACTACACAATTTCATGAAAGATGTATTCATGGGTTTAGGTTATCCAGAAGAGCAAGCTAAGATTAGTGCAGATATATTGATCGAAGCTGATGTTAGAGGTATCACTTCTCATGGTGTTCAAAGATTGAGATATTACTATGTTAGAGTGAAATCTAATCAACATCTTGTCACCGATTTTAAAATAATAAAAGATGAAGCAGCTACAGCTGTCATCGATGGTAACCATGGTAATGGTCATTATATCTCATACAAGGCAATGAAAATATCTATTGAAAAAGCTAAGAAGTATGGTATAGGGATGGTAGTCGTTAGAAACAGTACTCATTATGGTATAGCGGGTTACTATCCTCTCATGGCAATAAAAGAGGGGTGTCTAGGAATAACAGGAACAAATGCAAGACCAGCTGTTGCACCAACCTTTGGTGGAGAACCTGTGTATGGTACTAATCCTCTTACCTTTGGCTTTCCAACCGATGAAGAGTTTCCATTTGTTTTAGATTGTGCTACATCTATTATTCAGAGAGGTAAAGTAGAAATTGCTGCTAGAAATAACACTCCTTTACCAGATGGAGTAGTCATTGACAGAGAAACAGGTAAAACACGTACTGATGCAGCTCAATTGCTGAAAGATTTTGTTGATAATAAAGCTGCTTTACTAGCTTTAGGGGGAGCTGGAGAAGAACTATCTGGTCACAAAGGATATGGTTACGCTACTGTAGTTGAGATTCTCTCTGCAGCTCTGCAAGATGGAGTGTTTCTCAAAGACTTATCAGGACTAGATGATGAGGGTACTAAAGTTCATTTCAGAGTTGGTCATTTCTTCATTGCAATTGACCCATCGTTCTTCATGGGATTTGAGATTTTTAAAGCGATTGCAGGGAATATTTGTAGAGGCTTGCGAAATTCAGATAAGGTTCCTGATGCTTTTAGAATTTACACAGCAGGAGAAAAGGAATACGAAGCTGAGAAAATTGTTAGAGAAAAAGGCGTTCCTTTAAGCAAGAGTATCCAAGAAGACTTGATTTTCATGAGAGATGAGCTTAAACTTGCCAAGTATAATTTCTCTTTTAAATGAAGTATATTTATTCACTTCTAATTTCTTCTGGAGGGACGAAAGGAAACACTCTTCGAACAATATCTTTTGCTCTTTCGAAATGAGAGACCTTTCCTTCGAAATTTTCTAATTCTTCTCTGAATTCTTCGTAGAAGTTTTCAGTGAAATGTTTTGCTGCCGATTGAAGAATAAAGGCATCACTGTCACTTATAATAAGAGTAGTAACTTTATGTTCCTTGTCTTCAACAACTATGAGTTTTTTATCACCAAAACTTACTTTCCGAAGATCCGTTTTAGCACCGGTAGTCTCAGAAATCAGCGCCTTTAGAGCTGTGACAGTTCCAGATACTAGTACGTCTTGATAAGCTAGATCAACTGCCTTACCTCCAATTCTCACTGAAAAGAGTAATAGACCAGCATCATTGAAGATGAGTATCTTGTTAATTTTCGCAGGTAGTAGATAAACATAGAATGGATTGAAGATGAAAGCTAAGGCTAAGATACCAAAGGTGATACTGAAAGGAATAGCTCCATAAATTTGGAAAGTGTTAAATGTCCATCTCTCGAAAACCTTGAGTGAAGCAAATACAAAACCAATTCCAGTTGCAGTAGCTATTAAGAAACTTATTCTTTTGAGTTTTTTATATTCCGCTCTCATTGTATCTTTTGTATAAACATAAAACGCTTCTCCAAGTACAAAAGCTTGAAAGATGTTTAGCAAAACCCTTGAAACTCGATACTCTGGAGTTTCTGCATATACACCCGTAGATTCTATGCCGTAAAGAACCTCAAGTATGTATACAATTATGTATCCTCCTAGAAGTGTGGAAGCAGTTGCTAAGAGGAAAGTATTCGGTTTTTCATTACGCATGAATTCTAAATAGAGAAAGAGTACGAAAAGAGCTATACCTGAAGGAATCATGTGAAATTCTTGTAAAGAACTGTAATCAGAAACGATGCCATTTCGCCAAAGAATGAAAATAATGATCTCTAATACTCCTTGAAAGATTACCAAACCAAATAACCAAATGAACCATGTAAAACCAGTAATCCTGTCTCTGTATCTCCTATACAAGAAATAAGCTAGGATGATACTAATAATAACCATCTGAGCAATTTTGATGTATAATTCACCATAACTAGAAGCCATCGAATATGCTTAAACGTGCTGAAATATAAATTTAGCCCTAATTTAACATGAAGAGATAAGAGAGGGAAGGGTGTGGTTCCCCTCCCACTAAGCTCTGCTGGTGGTTAAAACTAGCGAGGGGACGCTAGTTGAATTTGATATGTGGGGACATATCAACATTAGACTTAAGAGAAAATACTATTTAAACCCCCAAATTTTCATAATACTTTCGTTTCACCATACGCTGAAAGTAAAACAGATTCAATAGATAGGCGGTTTTTGGTTTCGTTGTGTAGGTGAAAACACAATAATGACTAAATGTGTGTGATGGAAATTTTATATAGGTAAGATTGTAATATACTTGCAATGGATTCCGAAGTAGAGAAACAAGATTATGAGTTGCTCTTACTCCTCAGTACTTTAGGAGCTAATAAAATTCGAGCAATACTTATCTTGGCACACCTATACCCAAAAGCGATCACTGCCACACAACTATCAACTCTGCTTGGATATTCGATGAAAGCAAGAACAATCTATCGAGGTATATTAGATGACCTACAGGAAAGAGAATTAATCTTTCTAGACAAACTCACTCCCAAAGTAGCCAGCATTCGATTAAATCATGAGAACGAGTTACTCAAAAGACTAATCGAAATGTCTCAGAACCAGGGAGGAGAGTATCAAAAGGTAATCGATGAACTATTGGTGAAAAAAGATGAAGATGAATGGTAAATACCAATCACTGCTTCGAGCAGATAGAAAACCCACTCTAACTGTAAAAAGGGCGTTATTCTATTTAGTATTACTAGTATCTCTAGCCCTGTTTATCTCGTTTTTCACCTCTTTAAGTTATTCACAAACCTTTGATAGATCTTTTACTGATTTTAACGCTATACCTACTATTCCAACTGATTATGTAGCAGTCTTTACAACAGAACTAATTAACGAAGGATATAGAGATTTAAACGGTATCATCATCTCTTTACCAACTTGGGGTATTGTAACTCTAATCACCTCAGGTGTAGGATTTGGATCAACTATTCTGAGTTCAACTCTCTCAAAAACAATGTTATTAGAAAATAAGAAATGGTTGAAAACTTGGACAAAGAAAGGGAAAATAACTTACCACTATTTCTTTAAGATGGTGAAAATAGATCTGGGGGAGAATAGAATAAGCATACTTAAGCTGAAGAATAAGTATAGAATTAAGATACAAATTGCAGAGGGTTTAGATCTTTCCAAATATGGGTTCTCTTTAAAGAATAACTATTTTGTAGGATATTTTGTAAAAGAGGAACTGTCTAGTACTATTCATTTACTCAGTACTCAACTGCAATAATTCTCTTATTGCTTCTGTTCTTACTCTTCTAACTATCCTACTTTCATTACTCGAGGACTCTTGTACAGAGTCCCACTATTGCCCTAGAGTGTAGAGTGGTGGAAACTCTACATCTTGAATTATTCCGCTCGAATGTTTCGTTTAAGCTGTAGCTTCATTACCATTAGCAATATGCTTTCGCAGATAAGAAAGATCCTTAGATGCTGGCTCTTCTTTCTTATATTGACCAAAATTACCATTTTGTAATTTATCTTCGATTTTAGCTATGGTACTATCTAACAACCAGTCCTTGTCAACTCTCCATTTTTTCTGCTGCCAGTCGAAATTATCATACTCAAAAGTCCAATAGAGACCATGTTTTCCAAAGAAATCAAGTGAGTAGATTTTATAATCCTTTAAGGTACTCCAAATGAGATAATTAATCTTGGATTCGTAGTATGGCGGCATTGTAAGTCTGAGGAATATTCCTTTGTTGAATAGCTCTAAATGTGATTGAAATGGAATTCTCTCTTCATGGAAGAAGCGGAAAATTTGAGCTTTTTCTTTTTCAGGAACATTTTCTATGAAATATGCTCGTGTAGCATGTTGTTCAAATAACTTACGACTGAAATTCCAGCGTGGGTGAGTAACAAGGTTGTTCATGACTAAATTATAGTATTTCCTACCAAAATCAACTTTAGCATTGTGCATATTCTTGTCATCAAAAAACTCACTGAGATTGAATAACAAAATTTCTTCAGCACTTGTAAGTTTCTCCTCATTAGAGTTTGAAACTTGTTCATTCTTCTTGCTAAGATGTTTGTAGTAGTCACTATAATGTTGAATCAAATCTGTTTGCTTTGACCTAATATCAATAGTTCTTCCATTAGTTATTGAAGTTGTTAAGTCTTTTAGTAGTTCAAAATGGAGAGGTTCTATTGTCTGAAGATCAATAGCAGATGGTAGTCTAGGTAGCGAAACGCTTTTAGATAACCTTTTTTCCCAGAATGAAATTAGATCAAATGGTTCTGGATCTTGAGTATAGTGGGGTAAGGGTTGTGGCCTGGTGAACCGATAACCCATAGATTTCATTGTGAAAAAACTGTCACAATATTCTTGTTCAACTAAATGCTCAAGATACTGGTTAAATAACTGCTCAGTATTCTCCGGGAGCTCGAAATGTGCATAGATTCCATAACTTTCACCATAAAAACGGTTGTATGCTCGAATATACTTGTGTTCAGATAAGGCATTTTGCAATAAAGTAAACTGGTGGAGAGAACTTATTGAAAATATAACTCCATATCTATAAAGTGAAATTCGTTCTGGAACAAAAGATGCGAATGGTGTTCGGAGAATTTTCCGATCTTTAAGTGATTTAACGCGTCGAATCATTGTTTGTGGAGAAATTTTTAGTTTCTCTGCTTGCTTGGAAAATGGTTCTAACGGATAATTCTGCAATACATGCAGTATCTTTTTGTCAAGTATGTTTAAATGATCCATTTTTTTGACCTCTTTTTTTTGTTATTGTTGTTTGCGAAGAAACAACCGGAGAGATCAAGAAGGTGGCTTGTACAAGAAATGTAGCCTCCGCAGTTTGCAGTCTAGCGTGCAATATCTTGTACAAGACCCTCTCGATATCCCCTTCGAGAGAACCCATTTAGACCTCTAACTTTGTTTCTTCGTGGTTTGACCCCTTGTGTTTGAGTTCGAATTAGCTTCCTTTGACCTTTCCTAGTGGAAACCTTAATGGGGGGATTAATGACCTAGTTTCCCCCCAGGTTTTCCTTTCTCGCCAAATGAGGAAAGGGGTGGGGTTTCTGGCGATTTTGATTTTTAATTCAGCGTGATCTTATCATCCAGTTGCATACCCATGAGTTCCTATTGGCACATCCTCAACCGGACCTGCTCCTCCAGGACTATACCCTATTGGCACATCTTCAACTGGACCTGCTCCTCCAGGACTATACCCTATTGGCACATCTTCAAGAGGTTCAGAAGTTGTAATCATTATTGTTCCTGCAACCAAAGCAAGAATTGTTACTAAACAAAATACCCCAAGTACTTTTTGTTTCTTTTTCATTTATTTTCCACCAGCTTTATTCGAGCTCAAGTTACCATGTGTACTAGTATTATTTAAGAGTTGTTACAATTTTCCATGTTTCTTAAAAAAGTGGAAAAAAGTAACATGACTCATGTCTAAATGCATTACATGAAAGTTTGACGGCTCTGTTAAACTATTTTTGTCGGGATATTAAGAAGATATGACCTAATGGTCTATGTAAGGCAAATTCCGTTTTACCTTACAGACGTGAAAATATCTGGGTATATATGCGGGGAATATTGCTTAGATTATTTTTCTTTTAATAATAAAAAATTGTTGAACAAAGAGTGCATTCTTTTGAGTAATTCTACTGTTAGCTAAACAAAATACTAGATAAAATCAACATACTTTCATTTAATGATTAATTAAGTATTGACATAAATGATTAGAGGGCTTGAATCAGTGATTTGTTTTTCTACAAAAAATCGATGTTTATCTAGAAGAAGAGTTGAGTCGATATCGCATTAAGAATAACTACAAAAAAAATCATATTACACTATTTTCTTCAAATTTGGAATTTTTTCAGAAGTATTTCTTAGCTGAGAATTTTACTTTAAAAACAACTCTTTTAGTATACAATCTGTCTTACAAAATTTCTCTATTTTAATTTACTACTATCTATATACTTCTGTCAAATAGGATGCTAAAAAAGTAGTTATTTTTTAATCGCATAAGCAATTTTCAGAAATAATCCACATCCTGTACAAAACTCTGTTTCTTTTGAATTCACTGTTTCACAATTTGGACAAACAAGTAGTTCTTCTTTTGCAATTCCTTCTACTATTTTCTCTTGTTCAAGATCATCTTTAGGTTCTTCCTTGTTTTGTGATTTAACAAATTTTCTCATTTTAAAAGCTAGAACAGTAAATACAATTAGCAGGATGGAAGATACAAAAGCTATAAGTATACCAATTATTGACCAAATTAAACTTAAATGTACTCCAAAAACTATACCTCCGATGGCTACCAAAGGTAATGCGAATACAAATATAGTTAACAACAGTAATCCAAATGTGGTTGATTTCTTTTTATTTTCATTCTTCTCCTTATTCATCTATTTTGACCTCTTCCTCAGGTTCTTTTAAGAAGAAACCACATTTTGAGCAATTTTCTTGGTCAGCTGAATTACGTGTTTTGCATATAAGACAAATTTTCAAATTTAAGGACTGATTACAATAAACACAGTTTTTCCGACTAAGAGGATTTGTTTTATTACATTCAGGGCAGATCGAGATATCTTTTCTCTTCCTGAAAGAGGATCCAAAAACTAAAATAATGGATGAAAATGCAATTCCTAAAATCCCCCCTATAATGTATCCCCTATTCATAGTTTGATCTATGACAACTATACCTATATATAGACAGTAGACCGATCCCAGGAATATAATTATTAAACCAATGTTGATAACCTTATTGTTGACTAAGAAATTACATCTTTTCATAACAATATTAACATTAGGAAAATGATGATTTAAGTTTTAGCTATGATTTCTAATTCTACTATTTATGCTTAAAGAATTGCTTTGTGCTTAGTACAGTAAGAGCTAATAGTGATAAAATAAGCAAACTGAAACTGTAATTTATTGTTTTGATTGTTGGTGTTTCAAGATATTCAACTGATGGAAAAGGATCATTAGCTTCTGCTGTTCCATCGATAGGATAAGGCATTTCCATATGCCAATCCGACCAATAATTACCTTCTTCTGTCTCTTCATCAAACCAAATATTTTCTGTTCCATCGTCACAAGCTTGAGAATAACCTCCAAAGTTATTATCTATGAAAGTATTATGGTGGATGATATTAACATCAGAAGCATAATTGATATAGAGACCATAATCTTGGTTTCTTTCAAATAGATTGTTAGTTAGAACACAATGATCAGCACTATCTAATCTCATACCATTATCATTAAACTCGCAAGTATTGTTAGCTAAGTTTACTCTAGAGGAGTAAGATAACAATGTTCCAGCAAAGCTATTTTTCGTACAAGTGTTATTTGTTACTGTCGTTCCTGTCGAATATTTTAACCAGATTCCATGCCAATTGTTGTACTTACAAGTGTTGTTTGTAACTGTGCTTCTGGATGAGGAATAAAGAAGAATTCCTGCATTAAAATTATTACTACAATTATTACTAGATAATCTATTCTCTGGTGATTCAAAAATAAAGATTCCATGATTAATATTGTTAAAACAATTATTATTTGAAAGTGTTACATTAGATGAATTGAGTATCTCAATTCCATTAATGTTACTGCTACAGGAATTATTAGCAACTATGGCTCCAGAACATTCTCTTAAACTGATGCCATCAAATTCACTGCTCACACAGCTATTATTCATAACTGACACAGTACCCCATGAAATGCAGTCTGAAATCGTGATTCCTACCCTCGATGCTTCTATGTAGCAGTTCAGTATAATAAAAAATTTAGAAGTGTTCCAGATTGAAATACCATATTGAGCTGAAGTTACTATCAAGTAATTCTCTATTAGGTACGGATTTTCAGTTGTTCCTAAACCTGGAAAACCATAGTTGATGAAACCTTCGTCATTGTCTATTTCTATTGGACCATGAGTTACATAAGAGTCAATTAAAGAATTATGAGTATTATTGAATTTGCTAACACTAGAATGATCCTCTGAATTGTATACTTCAGAACCAGATATTAAGCAAAAGCTGAATATCAGAACAATCAGAAGTTTTTTCATCTTTTTCACTCAAAGAGAATTATCGTTCTAACACTAATAAACGTAATGCAGAATCTTTCATAAATTCAAAATCCCAATTCTCTCTTTTATTTGAAATGTTTAAATATCCATTTGTGCAAATATTCAAAGTATGGAGTTGAGATGTTCGTTCTGTGGAGGAGAAGTAAACGAACTTAAACATGTTGATACAATGAAGAAGAAAGCATACTGTTCTTTTAGATGTACTATTGCTGATAGCATTCCAAGATTGGTTCTTTCTTTATTCTTAACTACTGGACTTGGAGTTATCTTAATTCTTGTCGGAGTTTCGAACGATTCTTCCAAAAATGTTATTATATTTAGTATTCTATTTGGAATTACAATTTTAGGAATCTTAATCTTCATTATTATAGGTTCAACGCACAATCCGAATAACCAATTACAAAGTAAAGAAAGAATATCCTTTCAAAAGATTAGATATGAGAAGATGAAGGCAGAAGAAAGTTTTACAAAAGCTCAACTTATTTATCCAGAATCACCTACAATTTCAAAAATTGCTCAACTTGTTTCTCCTGAAACATCTGCAATCTCAAAAAATACTATCCAATGTTTTTATTGCAAATCTAAGATTGATTTCTCTAATTCAGAAGATCAAATAATCTGTATGAGTTGTGGAAATAAAATCCCTTTCTGTGATTTATGTGATGATTACATAGAATCAGAAGCTGAAATTCTTCAACTTGAACCCTGTGGTCATATCTTTCATAAAAAAGAACTTCTAGAATGGGTAAAAAGTAATAAAATCTGTTCTAAATGTCAAGTAACTATGACTTTTGTAGATGTTAGTCCAGATTTTTAGAGTTTTCTTTTTCGCTTAATCCAACCTACTAGCATTACAATTGAAATAGCTATTACAAATGATTCAGTAGATGCTTCTGTTGGTGATGAATATCCTTCTTCAACTGATTTGATAATGTAATCTATTGTAAGATAAACAAATGGCCAATCAAATTCTGCTAAACTTGACGTAAACACAACGACCATGTCATAGTCTGGCATTACTTGTATTATCTGTCCAGCCCAACCTAAAGCTAGATATGCATTCATCTGTGGGTAGACCCACCATTGGTACCCATACCATGACCAACCACTAACCACCACTGTATTATTTGACGCTTGATCGACCCATTCCTTTGAAACTATCTGAGTTTCATTCCAAGTACCATTATTTAGAAAGAGAAATCCAAACTTTGCCATATCTCGAGGTAATAGATGAAGATCAGCTCCTCCAAAGTAAATTCCTTGTGGGTCTTGAGACCAGAACACATCGGTAAAACCTACAGGTTCGAAGATATGCTCATTTGCATACTCAAAAGTGGAATTTCCTGTCGCTTCTTCAATAATTGCAGAAAGCAGATGAGATCCTCCAGAATTATAGTTAAAAACAGTTCCTGGTTCTTCATCCTTTCCTCTGCTTAAGACAAACTCGACCCAATTATCACTTGCTTTCATCTGTACAAAACTATTTTCTGGCAAATAGTAAGAAATATCTTCTCTCCAAGAAATACCTGATGTCATGGTTAGTAGATGATAAATAGTAACATTTTCTCTTAATTCAATATTAGGTACTGAAACATTAACAAAGAAATCCAATATTTTCTGATTTACACTTTCTATAACCCCTTCCTCAATTGTAATACCAATCAAAGTTGAAATAAAACTTTTAGTAACTGAATAGACAGGATGAAGAATTCCAGCAGTATAGTAACTGAGATACTCTTCAACCACTAGGTACCCATCCTTAACAATGAGAACACTGTCAATGTTGAAGTTATTTTCATCAATATACTCAAACATCCTATCTATTGTTTGTTCATTCATTCCTACATCTTCGAAAGAAGCTTTTTGCCACCCATTAGTGGGCCAATAGTCTCGTTCTATAACATCGCTTAAAACAGGATATGAAATAAATGAAGATAACAATAAAACCACAAACATTATGTAAACAGTAAGTGTTTTGTTTCTCATATTGACACCTAAATATAGGCTTACAGATGCTCAAACAGTTATATATATTCACAAACTAATTTTGTGTTTTTATACTAAATTCTGAATCATCTATTGACAGACATGGCTTTAATATGGGGAGATACAGAAGATACTCAAAATGCTTCTAAACAGTCCTTTGAAGAAAGTATCGAGAGGATTCTAAAAGAAAAAGGAATAATAAGTCTGGATGAATTAATGGGGCTTATTAGTCATGATAATAATCTTCTAACAGATTATCAAAGGATTTTGAAAGGAATAGATAAATTGATTGAAGATGGAAAAATAATTATTGATCATGAGAAAAATATCCGAATGACAACTCTTTCTGTTTTAGGAACAGATGGATTAAATGAGCTTCCTATTTGGGATTTAATACATAAAGAAGAGGATGTAGAACTGAAAAAAGAAATTATTCGAAGATATAACCAGATCAACCCTTTACTCTAATTATTTCTTTGTCCATTCATTGGAAAACATTTGAATAGGATAGATATTTAGTTATTACAGATAAATTATCAATGTTGTTTGAAATGAAATATGTTTATGGACCAGTTCCATCCAGAAGATTGGGAAAATCTCTTGGTATTAGCCCAATTCCTGATAAAACTTGCAATTACACATGCATATACTGTCAATTAGGAACAACCACTAATTATACAAATACAAGAGCAATGTTCTATCCTGTAGAGGATATTCTTGACGAAGTAAGGTATGCTCTCAAACAAGAGAAGGAAATTGATTTTATTACAATTGTAGGAGAAGGGGAACCACTCCTTTATGAAGGATTAGGAACTTTGATATCAGAACTAAAGAAAATTACATCAATCCCTATAGCAGTAATAACAAACGGTGCTCTACTTTATAGAGAAGATGCGAGAAAAGACATTTTAGAAGCTGATGTAGTTTTACCGACATTAGATGCAGATTCCGAAGAACTATTTCGAAAAATAAATAGACCTCACAAGGATATTAAACTTGAGAAAGTAATTAAAGGATTTAAAGAATTTCGTAAAGTCTTTGCTAACCAAATTTGGTTAGAAGTTATGCTGATAAAGGATTTGAATGATGATGTTGAATCTCTTAAAAAGATTGAGGAAATAATAAATCAGCTCAAAGTTGATAGAGTATACATAAATGTACCAATTCGTCCTCCTACTGAATCATGGGTTAAGATTCCTCCAACAAATCGATTAATAATTGCTCAAGAGATACTCAAAGCAGAGAGTATAGCTCATTTTGAAGAAATACTCATAGAGAGTGTAGATAGAGAATCTCCTCCTTTTAATCAAATTTTAAATATACTGAAAAGACATCCCTTAAGAAATGAACAGATGTATACTCTATTTCCTGAAATGTCTAAAAAGGAAATTGATTCCATGCTAGATGAGATGAAAAACAAGGATCTAATAGAATCTATTCTTTATAACAAGAAGATATTTTGGGAAACAAAAAAATAGAATTTAGGATTTATGCTAGAATGAAGAGTGATTTAGTTTTTTAATAGTTTATAGAAGATAGTGAATTAAAGAAAGAGATTATCGGGAAATATTCAAATCAATTCTTTATTTTGAAATCTTTTTTTCCATTCTTTTGGTGCAACAACGGGTGGATGAACATATCGCTCAATTCTAGTTATTTCATCAATTTTTTCCAAATCCTCTTGTGATAGAGTTAATTCCAATGAAGCATAATTGTCTTTTATATGATCTAAACTTGTAGCTTTTGGAATAGGATAAGCACCTTTACTTATTACCCAAGCTAGGCAAACTTGTGCGGAACTTACTTTGTTTCTTTTTGCTATATCAATAATTATAGGATCTTTGAGAGCCTTACCTCTACCTAATGGGGAATAAGAAATAAAGTTGACATTCTTCTCATTAAGAGACTTTAGTAGTTCAGTCTGTTGTAGGTATGGATGATGTTCAACTTGATTTGCATAGATCGGCTTATCACATGCTTTAATAGCTGCTTCAGTTTGTTTGGCAGTGAAGTTTGAAATGCCTATATGCTTAACTTTTCCATCGTCAACAAGTTTGCTTAATGACCCTAAAGTATTTTCATGAGAATATCCTAGTGCAAAAGCTGGCCAATGGATATAAATGATATCAATATAATCAAGTTTAAGTTTTTCAATTGATTTAAGAGTGGATTTGTAAGCAAATTTAGGTTTAACTCTCAACGGATGAACTTTTGTTGCAATGATTAACTCATCTCGTTTTACTATTCCTCCATTAAGGACTTCATATAATCCTTTTCCTACACCTTTTTCATTACCATAGGATTGTGCAGTGTCAACAAACCTGTAACCCATCTTTATTGCTTCAATTGTTGAAAATCTAGCAGCTTGAGGTTTGAGCATCCATGTACCCAATCCAATCTTAGGAAGTTCTTTGTCAGACATATACTGACAAAACTGATAAAGATAATTTAAGCTTTCGGAGAATCTACTAAAAACTTATATTTTGCATATTGTTAGGGATGCTATGGAATATCGCATGGTTTTCGATGCAGGTTCTAAAGCATTGAAATGTGCCATTGCAGACGAAAATAACACCATCTTAGCCATGGAACATATTATCCCTCAAGCTATACAATCAGCTGATGGTTTTGGTAGAAGCTGGGAGCATTCGAAATATTGGACTAATTTATTGGATTTAGCAGAAAAAACAATTAAGAAATCAAAAATCGATTCACAGAAAATTAAGTATATTACTTCCTCAATTATCAGACCCAGCTGCGTTTTTACTGATGAAAATTTAGACCCTCTTTATATTGGGGCAAGCTTTGATGTTCAGGGAATAGACTATGGAGATGAAATAGATGAGAAGTTTGAGAAATTAACTGGAGAAACTCTCTATCAACAAACAGGACATTTCCCTAACTTTCTTATGATACCATCCAGATTAGAATTCCTAAGAAATAATCCTGAAAAGATTGATAACAAAAAAATTACTCACTATTTACCTGTAGATAGTTGGATTCTTGTTAAATTTGGTGGAGAAGTTCATACAAATTATACCAGTGCAATGGAATCTGGTTTCTTCAGTCTTAAGGATAAACTCTGGCATGATGAGTGGCATTCAATTTTTGAAATTAATGATGATTTCTTCCCCCCTACTGTTCAATCAGGAGAAATAGTTGGGAATATTTCCACTTCAATCCAAGAGAGACTAAATCTAAACTCTGAAACAGAATTAGTTGCTGGAATACCAGACACTCAAGCTGCACTGCTTGCATCCAATTCCATAACTCCAGGAAGAATGGGCGTAGTTTTAGGGAGTACAACTCCAGTTCAACTTGTAACAAAAGAACTCTATACAGATGATCAAGAACGAACTTGGACAACGGGAATCTCAGTAAAAAACCTTTGTGACAATTATATTGTAGAGGCTCATACAGGAATAACTGGACAAGTAGTGAAATGGGCAGCTCACCTTTTTGATAATAAACTGAATACTAAATTCTTAGAACCTTCAAAAAAACAATATCATAACCTAAAGGTAAAATATCAACAATTTGATGAGTATGAACAAGAAGAATCAGAGGAAAACATTGCTACTCATTCAGTATTTGCTAACCTAGGTCCTTCTACGTTAACTAGCTCAAATCGAGCTGCAGGGGAGTTTTATTTTCCAAGCCCAGGTGGAATTGAAGAGTTTTTCATTCACCAGAATCAGCTGGTCGGAGCAGTCTTTGATAATATTATGTTTGCTGTATCTAGAAATATTGATTTAGCAAAAGAAGTAGCAAAAATGGAACAATTTACTTTATCTCTCCTAGGGGGGTTGTCTCGTTATACATTACTCAATCAGCGGTTTTCGGATTTATATAACCAACCAGTTTTATACTTATCAGATCATGAAGCATCAATTCACGGATTACTAAAACTGTGTGATATTGCTAGCGGAAAAATAAAAAATCTGTTAGATTATCAAAAGGAATTCTCAACTACAGATGCGATTGTTAAACTAGAACCCCGTTCAACTATGTCATCTAAACTTCAAAATAAATATAAGAAATGGATGAGTATAACTAAGATTTAGTCTTTCATTCACCCAAATCTCTCATGATATCAAAAATTTCTTTCTCCTCTTCTTCGACTTCTTCAGGAAGAGCATAAATTGTTCCCAATAAAGAAGCTCGATATTGAATCTTAGCTGCCATTTCTACTTGTTGACAAACAGTCCAAGCTTTATCTAATGAACCACCGCAGCAAACATTTCCATGATTAGCAATGAAAACTGCTAGGTTATCCCCTAGAGCTTCAACCGCATTATTTGCCAAATCATCTGTACCAGCCATTCCAAATTCTGCTACCTCACACCCTCCAATAAATGGAATGACTTCATCAACTATAGGACCAATTGGCATACGCGCAATCGATAGAGCTGTAGAATATGGTGCGTGAGAATGTACAATGGCTTTAATATCTTCTCTTGCTTTGTAAATAGCTAAATGCACTCTTCTCTCAGAAGTTGGATTTCTTTGACCAACAATTGTTTCTCCTTCTTCATCAATTAGAACTATATCCTCAATTCCCATTTCTTCATATTTTACAGTACTAGGAGTAACAAGAAAAGCATCTTGACCATTAGGTAATTTTACCCGAACAGATACATTACCAGCTGTTCCAACAATGTATTCTTTCTTAATCATCTCAATACATACTTTGATGATTTCAGTAATATGACTTGAGTACATTTGAAGTGTAGGCTGAATATCGGAGAATTCATCAGATTTATCTGCATGTACATCAGTTGGATCATATCCTTGTAGAACTTCAGGATTTTTAACGTTCTCTGGTATTTGGTTGTTCAGAATTTTTTCGATTCCATCTACCATCATCATTGAATGACGATGATTTGTATCAAAAGTATCTCCTCCCACATGAGGGGTAACTATCACATTATCTAATTCTAGAAACTCATTATCCTGATCAATGGGTTCTATGGAAAAAACATCCAAAGCTGCACCAGCAATCTTTTTCTCTTTCAATGCGTCTAAGAGTGCATCCTCATCTACAATTGATGCTCTTGCAGTATTAATGAACAAGGTATGTTCCTGAATCAATGCAATTTGTTCTTCTCCTATCATATCATCTGTTTCATCTGTAGGTGGACAATGTAAGGTAATGATGTCAGAATTAGACATTAATGTATCCAAATCAACTGAGTTCCCTTGGATAGCTGTTAATCTTTGAGGCAAAACATAAGGATCAAAAACTAAGAACTTAACGCCAAAAGGTAGAAGAAGCTTAGCCACGTTAAAACCAATCCTTCCCAATCCCACAATACCAACTGTTTTACCACTTAGTTCAAATCCTTTGAATTGATTGTAATATTTTATGTAATCTTCAAAGTCATTAACCTGGAAAGCTTCCTCAGAGTGGAGGATACGTTCTATTGAATGGAGTTTACGAGCAAGACTAAGTATTAGTCCTACCGTTAATTCCGCTACTGAAATTGTATTTCTATTTGGTGCAAAAAGTACTGGAATACCTTTGGATGTTGCTGTTTCCAAATCAATGTTATTTGGGTCACCTCTTGTTGAACCAATTATCTTAAGATCAACTTGTTCAATAACTGATTTCTTAACATTATCTCCCTCACAGATGAATATCTCAGCACCAATATCTTTTATTCGCTTGATAAGATCTTCATCATTGAAGTATAGGTTTTTTGTATCTCGCCAGCTCTCATAAACTATCTCATCTTTCAGGAGAATTTTCAGTTTCTCAAGAGCTTCTGGAGAGAAATCAGCTGTAATATATGCTTTCATTTCATTCACATTTTTAGTTAAAACATCAGTTTTCTTAATTTTAACATGTTCTTCATTTCGCCTTTTACTTCCAAGTTTCCACTTGAATAAGCCTTTATTGGATTGATCTGTTTAGTCATCATTTTCACGAAAACTGTTGAATCCATCTTTACCTGAACAGCTGCTTCTTCATCAACACCTTCCGAAAAATCTAACCCTTCCTCACCATTAATCTTGAATAGAAAAGATTTGGAAATATCTGGAAAAGTAATCATTAGAGTGTTATACCAATTCTTGAATGCTTTCTTCACTTTCTCAGTATTGTAACGATCAATTATACTTTGTAGACCATCATCATAATTATAGTCTGATGGAATCTGTGTTTCTTTTTTGGTTGGAGCTTTACTGATTTTAATAGGAATTTGTTTCAATACTGCTTTCTTAGGAGGAGCTGGTCTTGATATCGTTTTGGTTGATGTTTCCTTTGGTACAGCTACTTCTGATTTAGATGACAATGAGGGTCGAATTATTTTCAAAGACGCAGAAGGTGCAGTTTGTACAATTTCGTTTTCTAATACCTTAAAATCTATTTTTTTCAATTTTACTAATGCTTTAATTGCGATAACTATTCCTGCTATTAACATTCCAAACCCCATTACAGCAAAAATTAACATGAAAATTAGAATCACTTTCATGTATAGAGAAGCAGCTAGCTCAAAATCAACAATTTTTGCAAGAAGAACTGAAGCAGAAATAAGTAAAACTGACCCAGTTGCAAAGAATGCTATGAAACTGATAGTCATTTGTCGAATAACAAAATTATTCCTTAATCTATTGCCCATGAGACAGTTTTTCTTTTAAACTTTATGAATTTTTTGTGTCATTCAGTCATGTTGTGGGTGTTTTATAGAGGTTATCATAAGATCTGGAAGATGACTGGCTTACAGTCTGTACTCACTCTAAAGGATAATTCACGTATCCTCCTACCCCGTCCACACTCAAAGAGTGCTTACGGATCGCTTATTAGCTCCTCATTCATAACTGGGAGTATAGGAATGGATTCCATTTCTCTTGTACCTTGACCACAATCTATGGAAGGAGGTGGTCTGCAAAGTCTACACGAGCGGTAAACCCTATTCCTATACTTTAAGACTGTTTGCTCTATATAAACCCAACAAAAATGTAAAATAACTAGATGACAGAATTACTTTATAAATTTTGATGAAAAAAGGTTTTCCTATATCATGTAAAACTTTTCTTCGAGTTTAAAAGTCAAAGACTCTATTATATTTACAGAGGCTAGCATCCTTAGAGCTGCACATCCCCTACCTTCTATTTCTCAAGTGCTAGCTTCTTCTCTTTCATTTCTACGATAAAAGATTCTTATCCGCCTGAAATAAAAGGAATTATAGAAATAATTTGATCAGCTGTAAGAGTAATTTCATCCAATTCGTCATTATTGACATTTCTCTTATCTAATTGAATAAAATAAAAATCCTTTATCTTTTCTTCACTATAGAGCAAATTTTCCATCGCTTGCCCATATTTGTCTCTAAAGAAATCAAGAGCATTTTGAATTGATGAGTTCTCCTTTATTTCAATTTGGACGTATCTCTCTTTGGTAATAGATCTTAACTGTCCAAAGCATTGAATAGAGACTTTCATGGTAGACCTAACTCAAGAACTTATTTAAGCGCTTCTTTCAATCAAATTTCTCCAAAAATTTATCTTTGATTTCAGGAGGATGCCAGGGGATATTTTCTAGCTTATGGATATCTTCTTCAACAAGAGTATGGAGTACAGACAATTCCTTAGCAGCAAGTAAATCTATTAGTTTGCCATTAAGTGTTTCAGTATCTTTCATAACATCGACTGATTGGACATTTTTGATTCCCATCCCAGATATCATTTCTTCATAAGCAAGATTAGAAGAAACAGTTTGTTGGCCTCCCGTTGTGGCATATGAACCATTATCTAAAACAAGAATTTTCAAGTTTTGTGGCTTATGAAAAGCTATGGTAGCCATTGAACTTAACCCCATAAGAAAGTTGCCATCACCAGTAATAACAATAACTTGTTTATTAGGTTGAGATAAAGCTAATCCAAAACCTACAGCCATTGGTAATCCCATACTTCCTCTTAAGTAAACTTGAGGTTGATGAAGATAAGCAAATACTTGACGGCTAACATTACCATTAGAGCTAACAATTAACTCATCTCCCTTAAGCAAATCTTGTAAGCTTCTAACTACTTCATCGCCTTTCATTCATCCATTACCCCCTTTTCAACAAGAATACAAACAACCGTTTTATTTGCATTCATTTCTTCTAAAGCTCTATCAATTGTGTCTTGCCAACCTTCTTCATAGAGAATCTCATAGGGAACATTGTAAGCATTAAGAACATCTTCTGTAACATCTCCCATAAGAAGATGTTCAGGAAAAGTAGCATCAGGCTCTAAACCTCTATAGCTAACAAAAAGAAGCAAAGGGATCTGATAAAGTTGAGCAAGTGAAGTGAGTACATCACCAATAGTAGCTAATCCAGAATTTTGCATCAAGACAAAAGAATTTTGTCCTCCTAAATAATAACCACAAGAAATACCAACAGCTTCATCTTCACGAGTGGCAGGGATATAGTTTATTTTGTCACTTTTTTCAAGTTCAATCAAAAGTTGTTTGAAATATGAACATGGAACACCAGTAGCTAGATTAAGACCATGTTTATGTAAGTAAGAAATAAGTTCAACTGAATCAATCAAATGAATCTACCTTAAGTAAGTGGAAAATTAATAATAGCTATAAATAATTTGCTTAAAGAAAAGAGGAAAAAATTGGCAGTTATCGAGTTTCTACAGTTAAACGTTCAAAGTATGCAGAGATATTCTCAACTAAAGCGACA
This sequence comes from Candidatus Heimdallarchaeota archaeon, assembly GCA_030603365.1. Taxonomy (GTDB): domain Archaea; phylum Asgardarchaeota; class Heimdallarchaeia; order Heimdallarchaeales; family Heimdallarchaeaceae; genus UBA460. The sequence continues at coordinate 115,077 of JAUVXV010000005.1, forward strand.
AAGACTTGATCGACATTCAAACCAGTTTTAGCAGAAGTTTCCATATAAGGAACATAAAATCCTGACCATTCACTAAGTTGATCAGCATACTCTTGAGCATATTCAGTAGGAACAGCATTAGGTGTTGATTCTCGAAGATCAGCTTTGTTACCGATTAAAACAATAGGAACGATACGGTTCTTGTTATTACGAATTAATTCATGTAACCAATTGGGTAAGACTGAATAAGTTTCTGGACGAGATATGTCAAAGACAAGCAACGCTCCAGCAGTACCTCTGTAGTAGACTTCTCTAACAGCTGAAAATCTCTGTTGTCCTGCAAGATCCCAAATTTGGAGTGTATATTCAGTATTTTTGGAGACCGTTTTTTTAACAGCAAAATCAGCTCCAATTGTCATAGAATATCCTTCTTTGAAACTCTCTCCTAAATATATACGACGAAGGGAAGTCTTTCCGACTGCTCCTTCTCCTAAAAGGGAAACTTTGAAAATTCTTTGGCTCACTATAACACCATCTCTTCCTATATAATTTCACTCATTTTTGTTATTTAAACAATGTGATATAGGGAACGCTCACAGAACTTCTTGTTAAGTTTTTCTAATAAATACACTTGAAAGTTTTTGCCACAAAAAAGAAATAATAGTAAGTCATAAATGACTTGATGGAATATACAATCCGTGAAATAGGTCATATTGAATCACCATTTGAACAAGGTGATGAAGTACCTATCCAACCAAGTTTTTCAGAAGCTTTTGGTACTATTATAATAGACCCAGAATTCGTTGAAGGATTAACAGAAATAGAGGGTTTTTCTCATATCATTCTTTTATACATATTCGACCGAGCTACAACTGTAGACCTCAAAGTTGCACCTTATCTAGATGAAAAACCTAAAGGTATCTTTGCAATCCGCCACCCAAATAGACCCAACAAGATAGGTTTATCCATAGTGCAGTTAGTTAAAGTAGATAAAAATAAACTTCTAGTTAAAGGGATAGATGTTCTTAATAATACTCCACTCATTGATATCAAACCTTTTGTACCTGAGTTTGACATCAAAGGGATAGATAATACAAAGATTGGTTGGTTAGCTAACAAACTTCGTAAACAAGAAGGTGAATGATATTTCAAAAGTAGACTGTGCAGTTGTTTTAGCCGGAGGAAAAGGAACTAGACTACTACCCTTGACGACAAACCTTCCTAAACCTTTAGTACCCGTGACGCTTACTCCAATGATCGACTTTGCAATTAAACAGCTGACAGATGCTAGAATATCAAAAATTATAGTTGCAGTAAAATACCTTGGAGAACAAATTAAAGATTATCTTCTTACATCACCTAAATTTGAATCTTTAGATATTTCAATACCTGATATCGATCCTAGTGGAACAGCTGATGCAGTTAGAAAAGTTGCTGATCAAATTGATGGTGATTTTGTTGTTTCAATGGCAGATATTGTTTGTGATTTATCAGTTAATAAAATGCAGAAATTCTTTTACAAAACAGATGCATATGCCACGATTAGTCTAAAAAATATTGACTTCCCAACCAAAAAATTCGGGGTCATCTTATTAGATAAAAATCAGAATATAGATATTTTTTTAGAGAAACCAAAACCTGAAGAGATGCTTTTCACAACCCTAGCTTTTGCTTACCGTCCTGTTGCTGAATTTCATCAAAACTTAGTTAATACAGGAATTTACTTTTTTAAGAATAGAGCATTAGAAATCCTCGATAGCTTTAATGACATTAACGATTTTGGAACAGATTTCTTCCCCTATTTATTACAAGAGAAGTTTAAGCTCAACGGTTTTGTTGATGATTACTATTGGCTAGACTGTGGAAATGTGAAAAGCTATCTTTGGGCAAATTACGATATTATGCGTGGTTTTGTTACCAATTTTACTCCACCTGGAAAATCTGAGAAAGGAATAATAGTTGGAGATAATTGTACCTTATCTGATACGGTTAAGATTATCCCTCCAGTTGTTCTGGGAAACAATGTTTTAATTCAAGAAAATGCAACTATAGGTCCTTTTACTGTTATTCATGATAATGTAAAGATTGCCAGTAATTCTAAGATAGACCACAGTGTAATATGGCAAAATTCCGTAGTTGAAGAAGATGTCTTGGTGGAAAAATCTGTGGTTTGTAATAATGTGAAAATTGGGAAAAGCAGAAGAATAATAAACTACTCAGCAATAAGCTAATTTAGTGAGATATGTTGAATATAAAGAAAATGAAATCAGTTCGTCGTTTATCAATTGTTTTACTAACTATCTATCTTCTTAATCTTACCATGATCCCTCTGCAAGCTCAGAATACAAGTGTACTTTTTAAAGATATGAACATGATACTTGATGATGTAAGTTTCTACAGTGGAGTAAGGATTGTAGTATTTTTCTCACCTTCATGTTATGCTTGTAAAGAAGAAGTTCCAACCTTAAAAAAAATAGAAGAAAATTACAATGTTAGTATATTCATGCTTGATGTTCATCAACCTCTTACAAATGAGACATTAGTTGATTTTATTGATGAAATGGATATACCAGAAGAATGGACGCTTGGATTTGTTACTGATGCTTCCTATTATGGTTTCAACATTTCATATTTTCCGGTTACTATTGTTCTTGATGATGAAGGTAGAATTGCCGCAGATATCTTAGGAGCTGCAAGTTATCTTTTTCTAGAAGATAGTGTAGTAAACGCAATAGAACACAACACAGATGAATATTTTACAGATAGGATAGAAGATCCAGGAAGTAAGCTTGATGTGATTTTCATTGTTGTTGGTGTTATAGTAGCAGCTGTCGTCTTGTACTTCTTGATTAAATCTATACCACCCAAGAAGAAGAAAGAAGAAGTGGATTAGGTTATCTTTGATCCACAACTCACACAAGTTTTAGCGTTGTCATAAACTATTAATCCACAGATGGGACAAAAAACTGAAAAATCTTGCTTAATAGGAACTTCTATAATTTTATTCCCAGTTTCTATGTATCGGATTCCCTTAACTTGTGGTAAGACATTATTTCTTGGTTCTTTCTCATGATTCATAAGAAGATGACCAATTTTGATTTTTCTACTATCTTTCCAGATGAAAATGAAGAAACCTACAGCTATTACTGCAGAAATATAGGTCATGACTAGCTCTGAATATATAAAGAACATACTTGCCCAACCTCCAGTTAATTGCAATAATATTAAGAAAATAAATGGTAATAAATATCGTACTACTGGATTTATTGCAAATAAGGTGTAGAAAATACTTCCTCCTGTCTTAACTCCCTTGTATCTCCCTATTATAGTTATTAGATTTTTTACTAGAATAAATCCAAAAATATGCAACATAATCATCAACATAAAAGGAACGGTCAAATCACCTTGGCTACTATAATTTAGTAGTAGTTCTCTTAGCATTGTAAGAATCTCATAAAGAGCTACAAAAACACCTGCTAAAATAACAGAAAAGAACGCGTAATTAGTCTTCTTCTTGTTTTCAACACCTATATTGTTTCTTCTCCAGCTCATAACCTGTAATCCCATTAGAACAAACATAAGTATAAGATAACTCGAATCAACGATTCTCCAAGTTATCCACATTTGCTCTGGAGAATCTTCTAGAGCAATGAATAAAATTCTATTAACCATTTCAGCGATATAATAGAGCATCATCCCGAAACCTGCGAACTTTAACCAGAAAAAAGAGAAACTTTCATTTCCATAATTATTCGCAATTTGAATCTTTTTACTCAATTTATCTTCTCCATAATTGCTTACAGATTGACTATTGTTGGTCATTATTTTTCGGTTTGAACTGCTTCTGAAGTACTTATAAACTTGTTTTTCAAGTTGTGATATTCAGAAATAATAAGATGATGAAGAATTATCTATTTTTCGTTGTTATCTTCTTTTAGTTCTTTTATTGATTTCTTGTCAGTAGCTTTTGGTTGACTACCTGGCAATTCCTTAGGAACAGGAATAGTTTCAACATCTGTTGGCTCTCCAATATACCCTCTAACATCCTTAACAATCGAATCTGTTTTGATTTCAATTGGTTGAATGTCCTTATCGATACTAGTATCAGTAACGATAGGATCAATTTTTTGTTTAATTTCTGTAACAGTTTCAATTGGGTCAACATCAGGTTTCATATCTGGTTTTGTTACAATAGGATCAATATCTGCTTTAATTGATGAAGCGATATTTATATTATGAACTTCAACATCCACACCTTTTGAATCTTCACTAATCGATTCTACTTCACCTCTTAATCTAATTCCTTCTTCATGTTGTAGTTCTATACCTTTTGCAATCTTTTGCTTTAACTCTACTTTATCATCAATAACTTCTACATCAGGTTGAGAAACAATTCGAGTAAATTTGATTTTTGTAGTGATTCCAATAATATCACTTACTAGAGGAATGAGTCTCTGGAAGAGTTTATTAGCTCCTTCTTTCCAAAAGATATATTTTTTTTCAGAATCATAAGAATAATTCATATCAGTGATTGAGAATCTCTTAAGAGTAATGTTGTTTGTATTTTGTGCCAGTTCTAGAGTTCCCTTCCTATCGTGATCTGTTAATTGTAATTCCTTGATTAACTTGACTTTAGAAGCATCCATGTTTGATAGAAAACTTAACAGAGATATGACCATGAGTAGAATACTTAAAGGTAGAATATAATCCCCTAATGTTGAAGTATATGGGAGTTTCAAGCCTAAAAGAATTCCTCCAGCAACAAATCCAAATATTTTCAAAATCAATAGAATATTTCTTTCTTTACTATATTTATATGGACCAAAAAGTGAGAAATAAATCCAATAGTTGAGAGATTCAGGATTAATATATGCTCTTGACTGCATGCCAAGAAAATTGCTTCTTTCAATTTGCTTCTGATCTTCTATCTCTCTTATTTGTGAGAATTCAATATGGGCAGAAGCATAATCTTCTCTCTTTTGTTTGATTAAAAGTTTAAAGTAATTCTTTCCTTGTTTTATAGAACTTACAAAAGAAATATCTCTGAACCATACTTCTCGAGGACCTATCGTTATAGTCTCCAATTTGGTAGATTTACTCTTTTTAGATAGATCGCTGAACCATCCTACAACTGAATAATGAACTGAAATAGTAATAGGTTGTCCTGTATCGTTTGTGATAAAAACTCTAACAATCCCTCTCGCTTTTTCAGGTACTTGATCGATAATGGGAAGGAGTACATACGAAATTTCTTTGATTGTCTCCATTTCGATGTTTTCTCGGAGTTCCTCATCTACATCTTGGTAATGAGTAAATTTGGAAACGAATTTTGTAGCAAAAATAGGATTTTCTACAATTTCATTACTCATATCTCTCAATTAAGCATTTGTCTTTAACTTAATAATATTTTCCTTAATTTCTTCCAATAAACCTAAGATAAGATTTTAAGAAATCCATTACCTTTCACTGTGACTTGTTCTGGAAAATAGACATTACTAGTACTGTAAAAATCTTTAATAGATAATTTTGTTTATACAGTATACAGTGAAACATTTTGAGACCAGATGAGTTTGATCTTCCTAATGAATTCTCTCGATATGAGAAGTTTATACAAGAAGATTTCGAAAATTTCCATCCGGTTTTCTTAAAATATCAAGACATGGGTTTCAGTTTTTTTCAATCAATTGTTTATGCTTCGGATGATTTAGCTAATACAATAAGTGTTCCTGAGATTTCAAAAATAAATTACACACAATTGACAATGATAGGATACTTCTTGCTTTCTCAATACAAAAAAGTATTAACTTTTCCAATACCTGAAGATAACTTTGAAGCAATGTTCTTTAGATTTAAATCAGCACAATATGTTGGAGAAAAAGATATTGTTTCAGCGTTGCTCGCAAATACAATTGCTTTACTAGTAGAGCTCAAGAAAAATGAACCACAGCTTCACAAAAATTTCTCAATCATCTTGTCTATCGAAATTGCTTCAATGAATTCTGATGTTCTATCCATTCAAAAGTACTCTAAAGAATTCAAATCTATGATACTAAATACGGTTTTGATAAAAGAATATCCTCTGCTAGCTTTGCAAGTAGTTAGCGATTTAGCATATCGAGAATTTCGAACTGGAGATGAAGCATATTCAGGCTGGCTAGAAATCTACAAAGAGCTTGCCGAAGCATTGAATATGGACACTAAAAGACTGGATTGCTATACAATGCTTGGAGGATTGTACAGATTCAAAGGTTATCTTGAAGAAGCTTCTGAATATTATAGCAAAGCTATTGTTATGGCAGAAAATATCGGTAACAAAGAATTCATTGCATCGCTAATCGCTAATATGGCTGATTTAGAACAAACAAGAGGGAATTTAGAAAAAGCATTTCTTCTTTGTCATGAAGCTCTGAAAGATCCAGAGATATCTAAGTCAAAACCATCTATTTACATAAACTTGTCAGAAGTTCTGATTAAACAAGAAAAATATACTGAAGCATTAAATTATCTAGAAAAAGCTCTCCAATTGACCAGTCAAAAATCTCCAATTGTAAATTTGCTATATGGTTTCGCTCTAACTAAAATACCAGGAAAGAATAACTTCAATGAAGGAATAAAGTATCTGCAAAAAGGACGATTCTTAAGTGAACAATCAAAGAATCAAAGATGGCTAACAACTTGCCATTATTACCAAGGCAGAGTGTATCTTGATACTTATGATTTATCAGCAGCAATTGAATCATTCGAAAAATGTTATAAGCTAGCAATTCTGAGTGAATTTCAATATATTGTTCTTTCTCAACTATATCTCGCAGAAGCCTATCTTCACAGATATAAGATATCTCAATCTGAAACTGATCTATCGGAATCAGAGAGATATTTAGCTAATGTTATCTCGATATGCCAAGAACAAGAATTACCAATTTTAGCTGAAGTACTTTACATCAGCGGACAACTGTTAGTTGCTCTTAATGAATTGGTAGATGCAGAATTTGTTTTCATGCAAGCAAAGGAATTAGCTGAAGAAAATAATAATCATCAACTGGTAAACAGATGCTCTTCAAGTGTTGAAAAAATACAAACAAATCAAATAGAAAAGCCAATGGTTATTATAAATGAGATAACAGACATAATCAATGATCTAGCTAAAAATTCCTATATTAAGAAAACTAAAAAAATGCCTCAAATTTATTTTCTGAACATCTTTACTCATGAAGGAAAATATGTCTACTCTTACTATTTCAACAGATTATTTACAATTAATGATGTGTTGATTTCTGGATTAATTTCTGCAATAAGAACCATGTCCTCTGAAGTGTTTGGAAGCGGTTTAAGGGGTATCGATTTTGAAGGAAAAAGACTTCTAGTTGAAAGTTTTGGAAAATTCTGTGGAATATTAGCTTGTGACAGAGACAGTTTTAATGCACGAACTAAATTGTATAACTTTGTCCAAAGATTTAATCAGAAGTTTGAAAATTCTTACGAGAACATCAATGAAGCTGAAATACTAGCTAAGATTCAGAAAGAAGCAGATTTTATGATTGATATTATTTTTGAAAAACCCGAGAAATCAATTATTCCACCTCAATAATTTCTATTCATAGAGAAAACGTTTTTTATTTGGCTATTCAAAATCATTATACTGATGACTGTATTTGATTATACGAACGTCTCATCATCAGCATTTCAATTAAGATGTACTGCCTGTGGTGATGTTCATAACATTCAAGCAAAACACAGAACTTGTTCCTGTGGAAAAGTTTTGTTTGTAGATTACGATCTTGAGAAAGCCAAAGAAACTTTAGATTTAGGTTCTATTCAATCTAGACATAGATACAATATATGGCGAATGGCTGAAATTATGCCAGTTTTTGAAGAGAAACATCGATACAGCTTAGGAGAAGGATGGACACCCATTGTTAATCTGAAAAATATTGGTGATAAATTAGATCTACAACATCTTTACATTAAAGATGAAAGTTTCAATCCAACAGGTTCTTTCAAGAGTAGAGGTTTATGTGCAGCAGTTTCAAGAGCAGTTGAATTGGGGATAAACGAATTTGTTATCCCTACAGCTGGAAATGCAGGAGCAGCTTTAGCTGCATATGCTGCTAAAACAAATTCTAATGCTCATATCTACATGCCAGAAGATACCCCTCCTTTCATTGTCACAGAAATTAAAGCTCTTGGTGCAGATGCTCATCTGGTTAAAGGATTGATTACAGATGCTGGAAGAATAGCTAAAGAGCAAGGTGCAGCTAATAATTGGTTTGATGTTTCTACACTCAAAGAACCCTATAGAGCAGAAGGCAAAAAAACAATGGGTTTAGAGTTAGCTGAGCAGTTCAATTGGATTCTTCCTGATGCAATTATTTATCCAACAGGAGGAGGAACTGGAATAATAGGAATGTGGAAAGCTTTCGATGAATTAGAAGAACTAGGATTAATTGATGGTAAAAGACCAAAGATGATCTCTATCCAATCTAGTACCTGTGCTCCTATAGTGAGAGCATTTAAAGAAGGAAAAGATTATGCTGAATTCTGGGAAAATGCTGAGACAATAGCTGCTGGATTAAGAGTACCTTCTGCAATTGCCGATTATTTAATTCTAAATACTATCAGAGAATCGAAAGGAACTGCTCTAGCTGTAGATGATTTAACAATTAAAATAGCTATGACTCAGTTGGCAAAAGAAGAAGGTATAATGTTGTCAGCAGAAGGTGCTGCAACTATAGCTGCTTTAGAGCTTTTGCTAAGTAACGGTGATATACAAACAGATGAGAAAATAGTTGCTTTTGGAACAGGTTCTGGTTTGACTACTCCAGAAGCATGGTGAAAAGATTAAATCTTTGGAATGATTTCTTCAGCCATTACTTTCATTTGCTCAATTTCCTTGTTCATTGGGAACATAAAGATGAATTGTTCGACTCCAAGTTTTTTATAAACCTTTAACCATTCTCTGATTTCTTCAATAGTTCCATGCATAGAACCTTCATATCGTTTTTCTATTTCCTCTTGGGAGAATCCACGTTTTTCAGCTACTTCTTTCCATACAGCTTTTTTCTCTTCTTCTGATTCATAGATTCTAGTCCAGACTCCATAAGATCTACGCAAAACATCTGGTTTTCTATTGTATTTCTCACAGAGTACATCTAGTTGATTCATTTTATCTTCAAAATTTTCAGGAGTATAAGCCCAAGCTAAATTAATTCCATCAGCATGTTCAGCTGCTAGATTGAGCATTTTTGGTCTTCCATACATTGTTCCAACCCAAATATCAGGATGTGGTTGTTGAAAGGGTTTTGGAAAAGAAACAGCATTATTCAGCTGATAATACTCGCCTTTGAAATCTGCTCGCTCTTGAGTCCAAAGATTGCGAATTACTTTAATTCCTTCTATCATTTGTTTTAGTCTGATTCCAGTTGAAAGAAACTCTAAACCATATTGATCATACTCAACTTCTTTCCACCCTCCACCATAGCCAAATTCTATTCTTCCTTTAGAGAAATGATCAAGTGAAGCCACTTGTTTAGCCAGAACTGAGGGATGCCTATAATTATTACAAAATACAAGAGAACCAATACGAAGTTTTTCAGTATAGGAAACAGCTGCCATCATAGCTGTAAAACATTCGTAAGCTAAAGTATCAGTAGCATCAGCTGTCATCATAAAATGGTCAGAAAACCAAGCATGAGTGAATTTGTTATTCTCAGCGAATTGAACCATATCTTTTATTTGTTCGAAATTAAAACCAAATTGTGGTTCGACCTGTAAACCATAGAATGTCATGAATAGATAGAAAAAAGGAGATTAATAAATGGTTAGGTTCAAAGAAATTAGACCTTGGGCATTATTTTATCCTTAAAGATTTTCATCTGCTCTACTTCTTCCTTTAATGGGAAGAAGAGTATCAAATGGTCTGCTCCTATTTTTTTGTATTCATTAATTTTTGAAACAATCTCATCTGGCGTTCCATGCAGAATTTTAGATAATCTTTGTTCAAGTTCATCAACCGTGATTTTCTGATGTTCAGCTGTCTCTTTTAGATACTTTTCTTTCTCTCCCCCGTCCTTGTAGATTTGTGTCCAAGCTCCATAAGACTTCTTCATATCTTTGTAGTCTCTACCATACCCATCCATCATGTTTTCCAGCTTGTTAAATTTCTGTTCTAATTCTTCAGCTGGAACTGCCCAAGCAAAATTTACTCCTTCACCATATTTTGCTGTTAAATTGAGAATTTTATCTTTTCCGCTTCCAACTCCTATCCATATTGTAGGATGAGGTTGCTGATAGGGTTTAGGTGCAGCAACAGCATTTTTAATTTTATAATACTTACCATCAAAATTGGTTCTTTCTTCTGTCCATAAACTTTTGACAATTTGAAGAGCTTCCTCAAACATAGCTAGTCTTACTCCACCACTTGGAAAATCAATTCCATACTGGTTAAACTCTAGTTCTTTCCACCCTGTTCCAAATCCAAACTCAACTCTACCATGACTAAAGTGGTCAAGAGTTACAAATTGTTTTGCCAATACAGCTGGATAACGATAGAGATTACATAGCACTAAAGGACCTATTCGCAATTTTTCAGTTTTCGCAGCTGCTCCCATCATCGCTGATATACACTCAAAACATTCAGTATCTACTGAATCTTCTCTCAGAAGAAAATGATCTGAAAACCATGCATGAGTGAAATCTATTTTCTCAGCTGTTTGAACTATGTCAAAAATCTCTTGCCAATTATATCCCATTTGCGGTTCGATTTGAACACCAAAAGTAGTCATGATTAAGAAATAAAGAGGATTTTAATAAGTTTTTACTCTATTTCTTTAAAAGCAATTTTCTGTAATATTCTAGAAGTAATGGAGCTAGCTCAATTCTTTAATCGTTTCATTGAGAGATGATAAGAAATGAAAAATAAAAAAATTTCAAGTATAATAGTTACCACAATGGTTATTCTTTCTCTTATTTTGTTGATTCCAACATTGGAAGTAAGAGGAGACGATTCTGGTAATGACGTCATAATACACAGTCCCAACGGAACTACAGAAGTGTTGTTTTATAACAAATTAACAGTTAATTTTACTGTTGAAAAAGGAGACCCTCCATGGATCTATACTGGTGCACATATTTATCTTAATGATCTATGTGTAGATTCAACATCAGGTGGTTTAAGTTCTCCTTTTGTAAAAACCTACTATCCTGAAGGATACGCAGGCTCATATAATGTTCGACTACTTTAGAGACAATTATTAGTAAATCTTTTCTTTCTTTTTCTTTTTTTAACTTCCTTCTATAGGCAGACAATTCATTAGCTCTATTAGTATGATTTCTTCCAGCAATAATAAAAATATTTCAAGAGATAAAGATTTCATGTAGGGTTTAGTGATTACTTTTGTAAGATAAAAAAATGATCTGGGGGGAATTAACAAATTAGAGTTTCTTTTTTCGTTTGTAAGATTTTAATATCACTATCATAAAGAAAATAAATGTTGAGATACTAGAAAACACGTAGCTTGCTTGATTAGTCTGTGTTGTTTGAGAAAATGTTGGTGTTGGTGTTGGTGTGTCGAAGACAACTGTTTCATTATTATATTCATAGAAATATGTAATAGTAGATCTTGCAACTTGAATGTTTAGTTTTTCAGTGATAACGGGAACAGGAACTGAGCAGCAATTTATATAGTCAAACCAAAATGTATAGTTCCCTAAAGGAAGGATTTCTTTCTCATAATTATGTATATAAAACGTAATGTATGAAATCTTAGTTGATAAACCTGAAGGAACATTATAGCTCCCAGCAACCCACTCAATAAATAATGCTGGAATAGCATAAAGACTCTTATTTTCGAAGTTTACTAGGAAGCAAGGAAATGGTATTAGAGAACAAGTATAATTTACCCTTATATTAAACTGTGTAGGATTTTCAATTTGAATCTGAATCTCAAACTGAACAAAGGTGAAATGATTGACACTATTTATTATATATACTGGGGGATAGTTTGCATCTAAAACACTTACAACTAAGTACTCCTCATATGAAAAGACTTGCAGTGACCCTGTGAAGAATAACGATGAGAATAGAATGGTGATTATCATCCATTTTAGTTTACGTTTCATTCTCCTGTCTAACTCCTATTTCTAAGATTTTGAGAGTAAAATACTCATTACTTCTACTTCTCAATTATATATCTGATTTTACTATATAAGAACTATGACAAAAATTATTATGGAACCTATCTTCTTCAATAAATCCTTTTTCCTCATGATGTTTATATACTTTCTTTTCCTTAAATATATGGAGCTACCTTACTAATCAATTGCAGTCTTTCATTTGCAGTCTTTCGCCAAGACAAGAGATGAGAACAGACTCAATTGTTAAACACCTCTTATACTAGGTTTTCAATATTAGCTCCACGTTCTCATCCAATAAATGCATTTTTCGAACTCAATTTATCTTGCCTTATTTTCTTTCTGTTTTAATACTGAAAAAGTTCTAAATAATCAAGATGAGTGAATATTCCAATTTTAAGCTTGGTAAAGTTGATCTTGAGACTGAGAAAGCTCATTGTCACACTAAACCTTCATCTGAAAAAAGGAATAATTAAATATTAGTTCCCTTAATCTAATATGTATGTCAATTGTCAAATTCTTTGATGATATGGATGTAAAGGACTTTCTGTGGCTATCTGCAGCTTTTATAATCCTATTTGTTTCTGGCTTCGTAATAGGTTTTGTAAGAGATTTTCTTTGGATGATTATTCTTGCAGGAGTAATAGCAGGATTTTTTGTTATATGGTTATTGATGTACACATTGATAAATTGGCAGGAATGGAAAAAGGAAACTGAGCTGTTGGTCGAATTACCAAGTTTTCCTGAACCAGATTTCTGTGATATGTGTAGTAAAGAGCTAGAGGGTGGGGAGAGAAGAACTGATGGAGAATTCTTAGTTATTATTTGTCCTCATTGTGAAGCTGAAAACATTGTATCTAGTGAAGCCAAGATACAAGAAGTGGAAAAAACAATTGAGGAAGAAGAAACTGAATGAATATAAAGAAACTCCAACCTTTCAAATTACTTGCCTCATTCTATTGTCTGTCCTTATTGTCATAGTAGTTTGACTAGATGGATGAATCAACAACGAATCAATAGAGGGTTTTGAAATGTTTATTAACAGCTATGCAAAAAGAAGTATAGGGAGATAAAAGAATGAATGTTGAGGATTTTGGATATTTTGCTTTTCTAGTAGTAATTGCGCTAATTGCTATTCCTATACGTAGATCTAGAAAGAAGAAGAAGAAACAACGTTCAAGAAATCGATATTATTCCACTTATAATCCTCAAGTAGCTCATCAAACATATCAACAACAAGTTCAATACACAATGACTCCCAGAAGCACTTTTGATATGGAAAATTTATTAGAAGATCTGAAGCTTACTGATGCTCCTGTAATTCAAAGAGCAATTAATGGCTTTCAGGTCGAAACTTCAGAAGATCATAGATATTCTTTGTTCTCTGAAATAAAGATTATAGAGCAACAGAACAGCTTTTTGAAAGTATATTGTACTTTAAGAAAAATCATTCCTTCAAGTCTTGAAATAAGAAGAAGAAGCTCTATAGTAGTACAAGCACAAAATGAGATTAAAATTCCACAACTTGATAATTTCTTTTCAATAGTTTCTGAACACCAGGATATGTGGTTCGCAATTCTTCACAATCATGAGTTAATTCATCGTTTTGAGAATCTGAAAGATCACTTAGAGTTTCTATATATAAGTGAGGATCATATGGTAGCAATTGTGGATAAGGATTATGCAGTTCGACCAATGTTAGATTTAACTTTGGTTCTACATGAAAATCTCAGAGATTTAGCAGGAGATGTTTCAGAATATCATGTAGAACAGTTGAAATGCTATAATTGTGATGATCCTTTTGACCCACTAGAGGAGGTTTGTGACAAGTGTGGAGCTCAAAGACCTAGATGCATGATCTGTTACCTCGATCTCAAACCTTCTGATAAGCAAGAAGTTGTAAAACATCCTTGCTGTCAAATCTATTCACACAAGCATCACATACTTTCATGGTTAAAGAAGAATAACAAATGTCCGAACTGTCATACAGATTTAAGTCACTGGTCCAAGAAATTATTACTTCAGTAATTTGAAGTTCAAAAAACTGATTAATCTGATTCATGAGATGGGTTTCTGTCTTCTTCTACTTCTGGAATATGTTTTTATTTTGTAATGTAACTAATTGTATTGTAAAAGTGGTTACATGACTAAGAAAAAAAAAGAACTAAAAAAGAAAGCAAGAAAAAGCTTAGATTTTATTGGACGAATGCGACTTTATTTCTTCAGAGGTCATAATTCATGGCTATATCTTCCAATTTGGTTTATCAATATCCTAATTGTTTTCTATAAACTTCTTCTCGAAGATTTGTACTTCCTTCCAGAATGGGTTTCCTTCTGGAATTTCGCAATCATCTTTTCAGTAATCTACTTCCCTCTAGCTGTATTGGTTGGAAGATTTGATTACTATAGGGGAACATACAAAGGAGAAGCAGAAGTAGGAATGGCAGTTAATCCCATCTGGATAAGACAGTTCAAAGAACTTGAGAGTTTAAAAACAGAATTAGCTGAAATAAAGGAATTGTTGTCAGAAAATAAAACCAGTTGAAAGAAATCTCAGAGATATGGAATCACACATAGGAATACTAAGGTTTCATTTCCAGTATTCTTATATCCGTGAGGTTCATCAGGAGGAATATAGAGAACATCATCTTTTCTCATAACTGCTGTTTCAAAATGGGTAAATACTTCTCCTTCACCTGATAGACAATATATCTCATGTTCTTGAGGATGGCCATGAATCCCTATCTGACCACCAGGTTGAATTTCGAATCGTCTGAGAGCATATCTAGGAGCACCCTCTTTTTCTTTAGTGATTAACCATCGTACAGTTGTTTTAGTTGACCCATAATCTGTAACTTGTTGTTCTTCTTCCTCTGTAAAATGTTTTAATTTCATCATTATCACTTAACGAAACAAATTCTCTTTTTTAATTATAAAAAAACTTTCGTTTCAGTAAAACTAGTTGTAGTTAAACGAAAATGCTTATTTATTTCTCAACATAATTACTAGTAGAAAGAAAGGAGCAACATAAATGAGCGAAGGATTTTGTCCAGACCATTCTCCCGAATATTATGAGGAATTTCAACGAGAAATTGAGTACACTAAAGAATTCAGAAAGAAAATCTATGAAAAAATAGGTTTGAAGAACGCTAGAAGAGTCTTAGAAGTAGGTTGTAGACAAGGTTTGATCAGCCAAGAATTAAGAGCTGAAACTGAGGCTCAAATAACATCAATTGACTCAGATTATGATAATATAGCTGATAACTCTAAAAGAATAAAAGGTATAGAATTTTACAGAGAAGCAGCTGATAAATTATCCATGAGGGATGAGTCGTATGATATTGTTGTTTGTCATTTCTTTTTCTTATGGAAACCTAAACCTTTTGGTTCACTTATGGAGCTTAATAGAGTTTGTAAAAAAGGTGGATATATAGTAGCTCTTGCTGAACCAGATTACCTAGGTTGGATAGAAAATCCTGATCTAGGTCTAGGAGCTTATAACGTTGAGACAATTCAAAATCAAGGTGGTAATCCTGGTGTTGGACGAAGCCTATTGTCTATTTTCTCATCAGGAGGGCTAGAAACAGAAATAAATATTAATACTCGAATCTGGCCTCAAAGTGAGCTTGAAGGATGCTATGAGCAAGAATGGACTAATATATACAATGAAGGATTAATTTCTGAAGAAGAATACAAAGCAAAAGTTGCAGAAGAAAAGAAGATTATTGATGACAAACTTAGAGTAATAGCTTTACCAGTATTCTCGGCTATTGGCAAAAAAGTAACTCTCCTTGAAGAAACAATAGATCCTTATGATGATTATTAATTGATCTTCTCAATTATAACGACAAGATCATTACTTTTTTCTTCATCAAACTTGTTCCCTTGATAGTCACCTAGAAATGATACTTGTAAATTTTCTTGTTCTTGAATATTATCAAAATCACTTTTCCTAGGAATAAAAAATTCAGTTCTTTTTCTAACTAACTCAAAATCATCTGAATCTTTAGAACCTTGAAGTATCTTTTGAACATACATAGTTACTTTTTCTTTCTTTATTTTCCATTCCATTATTCTAATATGAAAGATTAAAGAACCATTATTAGACCTTTGTAGGTTTGGATTATAATACCACTCAGTATCATTAACATGGGCTAGATAATTAACTGCTTGTAAGAGGATTTTCCCATTGGGATTAAGTACATTAATCAGCTGTTGAATAATGTTATTCCGATCTTGAGTATTAAAAATTGATAAGGTATTTCCAATACAGTAGATAAAATCAAATTTACTTTCTCCCACCTTGTTTTCTATTTCTAAGATATCTCCTAGAACGAATTTAATTTTTTCTTGAACAGAACTCTTTTCAGCTAATTTAATAGCTTCATCTATATTTTGTTCTGAGATATCAACTCCTATCCCACTTAATCCCCATTTACTTAGCATAACAAGATGAAATCCAGTTCCACAAGAAACATCTAAAACTTGAGAATTAGATGGTACCATACCTTCTAGAAGTTTCTTGAAAAAAGGTGCTTCTTTCTTTAATCTATCTCCCCATTTGACTAAATCTTGATACAATATCTCATCTTTCCACTCTATTTCCATCTTGAACATCTTTAGATATTCTATAAAGTTCTTAACACTATTTGTTACTCAAAAATTGGAATATTATATAAATTCCCAAATTTCCCAGTATTTCTCAAGACTATTTACTGCAGCTTTTGCCCCATGATACTTTAAAATTTCATTACGATCGATTTTTCTGGTACTATAAAACATATTCAATAACGAACCTCTAGTCAATTCAGAATCAGGGTTAATGAAGTGAACAATATCTTGCATTTCTTTAAAATCAATATATTCTGCCTCGTAGTAACTTGCTGCAGGAGTCTCACAGAATAAAGATTCTATAGAAATTACATTATATGTTCTGCCAGTTTCAGGATTTATATGATCAAGAACATAATCACAGAAATTTAACGTTTCAAACATTTTTCCCCTTGAAACAGGTTCATTGAGATAGTGGATTTTTGTTGATTTATTCTTATTTATTTCATCTATTGCTTCTTGCAATAATTTTGAACCCTTGATATGAGGAGAATGAGCAAAATGACCTACAATGAAGTCGATCCCCTTTTCATCCTTAAATTTCTCCTTCTTTTCCTTAATTTCTTCTGAAGGGTAAAATTTCTTTTCATCAACTATTCTAGGCAAAAAGATTGAAATTTGACTATAATCTAGAAGCTCTTTTAGAGATACAAAAGAAGGGAACTTGGGTTTAACTGTTCCCAGTCTCAAATCAGAACCATGATAAGAATAGCAGGTATTCTTTGCTCTAACACATTTAGGATAAGTTCCATTTACAATTTGGATATCTGCTTTTTTGATTAATCTTCCAAAGGTCATCCAAAAACCTGTATGGACATAATTCCAGAACAATGACCCTTGAACAGATCCAAGTTTGTGATATTTAACTGGTTGGTCTGTGTATTTATTATGTTGAAAGAAATAGTCTACTTTGTAACCTCTATTTTCTAATTCCTTACCGATCAAATAACTCTGACTAGCATAATCTCCAACAATCGAAACTTTCAACCAATATCACATTCTGAATACTTTTTACATATATTAAAAGTTTAGTCCTAGATTTTTAGTTTGATAGTAAAAAATAAATTCTACGAGATTTCAATCTACTTGGTTATACTAATGGAAAAACTTGAAGAATTTAAGGAATTTAGAAAAGAAATGGATGAAAAGATATTTGATTTACAGAATAAACAAATTAATCGTTTCTACGCTATAGATACTGGAGCTTATCTAGAAGGAGCATTGCCAGTTAAAATTAAAGAATTATTAGGTTTATCTACTTCTCTAGTTCTACGATGTGAAGATTGTATTAGATATCATGTAATAAGAGCCGTACAAGAAGGTTGTACAGATGATGAAATAGCAGAAACTTTATCCATATCATTAATTGTAGGTGGATCAATAGTCATACCAGAAATGCGAAGAGCAGTAAATGTTTTATCTCAACTCAGAGAAAAACAAAAAAAAGGAGAATCATTAGATAATATCCTCTAACTAAAATTTATCGATAACTTTTGAGTTTATCCAGCTCTTCGTTTAGAAGATTTTTAGCTTCAGAAAGAGCGCTATTGATTTTCAAAGCATTCTTATAACAATCAACAGCTTCATCTCCTGTATGAATTTTACCTAATTCCATCCAATCTTTAGAAGTTTGAGGAAGTTTGTTTTCAAGAATATATTCAAGGCTTTCACAGGGAGTACCAAATTCAACAAAAACCATATCTTGGTCGATTAATTCAGCTGAACCCGGAGGAATTACTGAAGAGAAGAATTCTTCTCTGTATCTCGGATTTTGGTACTTCTGAGAAACTAACCATATCCATCGAGGAGGATCTAAATATGTAAGTAAGACATGAGATTTATGTTCGATTTTTGCCTTACACTTTGGACAATATGAAAAGTTAATTTTCCCCTCTTTGACATCCTTTATGACCTTAGGATTTTCTGAAAGATTTATAGCTTCGCCAACTCTCTTTTTTAATCTAGTTCCACAATTTTGACATTCTATCTCTTTTAATGGCAATATGAACCCCTTCTATTATGTTATTACCATTAATTACATTGGTTGACATCATTTATATAATTTATCCTTCAAATTCACAAAGTGACCGACATAAAACCTAAAATTATGCTTTTGCAAATTTCTGTAGTAGTTGCACTAATAGGCTTTTTAGATGCACTATATTTGTATTATATGGAAATTTCTCGCAAATTCAAGTGCTTAATTAACACAGGACTCTTTCAGTGTGAAACAGTAAATTCAAGTGATTATGCAAAAATCCTGGGGATTCCATTAAGTTTGTTAGGTTGTCTCTTTTATTTAGCTGTGATAATATTCCTCTTTCTAGCTATATTTGATAAAAATCAATACTGGTTAAGTTTCTTTCTTCCAGCTCTGGTTATTTTTGGTTTTATCTTTTCTATTTATCTAACCGCAATAGAGATTTTTGCTATACACTTCTTCTGCGAATTCTGTATAATATCTGCGGTATGTTCAGTGACATTATTTATTTTGATATTGATAGCCAAACTGAAGAATTTTCCATCTTTATTCTCAAAACTTGATTTCTGGAATATGTTTAAGAAAGAAATTGTGGAATAATTCAAGTAGTCAATTATATAAGTGGCTTTGTACATGAAGGAGTAAATAGAGGAAAAGTGT
Organism: Candidatus Heimdallarchaeota archaeon; assembly: GCA_030603365.1. Taxonomy (GTDB): domain Archaea; phylum Asgardarchaeota; class Heimdallarchaeia; order Heimdallarchaeales; family Heimdallarchaeaceae; genus UBA460. The sequence continues at coordinate 134,437 of JAUVXV010000005.1, forward strand.
GATAATGAGAAAATCTGTAACTTCTATTCTTTTGGTTCTTTTCATCACAGTATCTTTGTCCCATAATTTCTCACCAGTTTTGGCAGAAGAAACTGATATTCTATTATCCAATCCAACCACCAATCAACCAATTAAAGAGTTAGTTAGCTCTGGTTCGATTGTTATTTATTCAGATGCTGATTTTGAAAGTTATGCTATACCTGGAAGTGGGACGATTGATGATCCATATAGAATTGAGAATTTATTGATAGAATTACTCAACAGTTATGGGATTTATATCAGTGGTGTTCACAAATATTTCGTTATTCAAAACTGTCATATTAGGAATCTGACTTATGGTGGAATTATTGTTCAGAATACTTACTCTGGTTATGGCAATATAACCAATAATGTGGTCGAAAATTGCAATGATGACGGTATTTATGTTCAAAGATGTGAAGGAATAACTATTAGTGATAATACTTGTACCAATAATATAGATGGTATCAATATAAAACTTTCAAATAATTGTACTGTTAGGAATAACATATGTGAAGATAATCTAGCCGTAGGAATCCATATAGAGCTTGATTCCCCCAACTGTTTATTTGAGAATAATACTGTCAACTCGAATGACAATTTTGGTATGTTTTTCTATAAATCAAATGGTGCTTTTGTTTATAATAACAGTTTAATAAACAATGATTTTGAAGTATATGAGGATACGATCGAAGAATATCTGAAATATGAAATTGAAGATAACACCATCAATGGTACAAAAATGGGTTATTTTAAAAACTCAGAGAAATTCACAATAAATGATACCGACTACAACAAACTATACATTATGAATTGTTCAGAAGTTGTGGTAGAGAATTTGATTATTGAAGGTAACTTTGTAGGAATATTTAGTTACTGGAGCAATAATTGTACTTTCCAACAGAATCTCTTTACAGGAAACATACAAATAGGACTTTATATTCATAATTCAAATTTCACAAACATCATCAACAATAACTTTGCATTCAACTTACATGGTTTTGGTCTTGTTGACTCTTTTCATATTCTCATTAAAGGTAATAACTTTACAAGTGATGGAATAATCTTTGAAAATATAAACATTCTTGCTGTACCAACAATAACAATAGAAAACAATCTAGTAAATGGTTTGAAACTAGGATATTTCTATAAAGAACAATCTCTTACACTTTCAACTCCAGAGTACGGACAGTTGATTTTCTATAACTGTACTGACATCATTGTATCAAATCAAGTTTTATCTCAGACTCAGGTAGCAATTACAGTTGTATTATCGAGGAATTTTGTGATTTCAAACTGTATAACTTCTGAAAGCGCTGCAGGTATAATAATGAATTCTTGTTATAATGTCACAATTCTAGATTGTTCAATAAATGAAAACTCACTTGGCTTAAGTGCATATGATCTCTCTCTTTTTACTGTTGAAAATACAGAAATAAATTCCAATAGGGATTCAGGATTCGAACTGTTAGCTTCTAATAATGTAATAATCAATCATTGTACTGTAAATAATAATGAGTTTGGGTTATTCTGTATAAATAATTTTGATGTTAGAGTCAATGGGTCTCTCATAGCCAATAATACTCAAATTAATCTCTATGCTCACGAAATGGATTATTTCTATATTTACTACACAGACTTATACTTCAGCACCTATGGAATATATTTACAATTGACAGAAGTGTGCTTCATCAAATACTGTAACATCAAGAATGCTGATGTCGATGGGATTCACTTAAGAGATTCTATTCGTGTTAATGTATTGTGGAGCAATAGTAGCTTAAACTTATTTGGAATCAGATCAAGAGGTTCTACTTTCTGTAAATTCCTGTATAATACATTTGCAGGAAATGCAGAATATGGCATCTCACTAAATCTTGCATCGGAACATAATCTCATCCATCATAATGTTTTCAATGAAAACAAAGCAAATGATGTTACAGGAAGGTTATCTCAATGTTTTGATGATGGTTACAACAACACATGGTATGATATTGTAACTTATGAAGGAAACCGGTGGTCTAATATTGATTCATATTATTACCAAATCTCTGGTTATGCCTATTCTGTTGACATCTTCCCTCTGAATCCTGTTGAAGTAACATATCCTACAGAACCATCTGATGAATCGTCCTTCTATTTACTAGTTCCATTGGTATCTTTGGTTCCAATAATCGCAATTTATACTATTAAACGTAAGAAGAGAAATATACAATAAACTAGCTCTTCTCCTCCTTTTTCTCAAACACATTTAAAAAATGTAAAAACTAAGCAATATTAGATGCAATCGAATCAGTATGATTTTTCTCATTTGAATAGAAAAAACAGATTAGCTGGTACAGCAAATGATCTCTCACCTGATCAAGCATCAATGTTGGGAGAGATTTTAGGTACATATCTAGGTGGAGAGGAGGCAGTAGTTGTGTCAGCTAGAGATTACCGAAAAGATACTAGGATGATTAGTCGAGCTTTTAATGCAGGTTTAATAAGTGTAGGAACAACAGTTTTTGAATTACATGCAAGTTCTTTACCAGTAGTTCAATTTGCTTTAAGAAGATTCAGTGCTCACGCAGGAGTTCATATGGCTGCAGCTCACAGAACAGCTGAGAAGATTAACATAAGAATCTTCGACCAGACTGGTATAGAGGTTCCTTTCCAAGATATTTTTTCCAAGGAAAAAATCCAGCAGAAACCCATTAAAAGAGCTCCTCCTGACAAGATTGCAGATATACTCTCAGTCAAACAAGCTAATGATCTTTATAGAGCAGCAATTAGTTCAGCTCTAGGAACAGATATACTCAAACAACAGAATTTTTCAGTAGTTGTAGATTGTGCTTTTGGACCTGTTGCTGAGGTTTTTCCAAACATTTTAGCACAAAATGGTTGCAATGTATTAACTCTAAATGCTTTCAAACCTGAAAACATACCTGAATCATTGCCAAATCCGAATTCATTGTCTATTTTATCAAGAACAATGGTAGCAGCAAATGGAGATCTTGGAATTGCATTCGATCCAAGCGGTTCAAGAGCAATTTACTTAGATGAACATGGAAGAATAATAGATCCGTGTGTAATAGTATCAATTCTACTTCAAGATAAAATGATAGGAAGACAAGAAGGAAAAGTAGTTTTGTCTAATTCTCTTTGGATAATGGAAAAATGGTTAAAAGAACATGATATTACTCCTTATTTCTCGAACGAATATCCAGGAGAGATTTCTAGAACCGTACAATTTCAAAGAGCTATTTTTGGAGCTGATGAACAGGGGATTTATATTCACCCAACTATCTCAAATGAATCAGAACCATTTGCATCAACTTTACTGTTACTTTCCTCATTTGCTCGTGATGAGAAACATAAGTATATCTCCACATTTGTGGAAGATAGGGACATCTGCGATAAAGATATTTTTGAGGATAAATCCTATTCTCTCGTTGCTGATCCAAAATTGTTCTTAAAAAAGATTTATGAGAGAGATAACGAGAACAAGATAATAAATACTCTAAATGGTGTAAAAATAATTCATGATAAAAGGAAATGGAGTCATATCTTCAGTACTATAATTCCTTCAAAGATCACCATTAGAGCATGTGCAGAAAATAGTGAAGATAGAGAATCAATATTGAATGAAACAATGTCAATGGTTGAAACTCTTGATGGTGAATTATCTTGAAAAAGAAAAAAGAAATAGTACCAGAACAAGAACAAATGAATGTTTGTTTGAAGTGTGGAAGACCAATTGTACGCAAAGAGAAATTCTGTATGCAATGTGGTATTATGATAAACATTCGTCAACACTATCCGCATAATCTACTTTGATTCTAACTAACTTTTCTCTCATTTCAAAAACATTAAAGAATGAGTAATTTTAGCAACTATTAATGACTAAAGGTTATCTCAGTTTTGTTTTACATGGTCATATGCCTTGGGTACTAGAACAGGGTACATGGCCACATGGAGAAGTATGGTTACATGAAGCAGCTGCTGAAACATACACTCCTACTCTATCAATGTTGACAAACTTTCAAGAGAAAAAAGGTTATACAGATATGCTTACAATTGGTATGACACCTGTTCTTACTGAGCAATTAGTTCATCCACGTTTTAAAGCAAGTTTTGAGAATTATCTGAATGATCGAATCGAGCAGAGTATTAAAGATAAAGATCACTTTAACTGGGTAGGAGACCAAAAAATCGCTCAATTGGCAGAACGATGGATCAGCTATTATTCTTCAGTCAAGGAACAGTTTGTTGAAAGATTTAACAGAGATATAATAGATGGATATAAACGACTTCAAGATAAAGGAGCTATTGAGATAATTACTTGTGGAATCACACATGGATACCTTCCCTTGTTAGGAAAAGAAGAGACAGTAAATGCTCAGATAAAAGGTGGACAAAGTATCTACAAATATAGATACGGTGGTAGAGAATCTGCTGGAATGTGGTTACCTGAAATGGCTTACCGTCCAGAGTATAGATGGAAGAACCCAATAACAAATGAAGAGTTTGATAGAAAGGGAGTTGAGTTTTACCTTGCTAAAAATAACATTCGCTATTTCCTTGTTGATACTCCACTATTAAGAGGAGGAGAAAGCATAGGAACCTATCTAGATAAATTTGATGCGTTAAAGAAATTGTGGACCCAATTTGAGAAACAGAAACCTGATCTAGTAGACAAAGATTATCCGCTCTTTAGACCCTATTTCACAGGGGGGACAGAGGATTATGATAATAAAGTCAGTTTCTTCACAAGAGATGATAAAACAGGTATACTCGTCTGGTCAGGAGATATCGGTTTTCCAGGAGATGGGAGCTATCTAGAATTTCATAAAAAGCATTGGCCTTCTGGTAACAGGTACTGGAAAGTTACAGGCAAAGATGTTGATCTGGGAGAAAAAGAGGTCTATGACCATAGCAAAATAGTCGAAAGATTAGATGAAAATTCAGAACATTTCTTCAAAGTAGCCAAAGAAAGTATTCTTCAGAATTATAAAGAGATTGGAACGCCAGGAATTGTAGTTTGTCCATACGATTTCGAACTTTTTGGACATTGGTGGTTTGAGGCTATAGGCTTTCTGGAAAGAATAATCACAAAAGTAAGTGAAGATGAAGAAATAGCAACAACTACAACTAGAAGCTATCTAGAAAAATATCCTCCAAGTGAAGACATCTATGTTCCTCTCCCAGAGGGATCATGGGGAAAAGGTAATTTCCACTGGATATGGCTGAATGATGATACAACTGCAAGTTGGAAATATATTTACGAATGTGAAGATCTATTTCTGAAAGCTCTGAAAGAGTTCAAAGTGACCCATTATAGAGATTTCAATCTAGCAAAAAGATTGATTAATCAACTTGGAAGAGAATTATTCTTGCTTTCATCTTCAGATTGGACGTTTCTAATCTCAACATGGTCTGCGAGAGATTATGCAGAGGTTAGAATAAAACTACATTATGATAATTTCAAAAAATTGTATGTTCTGTTTAAGCAGTATAAAGATGGTAAGATAAATGATCAAGCTATTCAACTTCTAGAAGAAATTGAAAAAGAAGATAGTATTGCTTGGGAACAAGATGTCTATCAATGGTTTGAGCTCTAGATATATAATTTTCTCTTCTTTTTTCTATTTACTATTAAAATCATTAACATCCCAAGAATACTTAGCAAAGGATAATTTCCTTCATCAGTAGGCGTGGTTACTGTGACTACTATTTCATAAGTTTCTATCAATATAAGATTGTTAATATCTGATGCATCGAGTACAGAAATTCCATCACCTATTTGTGCCATATAGATAAGATCGTTGGCACTGTCCACATAGATATCTTCTGTTATATTTGCTATTACAAGAAAAGTATTAACTTCAAGAAGATTTGAGGGCTCAGTTATATCAATTATACTCATTCCATACTCAAATGTTAAATCATTTGAAGTTATCAAGTATGCATAATTTCCTTCAATATATACTTTATCTGCTCGTGTATTGGAGGTCAGATTATAAAACCCTAATATACTGATATCTGATATGTCCGAAATATTAAGAGCAATTAACCCATCTCCATCCGTTGCTATATAAGCTACATCATCAATAATTTCTACACTTTGAGCATTTAATGAATCTGTCGTACCAGGAATTTCACCATAACTGTATGATATAACTGGTTGTGCTTTGTTACTTATATCAAGAATATTTAATCCAGAATCATAACCCACTAGAAATGCATAGTCATTTTTTATTGCTATGTCTTTTACCATATCTCCTAAAGAATAACCTTCATCTTTTGTATTTCTAGATAAAACTTGAGGATCTGTTGGGTCTGTAACATCAATAATCGCAAAACCTTCTCCATTAATATCAATGTAAGCTATTTCATTTTGAATGGTTAAAAATCTAGTAATATTAGCTAAATCATAAATCTTTGAAAGCGGTGAAATACTACTTGTACCGCCTGAAATGTCAAAAATTACTAATCCACTCTCTCCAGCTGCTGCATATAGATAGTTTTCATTAATCACAAGTTCATTGAAGTTACCAGTATCATCATCAAATCTTCCCAGATTTTCTAAGTTATACGGATCACTTACATCTATGAGCTCAATTCCACCTGTACGTTCTGCAACATAGGCAATATCCTCCTTAACCTCTATTGATGCTGCAGGATAAGTTAGTGTTTCTGCTGAAGTTGTGGTGTTCATTAGCGAAATTAACTGGAAGGTAAGAATTAGAATAAATACAGTTACAATTATAGCTCCTTTCTTCTTTTTCATTATTCAATCACTTTTCCTAGATCTATAACATTTGATAGATTCAGTTAGTACACTGGAGAAAATATAAAAGGATTTGGTTGTCAAATGGCAGGTGTTATAATTTTACTATCCTTTTCTTTTTCTCTTTTTTCTATATACTAAAACTGCTAACAATAGAACTGAAAAAGCAACAATTTCCAATGAATAGACAACTTTGAAAGTGTCAAAACCTTCTTCGAGGTACATTCTAAATAGATAGTCAGTTATTAGTATTACCTCTTCATTGAAAATGTCATAGATTTTAGATTTAGATTCATAGGAACAAAGAACACCATTTGGGAGATATTTAAATGAAACATCATCAGTAATGTTTTTCTCAAGTAATCCATAAACAGCTTGATATGAATAATGCATATCATATGAAAAACCTTCTAACTTTGTATTATTATAAACAAAATCAGACTTCTCAATTACTGAGAAATTTTGATATATTTCTTCATTAATATCAGGATCGGTATTAATAATATAATCATCTAATTCTAATGGAAGAAAACACCCTAATATTCCCCGCCAACCTAGCATTGCTGTATTCAATTCGAAAACATTTAATGGATAAGTACAATTAATTCCCAAGAGCTCATCAGGATAATTTCCCCCCTCAAATCCAAATAAATTATTATTGTTATCAATTTTAAATACTAACTGAATACTATTTGTCTCATTGTCATATTGAAATCTATTTAGAGCACTCTCAATACATCCTTGACTCTGACAATGAATAAAATTGAAAATTGTTTGATTATCTGTTACTCTAAATGTTAATGTGTTCCTATAAGGTTCGAAATCAAAGAATACAAGAGTTTCATTATTAGTTTCCACATCTGTAGTTTCCCAAAAAGGGTCATATTCTGTTGTGATTTCAGAACGAAGATATGAAAAGGAATCTTGATGAAGATCCCAATAAGAATCTGCAACAACTTGTTTTTGAGAACTTAAGATTAGAAAAGTCATCATCAATGAACAAAGTTTTTGAAGATGTCTTTTTGATATCATAACACTGTTAATTCTCACTAGAAATAATAAATGTTTGGAGCAATCTATGAAAAAAGAGTTATTTCTTTTTCCATCTTTTCTTTAGTGCTTGTTCATACACTTTTTGCCAGTTACTTGCAGCATTTTTCCAAGAAAAGTCAAGACTCATGACTCTTTTCTGTAATTTAACAAAACTTGGATGATCATTGTAATAAAGGCTTACAGCAAGTTCAACAGCTTCAAAGAATTCATCTGGTTTTGCTTTCTCAAAAACAAATCCATTTCCATTAGTTTGGTCTTCCACATAATCTTTTACAGTATCAGAGAGTCCTCCTGTGTTCCTAACAATAGGTACTGTTCCATAAACCATGGAATACATCTGATTCAATCCACATGGTTCGTATATACTTGGCATTAGGAAGAAATCTGAGGCGGCTTCGATTTGGTGAGCTAAACGATTATCAAATTCAATGTTGATTGAACAGTCCTCTGGATACTTTTTCTCTTTTGTTTTGAATTTTTTCTCAAGTTTTGGATCTCCAGTTCCTAATAAAATAAATTGAACTTTGAGATTCATAATATCATCAAATTTCTTAAGAATCATATTGAGACCTTTTTGAGTAGCTAATCTTGTAATTATACCCAGGAGAGGTTTATCAGTAACATCTAGATTCAGTTTATCTTGCAGATAATTCTTGCATTCTTCCTTTCCTTTCAAGTTTCTAGCATCGTAATTCTTAACAATCAACTCATCTGTTCTCGGATTCCAAATTGTTAAATCTATCCCATGAACAATACCGTAAAGGTCATCTTTACGAGTTGCAATGATTTTCTCTAAACCATACCCATATTCTTTGGTTTGGATTTCTTCAGCATATTTTGAGCTTACAGTTGTGAGGATATCTGTATATACAACTGCTGCTTTCATGAAATTAATTTGATCATAAAATCCAAGCAAATCTTCAGTTAAATAAATTTCAGGTATATTTGCATCTGCTATTTCTTCTAAAGGATAGATTCCCTGATATCCAATATTATGAATTGTAAAAACTGTTCTTGCTTTACTAAATAGAGGTTTTTCACTGTATTGTGTTTTTAATAAAAATGGAACCAATCCTGTATGCCAATCGTTAGCATGAATAATGTTTGGTGCAAATCCAAGTAATTCTAATGACGCAAAAACAGACTGAGAGAAGCTTAAGAATCTTATTGGACTATCTGCATAATCCTCACCTGTTTCTTCATCTACATAAATTCCATCTCTATAGAGATAGTTATTCTTAATGAAGTAGATTGGAACTTGACTACCAGGTAGAACAGATTCATACAGTTCGAAAACCTCAAGTTTTTCACCTATTGGTGCCACTAAATCTTTCTTGACTAGCTTGATATTATTGTCTTCTAAATTGATTTTCTTATACAATGGTGTAAAGATTATAATGTTGTGTCCCAATTCTTTCATTGCTTTTGGATAAGCGGATGAAACATCCCCTAAACCTCCAGTTTTGGAGAATGGAACAACTTCAGCTGAAATAAATACTATGTTCATTTTTATCCTCTACTTGTGATACTATATCTATTATCTTTTGAATTATGTCATTTGAGAGATTTAAAATTATTTGTTGAGAGTCTTCTGAAAGGTTTTCGATCATTTTTGCTAAGGTATTTCTCTGATACTTTAATCCGGTATGAATTAAATCAGAAGCCCACCAATCCTTTGAAGCCCACCAGAATTGGCAAGAATAGTAGGATGCATGATATTCATCCATCCAATCACCTTCCAATAAATATCGTTTGATTTGGTGAAGTAATCGTAAATGAGTGTGTTGTAATTGATGAACAGGATTGAAAGGATGATTCCATAAAGGATAAGGAATTAATGCATCTATGTCTGATTGTGTGGTAGACCAGGAGGAAGGGATGAAGATTTCACTTACCTTTTCAATAGGGAACCTATTCAAACAGCTGGAAAGAGTTAATGTTTCTATTCTATCTGCTACATTGAAGAAGTAATAGTAATATTCTTCCATATGTTCGCCAAAAGTTTCTAGATCCATAGCTAGTACTATAGGTTGGTTTGTAGCTTTGAATTTATCTTGCAATTCTAGAACACAATGAGTTATATTGCGATTATAATGATTGAAAGAAATATTGTTACTCAATTCTTTGTTTCTTTTGACTAACTGAATGGATTTCCCATTATCGAGAATGAAATTACAGCCATATGGTTCCGAATTAATATTAGTAGGAACTAAAACTGTGTTATATCCTTTTTCAAGTATTTGAGGAAGCAAGTCCTCTGAAACAGCTAATTCAGGAGGGAAGAAAACTGAAGAAGTCATACCTAATATGTTCTGAAGAATTTCCTTTTGCTTTCCAATTTGGTATTTCTGATTTTCAATTGAAATTAAGGGTAGAAGTGGATGAAAAAAAGCCGACCCCATAATCTCTATTTGACCAGCTGATATACATTTTTCAATTAGTTCTAGAACATAGGGATATTTTGTGGCCAGTAATTCTAAAAGACAACCTGTAATATTTAGAGTAATTCTTACATTAGGTTTCTTTGTTAGATTTTCGAAAAATGGAATGTAACAGTTATTGACGATTCGTTCTAGAATCTCTATCCTCTGAGTTACTGGTTGGTAAGCATGGAGTATGAAAGAAACAGGAACCCTCTCTTCTTCTACCATCAACTTGACCTCTATATCTGGCATTATTTAGTTTCTTTTAAGCTTTCTCTCATAATACTAGCAACATCTTCTGGAAACATAGTAGCTATTCTGTAAGTTTCCATGATTTCTGCACCACCGATCCGTTGAATTGGGATAATATCTATCATGAGATGCATTCCAGAGCTGTAACCCACGTTATCTTGCCTGAAAAGTATATTTCTATCCTGTAGAAGGTTCATACTCGGATTTGCCATTTTAATAAAATTATCAAGTGCTTTATTTGCATTTACTAAAGCTTCAGCCAATCCCATAAGCTGTTTTGCATCTAAATCAATAAATTGCGAAACATGTCTCTTTGATATAAGTCTTAGTTGACCATCTCTTTCGGGGGAAAAAGCTGTTAATACTACCCACTCGTTATTTTCAAAAACCATTCTCTCTTCTACCAAAAGTTCTTGCTCAATAGGATCAACAATCTTTTCCTTATTATTTGCAACTTCACAAGCCAAACAGTAATCTTCATCTTTCTTTAGCTCTTTATGAAAGCCTGGAACGCTAAGGAAACCAAGAGATGTCCATCCATGACCAATATCATTTGCATAGATGTAGGTTTGAGAATGAAGATGACAAATACTTGCACCAGATTCTTCTCCAATATTGAAGAAATGAAGTGTAGTCAGTTTGTCTGTTTTGTATCTTTCTTTTAGCTCATTAATGGAGTTGCGATGAACTAACTGAGTAGTAGTAAGAAGTTTAGCAACTTCTATTATAGGTACTTCAGAAAGAATATCATAATGTTTGGTTAAGAGGTGGACTATTCCTATTCCTACACTTTTGTCCTTTATTGAAGTGATTTGTTGAGTGTTATCGTATAGTACTCTTGCCATAGGAGTAAAGAGATTAACAATTGAAATTGCAGATGAATCCTCCAAGTTCTTCTTCTCAGAATTTACACTAAGTGGGTGTTCTATAATTTTATCATCTCGTGACAGAACAACTGCAGGTAGCTCTCCCTTAACTACTCTACAGAATGAATCATCTTGAGGAGAATGTTCTATAATTTCTTCAGTTTCCTCATTATTGTGTTCAATGGGTCGTTTTCCTCTTATTGGAGAAAATTGTGTTACATGTCCAACCTTTGTATTAAATTCGTTAATTAACGTTCTAAAAGGATCAAACCTTTCTAGTGGCATGTTTTCTATCTTCTTGTAGATCCCCCAGTATCCTTCCTCTACCAAATTATTTCACCATTAACAAGCTCTGCACCAGAAGAATACTTCTTAAAATTGACGGTAGGACTCAAAAACATTAAGAGATCTGGGAGCTGATTTTTTTTATTCATAGAAGAACACTTTTAAGCAAAGAATCTAAAATGAGTTTGAACCTATAGTGAGTGATATGATAGGAAAAACTCATTCATTGCAACCGATTATTTTCAAAGATATGATGATCAAAAGTGTTGAACACATTGGTATTGAAAAAGAGAATATCAATGCGATCAATGTTTTCCCGATTCCAGATGGAGATACGGGATCTAACTTTTATTATACTTTACAAGCAATTGTAAAAGAACTAGCAGTAATAACTGAAGGTAACTGCGATCAAATTTTCCAGGCAATTAGCAAGGGAAGTTTCGTAGGAGCAAAAGGAAATTCTGGTGTTATCTACTCTCAATTTCTTATTGGTGTTGTTGATTATCTAGATGAAGCTGATTCCATTACTCCAATAACATTTACAGAAGCCTTGAAAGAAGGAACGGAATTTGCATATGAATCTGTTCTAAATCCAACAGAAGGGACAATTCTAACAGTTATGAAAGCAATTACAGAAAAATCAAATGAACTCATAAGCGAGAATCCCGATATAGATTGGATTGAATATATTAACAAAATTGTAGAAGCAAGTAATATTACACTAGCACAAACCAAAGAAATGTTAGATGTTCTGAAAGAAGCAAATGTAGTAGATGCAGGAGCATTAGGTTTCGTCCATATTCTTGAATCTTGGAGAGATATTATAGTCAATAGTGAGTAAGAAGAACATGCCTTTTTTTATCGTGACAGGGAAAAAAGGAGAAGGTAAAACTTACTTAGTGGAAAAGTTTTCTGAACTAATTTTAAAAGAAGGATTGTCCGTTGGTGGATTTATCACAAAGGGACAAGAAAATAGAAGTTTTGTAGATTTAAAAACACGAAAAGAAGAAACATTTTGGAAAAAGGGAGATACACTAAAAGAAGAGATAGGAAATTTCAAAATTTCTAAGAGAGCTTTATCATTTGTAGAAGAAGTCTTAGATAAGATAGGTAATGAGGATCTCATCGTAATAGACGAAATAGGGTGGCTAGAAGCAGAAAAAAAATGTTTACACGAAATAATTGTGGCATTTCTAGATAGAGAAAACAGAGAAATTGAAAAGAATGTAATCCTTGTAGTAAGACGTCAGATTGTAGAAAAAATAACAGATCTATATGGGGTTAAAATTCAACAAATTTGGTTCTATGAAAGACAAAAACATCAACAAATTCTCTCAGACATGTATCGAACTATGATTGAAAATCATTTGTGAGGGAGGGAGGGTTGTGAGAAATAAAACAAATTACTCACAACCAAATATCCTTTCTCACAGTTATATATAAAAACTACTATTCAGAATATCCACAAATTTTCCTTTGAAAAGCTAATTGATTATTTTACAAATTAAATTATTCTTTTGTGACTAGGTAATATTGAAATATAACTAGGTTTTTTGAAGTACATGAAGAATAAGAAAGCAATCTTGTTAACTATTATGTTATTCTTACCAATTTTCGTAATAGCAAATTATGAAATACTAGCTTCTTCCCAATCACCTGATGGTGAAGACGCTAAACTCAAAATGGTTGACGTAGGTACCCCTGCTCCTGATTTCAATATTACAGATGTTGATAGCTTAATAGAATACAAGTTATCTGATTTCCTTGGAAAAGTAGTTATGATCGACCTCTTTGCTACATGGTGTGGTCCTTGTATAGCTGCACTTCCACTAATTCATGACTTGTATTTGATGTATCCAGAGACTATGTTTCAAATTATCTCTATAGATGTAGATACCGATGAAACAGAAAATCAAGTTTCATCTTTCAGAGCATCTTATAATATGGATTGGATTGTAGGATTGGATTATAATAGAACTATAACTGATGACTTGAATTATGGGTCTGGTTTTATTCCAACAATGTATCTCATTGACCAATCTGGTGATGTAATATATGCAGAGATTGGTTATGATGACACAGCAGTAAAAGCTGCCTTAAGCACTGTCCTCTCTGATGATACTACAGACCCAGTTTATAATGAGTATAATTTTTACAATAATACTGAACTATCAATTTTCAATCCAAGGTTTGAAATCTTTGCAAATATATCAGAAGACCGAAATCTGAAATCAATTGAATTAAGAATTGTGAATGAAGGTATTGAAAAATTCTATTTAGAAATTGAGAAAATTGGTGATTTTGTTATTATTGATCAAGGTTTCTCTGTAGAATCTCTGTTCCTCTATCCATTTGCTGTTCTAGAACTCCAAATACTTGTTGTAGACTATTTTGACAACTACAATTTGACGGATGTATTCTATCTTCCAGTTACTCAATATACTGATGCAGGACCTCCAACAGTCACGAATACTGGAGTAGAATGGTACGAGACCTCAGATACTAAATATAATGTAACAGTTTATGCAACCATTGAAGAAGACCTACTTTTTGCTAAGAAGGATGTTTGGTTTATGGAAGGTGCAACAATTTGGAAAGCAGCAACTTTTGAAGATTTCAATGGAACTCATATGGTTGCTTCAGCAATAATATTGTACTCTCAAGTTAATCCTTGGGAATTGACAGCTCATATAGTAGTAAGAGATGCTGCAGGGAATGAAGTATTAGTCGATCTTGATGTAGCAGACCCACCAATAACTCCAACACCCACACCAACAGAAACTGAAGAACCAACTGAAGAAGGAAGTTATGCATTCATTATACCATTGGTAAGCATAGTTGCAATTATCTCAATTGTAAGAATAATAAGAAAAAGGAAATAACCTTCCTTTCTTTTTCTCTTTTCATCTACAAGGATATTCATAGATGATATTGTTATTTCTCATATGAATCCCTTTTCTTATTGGATTTCCTCTATACTTCTCCTTATTATTTTAGTTTTCATTCCCTTTTATTTTCTTCTTTCTATATTTTTTACATAAGATTGCTAACAAGATGAAACCTGGAATGAACAACATAAAGCTATAATCTATCCTTTCCATATTTTCATTCATTGGATAGGGGTCAGTATTATTTGCATCACCATCGATATGATAAGGTTTATCTTTTTTCCAATCAGACCAATAATTACCTTCAGTTAGTAAGGGATCGTACCATAGGTTGTTTTCTCCATTATCTGAAGCTTGAGATGAACCATCAGGATTATTATCTTTGAAGGAATTGTGATGAATTCTGTTTAATTTAGAATCTAAATCGAATTCAATACCATATCCTTCATTCTCTATTGATTGGTTGTAAATAAGATGACAATAATCATAATTAACCAGACTAATTCCCACTTTGTTTTTTGTGCAAGTATTATTCATTAATTCGTTATTAGTTGAAGATTCATGAATTATACCATATTTCCGATTGTTAGAGCATGTGTTTTCTATTATTGCAGAAGATGATGAATAGGTTAAACCTAAACCATAAAGATTTTCTCGACATATGTTATCTGTTACTATTGCATTACCGGAATACCCCATAGTGATTCCATATTGATTGTTGTTAATGCAAGTATTATTTAACAGAGTAACACTATAGCAAGCCCATATAACAATACCATTATCATTGTTGTTACAGATGTTATTAGTTACAGTTGCATGTGAGGAAGAATATAATGAAATTCCATTCCATGCGTTGTTGTTATTACAAATATTGTTCGTTATAATTGCTCTTGATGAATGTTGTAAAGAGATACCACAATAATCTCTGTTATCACTACAAATGTTATTTATTATTGAAGCTGTAGCTTCAGCAGTGTTGGAAATATATATGCCATAACCATTTGTTTTCAAATAACAATTACGGATAACAAAACATTTCGTGGTGTCATTAATATAAATACAATTCCCACTTTGAATTGTAATATTAAAATTGTCAATAATGTATGGATTTTCAACAGTTCCAATTCCAGGAAAGCCATAATCGGTGAAATTATCATCATGTGTAATTACTATTGATCCGCGAGATATATAAGCTAAAGTTAACTGCTACTTCACTAGTATTTTCAGTAGCGAGTAAAATATCAAGATGTGTTTCTATTGAACCAAAGAAAATAATTGTTCCACAAATAACTGTAACAATAATTAGTTTTGTTCTCATAATTTTTCACTCAAAATAATTCTATCGAAACAAAGAATATAAGAATTATGGAAAAAATGAAAAAAACAGTGTTATTCTCTTTTTCTTTTCTATAAATCCAATAATTTTTAAGTAACTAATTTTGCTCATTTGCTGTGAAGAAGAGTCAAGTTGCTATATTAATTTCATCCATTATCATTATAGGTGGTGCAGTAGGTGTTTATTTCCTAATTGAATCGTTAGGAACAAAAACCACAGCTGCTCCAGATTATGCGTTAGAAAGCATCAATGGAACCACCACTTTTACTCTATCTTCTTTACGTCCAAAAACTGTTCTTTTAGATTTTATGAGTATTCCTTGTATTCCTTGTAGAGCTATGAATCCGATTCTCAACGATCTGTTTACTGATTCTGACCTTATAGGAAAAGTAGAGATAATTTCAATAGAAACAGTAACGAATACATCTTTTGTTGATCTGCAGAATCATGCACTTCTGGAAAACATGAACTGGACTGTAGTGATTGCACCAGAAGGTATGCAAGCTGAATATGGAGTAGATCAAATACCAGTTTTTGTGATAATAAATCCTGAAGGAAACATAACCTACTTTGAAACAGGTATTGCATCGTTTGAAGAATTGAAAACTGAAATAATCAATGCTTTTGAAGGTACAAGTGAAGGAATAACAATCACAAGTTATCAAGGATTTATAATAGGTTTCGCAATTATAGTAGCAATAACATCTTTCTTCTCCCCTTGTTCTTTCCCTCTCATGCCAAGTTATGTAGCTCATATTCTAGGAATGAATATGTCAAGTGATGAAAAAGAAAAAGCGCTAGATAAGGAGATTAATAGGGAAATTCTAAACAATGAAAACCAAAAAGTGAAAAGAAAACTGTGGCTTTATCCATTGTTGGGATTAAGTAGTGGAGTGGGGATTTTAATAAGTTACTTGATCTTGGGGATTACGGTTAGTGCAGTCGGAAGTTCGATTTTACCTTATGTTGTTTATGCTCTCCCAATAATTGGTGGGATTTTCATTGTTCTTGGAATTCTAATGTTTACAAAATTAGAGTTTTCTTTGTCAAGGGTTTTAAGCTGGATTAGAAAAAAACAAATCTCATCTGAGGAAAAGAAGAAAGATTCGAATGTTAGTAAATTCTCAAGTACTTTTCTTTATGGTTTAGGATATGGAATTGCTTCTCTGGGGTGCAATGCACCAATATTTCTAGCTTTCAGCTTACAAGTATCAGCTCAAGAAACAATCTTGAAAATGGTCTTTGCTTACCTTGCTTTTGCATTAACTATTATTCTCTTGATGGTAGGAGCAACTCTTCTTATCAGCGTTTCTAGAGACGCAATTTTACAAAAACTCAAAGCTGGAACTGAAATTATCAAGAAAATAAGTGGAGTAATTTTAGTTGGTGTAGGGATATATTTATTATTGGAGTTTTTCCTAGGTGGATAAGATGAAGAATAAAGCAAGAATAGCTAAAATTCTACCTTTGTTTGTAGTATTATTATCTGCAATGTTTATTGGTGATTCGGTAAATGCATCAAGCGATTATGGTATCACTTCTATTGCTCAAAGCCCAACACCTCTAATATTTGAGGAAAATCTAACCATAACTGTAGTATTCTATGATACAACAAATATCTCAACAGTTAAACTACTTATTTGCACAATCACTCCTGAATTCCTATGCGAATCTCAACCAATAACAATGGTTGAAATAACTAGTGGAACATATGAAGGGAAATTCTTGATTGATGATTATGCCATCGGAACAACTGTAGGATATCATTTAATTTTAACATATGAGAATTTTACTTCTATTATCATTCCAGATGCACCAGAATTTCTTGAAATGGAAATTATTGAACCTATAACTGGTTTCTATTTCTTTGATGCTGGAGCAGTTCAACAGCGAACTGAAGAAGCAGGATGTTGTGGAATAATAGGTGCAACTTTAGCAGTGTTATCAACTTCATTGATTGCTAAAAGAAAAAGAAAGAATATCAACGAATAATCTGTTCTTTAACACATTTTTCTTGATAATATTTTTAATAGGGTTAGTCAACTGTGTATCAGAATGAAACAGAGAATAGGCTATGCTTTTCTAATACTAACAATGTCTCTAATATTCCTTAATTCACAGAGTCTGCCAACAGTAATCGCTAACCCATATGATATCTATAATATTGAACTAGCACCTCAACCCTTAATCTACGGTCAAAATATGTCAGTTAGAATACAATTTGATTGTTTAGCAAATATCAATTCTGCAAAACTCTACATCTATAAGATAACAGAAGATATGATTTGCGCTTGTGATTTCGTTTATGTATCGATGTATGAAATCACCAGCTGGATAGAATGTGCAACTGCTCAAAGATTTGAAGGGAACAGAACAGTAGACTTTCCACTTGGAATGCAGATAGGTTACCGCATACAAATTCTCTATGAAAATTTTACAGTACTAACCGTACCTAATTCAGTGAATTTTATTGGAATAGATACTATAGAGCCTCTTAATAATGAATTGATGTTTGATGCAGGAAAAGTACAAGAAAGTACCAATGTTGAAAGTACCAATGTAGCAAGTTTCAGCAAATTCATTATCTTAGGTTCAGCTTTACTCATTTCATTTGTTCTTTACAGAAAACGAAGATCAAGGGTTAAATATGGCTGAAAAACGGAGAAAAAGCAAAAGGAAAAAGCTAGTTGAGGGAGAATGTTATTTTTGTAAGCAAGAGCTAAAAAAAGTTGATAAAACAGACAAGATTATTCTAGGCTGTTGTAATCTGGTAGCGCATAAACATGAACTGTATAAGTGGTTTCTTCAAAATCAACACTGTCCAAGTTGTCTAGCTGTCAACAAACAAAAAAGATCAAAACTAGTTCAGTGGGGAATGAATAGAGAAAAACCGAAGAGGGAGCATGTAAAAACAAAGTCTTTAGAATATGGTAAAGAGAAAAAAAAGAGGTATGAGAAGAAGCTAAGATAGAGAAAAAATTTTTAAGTTCTCCTTCCTAATTTAATGAGATGAAACAACATTCTCTACAATGTCTTATTCTGATAATAATTACAATTTTTATGTTAAATTCTATCTGTCTGGTTGATTCTTATAGCGAAACCGATGGAATAGAATATGATGATATCATTGATGTTGCATTCATAAGTTATAGAAATGGGGAATTTGTTATAGAATATACAGCTCAAGGACCAATCAGACTTGAAATAAATACAAATGCAGTGAATGAATATTTTGTAAATGAGGTTTTAGGAATGAAAATTGGGGAAGTGAAACCTTATATTACTTGGAATGTTGGTGCAGATTTAATTGAATATTTTAACACTACAATAGTCAATTTAGTAAAAGATTCCACACCAGAAACATCGACACCTTCACCTACTGAAACATCGACATTTTCATCTATTAAAACAATTGATTTCTTCTGGGGTATCATCGTTGTTAATTTTATATCTATCTCACTTCTGAAAAGAAAGAAGAATAGAAGAATACTTAGGTGATAATTCACATCAACAAGATTTATAATAAAACAACAAATTCTCACTTCTTAATCAGAAATTGTAGATGGTTTTAGGAAAATGATTGATGAGAAGAAAATGTTTTCACATAGTCAAGAGGAAACTGAAATCATAGGTGAAATGCTCAAGAAAGGCAGAAGAGATGTACTAACTTTTCTTGAAGATGGAGCTTGTGAAATTCTTTATGTTTCAATTGACGATGGTGAGTTGAGAGTATTTCATCATAAACCTGAGAAAAACGAAACTTCACGACCAATAGTTTTTCTTCCAGGATTTGTTGCTGCTCCTACAACCTGGGTAGATTTTCATGTCCCTCATCATGGTATAGGTGAATACTACTATCTAGAAACCAGAGAAAAGAGATCAAGTAGAATCAATAAAACTCGAAAAACTCTAATGACTATAAACAGAACAGCTGTAGATCTAGGAGTAGCTCTCAAAGAGCTAGGTTTAGAAGAAAAAGACTATGTTTTAGCAGGTTCAAGTTATGGCTCAACAATAATCCTTGAAGCATTAATTCATAGATATATTGACCCTCCAACAGTAGTTGTTCATGATCCAATTATCAAATGGATATGGGATAAATCTCTCAATAATATTCTACTTAGAATAGTCCCCAAATTCATTCTATCTTTCATGAGAATTCTAATTGCTCATGTCTTCACCTTAGGTATGAGGAATAAAGAACAAAGAGAAAGGATGATAGAATTCACAAAGGGGCTTGAACCATGGAAGTTTAAAAGAGCAACTCTTCAAAATAATAAATTCAATATCTTTGAGAATTTAAAAAATATCAAGAAAGAAGTCTTCATTACAACAGGACCCTTAGATAGATACCATCCAAGAATTGCTTATTACAATTACGCTAAGGAGATTCCTAATGGAAGATTCATTTTTATGGACACAGATAACGAGGAAAGGCAATTACTAGCGGGAATAATTGGAACTGAATTTGCTAAGATAACAAAAGATGCAGACATACCAGAATCAATTAAGCAATTTGAAATTAAACTTGAAAGAGAAAATTAAAGATGAGAGACACAAATGGAATTTTTGTAATTCGATAATATTAAAATATCAAAGGGTTGAAAATGAATTCATGTTTCAGAGAAAAACATACTTGATTCTTCTAATACTTAGTCTTCCAATTCTAATAATTATATCTGAACAAAGGTTTTCAGATGTTGTAGGAAGTACAAACGACAATTCTGAGACATCCTTAATCCAGGCAACAGCATCAGATTTCACCGTTCAAGATGTTGGGTCAGGAAAAACATACTCGCTTAGCGATTTTCGTGGAACTGTAGTTGTTCTAGATTTATTCGCTACATGGTGTCCTCCATGTCAGCTCTCTATCCCCTTTTTACGGGAGCTATACTCTCAATATACTCAAAGTGAACTTAGAATTATATCTGTAGATGTTGATAGTTCAGAATCTCAATCTACTGTCTCCCAATTCCGTCAAGAAGAAAATATGGACTGGATAGTAAGCCTAGATTCAGGAGGTTCAATAAACAGTGTTTACGGTTCTGGTTCAATACCTACTTTTTATATCATTGACCAAGAAGGTTCAATCATTTGGTCAGACTCTGGTTTTTCAAATGAAGAAACAAAACCCAAAATGCAAACTACAATTGAAACATTATTAGCTGATGGTTCTGATTCAATCAATCCTGGATCAACCGAAACACCAAGAGGACTAATAATCTTCGCTGAAGTTACAGGGGGTCTAGCAATAGCAGTTGCAGTAATTTTTGGATATTATAAGATAAAAAATCGAATAAAAACTAAGATGTGTCCTACATGTAGCAATGTTGCTAGTTCAAAATGTTCAAAATGTGGGATATTTACTTGTGCAAATTGTTCAACAAAAGGTTGTAAAAACTGTGGAAGTAGACAATTTATTAGATTATGATATTCGCATATATTCAAGTTACACCTATCTTAATATGGTTTAATCCAAAATACTTTAAGTTGTAGAATATCTCATATAATCAATGTCTTATGCAAAGGAAACAAGAAGATCTATCCTAGTGGTTATTGCAGTAGTCAGTTTGCTTATCGTGCTAAAATTAGTTTTTGGAATAATCTCCAAATCTTCTGCTTTAATCTCAGATGCTGTTCATTCTACTACTGATCTGATTGTGGCTTTAGCTTCATTAATAGGGTTGTATTTTGCTAATAGACCTCCTACTAAAAAATTTAGTTATGGTTATTATAAAGTAGAAAATCTTACAACTTTATTAATCTCAATTGTTATTCTTGGTTCCTCTGGAGAGTTAATATATGAAGGAATAAAGCGATTATTTGAAACACCAGTTTTAGTAATACCTTATGTTGCTATGGGTGTAGCTCTCTTTTCTTCATTAAGTTCTTTGATTCTAGGATATTATTTGAGGAAAGTTGCTAAAAAAACTAAATCTACAACTATTGAAGCAAATGCTAAAGATAAACTATTAGACACACTGACTTCTCTGATTGTGTTTTCTTCGATATTAGCTAGCTTCTTTGAGGTGAAGTATTTCGAAGGAATCGTAACAATTGTTATCTCACTTATGGCAATAAAAATAGGTATAGAAATTGGTAAGGAATCTCTCTTCTCTTTGCTGGATAAAAGTGATGTGAAATTAGAACAAGAGGTTGGAGAGATGATAAATAAGACCGCTGGGGTTATAAATTTCGCTAGATTAAGAATAAGAAAATCAGGCTCTTACTATCTGGGAGATTGTGAAATAAGAGTACAAAAAGAATTAAGTATTGATGAAGCACACGAAATCTCTGAAAAAGTTAAAGCTAAGATATTAACAGAAGATTTGAACATCATTACTTTTGTAGTCCATGTTGAACCAGAACAAAGGGAAGAGAGAAGAATTATTTTACCAGTATTTGAAAATCAAGGATTAGAATCCGTTGTCTTCAAGCAATTTGGTCGTGCTCCTAAATTACTATTGGTAAATGTAAATATACAAAGTAAAAGTATTGGATTAATTGAAGAGATTAAGAATCCATTCTTGAAACAAGAATCTCATGCAGGATTAGCTTTTACAAAATTAGTGCTAAAGAAAGATATTAACACACTAATTACAAAAGAAATAGGAGAGATAACTTTCTATAAATTAAAAGGGGAGCATATAGAAGTGTATAGAGCAGATTGTGATAATATTAAAGATTGCTTAGAAAAATTGTTTCATAATAAACTAGAAACTATACAAACGCCCACTAAAGAAAAAATATAGCATAATCATCTCTAAATTACTCATAGAGTATATCTAATATCGAAATTCGTAAGGATTACTTTCTAATGCCTGTCAGATAAGAATATTGCAGTTCTAGGAGAGGTATGGTTGATAAAAGAACTTCTTTATATGAAGAATAGAATTTAAAAACTCTTTTGAATAAGAATATGTATTGTAAAAAGAATCTTCTTATAGAAAAGGAAGAACTAGTATTAAATATTATATGATTGAAATGAAAAATATAAATAGAGGTAACAGCTTTGTCTGAAACTATTCAAAAGCAATTATTGAGAATTGAGAAATTAATAGTTACGGGGGATTATCAAAAGGGATTAGAATTAATAGAAGAAAATCTCAAAGGATATGAAATTGATGAAGATAACCAACTTCGATTATTAAACTTCAAGGGTCACATTCAGAATAAGTTAGGAAATTATAAAGATGCTTTTGAGATAGCAGAAAATATTTTGAAAAGAAAGCAAGAAGATAAAAATTCGTTAATATATCTAGATGCGCTTAGTTTGAAAGCATTTACATCTTTTATACTTAATAAGGTAAAACAATCGTTTCTACTAATTGAAGAGTGCTTTCAATTAATAACCAAAATCTCTAATGTTGATAAAAAGGAGTTAACTAAAAGAAAAAGCTATGTTTATGGTATAAAGGGGACCCAAGCTGGATCTTTAGGGGATTATACAGAAGGAATAGAGAATTTACAATTAGCAATCAAATATGCAAAAGAAGTTGATTATAAAGATCGAGAAGCATTTTATTCTTCTCAACTAGCAATGACACTTTTCTATCAAAACAAACTGGAAGAAGCTGAAGAAATACTTGAAAAAGCACTAGAATTAGCTCAATCAATCAATAATAAGCACGAAATAGCTTTTGCTTATAATAGATATGGCGTATTAAAATCAGCAAGATTCAATCATAATGATGCTCTCGAATATTACTTTAAATCTGAATCTCTCCTAAAAGAACTTGGTTCAACATTTCTTTTCTCAGTGTTATATGTTAATATAGCAGACGTGTACTTGAGTAGATATCAGCTTGATGAAGCTTTAGAGTACGCTAAGAAAGCATTGGAATTTGGTTTTTTAGAGTATCTAATGTATGGAATTATTGGAGAAATCTACCTCTGGAAAAATGAATTTGAGAAAGCAGAAGAAAATCTGCTAAAAGCAATGAAATTATGTGTCAAAGCAGCTGATACTCGAGTTATTCCAAAAATGTTGTATAATCTAGTTATTTTAGCAGTTGAAAGGAAAGAAGAAACAAAGGCACAAGATTATTTGAAACAACTTGAGGATTTAGCTAAGAAGAGAGAATATGAATATTTAGAAGGTTACTATTATTTTGCTCTAACTATTTATTATAAATCAAGTTCAGATATAGATGACTGGGGAAAAGCAAAAAGAATATTGAAAGAACTTTTAAAAGATAAGAAATTACCTGATTACTTAAGGACTGATGCTCTCTTTAGTTTACTTGAAATTCGATTAATGGAATTACAAATTACTGCAAGTAAAGAAACATTAGAACAAGTTCTTCAACAGATTTTAGAACTGCAGAATGAAGCGGAAGATAAACGTCTTTATTGGGTTCTTGTAGAACTCTATTACTTAAGATCTCAGGTTGCTTTACTTGAATTAAATGTAAAAAAATCATTAGAGTTATTAACTACTGCTAGTATAATAGCTGAAGATAAAGGTCTCAAATTTCTAATGCAGAAAATAGAAAAAGAACGGAAGAAAGTTGAAAGTCAGATTGAAATGTGGAATAGGTTCCAAGAACAAAATACGCCCTTAACAGAAACATTGAAGGAAATTCAATTGGAAAACACAAGAAAAGATATAGTAAGAGAAACAATAATGGAAGTAAGGGACAAAAATACAGGTGAAATTAAAGAATATCGGAAATTATTTTCTATTAAGATATAACAAAGTGGGCGAGCTAAAAGTCTATTAGCTCCTATAATAAGAAGAAAAAAAAGATGAGAGTTTGATTACTCTTTCTTTAATAATTATTAAACAACTTCTTCATTATCTGACACTCGTTCTTTAATTATCTTTAATTCTGCAAGAATTTCAGAATAGAGATTGCGAATTGGTAAAGGTGAATTTGAAATAAATGAATGTTCTTTTAGATATCTAGGCGGATCAAGTAATCGAACAAGATTTAGTATCTCTTCCAGTAATTTGTGCGGATAATATATTCCAACAATCTTGCCCTCTGGATTATTAGATTTACTTTCCCCTGCTGTTTGGATTAATATAGTTGATATTCCAAAAAATCTATCTAGCGGACCTCGTTTAATTAGAAGATTGGTAATTGTCCTAAAAGGAATTATTGTTTTTGTTCTGGTAATAACACCTCTTCTGATAACGAACTCGGTATCAAGAATTTCATATTCCAGTATTTTAAAATAATAATGCATTAAAATGATTGAAAGTACAGCTATAGTTCCGAAGATTACCAAACCAAGACCAATGAAAATCAAAATTCTATTTACTGCACTCAATTGAGAGAATAATAGTGAATTAAGTGTTTTTGAAAAACCGAACAGAAATGACCATATGATCATTATTGTAACAAAAACTCCTATTATAGAGATGAACCACTTCTTTTTTGTTTCCTCTGCTGGATGAATTTTCTTTATCGACAAGTTTTCAAATAATGATTTTAACTCAATTACTTCTTGTTTATCATCTTTCAATGATTGAATCTGTTTGAGTAGATCTATTGACTTCTTCCCGATTGATGTTAATCTATATGCTTTTTCGTCTTTCTTGTCAATTAAACCAGTTAATTGTCTAAGATGAAAATTAAGTTTACCAGTTGATAATTTCAATTCTCGTAATAAATCTGAGTAGGTTAGAAAAGAATAATCCTCTATAAGGTACAATATCTTTCTTCTAATCTCATTTGTGATTGCTTTTAATATCCATTCTGATTCAAAAGCAAGTTCTGGAATTATCATTTAGATTCTCCTTGATAAAATGATTATTCAGCAAGTATTAAGATTTGCGTTAACATTTTCTTCACAACATAACATTAGTTTCAAGCCTTATGAATTGTTTTGACAAGTTTTCTTTTCAAAATTGTTTATAATTATTCAAGTATAAGTTAGCTCGGTGTCAAAATGAATGATGAAAGTCTTAATCTGACAAAAATAGGCAAGCACAAAATAATTGAACAGTTCACACCAGATAATTCAAAATTGTTTACAATATGGGTTGTGGAGTTAATGTTGGCCTATATTTTAATTACAGGATTAGCTGCTCTGTCAATCTTTATAGCTAGCTTAAGTGGAGATATCTCAATATCCTTGAGTAGTCTATATACGTTGATCTATCCTTGGTTCTTAGGTTTCTCAATACCACTAGCTGCATTAGCAGTAGCATTTACGTTCGTATATATACGACAGATAAAATATTCTCTAACTACTCATGAAATTATTGTTGAAAAAGGAATCATAACAAAAAGTCGTAAAGTTGTTCCTTATCGCAATATAACTAATTTCAATCAAAGAAGAGGACCTTTTGATCGTTGGATTGGAGGACCTTCTTTTGGAACTATTGGAATTGAAACAGCAGGTATGAGTGGTGGTTCGAGTCAAAAATCACGTCCAGAACAGAAATTAGTAGGTATTAATGATACAAACGAATATACAGAAAAGATTCGTAACATACTATCAAAAATGAGAGGTCAAGCAGCTGTAACTGCTGACTCTGAAACAGCTCCAATGCTCAATGAAGAAGAATTGTTAAAAGAGATGCTGTTAACACTGAAAGAAATAGCTAAAAAGATTTAGCTACTTCAAAATTTTTTTCATTCTTAGGTCTACTTATGAGTATATCTAGGTCTCATATTGATTATCTATATTTTCCAAAACTTCTTGAGAATAAGAGAAAAGATGAGTATAAGAAAGTAATTGAGAAAGTAGATGAATGGTTGAAGATAGAAGAAAATGCAATATTCTTCGAGTTTATTCTAGAGTTTAAGATGAGGATAAATAGAAGCATTGGTATCTAGTATCAAGAAGTAGAAGAAGAAAAGAGTTATCTTAATCTATGCCAAACTTTCTTTGAATATTTTTAGTTTGTATAAATCGATTAATAAGAGACCACTTCGTGAACTTCGAAAAATAAAAAAATGGATAAAAACTAAATGATCTAATAAACAAAAAAGAAGAAAAGAAGAAAAGAGTTAGATTACTCTTTCTTTAATAATTTTTAAATAACTTTCTTGCTTCTGGCAAATTTGATAATAACCTAGAAGAGAATACCAATAGCAGCTGATGCAACAAGTACGACAATAATTATCCAAACATATTCATTATTAATACCTTCGACTTTGAACCATGCATCATAGAGTATCCTTCACCACTAGAAATTTTAGCGAGGAAACCCATAAAGATTGATGCAGTAAGGGACATAACTACTAATACAGAATAATAAAATGATTTGTTCATATTTTGAGATTTTAGTGTTGGTTTCTTTTATGTATCTAAGAAAATGAAAAATTTAATGATTGATAAAAAAATAAAAAGGAAAAAGTGTTAGAAAGATTAATCTTTCTTCTTGAAGATCTTTTCTAATACTTTAGGATGCTTAACAATTTTCATGATTGCCCAGATAAGGATACCAGCAAGAACCACACCTAGAAGAACAAGAAGGATGATCCAGATTGCTATATCACCAACAGCACTTTCAGCGAGAAGTCCACCAATTAAACCATCTGCACCTACTGTTAGCATAAGTCCCATAAAGACTGAAGAAGTCAAGGACATAACAACAAGCAATGTGTTAATACTTGGACCTGAGGTGTCTTTGAAAGGATCACCAACGGTGTCACCAGTGATAGCAGCTTTGTGAGTCTCAGTGCCTTTACCACCAAGATTACCCTCTTCAATCCACTTTTTAGCATTATCCCAAGCTCCACCAGAATTAGACATCATGATTGCGAAAACGAATCCTGATAGGATAGCTCCTGCGAGAAAAGCACCTAATGCAGCTACACCAAATATGAGACCAACTATAACAGGTACTGTGAATGATATTATACTGGGTAGAATAAGTTCCACTAAAGCTCCTTTTGTAGCTATAGCAATGGTCTTATTGAAGTCAGCAGGTTCTGTTCCTTCTAAGATGCCAGGATTTTCTTCAAATTGTCTTCTTATTTCTAGAACCATCTTGGCTGCATTTTTCTGAACTGATAGAATTAGCAAAGCTGAGAATAATGCGGGAATAACTACACCAATAAATGCGCCGATTAGAATTTTGATGTCTAATAAATTCATACTTGCTATTCCAGCTTCTTGAGCAAATGAGAATAGTAATGCTAAAACTGTTAAGTTTGCAGAACCAATTGCAAAACCTTTAGTGATGGCTTTTGCTGTGTTTCCAGCTGAATCTAACATATCAGCATTTCTGATAACTTCTTCTCCGAGTCCACCTTGTTCGGCTATGGCGCGTGAATTATCGACAATAGGTCCAAAGGCATCATTTGAAACAATTGTTCCAACAATAGAAAGCATACCGACAGCTGCTAAAGCAACACCAAAAACACCATCAAGCATAAATGATACTGCCATCGCAACAATTATACCTAGAGCTGGAGGAACAACACTGATTAAACCATATGAGAAACCAGAAAGTATTGTAACTGCATGTCCTTCTTCAGCTGCTAGAGCAATGTTCCTTGTAGGTTTTTTATCTTCTCTTGTAAAGTAATCACTTGTCCATCCAATTATAATTCCACTGGCAAGACCTATTAATATTGCGAAGTAATCTCTCCATAATTGAGTTGTGCTCGCTGGAAGTTGAGTTGTAAGTATCCAAATCAATATTGCAATAAAACCAGCTACAATTAATGTTGATAGATATGTTCCTAAGTTTAGAGCTTTTCCTGGATTTTCTCTGCCTAACCATTTAACAAGGAAAATACCAATTAACGAAGCAATTAAACCTACTCCTGCGACTAATATAGGTAGAATAACAAAGTAAATTTCAAAACCTAGAGCACCAAACGTTGTACCCAGAATCATTGCTGCAACTATTGAAGCTACATAAGAGTCGAGTAGATCGCTCCCCATGCCTGCAATGTCTCCTACATTATCACCGACATTGTCAGCAATAGTTGCTGGATTTCGTACGTCATCTTCTGGAAGATTGTATTCAGCCTTACCTACTAGATCTGCTCCAACATCAGCTGTTTTAGTGAATATTCCTCCACCATATTTCATGAATAATGCAATTGTAGAAGCTCCAAAACTGAAACCTAGAACTACTTTTGTGGCAAATTTAAAACCTACTAGTGGTTCGAATATCCAGTAAATTCCTCCAACACCTAATAAGGCTACACCAACAACAGCTAAGCCCATTACTGAACCTCCAAAGAAAGCGATATCAAATCCTTCCTTTACGCTTTTTGTTACACCTTGTGCAGCTCGTGTGTTTGTCTTAACTCCTACAATCAATCCTAACCATCCGGCAAACATTGATGCTACAGATCCTATTAGATAAGCTAATGCTTGCTCCCAATTTAGATCTCCATTTAATACTGGAACAAGATTATTTGTCATCTCTGATGGTAGGAATAGTAATATTACAAAGAACAGAACACCAACAAATGCCGCTAGAACCAGATATTGGACCCAGAGGAAATGTTTCGCTCCTGTTTCAATATACCCGGATATTTCTATCATCTTTTCGTTTCCACGATCCTTCTTCATCACTATAGATGTGAAATATATCGCAGCTACAATAGATATAATACCGGCTATAATAGCTATTAATATAATAATTGGTACCATTTTTATATACACATTTTTTATGTTTAAGTGGTTTGCATGTAAACCGTTAATATTTAAAACTTACTCCCTTTACCTATCATTATAGGTCTGAGATAAAAGGGGGCATTTTAGTTATTTTCTGGGTTTTTGCGTATTAGATAAAATATATGCACAGTAGATTAGGACGAATAGGACTGTTTCTCTCACTTTCTTAGCTCTTCTTTCTACGTAATATCATCAACTATTATTGGAATACTTTTTTTATTTTTCTTCCCAAACTTACCTAGTTTGATGTCCCTTATGAATAAAAATGCTGCTGCTGTTGTTCCTAACAAAGCTAAGAGTAGGATAAATGCAATTGACCATAATTTTGAATTTGGGTTTGGATTATCGTAAATCTTAGTAAATAACCATGGAAATAATGCAGCTAATGTGCTTGGAAATGCAAATAAGAGACTAATTCCTGTTGATCTGGACTCTTGAGGTACATTTTCCGCTACATATTTCGTTCCTGCTGCTGCGGAAAAATATAGACTTGCTACAAAGAGGAAGTATAGTGCAATTGTTAACCATAATGGAAAAGCTGCTGATCCTAAGAAGATGATCAGAAGCAATACTGCACACCCACCTAATGAAGCTAACATTGTTAGACTCGTAGTATATTTGTCACTCAGTAATCCTCCAAGAAGTGCTGTTAATCCTCCTATTACAAAGATTAATGATAAAACCCAACCAGCTGTATTAAGATCGAAATTATAAAGGTCTACAAATAGAAATGCCATATAATTACTTGAAATTCTGAAAACCCCTGATCTAAATGAAGAATAGAACAAACAAGTAATTATTGCTAAAGTAATTAACACTAAAAATTCTTTCTTGAACCAATTTTTTGCCCTTGCACCATTGTTCATGCTTTTTTTATTAATTCTCTTTTTCTCTAACTCCTCCTCAGTATAATTATACTCTATTAATTTGTTAAGTGCAAAGTAAATAGCTACTCCAAGAACTAAGCAAATTATCCCTAAAGCTATGAAGAAATTTCTCCAACCGAATCTTGTATGAAAGATAGTGATCATAACAGGTATAATTGCAGTTCCTGCCATTCCTAAACCTGCATTAAGCGACATCATTAACCCTTTTTTCTCCTCGTAGAGATCTGCTATACTGGCATAGGCAACTGGGTGATATAACGAAGATCCTAAGGCTACTATAACAACAGCTATGATGAGTCCTACTATCGTTGTTGCATATGCTGCAATAAACAAGTGAATTGCCATAATTATTATACCAAGTGGAATAAAAACATTCTTGCTTCTCAACCACTTATCTCCAACCACCCCTACTCCTAAAGTGATTACAGCAAAAACAATCATCTGAAGTGTTATCAGCAAACCTGTTTGAGTTGTTGTCAGATCAGGTAATCGGTTATAAATTAGTATATTGTTAACAACTTCTGCTGAGTAGTTTTTTGCAGATTTAATCACAATACTATATAAGTTGTCTAACCTATTTGGTTGTCTGATTACTAATAATGAAACACCAAGAACATAGGCATAGAAATGATTAATGAAATGACCAAAAATAAGTGTTGTTAATGCTAGTTTTGGTTTAGGGCTCTTTACTTGTGGCATCTAAACGTTGTGTTTAAAGATAGGTTAAAAACTTTATCGTAACGAGTTAGTAAGAATATTTAGTAAAGGAATGCAATAGAATCATTTAGGGTTTTTGCAGAGCTGACTTTGCTTCAGCACGTCTTATTTCTTGCTCTGTAATTTCTTTAGCACTTAATTCTTTCTTCTTGAATTTTAGTTTCTTTTTCTTCTTATCTTTCATATGATAATTCTTACTTAAACGCTTTTATTTTTTCTGGTTTATTATGAAATTACACTCATTAACTCACAAGGTAATAAGTATCTTTTTTAGTTACTTATCTTAATTACTATTTGTGAGTCAAGCTGAATATGTTTTCAAGATAACGCTCATTGGAGATGGAGCAGTTGGAAAAACCTCTATCCGAAATCGGTATATGGGCTACGCTTTTTCTACTTCACATATGATGACTCTTGGTGCAGATTTCAGTGTAGTCGAAAAGAAAATTGCTCCTAATGAAATCTGGCGATTTCAAATTTGGGATCTTGCAGGACAACCTATTTTCAAAGATGTTCGAGGTCGTTTTTACAATGGTAGTATGGGTGCTTTAGTCGTTTTTGATATTACAAATAAAAGGAGTTTCAAAAATTGTCTTATGTGGATTAAAGAACTCTACAGATTCTGTGGAAGAGATGTTGCTCCCATAATTCTTCTTGCCAATAAGAGTGATTTACGTAACCGCAGAAGCGTATCTATGAAAGACGCTCAGAAGTATGTAGACATCTTAAACAAAGGTACAACAAGTTTTAACATAACTAATCATTTACTAGAAACTAGTGCAAAGTCAGGACAAAATATAGATATCGCTTTTGAAATGTTAGGTAAAGCAATTCGAGCAAGAGCTTAAATGTGGTAGAATGATAATGTTTTTGTAAAACAAATAAACTACATATACGCTAGTGGTTAAATTATGACATACAAAATTCTGGTACTTGGAGATTATGGAACTGGAAAAACTTCTCTTTTTCAACAATTTGAAAAAAATATTCCAGGTGCAGAAAGAAAACTTTCAATAAAATTAGACTTGATAGAATTTACAAGAAAAATAGAGGGAGAAGAAATTAGAATTCAGCTCTTTGATATACCCGGTAGAGAGCTTACAAACGAATACAGATCCAAACATTATCTAGGAACTCATGGAGCTTTTATCGTCTTTGATATTTGCAGTCCAAATAGTTTCAGACATGCCCCTTTCTGGATTGAAGAACTGATGAATTATAATGGATTTGGGAAGGTACCTATCTCTCTAATTGGTAATAAAGCCGATTTGCGTGCAACAAGTCAAAAAACTTTAAATCCTATAGATGCAAAAGAATATGTTTTCAGATTGAATAGGTCAACTCAAAAGCAAAATGTTGAAAATCATTTCAACGAAATATCTTCAAAATCTGGTAAAGGTTTGGGAATAATAATAGATCAACTTGTTACCTCTATCTACAAACATAGAAACGCTAAGACATAGAATTTCTTTAGACTTTTTTCGGAAAAATATATAGGTTAATTTTACATTATGTAAATCATGGTTGATAATTTCATACAGAGAATTCGGGAAGAATCTCCTACTCTCCAAAAGATGATTTTTTTGAATCATGCATCTAGATGCCCTCTTCATGGAAAAACCCAAGAAGCGATAAAGAAGTACAGCGAACATTGGGGAGATTTTGATTTTGAAGGATCAAATGATGTTTTCAAAGAATCTCGAAGTAAATTTGGTAAACTTATAAATGCCACAGAAGATGAAATTGTTTTCACACCCGATGTAACAGCTGGTTCAAGATTAGCTGCTAACATGGTTAATTATGATAAAAAAAGCAACATAGTCTGCTACTGGAACGATTATGTAGCTCTAGTCTATCAAGCTCTTTTTCTGAAGAAAACTAAGAATATAGAATACCGTCCAGTTGCTGATAGAAAGAATTGTGTAGTTGCAGAAGAATTCGCAAATAAAATTGATAAAAATACCAAACTGGTCATGCTATCTCATGTTCAATGGTTATCAGGATGCAAAGCTGATGTAAAAGAAATAGCTAAAATAGCGCATGAAAACGAAGCATACGTTGTTGTAGATTCAATACAATCCTCTGGTGCTCTGGTAAACGATGTCAAAGATTGGAATATTGATTTCTTAACATGTGGAACTGCAAAATGGTTACTTGGGGCAAATCAGGCAGGATATTTTTATGTTAAGAAAGAGCACATCGAAGAATTTGAGCCTCCTTTTGCAGGTTATCATGGTGTTGATTCAGGTTCTCATGATCAACCCTACTGGAATGTTAGTAATTTGGCTTATGTAGAGGACATTTTAAAATTCATGGATACTAACCCAAGTGATTTTCTTTATTATATATCAAGTAGAGGAATGGAATTAATTCTAGAATATGGAATAGAGAATGTTGAAAAAAGAATTTTGAAATTAACTGATTACCTGGTGCAAGAACTTCAGAATCTTGGCGATTACGAGTTTATCTCACCTTTGGAAAAAGAACATAGGTCAGGAGTAGTTAATATTAGATTACCTGATAATATTGAATTAGTGAAGAAACTGAAAAATGAAAACATTATCATATCGAGCCGATATGGTGGAATTAGAATTAGTCCTCACTTCTACAATACCGAAGAGGATATAGACACATTAGTAAGAAAACTCAAACTTTTTCTTACATAATAATAGTTGAGAACCACTTTTTCTTTATATGTCACACGAAAAAAACTTTTAAAGCTACCCCAGAAATGCAATTGTAAAGTTAAAACTGAACATACTTAAAATAAGGTGTCGACATGTCGAAGAAAAAAAAGAAGAAAGAAGTACCACAAGAAGTCGAAGAAATAATACCTTGGCATAGTTTAGAGATTAAAGAAGTATATAAAACGCTAAACACTGATGAAAAAGGTTTGTTTGAGCATGATGTGACCTCGCGTCTTGAGCGTTATGGACCAAATAAATTGACAATTACTGATCGTTTTAAAATTCTTAAAATGATTATTAGTCAGTTTACAAATTTCTTAGTTATTCTGTTGATCATTGCAGGAACCATTAGTTTAATTTTGGGCTTAGTAGGCGCAGGAGGAGATAGTGGTAAATCAGAAATAATTGACGCGATTGCGATTTTTGCAATTGTAATAATTAATGCAATAATTGGATTTGTACAAGATTTTAGATCTAATCAAGCTTTAGAAAAATTAAAAGAATACTTTGAACAAGAAGTTGTAGTATTAAGAGAAGGCAAAGAACAGATTATCCATAGTGCTGAGCTTGTTCCAGGAGATATAGTACGATTAGAAGTAGGAGATAAAATTCCAGCTGACTGTAGGTTAACAACAGCAAACAACTTCAAAGTGGATGAAGCTTCTCTAACAGGGGAATCATCTGCGGTTACAAAAAATATAGAAGCAGTTCCAGCAGAAGCAAGAATTCATGATAGAAAGGATATGATATATTCAGGAACTACATGTGTATATGGACGAGGAGAAGCTATTGTTGCTAATACAGGAATGAGCACAGAAATGGGCAGAATTGCAGTACTTACTCAAGTAAAAGAGGAATTAACTCCATTACAACAAGCTCTAGATAAATTAGGAAAAGTGCTAGGAATAATAATTTTAATTCTATGTGCATTAGTTATGATTATTGATTGGGCTATACTCGGCGAATCGTTTCTAGAAAGTTTTGAAACCGCAGTTGCTTTGGCAATTTCAGCAGTACCAGAAGGATTACCTGCAGCAATAGTAATTACTTTAGCAATAGGTGTTTCAAAGATGGCAAAGAAGAATACAATTGTCTCAAAATTACCAGCTGTTGAAACACTAGGTTCAGTAGATTATATTTGCAGTGATAAAACAGGTACATTAACCAGAAACGAAATGACAGTTAAAGAAATTTGGACAATGGACGGACTGTATGCAGTTGGAGGTTCAGGTTATCTGTTAGATGGAGATTTCATAAAAGATGAAAAGAAAATTGATCCTATGACAATACCAACTTTGAAAGCAGTGCTACAAACAAGTTATCACTGTAATAATTCAGCTGTTCTAAGAGAGGACGATAGAATAAGTGTCAAAGGAGACCCAACAGAAGCAGCTTTACTTGTAGCAGCAGAAAAAGCAGGATTTTCAAAAGAGATGCTGTTGAAAATGGAACATGAAATATTCTTTGATTCAGATAGAAAAAGAATGACAACAATTCATGATGACAATGGAAAGAAATACGCATTCATGAAAGGAAGTCCTCCTATCGTTATTACTAGATGCAATTCTGCAATGGAGAATGGTAAAGAAACAAAGATGACAAAAGAATTAGAAGAAGAAATAATGAAATCTAATCTCGCTCTTGCAGAAAAAGCACTAAGAGTATTAGCAATTGCTTATAGGGAATTACCAAAAGATTACGATAAGACAAAAGAAGATGAAATAGAAGATGATATGATATTTCTAGGATTAACAGGAATGATTGATCCAGCTAGACCAGAAGTAAAAGATGCTATAGAAGAATGTAAAATGGCAGGAATTACTACTGTAATGATAACTGGGGATCAAGAACCTACTGCAGTGGCAGTGGCAAAAGAGATTGGAATTGTTAAATCAGAGGAGGATTTGGTTGTGAGTGGTGAAGTATTCGCTACTATGACAAATGAAGAATTAAACGAGAAGATAGAAGACATAAGAGTCTACAGTAGGATGAGTCCAAAAGACAAATATCGCGTAGTAGAAACATTGCAAGAACTGGACCATGTTGTTGCTGTAACCGGAGATGGTGTCAATGATGCCCCGGCTTTGAAGAAAGCCGATATCGGTGTAGCTATGGGAATCACTGGTACAGACGTCTCTAAAGAGGTTGCAGCTATGGTCATTACTGATGATGCTTTTAATACAATTGTCGCCGCTGTTGAAGAAGGTCGTAACATTTTCGAGAACATGAAGAAGTTCATTCGCTATCTCTTGAGTTGTAATTTTGATGAGATTTTTGCAGTTTTAATAATTTATGCTGCATTCCAAGAACTACCTTTCCTGCCATTACAAATTCTCTTCCTCAACCTACTCACTGATGCTCTACCTGCTCTATCTTTGTCCTTTGATCCTTATGATCCTTCATTAATGCAACGTCCACCACGAGGCAAAAAATCCTCTTTTGTTAGAGATATGTATGCTTTTGCTTCATTTGCAGGCCTTATAGCTCTTATAGCTTCACTTGGTATTTTCTTAGTAGGTTACCTTGGAATTGGAGAAAGGGTTATTACTGACTGGGCTGCTGCAAACGACTTAACATTAACTCTTGACCAACTCCATGATGCAAAGGTCGCCTATGCTCAAACATTGGCCTTTACTGCTACTTTATCATTTGAGTTATGGTTTGTGTTCATTGCTCGGAACGATAACGCTACGTCCTTCCTCAAATCTCATCCATTTAAGAACAAATACCTGATAGGTGCAGTAGTTCTTTCATGGATACTCTTACTTGGTGTAATTTATATCCCACCATTCCAAGCAGTATTTACAGGATTTAAACCCGATGATGGTTTCACTTATTACCTTGTTGGTTTAGCTGATTGGGGATTAATCATAGGTTTCACTTTGGGTCTTTGTATCTTATTCGAGATTTTCAGATACGCCCTAAGAACTGAAAGAATGGCTAAGTTTGCAACTTTTGTAGGAATGCATTAAATTCCTCTTTTTCTTTTCTTTTTTTCATTTTCTTATTTAGCTTAGTAATGTCTATCTTTTCATAGGTTCCAGATTTCATCACTGTTCTTGAGTGGTTTTAATGAGTTTTTTAAATACTTTTTACTGTTATTATAATCTCTTATTCCATCTAAACTATATTGAGTGTAGCTGATTTAGCATAAACCTCTCTTTCTTTTTCTTTTGTTTAGTATTACATATACCAATTACTTGATTCACGTTTAGAAGGTTTAAGCTCTGTTGAAGCTAAAGAGAAACTTGAAAAATATGAGACAAACACCATACTTTCAGGACGATCAATCAACCCATGAATACCTTCATCAGGACTACACTTCTAGCCATACTTGATTGGGAATCATCTTTCTAACTGTCATCACAATATTCTTCGCTGAAGAGATTAGAAAATTCGTAATTCAGAAAATGTATCCACTCCATGATGTCCCAGAATACGATTCAAGCAGTTGTTAGAATTTCATATTTAAATCTTTCCTATTTTTAAGTGTTTTGGCGAAACGACGAAAAAGTGATGCAATATGTTTAAGAGTGACCGATTCTCATACTATGTTAGTCCAGGTGATAATGATGGCAGTAGTTACTTTGCCTTTCTTTACAGTTTTCTGGGTAGCAGTTGCTACAGCCATAGGATTAAGTATGTTAGTTTGGTTCTTCAAAGCATTAAGACCAGCAAAAGTAGATGTAGATCAAGCGACTAAATATCCAAAATAGTTTTCTCGTTTAAACATAGGTTTGAACAATAAATGTTAAAAGTGTATATGATTCTGAAGAATCTAGAGAACACATATTTGCAATTGGCAATATTGTTCTCGAATTGTAAGATATAGGGGATTGAATTGAGCAAGTTTACATTTCAGAATAGAATATTTACATTACTAATTTTCATGGTTTTAGTTAGTTCTTTCATAATTTCACCAATTGAAGCTGAATCAAACGTGGAACAAAATGAAGATATATCTGTAAATTACTTAGTTTCAGAAGCGATTGGTATTCATCAAGATTCTCATTTTGATCTTTTTGGTTTTCCTGGAAACGGGACAGAATCCAATCCCTATATTATTGAAAATCTTAAAATTATCACAGTTGCAGGATCTGGAATTTATATCGGTGATACTACTAAGCACTTCATAGTCAGAAACTGCTATATAGATGCATATTACTATGGTATTAATATCTTTAATTGTGCCTCTGGAACTGCAACACTCTTTAATAATACTTGCAATAGTATTAAGGGAGGAACTGGTATACAAGCCACTTTTTGCTTAAATGTTACAATAACAGATAATATCTGTGAGAATGACTATTATGGAATTAACATAGAATCATGTGAAAACTCAACAATAAGTAACAATGAATGTGGTTTCAACACAGCACCTTTAAGTTTGATTTATAGTCATGGTTCTTATTTGTTTAATAACACCTGTGATTACAGCAAAGCCACAGGACTATACTTAAACTATTGTGATAACACAATTATAGCAAACAACACTTTACACGAAATTGGTGCAAATTATGGGACAGCTGATACGGGTATTATCGTGGAGTACTCAGATAATGTGACAATGAAACACAATGTTATCTCTGATTGTGAAATCGGTATTCATCTTTTTGCAGTTACTGGAAGTTTATTGACAGATAATGTGATTATGAGATGTAGTTCATATGGTGTTTATTCTAGTTGGTTTGCATTGGATTGGCCTTCAGCTAACAACACTTTTCATCATAACTATTTCATAGCAAATTCGTACTATTATGGTTACTGGAGTCAACCAACCTCACAAGCATCAGACAGTGGGCAGAATAGTATGTGGTATGATGTTAATACAAACGTTGGCAACTATTGGTCGAATTACACAGGTGTAGGTGTGTATTTTATAGACGGTGGGGTATATTACTATGATCCTTATCCAATGGAAGTTGTTGATTCAGATTTGGATGGTCTAGACGATATGCAAGAAATTTACGCTTATTTTACTAATCCATACAAAAATGATACTGATGGAGACATGTTACTGGATGGTGAAGAAGTTAAGATCTACTTTACAGATCCTTTGAGAATTGATACAGATTACGACGGTTTAACTGATGGAGAAGAAGTGTTGATTTATGGTACAGAACCAGACACTCAAGACACAGATCATGATGAACTAAAAGACGGAGAAGAAATATTTGTATATGGTACTCACCCAAGACTAGCAGATACAGATGGTGATAAAATGCCTGATGGGTGGGAAGTAATGAATGGATTAGATCCTTTAGTAATGAATGCTGATGAAGATCCTGACGATGATGGTCTTCTTAACAAAGATGAGCTTGAGGAACGAACTGAACCATTGAATCCTGATTCCGATGAAGATTTCCTTATAGATGGATTAGAAGTTTATATCTACCATACCAGCCCACTAAATAACGATACAGATGGTGATGGAGCAAAAGACGGTATAGAAGTGCATGAATATGGCTGTGACCCATTGGACAAAGATACTGACGATGACGGTCTTTGGGATGGAAAAGAAATCAATAATCACTTTACTTCACCTACTGATAAAGACTCAGACGATGATGGAATGGATGATGGTTGGGAAGTGAAATACCAATTTGATCCTTTAGATGATGCTGATGCTGATGGAGATCCCGACGATGATGGTCTCACGAATGCTGAAGAATTCTTCTATGGAACTCACCCTAAGTATTGGGATACAGATGAAGACGGGTTCTCTGATGGTCATGAAGTCCGTGTAGGAACTAATCCTCTCTTAATTACAGATCACCCAATGGCTAGGGAAGATGTCATTAGAATGGGTGTAGGTATAGGTTTAGCTTCCGCTGGTGTTATTGGAGTAGTAATTTACATACTATTTAAGAAGAAGATAATAAGATTCAGAAAATAGAATCTTTTCTTTTTTTACAATCCCATTTGATAATAGATTTTATCGATTAATCTCTCAAAAGCAGAATTAACATTTTGACCAGATTTGGCGGATGTTTCTATGTAATCAACTTTCAATCCTCCCCACTCACTTAGAACCTGAGCATAAGTCATTGCAGAAGTTTTATCTACTTGAACCTCATCAGGTGTTGTTCCTCTTAAATCAGTTTTATTACCTACCATTAAGATAGGAATGAGTTTGTTGTCATTGTACTTGATCATTTCATTGATCCAGTAATCTATGTTAGTGAAAGTATTAGGTCTTGTAACATCAAACACAACCATAGCCCCATAAGAATTAGCATAATATGCTCCTCTTACTTCTGAAAACCTAGGTTGTCCTGCTAAATCCCAGATTTGCAAGCTAACAATATAATCTTCGTAAGGAACTTGCTTTACGCTGAAATCAGCACCAATTGTCATCAAATAATTTTCTCTAAAGGATTTTCCTAAGTAATTTCTTCGTAAACTTGTCTTTCCTACAGCTCCGTCTCCGATGAGTACGACTTTAAAGATTCTTCCAGGTTGCATTGGCATTAGAGATTCTATTAAAACTTCTAATATTCACATTTAAAGTTTATTGTGTTTCAATATACTACACATAGATTACTTCTGGTCAAATTAGAGGAAAAGCATACGCTTAGTTTTTGATGGAAACTAGTCTTTAAATTCTATTGAGAGATTCAATATATAGTGACTAAAATGAACGTGGGAGATACTATTCCTGATTTTACTTTAAAAGATCAAAATAACGAAGAATTCCGATTGTATGATATAGAAGATAAGATGGTTTTGCTTTCATTCCATCCTCTTGCTTGGACTAGTGTTTGTGCAAAACAAATGCAGTCTCTAGAGGATTATAAAGATGAGTTAGAAAGTTTAGACACCATTCCTATAGGTGTGAGTGTAGACACAAGTCCTTCGAAGAAAGCTTGGACAGAAGTTATAGGTGTAAATAATGTCCGGTTACTATCTGATTTTTGGCCTCATGGAGATTTATCAAAAAACTTAGGTATATTTTTGGAAGATAAGGGAGTTTCAAAACGAGCTAATATTTTAATAGGCAAAAACAAAGAAATTTTGTTTATGAAAATCTATGAGATGTCTACCCTTCCTAATCTTGACGAAGTTACAGATTTCATAAGAAACGAGAGAATTAAAAAACGAGAATTATAGGCGTTCAACATGCTGAAAGAAGGAAATAGCGCACCAGATTTTACGCTCAGAGATAAAGATGGAAATGAAGTAAGTTTGAAAGATTTCAAGAATCAATGGATTGTGGTTTATTTCTATCCCAAAGCTGATACTCCTGGATGTACCATTGAAGCGTTAGATTTTACTGCAAATATTGACACATTTTCTGATAAACGAGCAACAATCTTAGGGATAAGTAATGATCCTGAAGCAAAACTAGATAAATTCATCAATAAACACAACCTGAAAATTATTCTGTTAAGTGATCCTGAGCACAAGGTGATAGCAAACTATGGTGCATGGGTAAAGAAACAAATGTATGGTAAAGAATACATGGGTACACAACGAAGCACTTTCTTAATTAACCCAAATGGTCAAATAGAAAGAATCTGGAATGAAGTTAAGGTTAAAGGACATGTAGAGGAAGTAAAGAATCTCTTACTTGAACTTTCTTTAGAGTAGGTGATATTATGTTAAAAATTGGAACCAAAGCACCTGTTTTCTGTTTACCAGATGAGAATAAAAAAGAAATATGCCTGGAACAATACAAAGGCAAATGGATAGTACTTTATTTCTATCCTAAAGACCAAACTCCAGGATGTACAAAAGAAGCCTGCGATTTTTCTGATAACTATAAAGCTTTTACTGATTTGAATGCTGTAGTTATAGGTATTAGTGCAGATTCGCCTGAAAGTCATATGAGCTTCAAATCAAAAAGAAAACTATCTATAACACTTCTAAGTGATGAAAAACTCAAAGTTGTAGAAGACTATGAAGCCAGAACAACTTCAATTCTGGAAAGAATTATTACTAAGGTTAAGAGAGTTA
Source organism: Candidatus Heimdallarchaeota archaeon (assembly GCA_030603365.1). Taxonomy (GTDB): domain Archaea; phylum Asgardarchaeota; class Heimdallarchaeia; order Heimdallarchaeales; family Heimdallarchaeaceae; genus UBA460. The sequence continues at coordinate 176,173 of JAUVXV010000005.1, forward strand.
CATATCTTATAAATCCCGAAGGAAAAATTGCTCAAACTTGGAGCAAAGTCAAGGTTGTTGGTCACACAGAAGATGTTAGAAAAACACTTGTAAATTTGATGAAATAAGGAGGAATACTATTGGAATTTAATGATGTTATTGAAAAAAGAAGTGCATATCGAGCATTAGACTATGTAGAGATTACAGATGAACTCATTCATAATATTGCTTACACTGCATCAAGATCTGCTTCTTGTGCTAACAAACAACCCTGGAGATTTGTCTTTGTCAGAAATAAAGAAAAACTTACAGAACTTCATGAAGCTCTTTCTGGTGGTAATTATTGGGCTAAAGAAGCGTCTATGCTTATCGCAGTTTATAGCAAGAAAGAATTCGATTGTGTGATTGGAGAGAGAGAATACTACCTCTTTGGAACTGGTATGGCTACAGCGCATTTGATGCTTGCAATCGTAAATCAAGGTCTTGTAGCACATGCAATGGCAGGATTTGATGAAAATTTGGCAAAAGAAATTCTCAAAATACCCGAAGAAATACGTTTGATAACTCTAATCGCAGTTGGAAAGAAAACTGATGATTTATCGAAACTGGGTGATAAACATAAAGAAGTAGAAATTAAAAGGTCAACTAGAAAAGAATTCGAGGAATATGCTTCAATTGATGAATATCATTCAGAAGGATAGTGTCATTAGATGCATTAAAACTAGGAATACTTCATTCTTAAGGTAAAGAAGTTTCAAATACTTTTTATAATCCTTTTCATATTTTAATTGAAGATTATGGAAGCATCCGATACTAAGCTAGCTCTAGATGAGATAAAACTCAATTTCACTAGAATCTCAAATAATTTACTTAAACAGATACCAATTCTAGCATTCATTGGAACAGTCTTAATGGTAATATTTACTTTATCAAGCCATTTAGTTCTAAAAGATGAAATTATCAACCATATAACCTTCTTAACTCCCGATATTTATACACTTATTTCTATACTTGGTTTTCAGTTAGCTTCAGCTAATATAAGTTCAGCAATGCTGGCATCATTCACCATTATATTTGCAATCGCCTTTCTAGTGGTTTTGGTTATTATTTCTCATCAAATCTATAATATCAGTAAGAATTTTTGGTCATTATCAAAAATAGATATAACCCTCAAACAGTCTAGATATGTATACCTCTCAATATATGTTTATATCTTTTTTACATCCATCAGTTATATTTTGCCAAGCTTTGGTTGGATAATTGCGATTATAATTGCTAACATTGCACTCTTTGTAGGTTTCTTCTACTTTCATCAAATTCTGAAAAAATATGGAATCAGATTACAAATTTTGAAAGATACCTCTATCTATATGGGAGTAAGTTCAGCTTTTAACATAATTGCATATTGTTTAGTTTTTATTGATATTAGTTTCTTACTTGTTTCAGTCTTAGGATATTTGTTTTTCTTTTTGGGTTTCAGACGATTCAAAACACAGGTACAATTTATTGCTCCTATTGTTCGAGATGCACCTCCACCACCAACCATTGCTGCACCTGTAGGACCTGCACCAAGACCGACTATAGGACCCCAAATACAAGAAATTATTGATGATGTACCCTCTCCTAGTGATCAATGATTATCTATTCATTCTTAGAAATCAATTTCTTTTTAGATATTCTCAGTACAACATATGTGATTAGAGCTAGAAAAGTAGTTCCTCCCACTGATAGACCTATTATTAAGCCAATTTTAGATTGCTGCAAAGACAAAGTGCCTATTGAATTATATTTATCTGTATCATTCGACAAATGCCCTGCTTCATCTTCTACAACAAGAGTTATCTCTTGAGCATCTTCATCTATATTTTCTAAAGAGTATCTAATTTTAGTAGGTTGCCAAAAACGAGGAAAAGTTATTTGTTCACTTTCAACAAGTTGACCATCAATTGTAATATAATATTTACCAGTAAACTCTGTTTTTGCTCTAAAATTATACCATACATCCCACTCAATATAATCTTGAATTTCATCTTTAATGATTTGAGGTTGTGAAACAATAGGGGCAAAACGAAATCGTTCAGTTTGGTACACACCATGACTTTCTTTTACTGTTCTTGGAAAAGACATTTCCCATACAATATCACCATTCCGATTTACTTCAACTAGTCTAGCACCATAGTTAGAATTAGGATGTGAATGCGTACCGAATGTACCAAAAAAGTTTCCATTGGGTAGAAGATCACAGTCTCCCCAGATTTTGCTGAAATAATCTACTGGAGCAATCCATTCCCAGGTAACATAAGCTTCCATTTTGTCTTCATCTATAGTGATTTCCATCAATCTAGATGATTGGTTTAGAGCATCTGTTAGGTTATGTTGATCATTATCGAATAGAATGAACGTATTTTCATTTATCATTTCCAAGGCATGAGGATGAAAGAATAGGATATCTCGTGATTTCCCGTTTAAGTCAAAAAGAGAAAAATTACCATACTCGCCCAAAGACCATAGTACTTCCTTAGTTTTATGATCAATTTTGTAAAAGGAATTAACATTTCTAAGTAGAAAATAAAGATCATCTCCCACTTCATCATAAATTACTGTATTCGTGTGAGTTAAATCTCTATAACCTCCTGTCATCTCACCAAAAACACACCATTGATCTGCAGAAACTATATTTTCAGTTCGAAAAGACCAAATAAGTTGTTTAGGAATAGTGACTTCCCTCACAGTATCATACAAATAATCCTCGCCCTCTATTTCCATATAGTAGTTGCTGAGCAAGAAATAGGTATCATTAGCATAGTTCTTTTCAATATCATGATGGCTTCTAAAATTAAGATCCTCAATAACATCTGTCTCAATATTCCATAATTTAGCTCCTTCTGCATCAGAATAGAGGATAGTTGTAGAGTTAACGAATTCAGTTGATACATGCAATCCTAACATATCAGTTCCTATTACTTTTTGAAAATAGAAATTCCCTTCTAAGTCAGAAATGATTATGGATTTGTTATAAACGAATTCATCTTTTTCGTTAATTTCTAAAATAAATAAATTATAACCTTCAAAATAATCTGGATTTGTTTCTGTTTCAGCTAAAACATCAATAGAAGTTACTATACGTAGATTGTTAAATTTAAGATAGCAAACAGTTGAAGAATATAGAAGCATAGAAAGTAAAAACAATACTCCCATTTTTGAATATAAATTCTTGAACTTCATCACAGAACACCTTGACTTATTTTTCTTCTTAAGTTGTCATAATTTCTTTTGTTTTCTCTTTCTTTTGATTTTTTGAGCATTTAAAATCAAAGTCACAAGTATAAAAGAAAAAGAAATAATATAGACAGATTCTGAATGCATTTCGTTTATCAAGCTAATAGATATAAAACCTATTGGTGAATATCTATCGCTTTCATTGGATTTGTGCCCTGCTTCATCTTCCACAACAAGAACAATATCGTGATTCTGAATGCTATCATAATCTGTGTAGTATCTTATCTTTTCCGATTGCCAGTATTTAGGAAAAGTAATAAGTTCCTCTTCAACCGTATCTCCATCCACACTTATGAAATAATTGCCAATAAATTCGGTTTTAGCACGAAAGTTGTACCAGACACTCCATTCTAAATATCCCGAACCTCCTCCTTCATCTATAAAGACCGGTTCAGATACAATTGGTGAGAAGTGAATTCTTTCTATTTTATATACACCAAAAGTATATGAGTCTTGCTCTGGAAATGTCATCTCCCATGCAATATTCCCATCATAAGTGACTTCTACCAAACGTGCACCCAATCCTGTATTTGGATGTCTGTGAGTACCAAAAACACCTAGCCTATTGTTATTGGGTAGAACATCACAATCTCCCCATACGTCACTATAATATTCAATTGGTGAATTCCACTCCCATGTAACATTTGCTTGCATCTTATCTTCATCTATAACAATCTCAAGCAATCTTGACTGCTTATTATCAGCGTTAGTCTGGTTATGATAATCATTGTCAAATAAAACGAATGTATTATCATCTATTTTTTCAACTGCATGAGCATGATAGAACAAAACATCTTGTTGTTGTCCATTGATATCATAATTAGTGAAGTTTCCATATTCACCCAATCCCCATTTTACCTCTTTAGTTGGAATGTCAATTTTATAGAAAGTATTCACATTTCTTACATTAACATATAGAGAATCATCCTCTTCATCATAAAAGAGTGTATTAGCATGAGAATTGTCTCTTAAATCTCCTATCATATCTTCATACGGGCACCATTGATTTTCATTCAAGAAATCTCGAGTTGATATGCTCCATATTCTAACACCCTCTTCAGTGTTCTCTTGAATGAAATCATATATGTATTTATTGTCACCAATAGTTATAGAATAACCAAACACTGAGAAATAAGTGTTTCTTACGTGATTTTTTTCATAATCGTGATGCCCATCAACATTCAGTTCTTGTGTAACATTAGTTTCTATATTCCACAAATTTGCACCATTATCATCACCGTACAAGATTGTGGTAGAATTGATGAATTCAGCTGGATAATCAACAAACACACTAGATGTTGCTAGTTGTCTTTCAAAGTAGATATTCCCATCCATGTCAGTAATAAGAAGTGTTCTATTCACAATTTTCCAGGTATTACTATCCCTTTTCTCAATAGCAAAAAGATTATACCCATCAAATCTTTTCTCTACATCATTTTCTTCAAGATTAGCTTCAAAAAAATAATCACATGCTTGAACTCTATAATCGAAACTTGTTGAGGTTACACTCAAGTTTAGAATTATTAAAACTAAAATTAACAATCCTTTAAATTTCGAATGTAAATTGACATGCAAGCTAACCATTAATATTTCAACTCAAGATACTCTTTTATTTCTTACGCATCATTTCTCCTTCTAATGAAATTGAATAAATCCTTGTTTCTAATTAATAAAATAATGACTGTTACACCTAGGAAAGATGCAGCACCTATGAAGACATTTTGATAAACATTCATTCTCCAGTTTACTTGAAAGAGAATCGAACCAGCATAATTATCAATGTTGTTTTCATTGGAAAGATGCCCTCCTTCGTCAGCAACAACCAGTGTAATGTTATGTTCTCCTTCTGGTAAATCATTCAAATAATATTGTATACTACTTTTTCTCCAGTATCTTTGAAAAACAATATCTCCATTCTCTTTCAGTTGATTGTCAACATAGATAAAATATTCACCACTGAAATTGTTTTTTGATTTAAAGTTATACCATACATCCCATTCAGCATAACCATTTTCACTCTCTAATTGGTAAAATTGAGGAGTAGAAACAATAGGGGTGAAATGAAATCGTTCCATTCTATAAATCCCAAATGCAACATCATTGACTTTGTCATAAGACTTTTCCCATGCTATCTGTCCTTCCTTAGTTATTTCAACTATACGTGCACCTAAGCTAGTACCTGGATGAAGGGTTGTTCCAAAAACTCCCAGATAATTACCGTTAGTGAGAGGATCACAATCTCCCCAAATAATGCTATAATAATCACTAGGTGCCACCCATTCCCAGGAAACATTTGCATACATCTTATCTTCATCAACAGTAATTTCCACAAGTCTAGAACGTTGATTATTTGCATCTGTTTGATTGTGCAAGTCATTATCAAATATGAGATATTTGTTATCATCAATTTTTTCTATTGAATGTGCATGAAAAAAAAGATTTTCTTTTTGATTCCCTCGAAGATCAAATAATGTGAAATCTCCTAATTCTCCTAATCCCCAAATTACATCTCCAGTCTTATAATCGATTTTATAGAAAGTATTAACATTCCGAACATTAACATAAACTGCTGTTTCTTCCTCATCATAGAATACTGTGTTAGCATGAGTTACATCTCTTACTTCTCCTGTCTTATCATGGAATGGACACCAATCATATTCTTTGATAAAATCATATAGATCTTTAGTCCACAACACTTGTCCATTTGAATCATATTCTACTACATAATCAAATCTATAGTCAAAACCACCTATATTTCTGCTGTATAATGTTAAGGAATAGTACGAATCATTATCATAATTTTTCTCGAAATCATGATGACCAGAGATGTTAAGAAATTGATTAACATCTGTTTGAAGATTCCAAAGATGCGCACCATCTGGTTCGCCATAAAGGAGTGTAGTTGAGTTAACAAATTCAGCTGAACAGTCCGCCAAGGGGACGTAAGGATTTATTTTTTTCATAAAAAGTACTTTTCCATCTAAGTCTTCAATGATAAGAGTACGATTGATAATATTGAAACTTGTTTGATTGACACTGTCTAAAACAAAGAGATTATAATTAGGTCCGCTTGTACTTGGAATACTATTTGCAGAAACTTCATAACTTACCTGTCTATCAAATGAGACTGTTTGTTGAGGAAATCCTTGAGAGAAAAATAATATGAAAAAGAGAATCAAACATCTGTTTTTCTTACTAAGAAACTGTTTCATAGCAGAGGATTCCACAGACATTATAAGTGTAATAAATGCATGTAGTTTTTATTTCTTCTGTAAGCGATAGAGTACTAGTTGTTACACTTTTCTCTTAAATATAGGTTTCTTGAAAATTTTAATTCTTACAAAAATAAATGAACAAATTAAGATTAGAGAACCCAATCCTACTGAGAGACCTATAATTAGTTCGATTCTTTTTGAAATTTTGAAAGTAAGTATTCCAGTTGAGCTATATCTATCTGATTCGTTAGAGAGATGACCAGCCTCATCAGCTACAACTAATTCAATTTCATGCTCACCTGTTAGTGATTCATTGACATAAAATTTGATTTGTGTAGCTTGCCAATATTTTGGAAAATTAACATCACCAGTTTCAACCAAATTACCATCTATGGAAATATAATATTTACCCTGGAATATTGTTTTTGATCTAAAATTATACCAAACATCCCATTCAAATAAACTCCCGTTATCTCCTAGGTCGTTAAAACGTGGGGTTGACACTATTGGAGCAAAATGAAAACGTTCCATTTTATATACTCCAAAACACTCAGTTCCTTCTTTATCAAAGAACATTTCCCATACAATATCTCCTTCATAGTTTACTTCAACAAGTCTTGCACCTATACTAGTTTTGGGATGCCAAGGTGTACCAAATACAGCTAATCTGTTGTTATTGGGAAGAACATCACAATCCCCCCACCATCCAGTATAATATTCTTCAGATCCAATCCACTGCCATGTAACGTTGGCTTGCATCTTATCTTCATCAATCTTGAATTCAAGCATTCTAGATTGATGATTCATATTATCAGTTTGATTATGCTCATCATTGTCAAATAGAATAAATGAATCCTCACTGATTTTCTCGACAGCATGAGCATGATAAAACATTATATCAATTTCTTTTCCATTAATATCAAATAGCTTAAAATTTCCATATTCTCCTAATGCCCAAAGGACATCCTGAGTCTTGTGATCAATCTTATAAATCGTATTAAGGGTTCTGCAGCATATATAGATTACATCTTCATCCTCATCATAGAAAACTGTGTTAGTATGTGTAATATCTCGATAATTTTCAACCATATCTTCATAGGGACACCATTGAGATTGATTTGTAAAACTTCTGGTATCCAGTTCCCAGATTAATGTTCCATCTTGTAAGTATTCTCTAACCTTATCAAAAAGATACAAAGTGCCGTCAATATCTACAGTATATTTACTAATAGCAAAATATGTGTCATTTGCATAATTTCTTTCGTAATCATGGTGACCATATATGTTTAAATCCTGTGTAACGTTAGTTTCTAAATTCCAGAGTTTTGCACTTACGTGATCACCTTGTAAAATAGTAGTGGAATTAATAAATTCAACTCCAAAGAAATCTAAATTTGCTTCCTTTCCATATTCTTTTTTGAAGTAAATATTGCCTTCCAGATCTGTTATAAGAAAAGTACGATTTATTGGTATTAATCCTTCAGCATCACATTTCTCTAGAACAAAGAGATTATACCCTTCAAATCTTTGATTAGGTTCTGCGCTACTCATCACAAATTCTCTTTCTAGAACTTCAGATGAGGTATTTAACGCTGGTAAAAATAAGAAAGATAATGTAAGAGAAAAACACAATAAAAATAACATTTTTCTCTTAAACACACGTACAAATTTAAATCTGAAATAAACAAGCATTAGCAATATTAAGACTTGATGGCTTTTTATTTTTTCTATATTTATTTAACAAGCTAATAGTCATTTCTTCTTCTTGAATAATGGTTTTTTGGCGAAAAATCTAAACCAGATGAAAATAGTCGTTCCAATGAATATTGGTACTCCCAATCCCACTGATAGACCAATAACAAGTCCTGTTCTTCTAACTACTCTGAAAGAGATTGAACCAGTAGAACTATACAAATCTGTTTCATTTGAAAGATGACCGCCCTCATCAGCAACTACCAGGACAATTTCATGCTCTCCTAATTCTGTTTCAGAGATATTGTATCTTATCTTTGAATCTTGCCAATATCTTGGGAAATTCATATTTCCACTTTCTACGAGCTCATCATCTATTGTAATAAAATACTCTCCTTGAAAGATTGTTTTTGACCTGAAATTATACCATACATCCCATTCTAGATAACTATCATTAACCCCATAATCATGAAAAGTTGGAGTAGATACTATTGGTGAAAATCGAAAACGTTCCATTTGATATACTCCAAAAACCTCTGATCCAACCTTTGGAAAAGAGTATTCCCAAACAATATCTCCATCAATATTCACTTCAACTAAACGTGCCCCCAGATCCGTATTTGGGTGACCTGTAACTCCAAAGACTCCTAACCGATTATTATTCGCCAATATATCACAATCTCCCCACCAACCACTAAAATATTCTTGTGGAGATATCCATTCCCACGAAACATTAGCAAACATTTTATCTTCATCTATAGTGATTTCTAAGAGCCTAGAATGAAAATTAGTTACATTGGTTTGGTTATGTTCATCATTGTCAAACATAATGAATTTATTGTGATCAATTTGTTCTAAAGAATGAGTATGATAGAATAGTATTTCTTTTTCATTTCCTCTTAGGTCAAATAGTGTAAAATTCCCATACTCTCCAAGTCCCCAAATAAGCTCTCCTGTCTTATGATCAATTTTATGGAAAGTGTTTAAATTTCGAGAATTAAGATAAATTACATCCTCTTCTTCATCATAGAAAACAGTATTCGAGTGAGTAACATCTCTATATTTTCCCTCCATATCTCCGTATGGACACCATTGAGTATAATCAACAAAACTTGAAGAATTGACATGCCAAACTTCATTACCCTCTAGATCATATTCAATTATTCTGTCAAATAAGTATTCAACACCTTCCTCTTCAACCACTTCTCCAACAAGACTGAAATATGTGTTATTAGCATAGTTTCTCTCATAATCATGATGACCTGAAAAATTGAGAAATTGAGTTACATCAGTTTCTAGATTCCAGAGATATGCACCATCAATATCACCATAGATGATTGTAGTTGAATTAATGAACTCTGTTGCAAAGTTTGCTAGAGCTCCTTCTTTATACAGTTCTTTTTCAAAGTAAATATTACCCTCTAAGTCAGTTATAATTAGTGTGCGATTAATGCTTGCCCAAGAAACAACATCATGCCTTTCAACGACAAAGAGATTATATCCCTCCATTCTCCCAATATTATCGTCTTCATCCAAAATCATTGCCTCTATTGAGTAGGCACCCCCTACGGTTGTACTAAGAAAAAATCCTGGAACAGCTATAAGGCTCAAGATCAGAATGTGTAGAATGAGCGTCAAATGAAAGATAGTAAGCATTCTTTTGAATGAGCAGATATGCATCAGAAAGGAAAAGTAAAATTCAGTATAAGATTTTTGTTATTTAGTCTCATAAAGTATTATTCTTTAGTCTTGATTTTCACTGTCTTTCTTGGAATGTCATTAGTAAACTATGACCTAATACTAGTAATAATATTCCATAATTGAAAACTTAAACTGACAATAGTGTTTCATAGATAGAATTTAAAAACAGTCACTGCTTCTATTCTCTTCAGAGATGAACGAGACTAATCAACCTAGCAAAAAATCAAATCAGCTGATTAATGAAAAAAGTCCTTATCTTCTTCAACATGCTTACAATCCTGTTAACTGGTATCCATGGGGAGAGGAAGCTTTTCAAAAGGCAAAGAGTGAGAACAAGCCAATTTTCCTTTCAATTGGTTATTCCACTTGTCACTGGTGCCATGTGATGGAACATGAATCATTTGAGGATGAAGAAGTTGCTACAAAAATGAATGAGAAATTCATAGCAATCAAGGTTGATAGAGAAGAAAGACCTGATATTGATAGCATTTACATGAGTGTTGCTCAACTAACAACTGGACGTGGAGGATGGCCATTAACTATATTCATGACACCTGATAAACAACCTTTCTTTGCAGGAACATATTTCCCTAAAACCAGTCGATTTGGAGCTACAGGATTAATGGAAATATTAGATCAAATCTCTTCATTGTGGGTAGAAAAGAAGGAAGAAATATTAGAAACAGCTGATAGGATTACTGAAGTTCTGCAGAAAGCATCAAGTCCTTACCAAACAGAGTACAATGGAGATGAACTTATAATCAGAGCTTTTGATGAACTCGATAACAGGTTTGATGACAAACTAGGTGGTTTCGCTACAGCTCCTAAATTTCCAAGTTCTCACAATCTCATATTTCTTCTTAGGTATTGGAAAAGATTTGGTGACAAGCAAGCCCTTTCTATGGTTGAAACTACTCTTCAAAAAATGCGATTGGGGGGGATTTTCGATCATATTGGGTATGGTTTTCATCGATACTCTACAGACAGAGAATGGTTGGTTCCTCATTTCGAAAAAATGCTTTATGATCAAGCTATGATAATAGTTTCATATATAGAAACATACCAAATAACTAAGAAGGCAACATACAAAGAAACAGCTGAAGCTATTATTGAATATGTTCTGAGAGATATGACCTCGTCTGAAGGAGGGTTTTATTCAGCTGAAGATGCAGACAGTGAAGGAGTAGAAGGAAAATTTTACGTATGGAAATTAAAGGAACTTCAAGAAATTCTACAAGATGATGAGATGAAACTTTTCTATAAATTATTTAGAATAGAAGAAGAAGGCAATTATCTAGAAGAAGCAACTAAAGAAAAAACCGGAGATAACATTCTTCACCATAAAGGATTCCCTTCAATAGAAGACAAGAAGAAATTAGCTGAAATTAGAGCTAAATTATTTGAGATTAGAGAGAAAAGAATACATCCTTTAAAAGATGATAAAATACTTACAGACTGGAATGGATTGATGATTGCAGCTTTAGCTAAAGCCGCAAGAGCATTTGGAAACAATGAATATCAAACTGCTGCTGAAAAAGCGGTAGAATTTATTTTTTCAAAACTCATAGATGAAAATGGAAGACTTATCCATAGGTATCGTAAAGGAGAATCAGCATTGACAGCAAATCTCGATGATTATTCATTCCTAATTTGGGGTTTATTGGAATTATATGAAACTAGTTTCAAAATAAATTATCTAGAAAAAGCATTAAATCTTAATAATATTGTAATTAAACATTTTATAGACGAAGAAAACGGTGGGTTCTATTTCACACCTGATGATGGTGAAAAACTTCTGGTAAGAGAGAAGCTGATTTATGATGGAGCCATTCCTTCAGGAAATTCTGTAATGATGCTGAATCTTCTCAAGCTAAGTCGAATAACATCTAATCCTGATTTAGAAGAGAAAGCTGCATATCTAATGGCTGTGTTTGCTAAACAAGTGTCTAAGGTTCCTTCTGCTTTTGCTTTCCTTATATCAAGTTTGGATTATGCTATTGGTCCTTCTTACGAGATAGTATTAGTTGGGAAATCTACTGACGAAAACCACAAGGGAATGCTAGAAATTCTTCAACAAGAATTTTTACCTAATAAAGTTGTAATATTTAAGGATGTTGAAACGGAGAGCGAGATAGAAATTACTCTCGCTCATCTAAAAGACTTCAAATCTCAGAAGAACAAAACAACTGCATATGTATGCGAACAGTTCTCTTGCCAAAGACCTACTACTGAAGTCAGTATGATGAAAAACCAGTTGGGATTGACATAATGAAGATAGAAATTGATACTTCTAGTTTTGATTTTCTTATCGAACTATATTCAGAGATGAAGAAGGGTCAAGAAATTACTGCCGAGAAATGGGGGGAACTTCTCAATACTATGGGGTATCAAGCATTACTAAATGAAGAATTTTCAGAAAACTTCTTTAAACGAAATTTAGAGTTAGCTTTTAATCCAACTAAGTCAGAAGAACTGCGCAATGCATTAGAAGTCACAACAGAAAGCCGATATCTTCGATATTATATTGAGGTCCGAGAAAAGATGGCTGATTATCAAAATCATGTGAAGACTTTACAAAAAAATTGGGCTAGACTGGAAGATGCTATAATCACAAGAGCACAATCATTACTTCCTTACAAAGAGTTTGATGAAGAAATAACGGTATCGATTGCTGTTTTTGATAGAGATGCTCGTGCGTATGAAGCAATAATATTAGATCCCATTTTTACAACACAAATGGAATCTTTTGTTTCCATAGTTGCACATGAAGTACATCATATATTGAGACATGGATTACTAAAGTACGATAAAGACAAAGTTGAGGATGAGGAAAAGGATATTGTTTGGGTTCTTGAACAAATGCAAGCAGAAGGAATTGCTGATCATATTGATAAAGGATACTTCATTTACGGTAAGGAGCAAGATTTTTTCCACAAACAATATGTAACCATGTTCAAACAATACGTTTCTGAAGTTCCTAAGATAATGAAGGACTTAGACGAAATTTTTCTGAAACTTTCTCAAGGTGTATATCAAAAAGAAGTAGCAGGTAAAGAATTACGAAATAAGATTCCACTATCCTGTCACCCTCTTGGTTATTACATGGCAAATATAATCATTAAAAATTCCTTGTTGGATGACATGATAAGAGATATCGGTAACCCTTTCAGCTTCGTTAAACTATATAATAAAGCTGTTTTAGCTGATAGAAAAGAGATGCCATCATTCGCTCTAGAAACTATTGAACAAATAGATAAGTTAGAACAAAAATACGTGAAAAAATAAAATGAGAAAGAGCTAATATGTTAACTCTCTTTTTTGAAATACTGTTAGTGCTCCAATAAGAGCTACCATCCCAATTCCAAGAAGAATGAAGAAATCTCCTACAGGAAAAACTAAAGGACTTAGCTGATTTATGCTCCCAGCTGACATATAGTGGAATACTGAGAGATATTGTAACCATGAAAGACTATCAACCATCCCTCCTATTCTTACGATAATATACATACCAATAATTATTGCAGCTGAAGCTGAAAGAGCTTTTCGAGATTCAAGAAATAAAGCTCCACATAAAAGTGATATCGAACCTAGAACAAAGAACCACATCCATATGCCTAGCACTGAATACGATAATGAGAGATAGTTTAATGAAACTTCATATCCCATTCCTGAAATAATTGTTGTGCAGATGTAAGATATAGGTATGATTAGAATAGGATATAGAAGGTTGTATGTTAAATAAACCATGAATTTCTCTAGAAGATATTTCCATCTTGGTATTGGAAGACTAAGTGACATGTCTAGTGTTTTCTTATCAACTTCACTAGTAATCATTCTTGAAGGAAAGAAGATAACGATGAATAATAGAATCATTTCTAACCAGATGAAGATATACATAGTATACATACCTTGCCAAGTGCCAACATCAGCAAGACCTAAAGATCCAAGAAAAGCTCTATAAATCTGGTTTTCTAAAATCTCACTAAACACTTCTGCAGCTTCTTCTAGTTGTGGCCATATAGATGCAATAAGAGGAATGATAAGAACCATAACTAGTGGAGGTATAATACCACTTTTCCAGTTTTTCTTCAAATTTTTTAAATATACTCTAAACATCTGAATCACTCACTGGTAATAATGGAGGAATATCTCCTCAAGACTAGCATCTTCAATGGTTAACCGATCGATTTTATATCCTGAAAGCTCTTTAAGCAATTCATTGATATTTTCTTTGAGTTGTAATTTGAAAGATGTATCGTTTATTTTTTCAACATCCATAACAAAGGGTAAATCGTCGAAAAATGATTTATCAGGAATAGAATCTTTTGAGAAATTCACACTAATATTCTGAAGAAATTTACTCTTCAAATCTTGGATTTTTTCTACAAGAATGATTTTTCCTTCCTTGATTATTGCAACTCTATCACAAATAGCTTGAACTTCTGCTAAATCATGGGAACTTAGAAAAATTGTTACTCCATCTTTCCTTAATTGCTTAAGTATCTGATGGAATCTTGAAGTCATCAAAGGATCCAAACCTGATGTAGGTTCGTCAAGAATCAAGAGATCTGGTTTTGAAGCTAAAGCTGCAATTATACCTACTTGTTGTCTATTACCAGATGAAAGAGCACGGATTTTCAAACTAAGATCAGCTTTAAAATTCTTTCTTAGTTTCTTTAGGAATTTCTCATTAATTGGTCTAAAATAACCATAATAATCAATAAGCTCATTTCCTGTGAAATTATCATAAAGTGCCATGTCTCCAGGAACATATCCTATCCTCTTTCTAATGGCTAATGAATCTTCATGATGATCAAGTCCAAAAACCTTGATTTCTCCCTCTTGGATATTTAAATAATCAAGTATAGAACGCATGGTAGTTGTTTTTCCTGCACCATTTGGACCAAGGAAACCGAATATTTCTCCTTTCTTAACAGCAAAAGAGACATCCTCAGCTCCTGTAACTTTTCTACCAACAGTTTTGATTCTAAGGTCAACTTCTCTACCATAAATTTTCGTCAAGTTAGAAACTTGAAGAATAACATCTGATGACATCTGAGTTCAGTTCAGAATGAACTTAGACATTTATAAAACTGTATTTATCACATCATGCCTTGCTGTAAACAATAGCTTTATTAGATAAAGAGCATTAATTTTCTTTTGAACTATGGGGGTTCACAAATTATGAAAAGAAAAACAATTTACTCCATATTGACTGCTGTGATTTTAATGGGTTCTTTGATTCCATTACAAACTCGAGCAGTTGCTGATATGATTGAATGGCATCCAAGTTTAGAAGAAGGAACTGTAGTCGCTTGGCGAATAACAGATCAGTATCTCTTTGATTCTGCTGTTCCACCAACACTAGGTAATCATCCAATAAATCTTGGATCTGTGCTAGCATTTGAGATAAATGACACTTTACCAACATACTATAGTAGTGCTTATGAAACTGGTCTCCCTCCTAATTTCTTGAAACTATTTGTTGACTTTAATGAAGTTTCATTCTTTGAGATAACAGATGATACTGAACCAGCATTAGCTCTCCAGTATATGGTACTACCTTACTTGTTCTATCCTGCGTCTATAGGTGGAGTTCAGAACATTACTGAATTCTTAGAATACAGAGCAGCTTCTGACCCAAATATAACTTCTATAAGTTATGTTGTTCTTAATTCAAACTATGTCCAAGTTTCTATCTTTAATGACTTCATTGATTCATTTGTAATTACTGTAAACAATAACACAGGTATTGTCCAGAACTTCTTTATAGAAGATGATTTTGGTGAAATGTTCGGAGAACTAGACATTTGGAAAGCAGATGTTGATGACTTTGGAACAACAATTACAAATACACTAAATTGGCATCCTAATCTAGTAGCTGGAACTGTTCTTTCTTGGGAAATCACCGGTTTAACCTTTGATCCAACTCATGAAGGATTTATAGAGATAGCCGAACAAAATGCAACAATAGGTGGTATTTTCAATTTCAAGTTTCCTAATCCATTCCCAACTGATCCTTGGAATTATTATAATCCAGATAGTTTCTTCGATGTATTCTACGAAGAAGAACCAGTACGTTGGGTAAATATGACAAGAGCTCAATTGATAATCTGGTTGACTTTGACAACTGCACAAAGTGTAACACTCTATAATACCTCAATTATTTCTATGTCTGACATTCACGAGTTTCGTGGTTTAATGGATCCAGAGATTACAAGCACATCAATTATTCCTTCAGGTGATTATTTGGAACTTACAATACACATTGAAAGCCATAACGAAGGAGGAGGAACCGATGATATGTGGGTTGTATTTGATATTCATACCGTTTCTGGAATTGTTCAATCCTTAAGTATTGATATTGGTGGTGTAATTGAAATGGATCTAGAATTTCTGGAATCCCATTCTTCACTGTTGATTGATGGATCAGTAAATTCAGATTATCCTCCAGATGATGATGATTCAACTCGAACTCTACCAGGTTTCAACTGGTTCTATCTGCTATTCTCATCATTAATTGCTCTGTCAATATTTCGAAGAAGGAAGAAGTAAATTCTTCTTTTTTATTTTTCTAATAGTCGTTTTTCAATTCTTGAAACTGCTTCTCGCAGTGTTTCTAGTTTATGTGAAAAAGAGAATCTTATATATTTCTGTGCATCAAAACTTGGATTTTCCTTTTGATAAAAACTTGATCCTGGGACAGTAGCAACTCCTTGATCTCTGACCAAGAAATCTGCAAATTCCTTATCATTGTTGCTAAATTCTGTCACATCTGCGAGAAGATAATATGCACCTTTGGGTTCAATTGGATTTAGTCCCAATCTGGCAAGATTGTCAACTAAATAATCTCGATTGATTTGATATCTATCTCTAAGTTTTTTGTAATAATCTTCTCCCAGTTCAAATGATTTCAGTACTGCTATTTGAAGTAAAGAGGGTGCACAGATTGTTAGATAGTCATGTACTTTTCTTATACCATTCATCAGCTGTTTCTCAGCTGCAACATATCCGATTCTCCACCCTGTAATCGAAAATGTCTTGCTAAAACCAGATATAGTTACAGTTCGTTCGAACATCTCCTCAATACTTGCAGGACTAATGTGGGTAAGCCCATCATAAATTATATACTCATAGATTTCATCAGTTACTGCTATCAAATCATTTTCATTGCAAAGATCTGCAAAAAAAATAAGCTCATTTCTGGTGAATACTTTTCCACTTGGATTATGAGGTGTATTGATGAAAATGGCTTTAGTTTTATCAGTAACAGCTTCTTTTAGAGCTTCCTCATCTAGATTGAAATCATCCTGCCTTAATTTAACAAATCTAGGTTTAGCCCCACTTAGATAGGTCAAAGGAACATAATTCTCATAATAGGGTTCTAGTATAAGCATTTCATCTGAATGATTTAGAATAGCTAAAATACTGCTTGCGATTGCTTCACTCGCACCACAAGTGATAGTAATCTCATTCTCAGAATCATACAAGATATCATTGTAATTTTCAAGCTTATCAGCAATTTTTTCTCTTAAGTCTTTACGACCATATGTAATAGAATACTGATGTTCATTTGCTTTCAAGGCATCATCTAATCCCTCAATCAATTCAGCTGGGGGAGAGTAATCAGGCATTCCTTGAGATAGGTTAATAGCATTATGTTCAATAGCTTTCCTTGTCATCTCACGTATTACAGATTCTTGAAAATTAGACAATCGCGATGCAAGTGGGTTCATTAATCAGTAACAAAAATAATAGTTAATATCTTTTTCTAGAAAGATTTAGTCATCAGCTGTATAAAATTCAGTTTTCTTAATATTTACCAAGCCTAACATTGAAAGGTCTTCAATTCTATCGATAAAAGTCAGAAAATTCATGGATTTCTCTGCTTTAAAATATACGTCAAGTAAAGTTTTGTATTGATTCCCAATGCAGTAGGTTAGAAGTTTCTCATATGTGAAGAAGTCTTTTCCAGAGAGATCTTCTTTAATAGATGGCCATTGCCTTCTAAATGTAGCATAAGATTTTAGCGATGCAAGAGGGAAGGAACTTTTAGCATGTAAGATCATATCTAATTCAATAATTGTTTCACCTGAAGGAGGAGTAGATATTTTTGGATCAAGATACGAAATCATGTAGGAGAGCATTTCTTCATCTAGAAGAACTAGAGCTTCCAGAATGGAGGCAACTTGTTTTAACCAATCCTCAGCAATTTCCAGATTTACTCCTCTACTTAGCTTAATTTTGATATCAATAAATTGAAGTTCAGAAGAAATTTCCAATGAGAAATCTTTTTTATTCGATGTTTGAAATTGTGTCTGTCTTAGTCTATCAACAATTAAAACATCTTTGATATTTTTGCCTTTGTAATTTTTTTCAAGTGAAATCTTAGCAGTTTTGAAATCCACTTTCTTAGGAACAGGAATTTGCATAGCAGTAATGTCTTTGGTTGGAACATCGTCTCCTACTCTAACAGGAACCTGAGATCTTACAACCATATTTTTGTCAACATAGAGAATATTAGCGTTTAATCTGTCTTCAATACAAGGATGAATGTCAACATATTCAACATAACCTTTTTCATCAACGCTATAATGTAAGTCTGGTAGAACGAATAAAATTCTTGTTTTTTGACAAAGGTTGCATTCATAATCTATTTTTCGTCTACCAGATTTATTGCTCAAAGAATAAGACCTCTAATATGCTATAATAGTTTAAATTTGCTTTGTAAATATTAATGTTTTCTTTCTATTCTAAGTAAAGAGTGTAGAAGTTATGACATAACAATGCAAAATCTTTAAATTTACTCAAATAATGCTCCTTGTATGGATGCGCAAACATTTTTTCTTTATGTTTATTATGCACTTCTCTATGGTTTACCCATCTATATGTGCAATTCCTTCGCAAATCTAAGTAAATTCTTGCCAATTTTAGGCTCTCCAGTAGATTTTAACAAAAACTGGAAAGATGGAAGAAGGGTATTTGGTGATCATAAGACTTGGAGAGGGATAATCTTTGGAATTATCGCAGGAACTATTACAGGTGTTCTCATCTGGTATTTCTGTTTCTTTAAGTATCAAATTTTTGTCTTAGATGACAAATACACACTTGGCACATCAGTAACAGGTTGGCCAGTATATCCATGGTATGTAGGGTTCTTCATGAGTATAGGTGATCACGCAGCTGATCTTGCAGGATCATTCATAAAAAGAAGAATGAATATTCAATCTGGTGGAGCTTTACCACTATATGATCAAGGTTCTTGGATGGTAACAGGTGTATTAATCGCTTTACCCTTCACATGGGGTGCAGCACATATATGGTTCTATTTCGTCGCTTTGATAATAGTTACACCGTTGATACATTTCATCGTGAATATCTTTGCGTACTGGTTAAAAATTAAAGATGTTTGGTACTAGTTTACCAACTCTTTTATATTCGCATAATCAATAGATATTTATTCGCAATCGAGTAAAAGTAATATTGGGAGTTTACCTCCAATGAATCCGGAAGATGAAGCAATATTATTCCAAGAAACATTTGATATCATATTTCATGAGAGTATGGATATGATATTTATTATTAATACTGATGGAATAATACTGGATTCTAATATTCAAGCATGTAGGTATCTAGGAGTAACTCTAAAGAATCTTCTGCAAAAAGAGTTAAGAAAATTTGTTAAAGAAAGGAAACAATTTAGAGAATTTCTTGAATCAACTATTTCTGAAGGTTCAAAAGTCGGACAGTTCTCCTTTTCAACCAAAGATGGAAAAGAAATCTCATTTCATGTTTCTGCTACTTTAATTAAGACAGAGAATATTAGTTACTTAGTCTTACTTTGTAGAGATATTCAAGATATACTAGATTCAGCTTCTCAAAGAAAATTCTTTTTCGATTTATTCCAACACGATCTTCTAAATAATCTGCATGCAGAAGTAGGTTATCTCGATTTCTTTAAACGTTTATACAAACAGAACAAATGGGAAGGAGAAACTGTAGAACAGCTTATCGAAAAAATGAGAGAAATAATGGTAAGATCAATATATCTAGTTCAAAATGCTAATATCAATCTTCTACTGCAAGAAGAAAGATCTCTATCAAAACAAAAAATAGAAGATGTTCTAAATCATAGTTTAAGGTACCTCAGTAGCTTTTTCTCAAGAAGGATTAAAGCAGAAATTACTCATATGGCGGATGTAATTGTTTTAGGTGATGAATATCTCTATAGAATCTTTGTTAATCTCATTGTCAGGATGCTTGAATATACTGACGAGAACATCAAGGTTGAAATCTATGTCACAAGACCCCGAAGTGATAAAGTAAATATTAAAATGCACTTTGAAGGAGTTATACTTTCTACTGATGCTAAAACAGAGATTCTGGAAATTGCTGCATTAGATAGAAAAAAGCTAGACGTTGCAGTAACTCAAAGTATGTTAGATAGATATGAGATGAAACTTAAGATTGAATATGTGAAGAGACTAGGGGAGACAGTAGGAACAAGGATAACTGTTTCAGCTCCGGTTTTTGATGGTTAATCTATTTTTGTATAATAGATACTTGATTTAAATGTAAAATAAACAAAAGGTGAAGAAATAAAATCTAGTTTACTTTTTCCCGAAATAAAACAAATTTAAATTTCCTCCCCCTCTTCATAATGATAGTTATGATTGGAAATAACCATAAGAGGGATATTGAATAGTCAAGAGTGGTTATAGTTGGAGTTGGAGTTGGAGTTGGAGTTGGAGTTGTCTCTTCAACATATCTGAATGATAAAGGTGAAGGATAGAGATCAGCATTGTTCGCAGAACCATCTATCAGGTAGCTATCAGAATTTGTCATATTAGTCCAATAATTACCAGTAAATGTTTCTAGATTAGACCAACTATTGTAATCACCATTGTCAAACCCTTGAGAATATCCATCATTAGTACCATAGAGATTGTTTTCAACGAAATCATTTAGATAAATTGTATTATTATCAGAGTCAAGAAGCTGAACACCATATCTCTCATTCTGTTCCAATATGTTGAAAGTTATTTTGTTTACAACTGAATAACGCAAAATAATTCCAATTATGTTTTTGGAAATAGTATTATTAGATATAACTTTGAGTCTTGAATCATAAAATCTGATTCCAAAGACATTATGAGAAATTAAATTATTAACTATAGTTGATTCTACTTTTGATTCAGCTCTATACAAATCTCGTAAATAGATGCCACAATCACCATTGGAACTAAACACATTATTCTCTAATCTAAGATACTTACAACCAAACATTTGGATTCCATGCTTTTTATTAAATGAACAAATGTTGTCTGTGATGTTAGATTTTTTAGTCCCATAGCAGTTAATACCACTAGCTCCATTATAGCACAAATAATTGTTTATTATCTTAAGTCTGTGAGAATGTGAAGTAGATATTCCCTCTGAATTTCTTGTACATCTGTTTTCAAGAATTTCAGCATAATTACAATAATTTATAGATATACTGCTACCAATTCCTTCACTACAGTTGTTTCTTTCAATAATTGTATATGGAGATTCCTCAGCAATTATCCTTGAACAGTTGTTGTTAGAAATATTGGTGTACTCTGATTTAATGATTTTAATGGAACTTAGCTTGATGTAATTGTGGTCTATGAAACTTTTTGGAGATTTAATTGCATAAATAGCAGTTATATTAGGAGATATAATATTGTAACGTACTGAAGATGAGTTTGTTTCATCAATGAATATTCCAATATTTGTACAATTATGCAGAACATTATACTCAATTAATGAAGTACTCTCGCTTACATTAGTAACACGAATACCAGCTGTGCCAGTAACAAAGCAATTTCTAATGGTGAAATGTTTTGTAGTATTTGAAATCCTTATTCCTACATCGGAAAGGGTAGAAATTCTGAAATTTTCAATGATAAAGGGATGAGATTCATTCCCATATCCTGTAAAATTATGTGATAATAAATCTTGATCAGAAAGGATGTTAATTGGTTTATGGTCAATAAGGTCACTAAAACGATAATTAACTGTTGAAGAAGAATCACTTGTATTTTCAGGGTTTGAGATTTCTAGAAAAGTTCCCGGACTTGAATTCACTTGGTTGTTAGGATTAAAAGGAATGTAATTGAAAAACAACAATAAAAGTACAATTGTAATCCAAGTATCTTTCTTCATCAAGATAAATATTATGTCAATATATATATAATAATGATTGCGAGACAGAATTAATACAATCTTATGAACATTATATTTTTACTTAGAAATATATTTCGTATTCAAAGCGTTTTAATCTTCCACTCGAAATATGGGTGGTCCCTTCTTAATAAGAACCCCATCTAAAAAGAGAGTTTACAATAAGGTAGGGTAGAAAAGATGTAAGGCATTAAGATAACTATGAAAATGGCTAGATTGAAGTTGCTCTCTTTTGCTCACTTCTTTTTCTTACAAATGGGACTATAAACACAAGGATAGAAATAAGAAGTACTACTCCTGAAGCGATCGCTCCACCAACAAAGAAGATCCCAAACCAATCATTGTCACTAGCGATAATGAATGCAATCATCGAGCCTAAACTGATCAAACAGAGGATTGATCCAACGATTAATCTCCAATAATTTTTAAGAAATGGAATTATTACATCTGTCATCTTATTAACTTGGTAAAGGAAGTATTTCAGTCTTATGTGAATTGATTAATTAGATAATAGCCAAATAAAACAAGAAACTGGTTTATGTCCAGAATGTAGCTAGATTTTAGACACTTTCTTTTCTTTCCTTACTTTCACTAATGTAACTATCAGCATTGAGAGAGAAGAAACAAGAAATATTCCTCCAGAGATGGCTATAATTAACCAACCAACAATATCTTCAGGTGATACTACGAATAAAAATCGTATGCATACAATTGCAGAACCTATTGAGATAACCCCCAAAATGACTATGATCCAGATGAATCGTTTCCTTTTCCTTTTCCTTTTTTGTAAATCTTCTTCTGACATTTTGGCTATACGAAGATGTCTTTCTGCTTTTCGTTTGCGATAATTCGGAATCACTGTATTTTTAGTGTAGGGAACAGCATACTTAGGTACTACAAACGCTAGAATAGCAACAATAACTAGTAGAGGTAGGACAATAGAGAGTATTGTCATAGTAATAGGATTAGGACAGCTCTGAGCTCTATTCAAGGGATATAAATCTTTAGAATGAGCTTTACCATCAATTTTATACGTGCATTTATCTCCCAAATCTGACCAATAATTACCTTCTTTTGTCTCAGGGTCATACCAAGTGTTCTTATTTCCCCCCCTATCATAAGCTTGAGAAAAACCACGATAAGATCCTCCTAAGTTATTGTCTACAAAGTTATTATGATGAATAAGAATGTTATCAGAATAGTGAATATTGATACCGTATTCACCGTTGTTGCTAAAAGTGTTGTTAATGACAGTTGCTGTACCATCAGCTACATGACCGATATAAATGCCATAGCCTTCAGCTTCAACATAGCAGTTACGAACAGTAAAATATTTCGTTGGACCACTAATATAAATGCCAGTATGACTCGTTGTTGTAATATTGTAACCTTCAATAACATAGGGATCTTCAGCTGTTCCTGAACCAGGAAAACCGAGTGTTATAAAATCATAATCAGAATCTATATCAATTGCTGCATGAGGTGTTAAATCAAAAGAAAGAGGATTTTCTAGCATTGAAGCAGAATTCTTAGTTATTTGGCACATGTTTTCAGTGAATGTAGTGGTAAAAAGCACCACACCAATAAAAGATACTAGTAGAGTTAATGATATTGCAGTAGTTAGTTTATTTATGAGAAAATTTCTCCTTTTCATTTTCTTACCTCAGATAGTGTATCATTAATTCTACATAATTATCAGTAATAAGTTTTAGTATATTTAAGAGAAATAGAAGAAAATAAATAGTGAAGTTGAACAGATTAGGTTTCTTGAGTTGTATAGTTACTCATATTTGAATGATTATTTTTCTTCTTCTTCGTATTTTTACTATAAGATAAACAATAGCATAAATTATCAGCATAATAGAGAAGACAAGACCTGGAAATACAAAGACTCCGTTTTCTTCTAAAGCAACAAAGAAATCGTTGAAAAAATAACCATCTTAACAGTGCTTATGACTCTAGCTATTTTCATTCACTACTTTTTTAACCTTTCTTGATTTTTGCACAGTCTTACCAGCTATAATTCCGAAAATTAAAAATCCTATTCCTGAACCAACTGCACCCATAACCATAAAAATCTTTGAAAATTCACTTTGTTCTCCTATTTGGATAATAAATACTATCATCGAGCTAAGTGCGAACAGAGAAATTATTATTGGAATGACTAACATCCAATTAATTCTGAAAAATAGAATGTCTTCACTCATCTTATTCACTAAAAGAAAGAAATATATTAAATTTATGTTGAGAAGAAAAATTGAAAAAAAAGAAGAGAGAAAATCTAGCTTGTTCTAGATTCTTGATGATTTCCTTTTTTTAAGATAAATAGACGTTAATCCAAATATAATTACTATTACTATAGCTCCGATTCCTATACTATTTTCTTTAGTTGGAGTTGGAGTTGGAGTTGGAGTTGGAGTTAATGGCTCAAAGTAGACATGTTGACAATTGGAGAGAGAGCTGTTCCCAGCAAAGTTTCCAGCAACAACAACATAGAAGTAGAATCCTTCAGAAGGTACAGTATCAATATAATCACTTGAGGAAACAGTAGTAAGTGGTACGAGTCCTTCTACAGACCAGATGCAAGAGGTAGAACGATAAACAAAGTAAGTGGTTGCTCTTGGTACGTTACTCCAATTTAGATTTACAGTGTCATTTTCAGTAGGATTAGGAACAATAGAAGCTAGTTCAGGAGCAGTAGGGGAACATACTAAACGTTTATAGAAAATATCCCAATCTGTTCCCGCATTAGCATAATTAGTTTCATCCTGCCACGTTATATGTACATTCCCTAAAATGTCGACTGCAAGAGAAGGATCAAAAGAACGATCTGTACTTTCTGTGGAAACCACCTCAGTAGTGGTCCATGAGCATGTAGAAGCCTCCCAGCGTTTGTAGAAGATATTATAAACTTCCCATGTTATATGGACATTCCCTGCAGAATCCACTGTAAGAGAAGGAGAGAGAGAATCATAAGTGCTTTCTGTGGAAATGACTTCTGTGGTGGTCCAGGAAGAGGAAGAAGCGTTCCAGTATTTATAGAAAATATCAGCATCTGTTCCACTCCCAGCATAATCAGACCAATCGTCCCATGCTATATGCACATTCCCTAAAGTGTCGACAGCAAGAGAAGGAATTAAATTTGCATAATCTGTACTTTCTGTGGAGACGACTTCTGTCATAGCCCAAGTGGAGGTAGAAGCGTTCCATCGTTTGTAGAAAATATCCCCATCAGTTCCACTCCCAGCATAATCAGTTTGATCATACCACGCTATGTGTATATTTCCATCAGTATCCACTGCAAGAGATGGATGGACAGAATGATTTGTACTTTCTGTGGAGACGACTTCTGTCGTTGTCCATGAGGAGGTAGAAACCTCCCATCGCTTGTAGAAAATATCAATATCTGCTCCACTCCCAGCATAATCAGTCCAATCATACCATGATATATAGACATCCCCTAAAGTATCCACTGCAAGAGAAGAAGATTCAGAATCACCTGTACTTTCGGTAGAAACAACTTCTGTCGTTGTCCATGAGGAGGTAGAAACCTCCCATCGCTTGTAGAAAATATCAATATCTGCTCCACTCCCAGCATAATCAGTATAATCCTGCCACGTTATATGGACATTTCCTGTAGAATCCAGTGCAAGAGATGGATAGATAGAATGATTTGTACTTTCTGTGGAGACAACTTCTGTCGTGATCCATGAGTATGTAGAAGCCTCCCATCGTTTATAGAAAATATCCCCATCTGTTCCACTCCCAGCATAATCAGTTAGATCATACCACGCTATGTGGACATTTCCAGCAGAATCCAGTGCAAGAGATGGAAGGATAGAATGATTTGTACTTTCTGTGGAAACCACCTCTGTTGTATTCCATTTCCAAGTATATTGATCTAAGGAATCTATGGTATAGTAATTATTTTTTTCCTCTACTAGAGCTATAATGTTAAGAGTATTAATAGATGAAGTACTTATTAAAAAACCAATAATGAGAAAACTTATACACATAAATAGTTTCGTTCTTTTCTTTTTCATAATATTGACCTATTTTTTTGATTCTTTATTTGTTTGAACTCAAACAAAATTTCTTGAATCGTGTACGATTGGTGTTAAGAATAAAAACATTATGCATTTACCTCCTCAATGTTAAGTAACCCTTTATTGTTGACACTTAACCAAGATGTGTTACTTAGATTATTGAGTTAAAATAAACTCTAGAAAAGAAGAGTAAATTTTTGTGAAGTTTAGTTATGTTAAATTTGGATAAAAACCTCCAATATCTAAACTTTCTGAAGTTCAAACGATAATTTTATAAAAGAATCAAACAATTGGAACAAAATTAGAAACTTGGATGCGTCCAAATTTTCATTATGTGGTTAGAAGTGGGTTATTATATTGTCCAACAAGAAATATCTAATTGATATGAAAGAAAAAAGTATCATTATTATTTCATCGATTCGCGCCGGACAAAAAGCTCACCGTTTTCTAGCTGAATTGGGAATTCATTCTGGTGAGAAAGTTAAAGTTGTGAAAAATGACTCAGGTCCAGTTATTTTAGAAGTTAAAGGTACTCGTGTAGCTATAGGTAGAGGATTAGCAGGAAAAATCGAAGTAAATTAGGATTGATTTTCAGTGCCTAGAAAAGATCATCAACAACGTGGTAAAAGAAGATTCTATAGGAAAGGTAGAGGGCATTTTAAAGGTCAGAGTTGGCAATCTTTTAAAGAAGATTTTCGTATGCATTACAGAGTTAAGAGGAGGAAGCATTTCTTCCCTGATGAGCATACTATCGAACACACAATTGCTTTTCTAGGAAATCCAAACGTTGGAAAATCTTCGCTTTTTAATGTTTTGACTGGTTCTCATCAGCATATTGGAAACTGGCCAGGAAAGACTGTAGAAAGAAAAGAAGGTCATTTCATTCTCTCAGATGAGTATTTCTCTCTTGTTGATTTACCAGGTACTTATTCCCTAGCAGCTAGGTCCGAGGAAGAATTAGTTACTCGTCAATTTTTAGTTGAAGAAAAACCTGATCTTGTTTGTGTTATCGCTGATGCTACTAGATTGGAACGCACCTTATTTGTTGCTCTTCAAGCTATGGAATTGACAGAAAATGTTGCTATTATTATTAACATGAAGGATATTGCTGAGAAGGAATGTATAGATATTGACATAGCTCTACTTGAAGAGAAACTAGGAGTACCAATTCTATATGTTTGTGCTTATGAAACTAGTAGTATCATTAGAATCAAGAAGTTCCTCTATGATGCTTTGCATACTGTGAAGTATCAGTTTACTCCAGCAAAAGTTGTATATTCTCCAAAAATTGAATTCATGATTAATAATATTTCTGAGCAAATAGAAGCTAGAGAAACTATGCTCGATTATCCTACTCGATGGCTAGCTTTCAAAATCTTAGAAGGAGATAATCTTGTTAAAGATGAACTTTCCAAAGAATTTGATTTATCTAGTTTTGAAGAGAAAATAGATGACCTTGCTAGAACTGAAAGATACGATCCTGCAGTTGAGATTTCAAAACGAAAGTATAATGCACTGCACCAAGTAGTGTTTGAAGCAGTAGATGGTGCAGAAGGATTTGCAGAAACTTCGAGTGATAAAATAGATAGAGTCTTACTTCATAGAATATTGGGCTATCCAATACTTGTTGTTGTTTTTGCTACTTTCTTCCTAATTACTTTTTATGCTTCTACACCATTAATCAACGGAATGGATTGGTTATTCAGTCAGTTCTCCTCATGGGTATCTAGCTCACTCGTTAGCATCAACTCACCACCATTTCTTACTAGTCTCTTAGTTGATGGAGTTATTACTGGAATTGCAGCTGTTCTCTTATTTATTCCAATCATACTGATTTTTTATGCTCTTATAGCAATTCTAGAAGATTCAGGTTATCTAGCTCGTTCAGCATATCTTATGGATAAGGTGATGGGTAAATTCGGACTGCAAGGTTCTGCTTTTATGAGTCTAGTAATGGGTTTTGGTTGCAATGTCGCAGGTATAATGGCAACTAGAACAATAAAGAATAAACAAGAGAGAACAACTATGATAATTGCAAATTCATTTATTCCTTGTGCTGCGAGGTTAGGAGTCATTGCTTTTCTTACAGGGATTTTCTTTCAACCTTGGCTTGCAGCTATTATCATGCTTTTGCTTTACACAACAAGTATACTTCTAGTTTTGGTTACTGCTTTTATTTTTAGACTGTTCTATGAACATGAAGACCCACTTCCGCTAATAATGGAACTTCCAGAATATCGACGTCCAAGATTCAGAAATGTAATAAATCTAACTTGGGAAAGAACTGGTATTTTCATTAAAAAGGCTGGAACTTTCATTTTTATAGCTTCAATAGTGATATGGTTCATCAGTAATGTTCCTTATGTAAAACCTACAGAAAATCCGGTTTTACTCTATGTTGGAATGAGTCCAGTGATTGTAACAAAGATATCAATTGCTGAATTTCTAGGAAGAGGATTAGAAGTTATCACTCTTCCTCTTTTTGGATTTGATTGGAAAATGACTATTCCTTTAATATTTGGGATACCAGCAAAAGAAGCAGTAATTTCAGCTTTAAGTATACTGTACTCTGGAGGAATAACTAAAGCAGTATGGACTATACCTCAAGCTATTTCCTTCCTTTTGTTCCAATTAACATATGCACCATGTTTTGCCACTATAGCAACAATAAAATCGGAAACAAGAAGTTGGAAATTGACAGCTATTGGATTCTTTTACCCACTTATAATTACGATAATTCTAACAATTATTGTTTTTCAAACATTAGCAGCTATTATGTAAGGGTGAAACCATGAATTCTTGTGATGATGAAACTGAAACTCTTTCGTTCTGGGTAAGATTTAGAAGGAGATTTGTTAGATTGTTCTTATCTCAAGGTAACTGCAGTGAATCTTGTGACGAATGCTCAAAGTGTCCTTGGATAGATAAAGAAAAATATTCTTTTGAAATAAAAAAAAGAGGATGAAAGAGATTAGTGTTCTGTTTTACTTGTAAATTTGAAACTCTTTGCCCTTATAGGTGCAACCATGCTTCCAATTCCCATCATTGAAGTAGGTTGTCTTATTTCTTTTCCAACATCAATGTCTTTCAAGAATCTGGGGAGTTCATCAGTAAATCTCATGTTTTTGGCAGAACCAACTATTTCACCATTCTTAATGATGAATAATCCATCTTTTGACATACCTGTTATTGATCCTACAGGTGGATTAACAAAGTTAGTATAATGAAGATTTGTTACAAGCAATCCATCATCAACCTCAGCTATTAGTTCTTCTTTTGGTTTTAGTCCAGGTTTCATTACCATTGCAAATGGAAATCCTATAGTACGACCAAAGAAACTAAATCCACAACCTTTTGGCACAGCTCCTAATTTAGCAGCATGCAACCTTGAAAAAGCATAATTCTTCAAGATTCCATCTTCAATAACAGGGAAACTTTGAGTAGCCAATCCCTCATCATCAATAGGTCTTGCACTTAGTAAATCTAAGTTGTGTGGATCATTGACGAGTGTCAAATCATCATCAAAAACTTGTTGTCCAATTCTGTCGTTTAAGAAACTTCTTCTGTTGATTAACTGCATTGAAGATGTTGCCATAGCTGTCATCAAAACTAGTGTGAATGCTGCTTGATGATCAAATACTACCTCGTAATCTCCCGGTTCAATTGATACAGTTCCTAATCCCTTCACTGCACGTTCAGCTACTTCTTGGGATTCAGTTTCCATATCAAGTTTGTTAAAAATCCGACCACCAAAATCACTATTTGATCTGCTCTCTTCATCAGAATCTTGAGCGTGTATATTCAAAGTAGTTCCTATAATTGTAGAAGGATAAATAACTTCAACATCAGAAGAAGATGAATATATTCTGAACCCATCAGATAACAAGAAATTACCAGAAACACCAGCTACTTTTTGATCAACAGCTTCTCCAGCAATAATTGCTCCATCTATTTTATCCACAATATCATCTGGCTGAAGATTTTGAGCACTCGGATCATTAAGTTGAAGATTGGGATACTCTTGCTTCTCCTTAAAGATTCCAGGATACATAGGATCTGGTGGAACTAATTTAGCTACCTTTGTAACGTATTCAGCAAGTTTTACTATGCTTTCTTTGGATAAATCATTAGTAACTGAAGTTGATTTTTGTTTATCATTGTAGACTACAGTGAGCTCAAAAGATCTCTTGAAGTCTACATAGTTTTGTAGAATTTCTGAATTGGAAAATCTTGTTGCATACTGTCTGGCTACATCTGCATTTACGAAAGCTTCTGCACCTAATTCTTTTACTCTTTTCAGAGCTAATTCAGCTAATTCGTGTAGTAGTTCTTTTTGTTGTTCTAAACTCATCATAATCACCCTGTAAAAATACTCACGTCCTTGAATCTCGAATGGGGTCCTCCATGAGAAACCCACATAGCCTGCATGTGTGGTGCGCCTTTTCCACAACTGGGTCCAAGTCCTTCTATAGCCCATTCTTTAGTCATCATGTCTAAACTTCCCCAGAATTCAGGAGTTGCAGCTTGATACAATGTGTTCTTGAGCGGACCAGTAATTTCTCCATTCTTTATCTCATAAGCTATTTGCACAGCAAATTGGAAATTTGTTCTTTTATCATCAATTGAGTGAGATTTCCAGCCAATACCATAGATTCCTTCATCAGTTTCTTCAATTAAAGCATCAATATTTCTAGGTCCTTCTTTATCAGGTTCAAGATAGAGATTACTCATACGTACTAATGGAACTCTATTATAACGCGCAATTCGAGCATTTCCATTACTGTGATCTAGACCTACTATTTTTGCTGTTTGACGATCAGATTGATATCCTTTGAATATTCCTTCTCTTACTACATCAAATTTCTTAGTGGCTACACCTTCATGATCATATTTCTCATGTCCTAAAACATAGGGCATAGTTGGATCACAAACAAGGTTAACTTTCTCAGAGCCATATTTGTAGTTGGAACCAAGCTTGTCTAAAGTTAGAAAACTAGTTCCAGCGAAATCAGCTTCCCAGCCAAGAACCCTATCTAGTTCAGAAGGATGACCAACGCTTTCATGGATTGTTAGACCTAATTGAAACGGTTCTAAAATAAAGTTGGCTTTCTGAGGTTTAGGAGCTTTAGCTACAGTTGCAAGAATTACTGCTTCTTTAGCAATTTGATCTGAAGTTTTTTCAAAATCAAACTTTTCTATAAACTCATAACCTCTCATTTCAAATAATCCTTCATTTCTAGATTGATTATCTTCTGCAATGGCTATAACAGAAACATTTGCACCTGTAAACACTTCTTCTTGAGTAATCCTAGTGCCTTCGCTGTTGCCATAATCCAAATAGACATTGTAAAAAGCCATGCCATTGCTACGAGATTTGATTATGTCTCCTTTTTCCATGATAATTTGATCTGATAATTTTAAAATCTCAATCTTATCTTCGAGTGGAATATCAAATGGATCTATTTTGAATGGTGTTTTGTATTTATCCTTTATTATCGGTTCTTCAGTTAGAACGATTGGATTTTTTTGAACTTTACTTGTTGCTTCTGCCTCTTTAATTGCTAAATTAGTAATCTCATCGACATTGCTTTCATCAATTACAGCTGTTGAAGCAAATCCCCATGCTCCATTTTTGATAACTCGTATACCGTATCCTCTATCATCATAAATACCGCATGATTCAATTTGCCCATCTCTTGTTGAAATATTCTCATATTTGTAACCAAATACTCGTACTTCAGCAAAAGAAGCTCCTTTTAATTCAGCTTTGGATATTGCATTTGCTATTAAATCATCCATTTAAATCAAGATAATTTTTCGTATCCATTTAAAATATTATCGTAACGAAGCTAGAGTGACTAATAATAATGAAGAAAAAGAAGAAAAGAATGAAACTTATTTTCTATTTGTATGTCTTTTATGTATTCTCCACCCAAGTATCGAACCAGCTACAAGAAAGAACATCAATGGAATTGCTATTCCAAATTCAGGAATTGCTGGATCTTCCACAGTGATCTGGTTTTGATAACTTCCTGCAATATTACATGTAGCTTTGACCTTTATAATATCACTGTGAACAGCTGGAACATCGAATGTGTCTTCATGGTAAGCTGTTGTAGTCTGACTTGTATAACCTCGAGTAACATTTAGAACATCATTGACCCAAATTTCTATAAGTTCGATGTAATGTGTATTAACATCACTCACACCATGATTGACTCTTACTGTAAGAACATCAGTAGCAAAATTATAGTCTAAAATCATATCTGAAGGAGAATGAGCTTCACTTAAACCTACAAAGAATATTGAGATACAGAAAAGCGCAATTACAAAAGTTTGTTTTTTCATTTTTATCAACAACTTTCCTAATTACTTCAAACACAATTTATAGTTATAAGTCCTACTAATTTTCCATTTTAAAGGATAGAGTGAATTTATTCACAATCTTAAATCATCCATAAAAACAAAGTTGGTGTTTCGTGTTAATTTAAGATTTTATATAAACGAAGCTGGGGGAGATTCTTATTAACTTATATTGCATGAAGAGATAGTGTAAACCTTGGATACAATCATTCTGAAACAAATCAAACTAACTGAAGCTGAAACATAGCTAATTTTATTAATAACTCTAATTTCAACAAAGTTTATTACCAATAATTGTCTACCATTATTGTTAGAGCAGTTGAAGTAAGAAAATGCAAAGGAAAAATATTATTTACAATAAAATTATAGTCGGAATAGTTTTAGCTTTGGTAATTCTGTTTTCAATTAGAGTAGAGACTGAGTTAGATATAACACTTAACAATTATTATCATGTAACAAAGACTGATGTTCGTAATGTTCAAATTCCCATTTCCTTTGATTTTACACCTCATGTTCCTATTGAAATCGTTTCTGATGACAATTTCACTGATTATGGCTTTCCTGGTTCAGGAAACACAACTCATCCTTACATTATTGAGAATTACATTATAACTACTACAGATTATGCAGGGATTTATATTTCAGGAACAACAAAATATTTTCTTATACGTAACTGCTATGTAGATGCTGAATATAATAGCATTTACATTGAGAATGTTGCTGATGGAACAACTTCAATAATAAATAACATTTGTAACAATAATTCCATTGGTATCTATCTGAGGTATTCTTCTGGTTGTACTCTTACTAACAACACCTGTAACAAAAGCTTTGACGGTATCTATCTCTATTCTTCTTCTGATTCAACGATAACTGAAAACACATGTAACAACAACTACGAATATGGTATCTATCTTTCTTCTTCTTCTGGTTCTACTCTGACTGATAACACTTGTACCTTCAATAACGGGCATGGTATAAGTCTAGAGGATTCTTCTGGTTCTACTCTGACTGATAACACTTGTACCAACAACGCTTGGTCTGGTATAATTCTGGAGGGTTCTTCTGGTTCTACTCTGACTGATAACACTTGCATCAACAATAACAATGATGGTATCACACTGATCTCTTCTGATTCTTGTCTTATTACTTACAATCTTTTACAAGAAAACGAAGAATATGGAATTTACTTAGGTTCTGGCTCTAGTAGCAATATTATCCATCATAACACCTTCATAGATAACAACATATCAGGAGCTTCTCAAGCAACAGATGAAGGAGAAAATAACAAATGGTATGATTCTGAAACAAAAGAAGGAAATTGGTGGTCAGATTTAGAAGCTTATTGTACTTATAACATTGACGGTACAACTAATTCTAAAGACAAATATCCCTTAAATAGAGCACAAAATTGTCTTAATCCTGCTGTTATTTCCACAATTTCTATAGTTATTCCCGTACTTGTTAGTTTAGCGGTATTAGCTTTGGTTATACCAAAATATGGTGTTCCTTACACAAAAAAGACAGTGATTCCTTATTTACGTAAACGAAAAGCTGAAGCTGAAAGACAGCTTCTGAAAGCTAGTTTAATAACTTGCCCTAATTGTGGAAACAATATTGAACTATCTTCACAATTCTGTGAAAAATGTGGAACAACTTCTCCAGAGATAAGAACAAGACTAATAGTCAGACATAAAAAACTAAAGAATTTGGAACTTGATGAATTGGAATCAAGAAGAGCTTCATTGAATCGTATTCAAATCTTTGCTGTAATCCTTTTTGTTGTTGCTATACTTGGAGGAGTACCTAGCGGGATTTTGCTAGGATTTGCATTGGGTTGGGGTGGTGATGTTGGATTAGGAATCTTTCTAGTAATTCTCTGTCTTGTTTTTATTATTTCAATTCCATTGATTATTATATTTGTCATTAAACCTAATAAAAAAGCATTAAAAATTGAAATGATTAAAAGAATTCAATAATTCATTTGAGAGTTTCTTGTGATTTTTTTTAAGTGTCCCTTTAGTACATACTTTTCTTATGTTAAGAGATATAATCTTGTTGTGGAAGATAAGATTCCATGCATCGAGTATTTTTGATTTTGAGTAGCGCAGATACAGTTGTTCACTGAGAATTGAGTTTTCCTTATTCATATAACTCTAAAATACACGGATTGATGGATCAGGTTAGAGTTATCCTGTGGGGTCCAACAGAAAAAATCGTTGTTGAAGTGTATATAATGACATTAGGAAGGTTTTCCAATAAATGTTTAAATATCTATTTTACTATTTTAACTATATGAAGAAAAATAGTCTCACATTAATTTTGGTTATACTCTTATGTTTTCCCTATTTAATTTCTGTTAATTCAGCTTCAGAATCAACTTTTGAAGATGATTCTTCATTCAATCATCTCTGTGATGTGAAAGTAGCTTGTTATAATGGTTCAGGTGCTTGGAATTATGGAAAAGTTGTCATACAGAGCTTCTTTGATTGGGCAGGATGTACTTATGCGAATGTATCTGGACAAGATATTATTGCTGGTTGTTTAGATAAATATGATATCCTTTATTGGCCAGGTGGACATTATCCAGCATACTGGGATGAAATGGGTTTAGAAGGAAAGCAAATTGTACAAGATTTTGTCAAAAAAGGTGGAGGATATTTTGGTGTATGTGCAGGAGCATACTACGCATGTGATTACATGGTCTGGATGGATGATGACTCATTTCCAGCTCCAGACTACAAAGTAGAAGGAGACGAATTGAATCTAGATCTAATTCCTGGAGTAGCTTGGGGACCTATCTTTGAACTTGCTGAGAGACCAGAACCAGGATGGGCAATGACACAAGTAGATATAGTTACTCACGAACATCCAATATCTCAAAATCTTCCTGATTCAATGCAGATTATCTATGGTGGTGGTCCATATTTCGAAATATATGAAGGTGCTGAAGTTACAGTATTGGGTGTTTATAACTTGACAGAACAAGTTGCAATCACTGCTAACAATTATGGAGAAGGAAGAGTCTTTCTCATTAGTCCGCATGCAGAAATAGAAGAAAATAGTTATAGAGATGGACAAGAACCTTTAGATGAATATGATGATGAAGGTTCAGATTGGCCTCTGCTCTACAAAGCAGTAGAGTGGTTAGCATTTCTCTCTACCGTTGATACTGCTATTTTTCAAGTCTTAATACCCAGTATTATTTTCTTTGTTACTATAACTATTATTAGAAAAAAGAAGTTGAGGAAATAATTCTTGATAACTGAAAAGAATACTTTTGTAAAAACAGAAAGAATTTAATTAACAGTATTCTGTTTAGTGCATGCACAGAGTATTTATGATTTTAAGTAGTGCTGATAAAATTGTTCATCAAGAACTTAGTTTTCCATATTCCTATAATTCTAAAAAACAAGGGTGGATGGATCAAGTTCGAGTAATTCTTTGGGGTCCTACAGAAAAAATCGTTATTGAAGACTTAGATTTTCAAGAACAAGTTAGACTGCTAATGGATACAGGAGTCGAAGTTTATGCCTGTAAAGCTTGTAGTGATAATTTTGGTGTAAGTGACGAACTTGAGAAAATAGGAATAGATGTTAGATATGTTGGGACTTTTGTCACAGAAATGCTAAAAGAAGGATGGTATCAACTAACATTCTAACTAGCATGAACATATCCTTTCAGAACAGCTTCAGTTGTTACTGTTTTTACTCCTTTTTGAATCCATTCCTCAATTAACTTTAGTGAATCTTCTTCATTTATTCCTTCTATAGCATCAATAACGAGGTAGATTTCTAAATCACCAAAATTCATCAAACCTTCTATAGCCGTTCTTACACAGTAATCAATTGCTACGCCATATACTACAACCTTTTTTGGTTTTAGTTCTCCAATAAATGGTATTGCATTCGGATTAGAAAAGCCATCAAATGAAGTTTTTCTGAAAATGATTGGACCTTTTGCTTCAATTATCTCTTTGACTTTTTCCTCTGGATAAGTAACAGGATCAATCCAATTGGTAAGTTCAGATCTTGTTTCAAGAATTTTTTCTTGTCCTGAATCATTTTGCATACAATGGGGAGGGAAAGTACTTTTGAAATCAGGATTGTCCTTTTCAATTTCAGGGTCAGTATCTGAGTGGTAATCAACTGTCCCAAGAATTCTAATTTTACTAATATTAGCGAATTGTGTTAATTTCGCAAGATTTTCTTTAAGATTTTCTGCACCTGATACATACAATTTACCATCAGGTTCCATGAAATCTTTTTGAGTATCAACATCCCAGAATATTACATCAGAGGTCATTTTTCTCAAGTAAACATATATAATTAGATACTTAAAAAGATTCTATATAGACAGTTTTTTGCCTAAAATTTACTTCCCTTTAAGTTTCGGGATTATTTCTCTTAATTCATCCCCTGAAATTACTCCTGATCTTACAATCTTAGGAGTTTTAGCTGAGATGTCAAGAATAGTAGAAGGTTTTCCTAAATCTGTGGGTCCACCATCAATTATACATGGAATTTTTCCTTCAAAGTACTCTAAAACAGTTTTAGCTTTAAGAGCACTTGGTTGCTCCGATAAATTAGCACTTGTTGCAGCTATTGGCGTATGAGCTAATTTTATCAGCTGTTGAACTATATTGTTATCAGGCATTCTTACTCCCACTGAATTGAGATTAGAAGCAATGTTGTCAGGAACACTAGAATTTCTCTCTACAACAATCGTTAATCCTCCAGGCCAGAATCGTTCAGATAATTCAAAGAAAATCGGTTTAATATTTGTAGCTACATCGTAGATTTGATTAATTTCTGAGATTAGAACATTGATTGGTTTATCCTTTGGTCTTTCTTTTATTGAATAAACAGTATCAATAGCTTCTGAATTAAAAACATCACATCCTATTCCATACAAAGTGTCCGTTGGGAATGCAATTACAAAGCCATCTAACATATAATCAACAGCATCTCGAAGTTTGTTCAAATTGAGCTGATCAGCATTTAAAATAATTGTTTCTGTTTCCATTGAATTACAACTCGTATTTGTGTACTAGTCAAAGTTTGCCTTAAGTCTTGTGCTTATCTGTAGAATTTTGATTTAAGGTAAGATTTAACATACATCCAGAGATTGTACTTTGAATAATATGAGCAGTACTTATTATAAAACTATCCTACTGGCCGCTCCTGGAAGTGGAATAGGTAAATCAATAACATCTAATTTACTACAAGATGAATACAAAATTATAGGTTTAGGGCAAAAAGGGAGTAAGAAGTATTTTGAAGAACTTAAATTGAATGGATATGATGTCCAGTTTTTTGAATGTGATTGCACTTCAGAAGAAGAAGTTGAACAAGCATTTACTAATATGAGAAAAACTATCTCAAAAATTGATGGTATGATCAACCTAATTGGAGGAAGTTTCTATAGCAAAGAGATTACACAATTGAAATATTCAGAATATAAAAAAGTGCTTTCTGTAAATCTAGATTCAGCATTTCTTGTGGGTCGAGAATCACTAAAATGGATGCAAGAAACTGGGGGAGGAAACATTGTTTTTTTTGGTTCTACAACAGGTTTTAAGCCATCAAATAAGAAACTACCTTATGGCATAGCTAAAGCTGGTATTCATGCTATGACATGGTTTTTTGCTCAAGAAGGATCTCATTCCAATATTATCACAAACACAATCTCACCAGGATATGTGATGACAGATAGACACATTTCTGATATTGAGAAAAAAGCAGAAAAAAAAGAAACAAAATTTGATGATATACTCAAAGAGATAAATAGTAAAAATCCTTTGAAACAATCGTTAAATCCAGAAGATATTTATCCGTTAGTTAAGCTTCTTTTGGAAACTAACCACATACAAGGTCAAATAATAAGAATAGATTCAGGACAAATATTAGGGTGAGAGTCTAGGGTTTTTCACCACATACAGGGCAAGCCAGACCATATCTGAAGAAAGTTTCATGATCCCTTTGGCATTCTCTTACTTCATCCCTAGTTAATTTAATCATGTTTTCAGCAACTCTTTCGTCATATTCATCTCTATTTACCCACTCTCCTTCTCTCATTTGCTTATTATAAGGTATAAAGAGCAGATATGTGAAAGAAACAGGTAAAACTCCTCTTTCCTCATGTTCTTCAGTATAGCTATCTACATTTTTATTTATTAAATCTATTATTTGAGGTAAAATTTTTCTCATGACATCTATAGGAAACTTGTAGATTACTCCTGGTGCAACCACACTGTCCCTAATTTTAAGAGGTTCAAACCATTTATAATACCAGTCTTCTACTTCTTCTACTTCATTGATTGCTAACACACGATCTTTATGAAGAAGGGCTGCATAATGGGAAAGAATTCCTCTTATTTTGAGAATATTGAAAAATGTGAATAGTCTATGAGGATAATTGAATCCTTCATCTTGAAGTTCGTTCAGAACAAGACGAAATTCATCATAATACACTCTGGGTATTTGGTAAACTTTTTGCTTGACTCTTCTTCCTTTTTCATTGTAAATTATAAGATCTTCAGTATTTAGTAAATCTAATTCATCAGATAGCAAAATCTTTAGATTGTGGTAAACTGAACTCAGATGCATATTTAAGCTGGTAGCAATATCAGCAGCTGTTATTCCTAGAATCTCTCTGTCATCTAAACTTTGATATTTTCTACTAGAGAATTCAGCATCTAAGACGATAGCCCAAACATCAATAGCTGTTGAATAACGTCTGTCTAGAGCGATTTTGAATATTTGTTCTAGATAAACAATTTTACCAGCTAAATCTGTTTCATCTAGGTCGCTCATTTCGCTCTAACTCATCTGTTTAAGTTACACTTCTCTAACCAATTAAACGTATTTAATCTTTACTGACACATTTATTAAATTTCCTTAAACTTCTGTAAAAAGAATAATAATCTCTTCTTCTTAGCTATTCCTCCAAATTAGCACTTATAATGATGGTTTTTTTGTCTTTTTGCTTAATCAGATTTTTTTCCGATAAAGCTAGTTTGAAAATCCACCATGTTAGAACAGTAAAAACAACCGTTATTGCTAGAAATGTTATGGTTCCAAGAACAGCATTAAGTACAGTCATTGTTGTCCTAATAGTGTATAGTTCTTTAAAATTTTTCCTATTTATAAAGTGTTTTTGTCTCCTTGTCTCCTTAGAGTGAGGAAGCATCACATTAAAGTGATATTGAGAGGAGGGGAATTACAGGAGTTTTTATAGCAAAATAGGATTAGAGAAGTGATGGTGCATACATTACGCATAGAATGTATAGAAGTTTCTTATCACCCTGCGTTGAGCAAGCTTTGCCATCAAGTGAAAAATCTCTACAATCGAGCAAATTTCTTGATTAAAACCTCGTTAAGAAAATCTAACAAAGTTCTTTATTATTACG
>JAUVXV010000017.1 GCA_030603365.1 Candidatus Heimdallarchaeota archaeon
CTAAAGTACCAGTAGGATAATCTGCAGTTGTCGATACAGTACTGGAAATAAGTACAAAGATAGTGAAAACACATACTAAAGTCATATTAATTTTTTTCATTTTTTCACCTTTTTAGAAAAAACCTCCAAAGATTTTTCTACTCTCTAGTATTATGCTTGAGATAAAAACTTTATGCAAAATAGACGATTTCATCACAATATTGTAGGTTCATCAAGTGGTTTTGTTCGTTTACCTACCAAAAAGTAAACCATTGCATCTCCTGTAATTGTTTAATAAAAACATTTCTGGAATAATTCAGAAGAGCTCTAAGTGATAAGAAAAAAAGAAAGACAAAAGTATAGTTTAACATTTATGAAATGTTAGCTAATATTATTTTCTCTTTCGTTTAACAATCACTAATGCTATAGCCATTGCTGATAATCCTAATAAACTGAAACTCCAAGTATATGGTACAATAGTTCTGCCATCACCTGCATATGGACTATCAATTATAAAATGAATTTTACCAGAATAAGAGGTTGCCATATCATAATCAATAAGAACTTCCATTCTTCCTAGTAAACCAGTTCTAATATTTGTAGTAGTTTCTATCCTCATTTCCATACTCATTGATTCTTCATAGCCGTTTCCTTCTATGGAAATATAGGCATAATCATACATAAGAATTGAGAAAACATCCTCTTGTAGTTTGAACTCAACTATTTCAGAATAGCCATATTCATATGTATACCCACCATATGTTGTAGTAATACTATCGCCATTATTATAGTTATCATCCACCAGTTCTTCTATGAGTTGTTCATAGATATTGTAAGTTCCTGTAGTGTTTGTGTAAGTAACTGGGTTGATAAAGAAACCTCCAAAGGCGTAATACAGCCCATAACCTAGCAAGAAGCCCATAGAGCTGTCTGATGTTTTAACATTATTCACATATATATCATACCAAACACCAGAAGCATTATCAGGATCTTCCAATACAACTACTTTGATTTTACTGTCTTGACTTAATTCTTTATCTCCAATATAGAAATCATCAGTATAGGTAGCAAAATCACCTGAAAGGTCCAACTTAGTAACAGTCCATTCAAACTTTTCCCCAACTGCAATTTCATCAGCATATCCTAAAGTACCTGTAGGATAATCAGCTGTTGAGGTAATGGGTAAAAACGCTAAGCACGCTAGCAAAACCATTGAAATTATTATTTTTCTATTCATAAGTTCACCTATTAATTAGTCACAAATAGTCAACTAATATTCTATTAAGAATATTTCATAAAAACCTTTCCTTGAATTTTCTGAAACAATTTGTTAGAAAAAAAATAGAATAAAAGAGAAGTTAGTTTCTCTTTCGTTTTACTAAAGCTACAACTGCTGCGATAACACTTAGACCTAGGAAACTGTAAGCCCAGCTGTAAGGGGCAATGTTTGCGTAACCACTGTCTATTAATATATGAAATGTACCAGATGCATACTCATTTTCAGCTTCCATTTTCATTTCAA
Source organism: Candidatus Heimdallarchaeota archaeon (assembly GCA_030603365.1). Classification (GTDB taxonomy): domain Archaea; phylum Asgardarchaeota; class Heimdallarchaeia; order Heimdallarchaeales; family Heimdallarchaeaceae; genus UBA460. The sequence goes on from JAUVXV010000017.1 coordinate 1,502, forward strand.
TTTTACCCAATAAACCTGTTACTGTGTTTACTGATGTTATATATTCACTGGTTCCTTCAGTACTTATTTCAGTACCTCCACCTGACATAGTCATAGTTATGCTTTGAGAAATGGATAATGAGAACACATCACCTTGAAGTTTGTATTCGATAGTTTGGTCAATATCACCTTGAATTGTTATTCCATATATTTCGTAAGAAACACTTGTAGTATAGTGGTCGTTCAGTTCCACTAGTTCTTCAAAGATCTGGTCATAAAGCTGATAAGTTCCAGTAGTATTAATATAGGTAACGGGATTGATAAAGAAATTTCCAAAACCATAGTAAAAACCTATAAAGAAAGATTCGGGACCTATTACTTTGACACCATCAACAAAGACATCAAACCAAACACCTGTTGCGTTATCAGGGTCTTCAAGAATAACAAATTTTATCTTATCACCTTGAGTCAAATCGCTGTCACCGATATAGAAAAAATCAGCAAGGTATGTAAAATCACCAGTTGCAGCTAATTTTGATACTGTCCATTCAAACTCAGCATCAACTGCTATTTGATCTGAATAACCTAGTTCTCCTGTTGGGTAATCAGCTGTTGTAATCGGCATGAAAGCTAAACATGCTAGTAAGACAAAAGCACTAATTATTTTTTTATTCATAATTTCACCTTTTTGGTTCAAACTCATCTAATTAAGTTGACCAACATATATAAAGTAAGACAATAATAAAAATGTTTTCCAAGAATTAATGAAATAATAAAACATTTCTTTGATTTGTTGTGAAATAGAAAAAGATGAGAAAAAGAATTATCTTCTTTTTCGTTTTGCTAAAGCTACAACTGCTGCGATAACACTTAGACCTAGGAAACTGTAAGCCCAGCTGTAAGGGGCAATGTTTGCGTAACCACTGTCTATTAGTATATGAAATGATCCTGTAATATAGTCTGATTCAATTTCCATTGTCAATTCACTTTTACCCAATAAACCTGTTTTTGTGTTTATTGTTTGTTCAAATTCCATGGATCCTGCCGAAGTCAGTTCTGTAGCTCCATCTGACATAGTCATATCTACACTCATATACTGATAAATTACAAAAACATCACCTTTCAGTGAATATTTGAGTTCTGTATTCATAGAACCTACAATTGTAATTCCATACATTTCGTAAGAAATGCTTGTACTATATTCATCGTTTAGTTCCACTAGTTCTTCAAAGATCTGGTCATAAATCTGATAAGTTCCTGTTGTATTAGTATAGGTAACTGGATTGATAAAGTATCCTCCAAAAGCATAATAACCGTAACCTATCCAGAAATTTTCAGGGTTTATTACTTTGACATCATCAACAAAGACATCAAACCAAACACCAGTTGCGTTATCAGGGTCTTCAAGAATAACAAATCTTATCTTAGCACCTTGAGTTAAATCGCTGTCACCGATATAGAAATAATCAGTATATGTAGCAAAATCACCAGTGGTTACCAATTTTGACACGGTCCATTCAAATTCTGAATCAACAGCGATTTCGTCAGAATAACCTAGTTCTCCAGTTGGGTAATCAGCTGTTGAGGTAATTGGCATGAAAGCCAAACATGTTAGCAAAATTATTGCTGAAATTATTTTTTTATTCATAAGTTCACCTTTCTTAAGTTTACTTTTGAGTAAACTAATGTTTACTTAGCACTGTTTTATTAAAAATCTTTCCTTGAGTTTATAAAGGATATAAAATAGTAAAAAAAGCAGGAAAAAGGGGTAAAGAGAATTAGTTCCTCTTTCTTTTAGCTAAAGCTACTACTGCAGCTATTACAGTTATACCTAAGAAACTGTAAGCCCATTCATAGGGAGTCTTGGCATAGTCACTATCTATTAACAGATGTGCTTTACCAACACCGTAGGACATATCAATATCAGCCAATATTTCAACTTTACCTACTAGACCAGTTCTAATATTGATTGTCGTTTCTGTCATCATCTCTCTATACCCTGATTCATCATGACCATTTCCTTTTATGGAATAAGAATCATAACTGTACATATAAATTGAGAAAACATCCCCTTGTAGTTTGAATTCAAGCTTTTCTGAGTAGGTAGATTCATAGGTTAAACCACCATATACTTCAGAATGGCTATCGCCATAATCATAGTTTTCATCTTCAAGTTCTTCATAGAGTTGTTCATAGATATTGTAGGTTCCTGTAGCATTGGTGTAAGTTACTGGGGTGATGAAGAAACCACCATATGTGTAAAACATACCATAATACATCAGATAACCAAGATAGGGATCAGTAATTTTGATATCATTCAGATAAACATCAAACCAGGTATCATTAGCTTCATCGGGATCTTCAAGGATTTTAACTTTGATTTTATCACCTTGGCTTAATGTGGCATTTCCAATATAGATATATTCAGTAAAGTCTTCCATGTCACCTGTATTTTCAAATATTTTGACTGTCCATTCAAACTCATCATCAGTATTAATCTCATCAGAATATCCTAGTTCCCCAGTAGGGTAATCAGCTGTTGATGTAATCGGTATAAATGCTAAACAAGTTAGCAACATTACTGCTGTAATAATTTTTTTATTCATAGATTCACCATTCATTTTAAGCTTACTTAATTTAGTAAACTAACCTAATGTAAGTAGGATTGAAATAAAAACATTTCGAGCAATTTTGAATCATATAAAAATACAAATAAAAAAATAAAAAAAATATAAAGAGAAGTTATTTTTTCTTTCTTTTTGCTAAAGCTATAACTGCAGCTATAACTGTTATACCTAGAAAACTAAAAGCCCAATTGAAAGGTATTCCTGTATATTTGCTAGTTAATTGGAAATCTAGAGTTCCAACAGCTTCACTTCCATACATCGTCATATCGATTTCAATATACGTTTTACTGTGACCTAAGAGACCATTTTCAGTATTTACAGACATTTCTAGTTCAGCTTTCACAGACATATAATTTGTGTTATCACCAAAGAACACTTCTAAGTAAAAACTTGATGTAAATGTAGAACCAGTTAAGGTATATTGATTTCGAACTATGTATCTGTAAGTATATCCGTTAGAAGTCTCATCTTTGGAATAATCTTCCGCATCCGCAACAAATTCTTCAAAGATTTGTTCATAAAGGTTGTAAGTTCCAGTTGTATTAGTATAAGTAACAGGACTAATAAAGAAGTCACTATATCCATAGCCTTGAGCATAACCTAACCATATATTATTAGGATTGGTAACTTTTGCTCCATCAACATAAATATCGTACCAAATACCTATGGCATCATCAGGATCTTCAAGGACAACTAATCTAATCTTATTCCCTTGTTCTAAGATAGTATCCCCAATATAGAAATCATCATCGTAGTATTTAGTAATATCACCAGTTAATTGAAGAGTTTTCACAGTCCATTCAAATTCAGAATCTACAGCAATTTCATCTGAATATCCAAGATTACCAGTTGGAAAATCAGCAGAGGTTGTAATCGGACTTAAAGCGAAACATGTAAACACTATTAGTGCAGTAAATATTTTTTTATTCATAGATTCACCTAATTTTCGTTTACTTTTCAAAAAGTAAACTATCATTATAGAGAACATTATAAAATTTAAGTGTTTCGAGAACAATTTGCTAATGAAAATACAGTTAAAAAACTAAAGAAAAATAAGGAAAAGAGAATTAATTTCTCTTTCTTTTAGCTAAAGCTACTACTGCTGCTATTACAGTTATACCTAAGAAGCTGTAAGCCCAGTTATAAGGAGCATTACCATAAGGACTATCGATTTTAATGTGTACTGAACCTGACATATAATCAGTAGTTGCTTCAACACTCAGTTCTAAATAACCGAATAAACCAGTTTGTGTATTGATTGTAGCTTCACCTATAACTTCTATTTCACTAGTCAATTCAGTGTAACCACCTGTTATGGTTGCATATTGGTACATATAGACTGATAAAACCATGACTGATCCTTTTTCTTCAATAGTTATTTTTTGCGAATAAGTTCCTGAAAAGGTGTAACCATTATATACTGTTGAATAACTATCACCATCATCATAGAAGTATGGCTCAATTTCTTCTAGCATCTGTTCATAAATGTTGTAAGTTCCAGTAGCATTAGTATATGTTGTTGGTAAGATTAAAAAGGGTGTAAAACCATAATAACTAAAGGAAGTGTATAGATAACCTGCTTCTGGTACAAGAACATCGTTAATATATAGTTCATACCAAACATCAGTTGCTGTATCAGGATCTGCCAGAATAACAACCTTGTAGATGTCACCTGCTTTTGGGAGCATATCACCATATCCATAATAAGATATGTAGGATTCATAATAGTCTTTCATGTCTGCAAAGTCACCTGTAAATTCATATTTACTCAATGTCCACTTGTATTCATTACCTGGCTGAATTTCGTCGGAGTAACCTAGTTCTCCTGTTGGATAGTCAGCTGAGGTAAATGGGACAAATGCTAGACATGCTAGCAAAACAATTGCTGTAATAATTTTTTTATTCATAGATTCACCTAATTTTCGTTTACCTTCCAAGAAGTAAACTATCATTAAATAGAACAACATCAAATTTAAGTATTTCGAAAACAATTTTGCAGAATATAAACATGAAATTCAAATCACAATTTCAATATTAAAACCACATATTCTTTTAGATATATTAAAAAGCCTCCATGTTAGTTATTTAAACACCTAAGAAATGAAAAGAGGGTATGACAAGATATGAGTTGGTATATATGGTTACCAGTAGGGCTAGTGGTAGTTTTAGTCCTGTTCTTATTGTTTTATGCATCTAGATATAGAAAATTTACTTCTGATACTTACATGATTCATTTTAGAAATGGTAGAGTAATTAAAGCTGGGATTGGTGGAAAAGCTGTTGTGATTCCTCTGATTGATGAGGTAAGGGTTGTACCTGTAACCACCCAATCTACTTTTCTAGAAGCAAAAGAGAAGGTTTTATCAAGAGAATTCCAGGAGATTAGTGTTACTGCGTTTGTTTTCTGGCGAGTAATAGATCCAGAAGTAGCATTTTCTAGAACTTCTTGGAATAAGTCTGATGATGCCTATATTGAGAATATCATAAGAAACGCTGCAGAGAGTATAATACGTACAACTTGTGCAAACATGGCTTTAGAGAAAATCATTAGAGATAGACAGGCTATCATAGAAGCAGTTACTAAAGAGTTACATGCTCTAACTAAGGATTGGGGAATGCTTGTTGAAAGTTGTGAGATTCGAGATATAGAAATTATAGATCCTAACTTAAAGGCTAATGTTAGCGCTATTATGAAAATAGAACAGGAAAAGCTTGCTCGTTTGAAAAGTGCTGAAATGGAAGAGATAACAAAACTTCGTGATCTCGAAGTCAGCAGGAAAGTAGGTATTGAACAACAAGAAGTAGGATTGGAAGTAGATTCCAAAGAGAAAGATAAAGAGATTGCAGTACAAGAACTGGAAAGGAAACGTACTGAAGTTGAAGCTCAAACCTTTCAAACTAAGATAGAAATTGAAGCCAGTGCAGAAGCTTCCAAAATTAAACAATTAGCTGTAGCTAAACAGTTCGAAATGGAATCCAGAGCACGTGGTGATGCAGCTGCTATTATTGAAGCTAAAACAGCTGAAGCTGAAGGTATTTTAAAACGTATTGAAGCTCTTGCCAAAGCTGATGAAAGGTTATTCCAAGAAATGATAATTGAAAAATTGCCAGAAATATATCAGAATCTAGAAATTGATAAAATGATTATTACTGGTAGTAAGGAAGATGCGTTTTCTTCAATAGCTAATGCTATAGTTCCATTTTTACAGATTGTTCCAGAACTTACTAAGAAAACTAATTTAGGAAAGGAAGTGAAGAAAAAATAGAATTCTTCCTTCTAAATTTTTTGCATTAGAATAAACCCATTTGCTAAGCCGATATATTTCTCTCTCGAAATACTGTAATGTTTCAGTTTTGCCATATGTGATTCTTTTTCCAATTCTAAGAAAAACGGATCATAGATACTTAATACCCAATCCATCGATAAATCAAATTGAGGTATCATACTAAACGCTAAGTATCCTTCAGCATTGAGAACTGATTGAAGCGTATTGATATATTGTTTCTCATCATTCTTGAAGATGAATTTAGAACCAAGATAAAGATCTATTGAATCTTTAAGAACATCAAGTTGCATTTCATCTCTTTCTACAAAATCAACATTGTAAATTTCATAAATATCTTGTAAAACCTGACATCTGTAAAGTGAGTTAGAAGGTTCAAAACTCAATACATTTACGTTTTCTCCAAAAAAATCAGCAAAGTGTAGTGCTTTATAACCTGACCCAACACCCCAATTCAGAACAGATATTTTTTCCTTCACATCAAATAGAGGCATTCTAAGTTTCAAGCTTTTGAAATATAAATCTCTAATCAAAAACATCATTTCTGTTCCTGAAATTAAATCAATTGCTTGGATATATTCAGCTTCAGAAAGCTTGCCTTGTTCACCCTTCAGAATGGATTTGTATTTTCGTATAGATTTATCCAAAAATGAACTTAATGGAGCTAAAATTCGGTTATTCGTAGATTTGAAATCTTCTTGAAATGTTAATTCCAAATATTCTCTTCTTGGGCTATCGCCATAAAATTCTCCTTGTTTAAGAAGTAATTCTTGATTTGCTAAAAGATCAAAAATTTTGTAAAACTCAACATCTAAGGAATTAAAATTTAGCATATGGAAAATTTCTTCTGGAGAGCGAGGACGATTCAGAATCTCATAGACTCCAATATCCTTTAACATTTCAGAAACCTTGAAAGCTGAGAGTTTAAGAAATTCATCAAGTACCTTCTGAACTTCTTCTTCAGTTGATTCTAGTGGAAGTGAGAATTTGTTCATTTTTTGCACCACGATGATATAATATAGCTTACAAATATAGAAATATCTTAACTAATTTAATTCTTGTTGTAGTCCTCAATGAATAATTTGACTAAAATACACATCTAATTTAAAAAAAAGAATTATTTTTTTCTATAAACGTCCATGAATCCTCTTGATTTCAAGAAAATAACGAATTCAATAATAGAAGAAACTGGTACAGATAAATCTTGACTTAATCCGTAAATTGAGTAATTTCCTTTCATTTTTTCTAGATTATCAAGAAATAGCTGATACTTTTGGTCTAGAGTAATCCAACCCGTTTGTTGTATTTCTTGGGGAAGAACAGATAATTCAGGATAGTCATCCTCTGAATTAATTATCAAATCCATAATCTCTGAAGATATGAATTTCTTAGGCTGTTTTGAGATATTTTTATCAAGATGGGAAATGGCTTCAAGTGTTGGAATTTCTTTACTTTCTCCAGGAATATTGATATAGGAATTAAAAAGCAGTGTAAACCAATCATCTAAGTAAGAATAGTTAATCTTGCTTTGAGGTTTTTTTGCACCCACCATAATTGCATCTTTCTTATTATGTCTGTACACCAAGAGCTCTAATCCTTTATAATAAAGACTTATTAAATCTCCCCCCTTAAGTTCGGCTTCATTTTTCTGAGTATCAATGAACCTGAAAAGATGAGTAAATTCTATTTTCTTCCCATCAATCATCTTAGGGAAAAATCTACCATCCATAATTCCTTTGTGATAAGGAATAAATAGGAAACCATAGAAGTTATTGAATTCATTTCCTGATACTTTCGATTGGTCATTAATGACTAAACCCTTCATTGTATTTCCGTTTCGAGTAAGAGGGATTTTATGAGCTGCTGCCTTCTCTGCGTCAATCATTTGAGTCAAAGCATCATCAAAAAGCTCAGGATTTCCTTTTGTTCTTTCTGATAATGAACGAGCGTACTTAGTTAGTTTATCTAGATTAGCTGAAGGAACACATACAAAAAGTAAGATGACAATATTCTCTACTTCTTCATGAATTGAAATATATCTACCAATTACTATTCTTTCTTCAAGACTTGTAATAACATCTGCGTTAGTTCGCGCAAAACCTGTATATATCTCGGAAAGTGAACTTACATCCTTTAATTTTTCACCGAAAATTGATCTTGATAAGTCTTTTAAGTGGCAAACAGGACCATAAATGATATCAAAAACGATCATAGAGATTACTTTGATGCCCAAATCTCTTAAAAATGGAACATGAAAAGGTGAAATTTTTAAATCGTGAATTTTATCCATCTCACTAATATTTATCACCCGAACTCTATAATTTGTATCTTACAAACTAAATCTGCTGTTCTCTTAAAGCTTGATTTAATATTACAAACTTCTGTTTAATAAACTGATTGATAGTTTTATCCCCGTTTACAGTAATTTAAACTGAAAATAAATCTTAAGTTCTACTTTCTAATAGACGCTCTTTCTTCTTCCAAAACAGGTAACAAATCATTAATTACCTCAAAAGGGCAATCTTCCAAATATTTCTTAGAAGTTTCCCAAAAACTATCAAATAGGAAGGAGTGGTATCCTATAGTTTCATAAGAGATAGCTTGTATCAAAACTTCAAGTTTATCTACATAAGATACAAATTTCGATTCAGCACTATCAAAGTTCTGTAGTTCATGAAATGTTTCCTGCCATTGTTTCTTTACTTCCTCATTTAAAATCAGTGATAACATCTCAGTACTTGCAGTAGTAAGTAGTTGACTCTTGAATTGTTGGTATCTATCTTGACCGAGTAGTATTTTCACTTGTCTATCAAAATCTTGGTATTTACATTCAGGTAAATCGTGCACGATAGCAATCCTCATAACAACTTCTGTGTTAATACTTTTTTCAGGATAAAGTGCATTATGTAAATCACATAATAGAAGAGATAACATTGTAGTATTGTAGGCATGATCCGCAACACTTTCAACGTCAGATAGAGAGATTCCCACTCTAATCCACCCTTGCCTGGGTAGCCTTTTGAGTTGAATGGAACTCTCTATAAAACCGTAAATTAACTGGTATAGCTCATCCAATGTATCAGTCTCTGTCAAGTCTGTCATACAAAATGACGAAAGATGATTATTAAAAACATCGATGAGGGTAATGGAGTAAGAAAAAATAAGTTCTGACTTACACAAAAAGATAAAAAAGGAGGGGGAATTACAGGAATTTTCTTATGAAATTCCATTGACGTTCTGTATCAGTTTTTAGTGCCTTAATTTCTTCTTCAGTAATTCCTCTGAATCTTCCTTGCAAACTTGTCCATTCAGTTATTGGAACACGATTCTCTACCACTTCATATTTCTTACTTGGAGTGCTAAGAACAACGTTATTAGTCATTCGATCCCATTCGAAAAGAGGCCAAATACCAGTTTGTACACCTAGTCGAGATATCTTCACTGAATGAGCAGATTCACATCGCCAATTGGGAGGACAGCTAATATCAATTTGAATAAATTTGAATCCATCCAACGAGAGAGCTTTTTTGAATTTTCCAACAAAATCTTCAAGATAAGCAGCGCTTGCAGTTGCAACATATCGTGCATTGTTGGCCATCATAATAAATGGAACCATTTTTCTTGGTGTTGTGTTTCCTTCAGGAGTTGTAGTTGTGCGTGCACCTATCATAGTATCTCCACTTCGTTGTCCTCCAGTATTACCATACACATTATTGGAATACATGACATGAAGGATATTTTCTTGACGGTCGCATGCACCAATCTCTGTCGCAATTCCTATATCTGCAGCTGACCCATCTCCTCCCCATACTACAACTTTAAGGTTACTTTTTCCTTTCTTTTTCATTGCTCTGGAGATTCCTGAAGCAACGGCATCACTTGCAGCAAAAGCAGTGTTTACTGTTGGTACATTGAAGGCTACTCCTTTTCCTGATCCTTGATATACACTTGCACAGCTTGCTGGAACAACTAGAATAACTTCATCAGCAATTGAACCAATTGCATGTCTAAAAGCCAAAGCTGAACCACAACCAGCACATGCGAAATGACCTTTCAATAGAGCTTTTTTGGGTGTTTTCATTAAATCTTTTTGAGTTACGGGCATTTCTTTCACCTTATCCTTTTAACGATTCCTTTGCATCGTCCATAATTTTCGTATATGGCACATCTTCTCCACCTAACCCTCTTATTATTCCAATAACAGGAGTATCAACTTTATTTCTTTTCAGAACAGCTTCTACTTCTATTCCTAGTTGACCTGCATGACCAAAACTTGCTGATCTATCAATGACTAACAGTTTGTGATTTTCCTTTGCAAATTCAACAATATCTTCTTCAGGAAATGGTCTGAAAGTTCTTACTCTGAGAGCATTGACATTTAGACCTTCTTCATTTAATCGGTCAACTGCTTCATGAGTTTCGTCACCTATGGTTCCTAATGAAACGATAGTTAAATCAGCCACATCATCTCCATAAGGTTCTACTAATCCATTACCATAAGATCTCCCAAATCTCTCTTCAAATTCCTTGTGAACACTAACGATTTTTTTCTTTGCTCGTTCCATTGCAACGATTAGATCTTTGCGGTTTTTACTATATTGTTCAGGACCAGTCATTGCGCCAAAAGCCCAAGGATTATCAACATCTATCTCAATTATGGGATCACTATACGGTCCTATAAACTCGTAAGCATCTTCAGGAGTTGGTAACTGAACTTGTCCAGAAGTATGACTGATAATAAAACCATCTAAACAAGGCATAGAAGGTAATGCAATATCTTTACTCTCTGAAATTTTAAAAGCTTGAAGAGTTGTATCAAAGACCTCTTGATTGTTCTTGGTATACATCTGTATCCAACCAGCATCTCTAAAAGCCATACTATCTTGAAAATCAGGCCAGATATTCCAGCCTGGAGCCAAACAACGATTAACAACTGGCATAATAATAGGAAGACGACCATAACCTGTCCAGAAGACATTTTCAGCCATATACAAGAGTCCTTGAGATGAAGTTGCTGTAAAAGTTCTAACCCCACTCCATGCTGCACCCATACATGCAGCTAGTGCTGAATGCTCGCTTTCAACTATTATGAATTCAGCATCTAATTTTCCCTCATCCACATATCGACTAAGATTTTCAACTATTGTCGTTTGAGGTGTTATTGGGTAGGCTGCTATTACTTCTGGCTTTGCATAAAGAGCTGCGTAAGAAGCTGCATCATTACCTGTCATTGTTTTAGTTTCGTGTTTTACGACCATTTTATTCACCTTCGGGAATCATTGTTATTGCATCTTTAGGGCATTCTTCTGCACAGATCCCACAGCCTTTACAGTAATCGTAGTCAAAACTTATGATTTGATCCTTTTCTCTATCAGCTGGGTAAATTGCATTATCAGGACAGTATTTCCAGCAGATATTACATTTGATACACAATTCAGAATCAACGACAGGATAAAATGTTCTCCAATCACCAGTTTTTCCTGCAACGCCTTCTATTGGATATAATTTAGGTTGACTAGGTCCTTCCGTCATGCTATCACCACTTTAGTTTCTTCATAAGCTCTTTTAGCAGCTTCCATATTCTTAGGAGCTCGTTTCTCTCCCCAATAATTCTCAATGGCTTTTAGAAGATTGTCTAAACTTACGATTTCTGTACCTTTAACAAAAGCTCCAAGCATTGTCATATTTACCAAAGTAAATCCACTTAAAATTAAACCTAATTCTCGAGATATTCGAGACGCATCAACCAAAGCTATTGTTCTTCCTGATCCTTTCAATGATTCTGGAACTTCATTAGAGTTAATTATTATGACACCATCTTTATCCACTTTATCAACATCTATTCTATCTAACAAAGAAGCGTCTAGAACTAAAGCATGTTGAGGATAATAAACAGGACTGTGAACTCGTATAGGTTTTGTATCAAATCTTAAGTAAGCTTCAACAGCTGCTCCTCTTCTTTCTGACCCATATTTAGGAATAGCTTGAGCATCTAAACCCTCGTACATTGCTGCCTCAGCAAGGATTTTTGCTCCAGTCACTCCGCCTGAGCCACCACGGCTTATTTGAATAACTTCTATCATTAAATCTAACCTAATTCTTTCTGCTGTGTTTTTTTCGTTGCTCATTAAAATACTTTAGGTATAAACAAGTAATTGTTTAGAAAGAGAATACCTTAAAGAAACCCTAACCTGCTTTCACTGTTCTTAATAGAGCTTCTAATCCTTCGTAAGTTTTAGTCTGAATTCCTTTTCCACACATTAGTCGAATTACATCAGATTCTATTTCTGTGAAAGGACCTACTCTTGTAATAACATCTACGTTTGCATCATGTCTTCGTTTTAATCCTGATAAACCTAGCATTACATTGGATCCATGAAATTCTATTACATCTAATCCTGCAAATCCCGCAATTTCTTGAGGAGTTGAAATACCTAGTTTAGTAATGTTTTCTTGAATAGCATATTTCCTAAGTAATAGAGCATTTACTTTTATTTCTACTACATTATTAAAGATAGATTTCAGAATTTTTGGAATTAATTTGATTTTCTTATTTTTTGCAATTGGCCAATAAACCGCAACACCCATCGTTGGTAAAACTGAAAGGATCATCAGAGAATCTATAGGTGATTTTAAAATTGATAAAAAGTCTGCATCTTTTGTTAAATTTACAGCATAGAGATAATGTAAAGGCGAAGAATTAATTTTTACAAGTGAAGCTTTGCTTAATTCTAAATCTTGTTCTTGAGCAAGAATCTTGGCATTCTTGTGTAAATCATTTTTTAGTTTAGTGGATGTACCATATTTAGTAGAAGGAGTAAAATGATAAAATCGCTGAAATTCATTTGCAAAAAGATTTTTCATTGCTTTTATCCATAAATTTCTTGCCTTTGTTTGAGATATTTTATTCTCTTTCAGCTCTTTGAAAAAAAGCTTATGCAATGCTTCTTCGGTTTTATTTCTTACCGTGGTCGATAGGCTAGACTGAATGTCTTCTTTAGTTAAATACGCAAAGAATGTTTCGTGAGACATTACGACCACTGTAAATTTAACAGACTACGATTCCTCTTAATCTTGTTGCTTTAGGGTTAACTTCTTATTTAACTTTTTCATCGTTTCCGGTCGTAAAACAGAGATATAAAATCAAAAAAAGATTGAATGAAAAGAGAGTCAAATTTAGAATATGACATTGGATTTTAGTAGAATCAGCTGAAGAGCAAATGCTACTATAAGACTATTCAAAACTATGAATAAAGTGACCATTTTCCAATTCTTTCTTTGTGACATTTCAATGTAAAGAATAAACCAAGCTATACCAGCTAAAGCCAAAATTATGAACAAAACTAACAGGAATGTTAACCAACCACCAAACAACATTCCTTTATACGCTGCGAATACCATTTTCGTTCCTTCTAATCTGTTGTGCGAGTTTTCTTTATATGTTTAAAAATCTTTGCCATTTAGTCTTATTCCGGAATGAAGTAATCGTCTTTGATTTTGCCCTTGATATTTTTCTTTTTCTGATACATTGGAATTATCTTCCTAATATTGTCAATAGCAAAACCTGTTCCTTCAGCTAATTCTGATATGCTGAATTTCTTTCCTGAACTAACAGCATATTCAATTTTATACTTAGGTGTATCTTCTTCTTTGAACTCACCCTTAGTCTTTCCTTTAGCTCCTGTTTTAGATTTACCACAGCTTGGACATGTCCATGTAGCCATTCGGGTGATGGTAACATTACCTTTTTTATCGGGCATTGGACTAACAAAATTCCATTCTTTATTAGTTGGTATATCTAGTGGTAACCAAGTTTCTCCACATTTACACTTAATTGGTTTAACTTTAGCCATAACTCTCATCTCATTTTTAATCTCACAAAGTTAAAATCTTTTCGATGTGATTATTTTGCGTTTGTCATCTTCTGATTAAAAGCTAGTTTTATTAACTTCGAATTAACTACAGAATTAGAATTAATGAGGTTCAATTGATTAAGTTTAGTGAGAAAGATGAAGGAATGCTTAGGTTGCTGGGAGGAAATTGAAGATGATCAAGAGATCTGTCATCATTGTGGTTCAAAGCAGGAAGAAGTCAAAGATTATCTTGCTTTAGTCTTATTGAAACAAAGTAAAAAGAAAATCGATGTTCCTAAAGAGTCACCTGTTTTAGAGTATGTCTCTAATGTTGATCCAACCATAGGAGAAACAATTTCTACATCAATAAAGCCTTCAAAACCAAAAAAATCTAGATTCTTTCCAGCTTTGAATCAAAAAGCAGGGACCCAACAAGATGGAGTATATAGTCCCGAACGTCCAGGTTGGTTAGCAAGACCACCAGATCAAAAAGACACTGATAATGAAAAACCAAAAGAATTAGTTGAACCAGATAAATCAAAATCAATTGAGAAAAAACCAAGAACCAAACCAAAAACTATAGCATGTCCAAAATGTTCGGAAGATGTGCCATTATTGCAATATTGCAAACTTTGTGGTCATAAACTACTTAGAAACTGTCCCAAATGTAATAAGGAAATAGCTGTTACAGCTAAGTTTTGTACAGGATGCGGAACAAAAGTTGAACCATTTTTAGACAAGAAAGAAAATAATGATTAGTAGTTTTACAGAAATCTAATTGTTCCACCCTATCCTTAAAGTGATGAAGATGAAACTTCCAAAACCCTATGCAGCTATACTATTTAATTGGAACAAACAGAAACGTTCAGTTGATATAATTTTCTTTGGATTAAGTAACAAAAAAGAGAGACAAGGTTTAGTTCACACTCGACTGCAATTTGTATATGAGAAAGAAAGAATAAGAGTCTATAAATATTTGAGACTCGGCAGAAGTACAAATTTCTATATAAGACCAGGATTCGCTACAGAGAATCTTAGGGATGCGAACTATCTTTTAGTTCCAGATACTGATTTGCCTTGGGATAATAAAGGATTAATTGAATACTGTACTACTTTCAAAATTTCAAAACCTAAAATTGCTCAGATTTGTTCTACATGTTTATTCAAGAGAAATAAATGGACTGTCCTTGATTCAGAATCTATCAAATTTAAAGGTCATAGAATATGTGATTATTGCAGTAAATCAGAATTAACAGCTGAGTTACAAAAAAGCAATCTCTTCGTTTCTGGAGGAATAACTAAATTTTTCCAGCAACAAGCACAGAGAGAAGGACAATTAGATTATGTACTAGAAAATATTTCATTTGGTTCTAATCAAGATCCTATAAGAAGACCTGATTCTACACTTTTTGATGTAATACCAGGAAAAAGGGTAGAGAATGTAATGAAAGTTAATTCAATAGACAGAATTCCACGCAAGTTCAAAGAGCGATTAATTGCTACTGGAATCAAAACTTTATTGCCTGTACAAAAAGCTGCAATTGATAGAGGTTTACTCTCAAACAAAGATTTACTTGTAGTTGCTGGGACTACTTCTGGAAAAACGTTGGTAGGTGAACTTGCTGGAATTCCTAATGCATTGAAAGGAAAAAAATTCGTTTACCTTTCTCCCTTAGTTGCTCTTACAAATCAAAAATATGAACAATTTAAGAAGAGGTATAAAGAACTAGGACTAAAAACTGCTATCAGAGTAGGAATGAGTAGGATTAAGATTGAGGGAGAATTTAAACCGATTATAGATGATAATTTCAGAAATTCAAATATCATTGTAGCAACTTATGAAGCGTTTGATTATTTGCTACGCGATGGAAAAAAGCAGGATCTTGGAGACTTTGGTACAATAGTTGTTGATGAAGTCCAAATGCTTGTTGCTGAAGAAAGAGGATTCAGATTAAATGGTTTAATAGCTAGGTTGAAGGCTTTATTTCCAAAAACTCAGTTTATTTATCTTTCAGCAACAATTGGTAATCCATTGGGATTAGCTGAAGAGTTATCTGCAGAATGTGTCGAATATCTAGATAGACCTATTCCATTAGAGAGACATACTATCCTTACGGAGAATGAAGCAGAAAGGTTTGATCATCTGTATAATATATGTAAGAATGAGGAATCAGTTAGATCAAAAACTGGTTATAAAGGTCAGTGTTTAGTTTTTACTAATTCAAGAAAGAATTGTGAAAGACTCTCAAATAAGCTAAAGAAAAGAGGAATAAAATCAACTTATTATCATGCTGGATTAACATATATTCACAGGAAAAGGGTAGAGAAAGGTTTTGAAAAAGGGAAATTCTCATCTGTTGTTACAACGATAGCTCTTGGAGCTGGAGTAGACTTTCCTGCTTCTGTAGTGATATTTGAAAATCTAGCCATGGGTATTAAATGGCTTTCTGTTGCTGAATTTCATCAAATGCTTGGTCGAGCTGGTAGGTTGGGGTTCCACGATAAAGGAAAGGTCTATCTGTTAATTGAACCAGGTCGGAAAATTTTCGTGGGTCAAAAAGAAACTGAAGAACAAATAGCTTTTGATCTTCTAACTAAACCGATTGAAGATGTTGAACCTATCTTGGATACAATCGAAGAAGAGGAAGAAGTTCTTGCTACAATTGTTTCATATAATCAAGTAAATATTTCAGAGGACAAAATGATATTTGTGAATATTTTAGGTAGGACAAATCCTTTGAAAGAAAATGTGAAATCACTTCGAAAGATGGGTATGATTGCAATAGAAAACAATAATATCAATCCTACTAAATTAGGAAAAGCTGTATCACTCTCTTTTCTCTCACCAGCTTACGCTTTAAGGCTAGTACAAGAAATAGAAAGAAAGAGAATGAAGGGTTATGAAAAGGAGTTTGCACTCACTTTAGCCATTAAGATTCAACCTTTCCGTTCAGCTCATCTGGCTCCCCGAGTTCATGGAGACATAGAACGAATTTTAAGAGCTACAGTTTCAACAAATATTTTTTCTGGTGCAATATTGGATCTATATACAGGAAACAGCTGGGGTAGAAAAAGTCCTTCTAAGTTAGTAATTGACACTTTTAGCAACTGGGCTCAAAACATATTTACATGCAATTGTACTGATAAACCATTTTGTGACTGTGGAGAAATAGCTTTCTCGAAAATTATTGTTGATTATCGTCAGAAAGGATATTCACCAACTCGCATAGCTAGTAAAATCAGGAAAGAGTACGACATCATGACCTACCCTGGAGATCTTTATTCATGGCTTGATTCTTTGGTACACCACTTAAATGCAATAGAAAGATTTGCTAAGGTTTTAGAGGAAAACGATTTGCAAAAATCTGCCATTTCATTTACCAAAGACATAGAAAATCCTAAGATAGAGTAGGATATTGCTTTTTCGTCATATTTATCAATATCTTTACTTTTTCTATATTCATCTAATGATTATGCGTAATATATTCAAAGTCGACGAAGATATGTCTTTATCTATAGAAGATTTAGTAATGGTAATAGTTGGAGCAGTAGTTTTCGTTTTAGCATTTACTGATGTTCGGTCGGATTCCAATATTGTCTGGATATCTTTTCTGGTTATAGTTTTCTTTATAATTGGATGGGGGCTTGTTAGATTCAGAAGAAGACCTTTACCAAAACAAGTACATTATAAGAGAAGCATATATCTTTTACCTGTTAAAATAATAAGAAATTATCATTTGTTTGCAATAATATTCGAATTTGCTCTAATCCTATTTCGTTACATTCCATTAACTAACAATGAAGTTCCAATTGCACTAGTTTTTCATTTTATTGCATTATTTGCTTTAATGCTGCTTGAATTTGCAGGTCATGTAACTGTTTCAGACACAATGGAAGTTCTCATTAAACTGGATGATGAAAGAGAAGAAGAATTCAAGAAGAAGAGAAATAAAATCCTTTTCAGTACAAACTTCTATATTTTCATCTCAATTACTGGTTTAATTAGCCTCGGTCTTTCTTATTTTCCTATTAGATCTCTAATTGATGTAGAGATTGTATCAATGAGAATAGTGTTGTTAGTGATGCAAGTAGTTGCTTTACTAGCTGGTATTGCCCTATTTATCTTCATTTTATATAGAATGATAAGTTTTGACAAGCTAGAAGATCCAAGTTTGATTCTTAAAGCAGTTGAATATTATGAATCAATGGAATTAAACCAAAAGGGTTTAGTTTTACTTAATGATTATATTGACAAAGATCCAATGAACGTAGCTATTCTATCTAAGCTCGCTCTCCTTTATACAAAAGAAGGGAATCACGATAAAGTATTGGAATGTACTGGCAAAGTTCTAGCAGAAACTGAAGAAAGGCAGATGAAAGCCCCTCATATGATTGCAAAAGCTCATTTACTTAGAGCTATTAGTCTGAAAGCTAAGGAGAAATATAAGGAAGCTTATACTGAAGTCAATCAGTCACTCAAATACATTCCAGAGAATAACACTGCTAGGAAATTACGCAGAGATTTGAGGAGGACACTTAAAGCTAAAGAATCAGAAAGATAAAACAGCTGTTTTCCTCCCTCAATAAATTTATATGATTTCAAAACCAGACATAGATAGATGAAACTTTGCTCTATTGATACATCACTTAATGAAAAAGTGAAAGCTAAAACAATAGCTGGAACAATAAATCCAGATATTGCTCAAGTTAAAATCAATATAGTGAAGAAAAGAGGTCCTGGATTAGACAGGCAAATACTGGAAAAATCACATGTGTTATTTATAAGCTTACCACAGAAGAAAATTACACAGGAAGAGTATATTGAACTTATTTCATATATTGATATTGGTGGATGCTTGATATTAACTCTTCCTTCTCCTCCTTGGACAGATTTAGGTAGATTTTTCGAAGAATTTAGAAAAGAACTAGGAATCTCATTTGAGTCCAATTTTGTTTATGGTCTTCCAAAAATCCCAATGGAAATAAGATTAATTGGTTCTGAGTTATCCATTACAAAAGCCCATGTCATAAAAGCACAAAATGATAAAATTTTCTTGAAAGAAAGTGGAATAAAAAAACACATATCACTAGCTTTGATGGATAATGAACCAGTCGTTTTAGCAGCTTATAAAAGAAGAGGAAGATTTGTGATCTTCAGTTCTCCTGAGATTTTTGCTAGCATAAATTCAGATTTTCTGAGTAGATTAGTTCTATTATCTAGCCAAAAAACAGATTATACTTTATCTATGGATAAAGAGAAACTACAAATTGGTTCTTCAAACTTCTTTTTGCTTCTTCAACATGCTTGTTTGGATAGCTATTTATTATCCTTGTACCATTATAATTTTATATTCCACAAAGAAACGATAAATATAAGCACAGAAAACAATTTACTACAAAGAATCCATTCAATTATATTGAAACAAAAAGTAATAAGTGAAAGACCAGAACTAGAAGATATTCTAGAAGCTTTACAGAAGTTCAAAATTGAGAGTTGAATAAAGTGTTAATCAAACGTATTATGATCATCACAGAAAGCGGAGTTCCAATATTTGATTTTCAAGAATACGCAAGAGGAGATGAAATTCTAGTTTCTGGGTTAATAACAGCTATTCTGAGATTTATAGAAGAAACAGAGAAAGATAAGCTATCCAGAATGCTGTTAGAAGAAAGTCAATTTCTCATTCAATCTCGTGATTCACTAATTTTCATATTTCAAATTGGTGATGAAATGCCAATTGACTATGCTGAATATATTAGTAAACACGTTTTGGATAGTTTCATAGAGAAGTATGGAGAACGGACAAGGAAATTCGATGGAAATGTCAGTGTTTTTCAGGATTTTCATGCCCAGTGCAAAAATATACTCCTGCAATGTGGAGTAGAAATAGTAGATTCACTGATGCAAAACAAAGAAGCACAAGATTTACGAGCATGGTGTCTTTTCTCAAAAGAAAATGACCCACTAATTGTTCATGCTAATTCACCAAATTATAATATTGACAGTTTCACCATTTTTCAGATATTAGGTAAAAGTTTCAGAAGTGTAACATCAAAACTTGAAGATTGTTCTAAAGGTTCATGTTTTCATATAACTCATTTGGGAAATTCTATTCAGGCTATAATGCTACCATATGTATTTATTGTAATGGAATCGAAGATAAGTGAATTAGGAGTAAGGAGATTCAGACAATTTAAAATAAAGACTTCTAAACAGCTCTATAATCTGTTCAATGAAACATACAAACCTGATAAAATAGACGTTTTTAACAAGGATATGATGTCAACATCAGACAATTCTGAAATGAGTCAAAATTATAAACTGATTTTAGATCTATTTCAAGCAGCTGAAAAAGGATTGCAATATTTGTTTAATTCCCCAATTCACATCCAAATTCTTTGTACCTCTAAAAATTGCTATCTCCATGTGAAATTAACAAATCGATTTATCATCATGGAATATAACAATAAGGTATCAATGTCAGATTTACTTGAAAGAACAAAAAGCATATTTGAACCTGAGATTGAATTTAAGGACGATAGCCCTGAATTAGTGCTAGAAAAATCGTAGTTGCAGTGATATCAGCAGTTGTACCTGGATTAATAACACTTTTTTGAGATGTTTTCAGATATTGATCTAAATCGTTAATTAAATCTAAACCTTCTTTTGTAAATATTCCTCCAGCTTGAATAATCCCTTTTGCTTTATTCTTTACTTTTGAAGATATTTCATTTCCAAATCTTTTAGCGATATGTGTATCTTTCTTCTCAGACATTAAGGTAATATAAGTCTGAGTAATTGCGTTTTTGAAATTTTGATTTTCTTCATAACTACGCAAAAATGTTGGAAAGCCGTATTTCATTGTAATTTGATACTTATGGGACAATTCATAAAAGACTAAATCTCTATCTTTATAGAATTTAGTAAATTCATACAAATTAGTACGTTCATGTCTGTGAATTTCTAGAAAAGAATTGAAATTATCTTCTTCTTTATCAGAAGGAAGTAAGTTTTTAGAGACAGTTTCATTCAAAGCTCTTGTTAAATAAATACAATCTTCTGTTGTTGAATTTTTAACAAACTGTTCAGTCACGTAAATTACATTATCTAAGTTTAGTTTGACATTGGTTTTCATACCTTCATGAGCAAAACTATGTGCAATTCCCAAAGTTATAGGTGTAAACATAATTAATGTTCCAAGAACTGTATTTCCAGACGATTTGTACCAAGTTTTTGACTTTTCCAGAGCTTTTTCAATATAAAAGCCAATTTCTGCATCTTCATACCATAAGTGATTTTCTGCTACGAGGATTCCTCTTTTTGCTAAACCAAATATAGGAGAAAATAAACTACAAGCCCCTGCAAGAAAGTGTTCAGTTTTAGTATCTTCAAACTCATTTCTAAAAGAAGCACCTCCAGGTTTGGTTTCATTAGCATACAACAAATTATGAGCTAAAACAGCACTCTGTGCTACAAATAATTGTACATCAAGAACCTTTCCCTTGACTTCATTGGATATCTTCGAGAAGGGCATTATGAAACAAATATAATGTTAGCTATTTTGAATGATTCGGTTTTTGAGAAATTTGATTAATCAATTTCTCAAAATCTCTTTAAGTTTGATGGAAGCGTTAAGTTTAATTATGCTCTTTACATCTAGTATATGTAATGTTTCCGAAAGGGAATTGCCTAATTTTTGTTGAAAAACAATCTATTGATACTTTTTATTTCATTTTATTTAACAGGTGATAATATGCATAAAAATGTAAGAAAAAGCGATTCACTCGCTCATGCGACTGGATCTTTTATGGAGAGTCTCGAAGAAATGAACTCTCTCTGGAACACTGATATCTCTGAAATACTTGAAATTAGTCCAAATGTTATAAGTTTGATAAAGGAAGTTATCACTTCTAAAGGTAAGACTATATCAGAGAAAGAGAATATTATGAAAGAACTAACAAAACTAGGAGAACTTTTCAATAACATGGAAAGAATTGATGGCCTCAAGTATGATCTACTTATAGAAATTGATGGTCTTGATTTTCCTCTAAAGACAACGAGATTATTGATAAAACAAAATAAAGATGAGGAACAAACAACTAAATTATTGCAGACATTTGCTCAGAATTTGAGTAAAACCATGACTTTTGTAGAAAGTAGTAAAACCGATGCTGAATTACTGGAAAGTTCATTAAAATCGTTTGAATCAACATATGATGAATATTATAAAATTGTAACAAGTGGTAAAGAATTATTGAAGAATCTTCACGAAGAATTAGAAAAAGAACAACAAAAAGCTCGCAAATATGGCGATGTTGTCTAACTTCTTCTCCTTTTTTCTTGAAGTGAAAATTTTATTAGTCATATATAATATGTTAAATTAATGAAATCTAACTCTGATAGACTTTTTACAATAAAAATGACGAGAGCATTAGAAGATAACGTTTTTGCCACAGGGATTACTATTTTTAAGATGATGGAAATTGCAGGGAAAGTAATTGCTGAAGAGATTCAAAGCCTAGCAGAAAGTAAACAAAAAAATAAAATTGTGTTTCTTGCTGGTTTTGGAAATAATGGTGGTGATGCTTTAGTAGCTGCTAGAAACTTAATTGAGAAAAAGTATGATTGTCAGATAGTATTAGTAGGTAATAAGGACAAATTCAACTCTTTAGCATCCCAAAAGAGTTTTGACAAACTATCAGAATTAGAGGAAATAAAATGGTTTCAGATTAAGAAAACTGAAGAAGTTGAATCTATCTTGAGTAATTTTAATTCAGATTTCATCTTAGTCGATGCAATTTTCGGAATAGGTATTAGTGGAGACATAAGAGATCCCTACAAATCAACTATCGAGTATCTCAATAAGAATTGCACCGCAGATATCTTGGCTTTGGATATACCATCGGGGTATGACCCAACTGAAGAAAATAAACTTTTTGTGAAAAATGCATCAAGGATAGTCTGTTTAGGAAGGAACAAAATTAAAAAAGGTCATTTTGAAGATGCAGAGATTATTGTAAGAAATATTGGTATTCCAGAGGATTGTGAAAAATTTGTTGGGATTGGAGATCTGAAATGGTTTTACCCTAGAAGAAGAGAAGATAGTCATAAAAGACAGAATGGAGTAGTAACTATTATTGCTGGATCAAAAGATTATATTGGAGCTCCCGTTTTATCAGGTCTGGGAGCCTTTAGAACTGGCTCAGATCTAGTGTTTATCCAAACTCCAAGAAATATTCGTACTACAGTTGCCTCTTTTGCTCCAGATTTCATTACCATTCCAGCACATGAGGATGAAATTGAACCAATTGATATTAAAAACCTGTTCAATCATCCTAGAGTGGAAGGTTCTAGCTATGTTATAGGTCCAGGAATGATGAATAGTGACACAACAAAGAATACATTGTTAACTTTCCTGAAATCAAAAAAGAAAAGGCAAGTAATAATTGATGCTAGTGCTCTAAGCATGATGGAAGAGGATCATCTATTCCTTCTAAAAAATCATGATACGATACTAACTCCTCATCGAGGAGAATTTCAAACAATTTTCGAAAAAAAACTTACTGGTAATCTAAAAGCTGATTCGAAGATTGTGACCGAAACATCTGCAAAATGGGAAACGACAATTCTTCTCAAAGGAGAAATAGACATCATATCTAATGGACATCTCACTAGATTAAATAAAACTGGACATCCTGGGATGACAGTTGGTGGTACAGGAGATGTTCTTACTGGTATAGTTGCTTCTTTATTCTCTGTTCTACATGATTCGTTTCTTTCAAGTTGTTTAGGAGCATATATTTCAGGTGCTGCAGGAGAATTAGCAGCTAAAAGCTTTGGTGATGGATTGATGGCATCAGATATTCCTAATTTCATCTATCCTGTAATCCATGAAGCTTTATCTTTTGAAGCAAAGGAAGTTTAAAGAGTCAGACACTTGGTGAAAGAGAGACAACAACAGTGCCTATACCTAGATGAGTTGCTAAAGCTGGAGTAAGATAATTGATTATTTTTTCACCTAATGGTATTTTCTTTTCTAATTCTTTCATCAATAATTCAGCAGCTTCTTGGTCATCACCATGAGTTATCATCAAGTCATATTGAGTGTTTTTCTTTACTCGGCTTAAGGCTTCAGAAATAACCTTCTTCTGTGCTTTAACCTTCCCCGTTGCTTTCCCAAAAGCTTCAATAATACCACCCTTTAGCTCAAGAAGAGGTTTTGCTTTAGTAACAGAACCTAACCAATATTTTAAATTGGAAATTCGACCAGATTTTTTGAAATTCTCTAAAGTTTCAACATAACCCAACAATATTGACTCATCTCTAACTTTTTCGACTTTCTTGACAATTTCCTCTTCAGGAACACCTCGTCTAGATAACTTTGCAGCAGCTAAAGTGACAAAAGCAAGAACTCCTGAACTAAATTTTGAATCAACAACATGAATTTTAGCAGCTTTAATCCTTTTTGCAGCAATCATAGCAGATTGATATGTTGCCGAGAGCTTAGAGGTTAATGTAGCAATAAAAACAGAGGAATGATTTTTTAGTGCAGTGTTTATTCTATCTAAGAAGTCCTTTGGACTTGGAGCTGAGGTAGTAGGTAGTTCATCTACATCTCTGAGTAAATCATAGTACTCTTCAATCGTTATATCTACTCCATCTGCCAAAGTTTCATCCTTTTGTTGAATATAAACAGGAACAACATCAATATCATATTTCTCAATTAATTCCTTTGGTAAATCACAGGTACTATCTACAATAATTTTCATATTTCCTTTAGACATAATTTTTCAACTTTTTTTAATTCTGTATCATAAAAATAGTTGTAATAGTTGGGATGAGATAATTGGAAGTACAATTATAATTTCCAATTTTCTATTCTTATCCTTGCTTATAAACAGTCTGCTCAAACGGAATAAAATGAAGAAGAGTTGGGGATAACTCCTAAGATTTTCTTCTTGCTTTTTCTTCTTCTTTTGCTCTTTTCTTTGCCCTCTTTTCTTCCTCTTTTCTTGATCTTTCTCTTCTTTTTTCTCTTTCTTCCATTTCCTTCTCGTTTTGTTTTTCTTGTTTCTTTAATTCCTTCTCGGAGAGTTTCTTTACTTCCTTCTTTAATATAGTTGGAATTGGAAGATTCTTGGTTGATTCAGTTACTTTTGCAAAGAATTTTAGAACGGTCATTGCAAATTTAACCAATACCAATAAATCTGCAGGTCGTTTAGTTAGATTAAACTTCAGCTCAAAATGAGGTTCGTCTGTTCTTATTGATATCCATTGTAATTCTTTTGGATATTCAGAAAGAGCCTTGATAAATGAAGTACTTCGTATAAGCTGATTGATAGCTCTTCCTCTATTTGATTTTATTAGAAAATTACTATTGACTTCTGTGTTGGGAGTAGTAATATCTTCTATCTCTATTAAATAGTCAAAATCCTTTTTTATTGCAGATTTCATTTTGTATGGAATTACTTCGAAAAGAACTCTTGGCTTTTCTGAAAAATTTGCAGCCAGTCCAAAAGAATCTTTATTTCTAAAGAATAGACCATCTACCAGCATTGTTGGAAAACTTGTTCTTGGTAGAAGTATTAACCACGCAGAAGCGCTAGTAATAATGAAATCCTCATTCATTTGACAACGAATTTCAACTTGTCGGTCATTTGGGTCTTTTCGTGAATAATTCATGATATAGGGGTCAATTGCAGTTAAAACATCATCAAAATATGCTTCTTTCTTTTTCTTATTTGCAAATCTTCCCCAAATATAGAATCCTAAATATAAACCTATGAAAACGAGCACAGGTCCTAACATCGCTAAAATTGAAACAAGATCGAATCCAGGATCAGCCATAGTAATTACCAACTATTTCTTAACGTTGTGATTTAAGAACCTATTTTAATTCTTTCCTTTTGTTATATCTTCATATCATCACTTTTCTTAAGCATGATTATTCTTCCTAAATCAAGAAAAGCAGCATCAACGTTAGAACCAGTTAAAGCGCATGTAGAGTAATAATCGACTAAATTAAGGAACTCATAAGTATCCCTATTTTTCTCAACAAAAATTACAGCTTGGCTATCAAAAAGTTCGTTTTGCTCTTTACCCATCAAATCATCTTTGTTTCCTAAAAGATATATTGGAATTTTTTCGGATATTGAACTATTTATCTCATCTAACCATATAGATAAGCCTGCGAAAGTTTCGGGTCTGCTTTTATCAAATACTAGTATTCCACCCTCCGATCCAACATATTGTTTTTTTCGAAGTTTACGAAATTCTCTTTGACCACCAAGATCCCATATTTGAAATGTAATCTCAATATCTTCATCAACATGTTTGTGGGAAGCTAGATCCACTCCTAGAGTGCTCATATATACTTCTTCTAGATGTAGACCCATAAAACTGCGTTTTAGTGTTGTTTTTCCGGTAGCATAATCACCAAGAAGTACTATTTTTACAGTTCCAAATACAGACATAATTATCTAATGAACTTTAATTAGTAACTTATAAGGGTTTTTCTACTCCTCCCGTTAGGAAAATGCATCTGGGTACTTTAATCTCAAGAATTCTATATTAGTTTTGAAGATTATTTGTGATGGAGATAGTTTTCCATGACCTGGTACAGCATATTTCAAGTTTTTTTCAGAGTATTGCTTTAGTACTTTCAGATGATTCTTTGGATTTACAGCAAAAGGCATTACTGATTTCTTCTCTAACCAGCTGGAATCTACATTTTCAAATAAGAGATCTCCCATAAAACAGATTTCATCATCAGGTAAATATGCAATAATATCACTAACTGAATGTGCAGATCCTACATCTATTATTTGAACTGAACTTTTACTTCCTTGGATAAATAATTCCTTCTGAAAGATGAAATCAGGAAAACGTAAATTAAAACCATGATGAGAAATTGTTAGATAAAAGTCTAAATCATTGTTTATTTCAAATAATCGAGATGAATCAGTTTCTGTTTTTAATAAGGTATCTAATCTTTTTATTTCCTTCCGAGATTCTTTCTGATATTTTTGCAAATTCTCTAAAGTATATTCTTTCATCATTTTAACGGTATCGAAACTGCTAATTATGGGAATAGAAGGAGAAATTGCATGATTTCCATATACGTGATCTCCATGAAAATGACTATTAATTACAAACTTGATTTCTTTGGAACAACAGAATTGTGCCCCCCTTATCAAATCTTGAGTTGCTTT
Source organism: Candidatus Heimdallarchaeota archaeon (assembly GCA_030603365.1). Lineage (GTDB taxonomy): Archaea > Asgardarchaeota > Heimdallarchaeia > Heimdallarchaeales > Heimdallarchaeaceae > UBA460. The sequence continues at coordinate 28,457 of JAUVXV010000017.1, forward strand.
AGGAGCAGTCATAGTATCAAATAAAATAACAAATTCACCTAGATCAAAAAAACCAGCATTAGCTCCTGTTATTGAATGATCTTTTGCTATTGCAGCGTAAACTCCTTCTTGAAGTTTAAACAAAGTGAAATAATCTGATTCAAAGTCAAGAACAGCTGATTCCATTATAAGGTTGATTCTTAAAACATTAATATTAGTTTCGTGGTCTTGCCAAAGCAATATTTTACAAATTTGTAGTGAAAAATTTAACAATAAGTAAATCTAACGCTGTTAATATGACACTTTCAGTCATTTGTGGTGGTTTTTGGGGAGACGAAGGAAAAGGTAAAGTTCTGTCCTATTTAGCTTTGAAGGATAATCCTTCAATTGTAGCTCGTGCTGGAGTTGGTACAAATGCTGGACATACTATTCAATTTGAAGGTAAAGAGTATAAACTTAGAATGATCCCTTCAGGATTTATTAATCCAGAAATTCGTTTATTAATTGGAGCTGGTGTATTAGTCGACCCTAATATTTTTCTCAAAGAAATAGAAGAAACCAAATGTAAGAATAGAACTGGTGTAGATTTTCAGTCAGGAATTATAGAAGAGAAGCACATAGAAATTGATTCATCTAACGCTCATCTTAAAGGAAAAATCGGTACAACTGGAAGTGGGACAGGTCCTGCAAATCAAGACAGAGCTATGAGAACTTTGAAGTTAGCTAGAGATATACCAGATTTACAACCATATCTAACTGATGTAAGCGTGGAAATTAATGAAGCACTTGATGAGGGGAAAATAGTACAGGCTGAAGGAAGTCAAGCAATATTATTGTCTCTGTTTCATGGTTCATATCCTTATGTTACCTCAAAGGACACTTCAGCAGCTGCAATTTGTTCAGACATTGGAGTTGGACCTACAAAAGTAGATGAAGTAATAGTTGTTCTCAAATCTTTTGTAACTAGAGTAGGAACAGGAGATCTTCCTGGGGAATTATCTATAGAGGAGATTAAGAAACGTGGTTGGGTTGAATTTGGAGCAGTTACAGGACGTCCTAGAAGAGCAGCACCTTTCAATTACGATTTAGCGAAAAAGGCTGTTAGATTGAATGGAGCAACTCAAATTGCTTTAACCAAACTTGATATTATCTATCCTGAGATCAGCAAATCTAACAATATTAATCAGATAAAGGGAGATGTAGAGGAGTTCATTGATTCTATCGAAGAAGCTACAAATACCAAGGTTACTATTTTAGGTACCGGTCCATCTGCTGAAGACATAATCGATTTGAGAGAAAACATCTAAAACATTGTTCTTTGCTAATTTAAATTTTAGAAGAATGTTTATAATAGATGACTTATGATGTGTATCGAGTAAGATAATGAGTAAGCTACCTTCTAAGTTACATCCGGATTATCAGGATGAATTTTTCTTAAATCTAGATAGGATATTAGTTCCTATTGGAGGTAGACCTTTTGAATGTACAGGGTTGGAATTAGCATTTTACATTGCTCACGAATATGGTTCTCATTTAGATTTACTTCACATTGGTACTGATCCTTGTACCAACATTAGTGGTTACCTCAAGAAGCTTGCTAAGTTTGAGGTTGAACATGATCTAATTGTGAGAAAAAGTAAGAACGTTTCTAAAGCGATTATCGATTATTGGATAGAGAAAAAACACAATCTTGTTATTATGTCTGGGAGAAGAAGACCAACTATCTTTGATAAGATGACCATCCCTAGCATTTCAAATTCGGTTATTCCCCATATTGAAACAGAAGTTCTGCAAGTCTTCCCACCAACGATGAAAAAAGTTTCTAGCAAACTGAAGAATATAGCTGTTCTTCTACCCTATTCACACCGCGACCCATTTCTTTTACGATGGGCTTCTGCTATAGCTGCTCCACAAAAAGGAGCTAAAGTTAAGGTCTATCATATAGCGCAAGTTCCAGAAACTGTTCCATTAAAAGGAGCTGCCAAAGAGAAGGTTATCAAAAAAGAAGAAAAACTGTTTAAGGAATACATTGAAGAATTTTCTAAGATCTTTGGTCAAATCATTCAGCCTCGATTCATACTTGGACATAGAATTCTATCTTCATTAGAATCCATTTCTAAGAAGGATGAACCCGATTTAGTGATAATTGGAAGAACAAAAGAAACCAACTTATGGCAGAAAATCACCAAGTCTTTATCCAGTAAAATCAGAGATAAATTATTATCTCCCGGTGTTTGTATTCACCATATGAGATAGAACACTTTTTTAAATAAGAGAGAGAGAGAGAACATAGATGAAGGCTTGCTCAGTACCTGGTTGTGAAGAAGAAGATTCTTTACCATTCAAATGTAAATTATGTGACCAGTTATATTGTGCAAAACATAGACTTCCAGAACAACATAATTGTCTTCTGATTGGTATTTATCAATCTGATAAATATAAAAAATCTAAAGTCACGCAACCTAAGAAAAAAGAAGAAGAAACTAAGAAATCAAAACCAAAAATTCGTGGTGAAAGATTATATGGTCCAAGAGAGACAGAGAGAAAATCAGTTTATCTCGAACCACAAGATCGATTTCTTTCTCGTTCTTCATTTTTCAATATTGCCGGTTTCAGAAATGATTACTTCAATATACTTACAACGCTTGTTATTTTCAGCATTCTAGTGACATTGAACATCATTGTTGAATATACACTTTATGAGGGTGCCCCTATATCTGTGATAGACTGGAATTGGGTTTTTATCAACATTGGTGCCATCAATTTCATTTTCGGAGGGTATTTTGTTGTTCAGAAGATACTAGCCAAAAGAATGAGAGAGGGTACAAGGGTTGTATTATGGATTTGGGGAATCATTATAGGAATTATGAGTATATTCATACCTCTATTTGCAATTCCAGGATTTTTAACGTTTAAAGAGGGTAGCTCAAGTTACAAAAATAGAGGAAAAATTGCTTTTAGCGGAATCGCTTGGATTTTACTTTGGTGTATTGTTATAACCATTTTGATGTTTGGAAATGGATTTGGTGTACCATATCTTGCTTCGTTAAGTTTTACTCCAATGCTGATGTTAACATTCACTTTATTTTCACTTCTACCATTTGGAATTTATGCAGGTAAATATATTTCAGGTTGGAACAGACAGCTATACATAGGAACTTTTGTATTTACATTCATTCTATTCATAGTGTTTTTAGTTGCTAAATACTAAAAACCAAATCAAATTTTATCACTATATTCACTTTCAACCGCTCTAGCATGTCTTCAAGACATTTTTCAATTCTTCAAATTACCCAAACATTCTTAAATACTTTACCGATTTTTCTTCATTCAGTGGGGTCAAGATGTCTGAAAATAAAACCAACCATAAAGATAACAATAATGTTGAGTTATCTAAAGAGCTAGGATTAAAAGAAGCTCTAGGTATAGCGATAGGTGCGCTTATTGGTGGTGGAGTTTTTAGTGTTCTTGGACTTGTGATAAACAATTCTGGTCCTGCGGCATTTCTCTCTTTTATACTTGCGGGAGTTGTTAGCTCTTTCACAGCTTTCAGCTATGTTCATCTAGCACTAAAGTATCCCAAAGCAGGAGGAGCTTTCATCTATGTTCAAGAAGCTTTTAAGAAAAAATGGCTTTCTGGTACTTTAGGAATAGTGTTATGGTTTGGTTATAGTTTCTCTGTCAGTTTGTATGCAATGACTTTTGGAAGATATTTAGGAGAAGTTATCCCGATTGCTGAAGGGTTTGAACTATTTGCAGGATCAGCCTATGCTATTTCAATTAGTGCTTTCATCTTTCAGATCATAAGCGTACTTATTTTCGTAGGACTTAATCTATTAGGAGTAAAAGAATCTACTAAAACTCAGAATATTTTGGTTTTAATCAAAGTTAGTATTCTAGTTCTCTTCATCATAGTAGGTCTTACAGCTGCTCAAAAATCTAATTTTGAAGGATTTTTTGACAAGGGATTTTTCCCAATAATCGCTAGTTCTGTACTTATTTTTGTATCAATGGAGGGATTTGAGATTTTATCTAATTCGGTTGAAGAGATGAAGAATCCAAAAAGAGATCTTCCTATAGGTATGTTTCTTTCAATTATTATTGTGCTTATTCTGTATATAGCCGTAGCTATCGTTACAGTTGCAATTTTAGGGACTGAAGGTGTAGCAGGATATAAAGAAGTAATCCTTTCTGAAGCTGCTTCAAAATTCTTAGGCAATACGGGAATGGGGATAATGGTTTTTGCTGCTATTGTTTCTGCTGCCTCAGCAATCAACGCAACTCTATTCGGTTCATCTAGACTTTCATACATGCTCTCTCATGAAGGAATCATTCCCAAAGCATTGGCTAAAATTAATCCTAAGACTAGAGTTCCTGCAAGAGCAATTGCCATTTCAGGAGTTTTGAGTATAGCGTTCGTTTTAGCCTTTAACATCGAAATAGTAGCTTTAGCAGCAAGTATTATCTTTATGTTTATTTTTGGTGCAGTAAACATTTCTGGTATAAAATTACTAGAAGGTAAAAAGAAAATACCTAGTATAATTGGAGTTATACTTATTGTATTTTATTTGATCATATGGATTGTAAGCTTCTTTTGAAAAAGCCATTGATTCATTATTTCTTCTTCTTTCGAAACTTTAGAATAACAAACAAGCTTAATAGTGTAATTAAACCCAATAACACCTTAAAGAAATTCGTTGATTATCAAAGGAAGTTCATTGTAATAGTCAATCATTATTTCAAAGATGTCAGTATTATCAGTTAAGGCACCATTCTCCCGTTGTTAAACTATGCTATTGAATTCGTTCTCACATGTCCTGTTGCTCTTAAGAGTGTATAATTGATTCTATAATTAAGTACTAAAACACTTTATAAAGTGATTTAGTTTTATTCATTTATGTATCGTCTAATCGATTTATTCAATTCCACAGAGAAAGAGAGAAATCGGTTCTTCTGTTTATTTAAAGAACTCTCTGAAGATGTTTGGCATACAAAACTAGAAGAAAAGCTTTGGTCCCCTGAGAACATCTTTAGACATTTACTAGCTACATTACAGTGGTTAAAGAATTATCTTCCAGATACTGAAGTTGAAGATAGTTCTCTAGGATTGGAATATGGTAAAGAGCCTGAAGGCAAGTATTCTATAGAAGAGGTAGAAAAAGAGTTCAATCGAATATCTTCATTAATTAAATTAGGTATCGAGAAATTAACTGCTGAACAAGAAGATGAAGAGTTAGAATCAATGTTTGGGATGGCTGCTAGATCACACCTCATTGCTGGTCTTCTTATGCATGAACACAATCATTTTGGTCAAGTAACTTATATTATTAAAAGAGCAACTGGATTTAGTGACCAAGAACTTAGAGAGAAATTATTTGCTGCTTTAAAGAAAGAGGGTGGTTAAGATGTCCAAGGATAGGAAAGTCACAATTGAGGTTGTCGATATACTGGAAGCTGGAACTTGTAATTATGGTCATAAAAAGGGTGAACTATTTAACTATCCAGAAGATCGTGGAAAAATCTGTGCTGCAGCATTTAATGTAATATACCCTTATGCTCTTGGCATTAGAATGGGAGCAAGTTTTCCGTGGGAAGAAGACCCAAAAAGCGTAACAATTTGCTGTCCAGATTACAAAAATCCAGTAGTATTCAAAATAACAAGAGAGGATACAAAACAATACAAAGATATGGTCAGCTAAATGAACCCAAATCTTAAAAAAATCCCAGTCATCGTTTTAGCAGCTGGAGATTCTCAAAGAATGGGAATTCCTAAAGGTCTTTTGGACTATTACGGAAAACCATTCATAACCTGTCAAATAGAGTTTTTATTAGAAATAGGATTCTTAGATATAATTGTGATATTAGGGAAGGACAAGAATATTTACTTCGAACAGATTCCTGAACTCAAAGATTTCAGAGTCGTAATCAATCCCTCTCCAGAAAGAGGAACATTTTCATCGATTCTATGTGGATTAAAACAGATATCTAAGACAGATCAAAGTGGTGTTTTCATTTTACCAATTGATGTTCCTAGTCCTGAAAAAGATGTTTGGATTCAATTAACAGAAGGGATGAGTTCCTCGAATGTGAATGTTACTATACCATCATTTGAGGGAAAGAAAGGTCACCCTGTATTAATATCAGAAGAATTTAGGCAGCATCTTCTTTCTTGTGAATCAGATTCTCGGTTAGATTTCGAAATTCACAAACAAATAAACCAACAAAAAGCAAAGATTATATCAGTTAATGATTTAAATATTACACTTAACCTCAATACAATTGAAGATTGGGAAGCATACAAGGTGAAATAATGAAGGTTGCATTTACTCTTAATGGGGAAGAAATTACAGCAGAATACGAAGAAGGAATGAGTTTTCTTGATGTTCTTAGAGAAGTTTGTTTAATAAAAAGCTGTAAAGACGGCTGTTCAGGTCAAGGTTTTTGTGGAGCTTGTACAGTTCTGATTAATGGTAAAGCTACCCTTTCTTGCAGACAAAAACCAGGATCTATTGAGGGAAAAGAAATAATCACATTAGAAGGGTTGGATAAGATTGAACAAGATATTCTTTCTAAGTCTTTAGTCAAAGAAGGAGCTATTCAATGTGGTTTCTGCACTCCTGGCATTCTATTAAAAATTAAAGGATTTCTTGATAAAAATCCAACATCAACTAGAGAAGAAAAAGCCAAAGCTATTACAGGAAATCTCTGTAGATGCACTGGATATCAACGTATCATTGATGCTATAGAAACAGCAGAAGAACACTGGCTGAATAAAGATTCTAACATATCAGGTCCTCCTCGAAGAAAAGATTTCTTTGGCGAAAAATATGGGTTTGAGAGAGAATATACTCCAAAAGAAAAAGGTGTAGGAGATAGCACTCACCGCTACCGAGGAATAGAAATGGCTCTTGGTAAAAAACCATACATAGGTGATATGGAAGTAGATGAGATGCTGCACGGAGCACTATTGCTCAGTGAGCATCCAAGAGCAAAGATAATTGAGATTGACACATCTGAAGCAGAATCAGCTTGTGGTGCAGTTAGAATATTTCTGGCGAAGGATGTACCAGGAAAAAGGTTCATTGGTCATATCATATCTGATTGGCCAATTTTCATTTCGGAAGGGGAAACTACAAAATATGTTGGTGATGTACTTGCAATGGTTGTTGCAGATACAATGTACCACGCTAGAGCTGCTCTTGATAAAATCAAAGTTGATTACGAGGTGCTTGAACCAATTGATGATCCTCTGAAAGCTCTATCAGCTGAAGCTGACAAACTTCACAAAAAAGGTAACCTACTTGGCCATACATTTTTTGGAAGAGGTGATGTCGCTAAAGCACTTCAAAATTCTAAATATATAATAAAGCAACAATTCAGAACACAAAGAATCGAACATGCTTTTATGGAAGTTGAAAGTAGCCTTGCTATACCAACTGAAGAAGGAGTACATGTTTACAGTCAAGGTCAAGGTGTTCATGAAGATCAGAGACAGATTGCAGAAGCTCTTGGTTTGGAAGAAGAAAAGGTTATTGTTGAACTTGTAACAAACGGAGGAGCATTTGGTGGCAAAGAAGATCTTACGTGCCAAGCTCAAACTGCTATTGCTGCTTTTCTATTGAAAAAGCCAGTAAAGACTGTTCTTACAAGAGAGCAATCCTTACTGATGCACGTAAAACGACATCCAATGACCATGGATTATGAGGTTGGAGCAGATGAAAATGGAAAGTTGACAGCTGTTAGAATGAAGCTGATAGCAGATACTGGTGCTTATGCCTCAGTTGGAGCTAAAGTGGCTGAACGCGCAGCTGGTCATTGCTGTGGTCCTTACTATGTTCCCAATGTTGATGTAGATGCAAAAGTAGTTTATACAAACAATCCAGTTTGCGGAGCAATGAGAGGATTTGGAGTCAATCAGACTTCTTTTGCAATAGAAACTTGTCTAAATATGATAGTTGAGAAGATGAGAGAGGATGGGAATGAGATTGATGAATTTGATATACGAGAACGAAATATTCTCAGAGATGGACAAAGATTTGCAACAGGGCAAAAGATGACCAAAACAGTAATTGGTATGCAAAAGTGTTTAGACGCAGTAAAGGATGTATATAAAGAGTCCAAAGTTCCAACTGGTATAGCTTGTGGAATAAAAAATACAGGTATTGGTAATGGACTCGAGGATACAGGAAGAGTATTGATCAAAGTTTTAGATGATGGAAAATTAGATATTCTAACAGGTTTTACAGAAATGGGGCAGGGATTATTTACAGTAATTACACAAGTTGTAACTGAACTTACTGATATACCTCAATCTCAGATGAATGTTAGATCAATCAGTTATCCAAACACAAAATGTGGCATGACTACTGCTTCAAGAGGAACAACTTTGGATACCATGGCTGCTAAAAAAGCTGCTGAGAAACTAGCATTAGTTCTCAAATCAAAATCCCTTAGTGAACTTTCTGGAGAGGAATTTCATGGAGAATATATTTGTGATTTCACTGTTAAACCTGGAACAAAAATAGACAATCCAGTAACTCACTTAGCATTCAGTTATGCAGTACAAGTAGCTTTTCTAGATGATGAAGGAAAATTAAAGAAAATGATAGCAGCTCACGATGTTGGTAGGGCAATTAATCCCATGGCATGTGCGGGTCAATTTGAGGGGGGTATACATATGGGTCTAGGTCATAGTCTTTCCGAGTCTTTCCCATCAACCAAAGGAGTACCAGATTCTTTGCGAATGAGAGATTTACAAATCATAAAAGCTAAAGACATGCCTGAAGTTGAGGTTATATTAATTGAGGTACCTGAAGAAGTGGGCGGATTTGGTGCGAAAGGTGTAGGTGAAATAGGTCTAGTTCCAACCGCAGGTGCTGTAACAGGTGCTCTCCATCAATTTGATGGTAAATGGCGATTTGAACTGCCTGTTTCGCGAAAATAAGAGAGAATGGTGATCATGGAACGATTCTGGTTCCTGTTTCACCCTTCAAAGCCCGACTGATGTTTTCAGGATTGGTGACAATGGCTTCTTTACCTCCCTGCTCTAAAAATCGAACTATGGCTTTAATTTTAGGCTCCATTGAACCTTTAGCAAAGTGAGTTCCTTCCTCTAGGTACTTCTTTGCCTCAGCAACAGTCATCTTATCCAATTCCACTTGATTAGGTTTACCAAAATTCAAGGAAACTTTTTCAACGGCGGTTGAAATCAAAAGCATATCTGCTTTAATTTCATTGGCTAGGAACGCAGATGCAAAATCTTTGTCAATTACTGCTGCAGTCCCCTCTAGTCCTTGATCGGTTTCAATAACTGGTATTCCTCCACCACCTACAGTAATTGTAATCGTACCAGAATCGATCAGTGCCTTGATGGCTTTCAGTTCCATAATTTCTACAGGTAACGGGGAAGCCACTACTCGTCTCCAACCACGACCGGCATCTTCAACCACATTCCAACCTAATTCTTCTTTCCTTTTTACTGCCTCTTCTTCTTCCATGAATGTTCCAATAGGTTTAGCAGGTGTCTGGAAAGCAGGATCATTTGAATCTACACGGACTTGGGTAACCACTGTCGCAGCCGGTTTATCAATTCCCCTTTTTTTGAGCTCGTTTTGGATATTCTGTTGCAGGGAATAACCAATAGCGCCCTGGCTGTCAGCTCCGCAAACATCCAGAGGTAGTTCATGCATACCTTCCACCTTATGGGCAATTTCACTTCGTCGTAAAATGAATCCAACCTGAGGACCATTACCATGACCTATTGCAATATCCCAACCTGACTCTACCATGTCTACTAAGTGAATAGAGGTTTCTTTGGCAGCTTCATATTGATCTTGTACAGTTTGCTGCTGCTTTGATTTGATGAGCGAGTTGCCGCCAATCGCAACAACTGCTACTTTTTTCTGTTCTGACATTTGTATATCTCCTAACGCATGGTCAGTGCCATGACTGCCTTTTGTGCATGCATCCGATTTTCAGCCTGATCAAAGACCACTGATTGCGGACCATCCATTACTTCGCTGGTGACTTCTACATCACGATCTGCGGGAAGTGGGTGCATATAAATTGCATCTTTGTCCGCGAGAGCCATTTTCTTAGAATCAGTAATCCAATCCTTGTATTTATCTTGGATCTTTTTACCTTCAGTTGGATCTTGTGTTGTGAGTAAGGGCCCCCAGGATTTTGCATAAACGATATCTGCGTCTTTGAAACCTTCTTCCATACTGTCGACAACCTCAAATTTGCTACCAAATTTATCAGCTTGTTCTTGGGCTTGTTTCATGATTTCTGGCATCAACTTAAATTCAGGTGGATGTGCTAGTGTAACGTCCAATCCAAAACGTGGCATCTGTAGAATCAAAGATTGTGGAACAGAAATTGGTTTCAAGTAAGATGAAGCATATGCCCATGAAACCACTATTTTCTTTCCTCTTAAATCTCGACCTTTTTTCTCAATAATAGTCATAATATCAGCCAGACATTGGTGAGGATGATAAATATCGCACTGCATATTTAAAACAGGTGAGCGTGATGCGGATGCTACATTGTTTATGTACTTATTTCCTACTCCCCAATCGCAATGACGAATAGCAATGCCATCATAATACCTTCCAAGGATTTCTCCCAGTTCTTTTTCAGTGTCTCCATGAGAAACCTGAGTTGTACGACTCTCCAAAAATGTGGCTTGTCCTCCCAGCTGAGCCATTCCTGACTCAAAAGAAGCACGGGTTCGTGTACTGGAGAAGAAGAAAAGCATACAGAGAGTTTTATCCAGAAGCAAAGCATGTCGTTCACCTAGAGCTCGCTTTTTCTTAAGATCCCAAGCTACTTCAAGGACAGTTTCCACTTCTTCTTTTGTAAAATCTAGGTCACCGATTAAATCACGACCTCGTAAATCAGATTGCATAATGATCACCTACTCCTCTGCACCTAAAACCAGAGCTAATAGAGCCATTCGCATTACAACACCATTAAACCCTTCCTTCCAGTATCGAGCCCATCGGGTCTGATCCACATCTGGAGGGATTTCATCCATACGGGGTAAAGAGTGGAGTAAAATTGCATCAGATTTTGCTTTGGTTTCCAAAAGTTCTTTGGTGATTTTGAATTCGGGTGGTGTTAGTGCAACATCACCATCTCTTTCATCACGGGATTTGGTGTAATCAGGCTGAACTACTGGCTCAACAAGAATCACATCAGCATCTGCGATAACTGTACGAACATCATCACCTTCGGTAAAATTAAGACTGTTACGTTTGAAATCCTCACGGTATTCATCAGGAAGTTCCATGTCTTTTGGCGATATAAAAGTAATCGGACAGTCAAACTGAGTTAATGCATGACCAAGAGAGTGCATGGTACGCATTCTCATATCACCTACAGCTACCCACTTTAATCCGTCTAAGTGACCTTTTTCTTTATAAATAGTATAGAGATCAGTGAGGATCTGAGTAGGATGTTCGCCCCAACCATCACCACCATTAATAATGGGGATACTTACCCATTTAGCAGCTTCTTTGGGAGCGCCTTTCTGGAAATGCCTCATGACGATGACATCTCCGTAATTTTCGAGCATCTTGAAGGTATCCTTGATGGATTCCATATAAAAGTCACCTGCACGGGTCATTTTAGCGTCAGCAAATCCTGTCACCTTACCACCCAATCGAAGCATGGCTGTTTCGTGGGCTAAACGAGTCCTGGTTGAAGGCTGGTAAAAAGCAGTTACCATTATTTTATCTTTCAATAAATCTACATTTTTTCTATTGCGAGCTATCGGTGCTAATTTATCTGCAATCTCAAATATTCGCTCAAACTCATGGCGTTCAAAATCCTTTAATGATATAATGTCACGCCCTACAAAACTTCTCATAATAATTCTCCTTTATAATTTAGACTAGCTTCTTTTCAGCTAATCTTATTGTTCTGCCGGTACTAATTTTTCTTTATAAACTTTCTTTTCAGCCACATAAGATGAACTTTCAACGCCTTTCCCATCCTGTGGAGAGCATGAAAATTCAAACATACTGGAATAATTTTTGGATAACTTTTATTTATTATCCAGTTTATGGTCAGTTAGGAAAGGTAGATTTATGTTTGATCTCGGTTTGATTAATGGAAAAATATACCGGAATGCACAATTCACTCATTTAGATGTTTATATTGAGAAAGATAAAATTGCAGAAATAATTTCTCCAGATAAGAAATTAGATTGTAAGAAAACTATGGATTGCTCGGGTAAACTAATTATGCCTGGGTTTATTGACCCACATGTTCATATCAACCTTGATTTAGGAGAATTCAAAACAAGTGATGATTATGAGAGTGCTTCGAAAGCTGCTGCATTTGGAGGGATCACGACTTTTATAGATTTCCTTGAACCAATCAATTCTGTTGATGAATTCGATGAAAAGCTTCAAAAAAAGCATAAGGAAGCAGAAACCTCATACATAGACTATAGTTTTCATACTACAGTTGGTAACTTCAAAGATGATGTAGGAAAACTTGTTGAAACTTCCTTCAAAAATGGAATACCTTCTATTAAATTATTCACCACATACTCTGAATCAAATCGAAGATGTTCTTATGGAAAAATAAAGGAGTTTATAGAGAATTCTAGTTTAACAGATTCCTTGATTTTAATTCATGCAGAAAATGATGAAATTATACTCAATACTAATGTAGATGATGAAACAGCAGTATATGAGAGTTCTAGACCAGCAAAATCAGAAATTGAAGAAATTGAGAAACTAGCACAAATCGTTTCAGAACTTAGAGGTAAAATCTATATTGTTCACGTAACTTGTGGATCTTCGATAGAACTCCTAAGAGAGAAATATTCACAACTATTACAGAACAATCTATTCATAGAAAGTTGTCCCCAATATTTCTATCTTAACAAAGAAATCTACGAATCAGATTCTGGAAGGTTATATCTTTTAGCACCACCTCTACGGTCGAGAGATGAACAAGAGAAATTGAAGAAAAATATAGCAAGCGTAAACACAATTGGAACAGATCATGCTCCATTTACCAAAGAAGAAAAATTAAGATATAATAAGGCAAGCCAAGTTCCTAAAGGGCTTGGTAGTTTAGAATATAGTTTTTCACTTATGTATAATCTCTTCAGAGAAAGTATTATTGCTAAGTATACAATTAATCCTGCAATAATTCACAATCTCTTTCCAAAAAAAGGAATTATTCAAGAAGGAGCAGATGCTGATTTAGTCATATTTGATCCTGATAAGGAACTAATTATTGATTCAGGTCAATCGAAATCAGATTATAGTGCTTATGAAGGCATTAAAATAAAAGGTGCGGTAGAATCGACAATCTTGAGAGGTCAATTTATTGTAGAAAATAGAAAGTTCATTGGAACAATTAAAGGTCAGTTTATCAAAAGGAAATAGGTTTTCTGAGTTTGAGTTTTTTGCATAATAGTGTGCTATTAGTAATTTAAGTATTCAAGTATCATTGGCAATCCAAAACTAATCCTAGAATTTAAGGAACAATTACTGTTCTAAATTCAGCTGAATACTCTTTCAGTTGATGATGTATCTTGTTGATAGCTTCTGCTTCTAAAGGTACTGTTCTTGTTACTATATTGGTTAGATCAAGTTTCCCTTGTTCAGCAAGTTCTAGAAGAAATGGTAATTCAGATAGTAAATGGTCAGAAACACCTATAATCTCCTTTTCTCTACAAATTGCTTCATATGAGTTGATATCAAAAGTATTTGCAGTTATACCTACCAATCCTAATCTACCAAATCGAGCTAAAGATCTCACTCCTTGATCCATAGTTAATGAAAGTCCTATAAGCTCTAATGCAACATCTACTCCGTTTCCATTTGATAATTCCATTATTTTCTCTACAGGGTCATAGTTTTTAGCATTTATAGGAACAGCTCCCATTTCTTCAGCTGTTACAAGTTTTTCTGAATCAATATCCACTGCATAAATTTCTCGTGCTCCTAATACTTTAGCTAGCTGCAGAGCAGATATTCCCAGGCCCCCTAATCCGAAAATAGCAATAGTTTCTTCAGCTTTAAATCGGGTTTTCTTAAGTGCATGAAATGACGTTGCTGATGAACACATCATAACTGAAGCATGTTCATATGAAATTGATTCAGGTAGTTTGAATACTCCTCTAGTTGGTACTGCAATATACTCTGCATATCCTCCATTAACATCTTTACCAATCATTTTACCTTGAACACAAAATTGTTCTGCTCCTTGAACACAATATTTGCACTTTCCACAGGTGAGCATATAATTGAGACAAACACGATCTCCTTTCTGAAAGTCAACTACATTTTCTCCTACCTCTTCTACCTCTCCTGCAACCTCATGTCCCAAGGAAATAGGTAGGTGTCCAACTGAAGAGACTCCATCTCGATAATGAACATCAGAATGACAAATCCCTGCAGCTTTAATTTTGATTAATACTTCACCAGTTTTTGGAGTTGGAGTTTCAACCTCTCTATTTTCTAAATCCCTGTCAATCTCAATCAATTGAACTGCTTTCATATTTCAACTTACCTCCATTTCTTTTTAAATTTGTTTTTTAAACATGCAAATCAGGAATATTTTCGATATCATATAAGAATGGTTTCTTTGAGGTTTAACTTTTCCATATTATTGTGAGCATTTTTATACCTTGAACGGATATTAGAACTTATGAAAAGGGATATCATAGTAATTGGTGCAGGTCTTGGAGGTCTCGTTTCAGGAGCCAAACTTGCTAAAGAGGGGAAAAAGGTTCTTCTAATTGAGCAACACAATATTCCAGGTGGGTGTGCCACAGTATTCAAGCGTAAAGGATACACACTTGAAGTTGGTCTTCATGAAATGGATGGACTACATGAAGATGATTTCAAAGTAAATATTTTTAGAGATTTAAACATCTTTGAAAATGTTGAGTTTCTTGAAATTCCTGAATTCTATCGTTTTACAAATGAACGAGTAGATCTTGTTATTCCTGATGATATTGACCAAGCTATCAAAAACCTTATTGGTGTTTTTCCTGATGAAGAGCTTGGAATACGAAAATATTTCGATGTAATTATCAATCTTCCAAAAGAAATGTTTAGTTTTCCTAAAAAGAAATGGAAACAACTACTCTTATTTCCTTTTGTACCAATTTTATATCCAAAACTTGTAAAGTACCCAAAAATGACTGTTGGTGATTTCTTAGATACAATTACCAAAAATGACGATTTGAAACTTGTCCTTTTAGCTAATCTAGGTTATTACCATGATGATCCCTACTCTATGTCTATGGCTTATTATTGTATGGCTCAAAGTAGTTACTATAGAGGTGGAGCATATTATATAAAAGGAGGTTCACAGAAACTCTCTGACTATCTTTCTCAAGTAATACAAGACAACGGTGGTGAAGTTCTTCTTGGTTATCGAGTTGAGAGGATTATAGTTGAAGATAATAGAGCTATAGGGGTTGAATATAGAAAAACAAGTGGCAAAAACCTCGAGATAAAGAAAAGCTTTGCTGAAAAAATTATTGCAAATGCAGCCATTCCTAATGTTGTAAACAATTTATTATCTTCAGATGAAGCAGCTGTTTTAAAATCAAAAACGATGAATTTAAGAAACTCTTGCTCAGTCTTTTCAATATATATCGGTTTCAAGAAACCAATAAAAGAAATAGGGAACAAATACTATTCTACATTTATCGTAGACAGTAAAGTGAAAAACCAAACTGATTTAGCTAATTGTGTGAAAGGAGATTTATCGTCTAAGAATTTTGTTTTCGTTGATTATAGCCAAATTGACTCTCAGTTAGCTCCAAAAGGAAAAAGTGTGGGTTCTATATGTACAGTTGATTACACATCAGTTTGGGAAAATTTAACAAAAGAAGAATATAATAAAAAGAAAGAAGAAGTTGCACAGATATTCTTTGACAGATTAGAAAGAGTAATTCCCGGAATCAAACAAGAAATAGATTACTATGAAGTTGCAACAGCAAAAACGGTTGAACGCTATACGCTGAATCCACAAGGTTCAATTTATGGTTATGCTCAAACACTGGAACAGGCTGTACCCAATCGAATTAAACAAAAATCACCAATTGAGAATCTCTATTTCGCTTCAGCTTGGACATTTCCTGGCGGTGGTTTCACAGGTGCGATTCTTAGTGGATATCTGTGTGCTATAGGAATATTACATAATCAATGGCATTAGTAAATATAGAGATGCACTCTAAGGAATGCAAACTATTATTGATGAAGGCAGTAATACATAATCTCTTTCTAGAAAAGGAATTATCCAAGAAGAATCTGATGCTGATCTTGTAATTTTTGACCCAGAGAAAGAAATAAAAATCAATTCTGGTAATTCTAAAGCAGATTATATTCAATATGAAAAAATCAGTTGGATATTATACTCATCCACAAGCTCTTTCATTTCTTTTTCAGAAGGTTTTTTCTCATAATTTTTTGCAGCTTCAATTATCTTAGGTAGTATTTGCATATCTCCAGCAGTGATTAGAAAACTGTTCTCTAAACCTAATGACCAATGAACTGCTTTATCAATTGCATCTTGAGTTTCTAAAGGCTCATAAAAATAAGTATTATGTTTCCTAGGACGGTTCTCCCATGGTCTCCGAGCTACAGATTTAATCGTTTGCACTGCAATATTACGCTTAAGACAAAGCTCCATTAGTTCATTAAACTCCTTTCTATAACGTGGATTTTGCAGCTGTAAATAGTTGTAAGGTAATAGGATAGTATCAAAATCAAAATGCTCCAGGCTACGCATATGCACAGCTGGTACTTTGCTACCGTGACCTGTTACTCCCAAGAACCTCACCAGACCCTTATCAAGAGCTTCGATGAATGCTTCCAATGCACCTCCAGGTCCCATAGCTTTTTCCCAACCTTGAGGATTAGTCAGACCATGCATTTGCCAAAGGTCTATATAGTCTACTTTCATTCGACTTAAAGAGAGTTCAAGATCTTTCCAAGCTCCTTTATAGGAACGGCTACGAGTCTTAGTTGCTAGAAAGAAATCATTGCGATGGTTCTCCATCCATGAGCCAATACGCTTCTCAGCATCTCCATAAAGTGGTGCTGTGTCAATGTGATTGATACCACTCTCTAATAAGAGATGAAGAATGCGATCAGCCTCCTCTTGTGTTGCCTTACTTAAGGCATATGCACCAAATATTATTTGAGTACTTTTGTGTCCAGTGCGACCAAATTGGTTTCTGAGTATCATTATAATTGTCTCCTTTAATGATAGCTTGATCGATTTTTACTAATTTCCCTTGTAATGTCTTAGACGTTATTCATCAACTAGGTGAAACAAATTACTATTAATACATATAATTAAAATTCTTTTCTACAAATCTCAGAATTAACTAGATTAAATTTCCATTAAAACACTAAAAAGTAATATAATTGTTGTAGAAATATAATATTATCAAATTATGAGAGTAGAATTTAGAATGAAAAAATAGAAAAAATGAGAACTAGTTAATACTAGTTCAGTTTAGTCTTTTTCTTACGAGTTCTCATAACTACAAACATGATTGCAATTGCGACGATTATCAAATTTGAAACAATGCCAAATTCGTGAACAGTCGAAAGTATATATTCAACGGATTCACAATTTGAGTGAGTACTGTTTTTTACTCCATCACTGGCTACAATAACATAGAAGTATATTCCTTCTGATGGAAGTGTGTCTTCATAGGAGGTTGTGATTTCAGTATTAATTGGAGTTAAAATTTCAACCGATGAAATATAGGAAGTTGAACGATAGACATAGTATACTGATGCACCTGAAACATCATTCCAGTCCAAAAGAATAGTATCATTATCTGTAGGATTAGGTAAAATTGGAGATAATTCAGGAGCTATAGGAGGACCATCGAGTTGTTTATAGAAGATATCCGCATCTGTTCCCGCTCCTGCATAATCAGTCCAATCTGTCCACGCTAGATGCACATTCCCGAAAGTATCGACAGCAAGAGAAGGAAAATCAGATTGCTCTGTACTTTCTGTGGAAACGACTTCTGTAGTATTCCACGAAGAGGTAGCAGCGTCCCAGCGTTTGTAGAAGATATCCCGATCTGTTCCCGCGCTAGTATAATTAGTATCATCATCCCACGCTATATACACATTCTTTGCAGAATCAACTGCAAGAGAAGGTTTCTGAGAATGCTCTGTACTTTCTGTGGAAACAACCTCTGTTGTAGTCCATGAGGAATTAGAAGCGTTCCATCGTCTATAGAAGATATCCACATCTGTTCCCGCTCCAGCATAATCAGCTCTATCTTCCCACGCGATATGTAAATTCCCTAAAGTATCAGTAGCAAGAGAAGGAAAATCAGAACCACTTGTACTTACTGTAGAAACGACTTCTGTTGTAGTCCACGAAGAGGTAGAAACATCCCAGCGTTTATAGAAAATATCCCAATTTCCGCTAGCATAATCAGTCCAATCTTCCCACGCGATATGCACATTCCCGAAAGTATCGACAGCAAGAGAAGGAAAATAAGATTCACCTGTACTTTCTGTAGAAACGACTTCTGTAGTATTCCACGAAGAGGTAGCAGCGTCCCAGCGTTTGTAGAAAATATCACCATCTATTCCATTCCCAGCATAATCAGTCCAATCCTGCCACGTGATATGCACATTCCCGAAAGTATCGACAGCAAGAGAAAGATAAAAAGATGCAGCTGTACTTTCTGTAGAAACGACTTCTGTTGTAGTCCACGAAGAGGTAGCAGCGTCCCAGCGTTTATAGAAAATATCTGGATCTGTTCCCGCTCCTGCATAATCAGCTCTATCATCCCAAGCTACATGGATATTCCCTTTATCATCCACAGCAAGAGAAGGGTAGTAAGATTCAGCATCACTTACAGTAGAAATAACTTCTGTTATAGTCCATGTCCAAACAGAACTATCTAGGGAATCTGTGTTGAATTGATTTAATTCTTCTTTTACTAGAGTTTTTGCATTAACTATATTAAGAGAAGAAGAGCTTAGTAAAAAACCAATAATGAAAACACTTAAACTTATAGAGAGTTTCTTTTTTTTCTTTTTCATAATAATAACCTTTTTATGATTATTAATTTCGTTCAGGTTTAAACGAAATTTTTCGTAACTATGTACATTAGGTGCTAGGAATAAAAGCATTTTCCCTTTTTTATTCTACTTATCTACAGATTCTTTAGCATTTTTTCCAGACTTGGGTTTTCGTATCATTCTCTAAAAAAGACAAAATTCATATGACAGAAAAATATTTTAAAATCATGAAGATTTTAATAAATGTTAAAATATGAAATTATGATTACAGTCCGTATAACGAGTTGAAAATTACAGGTGTGGTGGAATCGATAATTCTCAGGGGAGAATTCCTTGTTAATTTAAACTTATTATTTTGTTCCATTTTAATTTCAATACACAACCAAACACTTACATTAGGTTTACAATTTTTATTATGATAAAAATCTAACAATGAAATATTAAAATGATTTGAGATGACAAAATACGAATTTGGTATAAATATTCAAAACATTGTTGCTGCTGTAGATTTGTTTACTACAATAGATCTTGTGAAAATTTATCATTTGCTTATTGATGAAGAAGGATTGTATATAGATTATAATCCCGACAAATTTCCTGGGGTGATACTTAAAATAAAAGATCCTAAAGTTTCATGTCTTATTTTCTATTCTGGCAAATTAGTAATTACTGGTGGTAAGACAACAGATGATGTAACTAAAGGAGTGAAAGAAATTTCTAAGATACTCAAGTCTGTAGGAACAATAATTACTGAAGAACCTGAAATTGTTATACACAATATAGTTGCTTCAGGAAATTTCAATCACAAACAGTTGAATCTCGAGCTTATTGCTCTTTGGCTTGACCAGAGTATGTATGAACCAGAACAATTCCCTGGATTAATCTTTAGATTAAAAGAGCCTAAGACGGTTCTTCTCCTATTTCAATCTGGAAATCTTGTCTGTACTGGAGCAAAAAATGAAAAGCAAGTATTTGAAGCTGTTGAAAATACATACAAAAAACTGGAAGAGATAAATGCTTTTGATTTCTAGAATGCTTGATATAAACCACTAGAGCACAAGAATTTCTACCACTCTAATCAAAAGAAAGTTATTCATCAAACTCTTCTTTTTTGTGTGGTTTTTCTTTAATTTAATTAGCCAAGAACCAACGATCTTCAGCATCTCCATAAAGTGGTGCTGTGTCAATATGATTAATACCGCCCTCTAATAAGAGATAAAGAATCAATCAGTTTCCTCTTGATTGGCTTTACTTAAAGCATAAGTCCAAAATATTATTCGTGAGATTTTATGTCCCGTCCTTCCAAAGTGTTTTCTCGGAATCATTACTTAATACTCCTAATGTGTTTAGTATTCTTAAGTAATTCAAAGAAAATGAGCTTAAATATAATCTTTTTCGAAACAATAACAAAAAGCTACATCTATGTGGATGAAGCTAATGATATTGTTCTGGTCAGATCAGAAGAAAAATAGAGAAGGAACTAGTAAAGACTAGTTCATTGTATTTTGTTTTTTGTTTTTTCATAATATCAACCTTCTTAATTATCAATCCCGTTTAGAATAAACGAGATTTCTCAAATTGAATACATAAGGTGTTCAAAATAAAAACATTTTCCCTTCCTTTTCAAGAAATATAAGATTCAGACTACTTGTTGTGAAATAAGTAGTGATTTTATTACAAAAAAAAGGAAAATACGAACTAGTTAATCTAGTTCATTTTAATTTATTTTTACGAGTTCTCATAATTACAATTAAGAAGGTAACAGTAGCAAGCATCAAACCTGAAATTGTACTAAACTCGTAAATAACAGGTACATACACAATACTCCAACAATTTGAAAGAGTGCTGTTTCCGATAAAGTTACTGGCAACAATAACATAGTAGAATGTTCCTACTGTTGGAAGTGTGTCGATATAGAAATGTGTGACAGAGTCACCAATTGGAGTAAGACCTTCAACCGATAAGATATTGGAAGTTGAACGAAAGATATAGTATAATGAAGCTCCTGGTAAATCATTCCAGTTCAAGGATAATGTAGCAATATAGGTAGGATTAGGTAAAATAGGAGACAATATAGGAGCAGTAGGAGGACCTGCGAAGTGTTTAAGGAAAATATCTGAATCAATTCCTGAACTTGCATAATCAGTATAATCTTCCCACGCTACATGGATATATCCTATAGAATCAATAGCAAGAGAGGGACGAACAGAATCATCTGTACTTTCTGTGGAAACCACTTCTGTTGCATTCCACGAGGAGGTAGAAGCATCCCAGTATTTATAGAAAATATCCGAATCTAATCCAGCTCCAGCATAATCAGTCTCATCATGCCAAGCTACATGGACATTTCCTTTATCATCCACAGCAAGAGAAGGATAGAGAGAATAGTCTGTACTTTCTGTGGAAACGACTTCAGTAGTAGTCCAGGAGGAGGTAGAGTTATCCCAATGTTTGTAGAAAATATCCCAGTCTGTTCCACCTGCACCAGCATAATCTGTGTAATCCAACCACACTACATGGACATTCCCTGAAGAATCTACAGCAAGAGAAGGTTCGAAAGAAGTATCTGTACTTTCAGTAGAAATTACTTCTGTCACAATCCAGGAGGAAGTGGAAGCGTTCCAGAATTTGTAGAAAATATCATAATCCCCTCCAGCTCCTGCATAAGCAGTTCTATCATCCCAAGCTACATGGATATTCCCTTTATCATCCACAGCAAGAGAAGGAGCACTAGAATGACCTGTACTTTCTGAAGAAACCACCTCTGTTGTGGTCCAGGAGGAGGTAGAAGAGTTCCAATGTTTATAGAAGATATCTATATCTGTTCCACTACCTCCATAAGCAGTTCTATCATTCCAAGCTACATGGACATTCCCTGAAGAATCTACAGCAAGAGAAGGAGAATAAGAATTATCTGTACTTTCGGTAGAAACCACCTCTGTTGTGGTCCAGGAGGAGATAGAAGAGTCCCATCGTTTATAAAAAATATCTGTATCTGATCCAGCACCTGCATAATCAGTCTCATCATACCACACTACATGGACATTCCCTAAAGTATCGACAGTAAGAGAAGGAACCCAAGAAATATGTGTACTTTCTGTGGATACAACTTCTGTTGTATCCCATGAGGAGATAGAAGCATTCCAGAAATTGTAGAAAATATCCGAATCTAATCCAGCTCCAGTATAATCAGTCTCATCATGCCAAGCTATATAGACATTTCCTGCAGCATCAGTAGCAAGAGAAGGACGATTAGAATCATCTGTACTTTCTGTGGAAACGACTTCTGTTGTGGTCCAGGAGGAGGAGGAAGCTTTCCAGAATTTGTAGAAAATATCTCTGTCAACACCAGCACCAGCATAGTCTGTATAATCATGCCAAGCTACATGAACATTCCCTACAGAATCCACTGCAAGAGAAGGATAAGCAGAATCTAATATACTTCCTATGGAAACCACTTCTGTTGTATTCCATGTGGAGATAGAAGCGTTCCAGAATTTGTAGAAAATATCCCTATCCCCTCCAGCTCCAGCATAAGCAGTTCTATCTTCCCAAGCTATATACACATTCCCAGCTGAATCTTCCCCAAGAGAAGGTTCATAAGAATCAAATGTACTTTCGGTGGAAATGACTTCAGTAGTAGTCCAGGAAGAGATAGAATCATTCCAACGTTTATAGAAAATATCTGGATCTGTTCCTGCACCAGCATAATCAGTACCATCATACCACGTTATATGGACATTTCCTAAAGAATCCACTGCAAGAGAAGGACGAACAGAATAGTTTGTACTTTCGGTGGAAACGACTTCAGTAGTAGTCCAGGAGGAGGAAGAAGCGTTCCAATGTTTGTAGAAAATATCTGAATATATTCCTGCACCTGCATAATCAGTACCATCTTCCCACGTTATATGGACATTTCCTACAGAATCAGTAGCAAGAGAAGGAAAAAAAGAGTAATCTGTACTTTCGGTAGAAACAACTTCTGTTGTGGTCCATGAGGAGATAGAAGCGTCCCATCGTTTATAAAAAATATCCTTATCTGATCCTGCACCTGCATAATCAGTGCCATCTTCCCACGTTATATGCACATTTCCTACAGCATCAACAGCAATAGAAGTATGATGAGAACCATCTGTGCTTTCTGTGGAAACCACTTCTGTTGTGGTCCATGAAGAGGTAGAAGCGTTCCAATGTTTGTAGAAAATATCTGTATCTGTTCCACTTCCTGCATAAGCAGTGTAATCACTCCAAGTTATATGCACATTCCCTGCAGCATCAACAGCAAGTGAAGGATTTATAGATTGACTTGTACTTTCTGTGGAAACAACTTCTGTTGAGGTCCAGGAGGAGATAGAAGCGTTCCAACGTTTGTAAAATATATCATAATCTGTTCCAGTCCTCACATTATCAGTATAATCCTCCCACGCTATATGCACATTCCCTGCTTCATCTGTAGCAAGAGAAGGAGAAGTAGAAAAATGTTCACTTTCTGTGGACACAACTTCTGTTATAGTCCATTTCCAATCCGATTGATCAAAAGAATCTGTTGTATGTTTTTTATAGTTTTCTTCTGGGAGAGCTTGTGTGTTAAGAGTCTTAAGAAAAGAAGTGCTTAGTAATAGACCAATAATGAGAATAATTAAACTTATAGAAAATTTATTGTTTTTGCTTTTCACTTTCATAATATCAACTCTTTTTAGATTGTCAACTTAGTTTAAACAAGAGAGTTTTTTCAAACTGTTAACATTAAGCGTCAGAAATAAAAACATTTTCTAGAAATCAAAGATGAAAAAAAGTGAGAACTAGAATTGTCTAGTTCAGTTTAGAATTTTTCTTACGAGTTCTAATAACTACAAACAACAAAGCGAAAGTTCCAAAAATCCAAAGTGAATCAATTTTAGTTTTAGTTGTTGTTACTATTTTATATTCAATATCTTGACAATTAGAATGCGAGCTGTTCCCTGCAAAGTTTTCAGCAACAACAACATAGTAGTATACTCCTTCAGAAGGTAAAGTGTCGATATAGTCACTTGAGGAAACAGTTGTAATGGGTACGAGTCCTTCAACAGTTGAGATGTTAGATGTGGAGCGATAAACATAGTAAGTATCTGCCCTAAAAACATTATTCCAATCAAGATTTACAATATCATTTTCAGTAGGGTTAGGGGAAATAGAAGCAAGTTCAGGAGCAGCTGGTGGTCCTGCAAAAAGCTTATAGAAAATATCAGATCCTGGTCCTAAATCACCATAATCAGTAAAATCTTCCCACGCTATATGGACAGTACCTAAAGTATCGACCGCAAGCGAAGGATGGTAAGAATCAGAGGTATGTGGGTAATTAGCTATACTTTCGGTGGAAACTACTTCTGTTATAGTCCAAGTGGAGGTAGTAGCGTCCCAGCGTTTGTAGAAAATATCATTATCTTCCCCAGCTCCAGCATAATCAGTTTCATCATCCCATGTTATGTGGACATCCCCTGCAGAATCGACAGCAAGAGAAGGATTCGTAGACCAATCTACACTTTCAGTGGAAACTACTTCTGTCGTAATCCAAGTGGAGGTAGTAGCGTCCCAGCGTTTGTAGAAAATATCATTATCTGTTCCACTCCCCGCATAATCAGTATAATCTACCCACGCTATATGGACATTCCCAAGAGAATCCACAGCAAGAGAAGGGGAGTCTGAATTATCTGCACTTTGGGTGGAAACTACTTCTGTCGTAATCCAAGTGGAGGTAGTAGCGTCCCAGCGTTTGTAGAAAATATCATTATCTGTTCCACTCCCCGCATAATCAGTATCATCACTCCACGCTATATGGACATTCCCGAAAATATCCACAGCAAGAGAAGGAAACCTAGAAAAAGCTGTACTTTCGGTGGAAACAAGTTCTGTAGTGGTCCACGAGGAGGAAGAAGCGTTCCAGCGTTTGTAGAAAATGTCCCAATCAAACTCTGCATCATACCATGCTATGTGGACATTCCCGAAAATATCCACAGCAAGAGAAGGAAACCTAGAACGATCTGTACTTTCTGTGGAAACAAGTTCTGTTGTAGTCCACGAGGAGGAAGAAGCATCCCAGTATTTGTAGAAGATATCCTGATCTGTTCCTGCTCCAGCATAATCAGTTGCGTCATGCCACGCTATGTGGACATTCCCGAAAATATCCACAGCAAGAGAAGGACCCCATGAAAAATCTGTACTTTCTGTGGAAACAAGTTCTATTGTTGTCCACGAGGAGGAAGAAGCGTCCCAGCGTTTGTAGAAAATATCTTCATCTGCTCCACTACCTGCCAAATAAACACTTTCATCCATCCATGCTACGTGGACGTTCCCTAACGTATCGACAGCAAGAGAAGGTACATGAGAACTACTATAACTTTCGGAGGAAACTACCTCTGTCGTATTCCATTTCCAAGTAGAACGATCAAAGGAATCTATTTTGAATTGATTGTTTTTTTCCTCTAGTAGAGCTTTTGCTTTAAATGTATTTGGACTTGAAGCTGTAATTAAGAAATAAATAATGAGAATACTTAAGCTTATAGAAAATTTATTCTTTTTGTTTTTCATAATAACACTTCTTTAAATTTTAATCTCGTTTAGAACAAACGAGATTTTTCAAATTGTTTACATTGGGAGCTTACAATAAAAGTATTTTCCCTTTAGTTCAGATTTACCTCTAATTTACATTCTCATTTGGCACGAAAAAAGACAAAATTCATATGAAAATTGAAGCGAAATTCCGATGTAAAATTAAAAAAAGTAAGAACTAGTTAAACTAGTTCGGTTTAGAAGTTTTCTTACGAATTTTCATGATAACTACTGAGATGGCAAGAGTACCAAGTATCAAACTGGAAATTATTCCAAATTCTTCAACAATAGGGGCTATTTCAAAATCCATTATGGAACTCTGGGCACTATTACCACTGGTATCATAAGAAATAAGGTAGTAATCTATGGTTGAGCCTGCGGCAAAAGGACCAATAATAGCACTGTATATCGTCTCTGAAGCAATCATGGAAACACTAAACCATGAACCTCCATCAACACGAAAATAAAGAGTAACGTTATGAACTTCAACATTATCGGTAACATTTGCACTAATAGTTATCTGATCATCAAAAGTGGGTTCTGAAGGAAAATAAGTAACATCATTAAGTAAAGGAGCTGAAAAATCAACTGTTGTACCTTTATAGAAAATATCCGAATCTGCTCCAGCACCTTCGTAATCTGTGGTATCATACCATACAACATGATAATCACAACCAGTATCGGCGACATTAATCGAAGGATAGTAAGAACCACCTGTGCTTTCTGTTGAAACCACTTCTGTCGTAGTCCATAAGGAGGTAGAAGTGTCTCCGCGCTTATAGAAAATATCCCAATCTGTTCCATTCCCAACATAATCAGTTGAATCTTGCCATATTATATTTACATTCCCTTCAGCATCTGTATCAAGAGAAGACCAACCAGAAGCTTCTGTACTCTCTGTAGAAACCACTTCTGTCGTAGTCCACGAGGAGATAGAAGCGTTCCAAAATTTATAGAAAATATCTGAATCGGTACCACAATTAGTATAATTAGTATGATCTTCCCACACTATATGTACAATCCCAGTAGCATCGGTAGTGAGAGAGGAATGGATAGAGGTAGCTGTACTCTCAGTGGAAATCACTTCTGTAGTGGTCCATATGGATGTGGAAGCTTCCCAACGTTTATAGAAAATATCCTGATCTATTCCACTTCCAGCATAATCAGTATCATCAAACCACGTGATATGGATATTACCTGCAACATCAGTAGCAAGAGAAGGATCACCAGAATTAGAGTAACTTTCTGTGGAAACTACTTCTGTCGTAGTCCATGAGGAGGTAGAAGCGTTCCAACATCTATAGTAAACATCCCAATCTGTTCCACTCCAATCTTGCCACGCTATATGTACATTCCCTAAAATATCTACTGCAAGAGAAGGCTGAGAAGCTTCTGTACTCTCTGTAGAAACAAGCTCTGTTGAGGTCCACGAGGAGATAGAAGCGTTCCATTGTTTGTAGAAGATGTACCCATCTACTCTAGCTCCACCATAATCAGTATATTCTTCCCACGCTAAATGTACATTCCCAGCAACATCAACAGCAATGGAAGGATTGGAAGAGATTTCTGTACTCTCAGTAGAAACAACCTCTGTCGTAGTCCACGAAGAAGTTAATTTGTTCCATCTTTTGTAGAAAATATCATAATCTTCGCCTGCGCCTAAGATATCAGTTTGATCATCCCACGTTACATGCACATTCCCGATAGAATCAACGGTTTGGGATGGATGATAAGATTTACCAGAACTTTCTGTTGAAACTACTTCCGTTGTATCCAATTCCCAGATTGAACCACTAAAGGAATCTGTATTGTACTTGTGTTTTTCATCTAGTAGAGCTTTTGTGCTAACAATATTGAGAGAAGAAGCGCTTATTAAAAAACCAATAATTAGAACACTTAAGCTCATAAATAATTTAGTTTTTTTCTTTTTCATAATAACAACCTATTTTGTTAATCTATTATTTCGTTTAAATTTACACGAAAATTATCGAATCATGTACAATAATGATTGGGAATAAAAACATTTTCCTTCTTTGATTTCTATTTCTTTGCTACAGTTTTACTATTTAATTCATAACTTAAATTCTTTATAACTCTCCAAAAAAGGCAAAATTCATATGAGAAAAGAATATTGTCAAACCATGAAGGCTATAATCAATGTAAAAATCTATGATTATGAGACCTATATAGAAAACGGTTATTGTATTTATGGTAAAGAAATAGTTGAAGTTGGAACTATGGACAATTTTCCTGATTTTGATGAAGAGATTATTGATGGAACTAACCAAATACTTCTCCCTGGGTTCATTAATTCTCATACACACATCTATTCTACACTAGTTCGAGGAGCTTCCATACCTTTTAACCCCAAGAGTTTTAGAGATATTCTTGAACAGCTCTGGTGGAAGTTTGACAGCAAGTTGGATAATACTTCTACTTTCCACAGCGCCATGGTTTATGGATTAGAATCTTTGAAAAGTGGTGTAACTTCGTTAATTGATCATCACGCAAGTGGTTTAGAAATTATTGGCAGTCTTGATGCACTAAAGAGAGCTATTGTTGACAAACTTGGTATGAGAGGGATTTTCTGTTTTGAAACCAGTGATCGTTTTAATATTACAGAATGCATCGAAGAAAATCTTGCTGGTTTAAAATATGACTCTCATGAAGCAAGAGGAATGTTTGGTCTACATGCATCCATGAGTCTTTCTGAAGAAACTCTCGATAAAGTTTCAAGGATTCTTGCTGGTGCTCCTATCCATGTTCATGTTGCTGAAAGTATAGAAGATGAAGAAGATTCTTTAGAAAAATATAACACACGAGTTATTGATCGATATCTGAAGTATGGTCTTTTGAACAAAGATTCCATTCTTGCTCATTGTGTTCATATTGATGAACAAGAAGCAAAAAACATTAGTTACAAAAAAGCTGTTATCGCTCTTAATCCAACTTCAAATATGAATAACGCTGTTGGTGCGTTCAATATTGATCTATTCAGAAACAACAATATTCCGATACTTATTGGTAATGATGGACTCGGTACAAACATTGCTAAAGAATGGACCTATTTCTTCTTTGCTGGTAAAGCTGGTATCAACGATGCAGCTGGTATCGGTTTTGATGAATTGTTGAAATACATTAATGGTTCTTATGAATACTTTGGTCGTCAAATGGGGATCAAAATTGGTAAAATCAAAGAAGGATACGTTGCTGATTTTGTTCTTGTTCCTTATCTTAATCCAACCGATATGAATCAAAGTAATGCCTTTGGTCATGTATTCTTTGGATTATTTGAAAATTTCAAACCATCTTATGTGATAGTCAAAGGAAAGACCCTCATAGAGGACTACGAGAGTATTTTTGATGAGGAAACATTATATAAGAACGCCCATATTGCTTCTAAAGCCCTATGGGAAAGGTTAGGTGATGCTTAGATGGATCTTTCAGTTAATATTCTAGGTTTAAAATTTGATAATCCTTTAGGACCAGCTGCGGGTCCTATTGTCGAAGGGTTAGAGAATATGCAGTTCTTTAACAATAATTCTTGTGGTTATAATGTCGCTAAGACTATTTCAGTTGAAGGAGCAATTGTACCAAAACCCTGTATTGCAGGAACTACAAACGCGATTTACAACTGTGAATTATGGTCTGAACTGCACTCAGACGAATGGATTAACGAAATTCTTCCTACCATCCACAAAGAGAAGAAAAAACCCATTGTTATTAGTGCAGGATATAAAGAAGAAGATTTCAGATATCTTATTCCAAAGCTCGACCCTTTTGCTGATATGTTTGAAATTTCTACCCATTATGTTTCTGAAGATCTTCTTGCAGGTATAGTAGGGAGCATTCGGGAAAATACTGACAAACCTGTTTTCATGAAACTAAGTCCTCATGTAGAAAATTTCCTTGGATTTGTTAAGACAGTTATAGATGCAGGAGCAACCGGTATAGTTGCTATAAACTCACTAGGACCTGGAACAGCAATTGATTTGAAGAAACGTTCAGTTCTTTTAGCTGAACAAATATGGATGAGTGGTCCCCCAATTAAACCAATCGCACTCCATCGAGTATACAATATTCGTAAAGCTTACCCAGATATACCAATTATTGGTGTAGGGGGAATAGGAAAAGCTGAAGATATTCTCGAATTCATCTTTGCAGGTGCTGACCTTGTTCAAATGCTCTCTACAGCTTTAATTAAGGGAAGAAGGATGTATGATAAGATTGTAAAAGATCTCCCTGCAGCACTTGAAAAATATGGATTTTCTTCGATCGAAGAGATTCGTGAGATTAGAAAGACTACCATTTTCAAGGACATTGATACAGCTGTGAATAACCATCCATCTTTCAACGAAAAATGCAATATGTGCATGTTGTGTGTTCGCATTTGCCCAGCTGGAGCTTTAACAGCAGAAGAGACTATTATAGTTGATAAAGAGAAATGTATACACTGTGGTTTATGTGAATCCCGCTGTCCACAAGATGCAATTTTCGGGGTGCTTAGATGAGTAATCACATATTGAGATGTATAACTTGTAAGAAGGAATTTGACCCTAAACCAGGTCTATACTATTGTGTAGACTGTGGTTACATTATGGGAACTTTGGAAGTTATTTATGATTACGAGTCTATCAAAAAGGAATCTGCCGTAAAAGAGAAAAAATTCGATAAAAAGGCTTCAATGTATCAATTTGATTTTTTACTTCCAGCCAAATTGAAAAGTCAATTAGACGAATATGTTGGAGGCACACCTCTATACAAATTTGACCTTCTGGGAATCAAAGATGTTTTAATCAAATATGATGGTTCCAATCCCTCAAGTTCTTACAAAGATCGTGCAAGTTCAATAGCTATAAATAGAGCTCTTGAGGAGGGGAATGACACTATTTTCTGTGCATCAACAGGTAACGCTGCTTCATCTTTAGCAGTGTTAAATGCTCACACTGAAATGAAAACTAGTATCTTTGTTCCAGCTGCTATCCCTGCTGGAAAACTTGCTCAACTAGAGATCTCAGGTGCTGAAGTTTTTGCCGTTGAAGGAACTTATGACGAGGTTTATGATCTATCTCTTGAGTTAGGATTAAAGAAAGGATGGTATTGTAGACATGCAGCAATTAATCCTTACCTTCTCGAAGGAAAAAAAACAGGAGCATTTGAGATAATTATTCAAAACGATTTCAATATTCCTGACTATATTCTAGTGGGAGTTGGAGATGGAACAGTTATTAGTTCTCTTTACAAAGGATTTTGGGAATTCAAGGAAATTGGGTTGACTGATAAAATCCCCAAAATCATCGGTGTGCAAGCTGAAGGCATCCCTGCTATAAAAAAGGTTTTTGACAAAGGAAAACCCTATTCAACTATCTCAATTCACGGCAAGACAATAGCTGATAGTATCTCAGTTGGTAAACCTAGAGATGTTATTAAAGCTTGTACCTATATAGACGCCAGTGGTGGATTTTACATTACTCTCACAGATGAAGAGATTCTAGATTCTATTACTGAACTAGGTAAATTAACTGGTATCTTTGCAGAACCTGCTGGAGCTGTACCATATGGAGGGCTGAAAAAACTTATTTACGAAGAAAAAATTAGTAAAACAGATACAGTTTGTCTAGTTATTACAGGTAATGGTCTTAAAGATATTAAAGCAGTTGAAGGTGTAATAAGAACAGAGACTATATCAACTAAGGATTTAGAAAAAAGGTTTAAATGATGAAATTTATTCTTAACCAAGAAATAATGGAAATTGATGCGCCATTAGGAAGTTCCACACTTGATTTCATACGAAATAAAGGAGTAAAAGGAGTGAAGGAAGCATGTCACGAAGGTGAATGTCTTTCCTGTGCGGTACTTCTTGGAGAGATAAGGGGCAATACCATTGTTTACAATACAATAGCATCCTGTATTCTCCCTCTAGGAGAAATTATAGGTAAACATGTTGTAACAATTGAAGGCTTAAATCAAGAAGCTTTGAATCCTATACAACATGCATTGGTAGACGAAGGAGCTAGTCAATGCGGTTTTTGCACACCAGGATTCGTTATCAGTTTGACAGGATTTTTCTTAGATGAAAAACTTGAGAAAAAAGATATTCTTACAGCAATTGAAGGAAATTTATGCAGATGTGGTGCATATGCTGCAATAACTAGAGCAGCTGAGATGTTAGCAAACAAAATATCTGTTGAAGGTAAGAAATTTGAAGAAAGAATACAAATACTTATTGGAGCGGGTATTCTACCTCCTTATTTTGTTAATATACCAAGTCAGCTCATAAAACTAGAAGAGTCGAATAAAACAAAATTACACGAAGAAGGGACTTATGTTGCAGGTGCAACAGATTTGCTAGTCCAGCATGAAAGTTTATCTGATCCTGTATTTTTATCAGAAAAAGAGCTTACTGGAATATGGGTTGATAATGGGTATATCCATATAGGGGCAATGACATCTATGGAAGATATTCGCATATCAGAAGAGCTAAATGCAATATATAATATTAAAGACCATTTGACTCTAGTTTCGGCTCTTCCAATTAGACATCAAGCCACAATAGGAGGGAATCTTGTCAATGCTTCTCCTATAGGAGATCTTATCATTTATTTCCTGGCTCTAGATGCAGAAATAAGTCTCATAAATGATAAAGATGGGAGAATTATCAAACTTAGAGATTTCTATAAAGATTACAAAAAAATGGATATGAAAGAAGGAGAAATAATTGAATGGCTTCGAATCTCAAATAAAGAGAAATTATTTAATTTTGAAAAAGTATCAAAAAGGAAACACATGGACATAGCGAGTGTAAACAGCGCCATTTCTTTTGATTTGAACAATAATAAGATACAAAATGTTCATCTTTCTGCAGGAGGATTAGCACCAGTTCCCAAATACATGGAAAACACTTCGAGTTTTCTTGAGAACAAGGAGATCTCAGCTGATGTAATAAAAGAAGCTGTGAGTATAGCAGATTCCGAGGTTACTCCTATAGATGACGTTAGAGGGACAGCTAAGTATAAACGATTACTCCTTAGACAGTTAATATATGCGCATTTCATCACTTTATTCCCTGATTTGGAGGTATCATTATGAAAGACTCAATTGGTCCTCACACTCGTGGTGAATCGATATATGTTGATGACATGCCCGAACCGATTAACATCCTTCATGCAGTAGTTTTTGCTTCAAGTATAGCTCATGGTAAAATTCTATCTCTTGATATTACAGAAGCAGAAAGCAGTAAGGGTGTTCATAAAGTTTTAATCGCTAAAGATATTCCAGGAGACAATCAGATAGGACGCATTATTCAAGATGAAGAACTTCTTGCAGAGAAAGAAGTTCAGTTTATTGGACAACCAATCGCTGTTGTTTTAGCTGACACAAAAGCTCTAGCTAAACAAGCACTAAAACTAATTAATATTGAATATGAAGAGCTTCCTGGAGTATTTGACGCTCGCGAAGCTGCAAGAAAGGGATTGCTGATTTCTTCTTCGCGCACTTTAACGATTGGAGATATAGAATCAACTTGGGAAAAATGTGAATATGTTGTAGAAGGGAGAGCTGAGTCAGGAGGGCAAGAACATGTTTATCTCGAAACTCAATCTTCACTTGCTATACCAGATGAAAATGGAAGAATCATCATTTATTCTAGCACTCAAGCACCTACAACTGTTCAGAGCACAACATCAAAGATTCTTAGTTGTGATATGAACTTGATAGAGGTAGATGTAAAAAGACTTGGAGGAGCTTTTGGAGGAAAAGAAGATCAAGCAACTCAATGGGCTGCAATCTGTGCTCTCGGAGTATATCATACAGAACGACCTGTAAAGATAATCCTCAGTAGACGTGAAGATATCCAAATGACAGGTAAACGTCATCCTTATTCAACCGATTATAAGATAGGGCTAGATAAAGAAGGAAAGATTCTTGCTTTTTCAGCTGATTATTATCAAAATTCAGGTGCAAGTGCTGATCTTTCAACAGCTGTACTCGGAAGAACACTTTTCCATGCAGCAAATGTATACTATATCCCTAATGTTCGTGTAACAGGCTATCCCTGTAAAACAAACCTTGTACCCTTCACAGCATTTCGAGGGTTTGGAGGTCCCCAAGGAATGTTTGTTATAGAGTGCGCTATTACACATGCGGCGGAAGTAACAAGTATTCCAGTTTCAGTTTTACAAGAAAGGAATTTGCTCAAAGAAGGTGACCAATTTCACTATGGAATGCAAGTTGAGAATTGTCAAGCAAAACGAAGTTTTTCTCGAGTTGTTAAAGATTCAAATTTTGAGAAAAGAAAGAAGGAAATAGGAAAGTTCAATGCTAAGAATCAATTTACAAAAAAAGGTATCTCTATAATGCCAATTTGCTTTGGAATCTCATTCACTTCTACTTTTCTTAATCAAGCTGGTGCCCTTGTGAATATTTACAAGGATGGCAGTGTCAATATTAGTACAGGAGGGATTGAAATGGGTCAAGGTTTAAACATTAAAATTAAACAAATCGCTGTTCATACCCTTTCAATTAAACCTGAAAGAATCAGGATAGAAAGTACAAGTACTAGCCGTGTTATCAACACTTCTCCAACCGCTGCAAGTACTGGGACTGACCTTAATGGAAAAGCAGTCGAAATAGCTTGCAATAAAATAATCGATCGGTTAAAGAATGTTGCTGCAGAGAAATTTGGGACAAATTCTATCTCAATTAAAGATGAATTTGTCTATCAAAACGGAAAGAAAACAGAATTCACATGGAAAGAACTTATCAATTTAGCTTATATGCAAAGAGTTAACCTTGCAGCACAGGCATTTTATGCAACACCAAAAATCTATTACAATTCTGAAAAAGAGAAAGGAAGAGCTTTTGGTTATCATGTTTTTGGTGCAGCTGTTACAGAAGTTACTGTTGATTGCTTAAGAGGAACCTATACAATTGATGATGTTCACATTGTCCATGATGCAGGAAAAAGCATTAACTATCTTGTAGATTTAGGACAGGCAGAAGGAGGTTTAATACAAGGGATTGGATGGATGACTTTAGAAGAATTAATTTACAACAACGGAAGGCTTCTTACAGATTCTCTTTCAACATACAAAGTACCTAACCTTCTTTTCACTCCAAAAATTAATGTTACTTTTCTTGAAGATGCAGAAAACCCAGAAGCAGTTCTGAAATCTAAAGCTATAGGAGAACCACCTTTTATGTATGGAATTGGGACTTACTTCGCTCTAAAAAATGCTGCTCAAGCATTTAGAAATAATATAGAATGGACATATTCTTCTCCTCTTACTCCCGAGAAACTCCTACTTTATTTATATGACATAGAATAATTAAGTAAAAAACAAACAAGGCAAGTTATTATGAAGTATTTTTATCTCCTTGTCTCCTTAGAGTGAGGAAGCATCACATTAAAGTGATATTGAGAGGAGGGGAATTACAGGAGTTTTTATAGCAAAATAGGATTAGAGAAGTGATGGTGCATGCATTACGCATAGAATGTATAGAAGTTTCTTATCACCCTGCGTTGAGCAAGCTTTGCCATCAAGTGAAAAATCTCTACAATCGAGCAAATTTCTTGATTAAAACCTCGTTAAGAAAATCTAACAAAGTTCTTTATTATTACG